>NZ_JBIWIM010000001.1:1051384-1313181 GCF_044764595.1 Streptomyces sp. NPDC093984 | reverse complement strand
ATCGAGTCGGCGCCGAGGTCGTTGAAGAAGTGACTGTCGACTGAGACGTGCTGGGTGCCGACGATGTCGGCCAGGAGGACCGCGAAGCGTTGCTCGCATGTGGCGAGAGTGGCCGGATTGTCAGCCGGATCTGCGGTCAAGACGTCGTGAGAGTTCCCCATCAGCTGGGTCCCCTGAAGGAAATGAGAGTGGTCGATGCAGGCGCGCTGAACCGCATGAACGAGATTTACGCACTTGCCTGGACTGCTCTGGGAGCTGGGGCCGGAACACAGCTAAGTGATCGCCCACCTTGACCGTGGCGGTTTTGGCTGGCCCTACTCAACGGTCTGATCCGGCCGACTAGATCGACATATTGCTTGGGCGCAACGCCTCCCTCGACCGCAGCGGCAAGGGGCTGCCGATGGATTTTCCGTCCCCATCGGCAACCGCCGCTGCCGTTCATCCAGGTGCGGAAAGATCACACCGGACTTCGCGGCCAGTCCCGCCTCGATCCCCTGCCCCGTCCCCTTGGCGCAATCCTGGTCTCCTGGACGGTGGCCGCCAGAACAGAAAACCACGGGTCTTTTTCAGGGTACGACTGTGTGCATAAGGGGGCGAGCTGACGCCCGCCGAGCAGGAGAGGCGGGAGCCAGGGCCCGGCATTCAGATGGGTTGTCCTGGTTCGCGGTGATCGGCGGGCGGGAGGGCGGGAAACAAGCACGCGATGTCACCTTCGGCGAGGACGCCGGCCAGGTTCGCCGCCACCACACCCCCGCCGTCCTGGCTGTCCTGCGCGACCTGATCCGTTCCGCCCTCAAGCTCGCCGTCTGCGCCAACATCACCGCCGCCCGACGCGCCCACGCCGACCGGCACCGCGTCCTCGCGCTGTACGGACTCACATGATCACAACCCGGACATCCAACCTGAACGGCGGGGCCTTGGAACAGCACGGCCTGTGACCCTGCCGAAAAATCGGTGGCGCCCCGAATGCGGGCGCCTCTAGGGTGAAGTCCGCTTCAAGCGGTGGCCGTTGGCCGCTGCTGTCGGCCGAGTGAGAAACGGGAGGTGTGACCGATGGCTGTCTCTGTGATGGGCGCTGCCCGCAACCAGAAGTTCATCCACTCCACCTCCGTGGTCTCCGGCTGATCTTTCCTGCTTCTTCGCGCCTGTGAGTGCGCGCGGCCGGGGCCGCCCTGTGAAGGGTTCCCCTTGAATCTGTCTTCTCTTTCGGCTTCTTCGGCTTCGTCGCACCCTCTGACCCCGTACGGCTGGGACGGGCGATGGGAAGCGAAGTTCGCTCCGTATGCCGAGCAGGGCCTCCTGCCCGGGCGTGTCGCGCGGGTCGACCGTGGCCTGTGTGACGTGATCACCCCGGTCGGCATCGTCCGTGCCGACACCGAGTTCGTCGTCCCCCGCGATCCCATGAAGGTCGTGTGCACGGGGGACTGGGTCGCCGTCGACCCGGAAGGCAGCGATCCGCGGTACGTGCGGACGCTGCTGCCGCGCCGCACCGCCTTTGTGCGCTCCACGTCCTCCAAGCGTTCCGAGGGCCAGGTGCTGGCCACCAACATCGATCACGTCGTCATCTGTGTGTCGCTCGCGGTCGAACTCGACCTCGGGCGGATCGAACGGTTCCTGGCGCTCGCCATGTCCAGCTCGAGCGGCGAGGCGCTGCTGCATGAGTCGGCGGACTCCTGGGAGTCCGGGGCGCAGCCGGTCGTGGTGCTCACCAAGGCCGACGTGGTGCCGGACGCGACGACGCTCTCGTACTTCGTCCAGGACGTGGAGACCACCGCGCCCGGCGTGCCGGTGCTGCCGGTCAGCGCTCGGGAGGGCGAAGGGCTCGACGTGCTGACCGCGATCCTGTCCGGCGGTACGTCCGTGCTGCTCGGGCAGTCCGGCGCGGGCAAGTCCACCCTGGCCAACGCACTCCTCGGCGAGGACGTCATGCACGTCCAGGCCACGCGCGAGGTGGACGAGAAGGGCCGCCATACGACGACCACGCGCAACCTGCTCGCGCTTCCGGGCGGGGGAGTGCTGATCGACACGCCGGGGCTGCGCGGGGTCGGTCTCTGGGACGCCGAGAGCGGGGTCGGGCAGGTCTTCTCCGAGATCGAGGAACTGGCCGAGCGGTGCCGCTTCCACGACTGCGCGCACGCGGCGGAGCCGGGCTGCGCGGTGCTCGCGGCGGTCGAGGCCGGGGAACTGCCGGAGCGGCGCCTGGAGAGCTACCGGAAGCTGCTGCGGGAGAACCAGTGGATCGTGGCGAAGACGGACGCACGCGTACGGTCGGAGCTGCGGCGGGACTGGAAGAGGAAGGGAGCACAGGGCAGGGCGGCGATGGAGGCCAAGCGGGGGCGCTGGTCGTCCTAGCCGCGGCGATCGTCCCTCCCCCCCAGAGCCTTGACGCCCTGGGGGGAGGGGCGGCGTCCACGCAGGTGACCGGCCGTCAGGCCGGCAGGCCCCAGCGGGGAGCCGTTCCGTTCGGTGTGACGGGTGCGATCGTCAGGTCCGGGCGGTCGCCCTTCGCGGTGATCAGCGCCGACTCGCCCTTGCGCAGCGGGATACGGATCGTGCCGTCGTCCACCGTCTCGTACCGCAGGGGACGCCCCCGGCCGTCCCGCACCTCGATCGCGCCCGGCAGACCGTGCCGTACGACGCAGGGCGCGCCCGCCTCGCTGACCAGGCGCACCCAGCGCGTCACTCCGCCCCCGCGCACGGCGGACAGCAGGAAGGCGCCCTGTGTACGGAAGTCGTGCACCGTGAGATCCGCCCAGGCGGCCGGCAGCGCGGGGAATACGCGGACGACCCCGCCCCAGGACTGGCACACCATGTCGTGCAGGGACTGGGCCGCCGACAGGGGCGTCTCGATGACCGGACCCGACTCCTTGTACATGGTGTTGGCCTGGATGAAGCGGGCCATGAGCTCGCCGAGGTACTTCAGCGCGTCCTCGCCCTTGCCGAGCAGCGCGGACATCGAGGCGGCCCCCGTGAAGGTGTAGCCCTGGAGGGCGCCCTCGAAGCCGACCCAGTGCGCCAGCGACTTCTCGATGAGGGCGCGTTCCTCGGTCGTGCGGCCGGTCAGCTCGTACAGCGGGTAGATCGCCAGCAGGTGCGAGTAGTGGCGGTGCGACTTCGCGAACGGGATGTCCGCACCGATCATGAAGCCGTTCTCGTCGGTGGGATACGGCACCCGCCGGGCGAGCACCTCCTGCCAGCGCGGCGCCGACTCGTCGTCGATGCCGAGGAGTTCGGCCGACTCGAGCAGCGTACGGCAGCCCCAGGTGAGCAGCATGAGGTCGTAGTTGCAGTCGCGGCTGTCGCCGCCGTACTCCGGCGAGAAGGTGGCCGGCAGGTGCAGCTTGCCGTCCGGGCCCGGCTGAAGGAAGTGCAGGTAGTAGTTGATCGCCTTGCGCAGCAGGGGATAGAGGACGTCCCGCAGGACGGACTCGTCCATGGTGTGGCGGTAGCTCAGCCACACGTTGTGCAGGGCCCAGGTGAGGTTGCCGACCTCGGGCGTCGGCGGGTCCTGGCCTGGGATGCCGACGCCGTAGCCGGTGAGGGTGCCTGCCGCGCCGTTCACCAGGTGCGGGTCCGTGGTGCGCGGGATGCCGAGCGAGTCCGAGCGGTACGGGGCCGCCACCTCCTTGGCCAGGTTGTCGCGGAACTCGCCGAGGGCCCGCGTCACGGCGTCGAGTTCCAGGTGGTTGGAGCCGTGGATCAGCCAGTACTCCAGCTGGACGTTCAGGTTCCACCAGGTGTTGGGCCAGGGCGTGGGCTCCAGCCAGGGGCCGCTCGTCGCCATCACGGGCGCGTCGCGCCGGGCCGCCGAGGCGACCTTGTAGAGCTGGATCCAGTAGAAGCGCTGGACGCGCGCGTCGGGCAGGGACAGGAAACTCTTGCGGTAGTAGGCGTGCCACCAAGCGCGATGGGTCACCGCGAGGGCGTCGTACGGCAGCAGGGACCCGTCGCGGACCGCCCGCAGCGCCGCGCTCAGAGCCGTGGTCCTCGGGTAGGAGTGCGCGACGTACGCGTACAGCGTGCGCCGCCCGCCCCGTTCCGTCTCCCGCCAGGCCGTCACATGCTGACCGCCCGACAGCAGCGGCTGTACGCAGGTGTGGACACCGTCGTGTTCGCCGGCCTCCGCGGGCGGGTTGCCCTGGTAACCGTCCGGCAGGGGCTTGAAGGCGGCGCGCGGACTGATCGCGTCCGCCGGGTGGAAGACCCAGCGGAAGCCGCGTTCGCCCGCGCTCGGCGTGACCTCCACGGCGAGCAGCGAGCGGGAGGTGTGCACCAGGGCCCGCAGGGTGAGCGTGCCCCGGTCGGTGGTGAGGGTGCCGGTCAGTTCGGCGTCGTGCAGCCCGAGCCGCCAGTCCACCGCGGTGATCGTGCCCACCGGCTCCAGCGTGAAGTACCCGATCGGCAGCCGCGCAAGGCCGAACAGCGAGCCGAACTCGGGGCGGTGGTCCTGCACCTCGGAGTGCTGGACGTTGAAGCGGACGGCCCGTGTCTCGCTGCCGGGCTCGGCGTAGATGCCCGAGCCGAGGAAGCCGTTGCCCAGGAAAGGGCCCTCGTACCAGGTCGCCGGCATCCGCTGCCAGACGAGGTCGGCGTCTTCCAGGACCGCACGCCAGGGGTCGGTGGTGCCGCCCGTGCCGCCCGGGCGGTCGGCTGCCGTCGCCTGCGAGGGCAGGCCCCCGGCGAACAGCGCGCCGCCGAGGGCGGATCCGGTGGCCAGGACGGTACGTCTGGACGGACTGGGCACGGTTGCCTCCCGGCGGCTCGGCAGTCATCGGATCTGTCCCGCGTGAAAACGTAGGGATGTGGTCTCAGGCGGTCAATAGCGAGGGAGAGATCCGATGTGTCGAGATGGTGACGGGGCTCCGGAGGCGTGCCGGCCCGTCACCGTGGTGCCGCCGGGCGGTTCCCCTGGGGGGACCGTCCGGCGGCGCCCTTCGTTCCCGGCCGGTTCGTATCACCGTTCGAGGCGTCGGCACGACACGCCGAGCACGGGACGGTCGTCCGGCCGGATTTTCCTGATGCCCCGTTTTCAACCGCCCCCGGCGGTGGACAATTGGGGGCATGAGCCAGCAGGGGGACAGGTCCACCGGCCACCAGGACGACTGGTGGGGGCAGTTGTACGACGACTCCACCGGGGACACGGGACCGGCTCCCGCGTCCGACAGCCTCGACGACCGCTTCGCCTCCGCCGCGGGGACGGTGGGGCAGGATGCGGCGCGGGCAAGCGGCCTCCAGGAGAAGGACGCCCCCCGCCCCGGTGCCCGGCCCGAGCCCCGCGCACCCTGGGAGCCCCCGTCCGCCCTCCCACCGGACCCGGTGACCTTCCCGTCCACCCCGAAGCCCCCGGCTGACACCCTGAAGCCACCGGCCGACCTGCCGAAGCCACCGGCCGTCCCCCCGCAGTCACCGGCTGACACCCTGAAGCCACCCGCCGTCCCCCCGCAGCCCGCGTCCGGCGAGACCGCGCCTGAGCAGCCGCCCCCTGATGCCCCGTCGGACGCCCCGTCTCCGCCGCCCCTCCCGCGCACCCCGCCCTCGGTGGACTACATCGGCTCCGGCCCGCCCACCTACGATCCGGAGCCCACCGCCCTCCCGCCGGCCGACCCCGACCATCTCGCCGACCTCGTCCCCGACACCGCGCTGGACGGGGCCCGGTTCGGGTCCTGCACCCTGCGGGCGGTCTCCGCGCGCGGGGACTCGGCGCGCTTCCGGGGCGAGCCGCGACGCGACTGCCTGCTCACCGCCCGCTTCGGTACGGGGGACCAGGCCCTCGTGCTCGTCGCCATGGCCACCGGCCGACGCGGCACGCCCGGCGCCCACCGCGCCGCCGCCGAGGCGTGTCACTGGATCGGCCGTGCCGTCGGGCGCAGTCACCTCCGCCTCGGCGAGGACATCCGGTCCGCCCGGCGCGGCGAGCTGAAGTCCGGCCTGCAACGGCTCACCGACCGAAGCCTCGGCAAGCTCCGCGCCGGCGCCGCCGCCCAGGGCGCCGACCCGGAGGAGTACACCGCCGACCTGCGCTGTCTGCTGCTGCCCGCCGACCCCGCCTGCCGTATCCGCGTCTTCTTCGGTGTCGGCGCCGGCGGACTGTTCCGGCTGCGGGACGGCGAGTGGCAGGACATCGAGCCGCGCGCCGCCGACACCGCCGGCGAGCCGGTGGTCGGCTTCGGTTCCCTGCCCTCCGAGACCCCCGAGGGCGACCGGCTCACCATGGACCTCGGCATCACCACGCCCCCGAGCCCGTACGAACCGGCCCTCGAGCCGCCCCGTTCACCCTTTCTGTTCCGTGCCTCCGTCGCCCAGCCGGGGGACACGCTCCTGCTGTGCTCCAGCGGTCTCGCCGACCCCCTGCGGGACGAACCCGAACTCGCCGAACACCTGACGGCCCGCTGGTCCACGGGCGAGGTGCCGGGTCTGACGGCCTTCCTCGCCGACACGCTGGTGAGGGTGAAGGGCTACGCCGATGACCGTACGGCGGCCGCCGTCTGGGAGGCGTGATCGCGGTCCGTGTGGATACATGGATCCAGGGACAGCGAAGGGGTGCGTGGATTCATGGCCAAGCAGAACGTCGCCGACCAGTTCGTCGACATCCTCGTGCGGGCGGGGGTCAAGCGCCTGTACGGGGTGGTCGGCGACAGCCTCAACCCGATCGTGGACGCCGTGCGCCGCAACTCCGCGATCGACTGGGTGCACGTACGGCACGAGGAGACCGCCGCCTTCGCGGCGGGCGCCGAGGCCCAGATATCCGGCGGGCTGACCGCCTGCGCCGGCTCCTGCGGGCCCGGCAACCTCCACCTCATCAACGGCCTGTACGACGCCCACCGCTCGATGGCCCCGGTGCTCGCCCTCGCCTCGCACATACCCTCCAGCGAGATCGGCCTCGGGTACTTCCAGGAGACCCATCCCGACCAGCTGTTCCGCGAGTGCTCCCACTACAGCGAGCTGATATCCAACCCCCAGCAGATGCCCCGCCTGCTGCAGACGGCCATCCAGCACGCGATCGGCCGCAGCGGCGTGAGCGTCGTCTCGCTCCCCGGCGACATCGCCGCCCAGCCCGCCCCCGACCGGTCCGCCGAGACCGCCCTCGTCACCTCCCGGCCCAGCGTCCGCCCGGGTGACGCCGAGATCGACCGGCTCGTGGCGATGATCGACGAGGCGGAGAAGGTCACCCTCTTCTGCGGCAGCGGCACCCGGGGTGCGCACGCCGAGGTGATGGAGTTCGCGGGGAAGATCAAGTCCCCGGTGGGGCACGCCCTGCGCGGCAAGGAGTGGATCCAGTACGACAACCCGTACGACGTCGGCATGAGCGGCCTGCTCGGCTACGGCGCCGCCTACGAGGCCACCCACGAGTGCGATCTGCTGATCCTGCTGGGTACCGACTTCCCGTACAACGCCTTCCTGCCGAAGGACGTGAAGATCGCCCAGGTCGACGTCCGGCCGGAGAACCTGGGCCGCCGCTCCAAGCTGGATCTCGCGGTGTGGGGCGATGTCAAGGAGACCCTGCGCTGTCTCATCCCGCGCGTGCGGACCAAGGAGAACCGGCGCTTCCTCGACAAGATGCTCAAGAAGCACGCCGACGCGCTGGAAGGCGTCGTCAAGGCGTACACGCGCAAGGTCGACAAGCACGTTCCGATCCACCCGGAGTACGTGGCCTCCGTCCTGGACGAAGTGGCCGATGACGACGCGGTGTTCACGATCGACACGGGGATGTGCAACGTGTGGGGCGCCCGTTACATCTCGCCCAACGGCCGCCGCCGCATCATCGGTTCGTTCTCCCACGGCTCGATGGCCAACGCTCTGCCGATGGCGATCGGGGCCCAGTTCACCGACCGGCGCCGGCAGGTGGTGTCGATGTCCGGTGACGGCGGGTTCTCCATGCTGATGGGCGACTTCCTCACCCTGGTGCAGTACGACCTGCCGGTGAAGGTGGTCGTGTTCAACAACTCCTCGCTCAGCATGGTGGAGTTGGAGATGATGGTCTCCGGACTGCCCTCGTACGGCACCGCCACCAAGAACCCGGACTTCGCCGCCGTGGCGCGCGCGTGCGGCGCGTACGGCATACGGGTGGAGAAGCCCAAGCAGCTCGCGGGCGCCCTGAAGGACGCCTTCAGGCACAAGGGTCCGGCGCTGGTGGATGTGGTCACCGATCCGCACGCCCTGTCCATCCCGCCGAAGATCAGCGCGGAGATGGTGACGGGCTTCGCCCTGTCCGCCTCGAAGATCGTGCTGGAGGGCGGTGTCGGCCGCATGGTGCAGATGGCCCGCTCCAACCTGCGCAACGTGCCACGGCCGTGACGCCGCAAGCCTCGCTGTGCGAGGCTCCATGACCGGAACCCCGGCCCGATTCCGGCGGGCCGGGGTTCTCCTTGTCGTGTCAGCGACGGACGGCTCGATCACTTGCCCCCGTGGTCGTTCCCGTTGTCGTGGTCGTGTCCGTTGTCGTGGTCGTAGTCCCCGTGGTGGTCACGGATGACGCGGAAGCTGCCCACGACGCCGTGCTTGACCTTCACGCCGCCCTTGACGTGACGGGGGTGCACCCCGTCGCTCTGGCTCCAGGGACCGACGATGGCGATGGGAGCGCCGTTGTCGCAGGTGGCCCCGGAGAAGACCTCGACGGTCTTCTTGCTGTCGTTGCGGATGTTGAGGCTCTTGGAGCCGAGGCCGCTGACGATCGTGACGCAGCCGTCCGGGATGGCCGGGTACTCACGCTCGTTGATGCGGACCTTGCCGTAGTGCTCGTGGTGGTAACCGCGATCGTAGTCGTCGTCGTGGTCCCCGTGGTCCCCGTGGTCCTCACGGCCCTCGTTGCCCTTGCTGTTGTCGCCGTTGCCGCCCTGCGGGAGGGCGGGGGCGGCAGCGGGGGCGGGGGCCGCGGCGACCGGGGCGACGGGAGCCGCCTGGGCCGGCTCGGAAGCCGCGTTGGCGTAGGTGATGCCGGTGGCCGCCAGGGCCGCGGCAGCCGCGATCGCGGCGGTTACAACGGTGGAACGCGTTGCCATGTCACTTCTCCTGTCTGAGAGACGTCGGCTGAAAGCCGATGCGAGATTGAACGTACAGACCATCCCGATCCGTGTCATATCCGACATACCGACAATATGAATAACAATCCGTTTGGCGTAATGACGGCTGATACGGCGTCACCAAGGAACGTCCCCGTGTCCGGAAGTCGAGGAGAAACGCCGTCACCATGACTGCCGGTCCGCCGGTGGGGCATGCATCTCCGTGGAGGTGTTCGAGCAGAGGGGAACCGGCATCCACCTACGGGGCGGGGGTCATGAAGAGGCGAGCACGAGGGGGCGGTCCCGTGGTGATCGGGGCCTTCTCGGCGAAGACGACGGAGGAAGCGACCGACACGCCGACGGACCGGTCGGCGGCCCCCCAGCTCAGGCGCCGGCTGGGGCGGGCGGATCTAAGGGCGGTGCCCGAAGCGCGCAGGGCGCTCAGGGAGTTGCTGCGGCACTGGGGAAGGCCGGGACGCTCCGAGGTGGCCGAACTGCTCACGAGTGAGCTGGTGACCAACGCGCTCATCCACACCGACCGCGACGCGGTCCTCACCGCGACCGTCTCATCGCGCGGACTCCACGTGGAGGTAAGGGACTTCGCGGGACGCAGGCCGAGGCTGCACGCGCCGAGCGACGACGACGGTACGCACGGCAGAGGACTGATCCTCGTGCAGTCGCTGGCGGACGCGTGGGGCGTGCGGGCGCACGGCGTGGGAAAAGCGGTGTGGTTCGACCTCGGTGCGGACGCCGCCTGAGGCAGCGCCGCGGGGGCGGGCCGACGGAGCCGTCGACAACGGGAAGGGGGCGCGGCATCGTGCCGCGCCCCCTTCCCGGGATGGTGTCCGGTCTCAGCCGAACTGCTGTTCAAGGTCCTTGAGTTTGCGCTCCAGGGAGTCGAGCCGCGGCAGGGCCATGGTGTCGTCCTCGGCGGTGAGGTCGACCGTGATCGGGTCAGCGGCGGAGTTCCGGACGGGCTGGAGCGAGGGGCGGGTACGCGAGGGCAGTTCCCCCGCGGGTATGGCAGGCTCCGAGGAGACCGGTGCGGGGGCCCGCTCGACGGTCTGCACCTCGACCTGACGTCCGCCGTTGCCGCCGGTCAGCGCGCGGTGGCCGCGGCTGAGCGCCTTCAACTGCGCGCGCTCGGCCCGCTGCTGCTCGCGGCGCCGGGTCTTGTTCAGCTCCTTCTGGCGCCGGTCCTCGCGGACCTCCTCGACGGCCTCGTCCAGGCTGCGCACGCCCTCGAGGAGCATCAGCGACCAGGCCCTGTACGTCTCACGGGGGGCACGCAGCCAGCGGACGATACGAATCTGCGGCAGCGGACGCGGCACGAGGCCCTGCTCGCGCAGTGCGGCGCGGCGGGTCTGCTTCAGCGCGCGGTCGAACAGCACCGCGGCGGACAGCGACATGCCGGCGAAGAACTGCGGGGCGCCCGCGTGATCGATGCCCCTGGGCGCGTGCACCCAGTTGAACCAGGCGGACGCCGCCGCGAACGTCCACACCAGGATCCGGGAGCCGAGCGCCGCGTCGCCGTGGCTGGCCTCACGGACGGCGAGCACGGAGCAGAACATGGCCGCACCGTCCAGGCCGAACGGGACCAGGTACTCCCAGCCGTCGGTCAGGCCGAGGTTCTGCTGGCCGAAGCCGACCAGGCCGTGGAAGGAGAGTGCCGCGGCGACGGCCGCACAGCAGAACAGGAGCACGTAGGAGGCCGTGGCGTAGATGGTCTCCTTGCGCCTGCGGCGCTCCTCGGCGCGCTCCCACGAGTCGTCCGCGCTCGCGTTCTCCCCGGAGGAGCGCTTGCCACGCGCGAGCACCGCCACCGCCACCAGCATGCCCAGGAGCAGTACGGCGCCCGGAAGCAGCCAGTTCAGCGATATGTCGGTCAATCTCATCTGGGGTCCCTTGCATTGGGATAGGGCGTAACGCCCGCCATAGTGGCCCAATCCCGCCGCCCCTCAGGGGGTTTCGGGGCAAGAGGCCGCCAAGGATGTGCAAGGGAATGCCCTGGACGGCGTTCTGCTCGAACTGCCGCTTGAGGGGCGGGAGTTGAGTTCGAACAAGACTACCCGTACGGGTGGTTCCACGGAAAGTTCCTGCGACTGGTGAGGAACGTGTGAAACGCGTGTGGGTCGCGCGGGGCCTTATCCGTGGCTGGATCTTACGGTACCGGGACCGTGGTTGGTCGCCGGGTCCCTGAAAACGCACTCGCTCAACTGGCCGTAGCGCGCGTCAGCTTGGCGACGCGTTCGGCGTCGCAGGTGCGCGGGCAGGTGACGCAGGTGTCCTCGGGGCTCAGCGTGTAGAACAGGCAGCAGCTCGCCCGGTCGCGGGTGGGGGGTGATGTCCCGTCGGGGCCGGTCAGTTCGCGGAAGGCGGCGGCGCCGGCGTACGGCCGCGTCGAGCCCGGCAGCAGCAGTGCCAGCTCGCGCCGGGCGCGCCGTTCCTCCCCGAGCAGCCCGGCGACGTACCACAGGCCCTCGACGACCTCGTCCGTCACCATGCCCCACAGGGCTCGCCCGCGCCGCCGTGTGCGCGGCCCGAACCCGGCGAGGACCGGCCCCACATGCTCGGCCACGGCGGCCCGCACCTCGGCCCGCAGCGCCTCCTCGTCCGCCACGACCCGCGCGCCGGGCACCCGGGCCGCCGGATCCCCCGGCAGGCAGGCGAACGTGCCGGGGCGCACCGCCATGCGTCCGAGCTCACGGTGGAACGCGACGTGCTCCACGGGCAGGCGCGGCACCCGGCGCCGCAGGAACCACGGGACGGTGAACAGCAGACAGGCGGGCCATGCGTACCGGTGCAGTCCGAAGCTCGCCACGACGTCCGGTCGGGCCTGCCGTCCGTGGTCGCGGAGCAGCTGTGCCTCGTCCCACGCCAGGAACTCGTCCAGCGCGGCACCACCCTCGGCGAGCCCGGCGGCGGTGATCCAGCCGCCGCCCTCGGGGACCGTCCCGCCCCGGCCGAGTTCGGTGACCGTCAGCCCCGGGAACACCTCGCCGAGTCGGGCGTAAGCGTCCTCGACCGCGGAGGGGGGAGAGGCGGGCAAGGGCATGCGGGAACCACCGTTTCGCACTGCTGAGAGGTAAGGCTCACCTTACTTGAGGTGGTCTGTGGGGGAACCGGAGCGTAAGGTGCCTAAGGTGCTTTACGAGCGGTAAACAACCGTCGTGAAACGAATCGCAGAGGGCAGGACGCCGCAAGGACCGGAGGAGGAGCCCGTGGAGCAGGCCCGTTCCCGCGGTGCGGAGGGCTCTACCGAGGCGAGGGCCGCGGCACCCCGTACGCAGGCCGCACGGGTGCCGCACCAGCTGCGGCCGGGGGACGAGGTCCGCGAGCGGGGCGCCGCCGCGGGCGCCGCGCGCGGTGAGCACACCCACAGCGAGCCGCCGATCCCGCGTCCGCGCGTACGGGAGGACGTGGCCGCCGGGTGCCCCGTGGAGGACGGGCGTCCCGTCGTCCAGCGGGCCTCCGTCCGCGGGCAGATACTCGACGCCCTGCGCACGGCGCTGGTCAGGGGCGAGCTGACTCCCGGTGAGGTCTACTCGGCGCCCGCGCTCGCCGAACGGTTCGGGGTGTCCGCCACACCGGTGCGCGAGGCCATGCAGCAGCTGGCCCTGGAGGGCGCGGTCGAGGTCGTGCCCAACCGAGGCTTCCGTGTCGTCGTGCGCGGCGCCCGGGAACTGGCCGAACTCGCCGAGATCCGGGCCCTGATCGAGGTCCCGGTGATGCTGCGGCTCGCCCACACCGTTCCCGCCGAGCGCTGGGCGGAGCTGCGCCCGCTGGCCGAGGCCACCGTTCGCGCCGCGTCCTCAGGGTGCCGGGCGACCTACGCCGAGTCGGACCGCGCCTTCCACCGCGCGGTCCTCGCCCTCGCCGGCAACGAGCAACTCCTGCGGATCGCCGACGACCTGCACCGCCGCGCCCAGTGGCCCCTGGTCGAAGCCCCCTCCTTCCGTGGCCGCGCCGACCTGCTCGCCGACGCCGCCGAACACACGGCCCTGCTCGACGCGCTGGCCGCCCAGGATCTGACGGTGGTGCAGTCACTCGTACGGGAACACTTCACGGGCTCCTCCTGACGGGGGCCTCCCTGCGGCGCAGGAGGAGGGAACCGCTCCGACGTCCCCCTGCGTGTCGGCCGGAGAGGGGGCGACCGTCCCACGGGGGTGACCGATGGTGATGTTCGAAACAGGGCAGCGGGCTGCGCGGCGGTACCGGGACCGACCGGGTGAGCGGACACGGCGGGCGGGCCGGGAGGGCCTCGGCGGGCGGGCGGCGTTCGTCGTCCCCGCAGCCGTCGTCATCCTCCTCGCCGCCGTCGTCCTCCTGGCCCGCGACCCGGCGTTCCACGACGCCGTGTGGACGTTCGTCCGGAGCCTGTGAGCGACTGACCTCAGTCCCCGCGACCGGTGGCGGTCTTCGAGAAGGCGTCGTGCCAGGCCGCCTTCGCGCCGGAGTCGCCTATGCGGTACACGTCGACCACCGCACCCACGGCCACGACCAGGGACAGCGCGGCCGCCGCCACCCGGACGACCGCGCCGCCGCGAGGCCCGGCCGCGGCGCCCTGCGGCGCCGGCGTCCGGGCCGTCCACCACACGGCCGTCGCCAGCAGGAACAGGCCCAGGGCCCACGGCAGCAGACCGTCCCCGAGCTCGGCGTGCTTGCGCACCAGAGGGTCGCTGTCGACGTGCCGCTCCAGCCACTCACCCGCGTGGGAGGTCAGAGGAACGGTCACCAGCGTGACGAAGGCGAGCACGGGCAGGATCAGCCCCAGCCGCCGCGCGGCCCTCGGCCACAGAGCGCTGACGACGAGCGCCAGTGCGCTCAGCGGGACGAGGACGACGACGAAGTGGACGAACAGCACGTGCGCGGGCAAGCCGTTGACGACGGTCATCGGGGCGCTCCTCCAGGGGGGTGGCCATGGGATCGGCGCGCCAGCCTGGCACAGCAGTTTCTCAGCTTCTTCTGAAGGCGAGACGGGGCGAACCCCGGCAAACCTCTATGAAGCAGCCGACTTCACCGGCGCCAACTGCCGCGCCAGCCACGTCGGCACGCCCCCCAGCAGCCGGAACAGCCTCCCGGCCTCCGCGCGCAGCCGGGACGCCTCCGGTTCGGACTCCGCGTCCGCGAGCGACGCCAGCGCCGGTGCCGTACCGACGAGGTACCCCAGCTCCTCGCGGATCCGCAGCGACTCGGCGAAGCCGTGCCGTGCCTCCGCCACCTCGCCGTCCCGCAGGGCGAGCCCCGCCAGGTGCCGCCAGGTGAAGGAGAGCAGCAGCGCGTCGCCGTGCGCGGCGGCGCCCGCGTGGGCGCGCCGGTAGGCCGCACGGGCCGCCTGCGGGGAGCGGGCCAGGTTCTCGGAGAGCAGTCCGCGGCGGAAGTCCAGCAGCGCCCGTCCCGGCGCACCCGGCGGCAGCAGCGCGGCGGCCCGGCCCAGCGCCGCCCGCGCCTCGTCCGCCCGGTCTCGTACACCGTGCAGCGTGGCCGCGTACGCAAGCTGCCCGCGTTCACAAGCGGCCGCGCCCCGCTCCTCGTCGCTGTGGGCCTGCGCCTCGGCCGTGCGCAGCGCGTCCTCGGCCTCCTCCCAGCCCTGCTCCGTGTACAGGCACCGCTCGACCAGCAGCGCGGCCCGCTGGAGGGACGCCTCGGCCGTCTCCGGCTGGAGGAGGGCCGCCGCGTCTGCCCAGCAGGCGCGCGAGCGCAGCCGCCATACCGCGGTCTGGAGTGGATCGTCAGCTGCGGTCGTTCCGGTACCAGACATGGCGGTATGCGCCACATTGCCCTCCCGAGCACGCCATCGAGCTTTAGGTGGTGGCGGCATTCCAGCACCAATCGCGGCGCGGGGCCAAGAGGGTGGGTGAAGGATTTCACAAAGTCGCGGGACAGCGGCGGCCGGTGGGGCCACCGGTGCACCACCGCCCTGACCTCAGCTCATGCGCAACGCGAGGAAGAAATCGAGCTTGTCCTCCAGGCGCGAGAGGTCCCGGCTCGTCAACTGCTCGATGCGCCCCACCCGGTAGCGCAGCGTGTTGACGTGCAGGTGGAGCCGGGTCGCGCAACGGGTCCAGGAGCCGTCGCACTCCAGGAACGCCTCCAGGGTCGGGATCAGCTCGGCGCGGTGCCGGCGGTCGTAGTCGCGCAGCGGATCCAGCAGACGGGCCGTGAAGGCGCGGCGCACGTCGTCCGGGACGAACGGCAGCAGCAGCACGTGCGAGGCCAGCTCCTGGTGGCCGGCCGCGCACACCCGGCCCGGGCGGGCGGCGGCGACCCGGCGGGCGTGTCGCGCCTCCTCCAGGGCGCCGCGCAGCCCCTCTGCCGAGTGCACCGCGGCGCTGACGCCCAGCGTGAGCCGGCCGTCGTCGGCGAGGCCCGCGGACAGCGGCTCCCGTACGGCCTGAAGCAGGGCGTCGGCCAGGACGCCCTGCTCGGAACCGTCCTGCTCGGAGGACACGGACGGAAGCGGCACGAGCGCGATCGCCTCGTCCCCGGTGTGGGCCACCGCGATGCGGTCGGAGTGCTCCGGGCCGCTGGACCCGAGGTACCCCTTGTCCGAAGAGCCGGGGAGGGCGTCGAGGAGGATCTCCTCCAGCAGCGCCTGGGCGACCGGCCCGCTCTCGACCTCCCCGCCGTCCCACTCGACCCGGGCCACCACGACCTGCCAGTGCGGCGCCGCCCCGAGCCCCGGCAGCAGCACGGGTGCGGCGACCCGCAGCCGGGCCGCGATCTCGGCGGGCGCGGCTCCCGTCTGCACCAGCTCCAGTACCTCCTGCGCGAGCCGCCGCCGCACCGTGCGCGCCGCGTCGCGCCGGTCCCGTTCGACCGCGATCAGCTGGGTGACGCCGTGCAGCAGGTCCAGCCGCTCCTCGGCCCAGTCCCCGGCGTCCGCCTCGACCGCGAGCAGCCAGTCGGACAGCACCGTCTCGCGCACGTCCCGCGAGGCGCCGCCGGTCCGGCTGCTGCCGCGGATCGGGAAGAGGGAGTACGTCGTCGCGCCCAGCGTCACCCGGTGCGGTGCCCGGCGCCCGGTGCGCGTCGCCGCCAGATGCTCGGCCGCCAGCCTGGCGCACACGTCCGCGGCGAGACCCGGCGTCGGCCCGGCGATGGGCAGGCCGGTGGGGGAGAGCACCCAGGCCCGCAGGTCCAGGTCGGAGTGGAGCAGGTCCAGGACGACGTCCGGGCCGCCCCCCGCCGGGCCGGGGGTCATCATCCGCCGGTGCCGATCCACCACGGCCGCCAGGTCCCCGGCCCGCTCGCCGGACACCTGCCGTACGACGTGCTCGGTGATCGTGGCGAACGCCACCGACTCGTGGACGGCGAACAGCGGCAGCCGGTGCCGGGCGCACGCCACGATCAGGTCGTCCGGGACGTCACCGAGCTCCGCCTCGCCCGCGGCGAGCGCGGCCACGCCGGCGCTGGTCAGGATCCGCACGAAGGGCTCGGAGTCGGCGGGGTCGTGCCGCCAGGCCAGGCCCGTGAGGACCAGTTCACCGCCGGAGAGGTACCGGCTGGGGTCCTTCAGGTCCGTGGTCATCACACCGCGCACGGCACGGTCGAGCTCGTCCTCGCCGCCGAGCAGCCGCAGCCCCAGCGCGTCGGTGTTCAGCAGTGCGCGCAGCCGCATGTGTCGTTGCCGCCGTTCTTGTCCGGAAATCCATGGTCGGTCGGCCAAGGCGTTGGCCCGGGCTTTTCGGAAGCCGTACTCGCGGCTGCCGCCGCCGGTGCGTCGTGTTTCCAGGGGAAACCGGAGAGGTTACGGACGGCCTCCGTTCATATGAATCTACAAGATGGCCGCCCTCACCAGCCAACTCCTTCATGTTTTCGGTGACTGACCCCGTTGGAGTACCCGGCGGTGTACTGACTGCACTCCCCGTGAACAGCACTTGAACGAGCCGGGCCCGCCGCACCGGATATGGCTCGATCCGTACCGCCCACGAGACGAAGAAGAGAGCCGGTCATGGATTTCCTTCGCCCCGCAAGCTGGGACGAGGCGCTCGCCGCCAAGGCCGAGCACCCGAGCGCCGTACCGATCGCGGGTGGCACCGATGTGATGGTCGAGATCAACTTCGACCACCGGCGGCCCGAGCATCTGATGGACCTCACTCGCATCGGCGATCTCTACGAGTGGGAGGTCGGCGAGGACAGCGTGCGCCTCGGCGCCTCGGTCCCCTACACCAAGATCATGGAGAACCTGCGGGCCGAGCTGCCGGGCCTGGCCCTCGCCTCCCACACGGTGGCCTCCCCGCAGATCCGCAACCGCGGCGGCGTCGGCGGCAACCTCGGCACGGCCTCCCCGGCCGGCGACGCCCACCCGGCCCTGCTCGCGGCGGGCGCCGAGGTCGAGGTCGAGTCCGCGGCCCGCGGCACCCGCCTCATCCCGATCGACGCCTTCTACACCGGCGTCAAGCGCAACGCGCTCGCCCCCGACGAGCTGATCCGCGCCGTCCACATCAAGAAGGCCGACGGCCCCCAGCAGTACTCCAAGGTCGGCACCCGCAACGCCATGGTGATCGCGGTGTGCGCCTTCGGGCTCGCCCTGCACCCCGAGTCCCGCACGGTCCGCACCGGCATCGGCTCCGCCGCGCCCACGCCCGTGCGGGCCAAGGCCGCCGAGGAGTTCCTGAACGCGGCCCTGGAGGAGGGCGGCTTCTGGGACAACGGCGAAATCATCACCCCTTCCGTCGCCCAGCAGTTCGCGCAGCTGTGCGCCGCCGCCTGCAACCCGATCGACGACGTCCGGGGCACCGCGAGCTACCGCCGCCACGCGGTCGGGGTCATGGCCCGCCGCACGCTGACCTGGACCTGGGAGTCGTACCGCGGCACCCGCCGCACCTCGAAGGGAGCTGCGTGATGCGCGTCAACTTCACGGTCAACGGACGCCCGCAGGAGGCCGACGACGTCTGGGAGGGCGAGTCCCTGCTGTACGTGCTGCGCGAACGGCTGGGCCTGCCGGGCTCCAAGAACGCCTGCGAACAGGGCGAGTGCGGCTCGTGCACGGTCCGCCTGGACGGCGTGCCGGTGTGTTCGTGTCTGGTCGCGGCCGGGCAGGTGGAGGGCCGCGAGGTCGTCACGGTCGAGGGGCTCGCGGACTACGCCGAGCAGCGGTCCTGCGGGACGGGGGCGTGCGGTACGTCTCTGGACGAGGCCAAGCGTTGGCAGCCCAAGGGCACCGACCCGCAGACCGGCGAGGGAACCGGCTCGTCCCCGCGCGCGGCGCTCTCTCCCATCCAGCAGGCGTTCATCGACGCCGGCGCCGTCCAGTGCGGCTTCTGCACGCCCGGCCTGCTGGTCGCCGCCGACGAGATGCTGGAGCGCAACCCGAACCCGACCGACGCGGACATCCGCGAGGCCCTGTCCGGCAACCTGTGCCGCTGCACCGGCTACGAGAAGATCATGGACGCGGTCCGCCTGGCGGCCGCCCGGCAGTCCGAGGGGGTCTGACCATGGCAGCCAACGGTGTTCCCACGAAGATCACACAGGGTTCGCGGACCAAGGGCGGCATCGGCGAGTCCACGCTCCGCCCGGACGGCACGCTCAAGGTCACCGGCGAGTTCGCGTACTCGTCCGACATGTGGCACGAGGACATGCTCTGGGGCCACATCCTGCGCTCCACGGTCGCTCACGCCGAGATCGTGTCGATCGACACCAGCGAGGCCCTGGCCACACCCGGCGTCCACGCCGTCATGACCTACGACGACCTGCCGACCGACGTGAGGAACTACGGCCTGGAGGTCCAGGACACCCCGGTCCTCGCCCACGGCAAGGTGCGCCACCACGGCGAGCCCGTCGCGATCGTCGCCGCCGACCACCCGGAGACCGCACGCCGCGCCGCCGCCAAGATCAAGGTGGACTACCGCGAACTCCCGGTCATCACGGACGAGGCCTCCGCGCTCGCCCCGGACGCGATCCTCGTCCACGGCAACCGCACGGATCACCACACCGCCCACGTCCCGCACCCGAACATCGTCCACCGTCAGCCCATCGTCCGCGGCGACGTGGCGACGGCACGCGGGCGGGCCGACGTCGTCGTCGAGGGCGAATACCACTTCGGCATGCAGGACCAGGCCTTCCTCGGCCCCGAGTCCGGTCTCGCGGTCCCCGCCGAGGACGGCGGCGTGGACCTCTACGTCGCCACCCAGTGGCTGCACGCCGACCTCCGCCAGATCGCACCCGTCCTGGGCCTGCCCGAGGACAAGGTCCGGATGACCCTGGCCGGTGTCGGCGGCGCCTTCGGCGGTCGCGAGGACCTGTCGATGCAGATCCACGCCTGTCTGCTCGCCCTGCGCACCAGGAAGCCGGTCAAGATCGTCTACAACCGGTTCGAATCCTTCTTCGGGCACGTCCACCGCCACCCGGCGAAGCTGTACTACGAGCACGGCGCGACGAAGGACGGCAAGCTCACCCATGTGAAGTGCCGGATCGTCCTCGACGGCGGCGCCTACGCGTCCTCCTCCCCGGCGGTCGTCGGCAACGCCTCCTCGCTCGGGGTCGGCCCCTACGTCGTCGACGACGTCGACATCGAGGCCATCGCCCTCTACACCAACAACCCGCCCTGCGGCGCCATGCGCGGCTTCGGCGCGGTCCAGGCGTGCTTCGCCTACGAGGCGCAGATGGACAAGCTCGCCGCGAGGCTCGGCATGGACCCGGTGGAGTTCCGGCAGCGCAACGCGATGTCCCAGGGCGCGGTCATGCCCACCGGCCAGGTGGTCGACTCCCCGGCGCCGGTCGCCGAACTCCTGCGCCGCGTCAAGGCGATGCCCCTGCCGCCGGAGCGCCAGTGGGAGAGCTCCGAGGGCGCGGACGTACGGCAACTGCCCGGCGGCCTGTCCAACACCACGCACGGCGAAGGCGTCGTACGCGGTGTGGGCTACGCGGTCGGCATCAAGAACGTCGGCTTCTCCGAGGGCTTCGACGACTACTCCACCGCCAGGGTCCGCATGGAGGTCATCGCGGGAGAACCCGTCGCCACCGTGCACACGGCGATGGCGGAGGTCGGCCAGGGCGGCGTCACCGTCCACGCGCAGATCGCCCGCACCGAGCTGGGCATCGCCCAGGTGACGATCAACCCGGCGGACACGCAGGTCGGGTCGGCCGGTTCGACGTCCGCGTCCCGGCAGACGTACGTCACCGGGGGCGCCGTGAGGAACGCCTGCGAGCTGGTCCGCGAGAAGGTCCTGGAGATCGGGCGCCGCAAGTTCGGGTCGTACCACCCGGCTTGGGCGACGGCGGAGCTGCTGCTGGAGGGCGGCAAGGTCGTCACCGACGGGGGAGAGGTGCTCGCCGACCTGGTGGACGTCCTCGGCGACGAGGTCGTGGAGATCGAGCGCGAGTGGCGGCACCGCCCGACCGAGCCCTTCGACCTGCGCACCGGCCAGGGCAACGGCCACGTCCAGTACTCCTTCGCCGCGCACCGCGCCGTGGTGGAGGTCGACACCGAGCTGGGCCTGGTCAAGGTCATCGAACTGGCCTGCGCCCAGGACGTCGGCAAGGCGCTCAACCCGCTGTCCGTGATCGGTCAGATCCAGGGCGGTACGACCCAGGGACTGGGCATCGCGGTCATGGAGGAGATCGTCGTCGACCCGAAGACGGCGAAGGTGAAGAACCCGTCGTTCACGGACTACCTGATCCCGACGATCCTGGACACGCCGACGATCCCGGTGGACGTCCTGGAACTCGCCGACGACCACGCCCCGTACGGCCTGCGCGGCGTGGGCGAGGCACCGACGCTGTCATCGACTCCGGCCGTGCTCGCGGCGATCCGCAACGCGACGGGGTTGGAGCTGAACAGGACGCCGGTACGTCCCGAACACCTCACGGGCACGGCGTAACACGGCGCGTCCGCCGTTGCGGGCAGTCGTGCCTCCCCCAGTGCCTCGACGGCCTGGGGGGACCCCCAGGCCGGCACGGGTGGGCGCCGGGGTACCCCCTGCTCGAAGAGCTTGGGGGAGGAACCCCGGCGCCGCGCAACAGCTCGGCCAACGGCCACCCCGGCGCCGGTCGCACCACCGCAACACCCCCGTTCGTCTCGGGCCGTCCCCCGGGTCGTGCAGATCCCAACCCCCTATGAAACTTGGGAGACGGCCCCATGACCCACCCCTCAGTCGAGCCCAGGCCCACAGCCGAAGACGCCGGCACGGAACCCCCCGTCCCGGCAGGCAGCCGGCCCTGGCTCGACCGGTACTTCCACATATCCACGCGGGGATCCACGCTCGCCCGCGAGGTCCGCGGCGGCATCACCACCTTCATGGCGATGGCGTACATCCTCCTGCTCAACCCGCTCGTCCTGTCCGGCAAGGACGCCGCGGGCGACACCCTCGGCCAGAAGGTCGTGATCACCGCGACCGCGTTCGCGGCGGCCCTCACCACGCTGCTGATGGGTCTCGTCGGGAAGGTGCCGCTCGCCCTCGCCGCCGGCCTCTCCGTCTCCGGTGTCCTCTCCTCCCAGGTCGCCCCGCAGATGACCTGGCCGCAGGCCATGGGCATGTGCGTGATCTACGGCGTGGTCATCATGCTCCTGGTCGTCACCGGCCTGCGCGAGATGATCATGAACGCGATCCCGCCGGCGCTGAAGCACGGGATCACGATGGGCATCGGCCTGTTCATCGCCCTGATCGGCTTCTACAAGTCCGGCTTCGTGCACCAGGGCAAGGCCACCCCGGTCACCCTCGGCCCGGCGGGCCAGCTGACCGGCTGGCCGGTCCTGCTGTTCGCC
The DNA here is from genome assembly GCF_044764595.1 of Streptomyces sp. NPDC093984. Classification (NCBI taxonomy): domain Bacteria; kingdom Bacillati; phylum Actinomycetota; class Actinomycetes; order Kitasatosporales; family Streptomycetaceae; genus Streptomyces; species Streptomyces sp. NPDC093984. The sequence continues at coordinate 1,291,473 of NZ_JBIWIM010000001.1, read as the reverse complement.
GGCACCCTCCTCCTCGTCTTCATGCTCCAGGCCCGGGGCGTCCCGGGCGCCATCCTCATCGGCATCGTCGGCGGCACGGTCGTGGCGGCCGTGCTGAACGCGGCGGGCGTCATCAGGGCCGACGCCTGGGCGAGCGGAGCACCCGAACTGCACGGCGGCGCCGTCTCGATGCCCGACTTCTCGCTCTTCGGGCACGTGGAGTTCGGCGGCTTGGACAAGGTCGGCGCCATGACGGTCGGGATGATCGTCTTCACCCTCGTGCTGGCCGGTTTCTTCGACGCGATGGCCACCGTCATCGGCGTGGGCACGGAGGCCGGGCTCGCCGACGACAGGGGCCGGATGCCGGGCCTGTCCAAGGCGCTGTTCATCGACGGCGCGGGCGGTGCGATCGGCGGCGCGGCGGGCGGCTCGGGCCAGACGGTGTTCATCGAGTCCGCCACGGGCGTGGGCGAGGGCGCCCGCACGGGCCTCGCCTCCGTCGTCACCGGCCTGCTCTTCGCGGCGTGCCTGTTCTTCACCCCGCTGACGGCGATCGTCCCCCAGGAGGTGGCCTCCGCCGCCCTGGTGGTGATCGGCGCGATGATGCTGATGAACGCCCGCCATGTGGACTGGGCCGACCGCGCCACCGCGATCCCGGTCTTCCTGACCGTGGTCCTGATGCCGTTCACGTACACCATCACCACCGGTGTCGCCGCGGGTGTCGTCTCCTACGTCGCCATCAAGACCGCCCAGGGCAGGGCGCGGGAGACCGGCGCCTTCATGTGGGGCCTGACGGTGGTGTTCCTGATCTACTTCGCCCTCCACCCGATCGAGGGCTGGCTGGGCGTGCGCTAGCCGCTTGTCCGAGGGACCCTCTTCGCAACCGCTGTCAAGGAGACCGAGAGATGTTGGACATCGCCGAGGAGCTGACCCGGTGGGTCGAGCAGGGCCGCGACTTCGCCGTGGCCACCGTGGTGGCGGTCGGCGGCAGCGCCCCCCGGCAGCCGGGCGCGGCCCTCGCGGTGGACGCCGAGGGCACGGCGATCGGCTCGGTCTCCGGCGGTTGCGTGGAGGGCGCGGTGTACGAGCTGTGCCGGCAGGCGCTCGAGGACGGCCAAACCGTTCTGGAGCGCTTCGGATACAGCGACGAGGACGCCTTCGCCGTGGGCCTGACCTGCGGCGGCGTCATCGACATCCTGGTCACCCCCCTCCGGGCGGCCGACCCCGCCCGCCCGGTGCTCGCCGCCGCGCTGGCCGCCGCGGCGCAGGGGCGGGCGGCGGCGGTGGCACGGATCGCGTCGGGCCCGGCGGAGCTGCTCGGCAAGGCGCTGCTGGTCCACCCCGACGGCAGGTACGAGGGCGGCTTCGACGCCCACCCGGAGCTGGACCGCACGGCGGCCGCCGAGGCGGGCGCCTTCCTGGAGGCCGGACGCACCGGCGCCCTGGAGATCGGAGAGCGGGGGTCACGCTGCGGAGCGCCGCTCACGGTACTGGTGGAGTCGTCCGTTCCGCCGCCCCGGATGATCGTGTTCGGAGCGATCGACTTCGCCTCCGCACTGGTCCGCATCGGCAAGTTCCTCGGCTACCGGGTCACCGTGTGCGACGCCCGGCCCGTCTTCGCCACCCGCACCCGCTTCCCCGAGGCCGACGAGATCGTCGTCGAGTGGCCGCACCGGTACCTGGAGCGCACGGACGTCGACGCCCGCACGGTGCTGTGCGTCCTGACCCACGACGCCAAGTTCGACGTACCGCTGCTGAAGCTGGCACTGCGCCTCCCGGTCGCGTACGTCGGCGCGATGGGCTCCCGCCGCACCCATCTGGACCGCAACAAGCGCCTGCGCGCGGTCGGCGTCACCGAACTGGAGCTGGCGCGCCTGAGGTCCCCCATAGGCCTGGACCTCGGCGCCCGCACACCCGAGGAGACGGCCCTGTCGATCGCGGCGGAGATCGTCGCGAACCGGCGGGGCGGCAGCGGTGTCTCCCTCACCGGCGCCCACACCCCGATCCACCACGACACGGCACCGGCGCCGGCCGGGCGGATCGGGTCGGTGGCCTGACCGGCCGCGCGTCCCTGGTCATCAGCCACAGGGCGCGCACCGTGCGGTGAGGACGGGCTGGTAGTACCCGCTGAGGGCCGGGGTGTGCCAGGTGATGCCGGTGAAGCCGGCCTCTGCGACGAATTCCGTCAGCTGTGCGCGGGTCAGCGCCCAGTACGTGGTCCGGCGGACCCGGACGTCCCAGGTGTTCCCTTCGGGGACCAGCTGGAAGTGCTCCAGGTCGTAGCGCTCGCCGTCCTCGTGCCAGTGCCAGAGCTGAAAGGTGATCACCTGGCCGTCGGGGGTCTCCGTGACGCGGGCCGGTGTCGCCGTGGGTCTGTCCCGGCGGGCCTCGTCGTAGTCCCGGACCGTGATCACCAGCAGCCCGTCGTCCCGGAGCACCCGTCGGATGCCGAGGAGCGCGGCCTCGACGTCCTGCGCGGTGAGCAGGTGCGGGAGCGAGTTGTCGGCGCAGACGACGACGTCGAAGACCGACGGCCGGAAGGGCAGCAGACGCATGTCCGCGGCAGCCGCCGCGAGACCGGCGCCACGGGTGGCCGCCTCGGTGGCCGCGCGTGCGGCGGCGACGGGGCTCAGGTCGCTGCCGACGACCCGGTGCCCGGCCAGGGCCAGCCCGATCGCCTGGGTCCCGATCCCGCAGGAGCAGTCCAGGACCTGGTACGGCCCCGCTCCGAGGTGCCGGCGGAACAGCCCGTCCAGTGCCTCGGCCTGGTGCGCCATGCTCGTGTCCCAGTCCGCGAAGATCAGGTGGTAGTCGCGGGCCAGCCGGTCGTAGAAGTCCCGCACGGAGAAGTCGGACATGCTCCCGGCCTTCCCGCTACCCGGCGTTCTTACGGACGAGGAGGTATCCCTGCGGGGACTTCTCCCAGCCTTCGGCGGCGCGTACGAGCCGGGCGATCTCCTCGAAACCGGTGTCCGTCAGCAGCTCGGAGACGTACTCGGGCCGGAAGCGGTAGACGTCGAGGGACAGGTCGTGCCCGTACGCGTGGTCCAGGTGACTGCGTACGTCGCCGACCTTGAAGGCCATCAGGAGGTGGCCGCCGGGCGCCAGCACCCGGTGGAACTCCCTGAACACCACGGGCAGTTCCCGGGGTGGGGTGTGCACCGTGGAGTACCAGGCGAGGGCGCCCGCGAGCGAGCCGTCCTCGATGTCGAGGTCGGTCATCGACCCCACCTCGAACCGCAGTGCGGGGTGGGCGCGCCGGGCCACGGCGACCATCCCCGGGGACAGGTCGACCCCGAAGGCGTCGAGCCCGAGCTTGTCCAGATAGCTCGTCACCCGTCCCGGCCCGCACCCCAGGTCCCCGACGGGCCCGCCACCGGCGGCCAGCACCCGCTCGGCGAACACGCCCAGCATGGCCCGGTCGAAGGGGCTTTCGTCCAGGGCGTTGCGGAGCAGTCGGTCGTAGTCCACGGCGACGGTGTCGTAGGACGCCCGGGTGGTCTCCAGGTGTGTGGCGTCGGTCATGACGGAGGACTGTAGACGCCGCCACCGGCACCGGGGTCCGGATCCGGCCGGAGCAGGCCGTCCACCGCACGCCCGAACATCCGTCGGGCCAGCCACCCGAGCGGCGGGTCGAAGAGCCCCGGCAGGCGGCGTACGGCGATCTCCTCCCGCCACACCACGCGTGAGCCCGCGTCCCCGTGCGGGCGCACCTCGAACTCCGCCCAGCCGGTGACGACACCGCCCCGTTTGACCATGCGGCACCGCGTCGGCGGCCGCCAGTCGACCACTTCCATCGGGTCGTCGAAGGCCAGTGGTCCGACGCCCGAGCGGGCCACGAACACCGTGCCCACGCCCGTCGGCCCGGGTGTCAGCACCGTGACGCGGGTCAGCGGCACCACGTCGGCGTGGCGCGGCCAGTCCGTGAGCCGGAGCCAGGCCTGCTCGACCGGGAGCGGGGTGAGGCGTTCGAGCCGGAAGAGGACCACCGGGGGATCGTACGGGCGCGGGTCCGCGACCGCCGGGCGGCGCGTCGGGGCCCTACCGTTGCCGCACGTACGTACGGCAAGGGCGGACTTACGGGCGGCGTACGCGCATCCGCTGCCCATGCGCGTCATCCAGGCGTCCATCGCACTCCCTGTCGGGGGATTCAGCTCGGATTCGGCTCAGACGTCCATCAACTCCCGTGCGCGTACGGGCAGTCCGGTCTCGAACGACCGGTTCGCGGCCAGCCCCGTCACCAGGGAGCGTGCCCCGTCCGTGGCGTCCGCCGCCCGCCCCAGCGGGTCCTCGGCGCGCTCGCCGAACAGGTCCGCCAGCATCCGCACGTCCCCACCGCCGTGCCCGCCCTCGCCGGTAGCCACCTTCAGCTCGCGTGGCCGCTCCCAGAACCGGCGCAGCAGCAGCTCGGTCCGCCCCGCCCGCGCGTCGGTCTCGGCTCCGTGCAGCACCGGGCCGGTGACGCCGTCCCGCGTCCCGCGCGGCGACCACGTGGACTCCTCGACCAGCAGCTCCAGCCGCCCCTCGCTGCCGTTGAAGGCGATGCGGTAGCCCTCCCAGGGCGCGTACGCGGTGAGGTGGTACGTCAGGGTCGCGCCGGACGCGTAGCGCACCAGGACCGCCATGTCGTCCTCGATGGTCACACCCGGACCGAAGACGTTCTGGTCCCGGTGGTAGCCGTCCTCCCGCTCCCCGTCCAGGTACAGCGCGCTGAGCACCGGCGAGTCCGCGAGGCGCAGCGCGAAGGGGTCGCCGTCGGCCGCCGGGGAACCGTGGGCGCGTCGGTAGGGGCGGGCCAGGCCCCGGCGCCGGCCGGCCTCGTCGCCGTAGAAGAAGAGGCCGCCCTGCGCGAAGACGGTCTCGGGCCGGGAGCCCAGCCACCAGTTGACCAGGTCGAAGTGGTGCGTCGCCTTGTGCACCATCAGCCCCCCGGAGTTGGCCTTCTCCCGGTGCCAGCGGCGGAAGTAGTCGGCGCCGTGCCGCAGGTCGAGCAGCCACTCGAAGTGCACCGAGCCGACTTCGCCGATCTCTCCGGCCGCCAGCAGTTCCCGTACCGTCGAATGCACCGGGTTGTAGCGGTAGTTGAAAGCGACCCGGATTTCGCGGCCGGTGCGGCGCCGGGTGTCCAGGATGCGGCGGGCCCGCTCGGCGTCCGTCGTCATCGGCTTCTCGGTGACCACGTCGCAGCCCGCCTCCAGGGCGGCCACGATGTAGTGGTCGTGCGTGCGGTCCACACTGCACACCACCACCAGGTCGATGCGCTCACGGCGCAGCATCAGCTCGAAGTCCTCGGCGCCGTACGCCGGTAGGGGCGGCCGGCCGGGGTGGTCGGCGGTGATCCAGTCGTTGTGGACGGCCATGCGGTGGGCGTTGACGTCGCAGAAGCCGGCCAGTTCGATCCGGTCGGCGTACGGGCCTGACAGGGCCTCGACGAAGAGCCGGGCGCGGGCGCCCAGACCCACGACGGCGGCACGGCGGCGAGGTGCGGTGTCGGAAGACATGCTCGGGCTCCGTCCCACGGAAGCGGTGCAGAGGGCTTGTTGTGACATCCGGACCATACCTAGGGTCACTTGAAGCGTGTAAGCGCTTTCTGGCGAGAGGGGTGACCCATGCCCGGAAACAGGACGAGGGTGTCCTGCTCAGTGGCCGTGGTGCTGGCGCTGTGCGCGGCGCTGTCCGGCTGCGGGGGCACCGGCGACGGCGGCTCAGGCGGAAAAGCGGTGCTCCGCTACACCTGGTGGGGCAATCCGGACCGCGCTGCGAGAACCGAGAAGGCCATCGCGCTCTTCGAGAAACGGCACCCCGGCATCCGGGTGCAGACGTCGTTCTCCGGCTACGACGCCTACAAGCAGAAGCTGGCCACCCAGGCGGCCGGCGGTGACGCCCCCGACGTGATGCAACTCGACTACCGCATGATCGACCAGTACGCCTCCGGCGGCGTCCTCCTCGACCTCGGCACCCAGAAGGCGGCCCTGGACACCGGGGAGATCGACGCCGGACTCCTCGCCACCGGCAGGGTGAACGGCAAGCAGTACGCGATCCCGCAGGGGCGGGGCACCGAGACGATGGTGTACGACGTCAAGGAGTGGAAGGCGTCCGGTGTCGCCCTTCCCCGCGAGGGCTGGACGTGGAGCCGGTGGGCCGACGCCATGCGGCAGTTGGCGAAGAGGACCGGCAAGCCCGGCGGAACGGACCCGGGGCAGAGCGAGGACGCCTTCGAGGTGTGGCTGCGCGGCCAGGGCAAGTCCCTCTACACCAAGGACCGGAAGCTCGGCTTCACAGCCGACGACCTGACCCGCTGGTGGACCTTCACCGACAAGCTGCGCCGCGAGGGCGCCGTCTCACCCGCCGAGCAGACCACCCAGCTCGACGGCTCGGTGGAGAACACCCCGCTGGGCCGCGGCAAGGCCGTGTCCGACGTCAACTGGGACGCCCCCGCCAGCGGTTTCCTCGCCCTCGTCCCGGACGGCATCGCGCTCGCGCCCATGCCGTCGGGCGAGGACGGCACCCCCGGCCAGTACTTCAAACCGTCCATGTTCATGGGCGTCTCCGCGCACACCTCCCACCCGAAGGAGGCCGCCGAGCTGATCGACTTCATGATCGACGACCCCGACGCCGGGGCCATCCTCGGCGCGGCCCGCGGCATCCCCGTCAACGAGTCCCTCCGCGACAAACTGGCCCCCGCGCTCAAGGACTTCGACAGGACCATCTCCGACTACCAGTCCTCGCTCGAAGGCGACCTCAAGGCCCCGCCGCAGGCGCCGCCCTCGGGCGACAACGCGCTGCAGACCACCTTCCAGCGCGACTACGACCAGGTGTCGTACGAGCGGATGTCGCCGCGCGAGGCGGCGAAGAACTACATCACCGAGGCGAAGGCGGAGCTGAGGTCATGACGGCAACCGACGTACAGGCCACGGGAGTTCCCCGGACGCGCCCCGCGGCCCCGAGCCGGCCGAAGCGCCGCCGCGAGGGCGCCGCCTGGGTGTTCCTGTCCCCGTGGGTGCTCGGCGCGACCGTGCTCACCCTGCTCCCGATGGCCGTCTCGCTCTACCTCTCCTTCACCGACTACGACCTGTTCAACCCGCCGCACTGGGTGGGCCTGCGCAACTACACGCAGATGTTCACCGAGGACCCGCGCTACTGGCGCTCGGTCGTCGCCACACTGACGTACGTCGTCATCGCCGTCCCCCTGCAACTCGGGGTCGCCCTCGTCGTCGCCCTCGCGCTGAAGTCCATGCGCCGCGCCAAGGGCTTCTACCGCTCCGCCTTCTACGCGCCCTCCCTGCTCGGCGCCTCCATGTCGATCGCCCTCGTCTGGCGGGCGATCTTCAACGACGGCGGCACGGTCGACCACCTCCTCGGCACCGGCGGCTGGGTCACCCGGCCGGGCTGGGCCCTGCTCGCCGTGGCGCTGCTGACGGTGTGGCAGTTCGGCGCGCCGATGGTCATCTTCCTCGCCGGACTCCAGCAGATCCCAGGGGAGTTGTACGAGGCCGCCGAGGTCGACGGGGCGAGCCGGTGGCGCCAGTTCCTGTCCATCACCGTGCCGATGCTGTCCCCGGTGATCTTCTTCAACCTGGTGCTCCAGACCATCCAGTCCTTCCAGGTCTTCACCCCCGCCTTCGCGGTCAGCGCCGGCAAGGGCGGGCCCGCCGACTCGACCCTGTTCTACACCCTCTACCTCTACGACCGCGGCTTCGTCGCCTCCCACATGGGCTACGCCTCCGCGATGGCCTGGGTGCTGCTGCTGGTGATCGGCGCGGTCACCGCGGTGCTGTTCCGCACCTCGCGGTCCTGGGTCTTCTACGCCTCCGAGGGGGACCGATGAGTACGACTGCCTCCGCCCCGCGCAGGCCGATCGCCTGGCGCCGGGTGGCCCTGCACGCCGGTTGCCTGGCCGCGCTGCTGGTGATGCTCTACCCGCTGGCGTGGCTGCTCGCGACCTCGCTCAAGCCCGCGAACGAGGTCATCGCCAGCCTGAACCTCCTGCCCAGCCACCTCGAGTGGTCCAACTACACGACGGCCCTGGACGGCGTGAACGACGTCTCCGTCTGGCGGCTGCTCGGCAACTCCCTGCTCATCGCGGGCGGCGCAGTCCTCGGCAACGTCATCTCCTGCTCCCTGGCCGCTTACGCCTTCGCCCGGCTGCGGTTCCGCTTCCGCGGGCCGCTGTTCGCCTTCATGATCGCCACGATCATGCTGCCGCACCACGCCGTGCTGATCCCGCAATACATCATCTTCAACAGGCTCGGCATGGTGAACACCTACTGGCCGCTGATCCTGCCCAAGTTCCTGGCCACGGAGGCGTTCTTCGTCTTCCTCATCGTGCAGTTCATGCGGGGGCTGCCGCGCGAGCTGGAGGAGGCGGCGCGGATCGACGGCTGCGGGCCGTTCCGCTCCTTCTTCCTGGTGATCCTGCCGCTGACGCGCCCCGCCCTGATCACCACGGCGATCTTCACCTTCATCTGGACATGGAACGACTTCTTCACCCAGCTGATCTACCTGTTCTCGCCGGAGAAGTTCACGCTGACGCTGGCGCTGAGGTCGTTCGTGGACGCCTCCAGCACCTCGGCGTTCGGCCCCATGTTCGCGATGTCGGTGATCGCGCTGCTGCCGATCGTGCTGTTCTTCCTCGCCTTCCAGCGGTTCCTGGTGGAGGGCATGGCGAGCTCGGGGCTCAAGGGATGAGCGGGCGCATGGCCCGGGAGCCCGGGGAGGTCTTCGGCCCGCGGATGACGCTGTTCGCGGACGTGCTGAGCGTGGGCCTGGCGACGGCGGTCGCGGCCCTGCCGCTGCTGACCGCGCCCGCGGCCCTGTCGACGGCGTGCGCGGTGCTGCGCGGAGCGCGGGACGACCGGCCGGTCACGGCGGGGCGGTACCTGCGGGTGCTGCGCGGCCGCCTGCGGGCCGGGGACATGGCGGCCGGGGCGGTGGCCCTCACGGGCGTTCTGCTGCTGGCGGCGGACCTGGCACTGGCGGGCGCGGGTCTGCCGGGGGCACCGGCGTTCACGGCCGTGGCCGCGGCGATCGGCGCGTGCGCCGCGGTGGTGGGTCTGAGGGCATGTGCCCGCCCCGAGTCACTGAACGACTGGCCGACGGCACTGCGCACGGCGGCGCGCACCGCCGCCCGGGACGCGGCGGGCAGCGCCCTGATCCTGCTCGCCCTGGCGACGGCGGCACTGTGCGCGTGGATGCTGCTGCCCCTGGCGTTCCTGGCTCCCGGCCCGCTGGCGATGGCCGTGACGGCGGTGGAGGGGAGGGGCCGGGAGGCGGGAGAGGCAGCCGGGTTGAACTGAGGGCGTCTGCGGGTGCTGCGGATGCTGCGGACCACCGCGGCCTGACCCGGTCGCGCGGATGGCTCAACCCTCCCGGCGGGGTGCGCCGGTCAGCCAGGTCACGACACGGCTGATGTCGGCGAGCGTGACGATCCCGACCAGGCGCCCGTCGTCGAGCACGAGCGCCCTGCGCTCCCGGCTCTCCTGGAGGCGGGGCAGCAGATCCACGACCATGTCGCCGGGTGCGGCCGTCTCGATGTCCGGGAGCGGGCGCATCACCTCGCCGATCGTGGTGGTCGGCCGGGCGTGCGGCGGGACGTCGCGGATGGCGCCGGCCGTGACCAGCCCGGCCACGCCTCCGTCGGGCGCCAGGACCGGGAAGGCGGAGTGACGGAACCGGTCGAAGGGCGTGTCCGCGAGGAACTGGGCGGTGGTCATCGCGGTGGGCACGGTGACCGGGTCCCAGGTCATCACCCGGCTCACCGGGACGCCGTGCAGGGCGCTGCGCAGCTCGGCCTGGCGGGCCTCCGCGGTCGCCGTGCTGATCAGGAACCAGCCGATCAACGCCGACCACAGTCCCGACAGGTTGCCCGCGAAGAGCACCGCCGCGAACCCGGCGGCCACCAGCAACCAGCCCAGAGCGCGGCCCGCGGCCGAGGCGCCCCGGGTCGCCCGCACCCGGTCACCGGTGCGGTGCCACAGGAACGACCGCAGCAGCCGTCCGCCGTCCAGCGGGGCCGCCGGCAGGGCGTTGAACACGGCCAGCACGATGTTGATGGCGGCGAGCCAGGCGACGGCCTCCACCACGAGACCAGAGACGGGCAGGGCGTCGAGCCCCACGGCCAGGCCGATGCACACCCCACCCGCGACCAGACTGGTCAGCGGTCCCACCACGGCGATGCGCAGCTCCACACCGGGCGTCGGCGCCTCGCTGCGCAGCCGGGCGGCACCGCCCAGCATCCACAGTGTGATGCCCTCGACCTGCACGCCGTTGCGGCGTGCGACGACCGCGTGGGCGAGTTCGTGTGCGAGCAGCGACGCCAGGAACACCAGTGAGGTCAGCAGCGCCGCCACCCAGTAGGCCCAGGCCGGATGTCCGGGGTGGGCCGCGGGAAGCCGCCCGCGGGCCAGCACGACGGCGACCAGCACGATGATGACCAGCACACTCCAGTGCAGGCCGACGCGCACGCCGGCGATGCGCCCGAGAGACAGTGTCTCCTTCACCGAACGCCCCGCCTTCCCGGCGCACGGCCCGTCGGCCGCGATCCCGCCCGGGCGGCCGCCGGGCGCGCGCCGCTCTCGTCACGACGCTCTCCAGAGGAGATGACTCCTCCGCACTCTCCATCGTCCGCCCGGTCCGCGGGAACGCCGAGCCGCACGGGGTTTCGCCCGTCCACCGGCCTCGTGTCATCGTGGCCCGTATGGGGACAGGACTGGACATGGCCGTGCTCGTCGGGTTGCAGGCGTCGGGGAAGTCCACCTTCTACACGCAGCACCTGTCCGGCCGGTACGTGCTGGTCAGCAAGGACCTGTTCCCCCGGCGCGCCCGTAACAGGCAGCAGCGGCAGATGCGGCAGGTGCAGGAGGCCCTCGCGGCGGGGCGGCCGGTGGCGGTGGACAACACCAACCCCTCACCGCAGGAGTGGGGCCCGCTGGTGGAAGCGGGCCACGCCCACGGCGCGACGGTCACGGCGTACTGGTTCCCGCCGGACCTCACGGGCTCGCTCCTGCGCAACGCCGCCCGCGAGGACCGCGCGCGCGTCCCGGACGTCGGCGTGTTCGCGACCCTGAAGCGGTTGCGCAGGCCGTCCCCGGCGGACGGGTTCGACGCGGTCCGGGAGGTGCGCTTCGACGGGCGTGGCGGCTTCGAGATCAGGGCCTAGGAGGCCAGAGCTCAGTGCGGCCGGCGTAGTCCTTCGATGAGGAGCTCGACCAGTCGGCGGGCGTCGTAGCGGGGGTCGTTGTCCGCGCCGATGCAGAGGTTGCCGACGCCGCGCATGAGCTCGTAGGCCTCGATGTCGGAGCCGATCTCGCCCGCGGCGGCCGCGGCTTCGAGCAGCTCGGCGCAGACGGGCACGAGGCGGTCGAGGAAGTAGGCGTGCAGCGTGTCGAAACCGGCGTTGTCGGACTGCAGCACGGCGGCCAGTCCGTGCTTGGTGGCCAGGAAGTCGACGAAGAGGTTGATCCATTCCCTCAATGCGGCGTACGGCGTCGGGCTGCTCGCCAGCAGGGCCGGACCGTCGTCGGCGCAGGCGTCGACCTGGTGCCGGTAGACGGCGATGATCAGGTCCGCCCGGGTCGGGAAGTGGCGGTAGATCGTGCCGAGCCCGACCCCGGCCTCGGCCGCGATGTCGCGCACCGGCGCATCCACGCCCGACCGGACGAACACCGCGGCGGCGGCGTCGAGCAGCGCCTCCTTGTTGCGCCGGGCGTCCTTCCGCTTGGACGGGGCCGTCCGCCCCGCGCCCTCGACGCTGTCGCTCACCACGCCACTCCTTCCGCAACCACGCTTGCTAAAACGGAACGCTGTTCCGTATCGTTCCGGAACGAGGTTCCGTTTGCTCATGATGTCAGAGCGGGGATCCGGCACCAAGTCATGCCCTGCCGCCCTGCCCCACCCTTGATGGAGGACCACAGCCATGCAGTACCGCACCTTGGGCCGTACCGGAGTGCAGGTCAGCTCCCTCGCGCTGGGCGCGATGAACTTCGGCCGGATCGGGCGCACCACCCAGGAGGAGGCCACCGCCGTCGTCGACGCCGCCCTCGAGGCCGGGATCAACGTCATCGACACCGCCGACGTCTACGGCGACGGCGATTCGGAGGAGATGGTCGGCAAGGCCGTCGCCGGCCGCCGCGACGACATCGTGCTGGCCACGAAGGCCACCATGCCCATGGGTGACGAGCGCAACCACCGGGGCAGTTCACGCCGCTGGCTGGTCACCGCGCTGGACGACAGCCTGCGCCGCCTCGGTGTCGACCACGTCGACCTCTACCAGATCCACCGGTGGGACCCGAACACCGGTGACGAGGAGACGCTGTCGGCCCTGACCGATCTGCAACGCGCGGGAAAGATCCGCTACTTCGGCTCCTCGACCTTCCCCGCATACCGCATCGTGCAGGCGCAGTGGGCCGCCCGGGAGAACCGCCTGAGCCGTTACGTCACCGAGCAGCCCAGCTACTCGATCCTGCAGCGCGGCATCGAGAGCCACGTCCTGCCCGTGACCGAGGAGTACGGGCTCGGCGTGCTCGTGTGGAGCCCGCTGGCCTCGGGCTGGCTGTCGGGTGCGGTCCGCGCGGGCCGGGACGTCACCACCCACCGCTCGGCGTTCATGCCGGAACGCTTCGACACCACCCTCCCCGCCAACCGTGCCAGGCTCGACGCCGTCGAGCGGCTGGCCGAGGTCGCCGACGAGGCCGGGCTGACGATGATCCAGCTCGCACTCGGCTTCGTGACCGCGCACCCCGCCGTGACCAGCGCGCTCATCGGCCCTCGCACGCTGGAGCACCTGCGCGCGCAGCTCGCCGCCGCGGACACCGTGCTCTCCGCCGACGTGCTCGACGCGATCGACGCGATCGTCGCCCCCGGCACCGACCTGGCCCCGCACGAGAAGCACGACACTCCGCCCGCGCTCCTCGACCCGTCGCTGCGGCGCCGCTGATCGCCGGAGGGTGCGGGCGTCCGGTGCCGGGCCGGGCGCACTGGCCTCGACTTCGCCTGCCTCTCCCGCTCGATTTCGAGGTGATGTCGACCCGCCGGACTCGTTCAGGGCGACGGCCTTGTGCGAGACCGTATTGCGTCACCTGCTTGACAGGTGACGGAGTGGGATGTGAGTCTGACATCCGCGAGGCGAGAAGCCACCGACTGAGCGGAGGTTGGCCATGGAAAGCCAGAGCGCCCTGGACAGTGCTGCGGCAGCACGTCAGGCACGGTTCGGCAAGTTGCCGGAGCGTATTCGCTTCGAGGACATGGTCGAAGAAAAGCAGGCGGCGTCGAACGATCCGGCGAGGGACGCCTACGACCCCGAAGGATCGTGGATGTCCTTCTCCTGCCTGGCCGCCGACCTGGGCCTCTGAGCTGGTCCCCGACTGAGTGCCCTCCTTGGCCATCGAGGTCACCGGGCGTCGCCGGCCGCTCTCGCGAAGGGGAGGGCGACCGGCGGCGGCGCGGCTCAGGCGGAGATGCCGGATTCGGTCCGCTGCTTGGTGCGATCGGCGGTGGGTGCGGGAGGCGTGGTGGCGGGCCGCCGCAGGGTGAAGGCGATACCGACGCCGAGGAGGGTGAGGGCGGCGGCGGTGAAGCCCGCGGTGCGCAGGCCCGGGACGAGGGCCGGGCCGGTGGTGGTGTGGACGCCGGCGTTGGCGATGGCGACCAGGATCGCCAGGCCGACCGCGGAGCCGATCTGCTGGGTGGTGGAGGCCATGGCGGAGGCGATCCCCTGGTGCTGGGCGTCGACTCCGGTTCCGGCCGCGGCGAACATCGCGGTCCAGGCGATGCCCTGGCCGAGGCTGAGCAGGATCACGCCGGGCAGCAGGGCCGGGTAACCGCCGCCGGGGGACATCGCCAGCGCCAGGGCGGTCATCCCGATGGCGCCCAGAAGCAGGCCGGTGACGATGGTCGAGCGGGTACCGGCGGTGCCGAGCAGTTTCTCGCTCGCCTTGGTGCCGACCATGCCCACCAGTGCCGAGGGCAGGAACGCCAGGCCGGTGGCCAGGGCGCCGTAGCCGCGGACGTTCTGCAGGTAGACGGTGAAGAAGTAGTACTGGGCGCCGAAGGTGCCCATGAAGACGAAGGTGATGCCCATCGCGGCGAGAAGGCTGCGGTTGCGCAAGAGGCGAAGCGGCATCAACGGGTGGGCGGCGCGGGCCTCGATCAGCAGGAACAGCCCGATGAACAGCACGCCGGCCGCGAGCGAGACGATGGTCCGGGCGGAGGTCCAGCCGGCTTCGGGGCCCTGCACGATGGCGAAGACGAGGGCGGTGAAGCCGATCGTGGCGGTGAGCGAACCCGCCAGGTCGAAGCTGCGGCCCCGCTCGCGCTGCGCGTCCTTGGGGACGATGGCGAAGGCTGCTGCGGCGGCGCCCAGGGCGAGGGGGACGTTGACGTAGAAGACGGCTTCCCAGCCGAGGTAGTTGGTCAGGATGCCGCCCAGCAGGGAGCCGAGCGCCAGGCCGACGGCTCCCGCGCCGCCCCAGATCGCCAGTGCCCGGTTGCGTGCGGCGCCCTCGGCGAAGGTGGTGGCGATCAGGGAGAGCGTGGCGGGCAGCAGGAGGGCGCCGCCCAGGCCCTGGACGGCGCGGGCGGCCACGAGCAGCCCGGGGTCCGCGGCGAGAGCGCCGGCCAGCGAGGACAGGCCGTAGAGGGTCAGGGCGGTGGCGAACATGCGGCGCCGGCCGAGGATGTCGGCCGCCCGGCCGCCCAGCAGCAGGAAGCCGCCGAAGGCGATCGCGTAGCCGCTGACGACCCACTGCAGGCTGTGCGCGTCGAAGCCGACCTCGCGGCCGATCTCCGGCAGGGCGACGTAGACGATGTTGTAGTCGATGGCACTGATGAACTGGGCGAACGCCAGCAGGGCCAGCAGCGGCCCGGTCCCGCGGCGTAGGGAGGGGGACGGCATGAGGAATCAGCCTCTCGTTAGTATGCGGTTGACCGCTTACATGTTGGGCGAAAGAAACGGGCCGCCCGGAGCGGCCCGGTGGACGCCTGCCCTCAGCTGCGCAGCGTGCGCGCCCAGGGGGCGTCGACGGAGGCGGCGTCGATCGCCATCATGACATTGCTGAGCAGGCCGTCGGCGAAGTAGCGGCGGATCTGCTCGTCCGAGGCGCCGGAGGCGGCGCGGACGTACTCGACCTGCTTGGCGTAGCAGGTGCGCACCGCCTCGGCGATGACCGGCTCGCCCGTGCTGCACTGGGCGTGCATGAGGATCATGAGGACGTCCCGGTCGGCGATGACGTCGTCGTACGAGGCCGTCATCGCCTGCAGAACCGCTTCCGGATCGGTGCTGCGCACCGACGTCGCCGCCGCTGCGGCGGCCTCCCGCAGCCGGTCCGAGCAGTAGTCGACCAGGGCCGCGAACAGCGTCTCCTTGTCCTTGAACAGCCGGTACAGGTAACCCTGCGAGATGCCGGCGGCCTTGGCCACGTCCATCGTCGAGGTGCCGTAGTACCCGCGCTCGGCGAACGACTTGATCGCCGTGTGCATGACGGTCGCCCGGCGCTCCTCGGCCGTGGAACGCTGCCGTGTCCTCGTTTCCATGGAAGTAATTAACCACTCACATCGGAAGAGTGTCAACCTGGCTTGTGCCGTGCATGGGGCGACGACCGCTCAGTGGTGGGTGGGTGCCTCAAGAACGCGTGGAACCGCCGCGATGCGGGGGGGCGCCGAGACCGCCCTGCTGACGGGCGGCAACCGCCCCACACCCGCCACCCGTTACGGCGGGCCGAACGCTCACTGACCGATTCCTGTCATGGCTTACGGCGAGAGCGGACTGACCCTTCTCCGTCAACGGCCCCCCGGCGTACTTCAGCAACCCGCATGGAGGTGACGCTCAGCTTCGCCTCCAGATTTCCGTGAACCGGTCGAGCAGTGCGGCCGCCGCCGTCACGTCGTCCGTGAGCGGCCGGTCGGCCGGATCCCCGTCGAGCACCGACTCGGCGAGCGCCAGGGCCCGGCCCACCGGAAGGTCCAGGTCGGGCCTCAGGTCGCGCAGCCGCAACGCGCGTACGGCGGCGACGAGTTCGCAGCCGACGACGAGACGGTACGCGCCGCACGCCCGCAGGGTCTGACGTGCGGCGAGCGAGGCGAAGCTGGCCTGTTCCTCGACGCCCCGGGAGAGCACCGCGTGCCCGAGCGAGGCCGGCGCCGAGAAGGCCCGCACGTCACCGAGGGCGGCCCCGGCGGCGTACTCGAGGATCATCACTCCGGACGAGGCGGACTCGTGGTCGGCGAGGAAAGGGCGCAGGCGGGTGTAGGCGGGCTCGTTGAGGGTGGACAGGCGGGACGTGGACAGGCGGGCCACCTGGGTGACCGCCAGCCGGAAGTGGTCCAGCGCCAGGGCGAGTTGGGTCAGGTAGAAACCGCCGTGGTGGTAGGCGGCCATGTCCTCGGGAGAGATCAGCGGGTTCTCGGCGGCCGCGTTGATCTCGACGGCGAGGACCTGTTCCAGCGCGTCCGCCGCGTCCTGCGCGGGGCCGTGGATCTGGGGCAGGCAGCGGAAGCCGTACGGGTCCTGGATCCGGCCGAGCGGCGGGGACGGCCGTTCCGCCGCGCCGATCAGCTCCCGCATCCGCCGGGCGACCTCGGCGCTGCCCCGGTGCGGGCGGGCCGCGTGCACGGGGGCGGCGTAGGGCTCGTGCGACCCGTCGACCGCGAGCAGTGACAGCGCGGCGACGACCTGGGTGGCACCGATGAGTCCGCGCAGTTCGTGCAGGGCCAGGGCGGCCTGGCCGAGGGTGAGGGCGTTGCTGCTGATGAGCGCGAGCGCGTCGTTGTTGTCGAGGGGTTGCGGCTCGGGGGCGCGGACCCCGGCCGCCCCAGCCGACGAACCCGCGCCGGTCGCGCCCGCGCCGGTCGTGCCCGCCCCGGGAGTGCCCGCCCAGGACGTTCCCGCCCCCCGCCAAGGCCGCTCCCCGGCCAGCGCCAGGCCCACCTGTGCCAGCGCGGCTATGTCGCCCGTTCCCACCGACCCGAACTCGTTGACGACCGGGTGCACTCCGGCCTCCAGCGCCTCGCACAGGGCCGTGATCACGCCGGGCCTCAGTCCGGCGCCTCCGGCCAACAGCTGGTTGGCGCGTATGGCGAGCATGGCGCGGACCTGACGGGCCGGAAGTTCCCCGCCGATGGCGCCGGCGTGGCTGCGCAGCAGGCGCAGGCCGTGTCCGGCGGCGTCCTCGGTGGGCACGTCCTCGTTCCGGTTGGCACCGACACCGGTGGAGCGGCCGTAGACGCGCCCGGTCGCCGCGATCTGCCGGGCGGCGTCCCAGGACTCGGTCACACGTTTCATCGCCTCGGCACCGGGGACCGGCCGCGCAGTCCCGTCGGCCAGGCGCACGACGTCCTCGACCGCCAGACCGATTCCGTCGAGGACCACCGATCCGGAGTGCACGGATCCGGGTGCGTCCACCATGCGAGACGACATAAATCCCAAACTCCCCTCGAACCGGACGATTGATCTTGCCTGTCGATCATCCGTTACTTCGGATTAACACCGACCTGTTGACAAGCTATTCACATACCGAGAACTCTGCATGATGTTATGCAGCCGGGCAAGGGACATCTCATGATCCAGTTCGACGCGGTCCACAAGCGCTTCCCCAACGGCACGACAGCAGTCCATGATCTCTCCCTGGAGATGCCGGAGGGCGGCGTCACCGTTCTCGTCGGCTCTTCCGGTTGCGGCAAGACGACCACCTTGCGGATGATCAACCGGATGGTCGAGCCGACCTCCGGCACCATCCGGGTCGGGGGCAAGGACGTCACCCGGCAGGACGCCGCCGAGCTGCGCCGGTCCATCGGCTACGTCATCCAGCAGGCCGGTCTCTTCCCGCACCGCACGGTGCTCGACAACATCGCCACCGTCCCGCTGCTGCTCGGCTGGAACCGCCGGAAGGCACGGGCCCGCGCCGCCGAACTCCTGGAGACGGTCGGTCTCGCCGCCGACGCCGGCAAGCGCTACCCGCACCAGCTCTCCGGTGGCCAGCAGCAGCGGGTCGGCGTCGCCCGCGCGCTGGCCGCCGATCCGCCGGTGCTGCTGATGGACGAGCCGTTCGGTGCGGTCGACCCTGTCGTGCGCACTCAGCTCCAGGACGAACTGCTGAGGCTGCAGAAGGAGTTGAGCAAGACCATCGTCTTCGTCACCCACGACATCGACGAGGCCGTCCGCCTCGGCGACCAGATCGCGGTCTTTCGCACCGGCGGCCACCTCGTCCAGTGCGCCTCCCCCGCGGAACTGCTCGCCCGGCCCGCCGACGACTTCGTCGCCGACTTCCTGGGCGCCGAGCGCGGGCTGAAGCTGCTCTCGCTGAAGACCCTGGCGGACGTCCCGCAGGGCCCGGCCCCGCAGGGCGGCACCTGGGCCCTGGCCCTCGACGCGGCCGGCAGGCCCCTGCACTGGGCCTCCAAGGACGCCGGGGACGCCGTACTCCCCGTCCGTCCGCTCAAGGACACCGACTCCCTGCTGTCGGCCCTCAACGAGTCGGTCGCCTCCCCCGCCGGCCTGGTCGTCCGCGTCGACGCGGACGGCGTCCTCACCGGCGTCTCGTCACGGGACGACATCCACGCGCACGCGAACCGTGCGCACGCCGAAGTGAGCGTGGCCGCATGACGACCGACTGGTCCTGGATATCCGGCCACACCGGCGATCTCGTGAGCCTCACTCTCTCCCACCTCCAGGCCGCCCTGACCGCCGTCTTCCTCGGCCTGCTGATCTCGCTGCCGCTCGCGGTGGTCGCCCACCGGATCCGCCCCCTGCGCGGTTTCCTCCTCGGCGTCTCCAACGTGCTGTTCACGATCCCGTCGATCGCGATCTTCGTCCTGCTGCTCCCGGTGAGCGGACTGACCCGCACCACGACCGTGATCGGCCTGACGGTCTACACGCTGGTCGTGCTGCTGCGGAACACGGTCGAGGGCCTCGACTCGGTGCCCGCGAGGACGATGGAGGCCGCGAAGGCGATGGGCACGCGCCCGCTGCGGACGCTGCTCACCGTCGAGTTCCCGCTCGCACTGCCCGTGATCATGGCGGGCGTCCGCATCGCGACGGTGATGTCGATCTCTCTGGTGTCCGTCGCGACCTACATCGGCGACGGCGGTCTCGGCCAGCTCTTCACCGACGGCTTCCAGCGCGACTTCCCGACCCCGGTGATCGTCGGAGTGGTCCTCACCCTCCTGCTCGCCGTCGTCGCGGACGCCCTGCTGGTCGCCCTCCAGTACGTCCTTACCCCGTGGCGGAGGCGGCGAGCCTGACATGTACGAACTCTTCAAGAACCTCGGCACCTGGCTGACCAGCGCCTCCCAGTGGTCCGGCCCCGACGGCATCGCCCACCGCCTCGCCGAGCACCTCCAGTACTCCCTGCTGGCCACGCTCATCGCGGCCGCCATCGGCCTCCCGCTCGGCCTGCTCATCGGCCACACCGGCAAGGGCGCGTTCATCGCCATCAACCTGGCGTCCTTCGGCCGGGCGCTCCCGACCGTCGGCCTGGTCGTCCTGGTCTTCCTGGCCGGCGGCCTGTCGATGCTGCCGGTGTACGTGGCGCTGGTCGCCCTCGCCGTCCCGGCGATCGTCACCAACACCTACGCCGGCATGACGGCCGTCGACCCGGACGTGAAGGACGCGGCGCGCGGGCAGGGCATGCGGGGCCACCAGGTGCTGTTCCAGGTGGAGGTGCCGCTCGCGCTCCCGCTGATCACGACAGGCCTGCGCCTGGCCCTGATCCAGGTCGTCGCCACGGCCACCATCGCCGCCTACGTCTCCTTCGGCGGCCTGGGCCGCTACGTCTTCGACGGGCTCGCCCAGCGCGACCTCGTGCAGGTGCTCGGCGGCGCGGTGCTGGTCGCCGTGGTCGCCGTCGTCCTGGACGTGGCCCTCGCCGGTCTCCAGCGCTTCCTCTTCCTCCCCCACTCTCGACTTCGCTCGAGCGGGGGGACCCCCACCCGAACTGCCTAGGAACCCGAACCATGAATCGTCGTGCTCTCCTCGGCGGCCTCTTCGCTGCTGCCTCCGTCCCCGCCCTCTCCGCGTGCGCGAGCGGCATCACCTCCCTCAACGGCCCGGGCGACTCCACCGCCGGCGGCGGCTCCAGCAAGGGCGGGGTCACCATCGGCACCGCCAACTTCACCGAGAACCAGGTCCTCGGTTACCTCTACGCGGCCGTCCTGGAGGCGGCCGGCGTCACGACCAAGGTCCGCCCCAACCTCGGCACGCGCGAGATCGTCATCCCCGCCCTGAAGGCCGGCGACATCGACCTGCTCCCCGAGTACCAGGGCGCCCTGCTCAACTACCTCGACCCGAAGGCCACGCCCACCGAGGAGGGCGCGATGCAGAACGCCCTCACCCTCGCCCTGCCGGCCGGACTCCAGGTCCTGCCGTACGGCATGGCGGAGGACTCGGACGCCTTCGTCGTCACCCGCCGGACCGCTGACAAGTACGGCCTGGCCTCCCTCGCCGACCTGAAGAAGCAGAACGGCAAACTGGTCATCGGAGCCGCCCCCGAGGTGAAGAAGCGCCAGGTCGGCGCGGTCGGCCTGAAGGACGTGTACGGCGTGGAGTTCAAGGAGTTCAAGTCCCTTGACTCCGACGGGCCGCTGGTCAAGGGCGCCCTGAAGAAGGGCGACGTGGACGTGGCGAACCTCTTCACCACCGACACCGACATCAAGGCCAACGACTGGGTGGTGCTGTCCGACCCCCAGCACCTGATCCCCAGCCAGCACATCGTCCCGCTCATCGCCGACCGCAAGGCCGACGACACCGTCCGCAAGGCCCTCGCCCGGCTCGGCAACGTCCTGACCACCGCCGACCTCACCGAACTCAACAGCCTGGTCGACAACGACAAGAAGGACCCCGAGGACGTGGCGAACGCATACGCGAAGCGGCACGGACTGGTGAAATAGCCCGCCGGCGGCTTGCCGGAACGCTCCGGGCGAGGAGTGGAACCAGTGCGCGCGACTTTGCCGGCCGGCGTGCTCAGGAGCGCGAGGGGGCGACCGCGGCCGCCGCAACGAGGTGGACCGGTCCTCTGAGCCGTGACCTCGCCACGGGGGAGGGCCGGCCGAAGTCCAGCGGCCTGGGAGGGGGTGCGACAGGCGTACTCGCTGCTCCACGCCCGCAGGGCAGCGTCCGCACCTGCGGAGCCGGCCGGTCCCTGCCAACCGGCCCTGGCCAACTCCTCGTTCCAGGCTTTCCCGGTCAGAGGCTTGACCGAGGCAGGTGGACGAGACCCCTCGCGCCACTTCTCGATCATGGGCGTACTTGGCCTTGGTGAAGGCCGCGTTGGTGTGGCGGCCCACGCTGCGAGAACGTGGCCCGGCACTCCCGCGTCGGCGACATGGCGCCCGGTTCTCCGAGCCGGCACAGGCGTGGTCCCTCGTGCCGCACGCAGGCCGCCGCCGGCCGCCCGAGAAGGCGGGCGAGTGACCTCAGTTCGAGCCGGGCGGCGCCGTCTCGCTGCCGTCGTCGTCCGGTTCCGCACTCGCCGGGCGAAGCGATGTGTCGATCGCCTTCCGCCGAGGCGGCCGTGCCCCGGCAACCGAGTCAGCAGCACGAGCCAGCTCAGCCCTCAACTGGTCGAATGCCGGCGCCCCTGACAGATCCCGCAGCCTGCGACTTCTGCTCATGCAGCACCAACGCGCCACCGCGCCGCCCGTAACCGAAATGCCGCCGAATGGGGCACGTCTTGATCGGCGCCACGCTGCCCGCCCGGTCAGTCCCTGGACGGCCCGTGCGCGCCGAGCTGCCCCGCACAACGGTGAACCCTGGGGTGAGCTCGGTGATGGTCGGCCGCGCCCCGAGCTCCCACCGGGAGTCCCACCCCGCCCAAACCTGCTGGTGGGCGAGGAGGGGCGACTCGACGAGCACGCTCTGCGCGCCCACTTGGTGGACGGAGCCTTCGCCGGTGGAATGGCGCGGGAAGCGGAATGAGCAATTTCGGTAACAGCGTGGACACAACACCTCCACATTGCCCGCACGGACCTGCATGCTGCCGGTAGCACACCAACACTCTGGGGGACGCGATGGCGAGCTACGGCGACGTGCGGAAGGCCGTGCGCGTGGAGAAGTTCAGGCTGTGGTTCGGCTGGCTGGCGGGGAACGTCGTCATGGCGATCTTCGCCAACACGACGAAGCACATGCCCATCGTCTCCGTGCTCACGCAGATCCTGCTCGTGGTCGTGTTCCTGGCGCTGACGGTCGCGGTGTTCCGGACGACGAGCGCACTGAACCGGCGCGGGGACGCGGCGCGGCGTGAGGTGCTCGGCGACGACCACCCGGGCTGAGCCGGGAACAGCCCTCCACCGCCCCCGCGCCACCGGGCCCGGGGGCTTTCGCGGGAAGGCGGAGAAGTACTCCGGCAGAAGCCTCGCCGCCTTACCGGTGGCGGGGCTTCGTCGTGGCGGGAGTCGGCGTGTTCAGCCGGTCTTCTGCCGTTCCCGGAGTTCGTGGATGCTTCCGGCGGTGATGGTGCCGTCCTGCTGTTCGTAGTGGGAGAGGGCGAGGCCGAGACCGAAAAACGTCGGCGCCCACTCACCCACGAAAATTCCCCAGCGGTCGGCACGATCGATGCCCTTGCCGGGTTCGGCTTGGAGGCTGGTGATCCAGGAGGCGATGCTGAGCCCTATGGAGGCCATGCCTGCGAGGTAGGCGTGCTCGCTGCGGATGCCCATTTCGTGCATGCTCTTGATGATCATAAGGGGCTCCGTTCTGTGGGGGTTTCGGGGCGAGTACCCCCATATGTGCGGCTGCCTACTCCCGCAGCCCGGCTCGGGCCGGCAGATGCCCCGTCACTCGGTGTGGACCCGGCCGTATCCCGTCTGCGTGCGCATTGGGTCGCTCGCCGGTAACTCCGCGTGGATGCTCGGCCGCACCTCCACGATGATGTCCGCGTCCGCTTCGTCGCCCTCTTCGTCGCGCCAGAGGAAGACCCGTACGTGCCTCGCCCGAGGGAGGCCGAGCGCCTGCCACTCGGTCATCAGGTCGGCGACGACGAGGGAGACGGCGTATCGAGGGCCCTCGCTCAAGTCATCGGTGGTGATCATGCCCCGCCACCGTTCGGGATCCCTGCCGTAGGGGCGCCACCCCTCCGAGCCGTGCGGCTCGAACACCCGGTACACCCAGTCCGTCTCGGTGTCCATGCGTCGATCCTGTCACCACGGACGACGATGCGCGCCATCGGATCCACCGTTGACCGCTGGAGGCGGCGCCGGTGCGAGCCCCGGCCGCAGATCACAACATGGACACAGCGTCACTCGAAGATCACTCAAAGTGCGTGTTCGGGTGCATGATTTCGGCCACCACTCGGCCTCCAAGGAGACCCATGCGCCGCCACACCATCTCCCTACTCGCCGCAGCCGTGCTCATGCTGACCGGATGCTCCGACTTGGGCTCGGGCAGCGACGGATCCTCGGCGCCGAGCCCCTCCGCGACAGCCGGAGCGGCCGACGCCGCCCACGCGGAGCGGATCGCAACGTGCACCAAGGCGATCGTCGCCGCGAAGAACGACACCGCGGACAACGGCCTGCCAGAGTGCGCGAAACTGTCGCCGGACGACTACCTCAAGGCGATCGAGGACGCGAAGAAGCAAGGAAGCGGCGCGCCGTAGAGGCGGATCGGCGACGCCTCGGCGTCGCCGTCGCCCCGTAGCGGCACTGAGCGGCCCCGCTAGAAGCCCGGCGGGGCGCCGCTCGGCTGTTGCGGACAGTGGATGTCCGCAAGCCCCGCTACCGTCCTGGCATGACGAAGACGAGCCCCGCGGCGCGGAAGACCGACCGGTCCACAGCCACCGCTCCCGTCCTCCCTCGCCGCGCCCTCAACCGCGCCACCCTCGCCCGTCAGCTGCTGCTCCGCCGCTCCCCGCTGTCCGTCAAGGCGGCCGTCGCGCACCTGGTCGGCCTCCAGGCGCAGAACGTCAAACCGCCGTACTACGCGCTCGCGGCACGACTGGAGGGCTTCGCGCCCGAGCATCTGTCACGGCTCATGGCCGACCGCGAGGTCGTCCGAATCGTCACCCTGCGGTCCACCATCCACACCCACACCGCCGACGACTGCCTCACCCTGAGGCCGCTCGTCCAGCCTGCCCGCGACCGGGAACTCACCGCCTTCCGCAAGGGTCTCGCCGGCGTCGACCTCGACCGGCTCGCCGCCCTCGCCCGCGACCTGGTGGAGGCCGAACCGCGCACCATGACCCAACTGCGGGACGCGCTGCTCGCCGAGTGGCCGGACGCCGACCCGCAGGCCCTCGCACTCGCCGCCCGCTGCCGGCTGCCCCTCGTCCAGGTCACCCCACGCGGCCTGTGGGGCTTGAGCGGCCAGGTGGCGCTCACCACCGCCGAGCACTGGCTCGGGCGCCCCGCCGAGCCCGCCCCGGCGCCCGACTCCGTCGTCCAGCGCTACCTCGCCGCCTTCGGCCCGGCCTCGGTGAAGGACATGCAGACCTGGGCGGGCCTCACGCGGCTGCGGGACGCCTTCGAGCGGCTGCGCCCGCGGCTCGTCACCTTCCGCGACGAGCACGGCGTCGAACTCTTCGATCTGCCCGACGCTCCCCGCCCCGACCCGGACACCCCGGCCCCGCCGCGCTTCCTGCCCGAGTACGACAACCTGCTCCTCTCCCACGCCGACCGCGCCCGCGTCGTGCCCCCCGGCCTCAAGGGCCGCAACGCGGTGGGCAACCAGGCCTACCGCACCCTGCTCGTCGACGGCTTCCTCGCGGGCGTGTGGAAGCTGGAGGAGGACGCGCTCGTCATCGAGCCGTTCCGCGGGCTCACCAGGGCCGAGCGGGACGAGGTGGCCGAGGAAGGAGCGCGGATGCTGAAGGTGATGCACGAGGGCACCTCGTACGACATCCGGTTCGGTACCGTCGTCCCCCCGCGCCCCTGACTCCCGGTCCGCGACGCGGTCCCGCGGTGCCTCAATCCGTCCGCCCGGTCACCGCCACCGTCAGCCCCAGCCCGATCATCGTGAACCCGCCCGCGCCGCCGATCAGCGACAAGCGGCGGTCCATGGGGGTCCCCCTGTTCGAGCGAAGCCGAGAACTTGGGGGAGGGCGAACCAGGCGCGGGCAGCGGACGCCGTCAGCCCCCACAGGGTGTCCGTGACCAGGCCGATCGCGATCGGGACCAGGCCCAGCAGGAGCATCTGCAACGGCACACGACCCGCCGAGTGGTTCACGAACTGGGGGAGTACCGCGGCGAAGAACACCACCCCCTTGGGGTTGGTCGCGCCCACCAGGACGCCGTCCAGGACCGTACGGAGATCGCCGCGCGCCGGGCCCGTCGGCACGGTCCTGATCGCCGACGCCTTCAGCTCCTTCCGGTGCCGGAACGCCTGCACGCCCAGGAGGACCAGGTACGCCGCCCCCGCCGGCTTCACCGCCATGGAGAGGGCGACCGACCGCTCGACCAGCGAGCCGATGCCGACCGCGACCGCCACCACCAGCAGATACGAACCGAAGACGTTGCCGAGCGCGGTCGCCACGGCGGTGCGGCGGCCGTGCGCGAGCGCCCTGCCGATCACGAACAGCACGCTGGGACCGGGGATCACGATCACCAGCAGGGACATCGCGGCGAACGCCAGAAAGCGGTCTGTGGACACCGTGTGCGACCCTCCCATCCGCCGCCCATTCAAACAGGCGGGTGAGGGCCGGGCCATGGAAGTGACGTGGAAAGGGGGCGTTGCGGGCCGCTCGTGGAGGCCCGCAACGCCCCCTGGTATCTACCTGGGGTGTCACCCCAGGAGCCTTCTGGGACTTACGTGTTGACCTGCGCGGTCACCGGGCTCTCCGCACAGCCGTCGCCCCAGGAAGTCATCCCTGCCAGGACGCCCCCGGTGAGCGGGGGGCCGCCGCTGTCGCCCTGGCAGGTGTCCAAGTCGCCGGAGGGAGTGAGCGTGCCCGTGGCGGCGGCAGCGGTCGCCACGGCGGCAGCGGCGGCCCTTCTGACGCGTTTCGGCCCGGACATGGGTCTCCTCGTGGGGTTGCCGGTGGGGGTTCGCGCGAGTGGGGACCGGCCCCGGTGTGCCCGGCGAGCGGCACACCTTTACGCTAGAAGCCGGAGGGGTCCCCTCCCAATGAGGGAACGCCCTAGGCGAGTTGGGCAGGGAAAACCCTCGGTCCACGCGCGTAACCGGCCAACGGGCGTGCCGTGTGCGATGGTTCAGCTCGCGCGGTGCCCGGCCGCCAGACGCACGATGTCCACCCGTGACCGGATGCCCAGCTTGCGGTAGACCCGGGTCAGCGTGGCCTCCACCGTCTTGACGCTGATGAACAGCCGGGCCGCGATCTCCCGGTTCGTCGCGCCCTCCATGACCAGCGCGGCGACCTGCCGTTCCGTCGCGGCCAGGCTGTCCAGGGCGGCCGCCGCGACCGGCGCCGGACCCGCCGGGTGAGGCTCCGACCGCGCCGGATCCATGACCGTGGCCGTCTCCACCAGGCGCAGCCACGGCATCGCCCGGCAGCGGCGGAACAGACGGGTCGCCTCGTCGTACGACGCCGGTCCCGACCGCCCGGCGCGCAGCCCCGCCAGCGCATAGGCCGCCCGGGCCTCCTCGAGGCCGTAGCCGAGCTTCGCGAGCCGGTCCCGTGCCGCCGTCAACTGACGCTCCGCCGCGTCCACTTCGCCGCGTGCCGCCCGGACCAGGGCCTCCGCCCGGTCCAGCACCGCGAGCACGCTCTCCCGCCGCAGTCTGAGCGCGTGGGCGCGGGCGGCGTCGATGACGTCCTGCGCCTCGGCCGGCTCCCCGACGCGTACGAGCGCCTCCGCGAGGTCGCCGTGCCAGCGGCCCCGAGCCGGATCGGTGACCCCGAGCCCCTCCTCCAGCTCCCTCACCCGGCGCAGGGACCGGACGCTCCCCGCCGCGTCCCCGGCCACCAGCTGGGCGTGCCCCAGCGCGGCCAGCGCCCGCGACAGGTAGATCACGTCGCCGTCCTCCTCGGCCCGCGACACGGCCTCCTGGGCCAGCGTCAGCGCCCGCTCCGCCTCGCCGCCCGCCGCCTCCGCCAGTGAGGTGAGCATGGCGCTGGCGGCCTCCCCGATCCCGGTGTCCCGCGCCAGCCTGAGGCTCTCCCGCGCGAGGTCGAGGGCCCGCCCGCAGTGTCCGGCCCGCAGTTCGGTCTCGGCGAGCCCGCGCAGGAAGTGCACCTCGGCCTCGACCATGCCGCGCCGCCGCACCTCGCGCAGCAGCGCGCTGACCGTCTTCCGTGCCTCGGAGAGCTGATCGCTCATGATCAGCCAGCGGAACCGCACGGCGCCGACGCCGTTGTGGTCGCACGCCACCCGAGCGTCCTGCGGTTCCCGCATCGCCCGCTTGATGGTGAGCGGTGCGTCCGGGTGCCCCATCAGGGTCTCGGCCTGCGCCTGGAAGGCGAGGGCCAGCAGCTCGTTGCGCCGGTCACCGGCCCGCGCCGCCAGCTCCGCGGCGAGGGCGCCCTCCTGCCGGGCCCGGGCGAAGTCGCCCTCCACCAGCAGCGCCCGCCAGGCGAGCTGGTAGTGCACCAGGGTGAGCAGCCGGGGGTCGTCGCCCGCGTCCGACAGCGCCTGCGGGAAGACCGCGTCGACCTCGGCCATCGCGTGCCCGGCGGCGTCGATCACCACCATCCAGGCCCGCACCCTGTCCGCCGGCTGCGTCGCGTGGGCCAGCACCTCGCGGGCGATGTCCCGGGCGAGGTCGGTCTCCCCGGCGGTCAGCGCGTCCTCGGCGGCCTGCAGCCGTCGCTCGCCGGGCCCCGGCACCGCGTCCGCAGGGGTGTGCCGGGCGGCGAGCAGCCCGAGCCCCGCCGCCACCGAGGGCGCGCCCCGGTCCCGGGCGGCGGAAGCGGCCTCGGCGAGCCGCTGCGCCACCCGCGGATCCGTGCCGGTGGTCGCCAGCGCCAGGTGCCGGGCCCGCTCGATCGGGTCGGAGGCCGCCGTCGACAGCGCCGCGTGCACGGCGCGCCGCTCCTGGGCGCTCGCCTGCGCGTACAGCGCGGCCGATATCAGCGGATGCGCGAACCGCACGCCCGGTGCGTCCCGCTCCGTCACCAGCAGCCCGAGCGCGGCGGCCTGCGCGGTCTCCGCCTCCGCGTTGTCCCGGCCCGCCGCGCGCAGCAGGGCCAGTGTGGGCCGGGCTCCCGCGCTCGCCACGAGCAGGGTGCGGCGGGCCTCGTCGGACAGCGCCTCCAGCCGGTTGAGCACCAGGGTCCTGAGCGAGGTCGGCACGGGCAGCGGCTCACCGGGCCTCGGCGGCGTCGGGCTCTCGGCGAGGGCGCGGCCGAGCTCCAGAGCGAACAGCGGGTTGCCGCCGCTGGTGCGGTGGATGTCCCGCACGGTGGAGCGGGGCAGTCCCGTGTAGCCGCGGTGATCGAGGAGCGTGGCGATCCGGGCGCGCGAGAGCGGGCCCACCTGGAGGGCGAGGGTGTCCGGCGGGGACGCGCTCAGATAGCGGTCGTACTCCTGGCCCTGTTCGGCGTGGGTGCGCACCGCGCACAGCATCTGCACCGGTGTGCCGCCGAGGCGCCGCGCGGCGAAGCCGAGGAGTTCGGTGCTGGCCGGATCCAGCCACTGCAGGTCGTCGGCGACGATCAGCACGGGACCGCGGGCGGCCAGCGCACGGAGGGTGGAGAGCACGGCGAGCCGCAGCGCGAGTCCGTCCCGTTGCAGCGTGGACTCGCCGCGGCCGGTGAGCGCGGACTCCAGGGCGGTGCGCTGGGGGGCGGGCAGCCGGTCGGCGACCTCGTCCATGACGAGCCCGAGCAGGTCGGCCAGGGCCAGGAAGGGAAGGTGGGATTCGGACTCGGTCGCCGAGCAGCGCAACACGGTGCGCACCGTTTCGCCGTATTCCGCGGCCAGCGTCCGCAGGACCGTCGACTTTCCTATTCCGGCGGGGCCGTGCAGCAGCACACTTCCCCCGTCGGCGAGCTGCCGGCGCGCCGCCGTGCACAGCTCCTCCCGGCCGATGACCAGGTCATGGTGGGGTCTCGCAGGCTCCTTGAAGTCCCGTCGCACGGTGCCGCTCCCCTCCGGGTGTCGTGTCCTGGCCAATATTAGGCGTCCCGTCATTGAAAATTCGGACGGCGGCATGGTGAGGGAAACAACAAGCGATGACACGAGGGAATTTCATCGGAGTACCGAATGAATCGGAAACTACAGGTCTACGGGAGCAGCCCGGCCCGCCGCGCCGCCACCACCGCCTCCCATCTGCTGTGCGCGCCGAGCTTCCGCATCGCCGAGCGCAGATACCCCTTCACTGTCTCCGGGCGCAGTCCCAGCCGCTCGGCGGCCGCCGCGTTGGTCGACCCGGCCGCCACACACGCCAGGACGTCCACCTCCCGCGGGGACAGCCCCACGTTCCCCATCGCCGATCCCGGGGAGGCCGCCCCGGCCAGCCGCCCGCACACGTCCAGGAGCTCCGCCCGCAGTGCCACGTCCTCCACCCGCTGGGCGAGCGCCCGCAGCGCGCCGTGCGCCTCCCGCACCTGTTCCCAGGCCGCCCCGGCCGGGCCGGAGGGCTCCCGCACCGCCGTCAGCAGGCTGCGCGCCTCGTCCCGGGCGACCAGCGCCTGTTCCACGTCCCGCGCCGCCTCCACCGCCGCGCTCAGCGTGCGGTCGCCCAGCGGCTGCGCCGTCCGCAGCGCGCCGTAGAGCACCCCGCGCACCCGGCGCCGTACGACGACCGGCACCGCGAGGACGGACCTCAGGCCCTCCGCCGCCACCGCCGCGTCGTACTCGTGGCTGATCTGCCGGGACGCCGAGTAGTCGGTCACCGCGCAGGGCCGGGCCAGCGCCGTCACCTTGCCGCCCAGACCGCTGCCGGAGACGACGGCGAGCGAGCTGAGCGCCGCCGTCGCGGTGCCGCTCAGTTCGCTGATGCGTATCTGCGGCCGCCCGGACTCCACCAGTCCGCCGAAGGCGACCGGCAGCCCCGTGACCCGCCGCAGCCGCACCAGCGCGCTGCGCACCTGAACCGTCTCGGCTGCGTCAACTGCCACGTGCTCGCCCCTCCGTCGCGGCGCACCCCCCGTTCGGGGGTGGTGAGACCTGCGTCACCGATTACACGATGTGAGATGGCTGTCCGGCAATGAGGAGGACACATGACGGCGAACACCGACGCGACGGACGCGTTCCGGACCGCGCGGGACTTCCTGCTGGCGCACCGGGAGGACTACGCGACGGCGTACGAGGGCTTCCGCTGGCCGCGCCCGGCGTACTTCAACTGGGCGCTCGACTGGTTCGACGTCATCGCGGACGGCAACGACCGCACCGCGCTCCACATCGTGGAGGAGGACGGCTCCGAGGAACGCCTCACCTTCGCCGAGATGTCCGAGCGCTCGAACCGGGTGGCCGGCCGGCTCCGTGAGCGGGGCGTGCGTGCGGAGGACCGCATCCTGGTCATGCTGGGCAACCAGACCGAGCTGTGGGAGACCGCGCTGGCGGCGATGAAGCTGCGTGCGGTCGTCATCCCGGCCACCCCGCTGCTCGGCCCCGCGGACCTGCGCGACCGTGTCGACCGGGGACGGGTCCGGCATGTGATCGTGCGCGCGGAGGACACGGACAAGTTCGCCGAGGTGCCGGGCGACTACACCCGGATCGCGGTCGGCGGCGCGCCGGAGGGCTGGTGGGCCTACGAGGACGCGTACACGGCCGACGCGCGCTTCGAGCCGGACGGGCCGACCCACGCCGACGACCCGCTGATGCTGTACTTCACCTCGGGCACCACCGCCCGGCCCAAACTGGTCGAGCACACCCATGTGTCGTACCCGATCGGTCATCTGGCGACGATGTACTGGATCGGCCTCAAGCCCGGGGACGTCCACCTGAACATCTCCTCGCCGGGCTGGGCAAAGCACGCCTGGTCCAACCTGTTCGCCCCGTGGAACGCGGAGGCGACCGTGTTCATCCACAACTACACACGCTTCGACGCGGCCCGGCTGATGGCGGAGATGGATCGCGTGGGCGTGACGACGTTCTGCGCGCCGCCGACCGTGTGGCGCATGCTGATCCAGGCCGACCTCACCCAGCTCGCCACCCCGCCGCGCGAGGCGGTCGCCGCCGGCGAGCCGCTGAACCCCGAGGTGATCGAGCAGGTGCGCAGGGCCTGGGGGGTGACCATCCGGGACGGCTTCGGGCAGACCGAGACGGCCGTGCAGGTCTCCAACAGCCCCGGCCAGCCGCTGAAGACGGGCTCCATGGGGCGGCCGAGTCCCGGCTTCCGCGTGGAACTGCTGGATCCGGTGAGCGGCGCGCCGGGCGCGGACGAGGGCGAGATCGCGCTCGACCTGTCCGTACGGCCGGTCGGCGTGATGACCGGCTACCACGGCGACCCCGACCGTACGGCCGAGGCCATGGCGGGTGGCTACTACCGCACCGGCGACATCGGCTCCCGGGACGCGGACGGCTACATCACCTACGTCGGGCGGGCCGACGACGTCTTCAAGGCCTCCGACTACAAGATCTCCCCCTTCGAGCTGGAGAGCGCGCTCCTGGAGCACGAGGCGGTGGCCGAGGCGGCCGTCGTACCGGCGCCGGACGAACTGCGCCTCTCCGTCCCGAAGGCGTACGTGGTGCTCGCCGCGGGCTGGGAGCCCGGCCCGGACACCGCGAAGGTCCTCTTCGAGCACTCCCGCGAGGTGCTCGCCCCCTACAAGCGCATCCGCCGCCTGGAGTTCGGGGACCTGCCCAAGACCGTCTCCGGCAAGATCCGCCGGATCGAGCTGCGCGAGGCCACGGCCGCGGGCTCGCGGAACGAGTACCGCGAGGAGGACTTCCGGTGACCGCACTGTCGTACACGCACGGGACCAGCACGACGCCGCTCCTCGGCGACACCATCGGCGCCAACCTCGACCGCGCGATCGCCGCGTTCCCCGACCGCGAGGCCCTGGTCGACGTGCCGTCCGGGCGGCGCTGGACCTACGCCGAGTTCGGCGCCGCGGTCGACGAGGTGGCGCTCGGGCTGCTCGCCAAGGGCGTGCGCAAGGGCGCCCGGGTCGGCATCTGGGCGGTCAACTGCCCCGAGTGGGTGCTGGTGCAGTACGCCACCGCACGGATCGGCGCGATCATGGTGAACATCAACCCCGCCTACCGCGCCCACGAACTCCAGTACGTGCTGAAGCAGGCCGGGATCTCGCTCCTGGTCGCCTCCCTCGCCCACAAGACGAGCGACTACCGGGCCCTGGTCGACCAAGTGCGTGGCGACTGCCCGGAGTTGCGCGAGACCGTCTACATCGGCGACCCCACCTGGGACGCGCTCACGGCGGGCGCGGCGTCGGTCCCGTACGACCGACTGGCCTCTCTCGCGGGGGAGTTGAGCTGCGACGACCCGGTCAACATCCAGTACACCTCGGGCACGACCGGCTTCCCCAAGGGTGCCACCCTCTCCCACCACAACATCCTCAACAACGGTTACTGGGTGGGCCGTACGATCGGCTACACGGAGCAGGACCGGGTGTGTCTGCCGGTGCCGTTCTACCACTGCTTCGGCATGGTCATGGGGAACCTGGGCGCCACCTCCCACGGGGCCTGCATCGTCATCCCGGCGCCGTCCTTCGAACCCCGGGCCACCCTGGAGGCCGTCCAGCAGGAGCGCTGCACCTCCCTGTACGGCGTGCCGACGATGTTCATCGCCGAGCTCAACCTGCCCGGCTTCGCGGACTACGACCTGTCGTCCCTCAGGACCGGCATCATGGCGGGCTCGCCGTGCCCGGTGGAGGTGATGAAGCGGGTGGTCGGCGAGATGCACATGGAGCAGGTGTCCATCTGCTACGGCATGACGGAGACCTCCCCGGTCTCGCTGCAGACCCGGATGGACGACGACCTGGAGCACCGCACGGGCACGGTGGGCCGGGTCCTCCCGCACGTCGAGGTCAAGATCGTCGATCCGGCGACCGGGGTGACCCTGCCGCGCGGCGCGGCGGGCGAGCTGTGCACCCGCGGCTACAGCGTGATGCTCGGCTACTGGAACGAGCCGGAGAAGACCGCGGAGGCCGTCGACCCCGGCCGCTGGATGCACACCGGCGACCTCGCGATGATGCGCGAGGACGGGTATGTCGAGATCGTCGGCCGCATCAAGGACATGATCATCCGTGGGGGCGAGAACATCTACCCGCGCGAGATCGAGGAGTTCCTGTACGCGCATCCGAAGATCGCCGACGTACAGGTGGTCGGGGTCCCGCACGAGCGGTACGGCGAGGAGGTCCTGGCCTGCGTGATCCCGCGCGACCCGGCCGACCCGCCGACCCCCGAGGAGCTGCGGGCCTTCTGCGAGGGGCAGCTCGCCCACTACAAGATCCCGAGCCGGCTGCAGGTCCTGGAGGCCTTCCCGATGACGGTCTCGGGGAAGGTCCGCAAGATCGAGCTGCGGGAGAGGTTCGCGGAACCGGCCTAGATCCCCGAACAAAAGGGAGGGTTCAGGCCAGGCCGGCGGCCAGATCGTCGGCCTGCCTGTTCACCGGCTGGGGCGTGCCGGTGAGATCGAGGACGAAGAGCGGGACGCCGAGGCGGTCGGCGCCGGCGCGGGCGGCGTCGGCGTATCCCGCCAGTGAGAAGCACACGCAGCGTGCGGACTCCGACAGGGCGGTGAGCCACAGGCACTCCACGTCCCGCAGCGACGCCGGACGCACAGTCGGCTCCACCAGCGCCCGCATCCCCTCCGCCGTCAGCAGGACTCCGCTGGGCGGACGCTCCTCGGCGCGCCGGACGTCGTGGTGGCCGAGCCGGCGCAGACAGAGCGCGGCTGCGCCGATGGCGTCGGCCGCCGTGCGGATGGTGACGGGCTGGAAGACGGGACTCGGCGCACGCCGACCGCCCGCGCCGTCCCCGGCGGAACCAGGGTGTGGCGCCCCGCTCGCCGTGGCCCCGCTCACCGGGACGCGGAGGATCGTCCCGCACGGGCAGTCCAGCTCCGGGCAGGGCCACTGACCCTCGCGGCCGCAACTCCCGCAGCGGACCGCGACCCAGCCGTCGTCCCAGGTGCGGTGGGTGACCACGGAGGGCCGCGAGAGGCGGTTCAGCGGCGGGGCGACGGGCGCGCCGCACACGCACGGATACGACGGCGCGGCGTAGACGTGCTCGCGCCGGCAGACCGGACAGGACACCGGCACGCTCTCGGACATGGCTCCCATCGTGCTTCCGCGGATGCCCACTTGTCCCCGACTTCGGCGATCGCGCACGCCTGAAGGGCCGTCTCTTGACGGCTCCCCCCGCCATGCCTACATTGCTTCCAGATAGCAGAAAGAAGATTCCGTCATACGGAATCTGCCAGACGGAAAAAGGACCGACAGGCGCATTGGTGCTCACCGCGGGGCGCGACGGGAGCGCGAGTCCGACAGCCGAAGCAGGAGTACTCCATGGCTCGTATGACCGCTGCCCGCGCGGCAGTCGAAATCCTCAAACGTGAGGGCGTCCGGGACGCGTTCGGGGTTCCGGGCGCGGCGATCAACCCCTTCTACGCCGCCCTGAAAGCGTCCGGCGGCATCCACCACACCCTGGCCCGCCATGTCGAGGGCGCGTCCCACATGGCGGAGGGCTATACCCGTACTCACCCCGGCAACATCGGCGTGTGCATCGGGACCTCCGGCCCGGCCGGCACCGACATGATCACCGGGCTCTACTCGGCCACCGGCGACTCGATCCCGATCCTCTGCATCACCGGCCAGGCCCCGACCGCGGTGCTCCACAAGGAGGACTTCCAGGCCGTCGACATCGCGTCGATCGCCGCGCCCGTGACGAAGATGGCCGTCACCGTGCTGGAGGCCGCGCAGGTGCCGGGCGTCTTCCAGCAGGCGTTCCACCTGATGCGCTCCGGCCGCCCCGGGCCCGTCCTGATCGACCTGCCGGTCGACGTCCAGCTCACCGAGATCGAGTTCGACCCGGAGACGTACGAGCCGCTGCCGGTCTACAGGCCCGCCGCGACCCGGGCCCAGATCGAGAAGGCGCTCGTACTGCTGAACGCCTCCGAACGCCCGCTGATCGTCGCCGGGGGCGGCGTCATCAACGCCGACGCAACCGAACTCCTCGTGCAATTCGCGGAACTGACGGACACTCCGGTCGTCCCCACCCTGATGGGCTGGGGAGCCATCCCCGACGACCACGAGCTGCACGCCGGCATGGTCGGCCTGCAGACCTCGCACCGGTACGGCAACGCGACCTTCCTGGAGTCCGACTTCGTCCTGGGCATCGGCAACCGCTGGGCCAACCG
The DNA here is from genome assembly GCF_044764595.1 of Streptomyces sp. NPDC093984. Taxonomy (NCBI): domain Bacteria; kingdom Bacillati; phylum Actinomycetota; class Actinomycetes; order Kitasatosporales; family Streptomycetaceae; genus Streptomyces; species Streptomyces sp. NPDC093984. The sequence goes on along the minus strand of NZ_JBIWIM010000001.1, from coordinate 1,256,354 downwards.
CCACACCGGGCGCCTCGATGTCTACAAGGGCGGGCGGACATTCGTCCACGTCGACATCGAACCCACCCAGATCGGCAGGATCTTCGCCCCCGACTACGGCATCGCCTCCGACGCGAAGGCGGCCCTGGGCCTGTTCGTCGAGGTGGCCGAGGAGCTGAAGCGGGCCGGAAGGCTCCCCGACCGCTCCGCCTGGGCCGCCGCCGCGCGGGAGAAGAAGGCCCGCCTGAAGCGCCGTACGCACTTCGACGACATCCCGATCAAACCGCAACGCGTCTACGAGGAGATGAACAAGGCCTTCGGCCCCGAGACGCGGTATGTGACGGCGATCGGCCTCTCCCAGATCGCCGGCGCCCAGATGCTGCACGTGTACCGCCCGCGGCACTGGATCAACTGCGGCCAGGCGGGCCCCCTCGGCTGGACCATCCCGGCCGCACTGGGGGTGGCGAAGGCCGACCCGGAAGCGTCCGTGGTCGCGCTGTCCGGCGACTACGACTTCCAGTTCATGATCGAGGAGTTGGCGGTCGGCGCCCAGCACAGGATCCCGTACATCCACGTCCTCGTGAACAACTCCTACCTCGGCCTGATCCGTCAGGCACAGCGGGCCTTCGACATGGACTTCCAGGTCAAGCTGGAGTTCGAGAACATCAACTCACCCGAACTGGGCGTCTACGGTGTCGACCACGTCAAGGTCGCCGAGGGCCTCGGCTGCAAGGCGATCCGGGTGACGGACCCCGACGACCTGGCCCCGGCCTTCGAACAGGCCAAGAAGCTCGCCGCCGAGTACCGGGTGCCCGTGGTCGTCGAGGCGATCCTGGAGCGCGTCACCGACATCTCCATGTCGACCACCAACGACATCAGCGAGGTCGTGGAGTTCGAGGAGAGCGTCTAGTCGCGCTTCCGAACGCGGACGGGGCCGCGGTTGCCCGCGGCCCCGTGCTGAACGCGACCTGGGTCAGGACGTGGTCACCGCGACGTCGTCGTGGTGCCGGTGGCCCAGAGGGCGCCGCCCTTGCCGGTGCCCCCGGTGCTCTTGTAGACGACCAGGTTGCCGTCGTTCTGCATGACGGCGTAGGCGCCGGTGTTGTGGTAGGTGCCGGTGGACCACAAGGCGCCGCCCTTGCCGGGACCCCCGGTGCTCTTGTAGACGACGAAGTTGCCGTCCGTCTGCATCACCGCGTACGCGCCCGGGTGGCCGTAGCTCCGGCTCGACCAGATGGCGGCGCCGTCACGCCGGCGGTACATCACCAGGTTGCCGTCCATCTGCATGACCAGACGGGTGTAGGTGCCCTTGGTCCACCAGCCGGGCTTGAGGGTGGTGCCGGAGGCGATGGTCTGGCGCCGGGCGTAGGTGCCGCTCGACCACAGGGGCGAGGTGCTGGCCTTCGCGTAGACGACGATGTTGCCGTCGTCCTGGACGGTGGCGTACGCACCCGGGTTGTCGTACGTCCGGCTCGACCACAGGGCGCCGCCCGTGCCGGAGCCGCCGCCGCTCTTGTAGACGACCAGGTTGCCGTCCGCCTGCATCACCGCGTACGCACCCGAGTTGCCGCTCGTCCGGCTCGACCAGACCGCCTGGCCGGCGCCCTTGCCGGTCTTCAGGTACGCCACGAGGTTGCCGTCCGTCTGCATGGTCAGCGTCATCGTGGAGCTGCTCAGGCTGTGCCCCGGGGACAGGTGCTGCCCGGGGTACATGAAGGTGCCTGCGGCCGGGGCAGGGGTCGAGGCGGGGACGTGCGGGTCGACGAGGTGGATGTTCTTCCCGCTGTCCACGTAGGCGACGCCGCCCTGGTACTTGTCGACGGCCCAGGACACCCTGCGGTCGTCCGCGACCGGCCCGCCGGGCAGGTCGGCCAGATCGGTGGTGGTCGCGGTGTCGATGTGCACGTCGGTGAGCGTGAGCTTGCCCGCCGCCGTGTCGTGCTCGACGACGAACCCGTCCCCGAGCTGGGCGAGATGGGCGGGCACGGCAACGTCCTTGCCGGTGGCCAGGTCCCACACGCCCGCCGGGCCCGATGCTCCGCACGACCAGTACACCCAGTGCTGGGCGGCGGCCTGCAGTTCGCTCGGCACGCACGGTGCGTCGGTCGCGACGGTCTGGACGGTGCGCCGGGTGGTGAGGTCGACTTGGGTCAGTGTCCCCGGGGTGGCTCCGGGGACCCACACCGTGGATCCTGACAGCGCGGCGGCGGTGACGGGGCGGCTGAAGAGGACGTGGCTGTTGCCGCCCGCGTCCGCGTCACCGATGTACTGCTTGTTCGTGGAGCCGCCGTCGTAGACCACGTAGCGGCCCTCGGCGTCGACCAGGGTGCCGCCGGTGGCGCCGGGCGTGACCAGGACCGCACTGCTGTGGGGGCTCTGCACCGTGACGGCGTCGCCCTGGGCGTTCGCGTTGGACCAGAGCTGCGAGATGTTCCCGTCGCCGGTGGCGACGGGCGGGTTGCAGGTGGCCGTGGAGTCGCAGTCGGTGGGCGCGAAGGGCTGGCCGAAGTACCCCTCGGCGCCGTAGGAGGGCGGGGAGCCGAGCTGCACGGTCCGGTCGTAGACATAGTCTCCGCCGGCCGACAGGCGTCGGATCATGAAGAGCTCCCCGTTGCCCAGGGCCAGGCCGTCGAGGGGAGCGGGCTCGGCGGGATCCGAGTCCACGGGGGTCCCCGTCGGAGTGCCGTCCGGCCCGGTGGTGAACAGGCGGGCCGCCCAGTCGGTGGCGGACGAACCGCCGACGGCGACGACCCCGTTCGGCCCCTGCCTGACGGTGTTCATGTTGGCGTGGCCCAGGACCGGGGTGACCGTGGTCGAGCCGGACAACGGCATCGCGTAGAGCGGGTAACCGAGGACATCGTCCTCTGTGTACGCACCAGAGTGCGAAACCGAGTAGGTCATCAGCAGGGAGTCGCCGGCGATGCCCATGAACCGAATGGCGCTGCTGTACCCGCTGCCCAACGGCGCCGGCGGTACCTGGATGACGCTCTCGGGTCCGCCGGGGGCGGAGCGGGACACGACGTGGACCTGCCCCGCCGATCTGGTCCCGTCGGCGCCGTACCACGAATACCAGGCGATGTACCTGTCGGACAGCACCACGCGGGCGTAGGGGGCCGGTGCCTCCATGACGACCGGTGTGACCGCACCGGTCGCCAGGTCCACCAGCGCCAGCCGGCTCTCGGTGGTGCCGTTCATGCTCTCGGTGTAGCGCAGCACCACCGAGTTGGCGTCCCCTGCCGCCACCACCCCCTGGGGTGTGGCACCCGAGGGCCAGCCGGTCACCGGAGTGTCGGTCTGCTGCCCGTCCGCCGTGCCGAGCACATCAAAGCCCGCAGCGGTTCCGTCCGCGGCCTTGGTGACCGTCAGCACGCGCGAGCCGAAGGTCCCCAGATAGCTCTGGCCGGCCCCGGGAGTGATCGCGGTGGTTGTCCCGGAGTCCATGTCGTGCAGTTGGTACCCGTCGGCCGCCGGGCTCGCGACGACGTCGGAACCCGCACCCCAGTACCCGGGGATCGGGCTGTTGCTCTTGACCTCGGGCATCGGGATGTCCGGTCCACCCGCATACTTCGTCCAAACGAAGGTGGACTGGCTGTCGGACCGGTGCAGGAAGCCGCCCGAGCCGGCGAAGACGACGACGTCGCCGGGCGGATTGTGCAACAGAGCGGCCGGTATGACCGTCTCGGTGGGGGTGTCGGCCGAGGCCGTCGCCGCGGTCAGCGGCAGTACCCCCGAAGCGAGGGCGAACGTCGCGGCGACCGCGATGCATCCGCTCCTCAGGGTGTGTTGAGCCACCCATTCCTCCTTCACGGTGGGGCATGGGTGGCATCCGGCCGACGGCCCAAGGCTCAGGGTGGCTCGGGTGGTTGAGGCCCCACTGTCGCCACGGCGCCCGAGCCCTCGGTCACCATGCCCCCCCATGCGAGGGCGAGGTTAACGGACCCGGACCCTCCGGAAACAGGCGCCCCACCCGGTGCGTGCTCTACCGGAGGCGTTCGGGCGTACTCGGAATCATCCACCACCGTCGAGGTCGGCCCGCCGGTGCAGCACCCGTAGCTCATGGCCGACGAGCTGCATCTCGTACAGCTTCCCGCGCGCGTTCTCGAAGGGCCGGTGGAGGATCATCATGAGGCGCCCGTCGAAGGTGTGGAACAACATGCCGTGACCGCTGTCCTCGCGGACCAGGGGCCGTTGCTGCTGCCACGGCCCCTCGATGGTGCCGGACTTGGAGACGGCACAGGTCTGCACGTAGCCGCCGCCGATCGTGCCGTCGTCGCCGGCCACGTTCTTCTCGTACGTCGACCACAGCATGAGCAGGGATCCGTCAGGGGTGCGGTACACCTGCGGACCGTCGGTGACGTAGGGCGGGATCTGGTGCGGTGCGCCGCCGGGGATCTGCTCGCCGAGCCAGAACGCGTCCGAGGCCTTGAACAGGAAGGCCGGCTCCCCGACGGTTCCCGACAGGTCCGGGGTCAGCCGGATCGCTTCCATGGTGCCGTCGATGGTCTGCAGCCACTCGTGTGCGTACACCATCCAGGGCTGCCCGGACGGGTCGAGGTACAGCGTTCCGTCGAGGGTCATGAGGTGCGCGGGCGGTGTGGGGCGTGACGGGTCGATGACCGTGAAGGGCCCCGACAGCGAGTCGGCGACGGCGATGACCGTGCCGCGCATGTGGTTCGCGACCTGGAAGGGCGTGCCCCACCGACCGGCCGGCGGAACCGGGAGCGGCTTGTTCTCGTCGTGCAGCGTGGTGAACAGGTAGTACCTGCCGCCCCATTCGTGCACCTCCGGCGCCCACCCGCCCTCGGTGGCCCAGATCCCCTGCTGTTCGGCGGTCAGGAAGACGACGTCGGGGCGCGTCCAGTCGCGCAGGTCGTGGCTGCGGTAGACCATCGTGCCGGTGCCGTCCACGCCCGAGACGGACGGGTCGTTGGACGTATAGAGGTAGTAGGTACGGGTCTTGTCGTCGGCGACGACGAACGGATCGTGCAGCGGCATGTCGGGGAGGCGCATCCCTCGGGGGGAGTGTTCCAAGGCGGATCAGCCCTTCCTGCGATGCCGGGAGACGCCCGCCGCCCGGTCCGGTGACCACCTCATCACCTGCGACACAGGGTGGGCGACGTCCGGTGAGGGAACTCCTGGTGCGCCACGGCCCACCCGTCGCTCGGGGCGGCCCGTCCCGGGCTTCACCCACGGCAACGCCCCGACCCGCTGGTTCTGCCGTGAGGTCATGCGCCGTCCGGGCCGCGCGCCGGCTGGTCGTCCCGCCGACCCGCGCCTGCCCGGGCGCCCCCGTACGGCGATCGGCACCGCCGCGGCCCGCCCCCACGGGCCGCGGCCCCCCGCCGACACCCCCCTGCGAGGCCCGCCGCCCCCGTGCCGGCGGGCCCCGTGTGCCGAGAATCTCCCCATGACCAGGGGTGGTTGAAGCCCCCTGACCGGTGTTCAGAGGTTCATTTGAGCATTGCGTAGAGGGGGTACGCCTGCTTGCGTAGACGCCCTCACTCGATCTCGTGCTCCGACAGCCCCGGCCAGTCCTCGGGTCCGCCGCCCTGCCACTCGACGATGTCGCTCTCCTCGACCTCGATCCGGTCCAGATCGGCCAGGCGCAGGATCTCGACGACGTCGTCCAGGTGGGAGGCGACGCCGAGGGTCACATCGCCCTCGGTGACCCGCCGGGAGCCGTCCAGCGCCGGGGCGTGCACCACGATGTGCGGATGCTGCGGTGACTGTTCCATGAGTTCAGCCTCCTGCGGCCGCGCCGGATCCGCACCCTGGCACACGGAGAGCGCCGGATACGGAACGATCCGTATCCGGCGCTCCCGTGGGTGGCGGCAGCCACGGCGGACGCGACGGCTCCGGGGCGGCCCCCTCTCAGGCCGAGGGCAGTCCCCAGGGACCTTCACCACCGCACTGGCTCGCGGAACGCCGTGGCCCCCGCCCGTCCTTGGGCCCCGCGCGCGGCACGGGACGGGTCCGGGCCGCGGCGGCGCCTGGGCGCGACAGGACAAGTGTCGGCGCCGACGCGGCCCGGAGGTCTCGGCGTCAGACCTGGGCGCCGGACAGGCGCTCAACGCCTCGCAGCAGGGCCGAGTGGTCCAGGCCGCCGTCGCCCTGAGCGCGCAGACTCGCGACGAGTTGGGCGACCACCGCGCCCACCGGAAGGGCGGCGCCGACCGCGCGGGCCGCGTCCGTGACGATGCCCATGTCCTTGTGGTGCAGGTCGATACGGAAGCCCGGCTTGAAGTCGCGGTGCAGGAAGTTGTCCTTCTTGCGGGTCAGCACGGTGGAGCCGGCGAGTCCGCCGCCCAGGACGTCGAGGGCCGCCCTCAGGTCCACGCCCGACTTCTCCAGGAAGACCACGGCCTCGGCGCACGCCTGGATGTTCACGGCGACGATGAGCTGGTTGGCGGCCTTCACGGTCTGACCCGAGCCGTGCGGGCCGCACCGCACGATGGTCCTGCCCAGCGTCTTGAAGATCGGCTCGGCGTACTCGAAGTCGGCCTGGTCGCCGCCGACCATGATCGACAGTACCGCCTCGATCGCGCCGGCCTCGCCGCCGGACACCGGTGCGTCGAGCACCCGGATGCCCTTCTGCCGCCCGGCCGCGGCCAGGTCGATCGAGGTCTGCGGGGTGATCGAGGACATGTCGATCAGCAGGGCACCGGGCCGGGCGTTATCCAGGACGCCGTCCGGGCCGTACGCCACCGCCTCCACCTGCTCAGACGCCGGCACCATCGTGATGATCACGTCGGCGTCCCGCACGGCCTCGGCGATCGAGCCGGCCACGGTGCCTCCGGCGGCGGCCAGGCGGTCCAGCTTCTCCTGCTCCAGGGTGTGGCCGGTGACGTCGTAGCCCGCCTTGATCAGGTTCTCGGACATGGGGGAGCCCATGATGCCGAGGCCTATCCAGGCGATCTTGGGGAGTGCGGTCATCAAGGGTGCCTTTCTCGCTGTGCGGTACGTCTGGGAGTTGCCGTTCAGCGGGCGGCGCGGGCCCCGACCGGCAGCCAGTCGAAGGTCTCCGCGCTCGGACGGTCGCCCGGCTTGTACTCCAGGCCGACGCGGCCCTCGTAGCCCGCCTTCCGCAACTGGTCGAGCAGGTCCTCCAGCGGCAGCGTCCCCGTGCCCGGCGCGCCGCGCCCCGGGTCGTCGGCGATCTGGACGTGGCCCGTCCGGTCCGCATACCGCTCGATCACCTGCGGCAGGTCCTCGCCGTTCATGGACAGGTGGTACAGGTCCATCAGGAAGCGCGCGTTGCCCAGTCCCGTCGCCTGGTCGACCTTGTCGACCACCTCGACGGCGGCCGGAGCGGACACCAGCGGGTACAGCGGCGACTCCGGCTTGTTCAGGGCCTCGATCAGGAGCGTCGCACCGATCCGGTCCGCCGCCCGCGCCGCGAGGGCCAGGTTCTCCAGTGCGAGCGCGTCCTGCTCGGCCGGGTCGACGCCGTCGACGCGGTTGCCGTACAGCGCGTTGAGCGACGTGCAGCCCAGCGACTCGGCGAACTCGGCCGCCACCTCGACGTTGGCGCGGAACTTCCCCGACTCCTCACCGGGGACCGACAGGGCGCCGCGGTCCGGGCCCGGCAACTGACCGGCGTAGAAGTTCAGCCCCGTGAGCCGCACGCCCGCGTCCTCGATCGCCCTCTTCAGGGCGGCCGGTTCGGACCGCCCGGGCGTGGGAGCGTCGACCCAGGGCCACCACAGCTCCACCGCGGTGAAACCCGCCGCCGCGGCGGCCGCGGGGCGGTCCAGGAGCGGGAGTTCCGTGAAGAGGATCGAGAGGTTGACGGTGTAGCGCTGGTCTGCGAATCCCATCGTGCGGCGCTCCCTGGATCTCGCTCTCATCGAACGATCCTGAATTCCGTATAGCGGAATTATCTTTCTGCGTAATGGAAGCGTGCCTGTGTGGGGTGGACACTGTCAAGAGCGCGCACGAAAAGTGCCCCCCGCGCGGTCCGCGCGGGGGGCACAGCGGGGGCGTCGGTCAGAGGGCGTCGACGGCGCTCACCTTCCAGCCCGTGGACGTGCGGGTCAGCGTCATGCGCACCCGGTTCAGATCCAGGCGCGATCCCGACACCTGGGTGCTCTGCGTGGTCTGGTTGACGAACAGCAGGACGACCGCCTTGTCGGGCGCGGCCGACACCACCGAGGCCGCCGCCACCGTCGCCTTCACCACGCCGTGGTACTTCGCCGCCGTGGGACCGACCACCGTCTTGGTGGTCTTCAGGTACTGGTCACGGAAGCCGCCGGTCAGATGGCCGCGGGCCCGGGCGAAGTCCTGGTCCAGGTGCCGGTAGTCGTACGACAGCACGACAGGTGCCGCCTCCTTGGCGGCCGTCAGCGCCTGACTCCGCGCCTGGTCCGCCCGCCGGCCCTCCCGGTACTGCCATCCGAGGACGGCGACGGCGACCAGGCCCGCCACGAGCACCACGCACAGCGCCGCGGTCAGCAGCCTGCGTCCGCGTACGGGCCCCGGCGTGACCTGCTCCGGCTCCTCCTCGGCGCTCGGCTCGGGCGGGTCGTCCCAGCCGTCCGGGCGTTCGATCAGCAGGGTGCGCGAGGAGTGCCGCTCCTCGCGGTCCTCGGGCACCTCGCGTTCCGACCGTGCGGAGCGCTTGGCCGCCGCCCTTGCGGCAGCCGTCAGGGTGCGTCGGGCGGGGGTCCCGGCGCCGCGGACCTTGGTGGTCTGGTTCGCCACGGTCACTCTCCTCAACTTGGTGGCGTGGGTCAGCCCACGAACTCGACGTCGGAGGTCAGCCACCGCTCGTGCTCGCGCACGAGGTCCAGCTGCAGCCGATAGGTGCGCGCCTGCCCCTGGGGCGCGGCGGTGTTGGTCACCTTGCTGTCGGCGACCACCAGGACCCGGGCCGAGTCGGCGTCGGAGCGGACGATGCCCGCATCGAGGACCTGCCCCTCGGACACCGACTTGTTCTGGGCGACGAGCTTCGTCAACTCCGCGGTCTGCGCGGCGAACTCCTTCCTGAACTCGCCCGTCGCGCCCTTCAGCACGTTCCCGCTGTCGCGGTCGTAGTGCCGGTAGTCGAGCGAGGTGAAGTTCAGCGCCGACTGCCGGGCCGCCGCCAGGATGTCCTGCCGGCGCTGCTCCTCGGCGCGCCGGTCGGCGACCCGGAGGCCCAGCCAGAGGGACAGCACGGTCGTCACCACGGTGGCGACGACGAGCCCGGCGGAGAGCACCCGGGAGCGTCCCCATCTCATGACATCGGTCCGACCAGCAGCCATTGCCACGACTCCTTTCCGAAGACGGTCTGTTCGCCGCCCGCCGAGCCGATCTCGACGGGCGTCCCGTCCGGGCCGGTCGCGGTGCCGGTCTCCGGGTCGTACGGGGTGACGTACGCGGTCTGGTCCGCGTCGCCCGAACCGGACGACGCGCCGGGCGCGTTCTGCGCGCCGCGCACCGAGGTGGCGCCGCCGCGCGGCGCCGTGCAGTGGGCGCCGGTGTTCGCTGCGCGCGTTCCGGTGTCCGAGGGGTCACGCCGCTGGGTTCCGTAACCCCGGGTGCAGGCGGGCGGGTCGTTCGCGTTCACGGTGAGCCCGAAGTGGGTGGTGCCGTCGCCGGGGATGACGGTGTAGCTGCCCGCGACCACCACCGGGAGGGTGACGAGGGCCTGCTCCACCCCGGGCAGCCGGGCCACGGTGACCTGGCCGCCGCTGATCAGGTTGGCCAGCAGCACCGGCAGGGTCGGCCGGGTGGACCTCAGCAGGGAGTCCACCTCCTGCGCGGCGGGCGCCGCGTTGCCGACCACCCGCCTGAGGTCCCCGTCGCTCGACTTCAGCTGCGCGGTGAGCGCGGCCAGATCGCGGGAGAACGACCTGATCGCCGATCCGTTGTCGGCCTGGGTCTTGAGCACCTTCCGCGAGTCCTCGATCAGTGACACCGTCTGCGGGAGCGAGTCGGACGCCGACTCGACGAGCTGGTTGCCGGAGTCCACCAGGCGGCTCAGGTTCGGTCCGGTGCCGGCGAACGCCTTGCCCAACTCGTCCACGGTGGTGCGCAGATCGTCCTTGCCGACGGAGTTCACCAGCCGGTCCAGACTGAGTACGAGATCGGTGACCGGCAGCGGCGTCCGGGTGCGGCTGCGCGGGATCGGGCTGCCGTCCATCAGGTAGGGGCCGCCGGAGCGCCGGGGCTGCAGATCGACGTACTGCTCGCCCACCGCCGACCGGTCCGCGACCACCGCGAGGGTGTCGGCCGGGATCCTCGGGGCGCCGTCCTCGATGTCCAGGACCACCGACACCCCCGAGCCGTTCAGCCGCAGGGCGCCCACTCGGCCCACCGGCACCCCGCGGTAGGTGACCTCGGCGCCGGTGAAGATGCCGCCCGACTCGGCGAAGTCGGCGGTGACGGTGTAGCCCCGGCCGAGCACGTCGTCCGCGAGGCCGGTGTACTCGGCGCCGACGTACGACACCCCGACGGCGGTGACCGCGGCGAAGGCGAGCAGCTGGGCCTTGACCATACGGGTGATCACGGCAGTATCCCCTTCAGCATCAGCTCGGCGAGCGCCAGGTCGATCCCCGGCGGCAGACGGCGCGCCCCGTCGGACGTGCCGTAGCTCGCGGTGCACACCGGCGGGCACAGCGGACCGCCGCCGCCCGAGGGAGCGGAGGGGGTGACCGACGGGGCCGGCACCTTCGGCAGACCCGGGGTACTGGGCAGCGCGGTGGGCACCGGTACCGGGACGCTCGGCAGGCCGGGAAGGGACGGCGTCGGAACCGGCTGCTTCCCGGAGCCGCCGCTCTTGCCGCCCTTGCCGGGCTTGTCGGCCAGATTGCCGTACAGGTCCGCCAGGTCGAGGTCGGCGGTGATCCTCAGGTTGACGTAGTCACCCTTCACGGCGTCGACCACGTTGCGCGGGAAGGGGTACGTCGTCAGCAGCTCAAGGGAATTGGGCAGGTCGTCCCCCGCCTTGTTCAGCTGTTGAAGGATCGGCCGGAGTTCCTTCAGGTTGGCGACGGTGTCGTCCCGCGAGGCGTTGACGACCCGGGTGCCGGCCGTGCCGAGCTTGGACAGCGCGGTCAGCATCTTCGTCAGGTCGCGCCGCTGGTCGGCCAGTACCTTCAGGGCGGGCGGCATCGTGTCGACGGCCTGGTCGATCGTCTCCTTCTCCGTCCCGAGCCGCTTGGCCAGCCGGTCGATGCCCTTGAGCGCGCGGACGATCTGAGAGCGCTGCCGGTCCAGGCCGCCCAGGAACGTGTCGAGTTGCTCCAGCAGCGACCGGACCCTCGTCTCGCGGCCGTCCAGGGCCTTGTTCAGCTCCACGGTGATGGTCTTGAGCTGGGCCACGCCGCCGCCGTTGAGGAGCGCGGACAGCGCGGACAGCACCTCCTCGATCTCCGGGTTGCGGCCGCTGCGCGACAGCGGGATCACGTCGCCGTCGCGCAGCCGGCCCACGGAGGCGGAGCCGGTCGGCGCGGACAGCGCCACGTACTTCTCACCGAGGATGCTGGTCTGCCGGAGGTCGGCGACCGCGTTGGCCGGCAGCTTCACCGAGTCGGCCACCCGCAGCCGCACCCGCGCGTGCCAGCCGTCCAGCTCGACCTTCTCGACGGCGCCCACGGTGACGTCGTTGACCTTGACCGCCGACTGCGGCACCAGGTCGAGGACGTCCCGGAACTCCACCGTGACGTGGTAGGCGTGGCCGTCGGAGGCGGCGCCGCCGGGCAGCGGGATGTCGTACCAGCCGTTGAACCCGCACCCGGACAGCAGCAGCGAACCGGCCGCCGTCCACGCGACCGTCCGGCCCGTGCGCCGCGCGCTCATGCCGCGCCCCCGAGGATTCCGCCGAGGGTCCGGTCGACCGTGCCCGTGCCCGCGGGGGCGGCGGGAAGGTCGGGCAGCGAGTCGAAGAGTTTCCGCAGCTGCGCGCAGTCGGGGTTCCTGCCGCCCGCGTCACCGGTGGTCTTCAGCAGGGAGCACAGCAGGGACGCCGGGTCCTGCGGGGCCTGGGCGTTGTTGCGGGTGTCGAGGGTGCCGGCGGACGGGTTGTAGGCGTTCTGCAGGTTCGACAGGCCGGTCGGGGCGACGTCCAACAGCTCCTCCAGTGCGGCCCGTTGCGTGACCAGGACCTGGGTGACCTTGCTGAGGCCCTCGACGTCCGAGGTCAGTGCCGTCTTGTTGTGCTTCACGAAGTCGGAGACGTCGGCGAGCGCCGTCCCCAGGTACTTGAGCGCGGCGGCGAGGTCCGTGCGCTCCCCGGCGAGCTGCCCTGCCACCTCGGCGAGGCTGTCGTTGAACGACCGCACGCTCTGGTCGTCGGCCGCCAGCGCCGCAGTGAACACCTGGAGGTTGCGCACGGTGCCGAACAGGTCGCCCCGGCCGTCGGACAGGGTGGTGACCGCCTGGGAGAGGTCCTCGACGGACTGGTTGAGGTTCGTGCCCTGGCCCTTGAGGTTGTCCGCGCTCACCCCGAGCAGCCGCGACAGGGAGCCGTCCTTGTTGGCGCCCTTCGGGCCGAGCGCGTCGGCCGTGGTGTGCAGGCTGTCGAAGATCCGGTCAAGCTCGACGGGCACGGCCGTGCGCGACTCGGGGATGACGGCGCCGTCCCGCAGCACCGGGCCCTTGCGGTACACCGGCAGCAGCTGCACATAACGGTCGCTGACCACCGACGAGTTGATGATGGCGGCCTGGGCGCCCGCGGGGACCTTCCGTCCCGCGTCGTACTCCAGGTCCACCCGCACCCGGTCGCCCTGAGGTGTGATCTTCCGGACCTGGCCGATACGGACGCCGAGGACGCGGACGTCGGAGCCGGGGTAGATGCCGACGGTGCGCGGGAAGTACGCGGTGACGCGGACCGTACGCGGGTGCGGCCACAGCACCACGGCGACGACGGCGACCACCGCCAGCACGGTGAGCAGGGCCAGGGCCTGCCGGAAGCGTTTGTTCACTGGGAGCCTCCCGTGCGCGGCACCACCGGGGCGGCGACCAGGTTCTGGACGTAGGAGTCGAACCAGCGGCCGTTGCCGAGGGTGTTGGTGAACAGCCGGACGTAGGGCGCGAGCAGGCTTACGCTGCGGTCCAGGCTCGCCTGGTTGCGCTCCAGCATCCGGACGAACGTGTCGAGGTTCTGCAGCGCGGGTCCGATCTCCTTCTGGTTGTCGTCGACCAGGCCCGACAACTCGATGCCCAGCGCCGCCGAACTCTTGAGCAGGGTGTGGATCGCCTCGCGGCGCTCGCTGATCTCCTGGAAGAGCTTGTCTCCGTCCTTCACGAGGGCGGAGAAGTCCTTCGTGTGCTCGGCCAGCACCCCGGTGACCCCGTTCGCGTGCTTGAGGAGGTCACCCAGGGCCTGGTCGCGCGAGGCGATCGTCCGGGAGATCCGGGACAGTCCCTGGATGGAGGCCTTCACCTCGGCGGGGGAGTCCTGGAAGGTGGTGGAGATGGTGTCCATGGCCTTCGCCAGCCGCTGGGTGTCCACCTTCTCCGTCGTGGTGGTCAGATCGCTGAACGCCTGCACGACGTCGTACGCCGACACCGTCCGCCCGATCGGGATCTCGCCGCCCGGCTTCAGCCGGCCGGGCCCCTTCGGGTACAGCGCCAGGTACTTGGCGCCCAAAATCGTCTTCACCCGGATCGCGGCGGTCGTCGCGGTGCCCATCGCCGGGTCGCCCTTGACCTTGAACGTCACCTTCACGTGGTCGCCGTCGAGGTCGACGCCCTCGACCTTGCCGACCTTGACGCCGGCGATCCGCACCTCGTCGCCCGGCTTGAGTCCGCCCGCCTCGGAGAAGGCCGCGTCGTACGTCTCGCCGTCGCCGATCAGCGGCAGGCTGTCGGCGTTGAACGCGGCGACGGTCAGCAGGGCGAGAGTCAGGAGGCCCACGGCACCGACCACGATTGGGTTCCGCTCGCGGAACGGCTTCAGCCGCGGCCGGCGCAGCCGGATCGCGGGCAGCTTCGGCGGCAGGACGTGCACCTTCACCAGGGGCTCGGGGCCCCGGGTCCGGCGAGGCAGGGGGCGGGCCGCCATCGGCAGCTTCGGAGGCAGGACCCGCACCTTCACGAGAGGCTCCGGACGGCTCGGCCTGCGGGGCAGCAGGCGGACCGTCGGCAGCTTCGGGGGCAGGACCCGCACCTTCACCAGGGGCTCGGGGCGCCGGGTCCTGCCGGGCGTGACGGGCGTCCTCATGCGCCGCACCTCGCCTGCGCCACATGGAAGTCGGGGGTGATGATCTGCTTCGTCCTCGGCAGCACGATCCGGCCGTCGAAGTCGCACAGGTAGAAGTTGAACCACGAGCCGTACGACGCCGTCCCCGTCAGCGCGTTCAGCTTGTTCGGCAGCCGCTGCAGCACACCCTCCACGGTCTTCTCGTTCCTGTTCAGCGTTCCGGTGAGCCGGTTCAGCCCGGCGATGTCGTCCTTTAGCGGCGGACGAGCGTCCTCGAGCAGCCCGGAGGTGGCCTCGGTGAGGTCGCCGATGCTCACCAGGGAGTCCCCGATGGGCTTGCGGTCGGCGGACAGCCCGGAGATCACCCGCCGCAGCTGGGTGATCAGCGCGGAGAAGCGCGCGCCACGCCGGTCGAGCGTGTCCAGCACGGTGTTGAGGTTGTCGATCACCGAGCCGATCAGCTGGTCCCGGTCGGCGAGTGTCGTGGTGAGCGACGCCGTGTGCGCGAGCAGGCTGTTCACGGTGGAGCCCTCGCCCTGCAGGGTCTGGATGATCTCGGTGGCGAGCTGGTTGACGTCGTCCGGGCTGAGCGCGGCGAACAGCGGTTTGAAGCCGTTCAGGAGCGCGTTCAGGTCCAGCGCGGGCTGGGTCCGGGACAGCGGGATGGTGCCGCCGGGCCGCAGCCGGGTGCCGTCGCCCGCGCCCTCGGTCAGCGCGATGTACCGCTGCCCGACCAGGTTCCGGTAACGCAGGACCGCGTGGGTGCTGGTGAGCAGCGGGCGGTCCGCCTCCACGCTGAAGGTGACCTCCGCCAGCGTCCGGTCCTTGATCCGGATGCCCTCGACCTGGCCGACCCGCACCCCGGCCACCCGGATGTCGTCGCCGTTCTCCAGGCCCGTGACGTCGCTGAACACCGCGTGGTAGGTGTCCTTGGGGGTGAAGGAGACGTTGACGATGGTGGCCGCGAGCAGGGCCGTCGCCGCGATCGTCACCAGCGCGAACAGGCCGAACTTGATCAGCGGTGCCGCGGTCTGCCGGGCTCCTGCGGTCCTCATGCGACGCTCACCGCCGTTCCGCGGGCCAGCGGCCCGAACAGCAGGGTCGCGACGGGCGGCACCTGGTCGGCGGGCACGCCCATGACGGGAGCCACGAGCGAGCCGACGGCCCGCTGTTCGGCCCGGGTGGCGGACACGTCGACACCTCCGGGAAGAGCGCCGCCGTCCGAACCACCGGACGACGTACCGTCGTTGAGCTTGGGTTTCGGCCCGGGCACCGGCGGATGGGGCAGTCCCCGGCAGTCGGGCCCCGAGCGGTCCGCGTAGCGCGGCTCCTCGCCGGGCTTGTACGCGCCCTGCGGACGGACGACCTCGAGGGTGATCCGCATCTCGCCGCCACGGAACGCGTCCTCGGACACCTGCTCCTGATGGACCAGGCCCTGCAGGAGACAGGGGTACTCGGGGGAGTAGCGGGCGAACAGCTCCAGCGTGGGGCGGGAGACCCGGCCGAGGGTGATCAGCCGGTCGCCGTTCTCCTCGAAGAAGTCCCGCCCGGTGTCCGCGACGGTCGCGGTGGTGCGGAGCGCGGCGGCCAGCTCGTCCTTCTTCTCGACGAGGGTGCGGCTGGTGGTGACGGTGTTGCGCAGGATCGCCATCAGATCGGGTGCCGCGTCCCCGTACACCTGGGCGACGTCGGCGAAGCGCGAGATGTCCTCCGTGAGGGACGGCAGATGCGGGTTCAGGCGGCGCAGATACGCCTCCACCCGGGTCAGGTTGTCGCCGATCCGGTCGCCGCGGCCCTCCAGCGCCGTGGCGAACGCCGAGAGAGTGGCGTTGAGTTCGCCCGGCTGGACCGTGCGCAGCAGCGGCAGCAGGTCGTTCATCAGCCGCTGCAGCTCGATGCCGGTCTTCGTGCGGTCCTGGGCGATGACGTCCCCGGCGCGGATGGGCCGGGCGGTGGAGCCGGCGGGCGGCACGAGGTCGACGTACTTCTCGCCGAACAGCGTCTTGGGCAGCAGCCGGGCATGCACGTCCGACGGGATGAACGTGGCGTACTGCGGCTTGAGGGCGAGGTCCAGCGTCGCCTTCGTGCCGTCCGCGTGCACCGCCCGTACCTCGCCCACCAGCAGCCCGCGCAGCTTGACGTCGGCGCGCGGCTCCAGCTGGTTGCCGAGGCTGTCGGCCTGGAGCGTCACGCGCACCACGGAGGTGAACGCCTGCTGGTAGACGGCCACCGCGAGCGACAGCAGCAGCGCCAGCACGGCGATGAACGCGACGCCGTACAACCTCAGTCTCAGTGCTCGCACCGGCTCACCCCGCGATCCGAACGGTCGTGTTGGCGCCCCAGATCGCGAGGCTGAGGAAGAAGTCCAGGACGTTGATCGCCACGATGGAGGTGCGCACCGCCCGGCCCACCGCGACACCGACCCCGGCCGGGCCGCCGCTCGCGTGGTAGCCGTAGTAGCAGTGCACCAGGATGATCAGCACGGCGAACACGATCACCTTGCCGAAGGACCACAGCACGTCGACGGGCGGCAGGTACTGGTGGAAGTAGTGGTCGTACGTGCCCGTCGACTGCCCGTAGTAGCCGGTCGTGATGGTGCGGGCGGCCAGGTACGACGACAGCAGCCCGATCACGTACAGCGGGATCACGGCGACGAACCCGGCGATCATGCGGGTCGTCACCAGGAACGGCAGCGAGGGCACGCCCATCACCTCCAGCGCGTCGGTCTCCTCGCTGATCCGCATCGCGCCGAGCTGGGCCGTGAAGCCGGCTCCGACCGTCGCGGACAGGGCGAGCCCGGCCACCAGTGGCGCGATCTCCCGGGTGTTGAAGTACGCCGACAGGAACGCCACGAAGTTGGAGGTGCCGAGCTGGTTGAGGGCGGCGTAGCCCTGCAGGCCGACCTCGGTGCCGGTGAAGAACGACATGAAGGCGATCACGCCGACCGTGCCGCCGACGACGGCGAGCGCGCCCCGGCCGAAGCTGACCTCGGCGAGCAGCCGCAGGATCTCCTTCTTGTAGCGGCGCAGGGTGCGGCCCGTCCACGCCAGCGAACGGCCGTAGAAGGACAGTTGGGCGCCCAGGTCTTCCAGGGAGCGCAGCGGCCGCTCGAGGAGCCGCAGGGGTCGTGGAGGTCGCATCGCTCAACCCCTCTGCGGGACGATCTGGAAGTACACCGCGGTCATCACGAAGTTCGTCACGAACAGCAACATGAAGGTGATCACCACCGACTGGTTGACGGCGTCCCCGACGCCCTTCGGGCCGCCTTTCGCGTTGAGCCCCTTGTAGGAGGCGACGATCGCGGCGATCGCCCCGAACACCAGCGCCTTGATCTCGGCCGCCCACAGGTCGGAGAGCTGCGCGAGGGTGGTGAAGGACGCCAGGTACGCGCCGGGCGTGCCGTTCTGGAGGACGACGTTGAAGAAATAGCCGCCGGCGACGCCGACGACGGACACCAGGCCGTTGAGCAGGACGGCCACCACCATGGACGCCAGCACGCGGGGAACGACGAGCCGGTGGATCGGGTCGATGCCGAGCACCTGCATCGCGTCGATCTCCTCACGGATCTTGCGCGCCCCGAGGTCCGCGCAGATCGCGGTGCCGCCCGCGCCCGCGATCAGCAGCGCGGTGACGATCGGCGACGCCTCGCGCAGCACCGCGAGCACGGAGGCGGCACCGGAGAAGGACTGCGCGCCCAACTGCCGTGTCAGGCTGCCGATCTGCAGGGCGATGACCGCCCCGAAGGGGATCGACACGAGTGCCGTGGGCAGGATGGTGACGCTCGCGACGAACCACGCCTGCTGGATGAACTCCCGCGCCTGGAACGGCCGTCGGGGCAGCGTCCGTACGACGTCCAGTGCCAGTGCGAACAGGTTGCCCGAGTGGCGCAGTGGCGCGGTGGGGGACAGGCTCATGCGCCGGCGGCCTCCTTCCGGTGCAGTGCGGCCTCGCGCCTGGCGATGGCCTCCCAGCGGGGCGGGCGGGTGATGCCCGGGCCCGGCAGCAGCCGGGGAGTCAGCTCCTGGGGCGCGCTGTCGTCCAGACGCGCCAGCTCCTGCTCGACCTGGGCGGCGTCCTTCTCCTCCGCCATGCCGATGGGCCCCTGCATCCGGCCGTTCAGGAACTGGCGCACCACGGGCTCGTCGCTGGTCAGCAGCTTTTCGCGGGGCCCGAACATCACCAGTTCGCGGCGGAACAGCAGCCCGATGTTGTCGGGGACCTGGCGGGCCGAGGCGATGTCGTGCGTGACGATCAGGAAGGTGGCGCCGGTCTGTGCGTTGAGGTCGACGATGAGCTGGTTGAGGTAGGCCACGCGCACCGGGTCGAGGCCCGAGTCCGGCTCGTCGAAGAGGATGATCTCCGGATCGAGCACCAGCGCCCGGGCGAGCCCGGCCCGCTTGCGCATGCCTCCGGAGATCTCACCGGGCAGCTTTCCCTCGGCGCCGAGCAGGCCGACCATGTCCATCTTCTCCAGCACGATCCGCCGGATCTCGGACTCGGACTTGCGGGTGTGCTCACGCAGCGGGAAGGCGATGTTGTCGTACAGGTTCATCGAGCCGAACAGCGCGCCGTCCTGGAACAGCACGCCGAACAGCTTCCGCACCTCGTACAGATCGTGCTCGCGCAGCCTGGTGATGTCCCGGCCCGCGACCTTCACCGAGCCGCGTTCGGGTCTGAGCAGCCCGACGAGTGTCTTGAGGAACACGGACTTGCCCGTGCCGGAGGGGCCGAGCATCACGGAGACCTCCCCGGCGGGCAGCGTCAGCGAGACGTCCTGCCAGATGACCTGGTGTCCGAAGGACTTGGTCAGCCCTTCCACACAGATCTCGACACCCATCCGCGCTCCACCCTTCGTCTGCGTGAGCAGCTCCGACATCTGCTCTACGGGGAGGGGCGGGGGGTCCGTCGCGAGGAAGCGGAAATTTTTCCGGACGCGTCGGCAGGGCCTGCGGCGGCGTTGCCGACGGTCCTACGGCAGCTTCACGGAAGGGGTGCCGGGCACGGGCAGCGAGGCGGACGGCAGGGAGGGAATGCCCGTCGGCACCGTCGGCACCGACGGCACCGACGGAAGCGAGGGGGCGGCGGACGGGACCGGCAGCTTCGGCACCGCGGGCACGCCGGGCGCCGACAAAGTCGGGAGCGGGGCCGACGACACCTCCGGCAGGGACGGCACGGACAGGGGCAGCGGTGAGCCGGTGCCCGGTGTGCGGGCCGTCTCCCGGCCGGCCGGCGTCCGCGTCCCGTGCGAGGCGGTGCGCGTTCGCGGCGTACGCACCCGCTCCGTGTTGTCGGTGCTGTCCGTGCGGAGCGCCTGGGCGCTGTGCGTCACCGCCGGGCGGGGGACCGGCGCCTCAGTGGCGCCCCCGCCTCCGCCCAGCGTCTGCGGCAGGACGAACCCGGCCACCACCAGCGTCGCCGCCGTCGAGGTGACCGCCACCGCCTGCGCCCTGCCGGCCCCGCGCGGCCGTCCACGCCCGAGCAGGAACAGCACGGCGCCGAGCGTCCCGGCCAGCGAGGCGCGCAGCGTCCGCCGGGCCCGGGCCAGCAGCGACTCGACGGTCCGGTAGCTCAGGCCCATCCGCACGGCCACCTGACCCACGTCCAGGTCCTCGGACTTCAGCCGCAGAGCCTCCGCCTGGCGCGCCGGCAACTCCCCGCTGCGCACGGCGAGCCACCGGGCCTCGGCCCGGTCGCACACCGCCTCGTCGACGGGCACCGGGCCCGGCGTGAGGAGCGTGGGACTGGTGCGCACCTCGGCCTCCCGGTTGACCTGCCGGTACCGGTCCACGCACAGCCGCATGGTCACCGTGGTCAGCCAGGCGCCGAGGCGCTCGTCGTCGAGGTCCGGGCGCTCCGCCGCACGCAGCATCGCCTCGTGCACCGCGTCCTCGGCGTCCTCCAGGCTCATCGACCGGCGCCGGGCCACCTTGAGCAGGTGCTCCCGGTGGCTCCACATGCGCTTCCAGCGGTCGTCGTGGGCCGCCTGTGCCTCCGCGTCCCTGGCCTCCCCTGTCTCAGCAGGCATGTCCGTCGCCATGAGGGCCCCTTTGCGCTCACCCGCCGGTCCTGTGCACCCGGCGGGTGGCGACATTACCGCCCAGTATCCGCGGTTGGGGAGGGGGCGGAGCCCATCGTGTCCGCACCGTTGCTGGTCAGCGGGCCCCCGCTGGGCAGCACCCCGGTGCCGGGCAGCCCGATGCTCGGGGTGGGCACGGGCAGCGACGGCGGCGCGTCCGTCTGCTGCGGCACCCCGGCCGTACGGGACGGGGACGGGGTGGGGGAGGGCTCGGAGGCCGTGGCCGACGGTGCCGGGGACGGTGCCGCGCCCGGGCGGTGGCCGGACGGCTTCGGCGAGGGGTGCGCCGTGCTGCCCTGCCGGGACGGCTTCGGCCCTTGCGACGCCGCGGCGCCGCCGGGCAGGTCCGGCACCACGCGGTGCCCTTGGAGGAAGTACGAGTACCACGCTCTGACCGTCCGCAGATACTCCTGCGAGTAGTTGTAGCCGAGGACGGCCCGGTCCAGTTGCGCGGGGTCCGACAGGTCCCGGCCGCCCGCGCACAGGTAGCGACCGGCCGCGAGCGCCGCGTCGAAGACGTTGTCCGGGTCGTCCCGTCCGTCACCGTTGCCGTCCGCGCCCCAGCGGGCCCAGGTGGAGGGGATGAACTGCATCGGCCCGACCGCGCGGTCGTACACCGGGTCCCCGTCGTAGGCACCCCCGTCGGTGTCCCGTACGACGGCGTAGGGACCCCCGGTCAGCCGCGGTCCGAGGATCGGTGTCACCGTCGTGCCGTCCGCCCTCACCCGGCCGCCCCACGCCTGCCCGGACTCCACCTGGCCGATCGCGGCCAGCAACTGCCAGCGCAGATGGCATCCGGGCGCGGTGCGCGCCAGCTCCGCCTCGGCGTGCCGGTAGGCGGCGAACACCGTCGCGGGCAACGCCCCCGCGCCGCCCGCCGCCGACCGCCCGTCCTGCGACCGCCCGCCCTGGTCCGGCTGCCCCGTGCGCAGCGGTGGCAGCTGGGTGCGGTACGGGGTGTCGCCGGACACGCTAGGCCCGTGCTCGGCGGGGGCGTCCGGCCGCGCGGGTTCAAAGGCCCGTGCCGCCACCGCGCCCGGTGCCTGCGAAGCGGTGAGCGCCGCCATGGCCGCCGCCGCGACCGCCGTCCCCCTGACTCCCCTGAACGCACCCCCGAACGCATGCCTGAACACTCGCCCTGCCACGGAGCACTCCCCTCCCTGTACGGATCCCTTCCTCTGCTCTACGCGGCAGGGAGGCGCGTCCGTCGCGGGAGGCGGGGCCCGCACCCGGCACCGTCAGGACGTATCGGCAGGAACCACTCCGAACCCGGTGAAACTCACGACCCAGTACACGACGTACAGCGCGAGCAGCGCGAAACCGTGCCGGCGCCTGAGCCGCCCGGTGGAGATGACATACGCCCCGAGCCCGTTCACCACGAGCAGCGCGGGCAGATGCCAGGTCAGGACGCTCCGGTCGATGACCACGCTGCCCGCCAGCAGCACGATGCCGAGCTTGCCCGTGACCGAGAAGACGACGCTGCCGATGACGTTGCCGACCCCGATCTCCGGTGCCCCCTTCCGGGCCGGTTCCACGGTCAGGAAGATGTCCTCGACCGTCAGCACCACCGTCACGATGGTCGCGCCGAAGACGGTTCCCTGAAGCCCGTACGTCTGCAGGATGCCCTTGGTGCCGATGCCGGTGATGGCGGAGCCGGTGACGAGGCCGGCCAGGGCGAGCACGGCGAGGCCGAGCCCCGTCCAGCCGGACCGTTCGCGCACCTGGGCGAGCAGCCCGCCACCCGGCGGTGCTTCCGCGCGGGTCCGTTCCGCCGTGATCGCGCAGGCGTCCGCCTCCCGGCGGACCGGTACGGCGTCCCCGGAGCCCCGGGCGAGGGAGTACGCCTCGTACAGCTCCGCGTCCCGGAACACCGGTGTGTCGTCCCGCGACTCCCGTACCGCCACATAGACGAGGAACAGCGCGAACAGCCCGAGGAGCGCGACGCCGTCCAGGGCGGTGAGCGGCGCGGTCAGCGCGCACACGGCCATCACGAGGGGCGCGCAGGCGAAGATCAGGACGTAGTCGCGCGGAATGGTGACGCGGGTGGGCGTGAGGATCGCGGCGAGGGCCAGCACCACTCCCGTCATGGACAGCGCGGTCCCGATCACCACGCCCAGTGCCACCCCGCCGAGGTCCTCGACGTTGAGCGCGACGCCGAGCACGATGTCGTCGAACTCGATGCCCGTGAAGACGACGGACACCAGGAACAGGGAGATGTGGAAGCCGCTCGCGATCCCGACGAGCCGTCGGATCAGCTGCTCGGCGCTGAACACCAGCAGGGCCGCCCCGGCGACGAACAGCAGGATCGAGGCCACGGCGGACTCACACCGGACGGCCCGGATGCGGCCGGGGCGCAAGGACGTGCTCCCGCCGCCCGGCCCTCTCGTCGGCGGCCCGCACCGCCGCGGCCACGATCCCGTGGTCGGGGGACAGCCGGCACACCGGGTCGGTGCGGGCGGCGTCGCCGGTGAGCAGGAACGCCTGGCAGCGGCACCCGCCGAAGTCGACCTCGCGGCGCGGGCAGCTCCGGCAGGGCTCCGGCATCCAGTCCGTGCCGCGGAAGCGCTGGAACAGCGGTGAGCTCTCCCAGATCCATGCCAGGGAGTGCTCGCGCACACTGGCGCGGGGCAGCGGCAGCGCGTGCGCGGGCGGGCAGGGCAGCACATCCCCGTTCGGGACCACGGTGAGCTGCCGCCGGCCCCAGCCGCCCATGCAGGGCTTCGGGTACTGCCCGTGGTAGTCGGGGAGGACGTAGATGATCTCCATCCGGTCCCTGAGGCGTATCCGTGCCGCCCGCACCACCGGCTCGGCGCGCGCCAGCTGGGCCGTGCTGGGCAGCAGCGCCTCCTTGTTGCGCCAGGCCCAGCCGTAGTACTGGGTGTTGGCCAGCTCGACGCGATCGGCGGCCAGTTCCTCGGCGAGGGCGAGGATGCGGTCGACGCGGTCGATGTTGTGCCGATGGAGCACCACGTTGATGGTGAGGGGCCAGCCCAGGTCCTTCACCAGCCGGGCCGCCGCCGTCTTGCGGGCGAAGGACGGCGTTCCGGCGATGCGGTCGGACAGCGCCGGCTCGTCGGCCTGGATGCTGATCTGCACATGGTCCAGGCCCGCGGCGCGCAGCTGCTCGGCACGGCGGGGCGTCAGGCCGGCCGCACTGGTGATCAGGTTGGTGTACAGCCCGAGGTCACCGGCGTGGCGCACGAGCTCGACGAGGTCGCGGCGCACCAGCGGCTCACCACCGGACAGGTGCAGCTGCAGCACCCCGAGACCGGCGGCCTCGGTCATCACCCGCCGCCACTCCTCGGTCGTCAGCTCGTCCCCGAAGTCGCCGAGGTTCAGCGGGTTGGAGCAGTACGGGCAGTGCAGCGGGCACGCGTAGGTGAGTTCGGCCAGCAGCCCGAGCGGTTTATCCATCGCCGACCTCCACGCATCGCCGGGCGGCGAGCCGGGCCAGGAACAGCCGGACCTCGTCGCCGGCCACATGGGCGTACCGCCCGCTGAGCTCAGCGACGATCTGGGTGACCGTCCGCTCGCCGTCGCACAGGTCCAGGATCGCCGCGCCGGTGCGGTTCAGGACGGAGACCGCCTCCGGCGCGAGCAGCACATGCCGCCCGCGCGCCGGGTCGTAGGCCAGCCGGACGTGCGGCGCGAGGCGGGGACGGTCCGTGTCACCGACCGTCCGCACAGGCCCGTTCGATGGCATCGAGCATGCTCCACAGGACGTCGCACTTGAAGGACAGGGCGGCCAGGGCGCCCGCCCGCTCCGCCGGGCTTCCGCAGTACGCCGTCACCACCTGCAGGGCGTGCTCGGCGTCGCGGGGGGCCTGGCTCAGGCGGGACCGGAAGTAGGCGAGCCCCGCGCGGTCGATCCACGGATAGTGGCGTTCGAACGCGGTGAGCCGTTCGGCCATCAGGTCCGGCGCGAACAACTCGGTCAGCGAGGACGCCACCGCCTCGGTCCACGGCCGGGTCCGGGCGAAGGTGACGTAGGCGTCGACGGCGAACCGCACCCCGGGGACTACGTGCCGTCCGTCCCCCATCTCCTCCCGCGTCAGCCCCAGCGCCTCGCCCAGACGCAGCCAGGCCTCGATACCGCCCTCGCCGTCCGCGGTGCCGTCCTGGTCGACGATGCGCAGGATCCAGCGGCGGCGCACCTCGCGATGAGGGCAGTTGGCGAGGATCGCGGCGTCCTTGCGGGGCAGGTTCTCCTGGTAGTAGAAGCGGTTGGCCGCCCACGCCTGGAGCTCCCGGCGGGTCAGCGCGCCCTCGTTCATCGCCCGGTGGAAGGGATGCCGGTCGTGGTAGCGGCGGGACTGCGCGCGCAGCGCCGCCACGAATTCGTCGGTTTCCGTCGCCGTCGCCATGGCCCTCAGATCCACAGGTCCAGCCCGTCCACGGCGACCTCCATGCCGTGTCGCTCGACGGCGCGCCGCTCCGGCGAGTCCTCGAGCAGGACGGGGTTGGTGTTGTTCAGATGGGTGTAGATCGTGCGCTCGACGGGGAGCGGGGACAGCTGCTGCAGGCTGCCGCCGGGGCCGGAGATGGGCACGTGGCCCATCTCCCGCGCGGTCCGGCGCCCCCTGCCGAGCCGGATCAGCTCGTCGTCGTCCCAGCACGTGCCGTCGACCAGCAGACAGGCGCAGTCCGCGAGTCGGTCGCGCACCTCCGGGGTGAGCTCCTGCACGCAGGGCAGGTACACCAGGGCCCGGCCACTGCGCTCGTCGGTCAGGCGGTAGCCGACGACACGCCCCTGTCCGGCCCCGTCGTCGGAGCCGAAGCGTGCCCGTTTCCTCGTGGGCACGTCGAACGCCCGGTACGACAACCCCTCCGTGAGCGGTACGTCGGTCTCCGGCTCGACCGGGTGCCAGGTGACCGGGCAGTAGGCGAGGAGCGTCCGCAGCAGCGAGGTCCCGTCGTACAGCGTGTCCTGCACCGCCTTGGTGGCGTGCAGCTCGATGGCCTCCGCCTCCCGGAGCAACAGCAGACCGAGCGTGTGGTCGAGTTCGGCATCGGTGAGCACGACGACCAGCCCGGCGGTCGGGCGCAGCTCGGGGAACGACTCGATCTGCGCCCGGACGTCCGGAGAGGCGTTGAACAGGAACCAGACCCGCCCGTCGGGGCTCACGGCGATCGACGACTGGGTGCGCGCACGGCACGGCCGCGAGCCGTCCCGCACCGCACGGCACGGCGGGCAGGTGCAGTTCCACTGGGGGAAACCGCCCCCGGCCGCCGAACCCAGCACGCGCACCCACACGTCGATCCACCGTCCTCCCGGTGCCCGGCGCGTCGCACCGCCGTCATCCGCCGTCGGGCTCCCACACGCCCATGTAGGCGGTCACCTCGGCGGACACGCTGATCTCCTCGAACACAGGGGTCTCCCACTCGTCCAGGCGCGCCTGGTCGATGACGCTCTCCCGGTCCATGGCTGTCACCTCCTCCTGTGTCTCGCGTTCCCTGACGTCCTCGGTCGCAGGCAGCGCAGCGGAGGCCGTTGCGCTACTGCGGAAGTGCGAAGGCGAACACCGCGTCGCCGTGGGAGGCGCCGAGCATCGCGGGCACGATCCCCTCGATCCAGCTGCCCCAGCCGACCGGCACGGCGATGAACTGCCTTCCGTCGACGCTGTAGGTCGTCGGACTGCTGTGGTGGCCGCTTCCCGTCTGGAACTCCCACAGCGGCTCCCCGGTGCGCGCGTGGAACGCCGTGAACTCCCCGGACGGCCTGCCGACGAACACCAGGTCTCCCGCCGTCGCCAGCGCCGACGCGCTCATCGGCGTCTCGTTGCGCCACCGCCACACCTCCTCGCCCGTGGCGGCGGAGATGGCCTTCACGAACCCCTGCATGTCGTCGGCGTCCACCGTGACGCTCGCGCCCCAGTAGGGGATGCTCTCCTTGAACTCCCGGTGGCGCAGGGTGACTTCGGAGCCGACGTCCTGCACCGGCACGTAGAACATCTCCGTGCGCGGGCTGTACGCCGCGTGCGTCCACTCCTTGGCCCCGGCGGGACCCGGCCAGAAGTGAACCGGCTCGCCCTCCTTGTCCGGGACCACCTTGGGCGTCACCCGGCCGTCGCGGTCGATCTCGCCCCAGGTGATGCGCTCGCCGAAGGGCGTGATCCGGACCCGCTCACCGTTCCTGCGGTCCAGCGTGAAGAGGTATCCGTTCTTGTCGAAGTGGGCCAGCAGCTTCTGCCCGTCCAGGTCGTAGAGGATGCACTCCATGTTGCTGTCGTAGTCCCACACGTCGTGCGGGGTGCACTGGTAGTGCCAGCGGATCTCGCCGTTGTCGGGATCCAGGGCGATGATGCTGTCCGTGTAGAGGTTGTCGCCCTCACGCGCGGCCCCGTCGAAGTCGGGTGCCGGATTGCCGGTCCCCCAGTAGACGAGGTTCAGCTCCGGGTCGTAGGTGCCGGTGACCCAGGCGTTGCCGCCGCCGCGCGCCCAGGCCGGGCCCTCCGGCCAGGTGTCCGACCCCGGCTCGCCGGGCTTGGGCACCGTGTAGGTGCGCCAGGCGCGCTCCCCGGTCTCGATGTAGTAGGCGTCGAGGTGACCCCGGACTCCGAACTCCCCGCCCGAGCTGCCCACGATGATCTTGTCCTTCACGACGAGGGGAGCGACCGTGGCGCTCTCGGCCGCCCGTACGTCACCGTTCGTCGTGTCCCAGACGAGCTCGCCCGAGACGGCGTCGAGGGCGATCACATGGGCGTTCAGCGTGGTGGCGAAGACCTTCCCGTGCGCGACCGCGACCCCGCGGTTGACGTTGCCGCAGCAGAGGGAGACGTCGAAGGGGATCGCGTGCTTGTACTGCCACAGTTGCCGCCCGGTCCGGGCGTCGACGGCCCAGACCCAACCGTCCCAGCCGGAGAGGTACATGACCCCGTCCACGACGATCGGAGCGGCTTCGAAGGCGTAGGTCGACTGGCCCGCGTGGAAGCCGGACGAGCCGAACTGGAACACCCAGGCGGGAGTGAGGCGCTGGACGTTCTCGGTGTTGATCTGGTCCAGCGGACTGAACCGCTGCCCGTCGTAGGCACCGTAGTAGGTCAGCCAGTTCTGCGGCTCCGAGCGCGCCTGGAGAATGCGTTCATAGGTGACGTCCTGCACCACCGGAGGCGCAGTGCCGACCATGGTGCTCAATGCGGCGAAATTGATGGCAGGCGGCGCGTCGATGTACTCCATGGGATCCTCCTTGCCGACCCGGCGGTCACCGGGCGGCCTTTTCCCCGGCGGTTTCTACGGCCGTGGCTGTTCCGGGCGGTCGAGGCGGGCCTCCTGGGGGACATCCCCCATCACGGCGATCACCCCGACGAGGCCGCGCCCCTCGTCGTTGCCGACGTTGGAACCGAACCAGTAATAACCGGGGCCGTCCAGGTTGAGCACGGTCTTCCCCCGTGAGTACACCGGAAGCCACATCCATTTGCTGTCGCCGTTGCTCGGCAGGAGCGCGCAGTGTGTGTTCGTGTCGTCGTTGAAGAGTTCGATCTCCAGCTCGCCCGCATGGGGCATGACGACGATGGAGGGCTCCCACATCAGCTCGTCGGGCGGAATCCGCACATCGGCGTGCAGACGGCCGTCGGGACCTTCCTCGGCCCGCCCTAGGCCACCGTGGGCGAGGAGCCGGCCCAGCGTCGCCTTGTTCTGCCCGTACAGCTCGGGCAGTTCCTGCTCGGCTCTGGTCGTCATCGGCCCGGCCTCCTGTTTGCGTTGGATTTGAGCTCACTGTTGTGGTAACCGTCGGCGCATGGTACAAAACGCTCCCAGCGTAATTCGCGGAATTTCCGGGAATTCTTGCGAATTCCCGCTCGGAGGCGCATCATATGCAACGTCGATTTCGAGTCCGGGTGGCACCGGTGGGGGTTGGTGCAATGGCAGGCCCGGAGAGGTGATCACGGCCTCCCGCGAGCGGTCCCTCGCCCGTGCTGCTGCCGATATCTCCTGCGTGCGCCCTTTGCGTCCCATGTTTTTCGATGTTGTGATTCGCGGCATAATAGGGCTACGGTAAAGGGCTGGGAGCATGCCCTCCGTGAGGGAAGTGAGCGCGGTGTCCGTCGCCTGGGACGACATCGGCGGTCTCGTCGATGCCCATGAGCGTTTTCTTGCCGGCGCGCGAGTCGACACGGACGTACGGGGTTCGGTGCTCGAATCCTGGCAGCGTTGCAGGTTCCAGGGGGTGCAGCCACATCGCCTCCTGGTGCCCTACGCCGCGGACCTGGCGCTGGACGACCGTCTCCTGCGCGCGGCCGACCCCGTCCTGAAGGACCTCACCACGTCGCTCGCCAACGTGAGCATGGCGATCGCGTTCAGCGACGCGCGGGCCCGCATGATCCAGCGGCACGGCGGTGACCGGCACTTGCGCGAGCGCCTCGACGCGGTGAACTTCGCCCCGGGGTTCGACGCTTCGGAGCGGGCCGCCGGCACCAACGGCGTCGGCACCGCCCTGGCCGGGCGTGGCCCGATCTACGTGGTCGGCCGTGAACACTTCGCCGACTGCCTGCAGCCCTTCGCTTGTGCGGGTGCACCGATCCGCGACCCGCTCAGCGGGCGCATCGAGGCCGTGCTCGACCTCACCTGTCTGCGGGAGGACGGCGACCCGGCGATGCTCCGGCTGGTGCGACAGGCCGCCCGCGACATCGAGGGACGGCTGCTGGAGCAGGCCACGGAACGCGAACAGGCCCTGCTCGCCGCGTACCGGCGTGCCTGCCGCGACATGGGCGGCTCCGTCGGCTGGCCACGGCAGCCCGAGCGCGTGGGGAACGGGTTTCCCGACGGCGGCACCCTCAGCCGGATCGACTTGGCGGTGCTGCGGGAGAAGGCCGAGGAGCTGATCGCTTCGCCGCAGCGCACCCTCGACGAGGTGGCCCTCTCCGGCGGACGCGTAGCCACGTTGCTGCGCCGCCAGGTCATGGGAGCGGCCGGTGAGAGCGGAGTGGTCGTCGAGGCCCGTGTCCACGGCGGCCCGCACCTGCGCCACGTCGAACTCGCCGCACCGTCGGAGCCGGCACCGTTCACCGCCCCCAGCGCGTTCACTCCGCCCGCGCCGACCGCGTTCACCCAGCCCGCCCCCGGCGCGTTCACCCCGTCCACCTCCGCCGCGTTCACCCCGCCCGCTCCGACCGCGTTCACTCCGTCCGTCGCCACCAGGGACACGAGCGCAGCACCTCCGGTCCTCCTGCGCGCCGCCGCCCCGGCGCCCGCGGGGACCGCCCCACCACCGACGCAAACCGCTCCGCCGCCGCCCGCCCCCACCGAGGCGGGCCCGCGGCCCCGTGCGGACGAGGACGAGAGCGGTACCGGCGCCGAGGGCTGGCTGCTCCTCGTCGGTGAGCCCGGCGTCGGCCGCCTGGCGGTCCTGGCCCGCAAGCGCCTGGAGCTGCTGCACGACGCCAGCGTGCGCATCGGCACCACCCTGGACGTCACCCGCACCGCGGAGGAGCTGGCGGAGGTGACCGTCCCCCGGTTCGCCGACCTGGCGGTCGTCGACCTGCCCGACTCCGTGCTGCTCGGAGAGGAGCCGGGGTCGCTCGGCGGTCACACCCCGCTGCGCCGGGTCGCGCTCGGCAGCGTGCGCGAGGAACTGCCCGTGTACGGCATCGGCGACCTCGTCCAGTACGTGCCGTCCACCCCGCAGGTCCGCTGCCTGGAGACCGGGCAGTCCGTGCTCGAACCCGTCCTGTCCGAGGCCCAGGGCTGGATCGCCCAGGATCCGGCGCGGTTCGGGCGGGCGCTGACCGAGGGCATCCACTCCCTGATCACCGTGCCCCTGCGGGCCCGCGGCACGATCCTCGGCGTGGTGAGCTTCTACCGTTCCGAGAAGCCCACCCCCTTCGAGGACGACGACCTGTCCCTCGCTCAGGAACTGGCCGGCCGCGCGGCGATCTCCATCGACAACGCCCGCCGCTACACGCGCGAGCACAACACCGCCCTCGCCCTGCAGCGCAGTCTGCTGCCCCGGGGCCGGCCCGAGCAGAACGCCATCGAGGTCGCCTACCGCTATCTGCCCGCGCAGGCCGGGGTCGGCGGCGACTGGTTCGACGTCATCCCGCTGTCCGGCGCCCGGGTGGCCCTGGTGGTCGGCGACGTCGTCGGGCACGGGCTGCACGCCGCGGCCACCATGGGCCGGCTGCGCACCGCCGTGCACAACTTCTGCTCCCTGGACCTGCCGCCCGACGACCTCCTCACCCACCTCGACGACCTGGTCGGGCGCCTGGACCGGGGCGAGGGCTGGGCTGTGGAGCCCACCTACCCGGACGCCGGGATCGTCGGCGCCACCTGTCTGTACGCCGTCTACGACCCGGTGTCCCGGCGGTGCACCCTCACCCGGGCCGGTCACCCGGTCCCCGCGGTCGTCGGCCCCGACGGCGGCGTGGACTTCGTCGACCTGCCGTCGGGCCCGCCGCTCGGGCTCGGCGGGACGCCGTTCGAGACGGTCGAGCTGGAGCTGGCCGAGGGCAGCCAACTGGTGCTCTACACCGACGGTCTGATCGAGGACCGGGTCCGGGACATCGACACCGGCCTGGACAAGCTCCGCAGCGTCCTGGCCTGCCCCGGCCGGGCGCCGGAGGACACCTGCGAGGCCGTCCTCGACGCCCTGCTGCCGTCCCGGCCGAGCGACGACGTGGCCCTGCTCGTGGCCCGGACGCACGCGCTCGGCCCGGAGCGGGTCGCCGAGTGGGAGTTCCCCAGCGATCCGGCGGTCGTCTCCCGGGCGCGTGAGGCGGTCACCGGCCAGATGTCCGCCTGGGGCCTGGACGAACTCGGCTACACCACCGAGCTGGTCGCCAGCGAGCTGGTCACCAACGCCATCCGGCACGCCACCGGCCCCGTCCAGCTGCGCCTCCTTCGGGACCGCGCGCTGATCTGCGAGGTCTCCGACGGCAGCAGCACCTCTCCCCGGCTGCGGCGTGCCCGGAACGAGGACGAGGGCGGCCGCGGACTGTTCCTCGTCGCGCAGCTCACCGAGCGCTGGGGAACCCGCTACACCACCGACGGCAAGATCATCTGGACCGAACAGACCCTGGAACAGCCGCTGCCCTGACCGCCCTCCGCGACCGCCGTCCACGGCGGCCCCGCTTCCGTTAGAGTCGCTGCCGGGCGTGCCCCCGCAACGGGCGGTCCTGGTGAAGGCGCAGGTCGGGCGCAGGTCAGTCGGTGGTTGGGGGCAGTATGCGTTTGAGGGTGGAGTTCACGACCGAGCCCTTCGACCTCGATGAGGCGCCCGCGCACGCGCTGGTGGCCCGCGATGTCATCGGGGCCGCCGATCTGGACGCCGTGGACGTCGGCCCGTTCGGCAACACCGCGGAGGGCCGCGCCGACGCCGTGCTCACCGCCGTCGACGCACTGCTGCGCAAGACCCTCCAGGCCGGAGCCACCCGGATCTCGCTGCAGGTCAACGTGATCGGGGAGGACAAGTGACCGGCACCGGGGACGAGCCGTTCATCACGGCCGTGAAACCGCTGGTCGACGCCATGGGGGGTGAGATGCTGCCCCCGGACCAGGCCGGCCCCGACGACGTGGTGCTCGTCTGGGAGGGCGCCGACGCCGTCGCCGTACGCCTGCCGCAGCTCGCCGACTCGCTGGATCACATCCTGGCCGCCATGGAGCGCAAGCGCGGCAAACCCCTCTCCGAACTGGACCGCAAGGCCAAGCAGGAGGTCGTGCGGACCCTGGAGGCGCGCGGCGCGTTCGCCGTGCGCCACGGAGTGGAGACCGTCGCGAGCGCGCTCGGCGTCAGCCGGTTCACCGTCTACAACTACCTCAACCGCGAGAAGGAGTCCTGACGGGCCCTCGCGCCGGTGAGCCGCTCGGCCCGCGGGCCGGTGAGCGGCTCACTCCTGCTTTTGACCCCGAATTTTCAACAAACTGTTGACCGTGTGGGGGCGGAGGGCGTTAGCTGTTCGCAGCCGCTCAAGGACCAAGGCCACGGAGGCACCCGTGACGTCCACTCCCACGCCGCCGGGCCTCGCCCGCTTCAACGCCCTGGAAGGACCCGCGGCCCGCGCCGCCCTCCACGAGGTGTGCACGTCCACGGCCTGGGCCGGACGGCTGCTCGCCGGGCGCCCCTACGCCACCGCCGAGGACCTCTACTCCGCGAACGACGCCGCCATGGCGGAGCTGACCACCGCGGATCTCGAGGAGGCCATGGCCGGGCACCCGCCGATCGGCCGGCCCGAGCCGGGCGATCCCGCCTCGGCACGTGAGCAGCGGGGCATGACCGGCGCCTCCGACGAGCTCAAGGCGGAGATGCTCGAGCTGAACCTGGCGTACCAGGAGAGGTTCGGCCACGTCTTCCTGATCTGCGCGACCGGGAAGACCGGCGAGCAGATGAGGGACGCGGTCAAGGAGCGGATCGGCAACGCGCCGGAGCAGGAACGGGAGATCGTCCGCACCGAACTGGGCAAGATCAACCGCATCCGGCTGGCACGCATCGTCGAAGAGGGCGACCACGCATGAGCAATCGCACCACCGCCTCCGTGTCCACGCACATCCTGGACACCAGCATCGGCCGCCCCGCGACGGGCGTCGCCGTCCGCCTCTCCGCCCGTCCCGGCCGGGACGCGGACTGGCAGGCGCTCGGCGGCTCCGCGACCGATGCGGACGGCCGGTGCAAGGACCTTCCGGCCCTGCCGGAGGGAACGACCCACGTACGGCTCGACTTCGCGGTCGAGGCGTACTTCGAGAGGTCCGACAGCAAGCAAGCCGATGCGCAGCAGGACGCCCCCGCGAATCGGGACAGCGGTGCACGAGGAGCGTTCTTCCCGGAAGTGACGGTGACGTTCGCCGTCGCGCCGGGCGAGCACTACCACGTACCGCTGCTGCTCACCCCGTTCGGCTACTCCGTTTACCGAGGGAGCTAGCACACATGGCAGCAGTCAATTCCCGCCCGGCCCGCCCCGTGCTGGGACAGAACCAGTACGGCAAGGCCGAGAACCGGGTCGTCAGGATCACGCGGGACGGCGCCACCCACCACATCAAGGACCTCAACGTCTCGGTGTCGCTGAGCGGAGACATGGACGAGGTCCACTACTCGGGGTCCAACGCGAACGTGCTGCCGACCGACACCACCAAGAACACGGTGTACGCGTTCGCCAAGGAGCACGGCGTCGACTCCGCCGAGCAGTTCGGCATCCACCTCGCCCGCCACTTCGTGACCTCGCAGGAACCGATTCACCGGGCCCGCATCCGCATCGAGGAGTACGCCTGGGACCGGATCGAGCACTCAGGGAAGGGCGCGCACTCCTTCGTCCGCACAGGCCGGGAGACCCGCCTGACGCAGATCACCTACGACGGCTCGTCCTGGGAGGTGGTCTCCGGCCTGAAGGACCTGACGGTGATGAACTCCACCGACTCCGAGTTCTGGGGCTACGTCAAGGACAAGTACACGACGCTGCCCGAGGCCCACGACCGCATCCTGGCCACCTCCGTCACCGGCCGCTGGCGCTTCAACTGGACCGATGACGCCCAGGAGGCGCCGGACTGGGAGACGTCCTACGAGGAGACGAAGAAGCACCTGCTCCAGGCCTTCGCCGAGACCTACTCCCTCTCCCTGCAGCAGACGCTGTACCAGATGGGCGCCCGCATCATCGAGCATCGCGCCGAGATCGACGAGGTCCGCTTCTCGCTCCCGAACAAGCACCACTTCCTGGTGGACCTGGAGCCGTTCGGGCTGAAGAACGACAACGAGGTGTACTTCGCCGCCGACCGCCCCTACGGCCTGATCGAGGCCACCGTCCTGCGGGACGGGTGCGAGGCGCGGATCCCGGTGGACCTCACCAACCTGTGACGGAAGCGAGAACCACGAACCATGACAGCCCAGCGCACCGTCATCGAGAACTGCGCCCTCGCGACCGTCGACGCGCACGACACCGAGTACGCGAGCGGACACGTCGTCATTGCCGGCAACCGCATCGAGGCGGTCGGCCCGGGCGCGGCCCCCGAGGGCCTGGAGAACGTCGTGCGCCGCATCGACGCGACCGGCCACCTCGTCACCCCGGGCCTGGTCAACACCCATCACCACTTCTACCAGTGGATCACCCGGGGGCTGGCCACCGACCACAACCTGTTCGACTGGCTCGTCGCGCTGTACCCGACGTGGGCGCGCATCGACGAGCAGATGGTGTACGCGGCGGCCCAGGGGTCGCTCGCGATGATGGCCCGCGGCGGTGTCACCACGGCCATGGACCACCACTACGTCTTCCCGAGGGGCTCCGGCGACCTGTCCGGCGCGATCATCCGCGCCGCCCGCGAGATGGGAGTCCGCTTCACCCTCGCCCGAGGCTCGATGGACCGGGGCGAGTCCGACGGCGGCCTGCCGCCGGACTTCGCCGTCGAGACGCTTCAGGGCGCGCTGGCCGCCACGGAGGCGACCGTCGACGAGCACCACGACCCCTCCTTCGACGCCATGACGCAGGTGGCCGTGGCCCCCTGCTCGCCCTTCTCGGTGTCGACCGAACTCCTGCGGCAGGGAGCGGAGCTGGCGCGCAGGAAGGGCGTACGGCTGCACACCCACGGCTCGGAGACGGTGGAGGAGGAGAAGTTCTGCCACGAGTTGTTCGGCATGGGCCCGACCGACTACTTCGAGTCCACCGGCTGGCTCGGCGAGGACGTGTGGATGGCGCACTGCGTCCACATGAACGACTCCGACATCGCCGCCTTCGCCCGGACGAGGACGGGGGTCGCCCACTGCCCGTCCTCCAACGCCCGCCTGGCCGCCGGTATCGCCCGCGTACCCGACATGCTCGCCGCCGGCGTCCCGGTGGGCCTCGGTGTGGACGGCACCGCCTCCAACGAGTCCGGCGAACTCCACACCGAACTGCGCAACGCACTCCTCATCAACCGTCTGGGCGCCCACCGGGAAGCCGCCCTGAACGCCCGGCAGGCGCTGCGCCTCGGCACCTACGGCGGCGCCCAGGTGCTGGGCCGCGCACAGGAGATCGGCTCCCTGGAGCCGGGCAAGCTGGCCGACCTGGTGCTCTGGCGGATGGACACGCTCGCCCACTCCTCGATCGCCGACCCGGTGACGGCGCTGGTCCTCGGCGCGGCGGCACCGGTCACCGCCTCCTTCGTGAACGGCCGCCAGATCGTGGAGCACGGCAGGCTGCTGACCGCCGACGAGGACGCCATCGCCCGCTCCACGCGGGACGAGGCCCGGCGCCTGGCGCGGATCGCCGAACAGGGCTGAGTGCCTGTCGAAGACTCCGGCCGGGAGGGACGGCTCCCGGCCGGTGGCCGTGACCCCGAACGGGGACCACGGCGACCGTCCCCGGGGCGCGCAGGGACGTGCGCGCCCCGGACGGTCTCGGCAGGGTGAGCCGGTCCCAGCCGGACGCCGATCTTCCGCGCTGCGGCCAACGGCGTATCGACGCGGGCAATCGCGCGCCGACTCAACCCTGCCCGCAGGCGCTCACAGGCCGAACAGCTCCGGCCTGCCCGCCAGTGCCCGGAAGTAGCCCTGCGGGTCGGCCACCAGCCTGCGCTCCTCGAGGTCCAGCAGGCCGCCGACCGAGGCTATTTCGGCGGAGACGGTGCCGTCCGTCTTCCGTATGGTCTGCGCGACCCGGAACGTCTTGCCCTCGCCCCACTCGAAGGCGCACGTCACCTCGACCTCGTCGCCCGCGCGCAGCTCCCGCAGGTAGCGGATGGTCGTCTCCAGGACCACGGGGCCGACACCCTTGGACAGCAACTCGGACTGGCCCACCCCGGCTTCCTGGAGCACGCACCAGCGGGCGTGTTCCGCGTACTGCAGGTAGACGCTCTGGTTGAGGTGCCCCAGGGCGTCGGTCTCGTAGCCCCGGACGGTGACCCGGACGGAAAACGGCTCGCTCACGGCTTCCCCTTCTTCAACTCGGCGCTCAGGACCACCGATCCTGGCACGCCCTTCACACCCGCCGCGGGGACGCCAGCAGATAACGGGCCCGCGTGCGCGGCTCGGTGTGCTCGCTCACCTGCCAGCCGGCCTGCTCCAGCGTGGCCGCGCAGGCGCGCAGCGCCGTGAGGTCCGGCTCGTGCACCGCGACCGCCTCCGGCTGCGGGGTCGCGCGCACCCGGTAGCCGCTTCCCTGGTCGCCGGTGGCGGGCCGGTGCCCCGCCGCCTCCAGGGCGAGCGCGGCGGCCCGCACCAGATGCGTCCGCTCCCAGCCGCACGGGCGGTCCGTGGCGCCGCCCGGGTTGGTCATCCGGCGCAGTTCCAGCAGCCCCTGCCAGGCGCTGTGCACCTCGCGCAGCCGGGCGGGCCCCGCATCCGCGGCCTCCTCGCCGCCGACCCGCGCCGCGAACACGCCGGAGTCCGCCGCCGCCGGGGCGCCCGGCGCCGGTTCCTCGGCGGGCGTCTCCCGTATGCGATGCCCCGCCGGGGTCAGGAAGTGGTCGTGCGGCGGACGCGGATGCCGGAAGGCCAGCCCCCGCTTGACCAGCGCCGCGAGCTGGGCCTGTGTGCCCTCCAGCCGCCCGGTCACGGGATCGGCGGCCTCGATCAGGCGCCGCTGCGCGGCGGTCGGCGGTCGGATCACGGCCCCTCCCTCAGCGTCTCAGTGCCCCTCGGACGGCCCCGCCTCCCCCGCGGAGAGGGACCCGTGGGAACAGTACGCGTCGGGTCTGACATTCCACCCGGCCACGACATGGCGGCGGTGCTCCGTGCTCAACCGGCTCACCGTCCCCGTCGAGAGCTGGAACAGCGCCCCCGCCGAGGCGGGCAGCCCGAGCCGCAGTGCGGTCAGCACCCGCAGGAAGTGCCCGTGCGAGACGACGACCACGCTGCCCTCCGACTCCGCGAGCGCCGCGTCGATCTTGGCGAGCATCCGCTCCGCCCGCGCGCCGACCTCCTCCGGGCTCTCCCCGGGATGCTCGGGCGGCCCGGGCGCGACACCGTCCGTGAACAGGAACCACTCCGGCCGCGTCCGGTGGATCTCGACGGTCGTGACCCCCTCGTACCCGCCGTAGTCCCACTCCGACAGGTCCGTGTCGACCCGCGCCCCGCCGATCCCGGCCAGCCGTGCCGTCTCCCGGGCGCGATGCATCGGGCTGACGAACGCGGCGGCCACATGATGCCGTGCGATCAGCGGAGCCAGCCGGCGCGCCTGCTCCCGGCCGCGCTCGGTCAGCGGGACATCGGTCCGCCCGGTGTGCCGGCCGGACAGGGACCACTCCGTCTCGCCGTGCCGCACCAGAAGGAGGTCTCCCATTGCCGTCCCCTTTCCGTCCCCTCGTACGGTGACACCTGCGGGCGGCGCCCGCACAACCGACTGCGTCGGCCGCCCTCACCTGACGACGGCCGGGCCCGCAAACCGCACCGGTCCGCCGGTCACCCGGGCGGTCGTACGCCGCCACCCCATCGGCCCACCCCGGCAGGCCGAACGGCGGGGAGCGCAGCAAGGCTCGCTGACGAAGTGACCCTCGGAAGGAGGACGCCCATGAGCGCCATCCGACGCTCCCGGTCCCCGCTGAAGCCCCTGTCCGGCCTCACGGCGCTGCTCACCACCGCGGCTCTCGCGGTCGTCCCGGCCCTGGCCACCCCGGCCGCCGCCGCCACCCCCAAGGCGCCCTGCGGCGACCCCCGGATGACCCTCGAACCCGGCGCCCAGGCGTTTCTCGACAAGCTCGCCGCGGCGGACGGCCCGCCGATCCAGAACCAGACGCCCGCCGCCGCCCGCCAGTCGCTCCTGAACCTCCAGGCCGCCTACCCGGTGTCCAAGCTGCCCGCCGACATCACCACACGGACCATCCCCGGCGGTCCCACCGGCTCCGTCTCCCTGCACATCGTGCGGCCGCACGGGATGAGGGGCAGGCTGCCGGCCGTCATGTACTTCCACGGCGGTGGCTGGGTCCTCGGTGACTTCTCCACCCACGACCGGCTGGTACGGCAGATCGCCGACGGCGCCAAGGCCGCGGTGGTCTTCGTCGACTACACCCGGTCGCCGGAGGCCAAGTACTCCGTCGCGAACGAGCAGGCCTACGCCGCCACCCAGTGGGTCGCCCAGCACGGCAACGACATCAACGTCGACGGCTCCCGGCTCGCCGTGGCCGGTGACAGCGTCGGAGGCAACATGACCGCCGCCGTCACCCTGATGGCCAAGCAGCGCGGCGGCCCCAAGCTGGCCCAGCAGGTGCTGTTCTACCCGGTCACCAACGCCGACTTCACCACCGATTCCTACCGGCGCTTCGCCACCGGGTGCTGGCTGACCGCCGCGGGCATGAAGTGGTTCTGGGACCAGTACGCCCCGGACACCTCGGTCCGCAGCCGGCCCACCGCCTCACCGCTGCGCGCCACCACCGCCGAGCTGAGCGGCCTGCCCAAGGCGCTGGTCATCACCGACAGCGACGTGCTGTCCG
This sequence comes from Streptomyces sp. NPDC093984, assembly GCF_044764595.1. Lineage (NCBI taxonomy): Bacteria > Bacillati > Actinomycetota > Actinomycetes > Kitasatosporales > Streptomycetaceae > Streptomyces > Streptomyces sp. NPDC093984. Next base: position 1,217,853 of record NZ_JBIWIM010000001.1, on the reverse strand, counting down.
ACGAGGGCCGCCAGTACGCCGCCAAGCTGAGCGCCGCCGGCGTCCCCGTCACCGCCACCCACTACCCGCGGATGATCCACGACTTCGTGATGCTCAACGGCCTCGCGCACACGGAGGCCGCCAAGTCCGCCGTCGCGAAGGCCACCAAGGCCCTGCGCCAGGCCCTGGGCAGCTGAGACGCCGACGGACTCGGGACCGAGCCCCGCCTCCGGTGAGGAACCGGACGCGGGGCGCGGCCGTTCCCATCCATTGCCATGGACATTCACCGGGGAATTTTGGGACGGTAGCGCGCATGCCCGACCTCAGCCTCCCCCCGGACGCCGCCGCCTTCTATGCCTCCCACAGCCCGTTCTCCGACCCCGGAGACCTCACACCGCTCTACGCTGCCCTGCCCGCCGATCCGCGCCAACTGGCCCGGGTCGCCCGGGACCTGACGGTCCACCGCCTGGAGGGCGAACTCTTCGAGTACGCCATCCCTCGGGACCGCCTGCACAACGACGCCGAGACGCGCTATGTCGACGACATCCTGCGCATCGTCATCGCGCGCAACGACGCCCCGCTGTCCCAGCGCCGCGGGCCCGGCGAGCGCTTCGTCGGCATCTGCCGTGACTTCGCGCTGCTGCACTGCTCGTTCCTGCGGCACGTCGGCATTCCCGCCCGGATACGGTCGGGCTTCGCCGACTACTTCGGTGAGGACGGCTTTCACTACGACCATGTGGTCACCGAGTACTGGGACCCCGCGCGAGGCTGGCTGCTCGCCGATCCGGAGTTGGCGGACCCGCTCGTCCTGGAGACTCATCGGGTGGGCTTCGACTACATGGACGTCCCGCGTGACCGCTTCCAGGTCGCCGGCGACGCCTGGCGGCGGATCCGGGCGGGCGATGCCGACCCGAAGTCGTACGGTCTTCCGCTGCCGGAGGGTCCGCTGGTCGGAGAGTGGTTCGTGGCGGGCAGCATCCGACTCGACCTGGCGGCGCTCAACAAGGTCGAGATGCTCCTCTGGGACGTCTGGGGTGTCGGGGCCGGCGACGACGAGGGGATGACGGACGCCATCCGCGAGCTGTACGACGGAGCCGCACGGGTGACAGCCGAGGACGGGTCCTTCACCGCGGTGCGGGAGCTGTTCGCGGAGAACGACGGGCTGCGGACGCCGCGGACGGTGACCTCCCTCGCCCCGTTCAACGGCCCGAGCGAGGTCACCCTCCGTGGCTGACGATCGTCCGGCACGACAGCCGAAGCCCCCTGTTCGGAGGGCCGGCCGCGCTACTGCCGGTACCCGCTGAGGAACCGGCCGATCCGGCTGATCGCCGTGTCCAGGACATCGGCGTGCGGCAGGGTCAGGATGCGGAAGTGGTCCGGGGCCGGCCAGTTGAAGCCCGTGCCCTGGACCACCTGGATCTTCTCGCGCAGCAGCAGGTCCAGGACGAACTTCTCGTCGTCGTGGATCCTGTGCACCTTGGGGTCGAGGCGCGGGAACGCGTACAGCGCGCCCTTCGGCTTGACGCACGTGACGCCGGGGATCTCGTTGAGCTTCTCCCAGGCGCGGTCCCGCTGTTCGTGCAGGCGGCCGCCCGGGGCGGTCAGCTCCTCGATGGACTGGCGGCCGCCGAGTGCGGCCTGGATGGCGTACTGGGCGGGCGCGTTGGCGCACAGGCGCATGGAGGCCAGCATCGTCAGGCCCTCCAGGTAGTCCTTGGCGTGCTGCTTGGGCCCCGTCACGACCAGCCAGCCGGAGCGGAAGCCCGCCACGCGGTAGGTCTTCGACAGGCCGCAGAAGGTGAGGACCACCAGGTCGGGGGCGAGCGCGGCGGTCGAGTGGTGGACCGCGTCGTCGTACAGGATCTGGTCGTAGATCTCGTCCGCGAAGACCATCAGGCCGTGGCGGCGGGCCAGGTCGAGGATGCCCTGCAGGATCTCCTTCGGGTAGACCGCGCCGGTCGGGTTGTTGGGGTTGATGATGACCACGGCCTTGGTGCGGTCCGTGATCTTCGACGCCATGTCGTCCAGGTCCGGGTACCAGTCGGACTGTTCGTCGCACAGGTAGTGGACCGCCTTGCCGCCCGCCAGGGTGGTCACGGCCGTCCAGAGCGGGAAGTCGGGGGCGGGGATGAGGATTTCGTCGCCGTCCTCCACCAGCGCCTGTACGGCCATCGAGACCAGCTCGGAGACGCCGTTGCCGAGGAAGACGTCGTCGACACCGACCTCCAGGCCCCGCTCCTGATAGCGCTGCGCCACCGCGCGGCGCGCGGAGAGGATGCCGCGCGAGTCCGTGTAGCCGTGCGCCTGCGGCAGCATCCGGATCATGTCCTGGAGGATCTCCTCCGGCGCCTCGAATCCGAACAGCGCGGGGTTGCCCGTGTTCAGGCGCAGCACGCTGTGGCCCGCCGCCTCCAGCGCGTCGGCGTGCTCGATCACCGGGCCGCGGATCTCGTAACAGACCTCGCTGAGCTTGCTCGACTGCCGGAACTCCATGGCCGCTTCCCCTCCGGTGACTTGTGTTGCTTGGTTTTACCAAGTAACAGCTTGGAAAGTCCAACAACACGTCTAGACTGCGTCGCATGTCACCTCGCCGAAGCTACGACCAGTACTGCTCCACGGCCCGCGCGCTCGACGTCGTCGGCGACCGCTGGACCCTCCTGATCGTCCGCGAGCTGCTCGCCGGTTTCCGCCGCTACACCGATCTGCACGCGGACCTGCCGGGCGTGAGCACGGACGTACTGGCCTCCCGGCTGAGGGACATGGAGCGCGACGGGCTGACCACGCGGCGCCGGCTGCCACCGCCCGGGGCGGCCTACGTGTACGAACTGACGTCTCGCGGACGCGAGTTGCTGCCCGTGCTCCAGGCGCTGGGCACCTGGGGCGGGCCCGCGCTGGGGGAGCGCCGGCCGACGGACGCGGTGCGCGCCCACTGGTTCGCGCTGCCACTGCTGCGCACGCTGGAGAACGGGAGTGCGGGGGAGGGGCTGGTGGAAGTCCGGCTGGAGGAGGGGGAGTTCCATCTGTGGCTCGGGGCCGAGGACGGTCCGGTCTACGGCGTAGGGGCCGCCCCGGAGGAGCCCGGTGCCCGGCTGGTCCTCGACGCGGAGACGTGCGCCCTGCTGAGTCAGGGACACCTGACGCTCCACCAGGCGGTCGCTGAGGGGCGCGCGGAGGTGTCGGGGGACGGCACCCTCGCCAAGGTGCTGCGCGGAAGCTGACGGCGGCGCGGCGGGGGTGACAGGACAACGGCCCGCCGCGAGAGGGGACGCGGCGGGCCTTCGCCTTGACGGGGCCGGTGACGGGGGCCGGTTCTCAGGCGCCCGGCGGGACCCGGGACGGGCGGCCCGAGCCGCGGGTCAGCGCGTAGCCGCCGATGCCCGCGAGTGCGGCGAGGATGCCGCCGACGCCGGTCCACACCCAGCGGTCGGACCACCAGCCGGAGGCGTCGGGCCTCAGCTTCGAGAGTGCGGCCGTGTCCGTGTCCGAGTCCGAGGACTTCTCGGACCGCGTCGCTATCCCCGGCACCAGCGGCTCCGCCAGCGAACCGTCCACCGCCGCCGAGCCGCCGATGTCCTTGGAATCCACCCGGACCTCGGCGTTCACCGGCTGCCCGAGGTCGGCGGCGCCGACCCCCACGACGGTGAGCCGTATGTAGTACGTGCCCGGCAGCGGGTCATTGGCCCACGGCTCCGCCCAGGCGTGGACCGTGCGCAGCGTGCAGGACAGGTTCACCGACGACGCGTCCTGGGCGGCGGTCCGGGTCTGCGCCCCGTACTGGCACGCCTGGCGGCGCCGCAGCCCGTCGTACACGTCGAGCTGCCAGGTCTGCGCCGAACTCCGGGAGGAGGCCGGCAGCTTGACGGTCGCCTTCACGGTGGGCCGCTGCTGCTCCTCCGCCGGGAACTGCCAGTACAGGTAGTCGCCCGTGGAGGCGCTCGCCGTGGCCTGCTGCCCCTGCTGGATCTCCGTGGCCGTACGGAACGACGTGCCGGCCGAGGTGGGCGCGGCGCTGTCGCCGGACGGACTCGCGGAGGGCGAGGAGTCGGCCACGGCCGGGGAGGCGGCTGCGCCCAGCAGCAGGGCGGCCACGGTCAGCACTCGTGCGATACGCATCAGTTGGTCCTCCAGACGGCGATCCGCCAGCGCGACAGCCAGCCCCACAGCAGACCCGCCAGGAAGCCGGTCAGGACGAGGGCGCCGAGCAGCCACCAGCCGCGCCCCAGGCCGAAGGCGGCGACATCGCTCGCCGTGCCGGGGCCGTCGACCACGTCGACCGTCAGCTCCAGCGGCAGCCCGGGCGTGGTCTTCACACCGGCCGCCGGGGAGAAGGAGTTGGCCACCTGGAGGCACACCGTCTCGGCGGGCGCGTCCTCGTCGTCGCTCTCGGCCTTCGGATAGCGCAGACCCGTAGACAGCACGTCCGTGCGGCCCGAGCCGGTGGCCTCACCGCGCACGATCTCCCGCCCGTGCGCCGTCACGGCCCGCAGCGTGACCCCGTAGTCGGGGTCGACCTGCCGGTCGTCGGACACGCTGACGGAGGCGCGCAGCTCCTGGCCCGGCTTCACTTCCACGCGGTAGAAGCGGTGCTGCCCGAACTCCTCACGGTCGGTGTAGAGGCCGGACTTCAGCGAGGGCGCCGTCGCGCACTGGCCGGTGCCGTCCACGGCGACCGGGGTGACCGTACGGTCCGCCGTGCGGTTCACCAACTGGTTGACCTTGTCGGACAGTTGCTCCTTGTGCTGCACCGACGTGTACGTCCCGCCGGTCGCCTCCGCGATACAGCTGAGCTGCTTGTTCAGCTTGGCGTCCGGCACCAGCCCCAAGGTGTCGATGGTCAGCCCGATGCCCTTGGCGGCGATCTCCCGGGCCACCTCGCACGGGTCCAGCGGCGCGCAGGTGTCCTCGCCGTCGCTGATGAGGACGATGCGCTTGGAGCCGTTGCCGCCGTCCAGGTCGTCCGCCGCCCTCAGCAGGGCGGGGCCGATCGGCGTCCAGCCGGTGGGCTGCAGCGTCGCCACGGCGGTCTTGGCCTCGGTCCGGTTCAGCGGGCCGACCGGGTAGAGCTGCGCGGTGTCCTTGCAGCCCGTCCTGCGGTCGTTGCCCGGGTAGTTGGCGCCCAGCGTCCGGATGCCGAGCTGCACCTCCTCCGGCGTCGCGTCCAGGACCTCGTTGAAGGCCTGCTTCGCCGCGGCCATGCGCGAACCGCCGTCGATGTCCCGCGCCCGCATCGAACCGCTGACGTCGAGGACGAGATCGACCTTGGGCGCGTCCTGGGCTGTCGTCTCGTCGGCGACGGCATCGGCCGGGACCGTGATCCCGGCCGCCAGGGCGGCGAGCAGGGCGCAGACTCCCGCCGCCAGCCGTTGTCTTGTGATCATCGGCGGATCTTATTGATCAATGGGGCCGCGCTTCAAAACGATCAAGGACCGAGCGGATCGGGCTGTGTGGAGAGCGGGTTGGGGAGCCGTGTCCACAGGTCCCCGGGCCGCTCGGGGGACAGCCGCATCAGCGTCAACGCCTTGGTCGGCAGCGGCTCTTCGCGCAGAACCGCCAGATCGGCGGTGTCTGCCAGACCGGCGGTGTCCGGCAGATCCCGTACGACGGCCTCCAGGGCGGCCCCCAGCGCGGGCGCCGAACCCGCCGTGGAGGCCAGCGCGCCCGCCACGAGCGAACCGAACAGCTTGCGGCGCAGCGTCGTCTCGTCGTCCGTGACGATCCGGTCGGCCACCTCGGGGGCCTTGACGCCGTGCCGGGCCAGCCGGGCCGGGCTCACCCGGATGTCGGCCAGGTCCCGGTAGACCAGCCGCACCGGCTCACCCGTGGGCGACAGCACCACCAGGAGGTTCTGTCCGTGCGCCTCCAGGGCCACCCCCAGGTCGAGCATCCGCAGGCCGACGGTGAGGGCGAGCCGCGTGAACCCGGCGAGCCAGGCGGGGGAGGAGGGCAGCCCGGTGAGCGGCAGGGCGGCCACCGGGACGACCCGCTCGCCGGCCGCCGTGTCCGCGTACGTCTCCGGCGGCTCCCGCAGCACGGCGGCGAGATCCGGGGAGTGGGCGCCGGCCGCGCCCAGGGTGCGGGTGATGTGCAGCAGACCGTCCGTGCGCGCGGCCGTCGACTCAAGGAACCCGGACACCGCGAGGGCCGTCTCGATCGAGGAGACCGAGATGTCCCGCACGGAGGACGTCAGCCGCGCGCTGACCGCGGTCTTCACGTGCGGACCGCCCTCGGGCAGCGCGAGGGTCCGCAGGGACATCAGCGGACGAGCGACAGGACCGTCCTCGGCCGTAACCCCGAGCACGTGCGCCGTCTGCCAGGGGTGGACCGGGATCAGCGCCCGCTCGCCGTCCCGCAGCCACGCGGGCCACTCGCCCCGTACGAGGGCGTCACCCACGGGGACGAGCCCGAGCCGTACCAGCGGCCGGTGCTCGGGACCGTACGCCAGCTGCTCGGCCACCGAGAAGCCGGGGCGCGAACGACAGTTCGGGTGATAGGGGTGCCCGTCGACCACCCGCTGCTCCCACGCCCAGCTCGTCACCGGTACGGGCGCCTCACGCGGCTGGCCGGCCCGCGACAGCGCCAGTGAGGCCGTGCTGTGGCCGAGTTCGGCGGCGAAGGCGTCCCCGTGCGGCACGCCGAGTGCCGTGACCAGCGCTGCCGCGTGGTCGTGGGCCCGCCCGCCGAGCCGTACCTCGGTGACGTACGCGGCGGTCGCGTACGGGTCCGCGGGTGGGCCGTGCAGCCGCCGCCCGTCGCCCAGGCACAGGGTGAGCCCGTCGGCCGTCCGCTCCCGGCGGACGATCCACGGCAGCGGCTCATGGGCCAGCGCCCGCCACAGACGCGTGAGGACGGCGGCCCGGGCGCCGGGAAGCGCCGCCGCGTAGGAGGCCGACAGATCGGGCCGCACGGCGTCCAGCTCGGCGGCGAGCGCGGCCTCGGCGGAGACCTCGGCGGGAGGGGAAGGGGGCACGGTCGGAGCTCCTCGGGGACGGGGCGATGCGTCGTGGCACGGGTCCACGACAGACATACTGATCGCCAGTGCACCGTACGGAACGAATGGATCGCGTGGACCCCATGCACCCCAGGGACGACGTCCCCGCTCGCGCCGACGCCCACGCGGCGGCGCCGCTGCTGAACTGCCTGCTCCGGGAGGCGGCCGAGCCCGCCGGCGAGCTGGGCGTCCACCGGCTGCGGGCCGGCGGCCGGCTGCTGCGCGTGCGCGGCACACGCCGCCCCCGCGACCCCGAGGTGTACACGGGCGGCTCCTGGCACCCGCTCACCCACGCCGAACTGGTCAAACTCACCGCCGACGAGCTGCGCCGCGCCACCGGCCTGTCCAATCCGGAACTGCCCGGCGAGATGCTCGACAGCAGGAACGCGGTGGCCGCGATCCTGGCCGCACGCGCCCGTCTGACGCCCCCGGACGACCCGTACGTGCGCTCCGAACAGTCCCTGGTCACCGGGCATCCCCACCACCCGGCCCCGAAGGCGCGAGGCGGCGGACCCGTCACGAGCTGGCTGCCGTACGCCCCCGAGGCGTACGCCCGCTTCCCGCTCACCCTTTTGGGCGTACGCGAGGACACCGTCGTCGAAGAGGGCGACACGAGGGCACTGGACGCGCTCGGCACCGCCCCGCCCGGCTACCGGCTGCTGCCCGCCCATCCCTGGCAGCTCGCCCTGGTCGGCGCCCGCCCGGACATCGCAGAGGCGTTCGAGGACGGGCGACTGATCCGGCTCGGCGAGAGCGCTCGGCCCGTGTGGCCCACGGCCGCCATCCGCACGGTGTACGCCCCCGAGGACGACCTCTTCGTCAAGTTCAGCCTGGACGTGCGGATCACCAACGACATCCGCCGGCTGTGGCGCCACGACCTGCTCAAGCTGCGCCGCACCGACGCGGCGGCGGCCTCCGCGTTCGCGACGCACCGGGGTCCGGCGGCCTGGCTGAGCGACCGCGGCTGGCGCACGGCCGCCTTCGCCTTCGAAGAACTGGCGGTCCTGGTCCGCGACGGGCTGCGCCCGCACCTGCTGCCCGGCGCCACCCCGCTGCTCGCCGCCGCCCTGGTGGAGGAGTTCGACGGTAGCCCGCTCGACGCGCTCACCGATCCCACCGCCTGGTGGACGGCGTATCTGCGCCACATCGTGCCTCCGGCCCTCGAGGCGTTCGAACGGCACGGCGTCGTCCTCGAGGCGCACCTGCAGAACACGCTGGTCGCGGTGGACGGCACGGGACTGCCCGCGCAGGCCCTGTTCCGGGACGCGGAGGGCGTGAAACTCCTGGCGGACGTGTCCCGCGAGAAGGGCTGGGAGCGGCTGGTGTACTGCCTGGTCGTCAACAACCTCATCGAGGTGGCCGCCCTGCTGTCCGAACGCCACCCCGGCTGGAACCCCTGGCCCGCCGCCCGCGCCGAACTGTCCCGCCACCCCGTCCCCGAGATCCCCGCCCTGCTCGCCTCGCCCACCCTGCCCGGCAAGACCAACCTCCTGCTGCGCTGGACGGGCGCGGACGGCGCGGACGCGCGCTATCTGCCACTGCCGAACCCGCTGGCCTGCCGCTGAGCGCCGCCGGGCGCTCAGACATGCCGATGGCCGTCAACCATTGACGCGGATGCCTGTGCCGGTGGGACCACTGTGGCTCCGGGGCGAAGTCATGAGTCACTTGACCGATGCCGCTCCCGAGGTGGTGGGCGAGCCTCTCAAGGAGAGAGCCGCTGCGCGGCAGCCGGCTGGGCCGGCCGGCTCCCCGTACCCGCGTATCAGAGGAAGGCAAGCTGTCGTGGTCGTTTCGCAGGACGTGGAGGATGTCGATCTGCTGGTGATCGGCGGAGGCAAGGCAGGCAAGACGCTGGCCATGGACGCCGCCCGTGCGGGACAGGGCGTGGTGATGGTGGAACGGGGCATGATCGGCGGTACCTGTATCAACGTCGCCTGTATCCCCACCAAGTCGTTGGTCACCAGTGCGCGGCTGCTGCGCAGGGCGGCGACCGCGGAGGCCTTGGGGCTGCGGCTCGGCCGGGCCGAGGTGGACCTGGAGCTGCTTCGCTCCCACAAGGAGGGCGTGGTCCTCGGCATGGTGGAGGTCAACCGCCGCCAGTTCGCCGACAGCGGCATGGACCTGGTCCTGGGCACAGCTCGCTTCATCGCCGAGCGCACGGTCGAGATCGCGCTCAACGACGGAGGCCGGCGCGTGGTGCGGGGCAGGGACGTCGTGATCAACACGGGTACCGTCCCGCGGATCGCCCCTGTCCCCGGACTGGACGGGGCCAAGCCTCTGACGAGCGAGTCCATCATGGACTTGCATCACATCCCGGGCCGCCTGGTGGTGATCGGCGGAGGTTACGTCGGCCTGGAGTTCGCCCAGATGTTCGCCGCCTTCGGCAGCCGGGTCACCGTCCTGGAGAGCGGGCCGCGCCTGCTGCCCCGGGAGGACTCCGACGTGGCCGAGGCACTTCTCGGGTACCTGCGCGAGGACGGCGTGGAACTGGTCACCGGCACGGCAGCGAAGGAGGTCGTCCGCGAGGGGGACGTCATCTCGGTCCTGCTGGAGGACGGCCGCAGGCTGGAGGCCGACGATGTGCTGGCCGCCACCGGGAGGACCCCGGTCACCGGGGAACTCGGCCTGGAAGCCGCAGGCGTGCGCACCGACGAGAACGGGTTCATCCAAGTCGACGACCGGCTCGCGACGAGTGCTCCGCACACCTGGGCCGTGGGCGACGTCGCGGGCAGTCCCCAGTTCACTCACGTCTCCCTGGACGACTACCGGATCGTCAAGGCCAACATCGCGGGCGGCGACCGGAGTACCGACGGTCGGCTCGTCCCCTGGAACCTCTTCACGGACCCGGAGCTGGCCCGAGTGGGCCTCACCGAGGACCAGGCCCGGGCGGCGGGGCACAATGTGCGGGTCGCCAAGATGCCCGTCATGGCCATTCCAAGGGCCCGCACCCTGCGGGACACCCGAGGACTGTGGAAGGCCGTCGTCGACCGTGACAGCGACCGTATCCTCGGCGTGGCCCTGCTCGGCCCCGAGGCTTCCGAGGTCGTGACGGTGGTGCAGACGGCCATGCTGGCGGGCCTGCCTTACACGGCCCTCCGTGACGGCATGATCGCGCACCCCACGATGGCCGAGGGACTGAACGCGTTGTTCACCGCCTGGGTGGACTGACGGCTCCTGGACAGGGGCCGTGCGGGGGCCGCTCTCGGCGACTTGCCGAGGGCCTCCTCCGGCCCCCTGGCGTCGGGTCAGGCGGTGCCGCGGCGGCCCGGCCGGCGTCCGGCCGACGGGTGCGCCGGGGGAGCAGCCGCCACCCGGACGGGGGCACCGTGCGCTGCGGAGATCTGTTGCGCGCTCTTGCGGGCGAGTCGGCGGACCCCGGGAGCGGCCTGGTGTCGCTGCTGTCTTGGACCAGCAAGTCGGCAGGCTTCGAACGGCGAAGGCGTCCCGTTCGAGCAGGAAAACCCATGCGCGGAGCCGGCGTTGTGCGCCGTCGCCGGCGGCACCTGATGACGACTGGCAGCGGACACTTCGTCCGCGCCTCTCACATGTCGCCGCACATGGTCCGTTGCGCGTGCCGACCAGCCGGACTCGTCAGCCCTTGAGGATGTTCAGTGCGAGGTTCAGGGAGCGCATCGAGGCGGTGGGATCACCCGTGGCCTTGCCACGCAGTGTGCCGCCCTCGAAGGCGTCGATCAGAAAGGCGGCCAGGTCCCGTGCCGGTTCCGGGGAGCGGATTTCACCGGCCTTCCGGCCCTGCTCGATCACCTCGGCGACGGTGTCGATCCACCCGGTGAGGCTGCCGCGCACGGCGGAACCCACTCCGGCGCCCGCGGTCGGTGTCTCGCTCGCCATGGTCACCAGCAGGCAGCCGTATTCAACGCCGGTGGAGCTGGTCCGCTCGGCCTGGCTCGCGAAGTGTGCCCGCAGGCTCTCGACGGCCGTCCGGCCGCCGCGGTCCTCCAGCATGCTGAAGTCGGTGGCGCCGCTGTAGCGGCGCACGATTTCGGCGGCGAGTTCCTGCTTGCTCTTGAAGTGGTTGTAGAAGGACCCCTTCGGCACACCCGCCGCGCTGGTGATGTCCTGCACGCTGGCGCCGTTGAAGCCCTGGCGACGGAACACGGTCTCGGCGTGTTCGATCAACTTGGCTTTGACGCTCACCTGAGGCATGGCATCAATATGGTCGGTCGGCTTGCTTCTGTCAAAAGCGGCGGCGCAGCGCTCAAGGACATCGTGGACCGGGCGGTGGCCGTGCCCCTGGCAGACGTCGTGCAGGCCACGGGGGTGCGCTGCTTCCTCATGATCTCCAACGGTGCGCGGGCGACGAGCCCCGCACGCTACGGCGCCATGGCCCGGGCCGATGCAGACGTTTCCCACCCCGAACCCGGCGCCCGCCGACGGCGCAGCCGGGTCCGCCGGTCATTCCGGGCCGTGCTGCGCTGGACCGGACAGGCCCCGGCGGTGAGCCGGTAGGGGCAGGCGCGCGCCCGGCCGGCACGGCGCGCCCGGGAGACGTGCGGTCAGGTCCCCGCGAAATCCTCCCTGTTTCCCGCAGCGGCCTCCGACAGCCGCGAGAACGGCTTGCCGCCGTCAGCCGGAGTGCTCCGTGACTGCCGTGTCGGACCGTAAGTCAAACGACGGATTCTGCCCGGCGGGGCCGCTCGAAGAATGATGCCGCAGACCCTGGCCCCCGTGACGCGGGCGGGTGGATGACCGGAGGGGCCCTCGGCTGTGCGGGGCTCTCGACGGTTGACGGCGCCGCACCAGGACGACGAAGGAAGACACGCAGCTATGACGATCATCACCAGTCCACTGCCGGAAGAGGATCGCCAGGTCACCGGGGCCGCCCTGCAGGAGACCCTGGTCGACCTGCTGGACCTGGCCCTGGTGGCCAAGCAGGCCCACTGGAACCTGTACGGGCCCCGATTCCGTAGCATCCACCAGCAGCTCGACGAGGTGGTCGCCACCGCGCGCGACTACGCCGACCAGGTCGCCGAGCGAGCCGCCGCGCTGGGCATCAGCCCGGACGGGCGGGCCGGCACGATCGCGTCCGGCAGCGGACTGCCCGAGTTCAAGTCCGGCTGGGTTGGGGACGTTCCGGCCGTGGAGGCCCTGGTCGCGTCGTTCTCCGTGCTCATCGGCCGGTTGCGCGGACGTGTCGAGACCACCGGGCGGTCGGACGTCGTCACCCAGGACCTGTTGATCGGGCTGACTGCCGAGTTGGAGAAGCAGAGTTGGATGTTCCAGGCGGAGAACCGCCGCTGAGCCGCGGGCAGGAGCCACCCCGCCCGGGTGGGACGGCCGTAACCGAACCGCGAGTTCGGTTTCACCGCAAAGCGGCCGTCCGCGTGAGCGCTTCGGCAGACGTCCGCACGGGCCGAGCGACACACGATCGAGAAGGAGGACGTATGAAGAACCAGGAAATCCTGCACCAGATCACCGAGATGGCCGACGAGGAGCGTCGGCTGCGCGACTCCCTGACAACGGACAGGACGGGTGGCCAGGCCGAGCGCAGGCGCCTCGGAGAGCTGGAACGCGAACTGGACCAGTGCTGGGACCTGCTGCGCCAGCGTCGGGCCCGGGCCGAGTTCGGGCAGGACCCGGACGAGGCCCGTGTGCGGCCGCAGTCAGTGGTGGAGGACTACCAATCCTGAAGCCCGGGCCCGATGTGTGCGGTCGCCTTCTCCGAGCCGCCGCTCGGCCGGGCCGCCGCCCGGCCGCGCCGCCGGGCCGTGGGCCGTACGGCCGAGGAACTGAGGGCTTTTCCGGTGTCAGGGGCGGTGTTGCCCCGGAGAATGAGGCCGACCGGCTGCGAGGGCTGTCGGCAGGGGAGCGTCCGGTGCATCCGGGCATGACTCGAGAGGTGCCGCATCCTGCTGCCTGCGGTCCGCGTCCGGGTGCGCCCCACAGGCGGGCTCTTGCGGGGCGCCGGTGAAAGGGCATGTCCCCTGTCCGTGCCAGTCCCGCCATCGCGGCTCCCGCCTTGGCGGTGAGTCATCGACTGATGCCCGGCTTCGGGGAGGAAGCCTACGTCGGCCCGGCGGAACCGGTCCGCTACGCCGCCGCTCCGGGACCGGTCACGGGAGCGGGCCGGCACGGCTCGCTCGACCCGCCGCGTGCCTTCCGGGCGCCGCGCCCGCCCGGGGAGCCCCTGTTGCGGCGGGCGGTGTGGACCGCCGTGCGGTGCCGCACGGGCGTCACTGCCCGGAGGGCCACTACCGCGGTGCGCCGTCTGCCGGGCCCGCGGTGTCCGGCGCGGTGAGCGCCGTGGCGGCCGGCGAGGTACCGGTGGACCGGGCCGCCGATGGACCGCGCCGGACACCGCGGGCCCGCGACCGTCTGGCTCACCGGGGAGCTGCCCGCGCGGCGGACGGTCGCCGGAGGCGTCGCTGAGCGCGGAAGGACGGCGGCGGAGCCGGAGCCGGGCCTCTCCGCCGGCCTCTGCGGCCGGCGCCGCGGCCGGTGGCCCTGGGAACAGGGCGACGAGACGTGCCAGACCGTCACGGCCGCGCACCGGGCCCCGGGTACGCACCGGAAGCCGGACGGTGCGCGCCCGGACGGGGCCGCCTCCCGGGCCCGCCAACCGGCCGTTTCGGCGTACCTGTTGTCGACCGGGTACGCGGACGGACGTCCGTCACAGCCAGGCGGTAGGTCTCGCGCGGCAGCGGGGGCGGGCGAGCCGGAGCCGCTGCCGCCCCCGCGTCCACCGGACGGGGAGTCCGCGGCCTCGCCTCCTGACCGCGAGGGCCGGGGTACGTGCCTTGAGCCCCACGGCCTACGCCCGAGTGTGTTCCTCACGCTGCTTGGGGCATCTCACGTGCCTTGCATGGTTCGGGGGCTGTCGGCCCGACGGGTTCGCAGGGTGAGTGAGAGTGTGGCGGTGGCTGCGAGGAGTGCCACGGTGGCGCCGTAGGCGATGACGGTGGGGGCGAGTCCGGTGTGGTCGCCGGCGATGCCGGCGAGGAGCACGGGTGCGCCGTAGGCGGTGTAGGCGATGAGGTAGACGGCGGCGAAGAGGCCGCCGCGGCGGGCGTTGTCGGCCAGGGGGCCGAGGATGCGCAGGGTGGAACCGAAGGCGGCGCCTTGTCCCGTGCCGCCGGTGAGGGCGCCGGTGATGACGAGGGACAGGTTGGCTGTGGCGACGCCGGTGACGGTGAGGAGGGCGCCGGTGAGGATGAGGAGGGCGCCGGCGCGGGCGGCGCGGGGCGGGGTGGCGCGGGCGAACGCCATGCCGGCCAGTGCGGCGGAGATGGGCTGGAGGGCCACGATGGCGCCGTTGGCGGCGCTGTTGTGGATGTGGAAGACCTGGTTGTCGAAGGAGGGCGCGAGGCCGAGGAAGAGGCCGGAGTACATCCAGCCGGCGGCGGTGAGGGGAGTCAGGGCCCAGAACCAGGTGCGGGCTGCGGGCGGGATGGTGAGGTGGGGGCGTAGTGAGGCGAGTGCGCCGGGGTGGCGGCCGGCTGTTTCGGGCGCGGTCAGGACGGAGGCGATGCCGTAGAGGAGGACGGCGGTGAGGGTGGTGAAGACGACGGTGGTGGGGTGGTGGGTGAACTGGACGGCGAGCCCCGCGAAGAAGGCGCCGAGGGCGAGTCCTCCGACGGGGGCGGCGCTGGTGAGGACGGTCATGGTGCGCCGGTGGCGGGGACTGGCGAGTTCGATGATGGCTGCGGTGAACGTGCTGGTGGCCGCTCCGGTGGCCATGCCCTGTATGGCTCGCGCGGCGATGATCCAGCCGATGCTGTCGGCGGTGAGGAAGAGGGCGCTGGTGAGCAGCAGGAGGGTCAGTGCGGTGACGAGGACGGGGCGGCGTCCGATGTGGTCGGAGAGTGAGCCGGCGACGAGCAGGGTGGCCAGGAGTGTGACGGCGTAGACGGTGAACGCGGTGGTCAACTGCCAGTCCGGGAAGCCCCACTGGACTTGGTAGAGCACGAACAGGGGGCTGCCCGCGCCGGCTCCGAAGGCGACGGCGATCGAGGCGGTCACGACGCCGAGGGTGGACAGCGGCCGGCTGCGGCCGGAGCTCTCGGGAGGTCGCGCTTCTGGTGTGTGGTGTGTGTGGCGGGGCGTGACCGCAGAGAGCTTCACGGCGTCTCCTCGTGCCTGTCGGCCGGGTGGCTGAGCGAGGTGTGGGTGCCTCGGGGAGTGGCTCCCGGGGTGTCAGGCGGTGGTGGTGAGTGCGCGGCGTCCGGCGGCGAAAGTGGCTGCGTGTCGGGCGACGCGGGCGCCGAGGTGTTCGGCGGTGGTGATGTCGGACTTGTGGACGGTGTCGATGTCACCGTCCATGGGGGTCTGGGCGGCGGCGCCGGTCCAGAAGCCGAGGCGGTTCAGGTCGTGCTCGGTGGAGGTGGTGGAGTTCCAGCCGGGCTCGAGGCCGAGGCTGACCCAGAGCATGCGGTGCTGGGCGGCGAGGGCGGCGAAGAAGGCGAGCGTGTTGTTCTTGTCGCCGCTCTTGGAAGCCGAGTTGGTGAAGCCGGCGGCGAGCTTGTCGGCCCAGCGGCCTTCGACGAAGCGTTTGCTGGTGGCTTCGGCGAAGCTGTGGAAGCCGGCGGACGCACCGCCCATGTAGGTGGGGGAGCCGAAGATGATGGCGTCGGCGGTGTCGAGGCGGTCCCAGTGTTCGTCGGTGATGGCGGTGACGTCGATGAAGGTGACGTCGGCCCCGGCGTCGGCGGCTCCGCGGCGGACGGCCTCGGCGAGGACGGCGGTGTGTCCGTAGCCGGAGTGGTAGGCGACGGCGACGGACGGGCGGTTCGAGGACAGTTCAGACATCTTGCTTGCTCCTGGTTCGTGAGTCCGTGCGGCGCACTCGCGGGTCCGTCCGCGGGGCCGCTGTGACAGCAGTTTAATACGACCGGTCGTCTTAATGGCAAGGTCGTTCACACCCCGGTGGCGGCGCCCCGCCCGCCGACCGGGTGACGCCGGTGCGACGGTGCGGGGCACGTGCGGAGCCGCCGGTGAGCCGGAGGCTGTGCGGGGTCGAAAGGCCGTGGGGGCAGAGCCCGTGAGAGTGACCTCGGTCCCGTCAGGAGAACGGATCGCTGAGGGCCTCGAAGTCGGCCTGCGACAGCTCCAGCGCCGCCGCCGCCACGTTGTCCTCCAGGTGCGCCACCGATGACGTGCCCGGGATCGGCAGGACGACCGGCGAGCGCCGCAGCAGCCAGGCCAGCGCGGCCTGCGACGGCGAGGCGTTCAGGTGGCCGGCGATGCGGTCCAGCGGGCCACCTGGACGCGCCAGCTGACCGGTTGCCAGCGGGAACCAGGGCAGGAACGCGATGTCGTGCGCCTCGGCGTACCGCAGGACGTCCTCGGAGTCGCGCTGGGCGACGTTGTACAGGTTCTGCACCGAGGCGATGGGCACGATGGCGCGCGCCCGCTTCAGTTCCTCGATACCCACCTCGGAGAGTCCGACGTGTGCGACTTTCCCCTCGTCCCGCAGCTCCTTCAGCAGGCCCATCTGGTCCTCGAAGGGCACGGACGGGTCGATGCGGTGCAGCTGGAAGAGCGGAATGCGCTCCAGACCGAGCCTGCGCAGGCTGGACTCCGCCTGCTTGCGCAGGTACTCGGGCCGCCCGTTGGCCCGCCACTGTCCCGGGCCGGGGCGGGTCAGACCGGCCTTGGTGGCGATCACCACCTCCTCCGGGTACGGGTGCAGCGCCTTGCGCAGCAACTGCTCCGCCGTGTCCGGTCCGTAGGAGTCGGCGGTGTCGAAGAGCGTGACGCCCAGTTCCACGGCTCGGCGCAGCACGCGCACGCCCGCGTCCTGGTCGGGGAAGGGACCCCAGACCCCGGGACCTGTCAGCTGCATGGTCCCGTAGCCCAGGCGGTTGACCTTCAGTTCGCCACCGATGGTGAACGTCCCGGAGGACGCCGCTGAGATGTTGCTCATGGCTGGCTGCCTTTCTCGTTCGTGCCACCCGCCTTCCGGGTGGTTCTCGCGCCGGCGCGGCGAGCGCGTCTGCCCGCGGGCCCGGACGCCCCTCTCGGCGCCCTTCGGGCTCAGGAGACGGCGACGTCCTCCAGACGCACCGAGACGACGAGCGGCTCGGGCACCTTGTCGCCGTTCTCGTCCCGGCTGTAGATCATCCGCGTGGTGGGGATGACCAGGCCGGACACCTCCTGGTGCCCGGAGACGTAGTGCGCGGCGGGTGTGTCGCCGGCGATCTCGACGCTGTAGTCGCGCCGCCGGATCAGGCCGGAGGCGTCCACGTACAGGGTCTGCTCGGTGCTGAGGGTGGCGATGCTCCGGGGGAACTCGACGCGCAGGCGGCGGAACTTCTCGCCGTCCTCGGTCCACGGACCGATCTCCTCGGTGCGCACCCCGGGGAACGTCAGCGAGAGCGGTTCGGCCAGGTAGGTCCACATGGCGCTGCCGGAGAAGTAGGCCAGCTGGAGCCTGGTCCACGGCGTCATCAGGTCGTGGCCGGCGAACGAGGCGCGCGGGTCGAGGAGTTCCTCCACCACCTTGCCGTCGGACTCCTCCACCGCGACCCGCCCGGCCGAGAAGGACGTGTGGTGGCCGGCGTCGAAGAACGGCTTCTGCGACACGAACTCGCGCCGCAGGTCGACGGTCACCTCCACGTCGTCGAGGGCGCCGGGGTGGCCCTTCATCTCCCACAGGGCGCCGCCGAAGAACTGGCGGGCGGTGATCCGGTGCGCCGCTTCCCAACGGGCGCGACCCCCGTGGGCGTCGAGGATGGTGTTCAGCAGGTCGGACAAGGTGTGCTCCTTAAGTGGCGGGGTGACGGCGTCAGGCGAGGAACTCGTTGACGTCCTTGGCTGCTTCGGCCGGGTACTGGAACAGCGATGCGTGGGCGGCGTCGGGGTAGATGCGGATGCGCGCGTCCGGGATGAGTCCCGCCATCAGGTGGCTGACCCTGGTCGGGATCATCAGGTCGTCGTCACCCTGGACGATGAGGGTGGGGCACTGGATGCCGGTGAGCCGTTGGAGCGCGGAGTGGTCGGGGATGCCCCACTCCAGAACGGCGTCGTACTGGGCGTCGCGGGAGGCGAGGCTGCTGGGCACGTCCCGATCCTCGGTGCGCGCCGTGAACCGCCCCAGGAACTCCATGCCTTTGGCCCGGCTGGTCTCGGTGTGGGCGAAGAAGATGTAGAGGAGGTCCTCACCGGTGGGCACCTCGGCGCGGGCGTGCGTCTCGATGTCCTTGCGCCAGCCGTGCATCCCCGGCGCTCCCTTGGGCCCGGTGCCGGCCAGTACCAGGCGGCGGATCAGGCGCGGCCTGACCAGGGCCATGTCCTGGGCGACGAAACCGCCCAGGGAGAAGCCGAGCAGGTCGATCGTGTCCAGACCGAGGGCCGCTGTGAAGGCGATCATCTGCTGGGCCATCACGGCCACCGTGGTCGCCGGGGTCCCGGTGGAGGAGGCCACTCCGGGATAATCCACCAGGATGACCTCGCGTTCGGCGGCCAGCGCGTCCACCAGGGCGGGGTCCCAGTTGTCGAGGTTGCCGGTGAAGTGCTGCAGCATCACCAGCGGCACCGTCCCCGAAGGACCCAGCCGACGGTAGGCGTAGCGGACGCCGTCCGCCTCGACGAACTGTGTGGGTGCGGTCTGGTGCGTCACTGTGGCCATGGCTTCTCCCTGATGGGCGGTGTTCAAATCTGGGGGGGCAGGGCGCGGCTTCTGCGGGGCGGGTCTGCTCAGCGGCCCCGGCGGGAGCCGCTCTCAACCGAGGAACCGGTTGACCTCGTGGGCGAAGTCCTCGTGGTGCTGGAAGAGGAAGCCGTGCCCGGCGTCGCTGTAGAGGACGATCTTCGCGTCGGGCAGCACCTGCGACATCGCGTACGTGGCGTAGGCGTGGATCATCACGTCGTGCGCGCCGTTGGCCACCAGAACGGGAAGCATGAGTTCCCCCTGTCGGTGCCAGAAGCCCTCGAAGCCGGCGATGGCCGTCAGCTGGCCGCGCACCGCCTCCGGTCCCACCACGGCGTGCGACTCCTTCAGCCGGTGGTCCAGTCGCCGCAGCGACGCCAGACCGGCCGCCCGCGCCCGCTCGGTCTCCGGGAAGAACAGGTACAGGAAGTCCTCGTCGTGGTTGACCGGCTTGCCCACGGTCTGCCGGGTGCGCTCCGGCTGCGGGGGCAGATCGGGCACTCCGCCGGCGGAGCTGCCCGCCACGACCAGGCGGTGCACGAGGTGCGGAGCGGCCAGGGCCACGCCCTGGGCCACGATGCCGCCCATGGACCAGCCCAGGAGGTCGATGTCGGTCAGGCCCAGGGCGTCGATGAAGGCCAGGGAGCCCTTGACCATGTCGTCCATGGCCTTCGGCGGTTCGCCGGTGGAGAAGTTGACCCCCCGGTTGTCGAAGACGATGACCTCGCGCTCGGCGGCAAGCAGGTCGAGCAAAGCCGGGTCCCAGTGGTCGATGGTGCCCCGCAGGCGCATGTGCATGATGAGTGGGCGGGTGCCGGCCCGTCCGAAGCGGCGGTAGGCGAACCGTTCGCCCTCGGGTCCGTCGACGTACCGGGTCTCGGCCGAGTCGGCCAGATAGGTGGTCATGAGAGGCTCCTGTCGGATGTCTGCCGCCGGTTCCGGAAGGCCTGCCGGCTGCTTCCGCGGCGACGGTCGCGGCCGAGGCGGACCGGGCGATGCGCGAAGGCGGACGGGCGGGGCGGAATGGATGGCCGGGTCGGGTGAACGGGATGCTCGGGTCGGGTGAACGGGATGGTCGGGTCGGAGGGGCCGGGCGGACCGGAAGCTTCAGACGTGGCGGCCGGCCAGCGCCAGATACTGGTGCACCGAGCGCACCGCGCTCGCGCCGTCCCCTGCCGCCGCAGCGACCCGCTTCATGGAGCCCCTGCGCACGTCCCCTGCGGCGAAGACACCCGGCACACTGGTCTCGTAGGGCAGCGGCGCACGCTCCGGCTCCCGCCAGAGTGATCCGAGGCCGCCCGACGTCAGTTCACGGTCGGTCGGGATGAACCCCTTCTCGTCCAGCTCTACGTGCGAGAGCCAGTCGGTGGCCGGTTCCGCGCCGATGAAGCAGAACAGCCCCGCGCAGTCCGTCCGGAACGCCGCCCCCGCACGACCGGTCAACGACACACCCTCCAGACGCTCCTCGCCGTGCAGCGCGGTCACCTCCGTACCGGTCAGGACGGTGATGCGCGGATCGCTCAGAATGCGGTCCACCAGGTAGGCGGACATGCCGACGCCGAGGTCGCCGCCCCGCACCACCAGGGTGACCGCGGGCGTGTGACGCGCCAGGTGGAGCGCCGCCTGCCCGGCCGAGTTGGCGCCGCCGACCACGGCGACCGGGCGGTCCGCCACGGCTTGGGCCTCCAGGTCGGTGGCCGCGTAATAGATGCCGCGACCGGTGAGTTCCCGCCACCGGTCCAGTGGGAGCGAACGGTAGGCGGCCCCGGTGGCCAGCACCACCGCGCGGCTGTGGATCCGGGTGCCGTCGACCAGGGTGACCACATGTGTGTCCCCGTGCGTCTCCAGGGCCACCACCCCGCAAGGGCTGGCGATGTGGGCGCCGAACTTCAGCGCCTGCACGGCGGCGCGCGCGGTCAGGTCGGCGCCGCTCAGCCCGAAGGGGAAGCCCAGGTAGTTCTCGATCCGGGCGCTGGTGGCCGCCTGGCCACCGGTGGCCACCGCGTCCAGCAGTACGGTCTTCAGGCCCTCGGACGCCCCGTAGACGGCTGCTGCCAGTCCCGCCGGCCCGGCGCCTACGACGGTCAGGTCCGCCGTTCCGGAGCCGGTGCGGCGGTAGGACAGGTTGAGCCGCTCGCTGAGGAAGCCAGGAGTGACCCGGGGCATCACCTCACCCGTCATGAGGGCCAGCGGCAGATCGGCTGCGGTGTGGCCGACCGCCGCCAGGGCGCTTTGGCCTTCGGCGGAGTCCTCCTCCAACCAGGAGTACGGCACGCCCTGGCGGGCCAGGAACGTCCGCAGCGCCAGGCCCTCGCCGCTCTCCGCGTCGCCCACCACCCGCAGCGTCCGCCCGCTCGCCTGCCTCAGCAGCCGTCGCCGGGCCAGGAACGCCCGCAGGAACAGGTCCGACAGATCCGTCTCCCGGGCCATGAGCAGCCGGAACGAGCGCGCGTCCACGCGATGGACCGTGCCCGCGCCGGTGACCCGGATCGTCAGGTCCCGCCGCTGTCCGGTGAGCAGGTTGAGCTCTCCGGTGAACTGACCGGGGCCGTAGCTCATGAGCACCTCCTCGCGGCGGCCCCCCTCCGCCGGGCGCAGTGCCTCCAGTGCCGCGGTTCCGCACAGCACCAGATCCCCGGCCTCATCACCGGGGCCGAAGAGCACCTGTCCGGCGGCGACCTCCTCACACCTCGCGTATCCGGTGGCCCGGGTGAGCTGTTCGTCGTCCAGCCGGAGCGACGCGACGGCGGCGAGCACCTCAGGGTGGTCGCCTATTTCAGGAAATGAGCTTGGCATGTGCCGAACGTCCCATCAGGTGTGTGCCGGATCCACACGTAGGTCTGCCGCATCACACACGCGGGTTTCAAACGTGTCGGGCATGGCGGTGGTGCCCAGGCCACCGGGAGACACCGGGCGGGCGGGGCTCTTGCGGCAGGGCCGCACCGGCCCGGCTGCCGCGGGCCGTGGCCCGGGAGGCCGGTCCACGGGCGCGGCCGGACACGGGCTAACGCGCGAACGGCTCCGTTGCCAGCACCTCGTCCGTGGTCAGCACGTCATGGGCGATCAGCGCGTAGCGCCGCACCATCTGCTCGTACGAATCGGGCCCGCCCTCGGGGGCCGTGGCGTCCTTGACGAGGGTCACCCGGTAACCGCGCTCCATGGCGCTGCGCGCCGTCGACTCCACGCACATCGTGCCGATCATGCCCGCCACGACGACGTGCTCCACACCGCGTCGCTTCAACTGCGTGTCGAGATCGGTGGTGGCGAAGACGTCCAGGTTCTTGTGCGGCGCGATGGTCACGTCACCGGGGCCGGGAGTGAGGTCGGGGTGGAATTCAGCGCCCCAGCTGCCGGATTCGAACATGCGGTTGTCGAACATCATGTGATGGATGCCCGACTTGTGCTTCCAGTTCGTGTACTCCTCGTCGGTGTACGACATCGGCGAGAAGAACGAGGGAAAGCCGCTGGCGCGGAAGCCCGCCAGCAGCCGCTTGAGGTTGCCGAGGGTGCCGATCCGCTCGAACTCCGCCTTGAAGCCGGGATATCCCTTGCCCTGCTCGGAGAAGACCTCGTTGACGGTGTCGATCAGCACGAGACCGATCGGTGCCGTCGTCGTGGTTGTGTTGGACATCGTGGCATTCCTTTCATTCGCCGCACAGGGCCGGGCCGCCCTACCGGACGGGGACTGATGCGGGCCCGGGCCCGGCGCGGTTCGAGTGCGATGACGGCGTCCCGCGACACCACCACGGCCGGCCCGTCGGGCGTCATCCCGCGGAGGTGGATGACGCCCGGTGGCGGATCACTTGGCGAGGAAGGCGAGGAGGGCCTTGTTGACCTCGTCGGCGTGGGTCCACAGCAGGCCGTGCGGGGCACCTTCGACCTCGACGTAGTCGGCGGAGGGCAGTGCCTTGTGGAAGGGGCGCGCGGTGGAGTCGATGGGCAGGATGTTGTCGGCGGTGCCGTGGAGGATGAGGGTGGGAACGTCGATCTTGGGGATGTCGGCGCGGAAGTCGGTGAACCAGGTCAGCGGCGCGGCGGCGGCAGCGTGGGACCCGCCGGAGGCGGCGACGTTCCAGCTGTTGCGCACGGCTTCCTCGCTGATGCGGGTGCCGAGGTTGTCGTCGAGGTTGTAGAAGTCCTTGTAGAACGCGGTGTAGTAGGCGTAGCGGTCGGCCTTGACGGTGGCGGAGATGCCCTCGAAGAAGTCGATCGGGGCGGCGCCGTCGGGGTTGTCGTCGGTCTTGAGCAGGAACGGTTCCAGGGAAGCCAGGAAGGCGGCCTTGGCGACGCGGGCGGAGCCGTAGGTGCCCAGGTAGCGGCCGACTTCGCCGGTGCCCATGGAGAAGCCGACGAGTACGGCGTCGTTCAGGTCCAGGGTTTCGAGGACCGTGTTGAGGTCGGCGGCGAAGGTGTCGTAGTCGTAGCCGGTGGTGGGCTGGCTGGACTGGCCGAAACCGCGGCGGTCGTAGGTGATGACGCGGTAGCCGGCCTCCAGCAGGGCCGCGGTCTGCTTCTCCCAGGAGTGGCCGCTGAGCGGGAAGCCGTGGATCAGGACGACCGGCTGACCGGTGCCGTGGTCCTCGTAGTACAGCTCGATCTCGGTGGAGTTCTCCTCGCCGACCTTGATGTACGGCATCGTTCTTCCTTTCGCAGGTGCGATGCCCTCTACCGGACCGGTGGGCCGGACGAGGGGCGGACGCCGCGGAGGCGGCGCCGAGTTACGCACCCAGCTTCACCGCGGACGACGGTCCGGGAATCTGTCTAATGACTTACGAGGTGCCGGATGCTTGACTGAAGTCTCCCGACGCCCGACGCCCGACGCCCGAAGCCCGACCACGTGTTCGGCAGTGCCCGCGCGGCGGGCAGTTGCGGATCGGACTACTGCCTCCGGGCGGGGCTCGTCGGTGGCGGGCGGCTCGGAAGCCGGTGAGGGTGATCTTGCCGATGGAGGTGCCGGACTCCAGGAGGCGGTGCGCCTCGCGGCCTACTCGTCGGTAATGGTCAACTGACCGATGCGTCGGCCACGCGCCGTTCACGAGAGTTCTTCTGCCGGTTTGGGCAACCGCCCACCCGGTGGGGGAGGAACGTTGTTGGTGGGACGCACGCGCGAACTGCACGCTCTGGAAGCCATGCTCGGCGAAGTGGAGAACGAGGGGACGGCGCTGCTCCTGCAGGGCGATCCCGGGGTCGGGAAAACGGCGTTGCTGGACGCCGTGGCCGCACGGGCCCGGACGAACGGACTGCGTGTGGTGCGCGTGGTCGGCGTGGAGAGCGAGCAGGAGCTGGCGTTCTCCGCGCTGCACCAGCTGCTCTACCCGCTGCTCGACCACGCCGCGGAACTGCCGGCCTTCCAGAGCGGGGTCCTGGAGCAGGTCTTTTCCATCCGCGAGGGCTCGGATCTGGGACGGTTCGCCATCTCCGCGGCCGCACTGGCGCTCCTGCAGATCGCGTCCAGGGCGCACGCCCTGCTGGTGGTCGTGGACGACGTGCACTGGATCGACCGTTCCAGTGCCGAGGTGCTGACCTTCATGACCCGCAGGCTGAGCGGCTGCCGGGCGGCCGTCGTCATGGCGACCCGTGGCGGGTGGAACGGCTTCCTCGACATCACGGGCATACGTGTGCTGAACGTCGGCCCGCTGTCGGCCTCCGACGCACTGGCGCTGCTGGACAATAGCCATCCGGGCCTCGCCGAATCGACCCGGCGACGGCTGCTGGAGGAGGCCGAGGGCAACGCGCTCGCCCTCGTGGAGCTGCCCGGGCAGCTCACCCCCGCCCAGCGGGACGGCGCCGATGCCCTGCCGGTGAACCTGCCCCTCAGCAGCCGGCTGGAGAGCGTCTTCGCCGACCGTATCCGCAGACTCGACACCGTCACGCGTTTCGTCCTGCTGCTGACCGCGCTCGACGGCCAGCGCCCCGGCAACCTGCGGGACATCCGGGCGGCGACGGTCCAGGCCGGTCACGACTGGGACGACGGCCTGCTGGAGACGGGCGAGCGCACCGGACTCATCCGCGTGGACCACCTGGCCGAGCAGATCACCTTCCGCCATCCCCTGGTCCGTTCCTGCACGGTCCACATGTCCCCGGGCGGACGCCGCAGAACGGCGCACCGGGCACTGGCCGCGATCATGGAGCAGCACCCGGAGCGGCGCGCCTGGCACCTCGCCCACGCCGCCGACGAACCCGACGAGGCGGTCGCCCTCGCGCTCACCCGGGCCGCAGAGCGGGCCCAGGCCCGTGGCGGCATCGCGGAGGCAGCCGTGGCGTACCGCCGTGCGGCCGAACTCAGCCAGGACCCCGCCGAACGTGCCCGCCGTCTCGACAAGGCGGCGTTCGCCGCCGCTGTCGCCGGCCTCCTGGAGACGGCCCAGGAACTGGCCAGTGCCCAGAGCGCGGAAACGCTGCGGAGCGCGACGACCGCGGCCTACGTGCAGTTCCACCGCGAGGGAGACATGGACACGGTCTTCCGCATCCTGCTCCCCGCCATGGAGGCGGCGCCCCGGAGCACCGCCGCCGAGGACGTGGAAGCGTTCGACGACGCCTTCTACGTCCTGTTCAGCGCGGCGGTGTGGGGAGGGCGTCCGGAACCGTGGCCTGGCGTGTACCGCGTCCTCGACCGGGTCTCCGAGGCCGCGCGCATGTGCTTCGACGCCGTCGCCGACCCGGCGCGCACCGCTCACGGCGTACGGGAACGGCTGGACCGGGTGACGGCCACGCTGCCCCCCAGCACACCGCTGTTGCGCGTCAACCTGCTGATGTACGCGGCCACGTACCTCGACTGCTTCACCGACTACGACGGCGTGTGGCGGGAGCGCGTCGGGGCCGACGCCTACGACAGTCTGCGCGCCGCCGTCGTGGCCAGAGCCCATGAAGCCTTCATGCGGGGTGACTGGGACAGAACGGTCGCCCTCGCCACCCACGGGATCGCCGACGCCACCGTTCACGACTACAACCTCATCCACATCCTCCTCACCTACGGACTGGCCATGGTCGCGAGCGGCCGCGGGGACGAGGAGGCGCTGCGCGACCACTGCGACACCATCGCCGCCTGGGCCGAGCCGCGACGGGCGCAGCTGCTGATGAGCACGTTGAACGAGTGCCGGGCACGTGCCGCGGCCGGCCGGGGGGACTTCGAGGAGGCCTACCAGCTGGCCTCCGAAGTGACTCCCGCGGGTGAACTCCCCACGCACTACCCCCACTTCCAGCGATTCTTCCTGGACCTGGTGGAGTCCGCCATGCGGACCGGCCGCAAGGCCGAGGCCCGCGCACACGTCGCGGCGGGGCAACGGGCGCGCCTGGGCGCCATCTCGCCGCACCTGGAGGTCATCCTCGCCGCGGCCGCCGCGATCGCCGCACCCGACGAACGGGCGGGCGAGCTGTACGAAGCGGCCCTCGCCATACCGGACGTCAGCGTGTGGAGCTACGACCATGCCCGGATCCGTCTGCTGTACGGGGAGTGGCTGCGCCGCCGCCGCGAGTACAAGGCCGCGCGCGCCCAGCTGAGCGCGGCGCTCGAACTGTTCGAGCAGCGTCTGAAAGCGCCGCTGTGGGCCCAGCGCGCCCGCAACGAGCTCCGCGCGGCGGGCGTGGGCGTCGGGGTGCCGCAGGACGGAAGGGCGGCGGCGATGAGCGCACAGGAGCGCCGCATCGCCGAACTGGCGGCGAAAGGGCTGACCAACAAGGAGATCGGCCAGCAGCTCAACATCTCGCCCCGGACCGCCGGCGCACACCTGTACCGGGTGTTCCCCAAACTGGGCATCACCTCCCGGGCCGCGCTGCGCGATGCCCTGCGGGTGCTCGACGAGGCACAGACCGTCTGACGCCCTGCGCCGTCGCGGCTGTCCCGCGTCCTCACGGCTGCCCGTCCGGATGCCACCGGGCCCGTCGGCTCCTCGTCACCCTCCCGGCGGCCGGCCCGGCTTGCCCCGCGGACCGGCCGCCCCCGCGGACCGGCTCGCGTCAGGCATCCGGTTGCGACGAGCCCTCCCTGACGAATCGGCTCGTCGCCTCAGCTCGGGGCATCGGACCCCCACGGCTGCACCTGGACCGAGTAGGAAGCGCCCAGTCGCTTGGCCCGGAACCCCAGCGCCCGCACGGCGTCCAGCAGGGCGCCGGTCATGATGCTCTCCACCTGGGTGACACGCGCGTCGAGGGGCGTGTACGCCGCCTCGTGCGGGGCCCAGCTGATGAGGAGGGAACCGGGCCCGTAGTGCTCCGGGCAGGTCCGGATCTCCACTGCACCGGTCAGGGTGTCGCTCTGTATCCCGAACCCCGCGCGCAGCAGGGCGTGGACCAGGTCTGGCGCGATCCCGGCGCGGTCCAGGCCCAGCGAGGCGACGATGGACCGCGCCTGCCGGCACAGCGCCTCACTGCCGGATTCCGGCGCGGCCGCGGGGCCGCGGCGCATGCCGGGCCGGGTCACTGTGGTGTCGAGGATGTTGGTCATGGGTTCACCGCGGGGAGGACGGAAGGTGGCGGCGCGGAGTCGGCCGGGACTGGTGGTAGCGGTGGATGTCGCGTGCGCAGCACACCTTGTGGGTCCACGCCTCGCGGACTGCGAAAGGGACCAGCGCCGCCGCGGCCACCAGGGTCCCGGCGAGCGGCGCCAGCATGTAGACCCAGAACAGGTGGTAGTCACCGGAGACGACGTGGGGCCCGAAGTTGCGTGCGGGGTTGAAGCTCGCCCCGGTCCGTGAACCGGTGGCGGTGATCAGCCCCCAGATCACGGCGGCGACCACCCACGGCGTCGACCGGGGCCGGGGCCTGGCCGTCATGGCCGCCAGTACCCACAGCAGGACGGCGGTGCTCAGGAGCTCGCCGAGCACCACGGCGGCGGGACCGTCCCAGCGGGCGCCGGGCTGGATCAGTCCGTCGTGGACCGCGGTGACCCGGTCACCCCACAGCCCCCGGGCGAGGAGCGCCCCGAGTACCGACCCGCCCAACTGGAAGACGGTGTAGCCGAGCAGATCCGCGACGCCCAACACGCCCCGCACCGTCATGAACAGGCTGATCGCCGGGTTGAGGTGGGCACCGGACTCCTTGCCGGGCGGCGTGAGGGAGAACACGGCGACGCTGCCGCCGACCACGGCCCCCACGACAGCCAGGCGGGCGGTGAGCGGCCATGAGGACAGGTACGCGCCGTCGGCCCTCATCGTCACGGAGACCGCGGTGAGGGCGGCGAGAACGAGCCAGGCCGAGCCCAGCGCCTCCGCCAGGTACGAGGACAGCGGCCGGCCGAGAACGACCCATCGTGCGCCATTGACCAGGGCCCGCCGCTGTGGCGGCTCGGGCCGCTCGCTGCCGCGGGCGGCCGGCGGAGCCGGAGTGTCCGCCGTCACGGACGCGTCCGGCCGTCGGCGGGACCCGGTCATGGCTGCCTGGGCGTGGTGACGCCGATCATGGTGTCCCGGGTGACGAGGGCGGCGAGCTCCTGCTCGTTCATGCCCTCGGTCCCGGCGGGACGCATCGGCAGCACCAGGTAGCGCATGTTGGCGTTGCTGTCGTGGACGCGGATGGTCACGTCATCGGGCACCTCGGTGCCGAACTCCTTCAGCAGAGCCCGCGGTTCACGCACGGCACGGGCACGGTAGGGGCGGCTCTTGTACCAGTCCGGCGGCAGTCCCAGAACCGGGCGCGGGTAGCACGAGCACAGCGTGCACACGACGAGGTTGTGCACCTCGGGCGTCTGCTCCAGCACGATCAGCTTGGTGCCGTCGTAGTTGTCGATGCCGAACTCCTCGATGGCCGCCGTGCCGTCTGCCAGCAGGCGCTCCCTGAAGTCCGGGTCCGTCCACGCCCGGGCGACCAGCGCCGACCCGAGCGCGGGCTGGTGCGCGTCGAGCGTTTCGACCATGGCGCGTACCTCGTCGGCGGAGATCAGGCCCTTTTCCACGAGCAGTTCGCGGATGGCCTGCTGCAGGACGTCGAAGTAGTCCGGTTCTTCGGCGGTGTTCTCGATGGGGGCGTGCGGGTCCGCCGCACCGGTGCCGCCGTGCGTGTGGTCGCCGTGGTCGACGGTGCCTTCCGCGTGGTCGTGCGTGGTCGTCACGAGGTCACGGTCCTTCCGTGGGGGAGTGGTCGACCGGCTCCAGCCAGTGCTCGTATATCTCGAGTTCGAGGACGTCGTCCGCCGGTCCGTCATAGTCGGGCCAGAGGGCGGACTGCTCGATGCGCACCCGGTACAGGCGCACATCGGTACCCTCGTTGACGCCGTACGCCTCCCGCTCGGGGTTGAGGAAGCAGGGAAGGACGCGCTCGATCCTGCCTTCCTTGCCGCGGACGTAGACCGGGGTCCGCACGTGTCCGGGGGCGTCGCGGTCGGCGATGCGCACCCGCTGGTTCTCGACGAAGCGAGTGCTCATGTGGCGACCTCCGCGAGCCGGGCACGGATCTCGCTCATCCTGGCGCCCAGTTCCTCCGAGGTGATGACGCCCTTCTCGATCAGCACCTTGGAGGCCGAGACGGCCCACCTCTCGTAGTAGGTGAGTTCGCCGATGATCTGCGCTCCGAGGTCCTCCACCCCACGGCGCTTCTCCTCCGTGTTGACGAGCTTGTGCTCGGCGAGGACGTTGAGCAGCGCGTGGCAGTTCTTCTCGAAGGGTGTCATCTCGTGATCCGACTGGACGACCGGCCCGGCCGGCAGTCCGCCGAGGTCGTGCGCGGGACGCACGACCATGTCGCTTTTCGTGGTCACTGCTCTCCTCGGGTGCCCGGTGCCGAAGGGGGGCCTGTTTCGGCAAGGGACCTCGCGGGTCCGTTGCGAACGTGTGAAGTGAGCTTGCGGCAACCGGCCGAACCGAGACATCTGTCAAACGACTGAACGGCCTCGGCGGGCAACCCATGCATCGATCTCGGCGTGGGACGTCCGGATGGCGCTGATCGGCTTCTCGATCACATCCAGCTTCGACTTGCCGACGTTCGAGCCGAGTTCCTCCACCGAGACCTCTCCTACGACATGCGTCGATGCCCGATCACCACGCTGACCTTGGTTCGGCCGGGCCGGGTATCCGTCGGATGACCATGGTCGGGGTCGGTCTCGTCACCGGGTTTCCTGGTCACGTGACCTATGGCGACATCGCCGTTCGCGCCCGCACACTCCGGGCATGCCATTTTTCGAAGGGTCCGACGGTGCCCAGCTGTACTACAAGGACTGGGGAAGCGGTCCCCCCGTCCTGTTCAGTCACGGCTGGCCGCTGAGCGCGGACGCGTGGGACGTCGAGTTGAAGCTTCTCGCCGACAACGGATTCCGCGCGATCGCCCACGACCGGCGCGGCCACGGCCGCTCGGAGCACACCTGGACCGGCAACGACATGGACACCTACGCCGCAGATCTCGCGGCCCTGGTAGGCGGTCTGGGCCTGTCGGAGGTCGTGGTGGTCGGGCACTCCACCGGCGGCGGTGAAGTGGTGCGCTATGCCGTGCGTCACGGCGCGGGTCGGGTGCGCAAGGTCGTCACGGTCGGCGCCGTGCCACCGGTGATGGTGAGATCGGAGACGAATCCGCAGGGAACCCCGCTGTCGGTGTTCGACGAGATTCGTGCCCGTGTGCTCTCGGACCGGTCGCAGTACTGGAAAGAGCTCGCGCTGCCCTTCTACGGGTTCAACCGGGAGTGGGCGGCTTTGTCCCAGGGGCTGGTCGACCACTTCTGGCTGCAGGCCATGCGCACAGGGTTGGCATCCGCCTACGACTGCGTGCAGGCGTTCTCCGAGACGGACTTCACAGAGGATCTGAAGGCCTTGGATGCGCCGATCCTGATCGCCCACGGTGACGACGATCAGATCGTGCCGATCCACGATGCCGCATCGAAGGCGATCGAACTGGTCCGGTACGGCACACTGCGGGTGTATCCCGGTGCACCGCACGGCATTCACGGCGACTACCAGCAGGAGCTGGGCCGCGACCTGCTCGAGTTCATCCAAAGCTAGTCACATCGTGCCCGGGCGGGCGCGATGTACAGCCGATCGCGACATCGCCGGCGAAACCAGCGGCTTACGACGCGCTCCTGCTGTGCTTGAATCCGCCCGGGTGCGCCCGCTAGCCGTGGTTCCGTTCCACCAAGCGGACGTCGGCCGGCCGAACGCTGCTGCCGTCTCGCCGACGGAAACCGACACTGACGGGTTCGCCGCTGACGGTGTCGATGAATCGGTTGCCGCTGCTTTGGGAGCGGTTCAGGTGGACGTGGCCCCACTGCCCCATCGCTGCCAACACCGGCGCGAGGTCGCGCCCGGCGTCGGTCAGCACGTAGCGGCTGCGCGTGCGGTCACCGGGCCGCTGGTAGTCGACGGCCTCCATGACGCCTGCTGCCACGAGCTCGGCCAGCCGGGCGCTCAGGACGTCGGACGCCACCCCCAACCGCTCTCGGAACTCCGAGAAGCGCGATCGGCCGAGCATGGCCTCGCGAACGATCAGGACGGCCCATCGCTGGCCCAGCACCGACATGGTGCGTGCGATCGGGCAGGGGTTGTCGAACCATGGATCGACGCGCATGGCCCCACCCTAGCTGGATTGGTCGGACCAAGCCAGCGTGTTAGCGTGGCGAGGTGATATTCGGGCGATCAGCGGAACTTGCCGTCGTCAGCGACACGCTCGCGTCGATCTCCACCAGCGGTGCGGCGCTGGTGATCGAGGGCGAGGCGGGCATCGGCAAGTCCACACTGTTGGAGGCCGCCGCCGATCGGGCAACCGCCGACGGGTACCGCCTGCTCGGTTGCTCCGGCCTGCAGAGCCAGACCGAGGTCGGCTTCGCCGGGATTCACGAACTCATCCACCCGCTGCTGGGCCAGGCCGTGGAGTTGCCGCGTCGCCAGCACAGCGCCCTCATGACCGCGTTCGGGCTGGAGGACGGCCCCGCCCCGGATCGGTTGCTGGTCAGCCTCGCGGTGCTGGGCCTGCTGGAGGAAGCCGCGACCCAGCGGCGCCTGCTGCTCGTCGTCGACGACGTGCAGTGGCTCGATCAGTCCTCCTTGGACGTCCTGGCTTTCGTGGCTCGCCGGCTGACCAACGCGCCGTTGATGCTGCTGTGTGCCGAGCGGGCGGGCCTCGGCGGCTGGGCGGTACGCCTGGAGGGGGTGCCGCGATTGGCGTTGGGTCCGCTCCAGCTCGCGGACGCGCGACAACTGCTGGCGTACACGCTGCGGCAGTCGCCTCACGAGGTGGACGCCTACCTGCAGCAGCGTGTGCTCGAACAGGCAAACGGCAACCCACTGGCCGTCATCGAGTTGAGTGCCGCGCTCGGGGAACGCTGCGGCGGCACACTTGCCTTTTCGGGCGAGCCACTGCCTACCAGCCAGCGTGTCGAGCGCGCCTTCCTGGCCCAGCTGGAGGCGCTGCCGGACCGGAGTCGCCTGCTTCTGCTGCTGATCGCGGCAGCGCACGGCTCGGTGGCCGAGATCCACGCCGCTTCCCGGAGCATCGGGATAAGCCTCACGGACGAACTGGCGCCGCTGGAGCGAGCAAGCCTGGTTGTTGTCGGCGGCGGCCAGATACACGTACGACATTCGCTGATCCGCTCCACCGTGTACAGTGCCGCTCCTCTGTCGGCCCGCGCGATCGTGCACCGCGCCCTGGCGGATGCCACGACCGATCCGAGCCGGGCGGCGTGGCATCGGGCCGAAGCGGTGTTCGGGCCCGACGAACGTGTGGCGGCCGACTTGGAGCGCGCGGCCGAACGCACCCGGGCGCGAGGGGCGGGTGCCGAGTCTGCTGCGGCGTTGCGGCGAGCGGCGGTGCTTTCACCCGATGTGCAGGATCGAGTACGGCGGTTGGCCGCTGCGGCAGACATCGCGCGTGGGGCCGGTTTGACGGCGGAAGCCATTAGCATCCTGAAGGAGGCGGAACCTCTCGCCGAGGAGCATTCCAGTGCCCAACCGCTGGCGATCACCCGGTTCGTGCTGAATGTGACGGCGGCCATACCCGGTCAATCGGCGGACGAACTGGTCGCGCTGGCCGGCAGGTACCCACACGGTGACGTCATGCAGCGGGAGTTGTTGTGGGCAGCCGCCATCGAATGCCGCATGCACGGGCTGGCCGACCGACCGCGCCAGGCCGTCGCGGCGGCCATTCGCAGCCTTGACGACACCCGCGACGACCCGTTGATCGATGTCGCCAAGGCACTCGTCGACGACGTCGGTGACGGGCTGCGGCTGCAGGAGCGGCTCCCCGCTCTCCTCGATCAGCTCGGTGACAATCCTCTGCTGGCGATGTCTCTCGGCTTCGCGGCCGAGGCAGTCTCCCACCGGGGCAGCGCGCTGCGGTGCTGGACTCACGTGCAGAATCAGTCCCGGCGCCGAAGCTCATCAGCCGATGAATGCGAGAGTCTGCGCGGGACGGCCCACCTCCTGATTCAGCAGGGCAGCATTCAGGCGGCGGCGATCACGGCGCAGAATGCGCTGCGTATGGCCGAGGACATGAACCTGCCGATGACCGCGGCGTCCGCGGCGGCTTTCCTGGCCCGCGCACTGGCGTGGCAGGGACAGGCGGAGCGCGCGCGACAGGCCCTCGATCGAGCCCGCCAACTACTGGCAGTTGATCCCAAGATCCTGTGGAACGACGACGCGCACTGGGCGGCGGGACTGGCAGCGCTGTGCGCGGCGAACCACACCGAAGCTCTGCGCCACCTCCTGCGGATGTCGTTGCACCGGACAAGTCGGCGATGGGCCATTGCGGATCTGGCCGAGGCCGGGGCCGGATGCGATCGGCCAGACCTTGTCCGGCCGCTCCTGGCCGACGTCGAAGGGCAAGCCAGGAGACTTGGCACCCGGCTGGACAACCTGCTTGTGGACCGGGCTCACGCGCTGCTGGCCCGCACCGACGATGAAGCCGAGGAACACTTCCGGGCTGCACTGGACGGGAACGAGGGGATCGACGCCGAGTTGGAACTCGCCCGAACTCATCTGCTCTACGGTGAGTGGCTGCGTCGGCGCCGCCGGATCGTGGATGCGCGCACCCATCTGATCACCGCGTTGACAGCTTTCGACGCGGCCGGTGCGGCTCCGTTCGCCGACCGCGCCGCAGCGGAACTCCGGGCCGCCGGCGTGACTGCGCCGGCCGCGGCCAGGGTCGGACC
Source organism: Streptomyces sp. NPDC093984 (assembly GCF_044764595.1). NCBI lineage: Bacteria > Bacillati > Actinomycetota > Actinomycetes > Kitasatosporales > Streptomycetaceae > Streptomyces > Streptomyces sp. NPDC093984. The sequence goes on along the minus strand of NZ_JBIWIM010000001.1, from coordinate 1,184,217 downwards.
CGCAGCGACGTTGACGTCACAAGAACTGCAGATCGCCCAGCTGGCTGCGTCCGGATTGACCAACCGCGAGATCGCCGACCGGATCTACGTGTCGCACCGCACTGTGGCCGCTCATCTGTACAAGGTGTTCCCGAAGCTGGGAATCACAAGCCGCAACCAGTTGCAGGCGGCCCTCGGGGACGCGGCGCATTACTGACGGCAGTGCTTTGCACCGGCCTCTGTCTCTGTGCGCCCTCTCGCCATCTGAGGAAAGACGGCCCACACCAGGACCGCTGAAAGCGGGCAGGGTCTCTTCACGGCCCGGGACGGCTCCCTCGCCTACGGTCAAATGGCCGATGACCGGCTCCGAACAGACGGACAGACTCGACTTCGTCCCTGCCTTCCCTGCGCCCACCGCTCATGACGAAGGAACCGAAATGTACGTCGACGCGCCCAACCAGGTGATCGAGGCGGCCAACGGAGTGCGATACGCCTACCGCCGCTGTGGGCCCTCCGGAGCTTCCCCGCTGGTACTGCTACCGCACTTTCGCGGAACGTTGGACAGCTGGGACCCCGAGCTCGTCGACGCCTTCGCCGTCGAACGCGACGTCATCGCCTTCGACAACGCCGGCGTGGGGCTCACCACCGGGCGGACCTGCCGGACCGTCCTGGAACTGACTGCCGACACCCTGGCTTTCCTGGATGCCCTGAACGTGCGGCAGCTGGACGTGCTGGGTTACTCGATGGGCGGCTTCACCGCGCAGGAACTGGCCCTGCTCCGTCCCCGTTCCGTGCGCCGCCTGGTCCTCGCCGCCACGGCTCCCCGGGGAGCCTCCGGTATACACGGCTACCCGGACGACGTGCTCGCGCACCTCGACTTCGACCGGCTCGGCGTACAGGGCTACCTCTACACCTTCTTCAACCACACCGAGACGAGCCAGCGCAGCGGTCTGGAATTCGTCGGCCGCTGCATCGAACGCGAACATGACCGGGACGTCCCGGTTCCGGCAGCGGGCCGGGCGGCCCAGTACGAGGCGGTGGTCGAGTGGGGCATACCCGGCCATGCAGCCCTGTCCCGGCTTGCTGCCGTTGACCACCCGGCGTTCGTGGCGGGAGGGGACAGCGACCTCGTCGTGCCGCCCCGCTTGCTGCACCTGCTGGCCGGTTCGCTGCCGAACGCACGGCTGAAGATCTACACCGACGCCGGCCACGGTTTCCTCTTCCAGCACCAACGGCAGTTCTCGCGGGACGTACTGACGTTCCTGCGCTGAGCGGCTGCCGGGTGACGTTCCGCATGACACAGGCGGAGCCTGCCCGAACACTGTGAGGCGTCTGCGGAGCAGTGAAGGACCGACAGTGGGAGGCGGCGCCGAAGGACGGCTTCCACGTGCTGCGGCACAGCTACGCCTCGATCAAGCTGGAAGCAGGGGAGCCCGTGGTGACGCCGGCACGATGGCTCGGGCACTCCGCCCCGGCTGGCACGCCTGGTTACTATGCTCACTTCGTGCCGGAGGCCGGAAGCAAGGGGCGCACCGCCCTTGACGGACTGCTGGGGAGACAGGGAGACGACCATGCCAGTCGAAGCTCCCCAGATTCTCCCCAGGGTTGATCGGGGAGGTCTCCCTGGATTGCACCGCGTTGGAGCTAGCCGTGGAATATAAGGCAAAAGAGCTGTGGGGCCTTGGAAGATGTTGAGGGAGGTCGCCGCAACCCGCTACATCGAGCCCCTACGTTCCGGCGGCTCCGTCCCCGGAGTCGTCGAGGCCGACGATCTGGGGACGTACGTGGTGAAGTTCACCGGCTCCGCACAGGGCACGAAGGCCCTGGTCGCCGAGGTCGTCGTGGGCGAGCTGGCGCGCCGGCTCGGGCTGCGCGTCCCCGAGCTGGTCCTCGCCCACTTCGACCCCGCGATCGGCGCGCACGAACCGCACCAGGAGGTCCGTGACCTGCTGAACGCCAGCCCCGGCCTCAACCTCGGCATGGACTACCTGCCGGGCGCCAGGGACTTCACCCCCGAGGTCGCCCAGGTCTTCCCCGTCGACCCGGTGGAAGCCGGCAGGATCATCTGGCTCGACGCGCTGACCGTGAACGTGGACCGCACGGTGCACAGTTCCAACCTCATGGTCTGGCCCACCTTCGGTATCGCACCCCCGCGGCTGTGGCTGATCGACCACGGTGCCGCGCTCGTCTTCCACCACCGCTGGGACGCTTCCGCACCCGAGAAGGCCTACGACTTCCGCCACCACGCCCTCGGCCACTTCGCCCCGGACATGCGGGCCGCCGAGGACGCCCTGGCGCCGCTCGTGACCGAGGAGCTGCTGCGCGAGGTCACCGAGGAGGTACCGGACGCCTGGCTGACGGACGAGCCGGGCTTCGCGACGCCCGGCGACGTCCGTGACGCCTACGTGGACTACCTCACGGCCCGGGTCAAGGCCTCCGAGGCATGGCTGCCCACCGACTTCCCCACCCAGGAGGAGCGCGCCGCCGAGGAGGCCCAGCGTGCGGCGCGGACACAGCAAGGCCGGCCCGACTGGCTCAAGCGGGTCCCGGACCTGCACGGCGAACCGGCCGCGGAACAGGATTGGTCGGTGCACCTGGGATGACCCACCGTGTCCAGATCGAGTACTGCACCCGGTGCCGCTGGCTGCCCCGGGCGGCCTGGCTGGCGCAGGAACTGCTGACCACCTTCGAGGCGGAGCTGACCGAGCTGTCGCTCAAGCCCGGAACCGGCGGTGTGTTCGTGGTGCGGGTGAACGACGAGGTGGTGTGGGACCGGCGGGAGCAGGGGTTCCCGGAGCCGACGGCCGTGAAGCAGCTCGTACGCGACCGAGTGGCCCCGGGGAAGCCCCTGGGCCACTCGGAGAAGTGAGACCTCAGCCCTGGAGCTGCTCGTAGGCCGGAAGCGTCAGGAAGTCCGCGTAGTCCTCGTCCAGCGCGACCTTCAGCAGCAGGTCGTGGGCCTGCTGCCACTTGCCGGCCGTGAAGGCCTCCTCGCCGAGCTCCGCCTTGATGTTCCGGAGTTCCTGCGCGGCGACCTCGCGGGCGAGCTCGGCGGTGACCCGCTCGCCGTTGTCGAGGACGACCCCGGCGTTGATCCACTGCCAGATCTGGGAGCGGGAGATCTCCGCGGTGGCCGCGTCCTCCATCAGGTTGAAGATGGCGACCGCGCCGAGGCCGCGCAGCCATGCCTCGATGTACCGGATGCCGACCTGGACGGCGTTGACCAGGCCCGCGTACGTCGGCTTCGCGTCGAGGGAGTCGATGGCGATGAGGTCGGCCGCCTTGACGTCGACGTCCTCGCGCAGCCGGTCCTTCTGGTTCGGCTTGTCGCCGAGGACCTTGTCGAAGGACTCCATCGCGATCGGGACCAGGTCGGGGTGGGCGACCCAGGAGCCGTCGAAGCCGTCGTTCGCCTCGCGGTCCTTGTCGGCGCGGACCTTCTCGAAGGCGACCTTGTTGACCTCGGGGTCCCTGCGGGAGGGGATGAACGCGGCCATGCCGCCGATGGCGTGCGCGCCGCGCTTGTGGCAGGTGCGGACGAGGAGTTCGGTGTACGCGCGCATGAACGGGGCCGTCATCGTGACCGCGTTGCGGTCCGGCAGGACGAACTTCGCACCGCCGTCACGGAAGTTCTTCACGATGGAGAACAGGTAGTCCCAGCGGCCCGCGTTCAACCCGGAGGCGTGGTCGCGGAGTTCGTAGAGGATCTCCTCCATCTCGTACGCCGCCGTGATCGTCTCGATCAGGACCGTGGCGCGGATGGTGCCCTGCGGGATGCCGACGTGGTCCTGGGCGAAGACGAAGACGTCGTTCCAGAGGCGGGCCTCCAGGTGCGACTCGGTCTTCGGGAGGTAGAAGTACGGGCCCTTGCCGAGGTCGAGCAGCCGCTGGGCGTTGTGGAAGAAGTACAGGCCGAAGTCGACGAGTGCGCCCGGGACCTGCTCTCCGCCGACCTGGAGGTGACGCTCGTTCAGGTGCCAGCCGCGCGGGCGCATGACGACCGTCGCCAGCTCCTCGTTCGGGCGCAGGGCGTAGGACTTGCCGGTCGCCGGGTCGGTGAAGTCGATGCTGCGGGTGTAGGCGTCGATCAGGTTGAGCTGGCCGAGGACCACGTTCTCCCAGGTGGGCGCAGAGGCGTCCTCGAAGTCCGCGAGCCACACCTTGGCGCCCGAGTTGAGGGCGTTGATGGTCATCTTGCGGTCGGTGGGACCGGTGATCTCGACCCGGCGGTCGTCGAGGGCTGCGGGCGCGGGCGCCACCCGCCAGGTGTCGTCCGCGCGGATCGCGGCGGTCTCGGGCAGGAAGTCCAGCGTGCAGGTGCGGGCGATCTCGGCGCGGCGCTCCGCGCGGCGGGCCAGCAGCTCGTCGCGGCGCGGCGTGAACCGCCGGTGCAGCTCGGCCACGAAGGCGAGCGCCGCGTCGGTGAGGACCTCCTCCTGCCGGGGCAGGGGCTCGGCGTCGACGATGGCCGCCGGGGACGGCGCTGGTGCGGACATGAGGCTGTCACTTCCTTCGGCGAGCTGGCATGAGGGCGTCGCGGCACCGCGTGCCAGGGGCCCCGTACGCGGTCGGCGGCGCCTGGGGAGCGGTCGAGCGCTTCTGATCAGTGGATACTAGTTTCCTCATGGTGGAAGTTCAATGGTTTGTTGATGTCGAGATTCTCCGGGTCGAGGCAAGGTGGCGCACCGTGCCACTCCGCTCACTCGAGGTGGGCCAGGTCCGCCGCCGTGTCGATGTCGTACGCCTGTGCAACGTCCCCGCACTCGACGAGCGTGATGGCGTCGTCGTGCGCCCTCAGATAGGCGCGTGCCCCGCGGTCGCCGGTCGCGGTCCGGGCGACACCGGCCCAGTGGGCCGAGCCGAGCAGGACCGGGTGCCCCCGTACCCCCTCGTACGCGGCCGAGGCAAGCGACTCCTCGTCCCGGAAGGCGGAGAGCACCCGGGCCACCGCCTCCGGACCGATGCCGGGCTGGTCGACGAGCAGGACCAGGGCCGCCCGCGCGCCCGTCCCGGCGAGCGAGGCGAGCCCGGCCCGCAGTGAGGAGCCCATGCCGTCCTCCCAGTCCGGGTTGTCCACCGGCACGCAGCCGGCGAGGTCGGCACGCTCCCGCACGGTGGTGGCCCCCGCTCCCAGCACCACGTGGACGCGGCCGCACCCGGCCGCGCGCAGCACTCCCGCCGCGTGCTCCACCAGCGGGCGCCCCCGGTGTTCGAGCAGCGCCTTGGGCTGCCCGCCGAGCCGCCGCCCCCCGCCTGCCGCGAGCAGCAGCCCGGCGATCCGCCCTTCGTTGTCCGTCATACGTCCTGCTTACCTGACCCGGTGCCGACCGCACGGTTTCCAGGGGCTGAATTTCCGTCCACACGGTGGCGCCCGACACGCCCGGTGGCGTTTACTGGCCCGCGTCCCCGGCGCCCGACCACGCCCGGGGGCAACGGGGGGCGTACGAGCGCAACGGCGTTTCAAGGGGGATGGCTGTGGTGCGGAGCTTGGGGCAGAGGCCAGTGACCGGCAGCGAAGAGGATCCGAGAGTGGCGGAACTGCGCACCGCCGTGTCCCGGCTGCGCCGTGAACTCGCCGCACATCCGGCGGAGTTCCCCGACCGGGCGATAGCCGAGGACGAACTGGCCGCCCTCGCCGCGATGGCCGCGGGTGGCGTTCCCGAGATTCCCCGCCTGCGCCGCTCCCTGCTGCTGATCGCGGGAGCGATCGGCTCGGTCAGCGCCCTGACCAGGGGCTTGACGGAGGTCTGCAAGGCGGTCGAACTGTTCGGGGAGCCGCCGCGCGGCAGGCGGGAATTCGACGGCAGGGCCTAGGGAGTGGCCTCAGGGCCGGGTCCGCCGAGGGCTGTCGGTGATGCCGGTCGCCTCAGGCCGGGCCGCCCGAGGCCGCCAGGGTCCGGGACAGTTCCGCCGCCACCTGCTGGAGCACCGGCACGATCCGTTCCGTCGCGGCCTCGGTGACGCGCCCCGCCGGGCCCGAGATGGAGATCGCGGCGGCCGTGGGGGAGTCGGGCACGGACACCGCGAGGCACCGGACCCCTATCTCCTGCTCGTTGTCGTCGACCGCGTACCCGAGCCGGCGCACCTCCTGAAGTGCGGCGAGGAAAGCGTCCGGCGTGGTGATCGTCTTCTCGGTCGCGGCCGGCATGCCCGTACGGGCGAGCAGGGCGCGCACCTCGTCGTCCGGCGTGCTCGCCAGCAGAGCCTTGCCCACGCCGGTGGAGTGCGGCAGCACCCTCCGGCCCACCTCGGTGAACATCCGCATCGAGTGCTTGGAGGGCACCTGCGCCACGTACACGATCTCGTCCCCGTCGAGCAGCGCCATGTTCGCCGTCTCGCCGGTCTCCTCCACCAGGCGCGCCAGATGCGGCCGGGCCCAGGTGCCCAGCAGCCGGGACGCCGACTCGCCGAGCCGGATCAGCCGGGGGCCGAGCGCATAGCGGCGGTTGGGCTGCTGGCGTACGTACCCGCAGGCCACCAGGGTGCGCATCAGGCGGTGGATGGTGGGCAGTGGCAGACCGCTGCTCGCGGACAGCTCGCTCAGGCCGACCTCGCCGCCCGCGTCCGCCATCCGCTCCAGCAGGTCGAAGGCGCGCTCGAGGGACTGGACACCACCGCTCGCGGCGGACTTGGCGGGGGCGTCGCTGGCGCTGGACGTCGACGGCGGCACGGCGCGTTCCTTTCGACTGTGTTCTGCGTTTCGGAATTCTAATTCCGCTACACGGAAACGTCCAGGGTCCGTCGGAGCCGGTGCATCGAGGGTGCCAGGAGGAATTGTGCCCTTGACGGCACGGGGGCGGGAGGGAAGACTCCTTCAACAGAAAGTTGAATTCCGTTACGCGGATGTAAATCCCGTCATCCGGAAGTCGACCGGAAGCGGGACGGCGGCAGAAAGGGGCCCGGGTGTCCGACGCTGAACTGGTGCTGCGCTCCACGCGCGTGATCACCCCCGAAGGCACGCGCGCCGCGTCGGTCGCGGTCGCCGGGGGCACGATCACGGCCGTCCTGCCGTACGACGCCGCCGTACCGGCCGGGGCCCGCCTGGAGGACCTGGGCGACGACGTCCTCCTGCCCGGCCTCGTCGACACGCACGTGCACGTCAACGACCCGGGCCGCACCGAGTGGGAGGGATTCTGGACCGCCACCCGCGCGGCGGCGGCGGGCGGCATCACCACGTTGATCGACATGCCGCTCAACTCGGTGCCCCCGACCACGACGGTCGCCCACCTCCGCACCAAGCAGGAGGTCGCGGCCGGCAAGGCCCACATCGACGTCGGCTTCTGGGGCGGCGCGCTGCCCGACAACGTCAAGGACCTCAGGCCGCTGCACGACGCGGGCGTCTTCGGCTTCAAGGCGTTCCTGTCACCGTCGGGCGTGGACGAGTTCCCGCACCTCGACCAGGAGCAACTGGCCCGCTCCCTGGCCGAGATCGCCGGGTTCGACGGGCTGCTGATCGTCCACGCGGAGGACCCGCGCCACCTCGCCGCCGCCCCGCAGCAGGGCGGTCCCCGGTACGCGGACTTCCTCGCCTCCCGGCCCCGGCACGCGGAGGACACGGCCATTGCGCACCTCATCGAGCAGGCCAAACGGTTCAACGCGCGCGTGCACGTGCTGCACCTCTCCTCCAGCGACGCGCTGCCGCTGATCGCCGCCGCCAAGGCGGAGGGCGTACGGATCACGGTGGAGACCTGCCCGCACTACCTCACCCTGACCGCCGAGGAAGTGCCCGACGGGGCCAGCGAGTTCAAGTGCTGCCCGCCCATCCGCGAGGCCGCCAACCAGGATCTGCTGTGGCAGGCGCTGGCCGACGGCACGATCGACTGCGTCGTCACCGACCACTCCCCGTCGACCGCCGACCTGAAGACCGACGACTTCGCCACCGCCTGGGGCGGCATCTCGGGCCTGCAACTGAGCCTGGCCGCGGTGTGGACCGAGGCGCGCAGGCGGGGGCACGGCCTGCAGGACGTGGTCCGCTGGATGTCCGAGCGCACGGCCCGGCTCGTGGGGCTCCAGGGCCGCAAGGGCGCCATCGCGGCGGGCTACGACGCGGACTTCGCCGTGCTCGCGCCCGAGGAGACCTTCACCGTGGACCCGGCGGCCCTCCAGCACCGCAACCGGGTCACCGCGTACGCGGGCAGGACCCTGCACGGTGTCGTCAGGTCCACCTGGCTGCGCGGCGAACGCATCGTGGCGAACGGCGAGTTCACCGGACCGAAGGGACGCCTGCTCGGCAGGACCGACTGAACCGCCCGCATCGGCTCCCGCGCCCGCAGCGGGCGACACCGAAAGGAAGAACTGATCACCGTGACGGCGATTCCGAGTTTCACGGGCGACGCCAGCCCCTACCGGGGCGGCGACCCCTACGCGGACTACCGCACCGCCGACTTCCCCTTCACCCGGTACGCCGACCTCGCCGACCGCCGGCTCGGGGCCGGGGTCGTCGCCGCGAACGACGAGTTCTTCGCCGAGCGCGAGAACCTTCTGGTGCCCGGGCGCGCCGAGTTCGACCCCGAGCACTTCGGGCACAAGGGCAAGGTCATGGACGGCTGGGAGACGCGCCGCCGCCGGGGCGCCTCGGCCGGGCACCCGTGGCCCGCACAGGACGACCACGACTGGGCGCTGGTACGCCTCGGCGCACCCGGCGTCGTACGGGGCATCGTGGTCGACACGGCCCACTTCCGGGGCAACTACCCGCAGGCGGTCTCCGTCGAGGGCACGTCGGTCGCCGGCTCCCCGTCACCGGAGGAACTGCTCGGGGACGACGTGAAGTGGACGACGCTGGTGCCGCGCACCCCGGTCGGCGGCCACGCGGCCAACGGCTTCGAGGTGGAGGTGGAGCAGCGCTTCACCCACCTGAGGCTCAACCAGCACCCCGACGGGGGCATCGCACGCCTGCGCGTCCACGGCGAGGTGGTGCCGGACCCGGCGTGGCTGGAGGTGCTCGGCACCTTCGACGTCGTGGCCCTGGAGAACGGGGGCCGGGTGGAGGACGCCTCCGACCTCTTCTACTCGCCCGCCACCAACACCATCCAGCCGGGCCGCTCCCGGAAGATGGACGACGGCTGGGAGACGCGGCGCCGTCGCGACCGGGGTCACGACTGGATCCGCTACCGGCTGGCGGCGCAGGCGCAGATCCGGGCGATCGAGATCGACACGGCCTACCTGAAGGGCAACGCGGCGGGCTGGGCGTCGGTCTCGGTCAAGGACGGTGAGGACGGCGACTGGCGCGAGATCCTCCCGCGCACCGGCCTCCAGCCCGACACCAACCACCGCTTCGCCCTCCCGGCCCCGGCGATCGGCACGCACGCGCGCGTGGACATCTACCCGGACGGCGGCATCTCCCGCCTGCGCCTGCACGGCTCCCTGACACAGGACGGGGCGAACCGGCTGGCCGCGCGCCACCAGGAGCTGGGCGGCTGACACACGCCGCGCGCGCGTGAGGTGCATCGGTCCGACGGGGGCCGGCGGGGCGCCTGGGGCGCGGCCGGGCCGACGGCACCGGTGGCGCGCCCGCCTCTCACGCCGCGCGCACCTGTACGACCCCGGCGGCGCCTCACGCCGCGCGCACCTGTACGACCCCGGCCGGAGGGTCGGCAGGCCGGCGGCGAAGGGGGACCGTCCTCGGGCGGCCGGAACTCTTCGCCCCGTCCGTCGCGTTCTCCCCGCGTGACTCTTCAGCAAGAAATCGTCGGCAACGCCATGCAGATGGCGGTCGTCAACCTGCACCCGGGCCAGACCGTGTACTGCGAGGCGGGCAAGTTCCTCTTCAAGACCACGAACGTCACCATGGAGACCCGCCTGTCCGGCCCGTCGAACGACGGAGGCCGGCCCCAGGGCGGAGCCGGTGGCGGCGGTATGGGTGGCCTCCTGCGCCAGGCCATGGGCACCGCCATGCAAGTAGGCCAGCGCGCGCTCGCGGGCGAGTCGCTGGCGTTCCAGTACTTCACCGCGCAGGGCGGCGAGGGCACCGTCGGCTTCGCGGGCGTGCTGCCCGGCGAGATGCGGGCGCTGGAGCTCGACGGCACACGCGCGTGGTTCGCGGAGAAGGACGCATTCGTGGCCGCCGAGTCGACCGTCGACTTCGGCATCGCCTTCGCCGGCGGCCGCACCGGCATGAGCGGCGGCGAGGGCTTCATCCTGGAGAAGTTCACCGGACACGGCACCGTGATCATCGCCGGCGCGGGCAACTTCATCGACCTCAACCCCGCCGACTTCGGCGGCCGCATCGAGGTGGACACCGGGTGCGTCGTGGCCTTCGAGGAGGGCATCCAGTACGGCGTCCAGCGCGTCGGCGGCCTCAACCGCCAGGGGATCATGAACATGGTCTTCGGCGGCGAGGGCCTGTCCCTGGCCACCCTGGAGGGCAACGGCCGCGTCATCCTGCAGTCCCTGACCATCGAGAGCCTCGCCAACGCGTTGAAGAAGGCGCAGGGAGGCGACAAGCAGGGGCCGACCGGCGGACTGTTCTCGACCCACGCGGGGTGAGCCCGGCCACCCAGCTCCCGGCGGGCGGCTGACCGCCGCGTCCACGACCGCCCGCCGCCCCGGGTGACCCGGGGCGGCACGCGGCAGGTTAACTCGCCGAAAACAGATGGCACTTGACGTGAAAATCTCGCTGATTGTCATTGACATGCCATGGTCTACGCGCGTCATCATGCCGCCATGAGAACCCCCACACGCGCCACCCGGATCGGCGCCGCAGCCGCGCTCCTGTCCGCCCTCCTCATGGGCGGCACCGTCTCCGCCACCACGGCGGACGCCGCCGCCACCTCGGTCGGCAGCATCTGCTACAGCGACCTGCCGTCCCAGGCCTACGACACCCTCGACCTGATCGACCAGGGCGGCCCCTTCCCGTACTCGCAGGACGGCACCGTCTTCTCCAACCGCGAAGGCGTACTCCCCGGCCAGTCCTACGGCTACTACCACGAGTACACCGTCATCACCCCCGGCTCCTCCACGCGTGGCGCCCGCCGTATCGTCACTGGCGAGGAGTACCAGGAGGACTACTACACCTCGGACCACTACGCGACGTTCGACCTGATCGACTTCGGCTGCTGACCGAGCGGACACACCGAGCCGGGGGTCCGGTCCGCACTCGGCCGGACCCCGGCTCTCCGGCGCGGCCGACTAGAGGGCCGCCAGGACGAGCGGGGTCGTAGGGCGCACGGCGCCCGGGGGTCAGGCCTCCGGGAGGATCGCCCGGTGACGGCGTGAGCGCCGCACGGTCATCGCGGCATCGCGTCGGACCGGGGAGGCGCGATGGTCGAAGCCGCCTCGGCGAACTCGCGGATGAGTGGGGAACTCCGGGTGGCCATCCACGCCAGGCACACGTGATTCGGCCCGATGTCCTCGACCGGTACGGGAACGACGTCGGGGCGCGTGTAAAAGTTGGCCGTGGACAGCGGGATCACACAGACTCCGGCTCCGGAGGCCACGAGCTCCAGCTTCTCCTCGACCTGATGGATCCGGGGCACCTCGGGCCGGTCCCGCTCGCGCATCTCGAGGGCCACGTCGCGCCACTCCGGCACGGCGTCCGGGTCCTGCAGCAGGTGATCGGCGGCCAGGTCCGCGATGGCCACCGACTGCTTGCCGGCCAGGGGGTGGTCCAGGGGCAGGACGACGACCCGGGGCTCCTGGAACAACGGCACCACCTGGAGACCTTGTTGGTCGATGGGCAGACGGACGATGCTCACGTCCGCCCGGCCGTCGTGCAGCACTTCCACCTGGTCGACCCAGCTCGTGCGCAGCAGCCGCACGTTGAGCCCCGGGCGGCGCGAGGTCAGGGCGCGCACCGCGGACGTCACGGTGATGCCGGGCATGAAGCCGATCGTGAAGGTGGGCGTGCCCTTGGCCGCGGAGGTGACCCGCCGGAGCAGTGCCTCGGACGCGGCGAGGAGCGGGGGTGCGTCCTCCCGCAACTGCTCGCCCGCCGGGGTGAGCATGGTGCCGCGGCGGTCACGGACGAACAGCTCTGCCCGCAGTTCTTCCTCGAGGGCGCGGATCTGCCGGGACAGAACGGGCTGGGCGATGTGCAGGCGTTCGGCGGCGCGGCCGAAGTGGAGTTCCTCGGCCACCGCCACGAAGTACCTGAGCTTTCGCAGGTCGACGTCCACAGGTCCGCACCGCCCGTCTCCGTTTCAGATGAATCTACCTCCGACCGTGCCGGCCGCGCCGCCGAGAGGAGGGCACGCCGACCCGGCCCTGAGGGGCGACCGCGGGTTGTCAGCCGCGGGCAAGGACCGCCAGCGGGTCGGTGTGGCCGGGCGTCCACCCCAGCTCCGTGCGAGCGCGGGAGGGGGTGAGCTGCTGGTCGAGGGCGAAGGCGTCCGCGACGGGGCCCATCTGCTCCCGCGCCTGCTCCAGGGAGATCGACTCCGTCTTCCCGTCGATGCCGGCCGACCTGCTGATGGCCAGCGCCACGTCCTTGGCCGTGGGATTCACTCCGCCCACGCCGACGTAGACGGAACCGGCCTTCGCCTTCAGGGCGGCGACGTAGAGCTCCGCGATGTCGTCGACGTGGACCAGCGCCCAGTGGTTGGCGCCGTCGCCGATGTAGGGGACGGCGCCCGCCTGCTTGCCGGGTGCGGTGAAGAACATGTCGATCAGCCGGTTCTCTCCGCCGTAGAGCAGCCCGGGCTGGACGACCACGGGCCGTCCGCCGCGCGCCGCCCGCTGGAGGACGGCCTCCTCCACGGGGCGCCGCCAGGCGACCAGGGCGGGCGGGTTCCAGGGCGCGGTTTCGTCGGCCACCCCGTCGGTGTCGCCGTAGACCCAGGTACCGCCCGTGTGCACGTACGTCCCCGTGCCGATGCCGTCCTGCATGGCGTCGGCTGCGGCCAGATCGGCCTCGCCGCTGTCCGCCTGGGCCAGGTGCACGACGGCCTCGGCCCGGGCCGCGGCGGCGTTGAGCACTTCGAGGTCGTCCAGCCCGCCGATCACCGGGACGGCACCCAGTGCGCGGACCGTGTCCGCGGAGCGTTCGCTGCGGGCCAGTGCCTCGACGGCGTGTCCGTGCCGGATCAGCGCGGTGATCGTCGCCTTGCCTATGTAACCGGAACCACCGGTGAGGAAAACCTTCATCGCCTTGCCTTTCGCTCGTCCAGAACGTCGCATTCAGCGTGCGTCGGACCCGCGGAAGGCGTCCAAGACCTGTTCGGTCGGCTGTGATGCCCTGCGGGTATCAGTGCAGTCAGAGCCCGCAGGGCTACACCCTGAACCGGGCTGCGGTCGACGCAGTGAGGCGTGTCGGGCCGACGCCCGGCCTCTTCGCCCGCCGTCAACCGCTGGTTGAGGGTGCACACTGCCGGACCCGGACCCGGACCCGGACCCGGACCCGGATCCGGACCCGGACACGGCACCCGGGCCCGGCACCCGGCGCGCCACCGCCCGTGGACGGGACCTGATCCGGCCGCCGGTCAGTGGCGGGCGCCCGGGATCTCCCCGAGATTCACCGGGCGGCGCTCCCTGCGGGAGAGTTCGCAGGCCTCCGCGATGCGCAGGGCCTGCAGTGCCTCGCCGCCGTCGCAGGGGTTGGCGCGCTCGCCGCGCACCACCTCGACGAACGCCGCGACCTCGGCCTCGTACGCGGGCGCGAACCGCTCAAGGAACCCCGTCCACGGCTTGTCCGCGGCCGGCGGACCGGCGGGCTCCGTGGACGTGATCGGCGTACGGTCGTCCAGGCCCACGGCGATCGTGTCCAGCTCGCCCGCCAGCTCCATGCGCACGTCGTAACCGGCGCCGTTCGTACGTGTCGCCGTGGCCGTGGCGAGTATGCCGTCCGCCAGTGTGAGCACGACCGCCGCCGTGTCGACGTCGTCCGCCTCCCGGTACATCGCCCCGCCCGCGTCGGACCCGGTCGCGTACACCTCGGTCACCTCCCGGCCGGTCACCCAGCGCAGGATGTCGAAGTCGTGGATGAGGCAGTCCCGGAAGATGCCGCCGGAGACCGGCAGATACGCGGCCGGCGGCGGTGCCTGGTCGGCCGTCAGCGCGCGGACCGTGTGCAGCCGCCCGAGCCGACCCGAGCGCACGGCCTCCCGCGCCGCCGCGTAGCCCGCGTCGAACCGCCGCTGGAAGCCCATCTGCAGCACCGTCCCGGCGGCGTCGACCTCGGCGAGCGCGGCCAGCGTGCCCGCCAGGTCCACCGCGATCGGCTTCTCGCAGAACACGGGGAGCCCGGAGCGCGCCGCCCGGCCGATCAGTTCGGCGTGCGCCGCGGTCGCCGCGGTGATGACCACCGCGTCCACGCCCCAGGTGAAGATCTCGTCCACGCCGGGCGCCGCCGTCGCACCCAGCCGGTCCGCGAGCTGACGGGCCCGCGCGGTGTCGACGTCCGTGACGATGAGCGAGCCCACCTCATGGTGACGGCTGAGGGAAGCCGCGTGGTATGTCCCTATACGCCCCGCTCCGATCAGTCCGATGCGCATGGGTCCAACGTGGGGGTGTACCCCCCACTATGTCAATGCTTTGTCCGGACAACCGGACTACACAACTTCCCGTCAACAAGCACCGGAGCTACGCTCGCCCCGTGCCGAAACCAGATGTGCACCCCACCGTCCCGCTCCAGCTCAGCGTCGACCGGAGCAGTCCGGTGCCGCTCTACTTCCAGCTGGCTCAGCAGCTGGAGGCCGCGATCGAGCACGGCGAGCTGACGCCGGGCAGCCTGCTGGGGAACGAGATCGAACTGGCCGGGCGGCTCGGCCTGTCCCGCCCCACGGTCCGGCAGGCCATCCAGTCCCTGGTCGACAAGGGACTGCTCGTGCGCCGCCGCGGCGTCGGCACCCAGGTCGTGCACAGCCAGGTCAAGCGCGGCCTGGAGCTGAGCAGCCTCTACGACGACCTGGAGGCGGCCGGGCAGCGCCCCGCTACCCGGGTCCTCGTCAACACCTTCGCGCCCGCCTCCGCCGAGGTCGCCGCGGCGCTCGGCGTCCCCGAGGGCATGGAGGTGCACCAGGTCGAACGGCTGCGTCTCGCGCACGGCGAGCCGATGGCGTATCTGTGCAACTACCTGCCGACCGGCCTGCTCGACCTCGACAGCGACCAGCTGGAGGCCACCGGCCTCTACCGGCTGATGCGCGCCGCCGGCATCACCCTGCACAGCGCCCGGCAGTCCATCGGGGCCCGCGTCGCCGGCCGGGGCGAGGGCGAACGACTCGGCGAGCCCGAGGGCGCCCCGCTGCTCACCATGCAACGCACCACGTTCGACGACACGGGCCGCGCCGTGGAGTTCGGCACCCACACCTACCGCGCCTCGCGCTACTCGTTCGAATTCCAGCTGCTCGTACGCTCCTGAGCCCCCGGGGGCGCCCGTTGGATCCTGCTGCGCACCCGTGCCGGCAACTGGGTCTTCGCGGTCGGCGGCGACAAGGAGGCGGCCCGCGCGGTCGGCGTCCCGGTCGCGAGGACGAAGACCGGCCTGTACACGGGCGTGGCGCTCGGCGCCTGGATCTCCGGGCAGCACCTGCTGTTCTCGTACGACGTCGTGCAGTCCGGGGAGGGCGTCGGCAACGAGCTGCTCTACATCATCGCCGCCGTCATCGGCGGCTGCCTGGTCACCGGCGGCCACGGGTCCGCGGCCGGCTCGACGGTCGGCGCGTTCATCTTCGGCATGACGGGACGCGGGCCTTGGTGTTGTGTTCATCACCCACAACACCCACCACGCGCACCTGGTGGGCGACCGGTTCGTCCTCCTCAAGCGCGGCACGATGACCGCCGACCACGTCCGTGAGGAGATCACCCTGGAGGAGCTGACACGCCAGATGGCGCGCGGTGATGAGCTGGACGATCTGCGCCACGAGTTGGAACGCGCCCCCTGGGGGTCGCCCCTGCCGAACGGGGTCCAGGCCCCCCAGCGCGGCGGAGGGGCCCACAGTGCAGGCCAACGCGCGCGTGCGGCAGAATCGGGCCGGTGAGCACCTACCGCGACTTCACCCACCGCGGCTCCGCCCGGGCCACCGTCCTGCGGACCGTCGGCACGCGCGAGCGCCGTTCCCATCTGTCGGCGCCGCGCGTCCCCACGGTCGGCATCGACATCGGCGGCACGAAGGTGATGGCCGGCGTCGTCGACGCCGACGGCAACATCCTGGAGAAGCTCCGCACCGAGACGCCCGACAAGTCCAAGAGCCCCAAGGTCGTCGAGGACACCATCGTCGAGCTCGTCCTGGACCTCTCCGACCGGCACGACGTGCACGCCGTCGGCATCGGCGCGGCCGGCTGGGTGGACGCGGACCGCAACCGCGTCCTGTTCGCCCCGCACCTGTCCTGGCGCAACGAACCCCTGCGCGACCGTCTCGCCGAGCGGCTCGCCGTCCCCGTCCTGGTCGACAACGACGCCAACGCCGCCGCCTGGGCCGAGTGGCGCTTCGGCGCCGGCCGCGGCGAGGACCACCTCGTCATGATCACTCTCGGCACCGGCATCGGCGGCGCCATCCTGGAGGACGGCCAGGTCAAGCGCGGCAAGTACGGGGTCGCGGGCGAGTTCGGCCATATGCAGGTCGTGCCCGGCGGCCACCGTTGCCCGTGCGGCAACCGCGGCTGCTGGGAGCAGTACAGCTCCGGCAACGCGCTGGTCCGCGAGGCCCGGGAGCTGGCCGCCGCCGACTCCCCGGTGGCGTACGGGATCATCGAGCACGTCAAGGGCAACATCTCCGACATCACCGGCCCGATGATCACCGAATTGGCCCGCGAGGGCGACGCCATGTGCGTCGAGCTGCTCCAGGACATCGGCCAGTGGCTCGGCGTCGGCATCGCCAACCTGGCGGCCGCCCTGGACCCGTCCTGCTTCGTGATCGGCGGCGGCGTCAGCGCGGCCGACGACCTGCTGATCGGCCCGGCCCGAGACGCTTTCAAGCGCCACCTCACCGGCCGCGGCTACCGCCCCGAGGCGCGTATCGCCCGCGCCCAGCTCGGCCCCGAGGCCGGCATGGTGGGCGCCGCGGACCTCGCCCGGCTCGTGGCCCGCCGCTTCCGGCGCGCCAACCGGCGCCGGGTGGAGCGGTACGAGCGCTACGAGCGGTACGCGGAGTCCCGCCGCACCACCAAGGGACTGCTGTGACGGCCGCCGCCTCATTGCCGCGCCAGTCCTCGCTCCCGGGTGAGCCGCCGCGCCCGCCGGAGGACCGTCGGCGTACGATCCGCCGCCGGGCGCTGACCCTGCTGATCATCGTGCTGCTCATCGGCGTGCCCGCCGGGTACCTGATCATCTCCGCCAACCAGTCCCGCAACAGCGGCAAGGACAAGGAGGCGAAGTACGCGGCGACCGGCCTCGTCCCCGGCTGGCCCTCGCGGGTGCAGCGCCGCCTCTACCAGGTGTGGATCCCGCGGGACGCGACGAAGGTCGCGTCGTACGAGACGAACAACTGGAAGTCCAGCCGGTTGTACGTGCAGTTCACCACCAGCGACGACGGACTGAACCGGTTCCTGTGGACCCTCAAGGCCACCCGGTCGTCGCTGAAGGCGAACGACATCGCCATCGGCACGCGCGACCAGCACGTCGCCAGCTGGTCCTTCACGGGGCAGGGGCCCTGGTACGGCCTGACCCGCGCGCAGAAGAACCCCGCCCCCACGCTGGACGTCGTCGTGAACACGTCCCAGCCCCAGCACGCGACGGTGTACGTGGTGTCGCGGACGGTCCCCTGACGGGTGAGTCCCGGACCGGTGAGCCCGGGACCGGTGAATCCCGGACCGGTGAGCCCCGGACCGATGGCTCCCTGACCGCCCGCCCCCCGCGGGGCCCGGCCGGCGGCCGGAGCCGATTGTCAGACCCCGCCCGTAGAGTCGAAGACGACTGACACGAATGAGCGGCGGGAGGTGACCGGACGTATGGCGGAGCAGGTGGCCGAGGCGGCCGCGCCCGGGCGGGCGCCCGCATGGGAGAGCCTGGCCGCGGTCTTCCTGCCGGCGCCGCTGCCCCGCCGGGGCCGGGTGGCCTTCTGGGACCCGTCCGGCGGCCCGCTGCCGCCGAACGGCACCGAGGACCTGACGGTCGTCCGGCCGCACGGATCCGGAGCACGCAGAAGCACCGTGCCCGCCGTGACCCTGCCCCTCGCCGAGGCCCTGCCGGTGCTCGCGCGAGCCCGCCGCGCCCCCGCCGCCCACCCCGCGACCGCCTGCTGGGGCGCGGCCGCCCTGCACGCCCTGCGCCTCGTCGCGCGCGGCCGGCTGCTGCCCGGGCTCACCGCGGACGGATACGACGCGTGGCGGGCCGGACCCCTGGAGCCGGACGACATCACCCACCTCAGGGCCATCGCCGCCGCCCTGCCGTACGAAGGCCATGCCGTTCCGCTCCCCGGCAAGGGCCCCCTGCTGCTGCCCGAGCCGGAGGCCCTCGTCCGGTCCTTCCTGGACGCGGTCGCGGACACCCTGCCGCGGACCCCGGCCGCCGCCCACACCGCGGGCAGGCCGTTCGCCGCCCAGGAGCCGCAGCCGCTGCCCGAGGCGCACGAGTGGGCCGCCGAGGTCGCCGCGGGCATGGACGCGGGCGTGCGGATCTCGCTGCGCCTGGACCTGTCGGCGTACGACCTGTTCGACGGCGGCGAGGGAGCGGGCCGCGCCGGGGCGGCGATCGTGCAGGTGCACAGCCTCGCCGACCCGACGCTGGTCGTGGACGCCGCCGCACTGTGGGCCGGTGAGGCGGACGCGGCCTTCGGCCCCCGCGCGCGCGTGGACGCGGCCCTCGCGGTCCGCCGAGCGGCCCGGGTCTGGCCCCCGCTGGACCGGCTCGCCGAACAGGAGGTGCCGGACGTCCTGGCGCTGTCCGAGGACGAGTTGAGCGACCTGCTGGGCGTCGCCGCCACCCGGCTGGGCGCGGCCGGCGTCGCGGTGCACTGGCCCCGGGACCTGGCACAGGACCTGACCGCGACGGCGGTCGTACGGCCGGCGCCCGGCTCGGCGACCGACGGCACCGGCTTCATGGAGAGCGAGGAACTGCTGCGGTTCCGCTGGCAGTTGGCGCTCGGCGGCGATCCGCTCAGCGAGGCCGAGATGGACGCCCTCGCGGAGGCCCACCGCCCGGTCGTCCGGCTGCGCGACCGGTGGGTGCTGGTCGACCCGGCGCTCGTCCGCAAGGCCCGCAAGCGGGAGTTGGGCCTGCTCGACCCGGTGGACGCGCTCGCCGTCGCCCTCACCGGGACCGCGGAAGTCGACGGCGAGACGGTTCAGGCGGTGCCGGTCGGCGCGCTGGCCGCACTCCGGGACCGGCTGACGGCCGGCATCGGCCCGGTCGATCCGCCCCCGGGCCTCGCCGCCCGGCTCCGGGACTACCAACTGCGCGGCCTGGCCTGGCTGGACCTCATGACCTCCCTCGGTCTCGGCGGCTGCCTCGCCGACGACATGGGGCTCGGCAAGACGGTCACCCTCATCGCCCTGCATCTGCGCCGGGCGCGCCGCGAGCCCACCCTGGTGGTCTGCCCCGCGTCCCTGCTCGGCAACTGGCAGCGGGAGATCACCCGGTTCGCGCCCGGAGTCCCGGTCCGCCGCTTCCACGGCCCGGAGCGCACCCTGGACGACGTGGACGGCGGATTCGTGCTGACCACCTACGGCACGATGCGGACGGCGGCCCCCCGGCTGGCCGAACAGACCTGGGGCCTGGTCGTCGCCGACGAGGCACAGCACGTCAAGAACCCCTACTCCGCGACGGCGAAGGCACTGCGGACCATCCCGTCCCCGGCCCGCGTCGCCCTCACCGGCACCCCCGTGGAGAACAACCTCTCCGAACTGTGGGCCCTGCTGGACTGGACGACCCCCGGTCTGCTCGGCCCCCTGAAGTCCTTCCGCGCCCGGCACGCGCGGGCGGTGGAGACCGGTGAGGACCCTCAGGCGGTGGAGCGGCTGGCCCGCCTGGTCCGCCCCTTCCTGCTGCGGCGCAAGAAGTCCGACCCGGGCATCGTTCCCGAGCTCCCGCCGAAGACCGAGACGGACCACCCGGTCCCGCTCACCCGCGAGCAGGCCGCGCTCTACGAGGCGGTCGTACGGGAGTCGATGCTGGCGATCGAGACCGCGGAGGGCATCGCACGGCGGGGCCTTGTCCTCAAGCTCCTGAGCGCCCTCAAGCAGATCTGCGACCACCCGGCCCTCTATCTGAAGGAGGACGCCGGGACCGCCGGAGGCCTCACCGCGCGGTCCGGGAAACTCGCCCTGCTGGACGAGCTGGTGGACACCCTGCTGTCCGAGGACGGCTCGGCGCTGGTCTTCACGCAGTACGTGGGCATGGCCCGCCTGATCACCAGGCACCTGGCCTCCCGCGCGGTGCCCGTCGACCTGCTGCACGGAGGCACGCCGGTGCCCGACCGCGAGCGGATGGTGGACCGCTTCCAGAGCGGCGCGACCCCGGTCCTGGTGCTCTCCCTCAAGGCGGCGGGCACCGGCCTGAACCTCACCCGCGCGGGCCATGTCATCCACTTCGACCGCTGGTGGAACCCGGCGGTGGAGGAACAGGCCACGGACCGCGCCTACCGCATCGGCCAGACCCAGCCGGTCCAGGTCCACCGTCTGATCACGGAGGGCACGGTCGAGGACCGCATCGCGGAGATGCTTCAGGCCAAGCGCGCGCTGGCGGACGCCATCCTGGGCTCGGGCGAGTCGGCCCTCACAGAACTGACGGACCGCGAGCTGGCGGACCTGGTGTCGCTGAGGAGGACGGCATGAACGGGGCGGGGGAGGAACGCCCCTGGGCGGACGGGAAGCCGAGCGGCGACCACGCGACGCGCCCTGCCGAGGCGACGCGCCCCGCCGATGCGGCCCGCCGTGCACTGCGAGCGGCTCGGGAGCGCGAGCGGCCCGACAGTGCGGCGGAAGGCGTGGAGCCTCCCGCTGGGGTCGAGCGTTCTGCTGGGGTCGAGCCTTCTGACGGGGTCGAGCGTTCTGCCGGGGTCGAGCGTTCTGCTGGGGCCCAGCCCCCTGCTGGGGTGGAGCCTTACGCCGAGGTCAAGCCTTCCGCCGGGGCCCAGCCTCCCTCGGGGGCCGAGCCTTCCGCCGGGCGAGCGGGCGTCGCCCTCCCCGAGCCGGAGGCGAAGCCGGCGACCCCCCGGCCGGGCGATGCGGCGCGCGCGGCACTGCGGCGGGCGAACGCGGAGCGCCGGAGCACCCCGCGGGCGGACGAGCCGGGGGAGGAGCCGAAGGAGGGAGAGACGGCGGAAGCGCCGGGGACCACAGCGCTGCCGGCCACCGCGCCCCCGGCCGCTGTGCGGGAGACCGCGCCCGCCACGCGGCCCGGTGACATCGCACGGGAGGCGTTGCGGACGGCACGGAGGGAAGCGGAACGGGAACGCACGGAGAGCCGCGCCACGGCGGTCGAGGTACCGCGCCGGTCCGGCAGCCCGGGGCCGGCCCGCTCCCAGGAGGGCGCCGCCGAACCGTCCGGCACCGAGGAGACCCCCGCCCTCCGGGAAGCCGTCGCCGTACCGAGGACGACGGGTGCTCGGGGCCGCCGCAGCACTCGACCTGCGGCGGGCGGCCGCCCGGCCCGGGACGTACGGGCGCTTCTCGCCGGTGCCTTCGAACTGCCGGCGTCGGCGGCACCACGGAGCGGGAGCGCGTCCGCCGCGCGCGAGGAGCCCGGCGAGCGGCGCGCGACACCCTCGCCCTCCCCGCACGAGACACCGGGCCCGCCCACACGGCCGCGGCAGGGTACATCCGCACCGTCCGCCAGGCCCCGCGGTACGCCGTCCGCCGCGCCCCCGGCCACCCCCCGCTACCCGCGGTCCATGGCCGCCCCCGGCCGTGACGGCGAGCTGCGGCGCACCTTCGCGGCGCTTCCCGCCCGTCCGGTGCGCGACCGCGACCGGTTCGCCGAGACGTGGTGGGGCAACGCCTGGGTGTCCGCGCTGGAGGAAGGGGCCCTCGACGCGGCACGCCTGGCGCGGGGGAGAGCGTACGCGGGGCGGGGGAACGTGGACGCCATCACCGTCACCCCGGGGCTTGTGCTGGCGTACGTGCAAGGCAGCCGGCCCCGGCCGTACCGCGTGCAGGTGCGGCTCAGGACGTTCTCCGACGAGGAGTGGGACCTCTTCCTGGACGCCGCCGCCGAGCGGCCCGCGCACATCGCCGCGCTGCTGGACAAGCAGATGCCGCAGTCCCTCGCCGAGTGCGGGGTCCGTTTGCTCCCCGGCGCCGGCGACCTCGACCCCCACTGCAGCTGCCCCGACTTCGGCCACCCCTGCAAGCACGCGGCCGCCGTCTGCTACCAGACCGCTCACCTGCTCGACCGCGACCCCTTCGTCCTGCTCCTGCTGCGCGGCCGTGGCGAGCGCGACCTGCTCGACGCCCTGTCGCGGCGCAACGCGGCCCGCGCGGCCCGGGCCGACCGGGACCGCAAGCCCGCCCCCGCCCCCGGGATACGTGCCAGGGACGCCCTGGCCCGCCGCACCCGGCCGCCGCTCCCCGCACCCCTGCCCCCGCCCGCCCACCCCGAGCAGCCGCCGGTCTACCCGGACGCCCCGGGCGGCCCCGACTCCTTCGCGCTGGACCAGCTCGCCACGGACGCCGCCGCCCGCGCGCACGCCCTGCTGACCACCGGGCACGACCCGGTCGCGGAACTGACCCTGTGGCAGGACGCGGTACGGCTCGCCGCCGCCCGCCCCGGCTCGGGCCTCACCGCCGGAAGCCGGGCGCTGTACGCGTCGCTGGCCGCCGCCACCGGGCGGACACCGGCCGACCTGGCGCGGGCGGTCGCCGCCTGGCGGCAGGGCGGAAGGGAAGCCCTCGCCGTACTGGAGGAGCCCTGGGACCCTCCGGCCGGCCGCTTCGACCGCGCCCGCCCCCTGCTCCTGGCCGCGGACCTGCCCGCCTTCCGCCCGTGGCGCAACCGCCTCACCCACCCCGAGGGCCATGTCCAGCTCCGTCTCGGCCAGGACGGCCTCTGGTACGCGTACGAGTCGGAACCGGGCCGCGACGACTGGTGGCCCCGGGGCACCCCCGACCCGGACCCGGTCGGCGCCCTGACCGGACTCGGGGCGCTGGGACAGGGCTGACTGACCCCCGCCGAGGGCGGCACTTCCTACGCCACCGTCCGCACCGTCACCGGCCAGGCAGCCCACACCCGCGAACACCTCGATGCCGCGCCGCTGGAGCTGAACGGCTGCCCACGCAAAACGCTCGGCTGGGAAGCCCCAGCCGAGCGCCTGCACAAACTGCTCGCGGCCTGATCAACACGACCACGTGTTGCAACGAGCCCTGGAAACCGCCGTTCGGTCCGGGGCCTCGGCGCTGCACCCGGGCGATGGCGGGTACGGCTTGGAGGGATTGGGCGTGGTGCTACGGCGTCTGTGTCTTCCAGATGCCTCGGCCGTGGGTGGCCACGTACACCTGGCTGCCGTCCGGGCTCGGCGAGAGGTAGACCGCCGGCGAGGTGGGCAGGTTCGTGCCCAGGCGCGCCCAGTGGCCCGCCGAGGTGCTGGTGAACACGCCCAGGTCGGTGGCGACCACGAGGGTGCCGTTCTTGGTGACGAGCGCCGCGTTGGCCGGGGCGTCCGGGAAGGAGTCCGAGGCCGAGGCGTCGCCGCTGATGTCCGTCCAGGTCGTGCCGCCGTCGGTGGTCTTCCAGACGTGGCCGTAGCCGGCGCCGGGGCCCTCGTTCCAGTGCCGCGAGAAGCCGTTGATCACCGCGTAGACCGTCTTGCCGGAGACGTCGGACGGGTCGATGGCCAGGCCGGAGATGTAACGGTTCGGGAAGGCGGCGGGCAGGTTCACCTGGTGCCAGGTGCCGCCGTAGTTCGTGGCGATGCCGCGCCCGAAGGTCCCGTCGACCGCAGAGCAGGGGCCGCACCAGGCCGCCCACGTCACGTGGTTGCGGCTGGCGACGGCCGAGGCGGAGTGTCCCGCGCCCAGGTCGTACAGCTTGGTCCAGTCGGCGCCGGAGGTGCTGTTCCAGGTCCTGGTGTTGCCCCAGACGTACTGGCCGCCCGCGACCCACAGGCCGTTCGGGTCGGTCTCGTCCGCGCTGAACGGGGCGATGAAGCGGGCCCCCGGGTCGCCGGGCGCGATGTCGGTGATCACGTCCTCGGAGCCGTCGTCGCTCGCGGTGTAGCCGCAGTTGCTCGTGATCTGCAGCGCGAGGTCGACGTATTCGCCGACGGTCTGGCAGCCGTTGGCGGGGTTGACCAGCTGGTCGCCGCCGTCACCGCCGAACGGGGAGACCATCTGGCCGTCCGGGTTGAGCTGCTGCCCCTGGTAGGTGGCGCCCTTGGGCGCGAGCAGCGAGACGCCGTTGTCCTGGAGGCCGCCCCAGACGGCCTCGCCGCTGCCGTCGGTCATCTTGCCGGCGCGTACCGAGTAGTACTGGAGGTTGCGCAGGGTGCCCGATTCGTTGAGGTTGCGCCAGCCGGTGGTGGTCTGTGCGGTGGGGCGGGCGTAGGCGCCCCCGTCGTTGCCGACGAACACCTCCGGTGTGCTGCCCTTCCACTGCGAGAAGGCGAGGGCGTGCTGGTCGGAGTGCATCACGTCGCCGTCACAGGTGTTTTCGGCCGGGTCGTACGAGAAGCAGGACATGCCGAAGTTCCAGTAGCGGCCGATCGCCTTCCAGGTGGCGCCGCCGTCCCGGGACTCGAACATCTCCTCAAGGCCCAGGTAGACGTGGTTCGGGTCGCTCGGGTCGACCGCGATCACCTGGTCGTACCAGGCCTGGGAGCCGGGCTGGTAGCCGGTGCCGATCTCGTTGACCTTCATCGCGGAGCCGCTTGCCGACAGCGACGAGGAGGTCGCGATCTGCTTGAACGAGCCGTTGGCGTTGCCGCTCTGGCTGACGTACGCGCCCGCGAGGACCGAGTACACGCCGGAGCCGGATGACTTGTTGAGGAGTTTGGGGGACTCCATCGAGACGTACAGCCTGCTGCCGTCGGCCGCGTAGGCGAAGGCGGCGTTGCCGATCTCGGCGGGGTTGATCGCACCGGTCGGGTTGGCGCGCTTCCAGGTGGTGCCCGCGTCGGCGGAGTAGTAGAAGCCGTTGTAGTCGGCGCCGCTGCGCCAGGCCACGTTGGCCAGCAGCTTTTTGCCGTCGCTGCCGGGCTGTACCGCGATGTCGTTGGCGATGTCCGCGTAGTGGCTGTCCACTCCGCAGCCCACGCCGCTGATGCCGACGCCCGCGCACGGGGCGAGGACCTTCGTCCAGGCGGTGGATTGCCCGGCCGACAGCGGGCGCCGGAAGACGCCGTGCGAGGAGGCCGCGAAGACGTAACCTGCGGCCTTGTCGAACGTGACGGTGTGGATGGAGGCCGAGTCCAGCTCAGTACCGCCCACCTTCTCGCTCTCGCTGAAGGTGCCGGTGACCGGGTCCGCGAGGCGGTAGACGCCGCTGCCGAGGTAGTTGTCGGAGGCGGTGGTGGCCTCGCCGGTGGCCAGCCACAGCGAGCCGTCGGGCGCGACCGCGAGGGCGCCCACGGACAGGGCGGGCAGCCGGTCGGCGATCGGCGTCCAGGTCCTGCCGTCGTCGGTGGAGCGGAACACGCCGCCGCCGGCGGCGCCCGCGTAGACCACGCCCTGGTGCGTCGGATCGGTGGCCAGGGCGGCGATGCGGCCCGCCGAGTGGCCCGCACCGCCACCGGAGTTGGAGGCCGACCGGTCGCGGTAGTGCAGCGCGTCCTCGTCGTACGGGGAGGTGGTGACCTCGGTCCAACTGCCGGACCTCACCGGCATGTTCTTGATGTGCGCCCAGGCGTCGGCGTACGCGCCCGGCGCGATCTGGCCGCTGGGGGAGAGCCTCGGCTCGTTGAACGCGTCGAGGGACTCCATCAGTTCATGGGACTCCTCGCCCGCCCCGTCATGGCGGCTGGAATCCGTGTCGCTCGCCCCGTACGCGGCGACGGGTCCCGTCCCCGCTATCAGGAGTGCGGCGACGACGGCGAGTGCCGCTCTGCCGCCGCGCTCCGCCCCGCGGCGCGGTCTGCGCCGTGCGGAATACACACGCATGGACTGTCTCCGGCTTCTTCGGCGTAAGTCGCGGCCGCCCCTACGGCCGCACTTGGTCTCCTACTGCCGAGCGCCGGAACCGTACTCCCGTGTGCTCTGTCAACCACAGGGGTTTACAGTGACTTTATAGCCTGACAAACGTAATGATTCCCAAAAATAGGCCCGTTCGCCATCTCGCCTGTCAAAGTGACGGCAGACCTCATTACTTGCAGCGCAGCCGGCCGGTTCTCCGTTACTGCCGGCCACCCGTCCGGCCACAGACCCGGTCGCGACCAAAGCGCGGCACCGCCAGCGGCCTCCGACCCGAGCACGTGACAAAGCGCGCGATGTGAGAGCGTGCAGGGCGTGAGTGAGACACGACGAACACCCTGCAATACCGCTTCGACGGGCCGGAAGACGCCCCGGTCCTGATCCTGGGTCCCTCACTGGGTACCACATGGCACAGGTCGTAACGACCGTCCATCGGCGTCCAATCCCTCCATCTTGGGCACGAAACCGCAGGTCATGGCCTTCACGTCCAGGAGAGTCCGCCCAGTTGGTGACAGCTGTGTGACAGCGGGTGGTACGGCGGAGCCCCGTCGGGAACCATCCCGACGGGGCTTTTGCGGAGGGTCATGATCCGCCTCACGAGGCTGGTTCGGAATTCTCCTGCACCGGCTCGGCTTCGCCACGGCAGGCCCAGGGAGAGCAGCCGTCGACCACCCCGTTCTTCGGCTCCTCCACAGCGGTTCGGGTCCAGAGCTGCTGGCGGGCGGCCGATTCGGCGGCAGTGACGTGACCGATCGGGGCCTGGGCGAGCGGTTCCCGGGAGCGGTGCAGCAACGCCTGCCCGAGCAGCCGACCCGCCGCACGAAGGCACTCCCCGGTGCGAAATACTCTTCCGATGAGTTCACGCACTTCCCCGATCAGCCAGCCGATCACGATACGGAGGGCCGTCGCGCGGGATGCCAAACGGCTCACGCGGCTCGTGCGTGGCTCAGGCGCCTACGAGGGCGAGTACGCAGCCGCAGTCGCGGGCTACCGGGTCGGTCCTGATTACATCGAGGCCCACCGCGCCTTTGTGGCCGTCGGCGCCGACGAGCACGGAGGCCGGGTCCTCGGGTTCTACTCGCTCGTCCTCGCTCCACCGGAGCTCGACCTGCTGTTCGTCGCCGACGACGTGCAAGGACGGGGTATTGGACGACTGCTCGTCGCGCACATGCAGTCCGAGGCCCGTGCTGCCGGGATCGACCGTGTCAAGGTCGTGTCGCACCTTCCCGCCGAGGACTTCTACCACCGCGTCGGTGCGGTGCGGACCGGGACCGCGTTCGCGAACCCGCCCGCCGTGCCGTGGGACCGTCCCGAATTCGAGTTTCGCATTCCTTCGGGATGACGCGGTGTGCCGGTTGGCGGGGCCCCGGCTCCGCCTGCACGTGGGCCGGCTTGCAGGAGCCGCTGGACGCCGCGCGCTCCGTGTGTGCGGTCGCCTCTGCCTCGGCGTGGTGATCGCCTGCGCCAGCGGCCTGCCCCCCGGCGAATTCCTCACCTCCGGCACTCCCAGAGCCATCGCAATCGGCACGTCGCTCCAGGTGAGGGTGAGGTGTTGGTGCATCCAGTGGGTGAGGCGCTGCCCGTCCTCGGGGAACAGGACGACACGGTCGGAATCCTGCCCATGATCGCGGCTGTCAACGCGAGCCGCGCCGACTGGCGCCTCGTCCACGGGGGCCGCACCCGAGCTTCGATGGCGTTCGGTGAGTCGTTGCGGCGGGCGTACGGAGAGTGGGTGAACCTGCGAGACGAAGGTGTTGTCCGGGGAGATCGACCACCGCGACTCGGTCCTGGACGACCAGGAGCATGCCGCAGGCGACACCATGATGATCTGGTCTCCCGAGCCAAGGGCGACCGCCTGGTCCTCGACCTCTGAAACTCCTTGTCCCCCCGATCGTGACGCTCGTTTGACGCTCCGAGGGCCTGAGTGCCCGCCAGAAGAGCCGGAAGATGCGGTCTGTACTGGGGTTTCTTCGTCCCATGTCTCATGTGACATGTTTTCGATGACTCATCATGTCGAGTGCGTTGCCACCCCGGCCTGCCGGGGTGGCTGCTGACTCCCGTGCCCGACCTCGATCCCGGCGGGGCCAGGGTCGGAACCGGGATCGTGCTGACGGGCTGCGGCTCAGGCGTCGATGATGACGGGGATGATGAGGGGCTTGCGGCGATAGGTGCGGAACGCCCAGTTCGCCACGGCGCGGGCGACGAGTTGTTCGAGTTGGTGCGCGTCCCCGACGCCTTCCTCGGCCGCGGTGGCCAGGGTCTTCTCGATGACGGGGACGACCGGCTCGAAGGTGGCGTCGTCGTGGACGAAACCCCGGGCCAGGAAGTCGGGGGCCTCGGCGAGGGCGCCGGTGTCCGCGTCGACGATCGCCACCACCGTGACCACGCCTTCGGCGGCGAGGGTGAGGCGGTCCTTGAGGGACGCTTCGGTGGCGCCGCCGACTTCCATGCCGTCCACGTAGACGTTGCCGGCGGGGACCTTGCCGGTGATGGATGCGCGCCCGTCGACCAGGTCGACGACGAGGCCGTCCTCGGCGATGACGACCCGTTCGGGGTCGACACCGGTACGGATGGCGAGGTCGGCGTTGGCCCGCAGGTGGCGCCATTCGCCGTGGACGGGCATGACGTTGCGGGGTTTGACGATGTTGTAGCAGTAGACGAGTTCGCCGGCGCTGGCGTGCCCGGAGACGTGCACCTTGGCGTTGCCTTTGTGGACCACGTGGGCGCCCCACCGGGTGAGTCCGTTGATCACCCGGTAGATGGCGTTCTCGTTGCCGGGGATGAGGGAGCTGGCGAGCAGGACGGTGTCGCCCTTGCCGATGCGGATCATGTGGTCGCGGTTGGCCATCCGTGACAGCGCGGCCATGGGTTCGCCCTGGGAGCCGGTGCATACCAGAGTGATCTTGTGGTCCGGGAGCTTCTCCAGCTCCTTGGTGGTCACGACCAGACCGGAGGGGACCTTCAGATAGCCCAGGTCACGGGCGATGCCCATGTTGCGGACCATCGACCGGCCGACGAAGGCGACCTTGCGGCCGTGTTGGTGGGCGGCGTCCAGGACCTGCTGGATGCGGTGCACGTGGCTGGCGAAGCTGGAGACGATGACCCGGCGTGGAGCGGTGCGCATCACCTGCTCGATCGCCGGGTTCAGCTCACGCTCGGAGGTGGTGAAGCCGGGTACTTCGGCGTTGGTGGAGTCGGTGAGGAACAGGTCCACGCCCTCCTCGCCGAGGCGGGCGAAGGCGCGCAGATCGGTGATGCGGTCGTCGAGAGGGAACTGGTCCATCTTGAAGTCGCCGGTGTGCAGCACCATCCCGGCCCGCGTGCGGATCGCGACCGCGAGGCTGTCGGGGATGGAGTGGTTGACCGCCACGAATTCGCAGTCGAAGGGCCCGAAGCCACGCCGGTCGCCCTCGCGCACCCGCACCGTGCGCGGCCGGATGCCGTGTTCCTTGAGCTTGGCCTCCAGGAAGGCCAGCGTCAGCTTGGAGCCGACGACGGGAATGTCGGAGCGCTCGCGCAGCAGGTACGGCACGCCGCCGATGTGGTCCTCGTGGCCGTGGGTGAGTACCACGGCCACGATGTCGTCCAGCCGGTCCCGGATCGAGGTGAAGTCCGGCAGGATCACGTCCACGCCGGGCTGGGTCTCCTCGGGGAACAGCACGCCGCAGTCGACGATGAGCAGCTTGCCGGCGTGCTCGAAGACGGTCATGTTGCGGCCGATCTCACCCAGGCCGCCCAGGGCGATGACCCGCAGCCCCCCTTCGGGAAGGGGCGGGGCGGCTTTCAGCTCGGGGTGCGGATGACTCATACCCTGACGGTACCCGGAGAGCGGGACAGGGCGATCCATTGCCTGTGTGATCCAACGAGCGCTCGATACGACCCGCCGCCGAAGACGTACTGGCGCTCAGGTCGGCATCAGCCGCTCACCGTGGTGGGCATCGGTCCGGACACGGCCGTCACTTTGCTGATCACGATGGGGGGCAACCCGGAAGGCTTGGGCAGTGAGGCGTCTTTCGCCGCGCTGTGCGGGGTCGGCCCTGGGTTCGGACGGCCCTGTTACGGGCAAGGCCTGCCGCGCGGCCGGATGGGGTGACGCCCGCCCCACAGGGCGCAGACCCCATCCGGCTGCCGGTCATACCATGAGGCTCACTCGCTCGTTCACATCCAGCAGTGTCTTGCCGTAGACCTCCAGGCCGACGGCAGGGATCAGGCCGGCGTGGCGGGCTGCGGCGTTCGCATCACGCCAAATGCGCTCCAGGGTGTTTGCCTCGGCGAAGGCAGAGGCGCCGTGCGCGTCCAGCAGGATGCCGATGGCCTCGAGGATCTGGCGGGCCGCGTAGCCCGCCTCGGCCCTGATGTGGGCGCGCGCGGCATAGTCCAGCGGACCGGCGGCGGCCGCCTGGTCGACCTGCGAGGTCGCGCGGTGGGCATGAAGCCGGGCCGTCTCGATCTTCAGCGCGGCCTCGGCCACCTGCATCTGGATCCCCACCGAGTTCGCCTGCCGGCCATGAACGGTGAACGACAGCGGCTTGGATGCCGCAGCACGTACCACCACGTCCAGAGCCGCCTTGCCCAGCCCGAGCAGCGGACCGAGCAGGCAGAGCAGCAGCATCGGGCCGAACGAAGCGCCGTACAGCTCCTCCTCGCGGGACGAGCGCGGGTAGACCCCCTCCGCCGCCGCCGGGACCGACAGGACCCGGTGCGCGGGAACGAACACATTCTGCGCGACGAGGGTGTTGCTGGCGGTACCCCGCATCCCGGCGGTGTGCCAGGTGTCCTCGATGGCCACTTCCGAGGCGGGGATCAGCACCAGAGCCTGATCCACGACCGCACCGCCCTCGTCCTTGAGGAGTGCGCCGACCGCCACCCAGGTTGCGTACGGCGCGCCGGAGTTGTACGACCAGCGGCCGCTGACCCGCCAGCCTCCCGGCACCGGCTCCCCCATGCCTGTCGGTGCCGCCACACCGGTCACGCGTGCATCAGGGTCGGCCCCGAACACCTCCTCCTGCGCCTGATCCGGAAACAAGCACGCCAGCCAGTTCGTCACAGAGATGATCATCCCGACCCAGGCCGCCGAGCCGTCGGCTTCGCCGAGCGCCTCCGAGACGTCGGTCAGGGTGCGCAGGTCCGCCTCCTGGCCGCCGTACCGCTTCGGCGTCAGCAGCCGGAAGACGCCGGCCTCGGACAGCGCCCGCACGACCTCGGCCGGTACGACGCGGTCCCTGTCACCGCGAGCGGCGTGCTCCCGCAGCAGCGGCTGCAACGCGGCCGCCGCTGCGACCGGCTCGGCCCTGGGACAGGCATCGACCGGCCCGCCGGGCACTCCGTGGGACGTGGTGCTGTGCATACGTGTTTTCTCCGTCGTTGTCATTGAATGTGCTGCTCGAGAAGTGACGCCGCCGGTGGAGACAGCCGGTGTGCCGCCCCGCCTCGGCGCTGGCACGAGAACCTGCCGGCGCCTTGACCCGAGGGGCGGCTCAACCGAGTGAGACAGGACGTCCAAAGCCGGTAATGCCGTCAACGCTGCCGACACCGTCTTCGTCGGTCAACTGGGTGATAAGTGGCTAATCCCCGGTTAGTGACGTTCGGTTCTCGCATGCCATGGCAGCCCGTGTCGCTCCTGCCGGGCTGTGTCAGCCGGGGCGAGGTGCATCGGCGCCGGCACAGGGCGCAACCCGCCCCTGACGCTTGGCGCCCAGCCTCATGATGGCGAGAGGTGACCCCGGGCCAATAGCGTGCGTTCGTTAAATATTAGCGGCAAAGTTACCCGCAGCCCAAGTCAGGGAATCGGCCTACCGCGCGAGGTCAGCCGAGGAACTCGCGGTCTGCCGGGACGAGTTCACGATGGCGTTCATCAGCTGGTGGCGTGTGTGGGCATAGGTGAAGTCGGGGGCTGTGCGGGTGCCTTCGCGGAGGTCGCGTCCCAGGTGGGTGTAGAGCGCGGCGACGTTCCTGGCGGGGCCGACGAGGCCGTCGGGGATGCCGGCGGAGTACTCGGCGGGTACTTCGAGCTTGGACACGGTGGCGTCCTCGCCGAAGCCGGCCTGGAGGGTAAGGTCGGTGACCTGGATGTTGCCCCAGGGAGCAGTGAGGACGATGTCGCCGTCGGTGCCGTTGATCTCCCAGCGGAAGTTGTCTCCGCGGGAGGCGCCGCCGCGGTAGAAGACCGAGGCCGCGGCGCCGTTCTGGAGGGTGCCGATGACCGAGATCTGGTCCGGGGCGGTCACCGGGACGATGGTGTTGCCGTCGTCGGTGACGGTCACCTCCCTGCGGCCGCGTACGAGGTTGGCCGACAGGTGGTCGAATTCGCCGAGGGTGACATTGAGTGCGTCGATGGCGTGCAGGGCGGCGCCGGACAGGGGGGTGGCGCCCTGTGTCTCGTCGTACCAGTAGGTGTGAGCCTTGGTGGTCTGCCCGTTCCAGACCATGCCGGAGGCGACGAGGGAGGTGCCGATGACCCGGCCGATCCTGCCGTCCTGGATCAGGTCGCGCACGTAGCGCAGTTCGGGGTGGTAGCGGCCCTGCAGGCCGATGGCGGTGCGCACCCCGGCGGCGTCGGCACGCTGGGTGAGCTCGGTGGCGTCCGCCAGGTTCAGGGCCAGCGGCCATTCGCTGTAGACGGTCTTGCCGGCCTCGATCGCGGCGGAGATGAGCTCCCGGTGGTGGGGAACCTTGACCGCCACTACGACGATGTCGATCCCCGGGTGGGCCAGCAGCGCGGCGTGGTTGTCGAACGCCGCCTCCACCCCGAACTCCCGCACGGCCGCCTCTGCCGACTCACGGCGGGAGGTGCTGACGGCGCGCAGTGTGAAGTCCGGCAGGGCCATGAGAGCGGGGATGTGGCTGATGGAGGCCCAGCCGCCCGGGCTGCCGCCGATGATGCCGACACCAATGGTGCTCATGCTGTTACTCCTTGGGGTGATACGGGCCCTGTCCGGGCCGAGGGGGTAGTGGTTGCTGTTACTTCTTCGGTGCGGTGGACGGCGTCCAGTTGGGAACGGTGTCCACCCGGAACCGGGACAGCACGGTGCTGGAGATGTACCAGTGGCCGTGGATCCGCTGATAGGCGTCGCGGTACTCGCCGTAGTCGTGGAAGCCGTTCTTGTAGCTGGATCCGGTCCGGAAAGCTCACGTAGTCCTCCATTGCCCAGATCGCCGTGGCGCGGTTTCCGTGCACCTGGATCTCGGGCAGGAAGCCCTGGTGAGCGGTGGGCGCGTCACCCAGGAGCGCTGCCGTCTTCTCGGCGAGCTCCTTGCCGCTGCTGTACTTCGCGCCCACGTCGATGGCGGGGTGGGCGGTGAAGAGAGCGGCCAGCTTGGACCACTGCTTGCTCTCGAGGTAGCGGAAGTAGCGCGCCTTCACCTGGCGGATGTCCTCGATGTCGGCCAGCCGCTGCACCGTGGCCGCGTTGTGCGCCGCAGCGGACTGCGCCGGGTGGTGCGCGGCGGACGCGGGCTGGGAGGCCCATGCTGCCGTGCCCGCGCTCCCGCCGGCCAGCAGTGCGGCCACGGCGGCGGCGCCGACCACACGTGAACGCCATGCGGAAGCGGTGCGCTATTCCTGCTTGTTCATGCTGTGTCCTTTCGGCGCCCCATCCGTGCGCGGGCGACGGTCGTTGAGTACCGGGCCTGTGAGCGACCGACTTGGCACTCACCGAGGAAGCGCCGCACTACCGGTCGGTCGCGACCCGGCCACGTCCGCCAGTGAACCCTATGTGGAACGAGGCGTCAAAAAAATCAGCGATTTCCCTGCACCCTCTCCCCCTCAGGTGGGAGAAATTCGTAGCAATTTGTAGCGATCGTTCCGAGCCGGCGGATGGCGGAGTGTGGCACGGGTCGGCCGTCAAGGGTTGTGACCAGCACCTCATCCGTATCGGACAGACTTGTCTGTTAGTTTTGATGCACCAGGGCCGCGCGGCCCCGGTGGAAGCGAGGTGAGCGGCATGTCCGCAACGGCGAAACGCCTTCCGGCCCGTGAGCGCATACTGACGGCGGCCGAGGCGCTGTTCTCGGCGCACGGTCTGCGCGGTGTAGGGGTGGACCGCATCATCGCCGAATCCGACGTGGCCAAGTCCACGCTCTACGTGCACTTCCCCTCCAAGGACGGACTGGCCGCCGCGTATCTGCGACGGGTCGACGACTCTTGGCGAGGCAAGCTGCGTGCAGCCGCCCTGGCGGCCGGCGACGATCCCCGCGAGCAATTGGTGGGCCTGTTCGACGCGGTCTCCGCCTCCTATGAGCGCCATGGCTTCCACGGCTGCCCGTTCATCAACGCCGCGGCGGAGAGTGAGCCGGGCAGTCCGCCG
This sequence comes from Streptomyces sp. NPDC093984, assembly GCF_044764595.1. NCBI lineage: Bacteria > Bacillati > Actinomycetota > Actinomycetes > Kitasatosporales > Streptomycetaceae > Streptomyces > Streptomyces sp. NPDC093984. Next base: position 1,150,003 of record NZ_JBIWIM010000001.1, on the reverse strand, counting down.
CACGAGGTGACCGTCGAGCACAAGCGGACCGTGCGGGCCTGGGTGCGCGAGCTGGCCGAGGCGGCCGGCGCCGCGGACCCCGATGGGCTGGCCCTTCAACTGACCCTGCTCATCGATGGCGCCCTCGCCGCGGGCAGGCTTGAGCAGAACCCGGCGATACCCGCCGCCGCCAAGGACGCGGCGCGTGCCGCGGTCGAGCGGGCCTGCCCGCCTGCCGCCTGATCCGCACAGCCGATTCATCCGCTCCGTCTGCGGTGTCCGCGCGCTGTGGACGGGGAGCTCGATGGCCCGCAAAGACAGACCTGTCCGTTCGAAAGGAACTATCATGACATCCTCCCGTCTGCCGGTCGGAGCCACGATGCGTGCCGTGGTGCTCGAAGAGTTCGGCGGCCCCTTGACCCTGAGCGAGATCGCCAAGCCGACGCCCGGTCCGGGCCAGGTGCTGGTGCGGATCGCGGCCAGCGGTGTGAACCCGCTGGACACCAAGATTCGCGCAGGAAAGGCGGGTCACGCCCGCAGCGTGCTTCCCGCCGTGCTCGGCCTGGACCTGGCCGGCGTGGTCGAGGAGGTCGGTGCTGATGTCACGGGCTTCGCGCCGGGCGACGAGGTCTTCGGGATGACCGGTGGGGTCGGCGACCTGCAGGGCTCCCTCGCCGAGTACGCGGCCGTGGACGCACGTCTGCTGGCCCGTAAACCCCCCGGGCTGACGATGCGTCAGGCAGCGGCACTTCCCCTGGTCTTCATCACTGCCTGGGAGGGCCTGGTGGACCGGGCGGGGGTGCGCACGGGGCAGAAGGTACTCGTGCACGGCGGCGCCGGGGGCATCGGGCACGTGGCCGTCCAACTGGCCAAGGCCCGGGGCGCCCAGGTCTTCGCCACCGGCTCGCCGCGAAGCCTGGAGACCATCGCACGTCTGGGCGCGACGCCGATCGACTATACCTCCACGTCGGTCGAGGCGTACGTTGCCGAGCACACCGGCGGGGAGGGCTTCGACATCGTCTACGACACCGTCGGCGGAGAGACGCTCGACGCGTCCTTCACCGCCGCGCGCACCTATACCGGGCACGTGGTGAGCGCCCTCGGCTGGGGCACCCACGGTCTCGCGCCGCTGTCCTTCCGCGGAGCCACCTACTCCGGAGTCTTCACGCTGCTGCCGATGCTCACCGGCCGCGGGCGCGAGCACCACGGCGAGATCATGCGGCAGGCCGCCGCCCTCGCCGAGACAGGCGCGCTGGAGCCCCGCGTTGACACGCGCCACTTCACGCTGGCGACGGTCGCCGCGGCGCACGAGCTGGTCGAGCGCGGGGAGGCGGACGGCAAGGTCGTCGTGGACGTCGCCGAGTGACGCACCGCTCGTGTCCGGCCGTCACAGCGGCCGGACACGAGCGCGTGTGTCAAGGGGTGGTTGCGGGCGAGCGGCTGAAGCCCTTCCTTGCAGCAAGTGTTCGGCCTCGGAGTATTTTCCAACTGATGGTGTGTGCCGCCCGCGGCCGCAGCGATCAGGTCCCGCTCGCCCACCTGGGCCACGTAAACAATGGCGACAAAGGCACCCAGCTCTCGCACAGCGCGTTCGAGAGCGCCTGCGAATAGTTGGTCCTGGCGTAGGTCGGCAATCACGGCATGGTCCGCCCGTGGTCGGTTGATCGAGCACCGTACGACTTCCCTGATGGAGCCCGGGACGCGGCCGGGCGAGACAGGGAGCCGGGCGCGCTCTCGATGACCGGTCCACGCGGTCGTACTGCATGCCTGATCGGGGACGAGTGGAAGTGCGGGTTGGCTGCCTGTGCGGCGGCCGATCCGGGGGCGGCCGGCAGAGCGACCCAGATCGCGGTCCAGCGGCACCGTGAGAAGTCCTTGACGCGAGGAGGACACGGCCCCGGCCTGTAGGTCACACCCCTTCCGGGCCTTCGCACATGCCCCGACGACCTGCTGTAGGAGCGTCCGGACCTCGGGCCGGTGGCGACCGACGGCTGGCGTCGCATCTCGTTTGAGCGATCTCGAACTGTCACTCTCGCCGTGACGCCGTGCCCTGCTCATCAGACCTTGGAGACCAGATGTCCGTCCCACCCGCGCCCGCCCAAGGCCTATCTTGCTTCAGCCGGCGATGACCAGCGGCTCCGCAAGACTCTCCACATTTATTTGCCGATCGTTCCATCAATAGGTACGGTCGGTTGTATGGCACGCACTCGCGAGTTCGACACCGAAGCCGCCGTCACCGCGGCGATGCAGGCGTTCCGGCGTACCGGGTACGGTGGCACCTCCGTGCGTGACCTGGCGAAGGCCATGGAGATCGGCAGTGGTTCGATCTATGCGGCCTTCGGCAGCAAGGAAGGTCTCTACCTGGCTGCACTGGACTTGTACCGGCGGCACTACGCGCTGCCGTTCATCGAGATGCTGCGCGCCGGCGGTGACGCGCGGGAGACGATCCGTGCGGCTTTCGCGGCAGTGATCGACGAAGTGACCTGCGGTCCCGGCCAGGCGTCATGTCTGATTGTGGGGGCGGCGATGGAGCGTGCGCACAGCGATGCGCAGGTGGCCGAGCGGCTTCGCGCAACGACGCAGCTGCTTGAGCTCACACTCTTCGAGGCCATTACCGAGGCCCAAGGACGGGGCGAGATCCCGGCCGACCGGAGCGCCGCAGACCTCGCCGGATTCCTCGCCATGACCTTCCAGGGCCTGCGGGTCATGGGTGCCATAAATCCGGATCGGGCCGCGCTGACGCGGACCGCGGACGTCGCCCTGAACTGCCTTCGCTGAGCGCGCAGCGCCGGGTTCCGACCGGTCCTGGCGCCGCGTGGCAGCAAAACATCTTTATGCGTGCTTAATTTAACGATCGTTCGAGTTAGAATGGAGGTGAGCATGACCCGGTTCGGCGGAGGGGCCAGCACCTCCTCCAGCACGGATCCTCCCGTTCGGGGTGAGGTCGTCCTGGGCGTGGACACGCACGGCGAGGTGCACGTGGCTGCCGTGGTCTCCCCGCTGGGGAGGGTCCTGGGCACTGAGTCCGAGTCCTTTCCGGCGACGGCGGCCGGCTACCGGCGGTTGCTGGTGTGGGCCCACAAGCGGGGGACGGTGCGCCGGGCCGGTGTGGAGGGCACTGGCACCTTCGGCGCGGGCCTGTCCCGCTACCTGCTGGGCCAGCACGTCGAGGTGTACGAGGTGAACCGGCCCGACCGCTCGGACCACCGAAGTCGGACCCGCTCGATGCGCAGGCCGCCGCGCGGGCCGTGCTCAGTGGCCGCGCCCGGGCCCGGGCGAAAACCGACGACGGACCGGTGCACAGCGCCCGGATGTTCAAGCTCGCCAAGGACTCCGCGGTCAAGGCCCGCACCCAGGCGATCAACCAGCTCAAAGCCGTCCTGGTCATCGCCGATCCCGCACTGCGGGAACGACTGTCCAGCTTGGGCAACCGCGAGCTGTTCCGCACCTGCGCACGCCTCGGGCCAGGCGACGGCGAGGACGGCGAGAGCGCGGTGGCCCAGGCCACCCACATGACCCTGAGAATGCTTGCCGAGCGCATCGAACAGCTCACCCGGCTTCCCTCGCCCCCGCGTTATAGGGGCTTCCGTGAGACGTGAGAGGGTCTGGGGCGTGAGTGAGACACCCCCGAACACCCTGCAATACCGCTTTGACGGGCCAGAAGACGCTCCGGTCCTGATCTTGGGTCCCTCACTGGGTACCACATGGCACATGTGGGACCGGCAGGTTCCGGAGCTCGCCAAGCAGTGGCGCGTCTTCCGCTTCGACCTGCCCGGTCACGGCGGCGCACCCGCCCACCCGGCGGGTTCTGTCGCCGACCTCACCACCCGCCTGCTCGCCACCCTCGACGCGCTCGGTGTGCAGCGCTTCGGCTACGCGGGCTGCGCCCTCGGCGGCGCCGTGGGCATCGAACTGGCCCTGCGCCACCCCGAGCGCCTCGCCTCGCTCGTGCTGATCGCCGCCTCGCCCCGCTTCGGCACGGCGGACGAGTTCCGCCAGCGCGGTGTGATCGTCCGTACGAACGGACTGGACCCGATCGCCCGCACGTCCCCGGAGCGCTGGTTCACCTCGGGGTTCGCCGCAGCGCAGCCCGCGATCACCGAGTGGGCCGTGCAGATGGTCCGCACCACCGACCCCGGCTGCTACATCGCGGCCTGCGAGGCGCTCGCCGCCTTCGACGTACGGGCGGAGCTGGGCCGTATCGGCGTGCCCACCCTGGTCCTCGTCGGCTCCGAGGACCAGGTCACCGGGCCCGCCGAGGCACGCACCCTGGTCGCCGGGATCCCGGACGCCCGGCTCGCGGTCGTCCCCGGCGCCTCCCACCTGGTGCCCGTGGAACAGCCGGCCGCGGTCACCGACCTGCTCGTCCACCACTTCGCGACCGCGTGGCAGCCCGCCTTCGACGCGACCACCGGTCAGATGGCGGCGATCGCGGCGCCCCCGGCGAAGCCGGTGCCGGTCGCGCCGCCCCCGGTCGTCCCGGTGGCCGAGATCGCCCCGGCCGCGGCCCCGCCCCAGCCCTCGGCACGGCCCGATCCGTACGACACCGGGATCAAGATCCGCCGCGAGGTGCTCGGCGACGCGCACGTCGACCGGGCCCTGGCCTCCGCGGACGACTTCTCCGGCGACTTCCAGGAGTTCCTCACCCGCTACGCGTGGGGCGAGATCTGGAACCGGCCCGGCCTCGACCGGCGCACCCGCAGCTGTGTCACCCTCACCGCGCTGGTCGCGGGCGGCCACCTGGAAGAGCTCGCCGCGCACACCCGGGCGGCCCTGCGCAACGGCCTGACCCCCGCCGAGATCGGGGAAGTGCTGCTCCAAGCCGCGGTCTACTGCGGCGTACCGGCCGCGAACAGTGCGTTCAAGGTGGCGCAGCAGGTCATCCGGGAGGAGACGACCCCGCAGGAGTGATCGCCAGCCGGGTACCGGGAACACCATGCTGCACAGGCCCACGCCCTTGCGGCGAGGGCAGGATGGACCCATGAAGCTCACGAAGAAGTCGCACGCCTGCATCCGGCTCGAGAAGGACGGGCGGACGCTCGTCATCGACCCCGGCACGTTCAGCGAGGAGGACGCCGCGGTCGGCGCGGACGCCATCCTGGTCACGCACGAGCACCTCGACCACTTCAACGAGGACCGGCTGCGGGCCGGCATGGAGGCCAACCCTGGCGCCGAGATCTGGACCCTGAAGTCGGTCGCCGAGCAGATCTCGGCGGCCTTCCCGGGCCGCGTGCACACCGTCGGCCACGGTGACACCTTCACCGCCGCGGGCTTCGACGTCCAGGTGCACGGCGAACTGCACGCCGTGATCCACCCGGACATCCCGCGCATCACGAACGTCGGCTATCTGATCGACGGCGGCAAGGTCTTCCACCCCGGCGACGCCCTCACCGTCCCCGACCGCCCCGTCGAGACGCTGATGCTCCCGGTGATGGCGCCCTGGAACAAGATCGCCGAGGTGATCGAGTACGTCCGTGAGGTCAAGCCGCAGCGCGCCTACGACATCCACGACGCCCTGCTGACGGACCTGGCCCGCCCGATCTACGACAACCAGATCGGCGCCCTGGGCGGAGCCGAGCACCTGAGGCTGGCCCCGGGCGGGTCGGCGGAGGTCTGAGGCGGGCGGAGGCCTCGGGAGACAGGGCGGAGCCGGTTGTCGTACCCGCCGGGTAGGTTGTGAGGCATGCGCATCGCGACCTGGAACGTGAATTCGATCACCGCCCGCCTCCCGAGGCTCCTGGCCTGGCTGGAGAGCAGCGGCACGGACGTGCTCTGCCTCCAGGAAGCCAAGATCGCCGAGAACCAGTTCCCGTACGACCAGCTGCGCGAGCTGGGCTACGAGGCGGCGGTCCACGCGGACGGCCGGTGGAACGGCGTCGCGGTGCTCTCCCGCGTCGGCCTGGAGGACGTGGTCAAGGGCCTGCCCGGCGACCCCGGCTACGACGGCGTGGAGGAGCCCCGCGCCATCTCCGCGACCTGCGGCCCGGTCCGCGTCTGGTCGGTGTACGTGCCGAACGGCCGCGAGGTGGACCACCCGCACTACGCGTACAAGCTGCAGTGGTTCGAGGCGCTGAAGGCGGCCGTCGCGGGCGACGCCGCGGGCAGCCGCCCGTTCGCGGTGCTGGGCGACTACAACGTGGCGCCGACGGACGACGACGTCTACGACATCACGGCCTTCGAGGGCTCGACCCATGTCACCCCGGCCGAGCGTGCCGCCCTGGCCTCCCTGCGCGAGGCGGGCCTGGAGGACGTGGTACCGCGCCCGCTGAAGTACGAGCACCCGTTCACGTACTGGGACTACCGCCAGCTGTGCTTCCCCAAGAACCGCGGTATGCGCATCGACCTGGTGTACGGCAACAAGCCGTTCGCGAAGGCGGTCAAGGACGCCTATGTGGACCGGGAGGAGCGCAAGGGCAAGGGCGCCTCGGACCATGCGCCGGTGGTGGTGGACCTGGAGCCGTAGCCGCAGGGGGCGTGACGGTAGCCTCTGCGCGCCTGTGGTGTCTCAGAGCGCGCCGGTGTCACGCTGGGCGTATGAACATCTCCTTCCTGGGCAACTGGCGCAAGAAACGCGGTCCCGCCTTGGGCGTCGCGGTGTTCTCCGACGGCGACGCCGACGCGGACGCTGTCACCGGACTCCTGTCCGAATGCGAGCTGCTGCGTTCCCACGCCGAGCAGGCGGGCGTCGAACTCGACGACTCCACCGCCTCGTTGGAGGCGCTCGACCAGCTCCTGCCGCGCTGGCGCGACGACGAGGAGGTCCTGCCCTGGCTCGGGAACGACGCGGGCCTCTACCTGGGCACGGTCATCGTGCGCACGGTCCCCGGCGCCGCATGGGAGATCTGGCCGAACGGCCACCCCGTGGTCCGGCTGGCCTCCGGCCGCGAGATCGACGTGGTCACCGACGGCCACACCTGGGCCTCCACGGGCGCCCCCGAGCTGTCCCAGGTGTATGCCGAGGCGGCGGAGCTCTAGGGTCTGCCTTTCGGATCACGTTGGCGTCTAGGGGCTGAAAAGGACTGTTCCCTACGGCCGACCTGATCCGAAGGACAGGCCCTGGCCGGAGACGTCGGCGGCCACCCGGGCGCCCACCGTGGCCAGCAGCTCCCGTGGTGCGGGCTCGGCCTGGAGGCCCGGAAGGAGCAGCAGCCACAGGTCGGTCAGGCGGTCCTCGATCAGCAGGCGGTCGTCGAGGGCGTCGGAGAGGGTGTGCAGCCCGAAGAACGCGGCGACCAGGGTGGGGGCGTCGCGGCTGGGATCCGCCCCGGGCGCGAGGTCCCCGTCGGCGCGTGCCTGGGTGAGCAGCCGCTCGACCGTGGCGATCCAGTCCACGAAGGGCGGAGGCATCTCGACGTCGATGGACTTCCGCTCGGCCCACAGCCGGGCGCCCGCGCGGACGAGGACGTCGTCACGGAAGGCCCGGGCGACCGCGAAGCTGAGGCCGACGAGCTTCTCCAGGGCCGGTTCCGCGGCGGCCTCATGGCGCGCGATCATGGCCGGCCAGGTCGCGAAATGCGCCTTCACCACGGCGAGGGCGAGCCGTTCCTTGTTGGTGTAGTGGAAGTAGATGGCTCCGCTGGTGCGGCCGGACCGTTCGCTGATGTCATTGATACTTGTTGCCACGTACCCACGTTCGAAGAACAGGTGAGCCGCGGCCAGTAATACGGCTTTGCGGGTTTCTTCCGCACGATCCTGCACGCCGTTGCCCCCTGTCCGTCGATGGGTCGCGAGGAGGAATGTAGCCGTCCCGCCGGAGGGTCAGGAGGGTCGCGCATGCGAAAGCAGCAATAGTCTTATTAGCTTTTTTCATGGATTCCAGCTTTTGTTGTTCTTCCTTGAGTTGGTCCAGGACCGTCGAACGCGAGGCGGTGCACCGGATCTCGGTGGCCGAGGTGCTGCTGACGGACCTCCGCTCCTGCGGGCCGCTCACCTTCTGCGCCGCCGCCGCGTGGACACGCTCGCATCCCACGTTCCCCCGCGGTCGTGACGACCGGCACAGCCCCTGGATGCTCGTCGAGACCCTGCGCCAGCTCGGCATCTGCGTTCCGCTGCGCCACTTCGGCGTGCCGGCCACGGCGCGCTTCCTGATCGATGACGTCTCCTTCCGGCTCGACACGACCGCGGAACCCACGGCACCGCACGGCGCCAGCGAGGTCACCTGCCGGGTGTCGGTCGGTGACCTCCGCACCGGCCGGAACGGGAAAGGGGTGACCGCGCTGCGGATGCGGGCCGAATTCCTCGCCGGAGGCCGCACGTTCGCACACGCGGCGGGCGGGGCGCGGATTCTCGCCGCCCGGCGGTACGCGCAACTCCGCTCCGAGTCCGCTGCGGCCGCCCCGGCGCCCAGCCGGCGCCCCCGGCCGCAACCGGGCGTCCTGGGGCTCGACTCGAGGGCCGACGTCCTCATCTCCCGTCAGGAGGACGGCATCCTGGTGGACCCGGCCGATCCACGCCACCCCTACTACTTCGACCACGGCACCGACCATGTGCCCGGGATGGCCCTGCTGGAGGCGGCACGACAGGCCATCGCCCTGCGCAGCGGAGGATTTCTGCTCCGGCCGGTTTCCGGCCGTATGACGGCTTTGAAGTTCACCGAACACGCACCGCCCGCGGTCATTCACTGCTTCCCCCACGGCCGTACCGGCTTCTTCTGCATTCGGCAGGGCGGCGAGCATACGGCCGAGGGTGTGCTGCGTTATCGATGAGGCGTCACCCACACGTGGGTATTGCGGTGGCAAATCTTCACGACTGCTCCGAAAGAGCGTAGCGTTCATTATGTTTCTGGTTCCGGATGCGGTCAGAACCACCGCCTACCGCGATGTGTGACCCATGCATGCGTGAACCAGTCATCTCGGCCTGCGATGTCACGCTTTCTGGACGCTTTCCCGAAGTGAAGAAAGCGCAGCAGGCACACACCGGCATCCCCACCGGCGGATCGTGCCGCCTTCCGGCCGTTCCGTCCTGCGCCAAGAACGGCACACACATGACGACCCATCGTATTTGCGACTGGACTCCAGCGGCCGTCGTCTTCGATTGCGACGGCACACTGGTGGACTCCGAACGGCACTGGCAGCAAGCGCGGGACACGGTCCTGCGCGGCCACGGCGTCGTACCCGACGCGGAGTTCACGCACCGCAGCAAGGGCCTGCACTACACCGAGTGCGGCGCCCTCATGGCCCGCCTGGCTGGCAGACCCGACAGAGCCGAGGAGATGACCCGGCAACTCCTGGCGGCGTTCCGCACTCTCGTCGCCGGGGATCCCGTGCCGATGCCCGGGGCGCGGGCCCTGGTGACGGCCCTGAGCCGGGCGGTACCGCTGGCCGTTGCCAGCAACTGCCCTGCAGACGTGGTGGAGTTCTGCCTGGAGTCCGTGGGACTGCGGCACCACTTCCGGCACATCGTCGTGCCGGGCGCGGGAGTACGCCCCAAACCCCACCCCGACACCTATGTCGAGGCCGCGCGGCACCTGGGCGTGGAGTGCGGCAGAGCCCTGGCCGTCGAGGACTCGGTCAACGGGCTGAAGGCCGCCGGCGCGGCGGGCCTGCGGGCCGTCGGAGTGGGGCCAAGGCCCGGCGGGGAGGCCGTGGCCCTGGCCGACCTGTGGGTGGACACGCTGGCGGACCCTGGGCTGCTGGCCTGGGCGCTCAGTCGGCCCGAGGCCCGGCGGGAGACGGCCGACCCCGCACGGACCGTCGCGCCCCGGCCGAGGATCCCCCGGCAGGGCGGCCCGACCCAGTCCGGCACCAGGGCCGTTCCCTGACGACGCGGGGCCCCGCCGTCCGTGCGGACGGCGGGGCCTGCCGCATGCCACCGCTGGTGGCGGCGCCCCGACAACACACCGGCGCTACCAATAGTGCCGTCGCCCGAAGACCGCGTGCCCGAGAGAGCCGAGCAGCCACAGCACGGCTCCGATGACGACGAGGATGATCCCGATCGTCCAGAGGATGGCGATGTGCGCGACGAACCCGATGATGAGGAGAATGATCCCCAGGATGACCATGACGCCTCCCGACGCTGGCTGCCGTCGGGACGTGACCCTTGAGTTACGCCCGATAAATCCTAATTCCGGAGTTCCCGGCCCTCTGGGTGCCAAACACGGCGGGGGCGTACCTCGTGGCGGTGACGAACTGTTCTGCACCGGTGACGGTACGGGACCGGCACCGGGTGCCACTCTGATGCCTGCCGGATGCGCCGGCCCGGGTCTCGACTACGATGTGCCGTTCATCCCCGTGGTGTTGGCGGCCGTGGGGATCCCCCCGCGGTCCGTCGACCGCGAGGGGAAGGGGAGCAGCAGCTCAGAGGGCCGGGCCCGGAAGGCGGCAGCCGAAGATCACTGCTCGCGCAGCGGAATCGACACGTAGGACGGGTCGTTCGCGGGCGAGGAGAAGGTCAGCTGTGCGCCGGACGGGTTGTGCTCGATGTACAGCGGGTCGACCGTGTCGATGACCAGCGCGAGGCGGTGCCCGGCCGGGACGTCGTAGGCCGTGGAGAACAGCTCCAGGTCGACGCCGAACGGCGTGCCGGGCGTTCGCCCGTGCCAGGTGTACGGCGCGTTGCTGACCAGCTTGCCGAGGCCGAGCGGGCCCACGTCGTACAGGTACGCGACGAGGGTTCCGCTCTCCTTTGTGGGCGTGAGCGTGGTGTGCAGCTTCGCCGTGCCGCGCACGTGCTGGGCGCTGCCGTACTTCTCCGACTGCCACACGGCGGCCCAGCGGCGCGGAAGCAGCGGGATCGACGCGACCGGCGGGAGCCGGCCCACCTGGTCGAGGATGCTGGAGAGGAAGACGATCCCGCCGTCGGCGCCGGAGTCGACGTTGGCGTGGATGGTGGTGGAGCCGACGAGCGCGATCTTCCGGCGGGTCGCGGCGATCGACTTCCAGTCCGGGTAGCCCTCGTATCCCCCCGCGCTACGGGACTCCAACTGGACCGGCTGCTCACGGTCGATGCCGTTGTCGACGCCCTTGAGATAGTGGTTCAACCAGCGTTCGGTGTCCCTCCAGACGTCGTTGGGCAGCCCGAACAGGCCGGTCAGTTCGGCGGTCGCGTGGTCGCCGGGGCGCAGTTCGAGCCGCTTGGGCACGGTCAGCTTCTGGTAGAAGTCGGCGTACTGGTTGGCCGGGAAGACCGTGTCGCCCCATGCGCCTGCGAGCATGACGGCCGCGCCGTTCTTGTTCAGCTGGTCGACGTAGGTCGCGGGGGAACGTTTCCGCCCCCAGTCGATCATCTGCTGCTCCTTCGACAGGTTCGAGGAGTACAGGTTGTCGAAGATCTCGCGAAGTTCGGGGCTCTCGCGGCCGGTGAGGGTGGCCGCGCCGTCCAGGACGGCCGCCGCCTGCACATGCTGGGTGCGGCCCGAGTAGATCGAGTCGATGAGATCCGCCCAGCCGCTGAGGGCCGCCACCGCCTTGACGCGCTTGTCGTGCGCGGCGGCCAGCAGGCTGATCCCGGCGCCGTACGACACCCCGGCCATGCCGACGTGCGCCGGGTCGGCCGGAGTGTGCGCGAGGGCCCAGTCGATGACCTTGGAGGCGTCCGCTATGTCCGGCGGACCGGCCACTTCTATCTGTCCGCCGGACTGCCAGAAACCGCGCACGTTGTAGGTGAGCACCACATAGCCGCTGTCCGCGAGCTTCTGGGCCTGCGTCAGGTACTCCACCTGCGGCAGGCCCCAGCTCGTGGGCAGCACGATGAGCGGGTAGCGGCGCGAGCCGTCGGCGCCGGCAGGCGTGACGACGTTGGCCTTCAGTACGGTGCCGCCGTCGCCGGAGATGTCGACGAAGCGGATGCCGGCGGCCTGGGCGGCGGGCGCGAGGCCGACGACGGTGCCGGCGACCAGCGCCGCCGACACGGCTCCTGCGGCGGCGGTGCGCAGAGGGGTGCGACCGTGTCCCATGGGTCACTCCTTCACTCGTGTCAGTGCAAAGTGACCCGACGGTAACCGTGCGCCCTTACCGCAAGTAACCCGTTGGTAAGTTACGTACCAGTAACGTTTGTTGAACGGCTAAGCGGCCGTGTCGGCAGAGGTCTGCTCGGGCAGCGGCGTCCGTGCCGCCCGCGTCACGTCGGCGACCAACTCGACCACATCCGGGCCGTACGCCTGCGAATTGACCACCTTCAGCAGCAGTACGAAGGATCCGGTGCCGTACTTGCGGTGCAGCCGCTCGTGATGACGGGCGAGATAGCGGGTGGCGGCCTGGTTGTCGACGGCCCGCTGACCGCAGAAGAGGAACACCGGGCGGGAGTCTTCCTGCCCGTCCGCGGTGAGCCGGGCGAGCAGGACGTACTCACTCCGGCCGCGCTCCATGCGGTAGTGCTCCCCGCCGATCCTGAACGTGCCCCGCTCCGCCACCGGTTCGGGGTCCGTGTTGACCCACACACCCGGCAGCAGCGAGGAAAGGTGGGCCGCCATCCGGCGGTTGGAGTAGGGGCCGCCGACGCAGAACTCCGTCCGCTCGCCGAAGCCCTGCTGGGTGGCGTCGTGCGCCACGACCTGGGCACGCGCGTGGCAGTCCTTGATCAGGGCGGAGAGTTCGAGCAGGGCGAACACGTCGTAGCGCTTCACCGACAGCTCCGGTCCACCTGCCGCGCGGTTGACCACCAGCAGCGACTCCGAGTGGTCCGGCAGCCCGAAGAACGCCTGCTTGCGGCGCAGCTTGCGCCTCCACAGGTACGTACGGGCGAGCCAGCCGAGCGCGGCACTGACACCGGCGGCTATCACCCCGAGGACGATGTTGCGCACGTCGTCGTTCATGGCCGCGCATGCTAGTCCCCCATTCGGACCACTGGTCGAGGCGGTGCTGACGGGGCCATGGCAATGTGGTTACCCTGCGTGGACGCACGTCACTGGAGGTACGAATGCGTCGCCCTGTCGCGCGGAAACTGGCGGTTTCGGCGGTCTCGGCCGCCCTGGTGTCGGTGGGAGCGGCGGCGCCGCCGCACGCCGCCCCGGCGCCGGAGAAATCGACTCCGGCGAAAGTGCCCGTCGCCGTGGGCTACGGCGGGGCCGTGGCCAGCGTCGACGCCGACGCGTCCGCCGCCGGCATCGAGGTCCTCAAGAAGGGCGGCAACGCGGTCGACGCGGCCGTCGCCACCGCCGCCGCGCTCGGCGTCACCGAGCCGTACTCCGCGGGCATCGGCGGAGGCGGCTACTTCGTCTACTACGACGCCAAGTCCCGTACGGTGCACACCATCGACGGCCGTGAGACGGCACCGCTGACCGCCGACTCGAACCTGTTCGTGGAGAACGGCAAGCCGCTCGCCTTCGCCGACGCCGTCAGCAGCGGCCTGAGCGTCGGCACCCCCGGCACGCCCGCCACCTGGCAGAAGGCGCTGGACGAGTGGGGCACCAAGCGGCTCGGCACGGTGCTGAAGCCGGCCGAGCGGATCGCCCGCGACGGCTTCACCGTCGACGACACCTTCCGCTCCCAGACCGCGTCCAACGAGACCCGCTTCCGGTACTTCCCGGACACCTCCGAGCTGTTCCTGCCGGGCGGCCGGCTCCCCGTCGTCGGCTCCACCTTCAAGAACCCCGACCTCGCCCGCACCTACGAGGAGCTGGGCCGCAAGGGCATGGGCGCGATCTACCACGGCGACATCGGAAACGACATCGTCGCCACGGTCGACAAGCCCCCGGTGGACCCGGCCTCGGGCTGGAACGCCCGTCCGGGCAGGCTGTCCGAGAAGGACCTCGCGGCCTACGGCGCCAAGCTCCAGGCGCCCACGAAGACGTCCTACCGCGGCCTCGACGTCTACTCCATCGCGCCCTCGTCCTCCGGCGGCACGACCGTCGGCGAGGCGCTCAACATCCTGGAGAAGACGGACCTTTCGAAGGCGAGCGAGGTGCAGTACCTGCACCACTTCATCGAGGCCGGCCGTATCGCGTTCGCGGACCGCGGTCGCTGGGTCGGCGACCCCGCCTTCGAGGACGTGCCGACCAAGGACCTGCTGTCGCAGAAGTACGCCGACTCACGCGCGTGCCTCATCAAGGACGACGCGGTGCTCACCAGCCCGCTCGCGCCGGGAGACCCGCGCCACCCGGCGCCCTGCACGACCGGCGGTACGGCGGCCCCGACGACGTACGAGGGCGAGAACACCACGCACCTCACGGTCGCGGACAAGTGGGGCAACGTCGTCTCCTACACCCTCACCATCGAGCAGACCGGCGGCAGCGGCATCACCGTCCCGCACCGCGGCTTCCTGCTCAACAACGAGCTCACGGACTTCTCCTTCACGCCCGCCAACCCGGCCGTACACGACCCGAACCTGCCGGGCCCGGGCAAGCGTCCGCGCTCCTCGATCTCCCCGACCATCGTGCTCGACAAGCAGGGCCGCCCGGTCGTCGCGCTCGGTTCGCCCGGCGGCGCGACCATCATCACGACCGTGCTGCAGACCCTCACCGAGTTCCTGGACCGGCACCTGCCGCTGGTCGACGCGATCGCCGCACCGCGCGCCAGCCAGCGCAACGCGGCGAAGACGGAACTCGAACCCGCCCTCTACAACAGCTCTCTGCGCGCCCAACTGGAGGCCATCGGGCACTCCTTCACGCTGAACCCGGAGATCGGCGCGGCGACAGGCGTGCAGCGCCTGCCCGGGGGCAAGTGGCTGGCCGCCGCCGAGAAGGTGCGACGCGGCGGCGGCTCGGCGATGGTGGTGACCCCGGCGCCCTGACGGCCGCCGGGAGGTTCATGCTCACCAGCGTGCGGTCCCGCCTTCCTGGGCGCGGGCCGCACCGCCGCCCGGATCCCCGTCGGCGGAAGCTCGCGCCGAGGCCCGCGGCCGCGGGTGGAACGCGAGTCGGTCGTCCTCCACGTCGACCTCGACCCGGCTGCCGCGTTCGATCCGGCCGTCCAGGAGCAGACGGGAGAGCCGGTTGTCCAGCTCCCGCTGGATCGTGCGGCGCAGCGGGCGCGCGCCGTACTCCGGTTGGTAGCCGCGCTGCGCCAGCCACTGAACGGCCCGCTCGCTGAACACCACGTCGATGTCCTGGGCGCGCAGCTGGCGCCGCGTCTTGTCCAGCAGCAGGTCGGTGATCTGCCGCAGTTGGTCGGCCGTCAGCTGGCGGAAGACGACGATCTCGTCGATACGGTTGAGGAACTCCGGCCGGAAGTGCTGACGCAGCGGACGCAGGATCTGCTCCCGTCGCGCGTCCTCGTCCGCCTCGGTGCCGCCCGCGCCGAACCCGATGCCCGCGCCGCGGCGGGTGATCGCCTCCGAGCCCAGGTTGCTCGTCATCACGATGACCGTGTTGGCGAAGTCCACGGTCCGGCCCTGGGAGTCGGTCAGCCGCCCGTCGTCGAGGACCTGCAGCAGGATGTTGAAGACGTCCGGATGCGCCTTCTCCACCTCGTCGAGCAGCAGCAGGGAGTACGGGTGCCGCCGTACGACCTCGGTGAGCTGCCCGGCCTCCTCGTGGCCGACGTACCCGGGCGGGGCGCCCACCAGCCGACTGACGGTGTGCCGCTCCTGGTACTCGCTCATGTCGAGCCGGACCATGCGCTCCTCGCTGCCGAACAGCGCCTCCGCGAGCGCACGCGCCAGCTCCGTCTTGCCGACCCCGGTCGGGCCGAGGAACAGGAAGCTGCCGATCGGCCGGTCGGGACTGGACAGCCCGGCCCGCGAGCGCAGCACCGCGTCGGCGACCACGGCGACCGCCTCGTCCTGCCCGATGACCCGCTGGTGCAGATGCTCCTCGAGGCCGAGCAGCCGTTCCTTCTCCTCCTCGGTGAGCCGGCTCACCGGGATACCGGTCTGCCGGGACACCACCTCGGCGATGGCCTCCGTGGTGACCTCCAGGTGCTGCCCCTCGTCGGCCTCGGGCTCGCCGCTCGCCTCCTCGATCCGCTGCTTCAGCTCGACGATGCGGTCGCGCAGCCGCGTGGCCTGCTCGTACTGTTCGTCGGCCACCGCCTGGTCCTTGTCCCGGGTCAGCCGCTCGACCTCCCGCTCCAGGGCCCGTACGTCCGTGCCCTTGGTCTTGGCCCGCAGCCGCACCCGGGCGCCCGCCTGGTCGATCAGGTCGATCGCCTTGTCCGGCAGGTGCCGGTCGGTGAGATAGCGGTCGGACAGCTCCACGGCGGCCACCAGCGCCTCGTCGGTGTAGCGGACCTGGTGGTGGGCCTCGTAGCGGTCGCGGAGCCCGCGCAGGATCTCGATGGCGTCCTGGACGGACGGCTCGGGCACCAGGATCGGCTGGAACCGGCGCGCCAGCGCCGCGTCCTTCTCGATCCGGCGGTACTCCTCCAGCGTGGTGGCGCCCACCACGTGCAGTTCGCCGCGGGCCAGGGCGGGCTTGAGGATGTTGCTCGCGTCCATGGAGCCGCCCTCCGCACCGCCGCCACCGGCGCCGACCACGGTGTGCAGCTCGTCGATGAAGACGATCAGTTCGTCCGAGTGCGCGCGGATCTCGCCGACGATGTTGTTCAGCCGCTCCTCGAAGTCGCCCCGGTAGCGGGTGCCGGCCACCACGCCGGTCAGGTCCAGGGAGATGACCCGGCGGCTGAGCAGGACGTCGGGCACGTCGCCGTCGGCGATGCGCTGCGCGAGCCCCTCGACGATGGCGGTCTTGCCGACGCCCGCGTCACCGATGAGCACCGGGTTGTTCTTGCCGCGGCGGGAGAGCACCTCGATGGTCTGCTCGATCTCCTCCTCCCGCCCGATCACCGGGTCGATACGGCCCTGCCGCGCGAGGTCGGTGAGATCACGACCGTACTTGTCCAGGGTCGGCGTCGACGTGGGGCGCGGCCGTTCGGGGCGCTGCGCCACGTGGTCTCCTGCCTCCGGGGGCAGGGGAGAGGGCGCGAAGCGGTGCGAGTGGAGGATGTGCCCGGCGGCCGAGTCGGGGTTCGCGGCGAGCGCGCTGAGCACGTGCTCGGGGCCGATGTAGCCGGTGCCGCTGGCCCGGGCCAGTTCGTGCGCGTCCAGCAGGGCGCGTTTGACCGCGGGCGTCAGGGAGAGCGAGGTGGGCGGCGGCGCGTCGCCCGAACTCTGCTGGACCGGGCCGGAGCGTTCGTCGATCTCCGAGGCCAGCGAGTCGGGGTCCGCCCCGGCGCGGCTGAGCAGACTCCGGGTCGGTTCGGTGGCGAGCGCGGCGCGCAGCAGGTGCTGGGTGTCCAGGTCGCGACTGCCGTGCTCGGCGGCGTAGCGCGCGGCGCCGGCGACCAGTTGCCGGGCCGGCTCGCTCAGGAGCCGCCCCAGGTCGATCTGCCGGGGACCGGGACGCTGCCCACCGAAGATACGTGCGAAGAACTCTGCGAAGGGGTCCGAGCCGTAGCCCTGCGGACCCGTGAATCCGCTGGTCATGGCCTTCCGTTCCGCTGATGTACATGCCGGTCAGTCGCGGGTGCCCGGGGTTGTCCGAGTTACACCTGCGGTGCGTGCGCGCACCTGCGCTGTGTGCGCTTCCGCCTGCGCTGCGTGCGTGCATGTGCGGTGCGTGCCCTGACGCTTAGAACACCATCGCACGATCGTTGTTCAGGGGCATGTTCAGCAGGACGGACGCCTCGGGCAGGCGAGTGGCCGGCCCTCGAGTGCGGCGCCGGCGCGGCGGGGCGCGCACAGGGTGTGAATGTCCCCGCGGAGCGCACTGCGTCCGCTCTGAAAACCGCCTGTAGCCCGTCCGTAACACGACTGGTGTTCTCTACCGGACCGGAGGACTCCACTCGGGCGGGAGCTGAGCGATGGCGGTGGATCAACTCCCGGGAGGGGTGCGGGATTTCGCGAGCTACCTGAACGGGCTGCTGGCGCGGCTCGACCAGGGCGGCGGCTGGTGCGGAGTCTTCTGGCAGCGCGACCCCGACGGCATGCGGGCCTGCCTGGAGGGCACGGAGGTGCCGCCCTGGGACGTGGTGGAGGCGCTGCTGCAGGACCTCGCCGCCGCGTACGGGCCCGCGCTCGCCGCGCCGGAGGCCGAGCGGGCGCGGGCGCTGCACGGTGCCTCACTCGCCGCGTACGACGCCCGGCCGGGGGCCCGGGAGGCGCTCGGGGACCGGCTCGACGTGATGCTGCGCGAGAAGCGCTTCGCGGCGGAGCGCAGGGCGGAGCTCACGCGCAGGCTGGAGTCGGCCGCCACCCGGGAGGAGGCCGCGTCGCTCCGGCTCGACCTGGCCTGGGCCCGGGACGACCACGACCGCGCCACGGCCCGCTGTGCGGAGCTGCGCCGCCGGATGGAGGCCCTCGATCACCGCGCCCGGCCCGCACAGGGCGCGCGGTCTTCCGGGCCGGGCCGGGCGGGGGACGTGTTCCGCCTGGAAGTGGCCACGGAAGCCCGCGCCCCCGGGGAGACGGCCGCCAGGGGGACAGCGGCGCCGTCGGGCGGCCAGGCGGAGAGCCGGTCGGCGGAGGTGGCCCGGGCGCGCCGCGAGGAGTGGCCGCAGGGCCCGCACGCGCCCTCCGAACGGCCGCGCGGCGGCCGCCCGGACGCGGCGCCCGAACGGCCGCACGGCGGCTCGGAGACCCCGGCCACGGGACCGGCCGACGACGCTTCCGGCTGGCACCGTGCCAGGGCCGCAGACGCCCCCGGACCCGGTTCCGAGCGCCCGGCCGGCCCGTCCGGGGAATCCGTGAGCCGCGAGTCCGGCCCCGCCCCCGCCGCCGTGGAGGCCCCCGCCGAACAGCGCTCCAAGCGCCGCCCGCGCGGCAGTGCCCGTTTCGCCGGGGTGATGGACGTGCAGGAGCCGGCCACGGGTGCCGTTCCGCCCATGGCCGCACCCGCGCCGGGGCGTCGGGGCCTGCGGGGCGCCCGGTTCGCCGGGGCCGCCGGTGCCGAGACACCCGAGGTCCCCCAGCCGCGTACCCCGCCACAGGACGAGGCCGGCCGGCAGCTCACCGCCGACACCGTCGCCGCGCTCGTCCGGCTGCGCGCCGAGGGCCGCAGCGGCGAGGCGCACGCGCTGCTCGTCGAGGCCGCCCACTGGCCCGCCGACCGCTACCCCCTGCTGGCCGCCGAACTGCACCGCGCGGGCCTCGGCGCCGACTGGGCCACCCTGCTGTGGGAGGCCGCCTCGCTGCCCGCCGACCGCCTCGTCGCCGCCGCGGACGCCCTCACCGCGGCCGGCCGCGGCACGGACGGCGAGGAGATGCTGCGGCAGGGCGTCGCACGGCCCGCGAAGGAGATCGGCGAGGCCGTCCTCGGGCTCCACGCCGACGGCCGGCACCGCGAGGTCGGCGCCCTCCTCGACGCGTACGTACGCGTCCGTACGCCTCAGGAGGCCGCCCGCAGTGTCGCCGCCGACCCGCGGCTGCTCGTACCGTTGCTCCTGGAGGCCGCCCGGGGTGTCTCCGCCGAGCGTCACTGGGACCTCGTCCACGCTCTGAGGGTCGCCGGATTCACCGCCTGACCGGCCCGGCTTCCGTGCGATCACTCACCCGCAGGAGTGCGAAACGTGATCGACTCAGCGGGTTGACGACGATGGTCTTGGCAAGGCCGCCGCGGAGGCTTACGTTCGTCCCTCTACGGCCCGGCTCTACGGGCGTAGAGGCTCTCTGACGTCCCTCGCGGACCATCAGGCAAAGGAGCGGCACCATGGCCCACGTCGTACGCGCCGCACTGGTCCAGGCGACCTGGACCGGTGACACCGAATCCATGATCGCCAAGCATGTGGAGCACGCCCGTGAGGCGGCCCGGCAGGGCGCGAAGGTCATCGGCTTCCAGGAAGTCTTCAACGCTCCCTACTTCTGCCAGGTCCAGGAGCCCGAGCACTACCGCTGGGCCGAGCCGGTGCCGGACGGGCCGACGGTGCGCCGTATGCGGGACCTCGCCCGCGAGACCGGCATGGTGATCGTCGTCCCCGTCTTCGAGGTCGAGCAGTCCGGCTTCTACTACAACACCGCCGCGGTGATCGACGCGGACGGCTCGTACCTCGGCAAGTACCGCAAGCACCACATCCCCCAGGTCAAGGGCTTCTGGGAGAAGTACTACTTCAAACCCGGCAACCTCGGCTGGCCCGTCTTCGACACCGCGGTCGGCAGGGTCGGCGTGTACATCTGCTACGACCGCCACTTCCCGGAGGGCTGGCGGCAGCTCGGCCTGAACGGCGCCCAGCTCGTCTACAACCCCTCCGCCACCCACCGCGGCCTGTCCTCCTACCTCTGGCAGCTCGAACAGCCCGCGGCGGCCGTCGCCAACGAGTACTTCGTCGCGGCGATCAACCGCGTGGGCCGCGAGGAGTACGGCGACAACGACTTCTACGGGACGAGCTACTTCGTCGACCCCCGTGGGCAGTTTGTGGGCGAGGTCGCGAGCGACAAGGAGGAGGAGCTCGTCGTACGGGACCTCGACTTCGACCTCATCGAAGAAGTGCGGCAGCAGTGGGCGTTCTACCGCGACCGCCGCCCCGACGCGTACGAAGGACTGGTGAAGCCGTGAGTGACCTGTACGACCGCCACAAGGCCGTCCTGCCCGACTGGCTGGCCCTCTACTACAAGGACCCATTGGAGATCACCCACGGCGAGGGCCGGCACGTCTGGGACGCCGACGGGAAGAAGTACCTGGACTTCTTCGGCGGCATCCTGACCACGATGACCGCGCACGCGCTGCCCGAGGTGACCAAGGCGGTCAGCGAGCAGGCCGGGCGGATCATCCATTCGTCCACGCTCTACCTCAACCGGCCGATGGTCGAACTCGCCGAGCGCATCGCCCATCTGAGCGGCATCCCGGACGCCCGCGTCTTCTTCACCACGTCCGGCACCGAGGCCAACGACACCGCGCTGCTGCTCGCGACGACGTACCGGCGCAGCAACCAGATCCTCGCGATGCGCAACAGCTACCACGGGCGCTCGTTCAGCGCGATCGGCATCACCGGCAACCGCGGCTGGTCCCCGACCTCCCTGTCCCCTCTCCAGACGCTCTACGTCCACGGCGGGGTCCGCACCCGCGGCCCGTTCGCCCACCTGAGTGACGCCGACTTCATCGCGGCCTGCGTCGAGGACCTGAGGGACCTCCTCGGCCACACCCGCCCGCCCGCCGCGCTGATCGCCGAGCCGATCCAGGGCGTCGGCGGCTTCACCTCGCCGCCCGACGGGCTGTACGCGGCCTTCCGGGACGTGCTCCAGGAGCACTGCATCCTGTGGATCGCGGACGAGGTGCAGACCGGCTGGGGCCGCACCGGCGACCACTTCTGGGGCTGGCAGGCGCACGGGCAGAGCGGCCCGCCGGACATCCTCACCTTCGCCAAGGGCATCGGCAACGGCATGTCCATCGGCGGTGTCGTCGCCCGCGCCGAGATCATGAACTGCCTCGACGCCAACAGCATCTCGACCTTCGGCGGCACGCAGATCACGATGGCGGCCGGACTCGCCAACCTGACGTACCTGCTGGAGCACGATCTCCAGGGCAACGCCCGGCGCGTCGGCGGACTGCTCATGGAGCGGCTGCGGGCGGTCGGCGCCCAGCTCCCGGGCGTACGGGAGGTGCGCGGGCGCGGCCTGATGATCGGCGTCGAGCTGGTGCGGCCCGGCACCGACGAGGCCGACCCGGACGCGGCGGCCGCCGTGCTCGAGGCGGCCCGTGACGGCGGACTGCTGATCGGCAAGGGCGGCGGGCACAACACCAGCGTGCTGCGCATCGCCCCGCCGCTCTCGCTCACCGTCGCGGAGGCCGAGGAGGGCGCCGCGATCCTCGAGCAGGCCCTCAGAGATGTCCAGTAACAGGCAGCAAGTGAGCGGGCGAGTGAGCCGAAGGGGCGCGCCGGTGTCGAGAGGGTGTGGGGGCACCCCCTGCTCGAAGAGCTCGGGGGAGCGCGGAGGCCCTAAGGGCTGAGCACGGTCGGCCTCTCGACACCGGCATCCAGCGCCCCGGAGGTGAACCGAGCCACAAAAAAGGGGAAGACAGCCATGCCCACCGCCTTGGAACCCGCCCTGTCGGTACGCCAGGTCCTCACCCTGGACCGGGTGCTCGCCGGAGAGCCCGAGGTGGTGGCCGGCGCCGGGCACCTGGACCGGCCGGTGCGCTGGGTGCACGTCGCGGAGGCGCCCGACGTCGGCGTGATGCTCAGCGGCGGCGAGATGGTCCTCACCACCGGGGTGCTGCTCGCCGGTGACGTGGAGAAGCAGGCCGAGTACATTCGGTCCCTGCACCGCGCGGAGGCCGCGGCCGTCGTCCTCGGACTGGGCCGGGCCTTCCCGGCGCCGCCGGACGTGATGCGCCGGGCCGCCGAGCGCTGCGGGCTGCCCATGGTGGTCCTGCACCGGCCCTTCCCGTTCGCCGAACTGACCGAGGAGGTCCAGTCCCGCCTCGTCCGGCGCAAGTTCGCGGCGGTGAGCCTTTCGGAGTCCGTCCGCACGGCCCTGACCGGGCTCATCACCGCGGGGGCCCCGCTGCAGCGGCTGCTCGACGAGATCGCCGTGCACGCGGGCTGCCCCGTCGTCCTCACCAACCTCGCCCACCGCGTGCTCGCCACGGCGGGGGAGCGGCCCGCGGTCGACGACGTGCTGCGCGACTGGGAGCGCATCGCCCGGCAGGCGGGCGGCAGCGAGGGCGACGGCTGGGTCCGCGCCGAGCTGGGCGCGTGCGGGGAGCGCTGGGGCCGGATCGTGCTGTGCGGCTACCGCGGCGACAGCCCCATCGGGCGCCTGCTCGCCGAGCGCGCCGCCGAGGCCCTGGTCCTGCACCGGATGCTCCACGGATCGGTGCACACCTGGGAGGAGCAGTCCGCGCAGAGCCTGCTGACCGACCTGGTCTCCGGGGCCGTCCCGGCCGGCCGGCTGCTGCCCCGGGCGCGGGCGGCCGGGCTGCCCGTCAACCGCCGCACCTTCGTCCCCCTGGTCGTACGCGACGGCGATCCCGCCCAGCTCGACCGCGTCCTGCGGCTGCTGGGCCTGCCCGGGCTCGTCGCCGAGCTGGCCGACGGGGCCACCGCCGTACTGCTCAGCCTCGCCCGCGACCAGGACGCGGAAGCGCTGACCGCGCACTTCGCGACCCGGCTGCGCACGGAGTCCCCGGCGGTGCGCGGGACGGCCATCGCCGCCGCCGACCCGCGCACCGCCTGGGAGGACGTGCCCGCCGGACTGCGCGAGGCCCAGCACGTCGCGGACGCCGTGGCCGGCCACTCCGCCGCGCAGGACCTCCCGGCCGTCGTACGCCTCAGGGACGTCCATCTGCGCGGCCTGATCCGGCTGCTGCGCGACGACCCGCACGTGCAGGCCTTCGCCGAGCGGGAGCTGGACGGGCTGCTGTGCGGGCGCGACGCCGAACAGGAGCTGCTGCCGGTGCTGCGCACCTACCTCGCCACCGGCCGCAACAAGTCCCGCACCGCCCAGCTCCACCACGTCAGCCGACCGGCCCTCTACCGCAGGCTGGAGGCCATACAAGCCCGCCTCGGGGTCGACCTCGACGACTTCGAACAAGCCGCCTCGGTACACATCGCGCTGCTCGCGCACGACGCCCAACAAGAGTGAGACGCCATGGAAAAGAGCGGGAAACAGGTGTGCACGCGCCGGTATGACACCGTGCAACGCCGGACGCCCGCAGACGTGACACGGTGCAACTCAAACACGGCCCGCCGGCTTTCTACGCTCTCGGCACACCGAGCGACCGGAGGTCCCGATGAGCAGAGTGATCCGTGCCGCCGTCTTCCAGACCGCCTGGACGGGCGACAAGGAATCGATGATCCAGGTCCACGAGCAGGCGGCCCGCGACGCGGCCGCGCAAGGTGCCCAGGTCCTGTGCTTCCAGGAGCTGTTCTACGGGCCGTACTTCTGCCAGGTCCAGGACCCCGCGTTCTACGAGTACGCCGAGCGGATCCCGGACGGCCCGATCGTCAAGCGCTTCCAGGCCCTCGCCGAGGAGCTGGGCATCGTCCTCGTCCTGCCCATGTACGAGGAGGAGCAGCCCGGGGTCCTGTACAACACCGCCGCGGTGATCGACGCGGACGGCTCGTACCTCGGCAAGTACCGCAAGCACCACATCCCGCAGGTCAAGGGCTTCTGGGAGAAGTTCTACTTCCGTCCCGGGAACGTCGGCTGGCCGGTCTTCGACACGAAGGTGGGCAAGATCGGCGTGTACATCTGCTACGACCGCCACTTCCCGGAGGGCTGGCGGGCCCTCGGCCTCGCGGGCGCGGAGATCGTCTTCAACCCGTCGGCCACCTCGCGCGGTCTGTCCGCCTACCTGTGGCAGCTCGAGCAGCCGGCGGCGGCCGTCGCCAACGAGTACTTCGTCGGCGCGATCAACCGGGTCGGTACCGAGGAGCTCGGCGACAACGACTTCTACGGGACCTCGTACTTCGTGGACCCGGAGGCGCAGTTCGTGGGCGAGGTGGCCGGCGACAAGGAGACCGAACTGGTCGTCCGCGACCTGGACCTGGCCAAGCTGCGCGAAGTCCGCGACCGCTGGCAGTTCTACCGGGACCGCCGTCCCGACGCGTACGGCCCGCTGACGGCTCCGTAAAGGGGGCAGGTACCCCGGCGCCCCTTTCAGGGGCGCCGGGGAACTGCGCGACAAGCCACAGACAACCGGCACTTTTCACGACCGCCGTCAACGCCCGGAGGGTGAGCATGACTCGTACCGTCATCCGCGGTGGCCTCGTCATCACCGCGTCCGACGAGATCCACGCCGACGTCCTGATCGAGGACGGCCGCATCGCCGCCCTCGCCGCGTCCGGCACACCGGCCGCCGAGGCCTTCACGGCGGAGCGGACCATCGACGCCACCGGCAAGTACGTGATCCCGGGCGGTGTCGACGCCCACACCCACATGGAGCTGCCGTTCGGCGGCACCTTCGCCTCCGACACCTTCGAGACCGGCACCCGGGCAGCCGCCTGGGGCGGAACGACCACGATCATCGACTTCGCGGTGCAGAGCGTGGGCCACTCGCTGCGCGAGGGGCTGGACGCCTGGCACGCCAAGGCCGAGGGCAACTGCGCCGTCGACTACGGCTTCCACATGATCGTCTCCGATGTGAACCAGGAGACGCTCAAGGAGATGGATCTCCTGGTCGAGGAAGGCGTGACCTCGTTCAAGCAGTTCATGGCCTACCCAGGGGTGTTCTATTCCGACGACGGCCAGATCCTGCGCGCCATGCAGCGCTCCGCCGAGAACGGCGGGCTGATCATGATGCACGCCGAGAACGGCATCGCGATCGACGTGCTGGTGGAGCAGGCGCTGGCCCGCGGCGAGACGGATCCGAGGTATCACGGCGAGGTCCGCAAGGCCCTGCTGGAGGCCGAGGCCACCCACCGCGCCATCAAGCTCGCCCAGGTCGCCGGGGCCCCGCTGTACGTGGTGCACGTCTCGGCGCAGGAGGCGGTCGCCGAGCTGGCCCGCGCCCGTGACGAGGGGCTGAACGTCTTCGGCGAGACCTGCCCGCAGTACCTGTTCCTGTCCACCGACAACCTCGCCGAGCCCGACTTCGAGGGCGCGAAGTACGTGTGCTCGACCCCGCTGCGGCCCAAGGAGCACCAGGCGGCCCTGTGGAAGGGCCTGCGCACCAACGACCTCCAGGTGGTCTCCACCGACCACTGCCCCTTCTGCTTCGTGGGCCAGAAGGAGCTGGGCCGGGGTGACTTCTCGAAGATCCCCAACGGCCTCCCGGGCGTCGAGAACCGCATGGACCTGCTGCACCAGGCCGTCGTCGACGGGCACATCTCACGCCGCCGCTGGATCGAGATCGCCTGCGCCACCCCCGCCCGGATGTTCGGCCTCTACCCGAAGAAGGGCACCGTCGCCCCCGGCGCCGACGCCGACGTCGTCATCTACGACCCGCACGCCGAGCAGGTCATGTCCGCCGAGACGCACCACATGAACGTCGACTACTCGGCGTACGAGGGCAAGCGCACCACCGGCCGGGTCGAGACCGTCCTCTCGCGCGGCGAACCCGTCATCACCGAGCGGGAGTTCACCGGACGCGCGGGACACGGCGTCTACACCCCCCGCTCCACCTGTCAGTACCTCAACTAGGAGTGGCGCCCCATGGACTTCGGACTCGTCCTGCAGACCGACCCGCCGGCCTCGCGGGTCGTCAGCCTGATGAAGAGAGCCGAGCGCAACGGCTTCCGCTACGGCTGGACCTTCGACTCCGCCGTGCTGTGGCAGGAACCGTTCGTGATCTACAGCCAGATCCTGGCCAACACCCAGAAGCTCACGGTCGGCCCCATGGTGACGAACCCGGGCACCCGCACCTGGGAGGTCACGGCCTCCACGTTCGCCACCCTCAACGACATGTTCGGCAACCGCACGATCTGCGGCATCGGCCGCGGCGACTCCGCGATGCGCGTCGCCGGCCGAAAGCCCAACACCCTGGCCCGCATCAGCGAGGCCATGAAGGTCATCCGGGCGCTGGGCAGCGGCCAGGAGGCCGACCTCGGCGGCGGCACCGTCGTCAGGTTCCCCTGGATCAAACCGGGCGCCAGGCTTCCCGTGTGGATGGCGGCGTACGGCCCCAAGGCGCTCAAGATGACCGGAGAGGAGGCCGACGGGTTCATTCTCCAGCTCGCCGACCTGTATCTGACCGAGTACATGGTCAAGGCGGTGAAGGACGCGGCCGTGGCCGCCGGGCGCGACCCGTCCGAGGTGAGGATCTGCGTCGCCGCCCCGGCCTACGTCACCGAGGACGACTCGCCCGAGGCGCTGGCGCACGCCCGTGAGCAGTGCCGCTGGTTCGGCGGCATGGTCGGCAACCACGTCGCCGACCTCGTCGCCAAGTACGGCGAGCACTCCTCCGCGGTCCCCGAGGAGCTCACCGACTACATCAAGGCCCGCCAGAGCTACGACTACGCCCACCACGGGCGCAGCGGAAACCCCGACACCCAGTTCGTACCCGACGAGATCGTCGACCGGTTCTGCGTCATCGGCCCGGTCGAGAAGCACGTCGAGAAGCTGAAGGCACTGCGCGAGCTGGGCGTCGACCAGTTCGCCGTCTACGACATGCACGACGCACAGGAAGCCGTCATCGACGCGTACGGGAGCCAGGTCATCCCGGCCGTCAACGGCTGATCCTCACCGGGTCCGCGGACCCTTCCCTCTCCCCGCTCGTCCCCTTCCCGCTCTCCCGGGAAGGGGGCCCAGGACGCTCCGGTCGACCCGTCCACCGGGCGCACCCCCCATCGGCGCCGCACCCGCACGGCCTCTCCCGTCCCACCTCCTGATTGGCCTGCCCCATGACCGACACCGCTCCCACGGCCATACCGCCGTCCGCCCAAGTCACCCTCCCCGACGGGCGCGTGGAGATCGCCCCGGGCTCCCCGCAGCCGAGCGGTGCGTACGCCAACGAGGACCTGCTGCCGGTCCCCGTCGCCAAGCGCACCTGGACCACGTACAACTTCTCCGCCCTGTGGGTCGGCATGGCCCACAACACGGCGTCCTGGACCCTGGCCTCCGGCCTGATCGCGGTCGGCATGGACTGGAAGCAGGCGGTGTTCACCATCGCCCTGGCCAATGTGATCGTGCTGGTCCCGATGCTGCTCACCGGGCATGCGGGACCCAAGTACGGCATCCCCTTCCCGGTCTTCGCCCGGGCCTCCTTCGGCGTGCGCGGCGCCAACCTCCCCGCGGTCGTGCGGGCGTTGGTGGCGTGCGGCTGGTTCGGCATCCAGACCTGGATCGGCGGCGAGGCGATCTACTTCCTCGCCGGGAAGCTCATCGGCGACAGCTGGTCCAACGCCTCCCACGTCGGCGGCTACGCCTGGACCATGTGGCTGTCGTTCGCGCTCTTCTGGGTGCTCCAGGTCGCCATCATCTACCGGGGCATGGAGACGATCCGCCGCTTCGAGAACTGGGCGGCGCCCTTCGTGATCGTCGGCGCCCTGGTGATGCTGTGGTGGATGAGCGGAAAGGCTGGCGGCTTCGGCCCGCTGTTCGACCAACCCTCCAAGCTGGGCTGGGGAGCGGACTTCTGGAAGCTGTTCGCGCCCTCCCTCATGGGCATGATCGGCTTCTGGTCCACGCTGTCGCTGAACATCCCGGACTTCACCCGGTACGGCCGCAGCCAGAAGGCCCAGACGTGGGGCCAGGCGCTGGGCCTGCCGACCACCATGACGCTGTTCGCGTTCCTGTCGGTGCTGGTCACCTCGGGTTCGCAGGCGGTGTACGGCAAGCCGGTCTGGGACCCGGTGCAGCTGGCGGCGAAGACGGACAACGTGGTCGGGCTGCTCTACGCCCTGGTGACCGTGCTGGTGGCGACCCTGTCGGTGAACATCGCGGCCAACCTGGTCTCCCCGGCGTTCGACTTCTCCAACATCGCGCCGAGGAAGGTGAGTTTCCGCACCGGCGCCCTGATCACCTCGGTCCTCGCGGTGCTGATCTTCCCGTGGAAGCTCTACTCCGACCCGCAGGGCTACATCTTCACCTGGCTCGGTCTGGTCGGCGGCCTGCTCGGCACGGTGGCCGGCATCCTCATCGCCGACTACTGGATCCTGCGCCGCACCCGTCTCGACCTCACCGACCTGTACCGCTCCGGTGGCCGCTACTGGTACGGGGGCGGCTGGAACTGGCGGGCCGTGCTGGCCTTCGTCGTCGGCGGGGTGCTGGCGATCGGCGGCGCGGACTTCCATCCGCTGATCGACGGCCGCCCCGTCCCGGCCCTGAAGCCGCTCGCCGACTACGGCTGGGCGGTCGGCCTCGGCACGTCGATGGTGCTGTACCTGCTGCTGATGCTCGCGCGAGGCCGGGACGACGCCACGGTCTGACGTCGGTCTGACGTCGAGCCGGGCCATGGGGGACGGTCAGCTCTTCTGCTGACCGTCCCCCAGCGCGGCCACCGCCTCCCTGGCGGCCTTGATGGCACCCTTGTTGATCTCGTCCGTCCCGGGCGCCTTCTTCGTCTCGAAGTCGCTGCCGTTGTAGTCGACGGAGACCAGCGCGTTGGACACGCGGACCAGCACCAGGCCCTCACGGGTCTGCTGCTTGTCCTCGGTGGTGAGGTTCACGACCGAGTAGGCGGCGTCGCCGAGGCCGGGGACCGCGCCGCCGCCGCTCTTGTCCGTGGTCCGCTCGGTGTACGACTTCTGCGCCTGCGCCTGCGAGTCCAGGATCTCGAAGGTGACGTCGAGCCAGCGGTAGTCGTAGCCCTTGAGCGCGTTCCAGGAGCAGGTGCGGCGGACCGACCGGTCCGTGGAGGGGATCTCCTTGCCGGCCGTCTTGGCGCCCGGGACCAGGGACGTGATCGTCTTCCCGGCCAGAGCCGCGCACGGTGCGGGTGCGGTGGTGTACGTCTTCGCCGCGGCCGACGGGCCGGGAGCGGAGGCGGTCCCCGCGTCCTGGGGGCTCTGGGCGTCCTGGCTCCGCTGGCCCGACTTGTGCTCGGTGGCCGAGGAGGCGGCCGGACCGGAGGTCAGCGCCCAGCCCGCACAGGCGAGCACGAGGACCGGGCTCAGCCGCGCGGTGAGGGCGAGCGGAAGGGGAAGATCACGCACGGGCGCACTTCTCGTGGGGGACGGACGGTGCGGAGGGGGGTCCACACTGCGGACGGGACGACAGTTTCACATGACTGCCTGTGAGGCGGAAGGGGCCAACTCGCTCTGTACTCACGCGATGACGCAGGCCGACAGTGCACAGGACCGTGTGTCCCCTTATGCCCGAACCGGACCCGCGCCGGAACCGTCCGGACCCCGCCAGGCCGACGCCAAGCCCGTGCCGGCCCCCCGACCCGGGTGGGGCCGGAGCTGGCCCGGCTTCCGATGAATGTCCCCCTCAGACGGGACCCCGGGGCAGCTCGGGCTGCCACCGTCCCTGCTTCCGGCCGCCGGCCGGCCGGGCGGGCGCCCTCACCGCATCAGCGATATCGCGTACGCGAGGAAGAACCCGGCCACCAGCACCACCAGCGCGGTGATGGCGATCAGCGGTCCCTTCGCCCAGCCCCGCGTCCGGTCGTAGTCGTCCCGGTGAGTGGCCTCCGAAGTGCTGCTCTCGCCCGGCGGAGTCTCTCCCGGAGGCACCCCGCCCGGCTCCACCCCCGGGGTCTGCGACGGCTCGGGGTCGGAAGAACCGTACTGACGGTTCCACGTCCCCCCTGTTCCGCTGTCCCGGTTCATCTGGTTCATGGCCGCCGAGTACCCGCCCGACCGGGCATCACTCGGACACAAGGGGACGAACGGGGCGCCCGCTGCCCTGCGCGGGCCCTAGCAGGCGGTGTCGGTGGGCTGGACGTGAGCGCCGGTGTCAGTGGAGTGGGCGTGAGGGCGACAGCGGGCGGGACGCGCCCATGCGCACGTGCCGGACCCCGTCGGAGAAGTGCACCACTGGCTCGGCCTCGGGTGGGGGAAGTCCCGCGGCCCGGGTCACGGTCTCCTCGAAGCGCTCGAGGGTCGCGGCGCGCAGCGGCCAGGGCTCGTGCTCGACGGGCGTTTCCCAGAGCATCCCCAGCCGTCGTGTGTACGCGCGCCACCGTGAGGTCAGCCAGATGTCCCGCTGCGTCGGCGTCAGCGGTCGGCCGGGCCGGACGGCCACCTCGTAGGAGGGTGAGCCGCCCCAGCGTGCACCCGAGTAGCGCACCACGTCTCCGTCGTGGGACAGACGCAGCCGGCCCGGGTTGTACGGCGCGCCCACGGCGCGGGCCGCCAGCATGAGGGGGTTGCCCACCTCGATGGACAGGAACCACAGCCCGTCGCGCCCGTCGGGGCCCCGGACGTAGGTGCGCAGGTTGGTCTCCGGAAACGTGGGGAGGCCGGGCGTCGCGCCGGGCAGGACCGCAGGCCGTACGTCGGCCATCAGGAACGGCGTGAAGCTGACCCAGGCCGCGCCCTCGTACTCGTCCACGGTCAGGCCCTCCGGCAGCAGGCGCTGCACCTCGTCGGGGCGGAAGGGCCAGTGCACGAAGGTCTGCGTCAGCCATCCCGCCTCCAAGGCCGGCAGGTGGACGCGCTGCTCCGCCGCGAGGGACACCATGCCGACCGAGTCCCCGACGATCACACCGGGAAACGCGGTGGGAGCGCTGCGACAGGGGCAGGGATGACCGCACCACGCCCGGCCCGCCGAGGAGACAACAGATCAGCTCGGCTGTTTCAATCGACCGGCGCGTCCGAGCAGCGAGCTGAGAGGCCATATGTTCACCACACGCCCCACCCTCCAGGGCACCTTCGGCATGGTGTCCTCCACCCACTGGCTGGCCTCCCAGTCGGCGATGGCCGTGCTGGAGGACGGCGGCAACGCGTTCGACGCGGCCGTGGCGGGCGCGTTCGTGCTGCACGTCGTGGAACCGCACCTCAACGGTCCCGCCGGCGAGGTCCCGATCCTGCTCGCCCCGGCGGGTGGCGAGGTGCGGGTGCTGTGCGGGCAGGGGGTCGCGCCCGCGGGGGCCACCATCGCCCACTACAGGGCACTAGGTCTGGAGCTCGTCCCCGGCACCGGGCCCCTCGCCGCCGCCGTCCCGGGAGCCTTCGACGCCTGGATGCTGCTGCTGCGCGACCACGGCACCAGGCCCCTCGCCGACGTCCTGAAGTACGCCATCGGCTACGCCGAGCACGGGCACCCGCCCGTGGAGCGCGTCGGTGAGACGGTCGAGACCGTGCGCCAGCTGTTCGAGACCGAGTGGACCTCCTCGGCCGAGGTGTACCTGCCCGGCGGGAGGCCACCGCGCCCCGGCGAGCGGCTGCGCAACCCCGCGCTGGCCGCCACCTGGAAGCGGCTGCTCGCCGAGGTGGCGGGGGCCGGCGACCGCGAGGGGCAGATCGAGGAGGCCCGCCGGGTGTGGCGCTCCGGGTTCATCGCCGAGGCCCTGGTGCGGCAGGCGGGGCGGCCCACCATGGACACCAGCGGCGAACGCCACCGCGGCACCCTGACGGCCGACGACCTGGCCTCCTGGTCGGCCGCCTACGAGACCCCGGCGACCTACGACTGGAACGGCTGGACCGTGTGCAAGGCCGGTCCCTGGAGCCAGGGCCCCGTCCTCCTCCAGCAGCTCGCCCTGCTCCCGCCCGAGCTGCCCCGGTACGGCTCCGCGGACTACGTCCACCTGCTGATCGAAGGCTGCAAGCTCGCCATGGCCGACCGCGAGGCCTGGTACGGCGACGCGGCCGAGGTCCCGCTCGGTGACCTGCTGTCGGACGCCTACAACACCGAGCGGCGCGCCCTGATCGGCGACAAGGCGTCGTACGAGCTGCGCCCCGGCGCGCCCGGAGGGCGCGTGCCGCGCCTGAGCGAGTACGCGCGCGTGGTGTTCACCGGCGACGCCGGCTTCGACCCCATGGGCGTCGGCGAACCGACCGTGGCGAAGAGCCCGACGTCGCCCGTGCCCGGTGAACCGGACGTCACCGCCGACGGCGCCACCCGTGGCGACACCTGCCACCTCGACGTCGTCGACCGCTGGGGCAACATGATCGCGGCAACGCCCAGCGGCGGCTGGCTCCAGTCCAACCCGGTCGTGCCCGAGCTGGGCTTCCCGCTCGGCACCCGGCTGCAGATGACCTGGCTCGACGAGGGCCTGCCGAACTCCCTCACGCCCGGGCGCCGCCCCCGTACCACCCTCACCCCCTCGATCGCCCAGCGCGACGGGGTGCCGGTGCTGGCGTTCGGCACGCCCGGCGGCGACCAGCAGGACCAGTGGCAGCTCCACTTCTTCCTGGCGGCCGCCCTGCGCCCGCACATCCGCGGCAGCCTCGACCTGCAAGGCGCCATCGACGCCCCGAACTGGCACAACGACAGCTTCCCGGGCTCCTTCTACCCGCGCGGCATGTGCCCCGGCAGCGTCACCGTCGAGTCCCGCATGGACCCGGAGGTCGTCGCGGAGCTGCGCCGGCGCGGCCATGACGTCACCGTCGGCGATGCATGGTCGGAGGGGCGGCTGTGCGCGGTCGCCCGGGACCCGGAGACGGGTGTGCTCTCGGCCGCGGCCAACCCGCGGGGCATGCAGGGGTATGCGGTCGGCCGCTGAACCAACCGGTCCCAGCGACGCGGGCGACCCCCACCGAACCGGCCGAACCGCTGACCGGCCGAACCACGGGAGAAGCACCGAATTCATACCGATTCCAGCCGGAGTACACCAGGCCGGTCAGGATTGTCAGTGACGCGTGCTCTCATTGGGGGCATGATCGATGACTACGAAACCATCGACGGGTTTCTCGCGCACGGCACGGCAGACGTCGAGGAGGCCGTGCGCAAGGCGGCCGCCACCGAGATCATGCCGCGCTTCTGCCGGCTCGCCGCGCACGAGATCGACGAGAAGAACGGACCGCACGACCTGGTCACGGACGCCGACCGCAACGCCGAGGCCCACCTCACCGAGGTGCTCCCGAGGCTGCTGCCCGGCTCGGTCGTGGTGGGGGAGGAGGCGGTGCACGCCAACCCGGTGACGTACGAGGCCATCCGGGGCGAGGCCCCCGTCTGGATCGTCGACCCGGTCGACGGCACCCGCCAGTTCGTGCACGGCGACCCCGGGTTCTGCACGCTGGTCGCGCTCGCCCAGGGCGGTGTCGTACGCGCCTCGTGGACGTACGCCCCGGCCCTGGACCGGCTGGCCACGGCGGTACGGGGGAAGGGCGCGTTCCTCGACGGCGAGCGCCTGCGAGCGGGCTCTCCCACGGCGGGCCGCGACCTCGAGGTGGCCACGTCGCACCCCGACTACACCACGGCCGAGGAGAAGCGCGCGCTGCTCGGACTGTGGACGGACGGCGTCCGCCCGCGCCCGTGCGGCTCGGCGGGCCTTGAGTACCTCCACGTCGCCCAGGGCGTCCTCGACGGCACCGCCTTTTCCTGGGAGGCGGCGTGGGATCACGCGGCCGGTCTGCTGCTGGTCGAGGAGGCGGGCGGCACAACCCTCACCCTGGCGGGCGAACCGTTCCGGATCACCGGCGGCAACGCGCTGCCGTTCACCGCGGCACGGGACGAGGCCACGGCGCGCCGGGTGGTGGAGCTGCTGTCGGGCGCCGCCTGACCTTCCCATGTACCCGAGGCGTGTCAGACCTCCGGCATATCCTGATCTCCTGTGGCCGTCGGCTGACGAAGGAGTCCGAAGGTGCCGTCGATGCTCGATGCGGTCGTGGTGGGGGCGGGGCCCAATGGGCTGACGGCTGCCGTGGAGCTGGCCCGTCGTGGTTTCTCCGTGGCCGTCTTCGAGGCGCGCGACACCGTCGGCGGCGGCGCCCGCACCGAGGAGCTGACGCTGCCCGGTTTCCGGCACGACCCGTGCTCGGCCGCTCACCCCCTCGGCGTCAACTCGCCCGCGTTCCGCGCCATGCCCCTCGAGCGGTACGGGCTTCAGTGGCTGCACGCCGAGCTGCCGATGGCGCACCCCTTCCCCGACGGCACGGCCGCGGTGCTGTCCCGGTCCGTGGCCGAGACGGCCGCCTCGTTCGGCCCGCGCGACGCGGGAGCGTACCGCCGGCTGGTCGCGCCGTTCCTGAGCCGCTGGGACACCCTGGCCCGGGACTTCATGTCCCTGCCCCGGACCGCGCTGCCCCGCGACCCCGTCACCCTCGCCCGCTTCGGCCTCGTGGGCCTGCCCCCGTCCACCTGGCTGATGCGCCGCTTCCACGACGAGCGCGCGAAGACCCTGTTCGCCGGGCTCGTCGCCCACGTGATCGCCCCGCTCGGCGGTTTCGCCACCGGCGCGATCGGCCTGGTCTTCGCCCTCGCGGCGCACGCCCGCGGCTGGCCGGTCGCCCGCGGCGGCTCCCAGTCGATCTCCGACGCCCTCGCCGCGTACCTGAAGGACCTGGGCGGCTCCGTCCACACCGACTACGAGGTCAAGCGCCTGGACGACCTGCCCCCGGCGCGCGCGTACATCTTCGACACCTCGCCCACCGCGCTGGCGCGTATCGCCGGTCTCGGACGCTACTACGACGGCTACCGCTACGGCGCCGGCGTCTTCAAGATCGACTACGCGCTGGACGGCCCGGTCCCGTGGACCGCGAAGGAAGCGCGCGTCGCCGGCACCGTGCAGATCGGCGCCGACAGCGCGGAGATCGGCGCCGCCCTGCGCGCCGCGTCCCGGGAGGGCCGGGCCCCCGACCGGCCGTTCCTCATCACCGTGCAGCCCGGCGTCGCCGACCCCACCCGGGCCCCGGCGGGCAAGCAGGTCTTCTGGGTCTACGGCCATGTGCCCAACGGCTGGCGCGGAGACCTCACCGACGCCATGGAACGCCAACTGGAGCGCTACGCCCCCGGGTTCCGCGACCGCGTCCTCGCCCGCGCCACCGCCGGCCCGCCCATACTGGCCGCCCGCAACGCCAACTACGTCGGCGGCGACATCGCCTCCGGCGCGGCGTCCGGCCTCCAGCTCCTGCTGCGCCCCAAGGTGTCCCTGTCCCCGTACAGCACGCCGCACCCGGCCGTCTTCATCTGCTCCTCGGCCACCCCACCGGGCCCGGGCGTGCACGGCATGTCGGGACACAACGCGGCGAAGGCGGTCTGGCGGAGGCTGAGGCAGCGATGACCGCCATCACGCTGGTCAAGGGCGACATCACCCGGCAGAGCGCCGACGCGATCGTCAACGCGGCGAACTCCTCGCTGCTCGGCGGGGGAGGGGTGGACGGCGCGATCCACCGGCGGGGTGGCCCGGCGATCCTCGAGGAGTGCCGTGCGCTGCGCGCCTCCCGGTACGGCAAGGGACTGCCCACGGGCCGGGCGGTGGCCACCACGGCGGGTGAACTGGACGCACGCTGGGTGATCCACACGGTCGGTCCCCGCTTCAGCCCCCAGGAGGACCGGTCGGAGCTGCTGGCCTCCTGCTACCGGGAGTCGCTGCGCGTCGCCGACGAACTCGGCGCCCGCACGGTGGCGTTCCCGGCCGTGTCCGCCGGCATCTACGGGTGGCCGATCGACGACGCCGCCCGCATTGCGGTGGAGACGGTCAGGGCCACGGAGACGGCCGTCGAGGAGGTGAGGTTCGTCCTCTTCGACGAGCGGGCGTACGAGGCCTTCGCGGCGCAGCTTCCCTGAGCGACCGCTCATCCTCACGGCCCTAATTTCCCCACGGCCCTCATTCCCCACGGCCCTCATGCCCCGCGACCCTCATCGCAGGGCCCCTCGGCGAGGCCGCGCTCCTTTCCGGGGCCCTTGGGGATGGAGTGACTCTTGAGCGGGAAGATAGAGAACATGGCATACCAGGCATTCCGGATACATCCCCCGGAGAACCCGCCGTGATCACCCATCCCGCCTATGGGTCCGATCCCTGGTGCGTCCGCGAGACCGGGCTCGACCTGGACGTCCTGGCACAGAGCGAATCGGTCTTCGCCCTGTCCAACGGACACATCGGCTGGCGAGGCAACCTCGAGGAGGGGGAGCCGCACGGACTGCCCGGCTGCTACCTCAACGGCGTCCACGAAGTACACCCGCTGCCCTACGCGGAGGCCGGATACGGCTACCCGGAGTCCGGCCAGACGGTCATCAACGTCACCGACGGCAAGCTCATCCGCCTGCTCGTCGACGACGAGCAGGTCGACCTGCGCTACGGGCGTCTCCTCTCGCACGAACGGGTCCTCGATCTGCGGGCCGGGGTACTGCACCGCGTCTGCGAATGGGTCTCGCCGGTGGGAAAGGCCGTCCGTGTGCGCTCCACGCGCCTGGTGTCCTTCACCCACCGGGCCGTCGCCGCGATCGCCTACGAGGTGGAGCCGCTGGACGACGAGGTGCGCGTCGTCATCCAGTCCGAACTCGTCGCCAACGAGCCCATGCCCCGGCCCAGCGACGATCCGCGGGTCGCCGCCGCCCTGGAATCCCCGCTGCAGCCCGAGGAGCACCACGCCGAAGGGGCCCGGCTGCGCCTGATCCACCGCACCGTCCGCAGCGGACTGCGGGTCGCGGCCGCCGCCGACCACATCGTGCAGGGTCCGGCCTCCACCCAGACAGCCGGAGAGAGCGCGCACGACGTCGCCCGGTTCACCGTCATCGCCGACCTCAGGCCCGGCCAGAAGCTCCGTCTGGAGAAACTGGTCTCCTACGGCTGGTCCGCGCTGCGCTCACTGCCGTCCCTGAGGGACCAGGCGGAGGCCGCGCTCGCCGAAGCGCGCAGCACGGGCTGGCAGGGTCTGGCCGACGAGCAGCGGGCCGTCCTGGACGAGTTCTGGGCGCACGCCGACGTGGAGGTGGACGGCGATGCGGAGATCCAGCAGGCCGTCCGCTTCGCGCTCTTCCATGTGCTGCAGGCCGCCGCCCGGGCCGAGCAGCGGGCCATCCCCGCCAAGGGCCTGACGGGCTCCGGCTATGACGGGCACGCCTTCTGGGACACCGAGACCTACGTTCTGCCGGTGCTCATCTTCGCCCACCCGCGCAGCGTCACCGCGGCGCTGCGCTGGCGCCAGGACACCCTGCCGGCGGCCCGCGCCCGCGCCCGGCAACTCGGCCTCGAGGGGGCCGCCTTCCCATGGCGCACCATCGACGGCGCGGAGTGCTCCGGTTACTGGCCGGCCGGCGCCGCGGCCTTCCACATCAACGCCGACATCGCCCATGCCGTCCTGCGCTACGTCTCGGTCTCCGGCGACGAGGACTTCGAACGCGACACCGGCGTGGAACTTTTGGTGGAGACCGCCCGGTTGTGGCGTTCCCTCGGGCACCACGACTCCCAGGGCCGCTTCCACATCGACGGCGTCACCGGCCCCGACGAGTACAGCGCGGTCGCGGACGACAACACCTACACCAATCTCATGGCCCAGGAGAACCTGCGGGCCGCCGCCGATGCCGCCGAACGCCACCCCGAGCAGGCCGCCGCGCTCGGCGTGACCGAGCACGAGACGGCCGCATGGCGCACCGCCGCCAAGGCGATGACCGTCCCCTACAACAGCGCCCTCGGCATCCACGAGCAGGCCGCGGACTTCACCCGCCACCAGGTCTGGGACTTCTCCCGCACCCGGCCGGAGGACTACCCGCTGCTGCTGCACTACCCGTACCTCCAGATCTACCGGAAGCAGGTGGTCAAACAGGCGGACCTCGTGCTGGCGATGTACCTGCGCGGCGACGCCTTCGACGAGGGCGAGAAGGCACGGAACTTCGCCTACTACGAACCGCTCACCGTCCGTGACTCCTCGTTGTCGGCGAGCGTGCAGGCCGTCATCGCAGCCGAGGTCGGCCACCTGCGCCTGGCCTACGACTACCTCGGCGAGGCGGCGCTGATGGACTTGGACGACCTGGAGAACAACACCCGCGACGGCCTGCACATCGCGTCCCTGGCGGGCTCCTGGATCGCGCTCGTCGCCGGCTTCGGCGGCATGCGCCACCACTCCGGAACCCTGTACTTCGCGCCCCGGCTGCCCGACACTCTCAGCCGGCTGGCCTTCTCGGTCCACGTCCGCGGCCAGTGCCTCCGGGTGGAGATCACCGACTCGCTGGCCACGTACACGCTGGTGAAGGGGGAATCGGTCCGGATCAGGCACTACGGGGAGCCGCTGACCGTGTCCGGCGACACCGCGCAGACCCGCCCGGTGAAACCGGCGCCCCCCTTGCCGCAGCCTTCCCAGCCGCCCGGACGCCACCCCGAGCGCCCCCAGTGAACACAAGGACCTCGTGCTGCCGTGGTCCAGGGGGCGTCCTGGAGGCGATCGATGCGGCGGCACGGCGATCGGGGGAAGGGCAGGTCTCCCCAGCCACATGTCGGATTCCCGCCAGCCCGGCACGCTCCGGTGCCCGATGCTTGAAGGCATGCGGAACGCGATGCACACCGACCGGGAGCGCTGTGTGCGCGCCGTCCAGTCCAAGGACGCGCGCTTCGACGGCTGGTTCTACACAGCGGTCCTGACCACGCGGATCTACTGCCGTCCGAGCTGCCCGGCGGTACCGCCCAAACCGGAGAACATGACGTTCTACCCGAGCGCCGCCGCCTGCCAGCAGGCCGGGTTCCGGGCCTGCAAGCGGTGCCGCCCGGACACCAGCCCCGGCTCCCCCGAGTGGAACCAGCGCGCCGACCTCGTCGCCCGCGCCATGCGGCTGATCGGCGACGGCGTCGTGGACCGCGAGGGCGTGCCCGGCCTCGCCGCCCGCCTCGGCTACAGCACCCGCCAGATCGAGCGCCAGCTCCTCGCCGAACTCGGCGCCGGACCGCTCGCGCTCGCCCGGGCGCAGCGCGCCCAGACCGCCCGGCTGCTCATCGAGACGACCGGGCTGCCGATGGCGGAGATCGCGTTCGCGGCCGGGTTCTCCTCGATCCGCACCTTCAACGACACCGTCCGCGAGGTCTTCGCGCTCTCCCCGAGCGAGCTGCGCGCCCGTCTGCCCCGGCAGACGGTGGCCGCACCAGGCGTCCTCAGCCTCAGGCTGCCGTTCCGCGCCCCGCTCAATCCCGACAACCTCTTCGGCCACCTCGCCGCCACCGCGGTACCCGGCGTGGAGGAATGGCGGGACGGGGCGTACCGGCGCACGCTCCGGCTGCCCTACGGACACGGCATCGTGGCGCTGACCCCGCGGCCCGACCACATCGCCTGCCGCCTCAGCCTCAGCGACATGCGCGACCTGGCCGTCGCCATCAGCCGCTGCCGCCGCATGCTCGACCTGGACGCCGACCCGGTCGCCGTCGACGACCAGCTGCGCACGGACCCGGTGCTGGCGCCCCTCGTCGACAAGGCCCCCGGCCGCCGGGTGCCGCGCACCGTCGACGAGGCCGAGTTCGCCGTACGGGCCGTCCTCGGTCAGCAGGTCTCCACGGCTGCCGCACGCACCCACGCGGCCCGCCTGGTCACCGCGCACGGAGAGGCCGTCGAGGACCCCGAAGGCGGCCTCACCCACCTCTTCCCGGCACCGGAGGCCCTCGCCGCACTCGACCCCGAGTCGCTGGCGATGCCCCGCACCCGCCGGACGACCTTCACGACCCTCGTCCGTCAACTCGCCGAGCGATCCATCCACCTGGGCGTCGAGAGCGACTGGGAGGAGACCCGCGCCCGGCTGCTCGCACTCCCCGGTTTCGGCCCCTGGACGGTCGACGTGATCGCCATGCGCGCCCTCGGCGACCCCGACGCCTTCCTGCCCACCGACCTCGGCATCAGGCGCGCCGCACAGGAACTCGGCCTGCCCTCGACCCCGGCGGCACTCACCGCACGGGCGGCGGCCTGGCGGCCGTGGCGGGCGTACGCGGTCCAGTACCTGTGGGCGACGGACAGCCACCCGATCAACTTCCTTCCGGTATAAGGACACACAGTGAAGCAGCACACGATCATCGACAGCCCCTACGGCCCCCTCACCCTCGTCGCCGACGACGGCGTCCTGTGCGGCCTCTACATGACCGACCAGCGCCACCGCCCATCGGAGGAGACCTTCGGAGAGCAGGGGGATGGCGTCTTCGCCGAGGCGGAGGAGCAGCTGGAGGCGTACTTCGCGGGCGAGTTGAAGGAGTTCACCCTCGAACTGCGCCTGCACGGCACGCCGTTCCAGCGTGGCGTCTGGGAGCAGCTGCGCCGCATCCCCTATGGCGAGACCCGCTCCTACGGCCAACTGGCCGACGCCCTCGGCAAGCCCGGCGCCTCCCGCGCGGTGGGCCTGGCCAACGGCAGGAACCCGATCGGCATCATCGTCCCCTGCCACCGGGTCATCGGTGCGAGCGGCGGTCTGACGGGCTACGGCGGCGGACTGGACCGCAAGCGCCGGCTGCTGGAGTTCGAACGGGGATCGGCGTTGTTCTAGGGCTGCCTGCCTACCCCTCCCGGAGACTGCGCAGCAGAGCGGGCAGCGCGGTGCCGATCGGCTCCCGCACGATCTCGTCGGCCCGGCCGTCGTACGGCGTCGGCTCGGCGTTGACGATGATCAGCCGGGCCCCGTGGTCGGCGGCCAGGCCGGCGAGAGCGGCGGCGGGCTGGACCTGGAGGCTGCTGCCGACCGCGATGAACACCGTGCACGCCTTGGTGATCGCGACGGCCTCGCCCAGCACGTCCGGGTCCAGCTGCTCACCGAACATCACGGTCGCCGACTTCAGGATCCCGCCGCACTCCAGGCACGGCGGGTCGTCCTCCCCGGCCTCGACCCGGGCCAGCGCGTCCTCCATCGGGCCGCGTGCACGGCACCTCGTGCAGACCACGCTGCGGGCGGTGCCGTGCAGTTCGAGCACCTTGCGGGCGGGCATCCCGGCGAGCTGGTGCAACCCGTCCACGTTCTGCGTGATCACCCGCACGGGCACCCCGGACCGCTCCAGCTCGGCCACGGCCTGGTGCGCGGCGTTCGGCTCGGCGTTCAGGGCCTGGCTCTGCCGTCGCATCTGCCACGAGCGCCGCCGGATCTCCGGGTCGCTCATGTAGGACGCGTACGTCACGAGCTTCTCCGCCTCGGGGTCCCGTCGCCACAGCCCGTTCGGCCCGCGATAGTCGGGGATCCCGGAGTCGGTGGAGATACCGGCGCCGCTGAGGACGGCGACGAGGGGCTTGGTCATGTCACCGAGAGTAGGACGGCCGATCTCGGTGGGGCGAACGGACAACGCGGCCCGCGTCAGCCGACCCGGTGGCCGTTCTCCAGCTCCGCCGTGCCCGCGCCGTCCGCCAGCACGTCGAGGGCGGCGAGCACACGGCGGCCGAGGGCGCCCGGCAGGTAGTCGGTGAGCTCCTCGCGGGGCACCAGGCGCCAGGACAGCAGCTCCTCCTCCTGCAGCCGGATCGCCTTGAGGTCGTCCTCGCCGAGGATCCCGCCGTCGTACAGGTAGGCGACCAGGGGCGGGCGTCCCCTCCCGTGCACCCAGTCGACCGCGAGCAGCCGGCCCGGCTCGCGGTCGAGGCCGATCTCCTCCAGCGTCTCGCGGCGCGCTCCCTGACGCGGGGTCTCGCCGTCGTCCGACTCGATCGTGCCGCCCGGGAGCGCCCAGCCCTCACGGTAGTTGGGCTCGACGAGCAGCACCCGGCCCTCGGCGTCGCGGAAGAGGGCGGCCGCGCCCGACAGGACACGGGGGAGGGACGCGATGTACGCGGCGAAGTCTGGAGTCGTCATCCAGGAAGGGTAACCACTGCCTGGTCAGGAGACGGCGGACGTCAGGTACGTCAGGTACACACCTCCCGCGCAGTCGGGCATCGTCCGAAGAGTCCAGCGGCCCTCCACCGACCGGGAGGAGAAGTTCGACTCGGCGTCGTCCTCCTCCACCTCGCCCTCCTTCAGCGCGTATCCGGCCTTGGGGAGCTGCTTCTGCAGGAAGGTGAGCGCGGAGTCGAAGCCGCCGCGGACGACGGTGGACACGACCAGCCGGTCGCCGGTGCGGTGCTCCACCGAGGTCACGACCGCGCCCTCGGGCACCGGCAGGTCGGCCGGGAAGTCCTTGGGCAGCGGAAGTGAGGCGGCGGTGGGGCAGCCGCCGGGCGCCGGTGCGGCGGTTGCCTCCACGGCCGGCCGCTCCGACGGCTCACTCGCAGCCGAGCAGCCGGTGACGGCCGCCAGGGCGAGGACGCAGCCGGCCAGCGCGGCGGCGGGCGGGAACGGCTTCACTTATCGGCCTCCCTTGGTCTTCTTGTGGTTGCCGGCGACCACGGCGTCGTACGCGCCGTACAGCGTGTTGCCGGAGGACTGGCGGGCGATGGAGGCCAGCGCGTCGTAGTTCTGCGCGCCTTCGGTGGCACAGGCGCCGGTGCAGCCGTCGGCGTAGGCGACGAGCACGCGGCCCTGGGCGTCGAGGGTGACGTCGATGAAGTCCAGGAGATTGCGGTCCTGGCCGCAGGTGGTGCCGCCGGTGCAGATGGACCCCTTCTGGACCGGGTCGGTGGGGGTGGCGTCGACGGTGACCCAGGACTGGCCGCCGTCGTAGGTGGTGGCCACGTACAGGTGCCAGACGCCCTTGAAGCCGGCCGTGTCCTGGTAGCCGCCCCCCGTGGTGGTGCCCAGGAAGGCGAAGGCGGCGCGGTTGTCGTCGCCCGCGGTCACGGCCGGGAAGACGATGTTCTTGATGCCGAGGGCCGCGCCGACGTTCTGGTCGTACAGCCACGTCCTGCCCTTGTCGTGGCTGACGGCGATCCGCGCGGTGCCGTCGCTGTTCTGGTAGCCCATGTAGACGGTCCCGCCCGCGCCGACTCCCACGCTCGGGTCGGAGTCGCCAGGGGTGCTGGAGGGGTTCTTGCGGACGGTCCACGTCAGGCCGTCGTCCTCGGACACGGCCACGGCCTGGTTGCCGCCGCAGCCCTTGTTGGGCACGTAGACCGTGCCGTCCGGGGCGACCTTCACATGCCCGTGCAGTCCGCCGCAGTCCAGCAGCGAGTACATCGGGACGGCGGGCCCGTACGTCAGCCCGCCGTCCCGGCTGACCGCGCAGGAGGCGTCGGCGATGTCCTGGGAGCAGTAGTAGACGGCGTTGGGGTACGACGTGAGGGCACCGGGACCGCCCGGCGCAAAGGGGCCGCCGCCGATCGTCTGGTGGTCCACTCCGGAGTTGATGCCCGAGCCGCCCGTCGGCGTCCACGTCTCGCCGTCGTCGTCGGTGTAGCAGGTCAGGGCGGTCTTGCCGGCGAGCTGCGACTCGAAGGTGCGATGGGTGGCCGGGTCGGTGAACAGGATCGGGTCGAGGCTGGTGAGGCTGCCCTGGGGGCAGCCGTCCGCCGCGTTCGCGCTCTTGTCCTGCCAGGTGGCGGTGCCGGCGCTGTCGTAGGTGACCTTGAGCGTCGAGGTGTACGCCTGGAACATCGCGGCGCCGGTCGCGCGGTCGACACCGATCGAGGGTTCACCGGCGTCGTGCGCGTCCGCGATGCTGTCCGGTGCCGAGGAGTCGGCGTACGCCGGCGGGGTCGCCGTACTCGGCGGCGGATCGGCCGGGTCGGTGACCAGGCTCGCGGTGCCGGTGAAGCTGTCGCCGAGCGGTGCGTACGGCACCACACGCACGGTGTACGACGCCGTCACCGCCGGGAGCAGTACCGTCTCGGGGTCGCTGCTGGAGGCCGAGGCGGCCACGACGTGACCGTTCGGGCCGAGGACGTACAGGTCGAAGTCGGCGGCGGTGTCGGGCCACTTGATGCCGATGCGCAGGCTGTGACCGGTGTCGTAGCCGGTGGGCACCGTCACCTTCAGCGCGTAGTCGTCGCACAGCTGCGGGTCGCCGCAGCTGACGGTGCCCGTGGTGCCGGAGACGTTCGGAACGGCGAAGGGCCCGCCGCTCCATGTGGTGGAGGGCGCGGTGTCGCTGACCGATCCGGAGGGTGGAGTGGCGGCGTCGGCCGACACACCGGGCAGGGCGCCGGCCAGGAGAGCCACCAATCCCACGGCGACAGGCCACCGCGACCGCGGCTGGCGGTGACGGAGCACGGAGAAGAGAGCCACAAGTACCTCGAGGGGTCGCGAGTCGGACGAAGGGCGGTGGTGCGGGGCGGTACGGGTGGTGCCTTCGTCTGCTCTACGGGGAGGTACGGGCCGTCCGTCGCGCGGAAGTCGAACGTTTCTCGGACGGGCTCCGGCTCACTCAGGCGGGCCTCGACTTCCTCGAGCGGCAGGGCCCGTTCCCCGCGCCACCGGATCATCACTGGCTGCTCCCCGTGACCAACGGCGCGAAAAGGTTTGGGAGTTGCTGGACAGGTATGGTCTGGGAGAGGATCTGTGATCAGCATGCTCGTCAGGAGCATGCCAAGACCACAGACAGGGGGAACACGTGCCGAACATCAAGGCGCGCCTGGCGGCGATGGCGGGGGCCGCCGCGCTCACTGCCGGGCTGCTGGCGGCGGGGGCGGGACCGGCCTCGGCCGCGGAGGACAGCTTCCACTTCGAGCTCCAGCACATGGGAAGCGATACCTACATCAACGTCTTCAACGACTCCATGGAGGGCCGTCTCGCGGGGTGGGGCGGCTGGTGGGCCGACCCGGGCACGAGCGGTGAACCCGGGGACACCCTGGTGGCGTACGACAACCTGGCGGACGGCTACGGCATCGAGTCTCACCTGAGCACGGGACGGACCGCGACCACCCGTGGCCACAGCGCCAAGTACCAGGACACGACTTCGGGCGACCTTCCCGAGGGCAACCACTACCTGATGTGGGTGTGCGTGGTGAAGGGCTCGTGGTCGAAGTGCTCCACGAAGGAAGACGTCTGGGCGTGACGGTTTCGTCAGCCTCGTGGCCGCATGGATCGCAGATGAGGTCGACCTAGCGATCAGTGTCGCCGTTCAGGATCAACGGCCCCGACTCGCAGAGGAGTCGGGGCCTCCTTCTTGGACCCGTATGGTGCACAGCAGTCT
Organism: Streptomyces sp. NPDC093984; assembly: GCF_044764595.1. Classification (NCBI taxonomy): domain Bacteria; kingdom Bacillati; phylum Actinomycetota; class Actinomycetes; order Kitasatosporales; family Streptomycetaceae; genus Streptomyces; species Streptomyces sp. NPDC093984. Next base: position 1,105,059 of record NZ_JBIWIM010000001.1, on the reverse strand, counting down.
TGATCGCGGGTCGGATCTCTGCGTCTGCCGGCCGGATCAGGCGGCCTCGGCCTCCGCGAGCCGCAGGGTCCGTTCCGCCAGCTCGCTGATGTGGACGCCGTCGAAGCCGAAGACGGCGCTGCGGACCGTGTCCTCCAGGGGGTCCTTCCACCGCGCGGGGATCGCTTCCGCGCCGGCGAGGACGCCCGCGACCGAGCCCGCGGTCGCGCCGTTGGAGTCGGTGTCCAGGCCGCCGCGCACGGTCAGCGCGATCGTGCGGGTGAAGTCGCCGTCGCCGTACAACAGCCCGGCCGTGAGGACCCCCGCGTTCGGAACGGTGTGGATCCAGCCGAGTCCGGCGGTCTCCTCGGAGACCGCGTCCAGCGTCTCCTCCCAGCTCAGCCGGGTCTCGTGGAGCGAGATCACCCGGCGTACGGTGCGGGCGAGGCGGCTGCTCGCGGGGATCACCGTCAGCGCGGTGTCGAGCGCGTGCCGGACGGTGGGCGCGGTGAACGCCGCCGAGATCAGCGCGGCCGCCCACATCGCCCCGTACACCCCGTTCCCGGTGTGGGACAGGACCGCGTCCCGGCGAGCCAGCGAGGCGGCGCGGCGCGGGACGCCCGGGCAGGTCCAGCCGTAGACGTCGGCGCGGATCAGGGCGCCGATCCACTCCTGGTAGGGGTTGTCGTAGGTGGCCGTCAGCGGGGGTTTGAGGCCGCCCGCGAGATTGCGGTAGGCGGCCCGCTCGGCCGTGAACGTCTGCAGATACGGCAGCCTGAGCAGCCACTGGTCGCCGACCTGCTCGGTGCTGAAGCCGAAGCCGTGCGTCTCCAGCAGGTCCAGGCCCAGGACGGCGTAGTCGACGTCGTCGTCGCGGCAGCTGCCGTGGATGCGTCCGCGTACGCACTGACGCCACTCGGGGCGCAGGTCGAGGGCGTCGCTCTCGGTGGCGGGCTCGGGCAGGTAGTCGGTGAGCGGCAGCGCCGAGGCCCGCCGCAGATAACGGTCGATGCGCTCCCGCGTCCACACATCGCCCCGCTCGACCGGCTTGCCGAGCATGTTGCCGGCGATCCGGCCCAGCCAGCCGCCGAGGACGCGGTCCGCGAGATCGGTGCCCACAGGGGTCATGGCTGAAGGTCTACCCGATTCCGGGCGCGCTCGCGCGGATTCCGGGGGCCGGACGGGGCATGACGGGGCAGGTGCGGTGCGGTTAGGGTCACAGCGGCGCGACTGCCCCGGCGTGTTCGACGTGCGCGGGGCTCGGAGAGCGAGGGGATTGCAGGTGGCGGACGCTGCAGTGAACGACACGCGAACGGCACGGCGGGTGCTCGTCGCCGCGGACAAGTTCAAGGGGTCGCTGACGGCCGTCCAGGTCGCGGAGCGGGTGACCACGGGGCTGCGCAGGGTCGTGCCGGACCTCGAGGTGGAGGCGCTGCCCGTGGCCGACGGGGGCGACGGGACGGTGGCCGCGGCGGTCGCGGCCGGGTTCGAACGACGTGAGGTGCGGGTCGCGGGGCCGCTCGGGCACGAGGTGACGGCGGCGTTCGCGCTGCGCGGTGACACGGCGGTCGTGGAGATGGCGGAGGCGAGCGGGCTGCAGCGACTGCCCGCCGGGGTGTTCGCGCCGCTGACGGCGTCGACGTACGGGTCCGGTGAACTGCTGCGGGCTGCGCTGGACGCGGGGGCGCGGACGATCGTGTTCGGGGTCGGCGGGAGCGCGACGACGGACGGGGGCGCGGGGATGCTCACCGCGCTCGGGGCGCGGTTCCTGGATGCGGAGGGGGAGCCGGTGGCGCCCGGGGGCGGGGGACTGGCGGAGCTGGCCCGTGCCGACCTGTCGGGCCTGGATCCGCGGCTGGCCTCGGTCGACCTGATCCTCGCGAGCGATGTGGACAACCCGCTGACGGGGCCGAAGGGCGCCCCGGCCGTGTACGGACCGCAGAAGGGGGCCTCGCCGGACGACGTGGAGACGCTGGACGCGGCGCTCACGCACTGCGCGAAGGTGCTGGAGGAGGCGATCGGCGCGCGGGCCGCGGAGTACGCGGTGGCGCCGGGGGCCGGGGCCGCGGGCGGCATCGGGTACGGGGCCCTGCTCCTCGGCGCGCGGTTCCGGCCCGGGATCGAGGTGATGCTGGACGTCCTGGGCTTCGCGCCGGCGCTGGAGCGGGCCTCGCTGGTGATCACGGGCGAGGGCTCGCTGGACGAGCAGACGCTGCACGGGAAGGCCCCGGCGGGGGTCGCGGCGGCGGCGCGCGCGGCGGGCAAGGAGGTCGTGGCGGTCTGCGGCCGCCTGGCCCTGCCGCCGGAGGCGCTGGAGAGTGCGGGCATCGGGCGGGCCTACCCCCTGACGGAGGTGGAGCCGGACGTGGCGCGGTGCATCGCGGAGGCGGGGCCCATCCTGGAGCGGGTGGCGGAACGGATCGCGCGGGACCACCTGGGCTGAGGCGGGGTGGGTTTCGCCCCCGCCGCCCCTACCCTTCCCGTCCCTGGGGGCTGCGCCCCCAGACCCCCGTTGTCGGCCTACGGCCTCGTCCTCAAACGCCGGACGGGCTGAAATTCAGACCCTCCGGCGTTTGAGGAGCGGGGGTCCGGGGGCTGCGGTTCCCGGACGGGGTCCGGGGTGGAGCCCCGCGAGTGGCGCACGGGGAGGGAGTCCCCACCGGGGTCCGGGGGCTGGTCCCCGAACGGGGTCCAGGGACGGGAGCCCCAGCGGGGTCCCTCGCCCCCAGAGGGGTCCAGGGGCGGAGCCCCGGCGGGGTGCGGGGCGGAGCCCCGGTGGGGGTTGAAGGGGCGCAGCCCCTGGAGGACGGGAAGGGTAGGGGCGGCGGGGGCGAGACAACCCCCAGGTGCGCGCCCCGGGCACCAACGCGGAGGGCCCCGAACCCAACCGGGTTCGGGGCCCTCCGCCAAGCGCAGCGTCGCGCGCTACGGCAGCTGCGCCGCCCGCGCCTCCCGGCGATTGTCACGGAAGTTGTTCACCCGGCGTGCCGTGGCGAACAGCGGGATCACCGCGCCCATGACCAGCTGCAGCGCGCAGCCCGTCTGCAGCAGCAGCTGACCGCTAGGCGCGTCGAAGGCCCACGCCGCCAGCAGCCCCATCGACAGGACGATCCACGACAGCATCGCCACCGCGAGCCGGCCCCGCGGCTTCGGGTACTCCACCCGGCTCACCATCAGCCACGCCGTCCCCAGGATCGCCAGCAGCGTGGCGAAGAACGGCAGCTCCAGCAGGACGATCGAGACGACCGTCAGCGCGCCGAACGGCGACGGCATCCCCTGGAACATCCCGTCCTTCATCGTCACGCACGAGAAGCGAGCAAGGCGAAGCACCACCGCCAGCAGCACCACGATCGCGCCGACCGCCGCCACCCTCTGGTGCGCGTCGTCCGCCACCATGCCGTAGACCAGCACGAAGTACGCCGGTGCCAGGCCGAAGCTGATCAGGTCGGAGAGGTTGTCCAGCTCTGCGCCCATCGGCGACGACCGCAGCTTCCTCGCCACCAAGCCGTCGAACAGGTCGAAGACCGCCGCGCACAACATCAGGATGACCGCCGTGGCCGCGCTGTGCCGCGCCATGCCCGCCGACTCGTCGTTGCCCGTCAGGTGCGGGATGAGGATCCCGGTGGTGGTGAAGTACACCGCCATGAACCCGCACGTGGCGTTGCCGAGGGTGAGGGTGTCCGCTATTGAGAGGCGGAGCGAGAGGGGCATCTCCTCCTCGTCGTCCACCTCGGCGGCCTCCGGCACCCAGCCGGACTGGGTATCGGGATCAATCACGGTCAAGGCGCGTCACCCCAGCCACGGTCTTCTGGCCGACCTCCACCGCGATCTCGACACCCTCGGGGAGGTAGATGTCGACACGCGAGCCGAAGCGGATCAGGCCGATACGGTCACCCTGCTCCACCTTCGTGCCCTGCGGGACGTACGGGACGATGCGGCGGGCCACCGCGCCGGCGATCTGGATCATCTCGATGTCGCCGAGCTCGGTGTCGAAGTGCCAGACGACACGCTCGTTGTTCTCGCTCTCCTTGTTGAAAGCGGGAACGAAACCGCCCGGGATGTGCTCGACCGACGTGACCGTGCCGGCCAGCGGCGCACGGTTGACGTGGACGTTCAGCGGGCTCATGAAGATCGCGACGCGGGTGCGGCCGTCCTTCCACGGCATGATGCTCTGCACCACACCGTCGGCGGGCGAGATGACCCGGCCCTGGGTGATCTCGCGCTCCGGGTCGCGGAAGAACCACAGCATGCCCGCCGCGAGTGCGGTGGCGGGCACGGCCACGGCCTTCGCGGCGCCGGAGCGGCGCGCGCGGGCCAGGCTGAGGGCTGCGGTGGCAACGGTCGGGAGAAGCCACGGCGATGCTCCGCGCGCGAGGCGGACCCGGCCGCGTGGTGCAGAGGTTTGGCTGTGGGGCATGGATGACCTTCGTAGCGGGTGATGCCGCGCTTCAATGGGGGACGGCGGCTTTCCGGCCGATCGTACCGGTCACGGACCACAACTGGGCAAGCCAGAAGGCCGAGTCGGCGGCCGAAGAGTGTTGACGGGGTGTGATCTTCTTCGCGAAGAAAACACCCCGTATCGGCATATCTAACCCTGGAGTCGATACTCTTCGAGCAGTCGGCGACCGATGATCATTTTCTGGATTTCGGCGGTACCTTCACCGATCAGCAGCATCGGGGCCTCACGGTAGAGGCGCTCGATCTCGTACTCCTTGGAGAAGCCGTAGCCGCCGTGGATCCGGAAGGCGTCTTCCACGACCTCCTTGCAGTACTCGGAGGCGAGGTACTTCGCCATCCCTGCCTCGAGATCGTTTCGTTCGCCGGAGTCCTTTTTGCGTGCCGCGTTCACCATCATGGCATGCGCCGCCTCGACCTTGGTGGCCATTTCCGCCAGTTTGAACTGGATGGCCTGGTGCTGGGCGATCGGCTTGCCGAAGGTGTGCCGCTGCTGCGCGTACGACACGCCGAGCTCGAAGGCACGCTGAGCGACCCCGCAGCCACGCGCCGCGACGTTCACCCGGCCGACCTCGACGCCGTCCATCATCTGGTAGAAGCCCCGGCCGGTGACCCCGCCGAGCACCCGATTGGCCGGAATCCGCAGGCCGTCCATGATGAGCTCGGTGGTGTCGACCCCCTTGTAGCCCATCTTGTCGATCTTCCCGGGGATGGTGAGGCCGGGGCGGACCTCGCCGAAGCCGGGCTCCTTCTCGACGAGGAAGGTCGTCATCGACTTGTGGGGCGCGGTGCCCTCGGGGTGTCCTTCGTCACTCCGGACGAGCACGGCGACGAGCGAGGACGTGCCGCCGTTCGTCAGCCACATCTTCTGGCCGGTCAGGACGTACTCGTCGCCGTCCTTGACCGCCTTCGACGTGATCGCCGACACATCGGAGCCCAGCGCCGGCTCCGACATCGAGAAGGCGCCCCGGATCTCGCCGAGCGCCATCTTCGGCAGGAAGTAGTCCTTCTGCTCCTGCGTGCCGTGCTGCTTGAGCATGTACGCCACGATGAAGTGCGTGTTGATGATGCCCGACACCGACATCCAGCCCCGGGCGATCTCCTCCACGCACAGCGCGTAGGTCAGGAGCGACTCGCCCAGACCCCCGTACTCCTCGGGGATCATCAGACCGAACAGGCCCAGCTCCTTGAGGCCGTCGACGATCTGCTGCGGGTACTCGTCGCGGTGCTCCAGCTCGGTCGCGACCGGGATGATCTCCTTGTCCACGAAGTCCCGGACCGTGGAGATGATCTCCTGCTGGATGTCCGTCAGACCTGCGGTCTGGGCGAGTCGTGCCATGGCTACTTCTCCTGCGACTTCAGCTCCGGGCGGCCGGGCTGCTCGCCGCCGCGCTCCTTGATGTACGTCTCGGTGGGCACCATCACCTTGCGGCGGAACACGCACACGAGGGTGCCGTCCTGCTTGTAGCCCTTGGTCTCGACGTGGACGATGCCGCGGTCGTTCTTCGACTTCGAGGGCCACTTGTCGAGCACGGTCGTCTCGCCGTAGATCGTGTCGCCGTGGAAGGTCGGCGCCACGTGCTTGAGCGACTCGATCTCCAGGTTGGCGATCGCCTTGCCGGAGATGTCCGGCACGGACATGCCGAGCAGCAGCGAGTAGATGTAGTTGCCCACGACGACGTTCCTGCCGAAGTCCGTCGTCTTCTCCGCATAGTTCGTGTCCATGTGGAGCGGGTGGTGGTTCATGGTGAGGAGACAGAACAGGTGGTCGTCGTACTCGGTGACCGTCTTGCCCGGCCAGTGCTTGTACGTCGCCCCGACCTCGAACTCCTCGTAGGTCCGTCCGAACTGCATGCCGCTCACGCCTCCGGGATCTCGAACTTGCTGGTGCGCTGCATGCCGGCGGCGCGTCCCTTGCCCGCGATGACCAGGGCCATCTTGCGGCTGGCCTCGTCGATCATCTCGTCGCCGAGCATCGCGGAGCCCTTCTTGCCGCCCGCCTCCGACGTGTAGTACTCGTACGCGTCCAGGATCAGCTCGGCGTGGTCGTAGTCCTCCTGGGAGGGCGAGAACACCTCGTTGGCGGCGTCGACCTGACCCGGGTGGAGCACCCACTTGCCGTCGAAGCCGAGCGCGGCGGCGCGGCCGGCGACCTCGCGGAAGCCGTCGACGTTGCGGATCTGGAGGTAGGGGCCGTCGATCGCCTGGAGGTTGTTGGCGCGGGCGGCCATCAGGATCTTCATCAGGATGTAGTGGTAGGCGTCCGCCGGGTAGCCGGGCGGCTGCTCGCCCACGACCAGCGACTTCATGTTGATCGACGCCATGAAGTCGGCCGGGCCGAAGATGATCGTCTCGATGCGCGGGGACGCCTGCGCGATCGCGTTGACGTTGTTGAGGCCCTGGGCGTTCTCGATCTGCGCCTCGATGCCGATGCGGCCGACCTCGAAGCCCATCGTCTTCTCGATCTGCGTGAGCAGCAGGTCCAGGGCGACGATCTGCTCGGCGCTCTGCACCTTCGGCAGCATGATGCAGTCGAGGTTCGGGCCCGCGCCCTCGACCACCGTCACGACGTCCCGGTACGTCCACTCGGTCGTCCAGTCGTTGACCCGGACCACCCTGGTCTTGCCCGTCCAGTCGCCCTCGTTGAGGAACTTGACGATGGTGTGCCGCGCCTCCGGCTTGGCGAGCGGCGCGCAGGCGTCCTCCAGGTCCAGGAAGACCTGGTCGGCGGGGAGGCCCTGCGCCTTCTCCAGGAAGCGGGGGTTCGAGCCCGGTACGGCCAGGCAGGAGCGCCGCGGGCGAAGGCGGTTGACCTGCGGGGCGGGCGTGGTCATGCGGGGACCTCCAGGGGGTCGAGCTTGTTCGCTTTCCGGATCTCGTCGACGATACGGCCGATGATCCCGGTGATGTCGAAGTCCTTCGGGGTGAAGACCGCGGCCACTCCAGCGGCCCTGAGCTGCTCGGCGTCGCCGTTCGGGATGATCCCGCCGGCGATCACCGGGATGTCGGCCGCACCGGCCTCCCGCAGCCGCTCCAGCACGTCGGGCACCAGCTGGGCGTGCGATCCGGACAGGATGGACAGGCCGACCGCGTGCACGTCCTCGGCGAGGGCCGCGTCCACGATCTGCTCGGGAGTGAGCCGGATGCCCTGGTAGACCACCTCGAACCCGGCGTCACGGGCCCGCACGGCGATCTGCTCGGCGCCGTTGGAGTGCCCGTCCAGGCCCGGCTTGCCGACCAGGAAGCGGAGCTTGCCGACGCCGAGGTCGCGGGCGGTGGCGTCCACCCGGCGGCGGACCTCGGCCAGCTTGGTGCCCTCCTCGGGGGCCACCGCGACGGGCGCGGACGACACGCCGGTCGGGGCGCGGAACTCGCCGAACACCTCCCGCAGGGCCCCGGCCCACTCGCCGGTCGTGACCCCGGCGCGGGCGCACTCCAGGGTGGCCTCCATGAGGTTCTCGGTGCCCTTGGCGGCCTCCTTCAGCCGCTCCAGCGCTTTGCAGGGGCGCGGGTGGTTGAAGGGCGGCTGGTAGCGGGTGTCACGCCAGTGCTGCAGCGACTCGATGACACGGGCCTCGACCGCCGGGTCGACCGTCTGGATCGCGGTGTCCAGGTCGGCGGTCAGCGGGTTCGGCTCGGTGCCCTCGAATATGTTGACGCCGACGATCTTCTCCTGACCCGATTCGATACGGGCCCGGCGCGCGGCGTGCGAGGCGACGAGCTGCGACTTGAGGTAGCCGGACTCGACGGCCGCCATCGCGCCGCCCATCTCCTGGATGTGGTCGATCTCGGCGAGCGCCGCCTCGACCAGCTCGTTGACCTTCGCCTCGATCACCTTCGAGCCCTCGAAGATGTCGTCGTACTCCAGCAGGTCGCTCTCGTACGCCAGCACCTGCTGGATGCGCAGCGACCACTGCTGGTCCCAGGGGCGGGGCAGGCCCAGCGCCTCGTTCCAGGCCGGAAGCTGCACGGCACGCGCGCGTGCGTCCTTGGACAGGGTGACGGCCAGCATCTCCAGCACGATCCGCTGGACGTTGTTCTCCGGTTGCGCCTCGGTCAGGCCGAGCGAGTTGACCTGGACGCCGTAGCGGAAGCGGCGGTGCTTGGGGTCCTCGATGCCGTACCGCTCTCGCGTGATCCTGTCCCAGATGCGGCCGAAGGCCCGCATCTTGCACATCTCCTCGACGAAGCGGACGCCCGCGTTCACGAAGAAGGAGATACGGCCGACGACATCGCCCATGCGCTCCTGCGGCACCTGGCCGGAGTCGCGGACGGCGTCGAGGACGGCGATCGCGGTGGACATCGCGTACGCGATCTCCTGGACCGGCGTGGCGCCCGCCTCCTGCAGGTGGTAGCTGCAGATGTTGATCGGGTTCCACTTCGGGATGTGGGAGACCGTGTACGCGATCATGTCCGTCGTCAGGCGGAGGGACGGTCCCGGCGGGAAGACGTGCGTCCCGCGGGACAGGTACTCCTTGACGATGTCGTTCTGGGTCGTCCCCTGGAGCTTGGTGATGTCCGCACCCTGCTCCTCCGCGACGACCTGGTAGAGCGCCAGCAGCCACATGGCCGTGGCGTTGATGGTCATCGAGGTGTTCATCTGCTCCAGGGGGATGTCCTGGAACAGCCGGCGCATGTCACCGAGGTGCGCGACGGGGACCCCGACCCGGCCGACCTCGCCGCGGGCGAGGATGTGGTCGGGGTCGTAGCCGGTCTGCGTCGGCAGGTCGAACGCCACCGACAGACCCGTCTGTCCCTTGGCGAGGTTGCGCCGGTACAGCTCGTTGGACGCCTCGGCCGTGGAGTGACCGGCGTAGGTCCGCATCAGCCACGGCCGGTCCTTCTGACGCTCGCTCATATGCGCCTCTCAGACGTTCCGGAAGCGGTTGATCGCGTCGATGTGCTTGGCGCGCATCTCGTGGTCGCGCACGCCCAGGCCCTCCTCGGGCGCGAGGCACAGGACGCCGACCTTGCCCTGGTGGACGTTGCGGTGGACGTCGTGGGCGGCCTGGCCGGTCTCCTCCAGGGAGTACACCTTCGACAGCGTCGGGTGGATCTTTCCCTTGGCGATGAGCCGGTTGGCCTCGTACGCCTCGCGGTAGTTGGCGAAGTGCGAGCCGATGATCCGCTTCAGCGACATCCACAGGTAGCGGTTGTCGTACTGGTGCATGTAGCCGGACGTGGAGGCGCAGGTGACGATCGTGCCGCCCTTGCGCGTGACGTACACCGAGGCGCCGAAGGTCTCGCGGCCGGGGTGTTCGAAGACGATGTCGACGTCCTCGCCGCCCGTGAGCTCACGGATGCGCTTGCCGAAGCGCTTCCACTCCTTGGGGTCCTGGTTGTTCTCGTCCTTCCAGAACCGGTAGTCCTCGGCGTTGCGGTCGATGATCAGCTCGGCGCCCATCTTGCGGCAGATCTCCGCCTTCTGCGGCGAGGAGACGACACAGATCGGGGTGGCGCCGCCCGCGAGCGCGAACTGCGTGGCGTACGAACCGAGGCCGCCGCTCGCGCCCCAGATCAGGACGTTGTCGCCCTGCTTCATCTGGGCGCCGTTGCGGGAGACCAGCTGGCGGTACGCGGTGGAGTTGACCAGGCCGGGGGCCGCGGCCTCCTCCCAGCTCAGGTGGTCCGGCTTCGGCATCAGCTGGTTGGACTTGACCAGTGCGATCTCTGCCAGACCGCCGAAGTTCGTCTCGAAGCCCCAGATGCGCTGCTCGGGGTCGAGCATGGTGTCGTCGTGCCCGTCGGGCGACTCCAGCTCGACGCTCAGGCAGTGCGCGACGACCTCGTCACCGGGCTTCCAGGCGTTGACGCCGGGGCCGGTGCGCAGGACGACGCCCGCGAGGTCGGAGCCGATGATGTGGTACGGCAGGTCGTGCCGCTTGGTCAGCGGCGAGAGCTTGCCGTAGCGCTCGAGGAAGCCGAACGTCGACAGGGGCTCGAAGATCGAGGTCCACACCGAGTTGTAGTTGACCGAGGAGGCCATGACGGCCACCAGGGCCTCACCCGGGCCGAGCTCGGGCAGCGGGACCTCGTCCACGTGCAGTGACTTGCGGGGGTCCTTGTCGCGGGTGGGCATGCCCGCGAACATCTCCGTCTCGTCCTTGTGCACGGTGACCGCGCGGTAGGACTCGGGGAGGGGGAGGGCGGCGAAGTCGGCGGACGTGGCGGTCCCCGACTGAATGGCGTCCAGGATGTCCTTCACGGTGGTGCCTCCGGCGAATGGCGTCTTGAGGGGAGACGCTGAGGGTTACGTCGGTGTGCTGCTGCTGGTGAGAGGGGTGCCGTCGGTTCGGCGAAGGTGGTGCTGGGCAGCGCTTTGTGGCGCGGAAGTTGCCTGTGACGCAGGCGTCCGGGCGCGCTCGCCGAAAGGCTTGCGGGGACAGCCGACGTACGAAAGGTCTCTGCACGCCGGCCGCCCGGACACCATCACCGTATGGCACCCCGTGTCACCCCGCAAGGCACTGGGTGCCAGAAAGTGCACTCAGATGAAATCTTTACGTAACAAATGAGCGATGATCGATCAAAGCTACCGCTGGGTAGACGCCACGGAGACCCACGAGGCGATCGCCCGGGCGGTGCGCCCGCATCTGTCGGGGGCCTTACTCGGATCGCCGGCTCCGCCCCCGGACCCTCGGCGGGGACTGCGTCCGGTGCGCCGCTCGCGGGGCTCCGCCGAACCCCGTCCGGGGTTCCCTGCTCGAAGAGCTCGGGGGAGTTTGAGGACGGGGAGTTTGAGGACGAGGCCGTCAGGCCGACAGCCGGGGTCTGGTGCGCAGCTCCCGGGGCCGGGAGGGAGCAGGAGCGGATGGGCCCGCGCCCGACGGCACTGGACGGGCTGCCGCTGGTCGGCCCCGGTGCCCAGGCATCCACGGGTGGTGCTCGCCGCCGGGCACAACGTGCCGCGCCCGGCGACAGGGGGTCCGGTGGTGCAGACGGTGAGCGGGGGAGCGGACCCGGGTCCGGTGGTGCAGACGGTGAGCGGGGGAGCGGACCCGGAGCCGGCGGCGCGCCCCGCTCCGAGCCGTTCCCTGCGTCGCGACCGGGCGCCGCGGCCGGCCTGTGGGCCGAGCAGAACGGCCGAGCTGAGGTTACGAACGTTCCTTGAGCGCCTGCTCGATGGTGCGCATGACCTCGTCCAGGGGCGCGTCCGTCCTGGCCACGGTGACCAGCACCTCCCCGTGCGTGGTCGCGGAGGTCTTCGCCGTCCGGGGCGCGGTGTCCCGCCCGGCCCCGATCCCCGTTCCGAACGTCTTGCGGACGATCGCGAAGGCGTGGTCCAGCTGCGCCTCCACGTCTCCCTGGCCGCCCGCCCGCAGCCAGCGCCGCAGGACGTGGTTGTGCGCGGTGACCACCGCTGAGGCGGCGACCTCGGCGAGCAGCGGGTCGTCGTTCGCGTCGTCGTCGTGCGCGTGCTCGTCGAAGTGGCCGAGGAGGTAGCGGGTGAAGAGGCGCTCGTAGCGGGCGACCGAGGCGATCTCCGCCTCGCGCAGCGTCGGCACCTCGCGGGTCAGCTTGTAGCGCTGCACGGAGATCTCCGGCCGGGCCGCGTACATCTTCATGACTTCCTTGATGCCGCGGCACACGGTGTCGAGCGGGTGCTCGTGCGCGGGCGCGGCGTTGAGCACCGCCTCCGCCCGGATCAGGGTGTCGTCGTGGTCCGGGAAGATCGCCTCTTCCTTGGAGCGGAAGTGGCGGAAGAAGGTGCGCCGGGCGACCCCCGCGGCTGCCGCGATCTCGTCGACGGTGGTCGCTTCGTACCCCTTGGTGGCGAACAGCTCCATCGCCGCGGCCGCCAGTTCCCGGCGCATCTTGAGCCGCTGGGCCGCGGCGCGAGAGCCTGCGGCACTCTCCGGCGCGTCGGGCGTAGCTGGTGTACGTGAGGACTTGGCGGGCTGGGACATGACCCGAACGTACTGCATCTGCGCAGGATGGTGCGCATGTCCCGGGTTCCCCCCGCCCCGCGCGGGCGGGGGGTGACCGGCCGGGTCGAGCAGTCCGCCCCAGTCGGCGCCGCCGTGGAGCCGGTCGCCGCGCCGGTCAGCGCTTGGCATATTCGCGGAAGCCGCGGCCGGTCTTGCGGCCGAGGCAGCCCGCGGCCACCAGGTGTTCCAGAAGCGGCGCGGGCGCCAGGCCGGGGTCGCGGAACTCCCGGTGCAGCACCTTCTCGATGGCGAGCGAGACATCGAGTCCGACCACGTCAAGCAGTTCGAACGGACCCATCGGGTAGCCGCCGCCCAGCTTCATCGCCGCGTCGATGTCGTCCAGGGACGCGTAGTGCTCCTGCACCATCTTCACGGCGTTGTTCAGATACGGGAACAGCAGCGCGTTGACGATGAATCCGGCGCGGTCGCCGCAGTCGACGGGGTGCTTCCTGATCGAGCCGCACAGTGCGCGCACCGTCGCGTGGACGTCCTCCGCCGTCAGCACCGTGCGGACGACCTCGACGAGCTTCATCGCCGGCGCCGGGTTGAAGAAGTGCATGCCGATCACGTCCTGCGGGCGCGAGGTGGCGCGTGCACAGGCGACGACGGGCAGCGAGGAGGTGGTGGTGGCGAGGATCGCGCCGGACTTGCAGACCTTGTCGAACGTGGCGAACAGCTGCCGCTTGACCTCCAGGTCCTCGGCGACGGCCTCCAGGGCCAGGTCGACGTCCGCGAAGTCGTCGTAGGAGCCCGTGGGCCGGATCCGGTCCAGCGTCTGCGCGGCCGCCTCCGTGGTCATCCGGCCCTTGTCGACCGAGCGCGCCAGCGACTTGCCGATACGGGCCTTGGCGGCCTGGGCCTTCTCCTCGGTGCGGGCCGCTAGCACGACCTCGTACCCGGCCTTGGCGAAGACCTCGGCGATCCCGGACGCCATCGTGCCCGAGCCCGCGACACCGACCGAGCGGACCGTGCGACCCGGGACGAGCAAGTCGCCCTCCAGCGGGGTCAGCGCGTCGCGGACGACGACCGGGCTGCCCGGCGCCTCGTAGGTGTAGAAGCCGCGCCCCGCCTTGCGGCCGGTCAGGCCTGCCTCGCTGAGCTGCTTGAGGATCGGCGCGGGCGCGTGCAGACGGTCGTGGGAGGCGGCGTACATGGCCTCCAGGACGGTGCGGGCGGTGTCGATGCCGATCAGGTCGAGCAGGGCGAGCGGGCCCATGGGCAGCCCGCAGCCCAGCTTCATCGCGGCGTCGATGTCCTCGCGCGAGGCGTACTTGGACTCGTACATCGCGGCGGCCTGGTTCAGGTAGCCGAACAGCAGGCCGTCGGCGACGAAACCGGGCCGGTCGCCCACCGCGACGGGCTCCTTGCCGAGGTCGAGGGCGAGGTTGGTGACCGCGGTGACGACCGTGGGCGCGGTCAGCACGGACGAGACGATCTCCACCAGCCGCATCGCCGGGGCGGGGTTGAAGAAGTGCAGTCCGAGGACGCGCTCGGGGCGGGCCGAGTCGGCGGCGAGCCGGGTCACGGAGAGGGCGTTGGTGCCGGTGGCGAGGATGGTGTCCGGGCGCACGATGTCGTCGAGGGCCCGGAAGACCTGCTGCTTGATCTCGTACGACTCCGGGACCACCTCGATCACCAGGTCGGCGTCGGCGGCGGCCCGCAGGTCGGTGAAGGTGCGGAAGCGGGCGAGGGCGTCCTCGCGTTCCCGCTCGGTCATGCGGCCGCGGCTGACGGCGCGGGCGGTGGCGGTCTCCAGGGTGGCGACGGCCTTCGAGGCTGCGGCCTCGTCGATGTCGATGCCGACGACCTCGCGGCCGGCCCGGGTGAGCACCTCGGCGATACCGGTACCCATGGTGCCGAGGCCGACGACGGCAATGGTCTTGAGCGGGGACAGGGCGGTGTCGGAGAAGGGAGTGGCCATCGCGGGACTCCAGGGAATGAGGGTGACGACTGAGGGAGCGCACCTGGGTGCGCCGAGGGCGCACCGCAGGGCGGAGAGTGCGGGTGCTTGCCGGGCTGACGAGCGCACACGCCCGGCGCCGTGTCACGGACGTGCACACGCCCGGAACGGCGATACCGACCGGCCCTGTCCCGGAGCCGAGTCGTACTGAGGTACGCGATGTACCGAACCGACCAGCACTCACGACGGCTGCGTCACCAGGCCGCCGCGAGTCTCGCGAGTGGGTAACTCGCTCGTCTGAGCTTAACCGGCGGGTAACGAGCGCGCCAGCCCTCGGGTTTGTGATCTGGGTCCCGCCGCACCGGCCGCGCGCCTAGGCTCGGGAGCATGGACGAAGCGTTGCGATCACTCACGGAGCGTGTGCGGGCCGAGAGCGGCGGGTCCCCGGCCTGCGAGCGGCTGGTGGCGACCGGTGATCCGGACGAGCTGGCCGCCGTGCTGACCGAGCCGGGGCAGCCGCTGTGGGCCCGGGAACTGGCCGCCTTCCGGCTCGGCGTCGCGGGCGACCGGCGGTCCTTCGAGACACTCGTCCTGCTGCTCAACCACCGCGACCCGCAGCGCTGCGCGTCGGCCGCCCACGCCCTGGCCCGGCTCGGCGACCCGCGCACAGCCCGCGCGGCGGCCGCCCTCGCCACCAACGAGCTCCGCGTCGCCTACGCCCTGCATCCCGTGCGCCTGCTCGTCGAACTGCGCGCCCCCGAGGCCGTGCCCGCGCTGATCACCACGCTGCAGCGCCGGCTCCGCCCGCACGATCCCTACCGCAAAGTGGCGCTCGCCTGCGTGGAGGGGCTGGGCGCGCTCGGCGACCCCCGCGCCAGACCCGTCCTGAACGAGGCCCTCGCCCACCCGGTCCTGGCGGAGGCGGCGGTCCACGCACTGGCTCGCATCCCCGGCGGGCGGTGACCACCGCGCCGGATCACCGAGTCATCCGGCGGGCGGTGACCACCGCGCCGGATCACCGAGTCACGGATCAGCCCGCCACGATCGCGTACGCCTCGATCTCCATCAGGAACTCCGGGCGCACCAGGGCCGCCACCTGCACCGCAGACGACGCGGGCAGCCGGTCGTCGGGTATGTGCGCGGCGCGGGCCTCGCGGATCGCGGGCATATATGCCATGTCGGTCACGAAATAGGTGAGTTTGACGACGTCGTCGAATGTGGCTCCGGCGGCCGCCAGGCAGCGGCGCAGGTTCTCGAAGACCTGCCGGGCCTGTGCCGCGGGGTCGCCCTCGCCGACCGGTTTGCCGTCCTCGTCCAGGGCGAGTTGGCCGGAGATCGCGACGAAGCGACCGGTGCCCGTCACGACGTGGGAGTAAGGGGCGGCGGGGGCGACCCCGTCGGGGGCGGGAATCCTGGTCAGCTCGCTCATGGGTCCCATGGTGGACCACGGGTCTGACAGTGACCTCCGACGCCCCCGACGGGCCCCCGTCCGCTCAGCCGTGGAAGCCCAGCAGCCCGTGCAGCGTCGAACCGTGCCCCGCCCCGGACACCTCCGGGGACGCGGTCTTGCCGGTCAGCGGCTTGGGTTCGGGGAGCTTCTGGCACACCGCGTCGATGTCGCCGGTGCCGCGCGGCACCGTACCGTCGGTCAGGTAAGCCGCCAGATATCTGTCCAGGCAGGCGTTCCCGCTCAGGGTGACGCCGTGGTTGCCGCCGCCCTGTTCGACCACCAGCCGGGAGTCGCGTAGCAGGTGATGCACCGTCAGCCCACCTCGGTACGGCGTCGCGGCGTCGTCGGTCGCCTGGAACAGCAGCGTCGGCGGCAGCGCGTCGTTGGACACGTCCACCGGCCGCAGCGATCCCGTCGGCCAGAACGCGCACGGCGCGTTGTACCAGGCGTTGCTCCAGGTCATGAACGGTGCCTTGGCGTACACCGCCCACGTGTCCGCGCGCCACCGCGACCAGTCGCGCGGCCAGGAGGCGTCACGGCACTGCACCGCGGCATAGACGGAGTAGTTGTTGTCCCCAGAGGCGTCGACCGCGCCGTAGCGTTTGTACGCCTCGACCAGCGGATGGGGGTCCTTGTCGTTCACATAGGCCGCGAACGCCTCGGCGAGGTGCGGCCAGTAGCCGTCGAAGTAGCCGCCCGGCATGAAGGTGTCCTCCAATTCCGAGGCACCCACCTTCTTCTCGGCCGGTTTCATGGCCAGCGCCGCCCGCATCGCCTTCCACTTGACCTCGACGACGGCCGGATCGGTGCCGAGCCCGTACGCCGCGTCGTGTCGCGCCACCCACGCCAGGAACGCCCGGTGACGGTCGTTGAAGGCGTAGTCCTGCCGGATGTTGTTCTCGTACCACACCCCCTCGGGGTCGACAATGGAGTCGAGCACCAGACGACGCACCCGCTGGGGGAAGAGCTTCGCGTAGACGGCGCCCAGGTAGGTCCCGTACGAGTAGCCGAAGTAGCTGACCTTCTCGGCCCCCAGCGCCTGCCGGATCGCCTCCAGGTCGCGCGCGGTGCTCACCGTGTCGATGTACGGCAGGACGTCCGCGTACTTGGTGGCGCACGCCCGGGCGAAGGAGGCGACGCGGGCCAGGTTCGCCTTCTCCCGGGAAGGGGTGAGGGGAATCGTGTCGGGGCGGACCGGGGTGAAGTAGCCGGGCGTGCAGTTCAGGGCCGGCTTGCTCTTTCCCACGCCCCGCGGGTCGAAGCCGATGACGTCGTACTGCGCCGCCACCGCCTTGGGCAGCGAGGAGGCGACGTATCCGGCGAGGGCCAGACCACTGCCTCCGGGCCCGCCCGGGTTGACCAGCAGCGGTCCCTGATACGTCTTCGCGGTGTGCGGAACGCGGGACAGGGCCAGCGTGATCTGCGCTCCGCGCGGGTCGGCGTGGTCCAGCGGCACCGTGACGGTCGCGCACTGGAGCGTCGGATACTTGGTGGTGCCGCACTTCTTCCAGGTGAGGGGCGCCGCCGGTGCGGTGTCCGTGGTGCGCGGTGTGCTCGCGTCGGCCGGGACCGCGGTGAGCATCCCGGCGACGACCAGGGCGGCGCCGCACAGCACGGCTGCGCGGTGTGTCATGTCGGACCTCCCAGTACGGAGGGGTTCGGACCGCGAGTGCCGGGTCCTTGCCGCATCGTCCCGGAAAGGCCGTCCGGAAGAGCGTTGTTCAGGTTGCGGTTGACCCGATTGGGCCGTGCAAGCCGCTCGTATGCGCGTCGATCACAGGAGCGACAGCTGCGGCGGGCGGGTCACCGTGGGGTCCGCCGCGACGGCCTCGGGCCGGCCGGCAGCTCGCCCGACCGCCAAGGGCCCAGGGCAGACGGCACACTGCCCCGGGCCTCACGTTCCGTCAGCAGGTCGCCGCGCTGGAAATGCGCACGGCGTCGAGCTGTCCGCCGGAGACGTTGAATGTGCTCTGCGGCGGGAGGCACGCGGTGGAGCCGCCCACCCAGCGGATGTACGCCACGTCGTCATGCCGGGTGTTCACCACGCTGAGCGGTGCACTCGGCTTCGACGGCAGGGCCTGCCAGCCCGACGTCACGTCCTTGAACCGGCCTATGACGGTTCCGTTCTTGATGAAGCAGACGTAGGGATAGGAGCAGGTCGCTGTGGCGCTCTGCTCCGCCGCCCGAGCTGTGACGGTTCCGCCCGCCAACAGGGCCCCCGTCGCCGCCAGTACGGCCGTCGCCGCGCGGAGCCTGCCGACTCTTCCGGTCGTATTGATCGATTTCATGAGTGTTCCCCCTTCTGGCCATTGGTCATGACGAGGTATAGGGGAAGTGATGTGAGTGCAACGAGTGTCAAACAGGCCATGCTGCTCCGCGGCGCCCAGAAGGTGCTGCCGACGATCCCGGGGTGGGATGCGGACGGGTGACGGCGGACAGGCGATCGCCCGCGTGTCCCGGTCGCGGGCTCCGGTGGTCACCACCGATTCCGGGCCGAATGCCGCATCCGCGCCGTGCCTTCAGCACGCCTCGCCTATGCTCTATGCGTTTGCATGATTGGCATGCTCCAGACGAGACATGCCCACGGTTCGCTCCATGGAAGGTGCGCGTGGCGCCCATAGGAAGATTCAGACAGCTGGCCGTGGTCGCGGCCGCGGCCGCCCTGTTCGCCGGGCTGACGGGGCAGTCGGCGACGGCTGCGGACACCCCCACGGTGACGCAACTGACGCTCAGCGGCGACCAGTTCAAGATGACGGACACCAGTTACGTCGCCGCGACGAACAACCTCTACAACAACTACCTGACGGACCACGCCAGTCTGACGGACGTCATCACCACGAACTACACCACGAACTCGTCGGGCGCCACCGACTCCTGGCTGAACCTGCGCTCGATGCGAACCTGCTCGGGCAACGAGACCAAGGCGCTGCCGCCGGTGACCACCAAGGTCGCCTGGTGCTGGTCGTCGGCGCACGGCGACGACACCACCCAGCACTGGTACCCGCAGGGTCTGAGCACCACCGGTACGGCCGACGGCAGCGACGGCGCGATCCAGGGAGACCACGTCGCCGCGGTCTCCTGGCACTACGAGACGCTGTCCGGGGAGACCTCCAGCGGCTGCAAGACGGACAACCTGCTGAAGCTCACCTTCATCGACCGTGACACCGGCAAGTACCGCCACGTCCTGCTCGCCGAGCCGACCAGCACCTCGTCGAGCGCGTCGAACTTCAAGTTCGTCACGGGCCACGGCGGCGGCATCGTCTGGTACGCCAACTACATCTACGTCACGGACACCGCGCACGGCATCCGGGTGTTCGACATCAACAAGCTCGCCAAGGTCGACGACTACGGCTCCGGCGTCAGCACCTACGGCATCAGCGGCGGCCGCTCCAGCGCGTGCGGCTACCCGTACGTGCTGCCCGAGGTGCACTACTACCAGCAGTCGGGCACACCCACCTCGTGCGACTCCGACGCGAACGCCGGCACCCTCGACCCCGACCACCTCTGCTACTCCTGGCTCTCCCTCGACAAGACCGGCGGCAGCCCGTACAAGCTGGTCACCGGCGAGTGGTACGGCGGCGTCGACGGCGGCCGCGTGGTGCGCTACCAGCTCAACCCGACGAGCTCCTCGACCTACCCGGGGCTGCTCAACATGTCCAGTGGCAAGACCGTCATCCAGGACGCCTACGCGGCCTCCCGCTACCGGGGCCTGCAGGGCGGCATGACCTGGACCGACGACCAGGGCGTGCTGAACTTCGCCTTCCACAAGGGCTGCGGCACCCAGCCCGGCGTGTACTCCCACACGTGGATCGGCGACACCAGGGCCGGAACGACCTGCGCGGCCGGCGGCAACTGGGCGGCCGGTCCGCCGCAGGCCCTGAGCTACTGGCCGAAGCTCGACGCGACCCAGGTCGACGAGCTGTGGGGGCTGACCGAGGGCATCTGCTACAGCCCGAGCGACCCGCGGTACGACGAGCACACGCCGACGAGCACGCTGGACGCCTGCTACGGCTACAACGGCTCGACGACCTCGTCCCTGCGCACGGTCTTCGCCGTCGGCTTCACCGACCCGGCGGTGCAGAACCTGCACTGACCTGACGCACGTCGGGAGGGGCCCGTTCCCGGCGCCATCTGGTGCCGGGAACGGGCCCCGAAAAGTTCGCCGGACCGGCATGGAGTCAAGAGTCGCTCGTATGCGCGTCGATCACAGGAGCGAGAGCTGCGTCGGCCCCGTCACGGTCGGCTCCGCCGCAACCGGCTCGGGCTCGGGCCGGCGGATCCTGTGCGGCATCCCGGGGCGCGTCGGGCCGATGCCGTACTCCTGGGCCAGCTCGTGCACCTGGCCGGTGATCCGGCGCTGGTACCACTTCGGGGCGTAGGCGCCGTCCGCGTACAGCCGTTCGTAACGGCGTACGAGATACGGATGCCGGCGCTCCAGCCAGGCCATGAACCATTCGCGCGCGCCCGGGCGCAGATGGAGCACCAGCGGGGTCACCGAGGTCGCCCCCGAGGCGGCGATCGCCCGTACGGTGGCGCGGAGTTGGGCCGGGTCGTCGCTCAGGAAGGGGATCACGGGGGCCATCAGGACACCGCAGCCGATGCCGTGCTCGCCGAGCGTGCGCACGACGTCCAGCCGGCGCTCCGGGGCGGGAGTGCCCGGTTCGGCGGTGCGCCACAGCTCCTGGTCGGTGAAGCCGACGGAGACGGAGATGCCGACGTCGGTGACCTCGGCGGCCTGCTTCAGCAGGTCGAGGTCGCGCAGGATCAGGGTGCCCTTGGTGAGGATCGAGAAGGGGTTCGCGTGGTCGCGCAGCGCCGCGATGATGCCCGGCATCAACCGGTAGCGGCCCTCGGCCCGCTGGTAGCAGTCGACGTTGGTGCCCATCGCGATGTGCTCGCCGTGCCAGCGGGGTGAGCCGAGGTGGGCGCGCAGCAGTTCGGGTGCGTTGACCTTCACCACGACCTGGGTGTCGAAGCCGAGCCCCGTGTCGAGGTCGAGGTAGCTGTGCGTCTTGCGGGCGAAGCAGTACACGCACGCGTGTGTGCAGCCCCGGTAGGGGTTGACCGTCCACTCGAAGGGCATGCGGGAGGCGCCCGGCACCCGGTTCACGATCGAACGCGCCCGCACCTCGTGGAAGGTGATGCCGCGGAACTCCGGGGTGTCGAATGTGCGGGTGGTCACCGCGTCCGCGTCGAACAGCGCGGCGCCCCGGGCCGCGGCGGGGTTCTCGGCCAGATGATCCCAGCGCATGGGCGCCTCCTCGGTAGTACTGCGCCACAGAATAGAACACACGTTCCCTTGATCGCGAGGTGGATTCGGTTGCACGTTCGAATTAGCGGAAGGTCGACCCCGGCCTGCGGCTTTCCGGGGCAGGCAGTCGTGCACCGCGCGCGGGACGTCGGCGCGCCCCTCAGCCCCGTGGCTCCGTCTGCGTCATAACAGAGAGATGCAGCAGTCGAGACCGCCGGGGAGCATCTCCACGGGCGTACGTCACCTCACCCTGGAAGCCGCGGGCGTCACCCTGTCCTGCCTGCTCGCCGAGGTGCCGGACGGCGAGCCGCGCGCCACCGTGGTCGCCCTGCACGGCGGCGGCATGACGGCGGGCTACTTCGACGGGCAGGCCCACCCCGACCTGTCCCTCCTGACCCTCGGCGCCCGCCTCGGCTTCACGGTGCTCGCGGTGGACCGGCCCGGCTACGGGCTGTCCGCCGGCCGGCTGCCCGACGGGCAGACCCTCGCCGAACAGGCCGAGGTGCTCCAGGCCGCCCTGGAGGCGTTCGCGGCGCGGTATGCCACCGGAGCGGGCTTCTTCCTGCTGGCGCACTCCTACGGCGGCAAACTCGCCCTCGTGACGGCCGCGCGCGCCGACGGGCTGCTCGCACTGGACGTCTCCGGCTGCGGCCACCGCTACGGCGTCGAGCCCGCCGAACTGCTCGACATCGGGCGCGGCGCGCACCGGGGCCGCAACTGGGGTCCGCTGTGGCTGTATCCGCCGGGGACGTTCCGCTCGATCGGCTCGCTCATCGCTCCCATGCCGGCCCGCGAGACGGCCGAAGTCGCCCACTGGCCATCGCTGTTCGAGGACCTGGCGCCGCGCGTCCGGATCCCCGTGAGGCTGACCTTCGCCGAGCACGAGGCGTGGTGGCTGCACGGGGAACGGGACCTCGCCGACCTCACCGCGCGCCTCGCCGCGACGCCCGTGGTCCGCGTCGAACGCCAGCCTGCGGCGGGCCACAACATCAGCCTGGGCTGGGCGGCGCGCGCGTACCACCTGCGCGCGCTCGCGTTCTTCGAGGAGCGCCTGTCGGTGTCCGCGGAGGATGAGCGGCAGTTGACGGCACGGGTGCGGTCCGGGGCCACGCCCCGGGTGTGATGGGATGGCGCACACCCCATCACACGTACAGGGAAGAGGAAGGTCATGGCGCAGGTCGAGGCCACCACGGAGCGGACCATCGCGGCGGACGCGGAGACGGTGTTCGACGCGCTCGCCGACTACAGCGGCACCCGCGCGCGGCTGCTGCCCGAACAGTTCAGCGAGTACGAGGTGCGCGAGGGCGGCGACGGGGAGGGAACCCTCGTGCACTGGAAGCTCCAGGCCACCAGCAAGCGCGTCCGTGACTGCCTGCTGGAGGTCAGCGAGCCGACCGACGGCGAACTCGTCGAGAAGGACCGCAACTCCTCCATGGTCACCACCTGGCGGGTCACCCCGGCCGGCGAGGGCAGGTCCCGGGTCGTCGTGACCACCACCTGGAAGGGCGCCGGCGGCATCGGTGGCTTCTTTGAGAAGACCTTCGCGCCCAAGGGCCTCGCCCGGATCTACGACGCGATCCTCGCGAAGCTCGCCGCCGACGTGGAGAAGTGACGGGGCGTACGGCGTCGGGCGCGAACGGCGGGAGTCCGTTCGCGCCGCCATGACTCCCTGTGCGCTCCGGGGGGCTCGGGACCGGTTCTCCGCTCCCCGGAGCGCGCGCCGTCAGTCGACGGGCTGATTCTCGCGCTCACCGTTTCGAGTGGTTTTCCGTGGGGCGCGGTGGTGCGCCGTAGCGCTCCGACCGGCGCATACCTTCCACGGCCCGTCTCACGGGCGACTCGTCGCGGTTGCTCCCTGTTGTCGCGCAATGCGAGAAATGTGCGGCGCAGACGCGACGAGGGGAGCGGTACGTGGGCGGGACGACTGCGGTGGACGTGGACGACGAGCGGGCCGTGCTGTCCGTGGTCCCGGACGCGCACCGGGAGCCGGCCGGCGTCGAGCCGCCCGAGGTGCCCGTGGCGCTCGGCCCCCGCCGGATCCGGCTGGTCTTCGTCGGGCTCATGCTCGCGCTGCTGCTCGCAGCCCTCGACCAGATGATCGTGGCAACCGCGCTCCCCAAGGTCGTCGGCGAGCTGCACGGCCTGGACCGGATGTCCTGGGCGATCACCGCCTACCTGCTGACCTCCACCGTCGGCCTTCCGGTCTACGGCAAGTGCGGTGACCTCTTCGGCCGCAAGGGCGTCTTCCAGTTCGCGATCGGCGTCTTCGTCGTCGGCTCCGCGCTCGCCGGCCGGGCGTCGACCATGGACCAGCTCATCGCCTTCCGCGCGATCCAGGGCATCGGCGCCGGCGGCCTGATGATCGGTGTGCAGGCGATCATCGCGGACATCGTCCCGCCCCGCGAACGCGGCCGCTACATGGGCATCATCGGCGCCGCCTTCGGTCTCGCCTCCGTCGCCGGGCCCCTGCTGGGCGGCTACTTCACGGACCACCTCTCCTGGCGCTGGTGCTTCTACGTCAACGTGCCCTTCGGCCTGGTCACCTTCGCCGTCGTCACGGCGGTGCTGAAACTGCCGAGGCCCGCCGTCAAGGCCCGCCTCGACGTCCTCGGCACCCTGCTGCTGGCAGCGACGTCGACCTGCCTGGTGCTGCTGACCAGCTGGGGCGGCACCGAGTACGCCTGGGACTCGCGGGTCATCCTGGGCCTCGGCGCGGGCGCGGCCCTCGGATGCGTCCTCTTCCTGGTCGTCGAGCGGTTCGCCGTCGAACCCCTCATCCCGCTGCGGCTGCTGAGGGACCCCGTCTTCAACGTCACCGCGCTCGTGGGTCTCGTCATCGGCGTCGCCCTGTTCGGTGCCGCCAGCTACCTGCCCACCTTCCTGCAGATGGTCGACGGGGCGAGCGCCACCGAGTCCGGGCTGCTGATGCTGCCGATGATGGCCGGAATCGTCGGCGCCTCGATCATCAGCGGGCAGCTCATCAGCCACACAGGCCGCTACAAGGTTTTTCCGCTCCTCGGCAGCGTCCTGGCCGCGATCGGCATGTGGCTGCTGTCCCGGCTCGACGTGGACACGCCCCGGCTGGAGTACAGCGTGTGGATGGCCGTCCTCGGCGCAGGTATCGGCTTGGTGATGCCGGTGCTGATCCTCGCCGTGCAGAACTCCGTCCGCCCGGCCGACCTCGGCACCGCGACCAGCGCCAACAACTACTTCCGGCAGATCGGCGGCAGCGTCGGTGCCGCCGTCTTCGGGACCCTGTTCGCCCACCGGCTCTCGGACGCCCTGCGCGAACGCCTCCCGGCGAGCTCGGGCGCCCGTCTGCCCGACCCCGAGTCCATCACGCCGCAACTCGTCCACGCACTGCCGCCGACGCTGCGGAACGCGTACATCGAGGCGTACGCCGAGGCCATGCCGCGGATCTTTCTCTACCTCGTCCCGGTGATCGTCCTCGGCCTGCTCATCGCCTTCTTCCTCAAGGAGAAACCACTGGTGTCCCACAACGCCCCAGCCGACTGCCCGCCCTCCGTCCAGGTCCCGCAGGCGCGCGCGCCGTACGCCGCCGGCGTGCCCGTCTGCGGCACGGTCCAGCACCCCGACGGCACCGTCGTCCCGCGCGCGGCGCTCACCCTCATCGACGTCGCGGGCGTGCAGATCGGGCGGGGCGCGAGCGGCGAGGACGGGCGGTACGCGCTGTCCACGCCCGGCTCCGGGTCCTACGTCCTCATCGCCGCGGCCGGCGGCCACCAGCCGCAGGCCGTCTCGGTGACCGTCGGGGAGCGCCCGGTCGAACTGGACGTCGTGCTCGGCGGCGCGGGACGGCTGGCGGGCAGCGTGGTCACGGCCGACGGCACCCCGGTGCGCGACGCCGCCGTCACGCTCACCAACGTGCACGGAGAGGTGGTCGCGACCACCCGCAGCGGGCGCGAGGGAAGCTACGTCATCACCGAGCTGGTGGCCGGTGAGTACACCCTCGCCGCGAGCGCCCCCGCATTCCGCCCGGCCGCGCTCCCCGTCAGCGTGCAGGCCTCGCGCGAGACCCGGCAGGACGTCGAACTCGCGGGCGGCGCGGTGCTGCGGGGCACGGTCCGTGCGGGGGACGGACGGCCGGTCGAGGACGCGCGGGTGACGCTGCTGGACGCCGCGGGCAACGTCGTCGACACGCTGACCACCGGGGCCGACGGGACCTATCGATTCATCGATCTGTCGTCAGGGGAGTACACGGTCATCGCGGCCGGTTACCCGCCGGTGGCCACGGTGTTGCAGGTCGCCGGGGGCGGTCGGACCGAGCGTGATCTGCAGTTGGGGCATGAGGACTAAGGGGGTGGGGGCTCACAGGTCTGTCGGCCGCGGGCTGTTCGTGGCCGGTCGCGCCCGCGCGGCGGAGCCGCAGAATGTCACCGCCGCGCGCCCCTTGGGGCGTGCCTGTGCGCCCCTGTGGGACCAATTCGCGTAATGCTGCACATCCCAACCAGTAGGGGCCCTACCGTGTTGGTGGCGGCACAGATCTTGCAAGCGGGGAGAAAGGGCCTGGGCCATGGACCATGGCACCGAGACGGGCGCCTCGGCCGGGCACGGAGCGGCGGAGTACGCCGCGGCCGGCCGTATCCCGCTGGCCGTGGTCGTGGTGGACCGCGAGGGGCTGGTCTCGCACTGGAGCCGGGGTGCGCGAAGGTTGTTCGGCATCCCCAGGGAGGACGCGCTCGGGCGGCCCGCCGTCGATCTGCTGCCCGTCTCCGGCGCCCTGCCCGAAGGTGAGGACACCGGGCCTTACGGGGCGTACGTGGCGTACGACGGACTCGGCCCCGGCCTGGAGTCCTCGCTCGACGGGCGGCTGTCGTACCCGGCCGCGGGGCGCGCCCGGCTCTCCGTGCCCGACACCGAGCGCGTGGACGTGCTGTGGTGGGCGTACCCCCTGGTGGGTCCGGGCCCGGAGCGGCTGCTGGTGCTGGCCGCCGACGCGGGCGCGCTGCATCACCAGGACGACGGCATGGCGGTCGAGCGCATCGCGCCCGGTTTCGCCCTGCACACCGACTTCCCCGGCGCGGAGGAACTCGCCCGCAGGCTGCCGGAGATCCTGCCCAGCATGAGCGTGGGCGAAAGCGCTCGCATCGTCTCGCAGGTCCTCGAACTCGGCTATCCGATCCTGGAGTTCAGCCAGAACGACCGGGTTCCCGTCACCCCCGACTGGGGCGTGCCCCGGCGCGCGGAGCGCAGGGAGCGCCGGGAGCGGGCGGCGCGCGCCGTGGCGGCCGGGCAGCCGGTGCCGCAGGACGTCCAGGACGAGGGCGAGGACCTCGAGTACGCCGCGGTGCGCGAGCGGCTGGAGTTCCTCAACGAGGTCAGCGGCAAGATCGGCACCTCCCTCGACCTGGCGCAGACCATCATCGAGGTCAGCAAGGCCGTGGTGCCCCGCTTCACCGACGTGGCCTGCACGTATCTGCGCGAGCAGGTCGTCGCCGGCGAGGGGTTCCCCGACGGCGTGCCCGACACCACCACCATGTGGCACCGGGTCGCCCTGGAGCACACCGACGAGCCGGGCCGCTGGGAAGACGTCGTGCCGGTCGGCGAGGCCATGCCGTTCCCGGCGGAGACGCCCTTCTTCCAGTGCATGACCACCGGGCAGCCCGTCGTCATCCCGCGCATCAGCGAGGAGATGGGGCACGCCATCGCCTCCCAGTTCGACAAGCGCGACATCCGGCCTCTCATCACCCACCGCTCCATGCTGATCGTGCCGCTGAAGGCGCGCCAGGTGGTCCTCGGGTTCATGGCGCTGATGCGCCATCCGGAGCGTCCCGAGTTCAACGACATGGACCGGGTCACGGGTGCCGAACTCGCCGCCCGCGCGGCCCTCGTGCTGGACAACGCGCGCATGTACACGTACCAGGAGAACGTCGCGGAGACCCTCCAGGACAGCATGCTGCCGCACATCGCACCGCGCATGACGGGCTGCGACATCGCCACCCGCTACCTCCCGGGCACCCTGCTCGGACGCGTCGGCGGCGACTGGTTCGACTCCGTGAAACTGCCCGGCGCCCGCACCGCCCTCGTCGTCGGCGACGTCATGGGACACGGGCTCAACTCCGCCGCCATGATGGGCCAGTTGCGCACGGCCGTACAGACCATGGCCGCGCTCGACCTGCCGCCCGCCCAGCTGCTGCGCAACCTCGACGACCTCGCCCAGCGACTCGGCGACACCTACCTCGCGACCTGCCTCTACGCCGTCTACGACCCGATCGCGAGCGAACTGCACCTCGCCAACGCCGGCCACATCCCACCGGTGATCGTCCGCGCGGAGGACGGGCGCAGTGAACTGCTCGACCTGCCCACGGGTGCGCCGATCGGCGTCGGTGGGGTGCCGTTCGAGTCGGTACGGGTGCCGGTGGCGCCCGGCGACCGGCTGGTGATGTGCACCGACGGACTGGTCGAGGTGCGCGGCGAGGACATCGGTGTCGGGCTCGCCACGCTGTGCGAGTCCGCCGCGCACCCGGCGGCCTCCATGGACGACGCCTGCGACACGATCATCCGCGCCCTCAACACGTGCGGCGGCCGCAAGGACGACGTGGCGCTGCTCATGGCCCGGCTGGCCGGCATCGAACCCGAGGACGTCGCCGTGTGGCGGTTCACCCTGGACCCCGTCGAGGTGGGCCGGGCCCGCGCGGTGGTCCGTGAACAGCTCCACGACTGGGGGCTCGACGCGCTCGCGCACAACGCCGAGTTGATGGTCAGCGAACTGGTCACCAACGCCGTACGGCACTCCCACGGCCGCCCGGTCGAACTGCGGCTCGTGCGCGGCGACACCCTGCTGTGCGAGGTGGACGACGACGACCACACGCTGCCCACGCTGCTCAGCGCCGGACCCGGTGACGAGTCCGGCCGCGGCCTGCGCGTGGTGAGCACGCTGGCCCGCGAGTGGGGGACCAGCCGGACGAGCGCCGGAAAGACGGTCTGGTTCGAACTGACGCTGCCACGCGCCGCCCGACGCTGACCGGCCGCCGCGTTACCGGAAGCCATGTGTCAGGCCGACGGCCCGCTCGTCGTCCCCCTCACCTCCAGCGCCGGTGTCGTCAGGACCAGTTCCGCCGGGCGGGCCGGGTCGGCGATGCGGTCCAGGAGGCGCCCGGCGGCGCGGCGGCCCACGTCGTGGCTGCCGTTGTCCACCGTGGTGAGCCACAGGTGCCGCAGACGCGAGAGGTAGGTGTTGTCGTAGCCGACGAGGGAGAGGTCGCGCGGCACCCGCAGCCCCAGCTCCTCCGCCGCCGAGAGGGCGCCTACGCAGGCGATGTCGTTGAAGGCGAAGACGGCCGTGGGGCGTCGGCGGGCGCTGAGCAGGCGGATCGCGGCCCGGTAGCCGCCCTCCTCCGTCAGGTCGCCCTGTTCCACGATCGCCGAGTCGGCGAGGCCGTGCTCGCGCATCACGGTCTCGAAACTGCGCCGGCGCAGTGCGCCGACCACGCCCTGCCCGGCGATGTGGGCGATGCGACGGTGGCCGAGACCGATCAGGTGCTCGGTGGCGAGGCGGGCGCCGTGCTCGTCGTCGTTCGCGACGATGTCGACGGCGGGCAGTTCCGGCTCGCGGGCCCCGGCGACGACGGTGGGGATCCGGGCGGCGGCCTGGCGCAGGGCCTCGGAGGGCGGCAGGGTGCCGACCGCGATCAACCCGTCGACCCGCAGGTCCGTGAAGGTGCGGGTCAGGTCCTCGCCGAGGCGCCGGTTGAGGTGGCCGTCGGCCAGCAGCATGCGCAGACCGGCGTCGTGCAGCCGGGAGTTCAGGCCGTCGAGCAGCTCCACGAACCAGGGGTTGCGCATGTCGTTGAGCAGGACGCCGACCGTACGGGTGCGGCGCTCGCTGAGGCTGCGTGCGGCGGCGTTGGGCCGGTACCCCAGCTCCTCGACGGCGGCCAGCACCGCCTGCCGCTTCTCCGGGCGCACCTGGTCGGAGCCGCGCAGCACCAGGGAGACCAGCGACTTCGACACTCCGGCCCGTTCGGCCACATCGCGGATCGTCGGCGGTCTCATGCGTGGACCGTTCCATACGGTGGACGCGCTTGTCAAAGGGATTGACAAGTGGGGATATGCCCTCCAGTGTGGGCCGCGCACGTTCTGGAACGGTCCAAGAGGGGCAGTCATGGTGAGTACGCTCGGCGTCGCCGTCGTGGGATTCGGCTGGATGGGGCGGGTGCACACCCAGGCCTACGTCCGCCTGCCGCACCACTTCCCGCAGCTGCCCCTGCGCCCCGAACTGGTCGCCGTCGCCGACGAGGTTCCAGGCCGGGCGGAGGAGGCCGCCGCTCAGTACGGCTTCGCCACCCCGGTCCGGGACTGGCGCGACATCGCCGCCGATCCACGGGTGCGGGCGGTGAGCATCGCCGCCCCGAACTTCCTGCACCGCGAGATCGGCGTCGCCATGGCCGAGGCGGGCAAGCACATCTGGATCGAGAAGCCGGTCGGCCTGACCGCCGAGGACGCCCGCGCGGTCGCGGGCGCGGTCGCCAAGGCCGGCGTGCAGGGCACGGTCGGGTTCAACTACCGGGGTGCGCCCGCCGTCGCCACCGCCCGCGAACTGATCGCCTCCGGTGAGATCGGCACCGTCACCCACGTCCGCATCCGCCTCTTCAGCGACTACGCCGCCCACCCGGAGGGCGCCCTGACCTGGCGGTACGAGCGGGAGCGCGGCGGCAGCGGAGTCCTCGGCGACCTCGCCTCGCACGGCGTGGACCTGGCCCGCTTCCTGCTCGGCGAGATCGAGTCGCTGGCCGCCGACACCGCCGTCTTCATCCCCGAACGCGCCCGCCCCACAGGGGCCACCGCCGGCCACGCCCGAGCGACCGGCGGCGAGCCGGGCCCCGTGGAGAACGAGGACTACGTGGGCTGCCTGCTGCGCTTCTCCTCCGGCGCCCGCGGCGTGCTCGAGGCGAGCCGGGTCTCGGTCGGCGAACAGAACAACTACGGCTTCGAGGTCCACGGCACCAAGGGCGCCCTCTTCTGGGACTTCCGCCGCATGGGCGAACTCGGCGTCAGCCGCGGTACGGCGTACCAGGACCAGCCCGTCAGCACCCTCTACGTCGGCCCCGGGCACGGCGAGTACGCCGCCTTCCAGCCCGGCTCGGCCAACAGCATGGGCTACGACGACCTCAAGGTCATCGAGGCGTACCACTTCCTGCGCTCCGTCGCGGAGGGCACGGCCCACGGCCCGACCCTCGAGGACGCCGTGCGCAGCGCCGCCGCCCTGGACGCCATGAGCCGCTCGGCCGAGCGGCGCGGCTGGGTGGACCTGGCGTGAGCCCGGCCGGTCAGGGCCGCACCAGCAGCTGGAAGTCGAAGGAGTAGCGCGAGGCGCGGTAGATGTGGGTGCCGTACTCGACGGCGCGGCCGGTGTCGTCGTACGCCGTGCGCTGCATGGTCAGCAGGGCCGCGCCCTCCGGCTCGCCCAGCCGCTCCGCCTCCTCTGCCGTGGCGCAGCGGGCGCCGACGGTCTGCCGGGCGCTGTGCAGGGTGATGCCGACGCCCCGCAGCATCCGGTACAGGCCCGTGGCCTGGAGCCGGTCGGTGTCGAGGTCCAGCAGGCCCGTCGGCACGTAGTTGGACAGGAACGCCATCGGCTCTCCGTGGGCGAGGCGCAGGCGCTCCAGATGGTGCACCTCGCCGCCCTCGGCGATCCCCAGCGCGGCCGCGACCTCGGCGGACGCCCGCACCACCTCGTTGCGCAGCACCTGGGTCGCCGGCTTCTGCCCCGCGGACTCCAGGTCGTCGTAGAGACTGCTCAGCTCCAGGGGGCGCTTGACCTGGCTGTGCACCACCTGCGTGCCCACGCCCCGGCGGCGGACCAGCAGGCCCTTGTCGACCAGCGACTGGATGGCCTGGCGCACCGTGGGCCGCGACAGGCCGAGCCGCCCGGCGAGCTCGATCTCGTTGCCCAGCAGGCTGCCCGGGCCCAGCACGCCGTGCTCGATCGCCGCCTCCAGCTGTTGCGCCAGCTGGTAGTAGAGGGGCACCGGGCTGCTGCGGTCGAGGGCGAAATCGAGGGCGCCGGGTGCGGAAGTGGTCACGGTGGGAGAATATGCCGCCGACTGGTTGACCGGAACACTTGTCATCATCTTGTCCTGACAATCAGGGAGAGTGCGGCCGGTGCGGGAGGCCACACGCCCCCTCCCGCACCGGCCGCCGCTCTCATCAGGAGTTGCTGGGGAACCCGAGGTTGATGCCGCCGTCGGCCGGGTCCGGCCAGCGCGTGGTGATCACCTTGCCCTGGGTGTAGAAGGCGACGCCGTCGTTGCCGTAGATGTGCAGGTCACCGAAGAGCGAGTCCTTCCAGCCACCGAAGGAGTGGTAACCGACGGGCACCGGGATCGGCACGTTGACGCCGACCATGCCCGCCTGCACCTCCAGCTGGAAGCGGCGGGCCGCGCCGCCGTCCCGGGTGAAGATCGCGGTGCCGTTGCCCCAGCGGGAGCTGTTGATCAGCTTGATCGCGTCGTCGTACGTCTCCGCGCGCACCACGCACAGGACCGGGCCGAAGATCTCGTCCTTGTACGCGTCCGCCGTCACCGGCACCTTGTCCAGCAGCGAGACACCGATGAAGAAGCCGTTCTCGTGGCCCTCGACCGAATAGCCCGTGCCGTCGACCACGACCTCGGCGCCCTGCTCCGCCGCGCTCGTCACGTACGACGCCACGTTGTCGCGGTGCTCGCGCGTGATCAGCGGTCCCATCTCCGAGGCCGGGTCGTTTCCGGGGCCGATGCGGAGGTTCTTCGCACGCTCGGCGATCTTCGCCACCAGCTCGTCACCGGTGTCGCCCACCGCCACGACGACGGACACGGCCATGCAGCGCTCGCCCGCCGAACCGTACGCCGCGTTGATCGCCTGGTCGGCGGCGAAGTCCAGGTCCGCGTCCGGGAGGACCAGCATGTGGTTCTTGGCGCCACCGAGGGCCTGCACGCGCTTGTCGTGCTCGACCGCCTTGAGCTGGATGTACTTGGCGATCGGGGTGGAGCCGACGAACGAGACCGCGGCGACGTCCGGGTGCTCCAGGAGCCGGTCGACGGCCACCTTGTCGCCCTGGACGATGTTGAACACCCCGTCCGGCAGGCCCGCCTCGGCGAGCAGCTCGGCGAGGCGGTAGGAGGCCGACGGGTCCTTCTCGCTCGGCTTGAGCACGAAGGTGTTGCCGGTCGCGATGGCGATCGGGAACATCCACATCGGGACCATCGCCGGGAAGTTGAACGGCGTGATGCCGGCGACCACGCCGAGCGGCTGGCGGATCGAGGCGACGTCGACCCGGGTGGAGACCTGGGTGGACAGCTCGCCCTTCAGCTTCTCGGAGATGCCGCAGGCCAGCTCCACGACCTCCAGGCCGCGTGCGACCTCGCCGAGCGCGTCGGAGTGGACCTTGCCGTGCTCCGCGGTGATCAGCTCGGCGATCTCGTCGCGGTGCGCGTCCAGCAGCTCGCGGAACTTGAAGAGGATCGCCGTGCGCTTGGCGAGCGAGCTCTGTCCCCAGCTTTCGAACGCGGCCTTGGCGGTGGCGACCGCGGCGTCGACCTCGTCGACCGTGGCGAACGCGATCTGCTTCTCCTGGGCGCCGGTGGCCGGGTTGTAGACCGGGCCGAAGCGGCCCGAGGTGCCCTCGACGGGCTTGCCGCCGATCCAGTGGGTGATGGTCTTCATGGCGCGGTGTGGGACCTTTCGTTCAGCGGGGGAGTCAGAGGTGGCGTCGGCGGTCGGCGGCGTGCCGGTCGTAGCGCTCGCGGGCGGACACGGCGGCCTCGCGGGTGGCGACCTCGGCGACGGGCACGTCCCACCAGGCCTCGGCGGGCGGAGCGGTCGGCGTCGGGTCGGTCTCGACGTACACGCAGGTCGGCCGGTCGGAGGCGCGCGCCGCGGCCAGCGCGTCGCGCAGTTCCCGTACGGTCTTGGCGCGCAGCACGTCCATGCCGAGGCTGGCGGCGTTGGCGGCCAGGTCCACCGGGAGCGGGGCCCCGGTGAAAGTGCCGTCGGCGGCCCGGTAGCGGTAGGCGGTGCCGAACCGCTCACCGCCGGTCTCCTCCGACAGGCCGCCGATGGAGGCGTAGCCGTGGTTCTGGATCAGGACCAGGTTGACCGGCAGGCCCTCCTGGACGGCGGTCACGATCTCCGTCGGCATCATCAGGTAGGTGCCGTCGCCGACCAGCGACCACACCGGTGTACCGGGCGCGGCCTGCTGGACGCCGATGCCGGCCGGGATCTCGTAGCCCATGCAGGAGTAGCCGTACTCCAGGTGGTACTGGCGCGGCGAACGGGCCCGCCACAGCTTGTGCAGGTCCCCGGGGAGCGAGCCGGCCGCGTTGATCACCACGTCGTCGTCGCCCACGACCGCGTCCAGGGCACCGAGGACCTGGGTCTGGGTCGGCACGGAGTTCTCGTCGCCGGCGCGGTAGGCGGCCTCGACGACCTGCTCCCAGCGCTCCTTGCCCGCCCGGTACTCGGCCTCGTACGCCTCGCTCACCCGATGGCCGGCCAGGCCCTCGGCGAGCGCGGAGAGGCCCGCCCGGGCGTCCGCGACCACGGTGAGGGCCGAGAGCTTGTGGGCGTCGAAGGCCGTGATGTTGAGGTTCACGAACCGCACACCGGGGTTCTGGAACAGGGTGTTCGACGCGGTGGTGAAGTCGCTGTAGCGGGTGCCGACGCCGATGACCAGATCGGCGGTGCGGGCGATGTCGTCGCAGACCGCCGTGCCGGTGTGGCCGATCCCGCCCAGGTCGGCGGGGTGGTCGTGGCGCAGTGAGCCCTTGCCGGCCTGGGTGGAGGCGACCGGGATGCCGGTCGCGTCGACCAGCGCCTTGAGGGCTTCCTCGGCCTCGCTGTGGTGGACGCCGCCGCCCGCCACGATCAGCGGCCGCTCGGCTTCGCGAATCGCGCGCACCGCCTCCGCCAGCTCCAACGGGTCGGGGGCCGGACGGCGTACGTGCCAGACGCGCTCGGCGAAGAACTCCTCCGGCCAGTCGAAGCCTTCCGCCTGCACGTCCTGCGGCATGGCCAGGGTGACCGCGCCGGTCTCCGCCGGGTCGGCGAGGACGCGCATGGCGTTCAGCGCGGACGGGATCAGCATCTCCGGGCGGGTGATCCGGTCGAAGTAGCGGGAGACCGGGCGCAGCGTGTCGTTGACCGACACATCGGCCTCCACCGGGTGCTCCAGCTGCTGGAGCAGCGGGTCGGCGGCGCGCGTGGCGAAGTAGTCGCCGGGCAGCAGCAGCACCGGCAGGCGGTTGATCGTGGCCAGCGCGGCGCCGGTGACCAGGTTGGTGGCGCCCGGGCCGATGGAGGTGGTGACCGCCTGTGCGGAGAGCCGGTTCCGCTGGCGGGCGTAGCCGACGGCGGCGTGCACCATGGCCTGCTCGTTGCGGCCCTGGTGGAAGGGCATGGTGCCCTCGCCGGCCTCGAGCAGCGCCTGGCCGATGCCGGCGACGTTGCCGTGGCCGAAGATGCCCCAGGTGCCGGCGATCAGGCGGTGGCGTACGCCGTCGCGCTCGGTGTACTGCGCGGACAGGAACCGCACCAGCGCCTGGGCGACGGTCAGACGGCGGGTAGTGCTGCTCATCAGGGCTTCTCCGGTGCCGTGTAGAGGGGGAGACGGGGGTCGGCCGGCTGGGCCGGCCAGGTGTCGCGGATCCACGCGTGGTCGGGGTGGTCGCAGATCAGCCAGGCGCGGTCGGGGTCGGGGCCCGCCATGACGTTGAGGTAGTACATGTCGTGGCCGGGCACGGCCATGGACGGTCCGTGCCAGCCGTCCGGGATGAGCACGACGTCACCGTCGCGCACCTCCGCCAGCACGTCCGTGCCGGTGCCGTGGCCGGAGGGGGAGACCCGCTGGTAGCCGAGTCCGGGGGTGCCCTCGTGGGCCGCGAACTCGAAGTAGTAGATCTCCTCCAGCTCCGACTCCTCGCCGGGCCGGTGCTCGTCGTGCTTGTGCGGCGGGAAGGACGACCAGTTGCCGCCCGGCGTGATCACCTCGACGGCGATGAGCTTGTCGCACTCGAAGACGCCGGCGGCCCCGAAGTTGTTGACCTGGCGGGAGCAGTTGCCGGTGCCGCGCAGCTCGACCGGGACGGCCGAGGCGGGCCCGTAGCGGGCGGGCAGCCGGCGCTCGCAGCGGGCGCCGGTGAGCGCGAAGCGGCCGCCGTCGCGGGAGGCGATCGCGACCTGTGCGTCGCGCGGCACGTACGCGAAGTCGCTGACGCCGCTGAAGACGCTCTCGCGGCCGTGCAGGCGAAACGTGTCACCGCCGACGGCGACGGTGCAGGAGCCCGACAGCGGGAGCACGATCCACTCGCTGTCGCCGGTGTCGAAGGAGTGCCAGCCGCCGGACGGCAGTTCGAGCACCTTCAGGCTGGAGTAGCCCCAGCCGGCCGACTCGGGGGTGACGTCGACCGCGTAGGCGCCGGTTGCGGCTTTGCCCGCGGGGAGGTGGTTCGCGGTGGTCATGGTGCCCTTCTTCGTGGCTTCGGGACGTTCATGGCGTCGTGGCGTTCGGGGCGGGGGCTCGGGGCGGTGTCACAGCAGTCCGACCGCGGTGTCCACCGCGGTCTCCACGCTGCCCTCCGCGGGGTACAGCAGGGACCGGCCGACGACCATCCCCTGCACGGTGGGCAGGCGCAGCGCCTTGCGCCACTTCTCGTAGGCGCCCTCCTGGTCCTTGCCGACCTCGCCGCCGAGGAGCACCGCGGGCAGCGTGGAGGCCTCCAGCGCCTCGGCCATGTCGTCGATGTCGTCGGTGACGGGCAGTTTCAGCCAGGTGTAGGCGGAGGTGCCGCCGAGACCGGAGGCGATGGCGATGGACCGGGTCACGGCCTGGCCGCTCAGGTCGTTGCGCACGCGGCCGTCGACACGGCGGGATATGAACGGTTCGATGAACAGCGGCAGCCGGCGCGCCGCCATGTCGTCCACGGCCCTCGCCGTGGACTCCAGGGTCTTCAGCGAGCCCGGGTCGTCGTAGTCGATGCGCAGCAGCAGCTTGCCCGCGTCGAAGCGGAGCCGTTCGATGTCCTCGGCGCGGTGCCCGGTGAAGCGGTCGTCCATCTCGAAGGACGCGCCCGCGAGACCGCCGCGGTTCATGGAGCCCATGACGACCTTGTCGTCCAGGACGCCGAGGAGCAGCAGGTCCTCCAGGATGTCCGCGGTGGCCAGCACCCCGTCCACGCCGGGCCGGGACAGCGCGACGCACAGGCGCTCCAGCAGGTCCGCGCGGTTGGCCATGGCCAGGTGGTGATCGCCGACGCCGAGGGCGCCACGGGCCGGGTGGTCGGCCGCCACGATCATGAGGCGGCCGCTGTCGCCGATCAGCGGGCGGCGGACACGGCGGGCGGCGGCCTCGGCGATGGCCTCCGGGTGCCGGGCGCGCACCGTGGCGAGGTCGGGGATGCTGATGCTCAAGACAGGCTCCGTTCAGGGGTGGCGGCCGTGGGGCCGCGTGCGAGAGGCCTCGAGGCGGCGGTCAGCCGCGGGCGACGAGGTCGGCGACCTCCGACTCGGTCGGCATCGCGGAGGAGCAGGCGAGGCGGGAGGCGACGAGCGCACCGGCCGCGTTGGCGTACCGCATGGTCTTCTCCAGCGGCCAGCCTGCGAGCAGTCCGTGGCACAGGGAGCCGCCGAAGGCGTCCCCGGCGCCGAGCCCGTTGACGACCTCCACCGGCACGGGAGGCACCTCGGCCGTCGTCCCGTCGCGGTGCACGGCGAGCACGCCCTTGGGGCCCTGCTTGACGACCGCGAGCTCCACACCGGCCTCCAGCAGCGCCTCGGCGCAGGCGCGCGGCTCGCGTACGCCGGTGGCGATCTCGCACTCGTCGAGGTTGCCGACGGCCACGGTGGCGTGGCGCAGCGCTTCGCGGTAGTACGGGCGGGCGGTGTCGGGGTCGTGCCAGAACATGGGGCGCCAGTCCAGGTCGAACACCGTGATGCCGGCCTTGTCACGGGCCTTGAGGGCGGCGAGCGTGGCCGAGCGGCTGGGCTCCTCGCTCAGGCCGGTACCGGTGATCCAGAAGATCCGGGCCGAGCGGATGGCGAAGAAGTCCAGCTCGTCGGTGTGGATCTCCAGGTCGGGAGCCTTGGGGCGGCGGTAGAAGTACAGGGGGAAGTCGTCCGGCGGGAAGATCTCGCAGAACGTGATCGGGGTCGGGTAGGCGTCCACCGGCGTGACGAACCGGTCGTCGACGCCGAACTCCTTCAGCTGCTGGTGCAGATAGGTGCCGAAGGGGTCGTTCCCGGTCCGGGTGATCACCGCCGTGTTGCGGCCGAGACGCGCCGCGGCCACCGCCACGTTCGCCGCCGAGCCGCCGAGGAACTTTCCGAAGGTCTCGACCCGGGGGAGCGGCACACCGGTCTGCAGCGGGTAGAGATCGACCCCGATGCGGCCCATGGTGATGAGATCGAAATGTTCGGCGGGCTCAGGCATGTGCGACGCTCCTCATGCGGGGGATGCGGGCGACCGGGCGCCGGGAAGGCGGGCAT
Organism: Streptomyces sp. NPDC093984; assembly: GCF_044764595.1. NCBI lineage: Bacteria > Bacillati > Actinomycetota > Actinomycetes > Kitasatosporales > Streptomycetaceae > Streptomyces > Streptomyces sp. NPDC093984. The sequence continues at coordinate 1,067,620 of NZ_JBIWIM010000001.1, read as the reverse complement.
CCGGCGCCGGATGCCTCACAGGTGTAGGCCGCACGAGGAGTCCCTGTCAAGGCTTTGTACTTACATTCGGACCTGCTTCTGAAATGATGTCTTAACAAAGTATTGACAGGTGGGTGCGACAGGGGTTTGTATCCCGTGCCAGCGAAACCGCCGGTTCACCGGCAGACGACCCGGACGTCCGTCCGGGCCCCGAGGGGGGTCCCGTGCGGCGCCGTCCCTCCCCTTCCCCCGGTCGCACAGTGAGGTGCAGGTAAAGATGGACCGCACGTTTCACCCTCGCCGCTCCAGCAGAGTCGCCCCCGTACTCGCGCTGGCCGCCGCCTCCGCGCTGCTCGTCGCCGGCTGCTCCAGCAGCTCGGGCGGGAAGAAGGCGGAGGACGCGAGTTCGAACGTCTCCGCCGGCAAGGCCAGCACTCCCCGTATGACGGTAGCGCTGGTGACCCACCAGGCGCCGGGCGACACCTTCTGGGACATCGTCCGCAAGGGAGCCGAGGCGGCGGCGGCCAAGGACAACATCAAGCTCGTCTACTCCAGCGACCCCAACGCGGGCAACCAGGCCAACCTGGTGCAGAACGCGATCGACCAGAAGGTCGACGGCATCGCCGTCACCCTCGCCAAGCCGGACGCGATGAAGGACGTCATCGGCAAGGCCACCCAGGCGAAGATACCCGTGGTCGGCCTGAACTCCGGTCTGAGCGACTGGAAGAAGCTCGGCCTGATGGAGTTCTTCGGGCAGGACGAGACGGTGGCGGGTGAGGCGTTCGGCAAGCGGCTCAACGAGCTCGGCGCCAAGAACACCGTGTGCGTGATCCAGGAGCAGGGGAACGTCGGCCTCACCCAGCGCTGCGACGGACTGAAGAAGACGTTCACCGGCAAGACGCAGATCCTGTATGTCAACGGCACCGACATGCCGTCCGTGAAGTCGACGATCAGTGCGAAGCTCAAGCAGGACAGCTCCATCGACTACGTGGCCACGCTGGGCGCGCCGTACGCACTGACCGCGGTGCAGTCGGTCTCCGACGCCGGCAGCAAGGCGAAGGTCGCCACGTTCGACCTGAACAAGGACCTGACCAACGCCATCAAGAAGGGCGACATCCAGTTCGCCGTCGACCAGCAGCCCTACCTGCAGGGCTACCTGGCGATCGACTCCCTGTGGCTGTACAAGAACAACGGCAACTACAGCGGCGGCGGTGAGCAGCCGGTGTTGACCGGCCCGGCCTTCGTCGACAAGTCCAACGTCGACACCATCGCGACGTTCGCCGCCAACGGCACGAGGTGATCCCATGACTCAGCAGGCTGTGCCGGCGGTGACCTCACCGCCGGCCTCCGGCCCCAAGGAACGCGACGGCCGGACCGTGCAGCGCTCCCTCGTGGTGCGGCTGCTCGCCCGGCCGGAGGTCGGCGTCTTCCTCGGCGCCGTCGCCGTGTTCGTCTTCTTCTTCGCCATGGCCCCCACGTTCCGCTCGGGCAGCGCCATGGCCACCGTGCTCTACCAGTCGTCCACCATCGGGATCATGGCGCTGCCCGTGGCCCTGCTGATGATCGGCGGCGAGTTCGACCTGTCGGCCGGTGTCGCGGTGATCACCTCGGCGCTGACCGCGAGCATGGTCAGCTTCCAGCTGACGATGAACGTCTGGGTCGGCGTGGTCGTCGCCCTCGTGGTCTCGCTCGGGATCGGCGCCTTCAACGGCTGGATGATGGTGCGCACCGGACTGCCCAGCTTCCTGGTCACCCTCGGCACCTTCCTCGGCCTGCAGGGCATCAACCTGGCCGTCACCAAGCTGGTCACCGGCAACGTGGCGACCGACGACATCAGCGACATGGACGGCTTCGACCAGGCCAAGGCGGTCTTCTCGTCGAGCTTCACCATCGGCGGCGTCCAGTTCAAGATCACCGTCCTGTGGTGGCTGTTCTTCGCGGCCCTGGCGACCTGGGTGCTGCTGCGCACCAAGTACGGCAACTGGATCTTCGCGGTCGGCGGCAACAAGGACAGCGCGCGGGCCGTCGGTGTGCCGGTGAAGTTCACCAAGATCTCGCTGTTCATGCTGGTCGGCTTCGGTGCCTGGTTCGTCGGCATGCACCAGCTGTTCGCCTTCAACACCGTCCAGTCGGGCGAGGGCGTCGGCCAGGAGCTGATCTACATCGCCGCGGCGGTCATCGGCGGCTGCCTGCTCACCGGCGGCTACGGTTCGGCGATCGGTCCCGTCTTCGGTGCCTTCATGTTCGGCATGGTCAGCCAGGGCATCGTCTACGCCGGCTGGAACCCCGACTGGTTCAAGGCCTTCCTCGGCGTGATGCTCCTCGGCGCCACGCTCATCAATCTGTGGGTCCAGAAGTCCGCGACCCGGAGGTGACCACCATGACGACCGCTGACCTCGACCAGAACAACGGCACGGCCACCCCGGCGGACCGGGCGCCCATCGTGGAACTGCGCGGCGCCGGCAAGGCGTACGGCAACATCCGGGCCCTGCACGGCGTCGACCTCGCCGTCCACCCCGGCAGGGTCACCTGCGTCCTCGGCGACAACGGCGCCGGCAAGTCCACCCTCATCAAGATCATCTCCGGGCTGCACCAGCACACCGAGGGCGAGTTCCTCGTCGACGGCGAGCCGGTGAGGTTCACCACCCCGCGTGACGCCCTCGACAAGGGCATCGCCACCGTCTACCAGGACCTCGCGACCGTGCCGCTGATGCCGGTGTGGCGCAACTTCTTCCTCGGCTCCGAGATGACCAAGGGCCCCTGGCCCTTCCGCCGCCTCGACATCGCCCGGATGAAGAAGACCGCGGACGAAGAGCTGCGGAACATGGGCATCGTCCTGGACGACCTCGAGCAGCCCATCGGCACCCTGTCCGGCGGCCAGCGCCAGTGCGTCGCCATCGCCCGCGCCGTCTACTTCGGCGCCCGCGTCCTCATCCTGGACGAGCCCACCGCCGCACTCGGCGTCAAGCAGTCCGGCGTGGTGCTGAAGTACGTCGCCGCCGCCCGCGACCGCGGTCTCGGCGTCATCTTCATCACCCACAACCCGCACCACGCCTACATGGTCGGCGACCACTTCAGCGTGCTGCGCCTGGGCACCCTCGAACTCTCCGCCTCGCGCAGCGAGGTCAGCCTCGAGGAACTCACCAACCACATGGCCGGTGGCGCCGAACTGGCCGCGCTCAAGCACGAGCTGGCGCAGGTCAGCGGCGTCGACGTCGAGGGGCTCCCGGAAGCGGAGGACCTCCAGGCACCTGTGGCGGCATCACCCGAAGGGAACTCCTGACATGACCACTGTCCCCTCCCTGGACCGCATCCGGGTGGGCTCCGCCCCGGACTCCTGGGGCGTCTGGTTCCCCGACGACCCGCAGCAGGTGCCCTGGGAACGCTTCCTGGACGAGGTGGCCGAGGCCGGCTACTCCTGGATCGAGCTCGGCCCCTACGGCTACCTGCCGACCGACCCGGCGCGGCTCACCGACGAGGTGAACAAGCGGGACCTGAAGGTGTCGGCCGGCACGGTCTTCACCTCCCTGCACCGCGGACCGTCCGTGTGGGAGTCCACCTGGGAGCACGTCAGCCAGGTCGCGGCCCTCACCCAGGCCATGGGCGCGAAGCACCTCGTGGTCATCCCCTCCTTCTGGCGGGACGACAAGACCGCCGAGATCCTCGAGCCCTCCGAGCTCACCGCCGAACAGTGGGCGCACCTGACCAAGGGCATGGAGCGGCTCGGCCACGAGGTCAAGGAGACGTACGGCCTGGACATCGTCGTCCACCCGCACGCCGACACCCACATCGACACCGAGGACCACGTCGAGCGCTTCCTCGACTCCACCGACTCCGACCTCGTCAACCTCTGCCTGGACACCGGGCACTACGCCTACTGCGGCGGCGACAGCGTCAAGCTGATCGAGACCTACGGCGAGCGCATCGGCTATCTGCACCTCAAGCAGGTCGACCCGGAGATCCTCGCCGACGTCGTCGCGGGCGGGGTGCCGTTCGGGCCCGCCGTGCAGCGCGGCGTGATGTGCGAGCCCCCGGCCGGCGTGCCCGCGCTGGAGCCGGTCCTGGCGGCAGCGCAGGGCCTGGGCGTCGACCTGTTCGCCATCGTCGAGCAGGACATGTACCCCTGCGAGCCGGACAAGCCGCTGCCCATCGCCGTCCGCACCCGCAAGTTCCTCCGCTCCTGCGGCGCCTGACCCCCGAAGGGACCAGCAAGACCATGACTCAGCGTGGAACGCTCGGAGTCGCCGTCATCGGGACGGGCAGGATGGGCGCCGACCATGTGCGCCGCATCGACGAGGTGATCAGCGGGGCGCGGGTGGCCGCCGTCGTGGACGTCGACGCGGAGCGCGCCAAGTCCGTCGCCGCCGGCGTCGAGGGCTGCACCGCCTACACCGAACCGGCCGCCGCGATGGCCGCCGCCGACGTCGACGCCGTACTGATCGCCTCACCCGGCCCCGCCCACGAGGCCGCACTGCTCACCGCCTTCGAGCACGACCTGCCGGTGCTGTGCGAGAAGCCCCTCACCCCGGACGCCGCCTCCGCGCTGCGCGTCCTTCAGGCCGAGCAGAAGCTGGGCCACCGGCGCGTCCAGGTCGGCTTCATGCGGCGCTACGACGCCGAGTACATCAAGCTCAAGTCGCTGCTGGACAGCGGCCAGCTGGGCCGGCCGCTGATGCTGCACAACCGGCACCGCAACGCGGGCAGCCCGCCCGGCTTCACCGAGGCGATGCTCATCAACGACTCCGTCGTGCACGAGATGGACGTCACCCGCTGGCTGCTCGGCCAGGAGATCACGGCGGTGACGGTGCTGCGCCCGACACCGTCGGGCAACGCGCCTGACGGGCTGTCCGACCCGCAGTTCGTCGTCTTCGAGACCGACGGCGGCGCGCTCGTCGACGTGGAGATCTTCGTCAACTGCGGCTTCGGCTACCAGGTGCAGGCCGAGGTGGTCTGCGAGTCGGGCACCGCCCGGATCGGCGACGGGCACGCCATGGTCACCAACATGGCGGGCCGCTGGGGCGGCACCATCGCCCCGGACTTCGTGGAGCGCTTCGCCGAGGCCTACGACCGCGAGGTGCAGGCCTGGGTCGACGCCACCCGGCGCGGCGAGGTCACCGGCCCGAGCGTCTGGGACGGCTACGCGGCGGCGGCGGTCTGCGAGGCGGGCGTGCGCGCGCAGGCGGAGGGACGGCGCGTCGAAGTCGAACTGATCGAGCGCCCGGCGCTCTACCGCTGAGCGGCCGGGCGTCGCCGGATCGTCAAGTCGGCGCGTGACCGGTCGGAGGACCGGTCACGCGCCGTTGATCCGATCGGTCAACCGGCCTTGGCGCAGATCGCGTAGACGGAGGCCGTGTAGTGCGGCTCGTAGCCGCCGTTCAGGAACCCGACGGTCCAGCCGACGGGCGTGGTGCCGGAGAGAATCGGGTTGGAGTGCAGCTCCGAACCATACGATTGGGCGGTGGTGCCGGGCAGGTACCAGCCGCCCCCGGTGGCGACCTCCCCGTCCGGGCAGGTGGCGTCGACGTCGACCATGTCCAGGGACCCGACGTCCTTCGACACGGTGACCACGTGCACGCCCGCCAGGCCGGGGGCTCCGGCGGGTCCCTGCGGACCTGTGGGTCCGGCCGCTCCGGCCGGACCCTGCGGCCCGGTGTCTCCCCGCTGGCCGGCCGGTCCCGCCGGCCCCTGCTCTCCGGTGTCCCCCTTCGGTCCGGCGGGCCCCTGCTCGCCCTTCTGCGCCCAGGTGACGGACTGCTCGTCGGGCCGGCAGGCGGAGCCCCCCTCGACGAGGCGCAGGTGACCGCTCGAGTTCACGCATCCCTGAATCGTGCCGTCTGCAGCGATGTACGACTGCTGCTCGTCGGTGGCCAACGCGAAGCCCGCGGACGTCACCACGAGCACGACGGCGGCGGCAGCGGCCGCTGTAACGGCACGGCGAATGAATGTCACTAGTCCCCCCAGGACCCTCAGCCCATCGGCCGGATCATCCCGGCCGAGCTTCACAACTATCGCACTGGCAACACACATTGACGACGTGTATGTGAAAGAGGGGCCGATCGCCCTGATCCGGGCGAGGTCGTGGTTCGACACGCCGAGTGGACAGAGGCGGGACGCGCCGGGCGCCCGCCGCGAGCCACGCCTCGGTCACCCCCGGCAGCAGGCCGCCCGCGCATGACGGCCGCTGTCCCTGGAGGTGCCGAACGGCTGAGACGGCCGTCTCGCCTTCGTGGCCCCCTTGCTCCGCGACGCGTAACGTGACGGAGCATGAAGATCCTCATCAGCGCCGACATGGAGGGCGCCACCGGTGTGACCTGGCCGGCCGACGTGATGCCCGGGACGCCGCAGTGGGAGCGGTGCCGGGCGATGTTCACCTCCGACGTGAACGCCGCCGTGCTCGGCTTCCTCGACGGCGGTGCCGACGAGGTGCTGATCAACGAGGCCCACTCGACCATGCGCAATCTGCTCCTCGAACAGCTGGATGAGAGGGCGCAGATGCTCACCGGACGGCACAAGTCGCTGTCCATGGTGGAGGGCGTGCAGCACGGCGACGTGGACGGTGTCGCGTTCGTCGGCTACCACGCGGGGGCAGGGATGGAGGGCGTGCTCGCCCACACCTACCTCGCCAACTCCATCACGGGGGTCTGGCTCAATGACGTCCGCGCCAGCGAGGGCCTGCTGAACGCGCACGTCGTCGCCGAGTACGGCGTGCCCGTCGTCCTCGTCACCGGCGACGACGTGGCCTGCGAGGACGCGCTCGGGTACGCGCCCGAGGCGCGCAAGGTGGCCGTCAAGGACCATGTGTCACGGTACGCGGCGGTGTGCCGCACCCCGGCCAGGACCGCCGCCGACATCCGCGCGGCGGCCAAGGAAGCCGCGTCCCTGGCGGTGCGTCACGAGCCGGTGGCAAGAGGTCCGTTCACCATCGCGTTGGAGTTCGACGCCGAGCATCTGGCGATGGCCGCCACCGTCGTACCGGGAGTGGACCGCATCGGCGAGCGGAAGGTGGCGTACACGAGCGTGACCATGTACGAGGGGATCCGGACGTTCAAGGCGGTCACCACGATCGTCTCGGCCGCGGTGGAGGAACAGTATGGCTGACCGGCAGGCACTCGACGAGGTCGTGCGGTTCACGTCCGACCTCATCCGCATCGACACCACCAACCGCGGCGGCGGCGACTGCCGTGAGCGGCCCGCCGCCGAGTACGCGGCCGAACGCCTGGCCGAGGCCGGCCTAAAGCCCGTGCTCCTGGAGCGCACCCCGGGCCGGACGAACGTCGTCGCGCGTATCGAGGGCACCGACCCCTCCGCCGACGCCCTGCTCGTCCACGGCCATCTCGACGTGGTGCCCGCCGAGGCGGCGGACTGGAGCGTGCACCCGTTCTCCGGCGAGGTGCGCGACGGCGTCGTGTGGGGCCGGGGCGCGGTCGACATGAAGAACATGGACGCGATGATCCTCGCCGTCGTACGGCACTGGGCGCGCTCGGGCACCAGGCCCCGCCGCGACCTCGTCATCGCCTTCACCGCCGACGAGGAGGCCAGCGCCGAGGACGGCTCCGGATTCCTCGCGCACCGGCACGCGGACCTCTTCGAGGGATGCACCGAAGGCGTCAGCGAGTCGGGGGCGTTCACCTTCCACGACGGCGACGGACGGCAGATCTACCCGATCGCGGCCGGTGAGCGCGGCACCGGATGGCTGAAGCTGACCGCGCGCGGCCGGGCGGGCCACGGCTCCAAGGTCAACCGCAGCAACGCGGTCACCAGGCTCGCCGCCGCGGTGACCCGCATCGGCGCCCACGAATGGCCGCTCCGGCTCACCCCCACCGTGCGCGCCGCGCTCACCGAACTCGCCGCCCTGTACGGGCTCGAGGCCGACCTCGACGACGTGGACGGCCTGCTGAAGAAGCTCGGCCCGGCCGCCGCGCTCGTCGAGGCGACCGTCCGCAACAGCACCAACCCGACCATGCTGAGCGCCGGTTACAAGATCAACGTGATCCCGGGCGAGGCCGTCGCCCACGTCGACGGACGCTACCTGCACGGCACCGAGGACGAGTTCCGTACGACACTGGACGAACTCACCGGGCCGGACGTGGACTGGGAGTTCCACCACCGGGAGGTCGCCCTCCAGGCGCCCGTGGACTCGCCGACGTTCGCGCGGATGCGGGCCGCCGTCGAGGAGTTCGCGCCCGAAGGACACGTGGTGCCCTACTGCATGTCGGGCGGCACGGACGCCAAGCAGTTCTCCCGCCTCGGCATCACCGGCTACGGGTTCACGCCGCTGAAGCTCCCCGAGGGCTACGACTACCAGGCGATGTTCCACGGCGTCGACGAACGCGTGCCCGTAGAGGCGCTGCACTTCGGCGTCCGCGTCCTCGACCGCTTTCTGCGCACGGCCTAGGGAGGGACAAGGCGGATGGTGCGGACCCTGCCGTACGGGGCATGGCCCTCGCCCGTCGACGCGGCGCTCGCCGCGGCGCACGGCGGGCAGCCGGAGGCGGTCGGCTTCGTGGGCGAGGAGGCGTGGTGGACCGAACCCCGCCCCGCCGAGGGCGGCCGGCGCACCCTGGTCAGGCGCACGGCGGCCGGCCTGGAGGTGTCGGTCCTGCCCCCGCCGTGGAACGTGCGCAGCCGGGTCATGGAGTACGGCGGCCGGCCCTGGGCCGCAGCGATGCGCCCCGAGGGGCCGCTGGTGGTGTTCGTGCACTTCGCGGACCAGCGGCTGTACGCCTACGAGCCCGCGGCGCCGGGCAGCCGGCCGCGCCCGCTCACCCCGCTGTCACCGGTGGGCGGCGGACTGCGCTGGGTCGACCCCCGGCTGCACCTGGAACGTGGTGAAGTGTGGTGTGTCCTGGAGGAGTTCACCGGAGACGCACCCACGGACGTGCGGCGGCTGCCGGCCGCCGTTCCGCTGGACGGCTCGGCGGCCGAGGACCGGGACGCCGTCCGCGAACTCACCGACGCGCGCCACCGGTTCGTCACCGGCCCCCGTCTCTCGCCGGACGGGCGCCGCGCGGCCTGGCTCGCCTGGGACCATCCGCGCATGCCGTGGGACGGCACCGAGCTGCTCGTCGCCGAGGTCACCGGCGAGGGAACGCTGCGGGAGCCGCGTACGGTCGCCGGCGGCCCCGAGGAGTCGATCGCCCAGGCCGAGTGGGCGCCCGACGGCTCCCTGCTGTACGTGAGTGACCGCACCGGCTGGTGGAACCTCTACCGGGACGGAACGCCGCTGTGCCCCCGAGAGGAGGAGTTCGGCGGGCCGCTGTGGAAGGTGGGACTGCAGTGGTTCGCTCCCCTGGACGACGGCACCATCGCAGTGGTGCACGGCAGGGGAGCGGGCCGGCTCGGGATCCTCGACCCGGTCGGCGGCGAGGTCGTCGACGTGGCCGGACCCTGGACCGAGTTCGCCGCCACGCTCGCCGTGCACGGCAGCCGCGTCGTCGCCGTCGGCGCCGGCCCCCGCACCGCGCACGAGGTCGTCGAACTCGACACCGCCACCGGCCACGCCCGCGTGATCGGCGCCGCGCACGAGGACCCCGTCGACCCCGCCTACTACCCCGAGCCCCGGATCCGTACCTTCACCGGACCCGGAGGCCGCGAGATCCACGCGCACATCCATCCGCCACGCCACCCCGAGTGCGTCGCGCCCGAGGGCGCACCGCCGCCGTACGTCGTCTGGGCGCACGGCGGCCCCACCAGCCGCGCCCCCCTCGTCCTCGATCTGGAGATCACCTACTTCACCTCGCGCGGCATCGGCGTCGCCGAGGTGAACTACGGCGGCTCCACCGGCTACGGACGCGCGTACCGCGACCGCCTGCGCGGACAGTGGGGCGTCGTCGACGTCGAGGACTGCGCGGCCGTCGCGCTCGCCCTGGCCGACGAGGGCACCGCCGACCGCGACCGGCTCGCCGTGCGCGGCGGCAGCGCCGGCGGCTGGACGGCGGCCGCGTCCCTGACGTCGACCGACGTGTACGCCTGCGGCACGATCGTCTACCCGGTCCTGGACCTGGCGAGCTGGGGCTCGGGGGAGACCCACGACTTCGAGTCGCGGTACCTGGAGACACTGGTCGGACCGTATGCCGAGGTGCCCGGCCGGTACGCCGAGCGGTCGCCCGTGGAGCACGCCGACCGGATCACCGTCCCCTTCCTGCTGCTGCAGGGGCTCGATGACCCGATCTGCCCGCCCGCGCAGTGCGAGCGGTTCCTGGCCCGGCTCCGGGGCCGGCGGATCCCGCACGCCTACCTCGCCTTCGAGGGCGAGGGGCACGGCTTCCGGCGGGCTGAGACCATGGTGCGTGCCCTGGAGGCCGAGCTGTCCCTGTACGCGCAGGTCTTCGGGCTGAACCCGCCCGGCATCCCCACCCTGGAGCTCACCGAGTGACCCACCTGATCAGGCCGCCCAGACTCGCCCCCGGCGCCCGCGTCGCCGTCGTCGCGCCCAGCGGACCCGTCATCGAGGAGCGGCTCGCCGCCGGTCTCGACATCCTGCGCGGCTGGGACCTCGATCCGGTCGTGGCCCCGCACGTGCTCGACCGGCACCCCGAGTTCCCCTACCTCGCGGGTACGGACGCCGACCGGGCCGCCGACTTCCAGGCCGCCTGGTGCGACCCGGAGGTGTCCGCGGTGCTGTGCGCCCGCGGCGGGTACGGGGCGCAGCGCATGATGGACCTGCTCGACTGGGACGCGCTGCGCGCCGCCGGGCCCAAGGTGCTGGTCGGCTTCAGCGACATCACGGCGCTGCACGAGGCGTTCGCGGCCCGCCTCGGCCTGGTCACGCTGCACGGGCCGATGGTGGCGGCCGCCGACTTCCTCAAGAACACGCGGACGCAGGACCACCTGCGGGCCACCCTCTTCGAGCCGGAGTCCGTGACGACCATCACCTCCTCCGGCACCGCGCTCGTGCCCGGCCGCGCCCGGGGCGTCACCTCCGGCGGATGCCTCGCCCTGATCGCGGCCGAACTGGGCACGCCACACGCCCGCTCCGGCGAGACGGGCGGGCTGCTGCTGCTCGAGGACATCGGCGAGGAGGCCTACCGCGTGGACCGGCTCCTCACCCAGCTCCTGCGCTCGGGCCGGCTCGAGGGGGTCACCGGGATCGCCCTCGGCTCCTGGGAGGAGTGCGGCCCGTACGAGCTGTTGCGCGCCGTCCTCACCGACCGGCTCGGCGGGCTCGGGATACCGGTCGTGGAGCGGTTCGGGTTCGGCCACGGCGAGGGAGCCCTGACCATGCCGCTCGGCGTCGCCGCGGAACTGGACGCGGACACCGGGACGCTGACGCTGGAGGTCCCGGCGCTGGCGTGACGGGACTCAACGCTCGGGTCACCCGTCCGCTCCACCCGGCGGGCGGCGCCGCGCCGTGCCGTCCATCCTGGGCCCATGAACCCGAAGACCTCCCGCGAGGCCACGACGAGCGGCGCGACACGCCGGGGGCGGCAGGGCCTCACGCCGCGCAGGGTCGCCGTCCTGGTGCTGGCCGCGCTCGTACTGGTCTTCGTCTTCGAGAACACCCAGCACACCCGGATCCGGCTGCTCGTGCCCCTGGTGACCATGCCGCTGTGGCTGGCGCTGCTCGGCACGGGGCTGATCGGGGCGCTGTGCGGGGCCCTTCTCGTCAGCCGACGCGGGTGACCGCGGATCACGTACGGTGTCGCCGTGTCCGATCCCCGTGAATACCTCGCCGAGGGCCCCCGCGTGGGCATACGCCCCTTCACCCACGACGACGCGGCGGAGTTCACCGCCCGGGCGCGGGAGAGCAGGGAGCTGCACCACCCGTGGCTGTTCCCGCCGACCACTCCCGAGGAGTACGCCGCCTACGCGGGGCGGCTGATCGACGACCCGACGAGGGCGGGGTTCCTGGTGTGCGAGAGGGACACCGGGGCGATCGCCGGGTTCATCAACATCAACAACATCGTCCGGGGCGGCTTCCAGAGCGGGGCGCTCGGCTACGGCGCCTTCGCGCACGCCGCCGGGCGCGGGCTGATGACGGAGGCGCTGAACCTCGTGGTGCGGTACGCGCTCGGGCCGCTGGGGCTGCACCGGCTGGAGATCAACGCGCAGCCCCTCAACACCGGATCGATCGGCCTGGCCCGACGCTGTGGCTTCCGCTTGGAGGGCTTCTCACCCGACATGATCTTCGTCGACGGGGCCTGGCGGGACCACGAGCGCTGGGCCATCACCGCGGAGATGCTCCGCACCTGAGCGGTACCTGCGCGGTACCTGAGCGGTGATGGCCCCCCACGCGGCCCTCAATCGGCCCCCGTGCGGCCCCTGTACGGCCGTCCTCGGCCGCGCGCGGTGCGCCGTCAGTCCGCCGACCGTACGGTGGGCGCGGCGAGGCTCACCGGCCCGCTGCGCCTGCCGCTCTTGCAGGCGTCGTGGCAGTCCTTCTCCAGGCTGCAGCACAGCGAGCAGACCGCGCCGGAGTGGAACGGGCAGCCCGCCATGTCGGGGCGCTCGAAGGTGTCCGCGCACACCGAGCAGGTCAGCGTCGCCGCCGAGGGCAGCCCCCGCTCGTCCAGCAGCGGCTCGTCGAGGGCGTCGACGCGGGCGATGTAGTACCGGCCCCTGGTCGCCACCGCGAACAGCGGCGAGAGCACCATGGCCAGGAACAGGGCGATGAACGGCGAGTACGCCTTGCCGTACGGGCCGAACGCCTCGAAGTACGCGGCGATGGACACCGCCGAGGCGATCAGCATCGAGCCGAAGCCGACCGGGTTGAAGTTGTACAGGTGCGCCCGCTTGAACTCGATGTACGACGGGCTGAGCCCCAGCGGCTTGTTGATCACCAGGTCGGCCACGACAGCGCCGATCCACGCGATGGCGACGTTCGAGTAGAAGCCCAGCACCGTGTTGAGGAACCCGAACACGCCGCCCTCCATCAGTGCGAGCGCGACACCGACGTTGAGGAAGATGTAGACGACGCGCCCGGGGTGACGGTGGGTCAGCCGGGAGAAGAAGTTCGACCAGGACAGCGAACCGGAGTACGCGTTCGTCGAGTTGATCTTGATCTGGGAGAGGATCACGAAGAACGTCGCCAGCCCCAGGGCGACCGGCGCCGCGAACGTCCTGAACCCGTGCACGTACTGCTGGATGGGCTCGTTCGCCTTCGCGAGCCCCACGCTGCCGGCGATGTAGAAGGCCAGGAACGCCCCGCCGATCTGCTTCGCCGCGCCCAGCACCACCCAGCCCGGACCGGCTGACAGCACCGCGCCCCACCACTGCCTGGCGTTCTCGGGCGTCTTGTCCGGCATGAAGCGCAGATAGTCGACCTGCTCACCGATCTGCGCGATCAGCGACAGCGCCACGCCGGCGCCAGCGCCCACTCCCAGCATGCTGATGCTCGACCCGGTGGGCGAGTTGCCCGCGAAGTGGGTGAACTGCGAGAACTTCCCCGGCTCCTGGATCGCGATGGACACGAACGGCGCGACCATCAGCACCAGCCAGATCGGCTGGGTCCACACCTGCATCTTCGACAGCGCGGTCATGCCGTAGACCACCAACGGCAGGATGATCAGGGAGCAGATGACGTAGCCGATCGCGAGCGGTATGTGCAGGCCGAGTTCGAGGGCCTGCGCCATGATCGAGCCCTCGAGGGCGAAGAAGATGAAGGTGAAGCTGGCGTAGATGACCGAGGTCAGGGTCGAGCCCAGATAGCCGAAACCGGCGCCCCGGGTCAGCAGATCCATGTCGATGGAGTACTTCGCCGAGTAGTACGAGACCGGGATGCCGGTGAGGAAGATGACCACCGCCGCCGCCAGGATCGCCACCATGGCGCTGGAGAAGCCGTTGGAGATCGCGATCGACCCGCCGATGGCGAAGTCCGCGAGGTAGGCGATGCCGCCCAGGGCCGTGGTGGCCACCACGTACGGCGTCCAGCGGCGGAAGGACTTCGGCGCGTACCGCAGCGAGTAGTCCTCGAGCGTGTCGTTCCGCGTCCAGCCGTTGTACGTCCGGCTCGTGGTGTCCGGCGGCGTCTGCCTGTCGACGATGTCCGTCATGAACCTTCCCTCTTCCGCGAGCTCGCGTCACCTCCCCGACGAGCGGGGCAGTGCTGTTGCTGTTGCACGGAAGAGTCCCGCCGCGTTGTTTCCCGGCCGTTTCGATGGCTTTACGACGGTGGAGTGCGTCATTCCGCCTGGCGGCGGTCCACGTACTCGTACACCGAACCGTCCGGATGCACGGCGATCAGGTTGCGGCCGACCGGGGTCGGCACCGGGCCGGCGATGATACGCGCGCCGAGGTCGCTCAGCACCCGGTGGGCCTCCTCGACGTCCTCCACCGCGATCGTCGCCGCCACCTTGCGCAGGATCTCCAGTTCGGACTCGGGCCCGCTCATCAGCAGGAAGAAGCCGACCGCGGCCACCGAGACGCCGCCGCGTTCGAAGCGGAGCGCGCGGGTGCCCGTCAGTCTCTCGTAGAACGGGACCGAAGCCTCCAGGTCGTCGACGCAGATCCGCAGCGTGGCTCCCAGAATCTCCATGCGGACGAGCCTAGTTGCGGTCGGCCGGGCGGGAGATCGTTTCGCACCGATCCGCGCGTGCACCTGCCGTTACGCGTGCCCGGGCACGGGTACCCGGCGGACATGAACCGCTTGGATCACCTGGAACATCTGGACAAGCATCTGGTCGACGAGCTGGCGCAGGTGGCCCGGGAGGCCGTGCGCGACGAGCTGCGCGAGCAGACCCGCAAGCAGCGCCGCACGGCCGCGTTCTACGCGGCCTCGGGCGCCACCGGACTGTACGCGGGCGCCGGGGTGGCACTCGCCCTCGGTCTGGCGCTGGCCTTGGCCCTGCCCGGCTGGGCCGCCGCGCTGATCACGGCGGCGGTGCTCGGTGTGGCCGCCTTCCTGCTGCGCGGCGCCGCCCGCGCCGGCGGGCACGGAACCGGGGCGCACCACGCCGCCCACGGCCTCCGCACCACGCCGCCCGCCGCCCCGCAGAGCGGGCTCGGGACGCCGTACCCGCCGATGCCGCACACCCCGCCCACGCCGGGCGTCACCGATCCGGCCGCGCCGGGTACCGCGGGTCCTGGAGCGGACCCCCGGGCGCCGCAGCACCGGGCCCGGTGAGCCGCATGGCGAGGGCATGGTCGGGAGCCCTGCCGAAGCGCCGCAGGGCAGTCGTGGTGACCGGGGCCAGCGGCGGCGTGGGCCGCGCCACCGCCGTGGCCTTCGCCAAGCGGGGCGACCGGGTCGCTCTGCTCGCCCGGGGACGCGAGGGCCTCGCCGCGGCCGCGGACGAGGTGCGGCGCGCCGGGGGTGAGGCGCTCGTCGTCCCCGTCGACGTGTCGGACGCGCGGGCGGTCGAGGACGCGGCGGAGCAGGTCGTCGAGGAGTTCGGACGGATCGACGTCTGGGTCAACAACGCGTTCGCCGGTGTCTTCGCGCGGTTCACGGACGTCGCTCCGGACGAGTTCCGCCGGGTCACCGAAGTGACGTACTTGGGCTATGTGTTCGGCACCCGGGCCGCGCTGCGGCACATGCTGCCCGCGGACCACGGGACGATCGTCCAGGTCGGCTCCGCGCTGGCCTACCGGGGCATCCCGCTGCAGTCGGCGTACTGCGGGGCCAAACACGCGATCCAGGGCTTCAACGAGTCGCTGCGCTGCGAGCTGCTGCACGACGGCTCGAAGGTGCGCACGACGATGGTGCAGATGCCGGCGCTCAACACCCCGCAGTTCGACTGGGTGCTCAGCCGGATGCCGGGCCGGGCGCGGCCGGTGGCGCCGGTCTACCAGCCGGAGGTCGCCGCGCGCGCGATCGTCCATGCGGCGGGGCACCCGCGGCGCCGGGAGTACTGGGTGGGCGGGTCCACGGCGGCCACCCTTGTCGCCAACGCCGTGTTCCCGGGGCTGCTGGACCGCTACCTCGCCCGTACGGGGTTCGACTCGCAGCGCGACGAGGGCCAGCAGGGCACCGCGGGCAACCTGTGGTCGCCGGCGGACGGACCGCACGGCCACGACTACGGTGCCCACGGCCGATTCGACGCGGAGTCCCGTCCGGACAGCGTGGAGGAGTGGCTGTCCCGCAACCGGACGCGTATCGGCGCGGGGATCCTGGCCGGGGGCCTGGGTGCCGCGGTCACGGCGGCCGGCCTGCGCCGCCGTGGCTGAAACCGACGTACTGAGCAAGACGAAGACGACGGTGGGCGGGCCGGGTCACCAGACCCCGCCCCCCCACCCACCTCTCCCGGGGTCACACCCCGCAGCAGCGGCCGCACCATCCGGCGGTATGACGAGAAAAAACCCCCCTGGGACCGGGCCAAC
>NZ_JBIWIM010000001.1:0-1051374 GCF_044764595.1 Streptomyces sp. NPDC093984 | reverse complement strand
GGGGGGGGGGGGGGGGGCCCGGGGGGCCGGGCGGCCGCGGGGGGGGGGCGGCCCGCCCCCCCCCCCCCCCCGCCCGCGGGGGGGGGGGGGGGGGCCCCCGCCCCCCCCCCCCCCCACCGTCGTCTCCGGGGTTCTACCGCGGCAGCTGCGGCAGCACCTTCGTCCGGTAGAAGTCGAAGAAGCCGCGCTGGTCCGGGCCGATCTGGTTGACGTAGACCACGTCGAAGCCCGCGTCCACGAACGCGGTGAGGGCGGACACGTGTTCGTCCGCATCGTCGCCGCACACCCTGTTCTCCCGCACCATGTCCTCCGAGACCAGCGGCATCAGCTGCTCGAAGTGCATCGGCGTCGGCAGCACCTGCCCCATCTCGCCGGGCAGCAGCTCGTTGGACCACAGCTCGCGGACCGTCCGCACGCACTCCTCGCGGTCCGTGCCGTAGCAGACCTTCGCGCCCCCGCTCACCGGCTTGGCGCCGCCCCCGCCCTTGCGGAACTGCGTCACCATCGACTCCTCGGGCATCATCGTGATGTAGCCGTCGCCGACGCGCGCCGCCAGCGCCGTCGCCTCGGGCCCGAAACCGGAGATGTCGATCGGGATCGGCTCGTCGGGGATCGTGTAGAGCCGGGCGTTCTCCACCTTGTAGTGGGTGCCGTAGTGGGTGACCTGCTCCCCGGTGAACAGCCGGCGCATGATCTGGATCGCCTCTTCCAGCATCTCCAGGCGCACGGTCGTGGGCGGCCAGGGATCGCCGAGGATGTGCTCGTTCAGCGCCTCACCCGTGCCCACGCCGAGCCGGAACCGCCCGCCGATCATCACCGCGCTGGTCGCGGCGGCCTGCGCCACCACCGCCGGGTGCATCCGCACGGTCGGGCAGGTCACCGCGGTCTCGACGGGCAGCGACACCGCCTCCGAGAGCGCACCGATCACCGACCACACGAACGGGCTCTGGCCCTGTGCGTCGTTCCACGGGTGGTAGTGGTCCGAGATCCACAGGCGCTGGAAACCCGCCTGCTCGGCCATCCTCGCCTGTTCGATCAGATCCGCGGGGCCGAACTCCTCGCACGAGAGGAAGTAGCCGTACTCGGTCATGGGTGAACCTCCGGGGAGGGGGTACCGCGTCGGTCCCCCGCCGGGTAACCGTGCGGGACAGGGGCGAAACGCCCGCCCGGCGGCGTTTGGGCGCCCTGACCTGGGGGACGCGGAAGGTCTCGCACGGGTGGCGCATCCGTGCGTCCGCCAGGCAGACGACGTACGCGCGAGAACGCCGGAGGCGAATCGTGAGTCGACCCCGCATCCTGATCGTCGGTGCCGGATTCGCCGGGTACCGGACGGCCCGCACCCTGGCCCGGCTGACCCGGCACCGGGCCGACATCACTCTGCTCAACCCGACGGACTACTTTCTGTACCTGCCCCTGCTGCCACAGGTGGCCACCGGCATCCTGGAACCGCGACGGGTCGCCGTCTCGCTCTCCGGCACCCTGCGCAACGTCCGCCTGGTGCTCGGCGAGGCCGACGGCGTCGACCTCGACGCGCGCACCGTGCACTACACCGACCCGGAGGGCAACGGCGGCACCCTCGGCTACGACCGGCTCGTCCTCGCCGTCGGCAGCGTCAACAAGCTGCTGCCGATCCCCGGCGTCTCCGAGCACGCCCACGGCTTCAGGGGCATGCCCGAAGCGCTGTACCTGCGCGACCACGTGACCCGCCAGATCGAGCTGGCCGCCACGTCCGACGACCCCAAGACCTGCGCCGCGCGCTGCACCTTCGTGGTGGTCGGCGCCGGCTACACCGGAACCGAAGTCGCCGCGCAGGGCAAGCGGTACACCGACGCGCTCGTGCGCAAGCAGCCACTGCGCCAGGGCATCGAGCCGCGCTGGATGCTGCTGGACATCGCCCCGCGCGTGCTGCCGGAGATGGACGAGCGGCTCTCCCGCACCGCCGACCGGGTCCTCAGGCGGCGCGGCGTCGACGTGCGGATGGGAACCTCCGTGAAGGAGGCCACGCACGACGGAGTCCTGCTGACCGACGGGGAGTTCGTCGACACCCGCACCCTGGTGTGGTGCGTCGGCGTACGCCCCGACCCGTTCGTGGAGGGCCTCGGCAAGCCCCTGGAGCGCGGCCGGCTGCTCGTCGACCCCTACCTGCAGGTGCCGGGCCACCCCGAGGTGTTCGCCTGCGGCGACGCGGCTGCCGTACCCGACCTGGAGAACCCCGGCCAGTACACGCCGATGACGGCACAGCACGCCTGGCGGCACGGCAAGGTCTGCGCGCGCAACGTCGCCGCCTCCCTCGGCATCGGCTCCCGGCGCGCCTACCGCCACCGCGACCTGGGCTTCGTCGTGGACCTCGGTGGTCCGCAGGCCGCCGCCGCCCCGCTCGGCGTGCCGCTGTCGGGGCCGCTCGCCTCGGCCGTCACGCACGGCTACCACCTCGCCGCGATGCCCGGCAACCGCATCCGGGTCGCCGCCGACTGGCTGCTGGACGCCCTCCTGCCGCGCCAGGCCGTCCAGCTGGGACTGGTGCGCTCCTGGTCGGTGCCGCTGGAGTCGTCGTCCCCCGAACTGGCTCGCGTACCGGGAGGAAACGGCAACGGCAACGCCAACTCGGGCAAGGAGGAACAGACATGAACAGCCGTCAGCTCACCGAACTCGCCCAGCAGCTGCGCGTCGACAGCGTCCGTGCCTCCGCGGCGGCCGGCTCCGGGCACCCCACCTCCTCGATGTCCGCCGCGGACCTGATGGCCGTCCTGCTGGCCCACCACCTCCGCTACGACTTCGAACGGCCCGCCCACCCCGCGAACGACCGGTTCGTCCTCTCCAAGGGGCACGCCTCACCCCTCCTGTACGCCGCCTACAAGGCCGCGGGCGCGATCAACGAGACGGAGCTGCTCACCTTCCGCAAGCTGGGCAGCCGCCTGGAGGGACACCCCACACCGCGCCGGCTGCCCTGGGTGGAGACGGCCACCGGCTCGCTCGGCCAGGGACTGCCCGTGGGTGTGGGCATCGCGCTCGCCGGGCAGCGACTCGACCACACCGGCTACCGCGTGTGGGTGCTGTGCGGCGACAGCGAACTCGCCGAGGGCTCTGTCTGGGAGGCCGCCGAGCACGCCGGGTACGAGCACCTCGACAACCTGATCGCGATCGTCGACGTGAACCGGCTCGGCCAGCGCGGACCCACCCGCCACGGCCACGACCTGGACGCCTACGCGCGCCGCTTCAAGGCCTTCGACTGGCACACCGTCGAGGTCGACGGCCATGACGTCGAGGCGGTCGACCGCGCCTTCGCCGAGGCGGAGTCCACCGTCGGACAGCCCACCGTCATCCTCGCCCGCACCCTCAAGGGCAAGGGAGTCACCGCCGTCCAGGACCGCGAGGGCCAGCACGGCAAGCCGCTGCCGGACGCCGACGAGGCGATCGCGGAACTCGGCGGCGTACGCGACCTGCGCGTCGAGGTGCAGGGACCGCCCGCCTCGCGCATGCTGCACGCCGTGGGGGGCGGCCACCTGGAGCTGCCGCGCTACGACATCGGGGACGAGGTCCCCACCCGTGACGCCTACGGCCAGGCGCTCGCCGCGCTCGGCAACGCGCGTGGCGACGTCGTCGCCCTCGACGGCGAGGTCGGCGACTCCACCCGATCCGAGTACTTCGGCAAGGAGCACCCCGAACGCTACTTCGAGTGCTACATCGCCGAACAGCAGATGGTCGCCGCCGCCGTCGGCATGGCCGCGCGCGGCTGGGTGCCGTACGCCTCCACCTTCGCCGCGTTCCTCACCCGCGCCCACGACTTCGTGCGCATGGCCTCGATCAGCGGCTCCGGCATCAACCTCGTCGGCTCGCACGCCGGCTGCGCCATCGGCCAGGACGGCCCCTCGCAGATGGGCCTCGAGGACCTGGCGATGTTCCGCTCGGTGTACGACTCGACCGTGCTGTACCCCTGCGACGCCAACCAGACCGCCCGGCTCGTCGCCTCGATGGCCGGCCGTGAAGGCATCCGCTACCTGCGCACCTCGCGCGGGAAGACACCGGTCATCTACGGGCCCACCGAGGAGTTCCCGATCGGCGGCAGCAAGGTGCTGCGCGCCTCCCACGAGGACCGGCTCACCATCGTCGCCGCCGGGGTCACCGTCCACGAGGCGCTGAAGGCCGCCGACGCCCTCGCCGGACAGGGCATCCGCGTACGGGTCATCGACCTCTACTCGGTCAAGCCCGTCGACCGCGAGACCCTGCGCGAGGCCGCCGACCGCACCGGCTGCCTGCTCACCGTGGAGGACCACCGCGAGGAGGGCGGCCTCGGCGACGCGGTGCTCGACGCCTTCCTCGACGGGCGGCCCGTACCGCGTCTGGTGCGCCTGGCCGTCCGTACGATGCCGGGCTCGGCGACCCCCGCGGAGCAGCTGCACGCCGCCGGCATCGACGCCGAGTCGATCGCGGCCTCGGCGCGGCTGCTGGTGGAACACGCCGTGGTGCCGTGAGCGAAGGGAGCCACATGAGCAGCACGCGGACCGTGCGGGCCGGCCGCCGCACGGTCGAGGTGCACCGGCCGGACAAGGTGCTCTTCCCCGGCGCCGGGGACGGGGACGGGGAGGGCAAGGAGTACACCAAGGCCGATCTGGTGGCGTACTACCGCTCCGTCGCCCCCTTCATGCTGCCGCACCTGCGCGGGCGGCCCCTGATGCTGGAGCGGCACCCGGACGGCGTGGACGGGCCCCGCTTCATGCAGAAGAACACACCGGAGCACTACCCGGACTGGATCCACCGCGTCGAACTCCCCAAGGAGGGCGGCACCGTCTGCCACACCGTGTGCGACGACACCGCCACCCTCCTCTACCTCGCCGACCAGGCCTGCCTCACCCTGCACCGCTGGCTCTCCCGCGCCGACCGGCTCCAGCGGCCCGACCGGGTCGTGTTCGACCTCGACCCGGCCGACGACGACTTCGGGCAAGTGCGCGAGGCCGCCCGGCTGACGGGGGAGCTGCTGGACGAACTGCGGTTGCCGTCCGGCCTGATGACGACCGGTTCGCGGGGCCTGCACGTCGTCGTGCCGATCAGCGGCGACCACGACTTCGACGAGGTACGGGAGTTCGCGAGGGACGTCGCCGACGTGCTCGCCGCCGCCCACCCCGGCCTGCTCACCACCGCCGCCCGCAAGAAGGACCGCGGCGACCGCCTCTACCTCGACGTGCAGCGCAACGCGTACGCGCAGACCGCGGTCGCCCCCTTCACCGTACGGGCGCTGCCGGGCGCACCGGTCGCCACGCCGCTGTCCTGGGGCCAGTTGGACGACCCGGATCTGAACGCCCGCCGCTGGACCGTCGCCGACGCGGTGGACCAGGCCCGCACCGACCCCTGGGCGGACGTGCCGCCCCGGGGGCGTTCCCTCGCACGTGCCCGGCGGCGGCTCGACGACCTGCACGGTTGAAAGCCGGTCGAAGCCCTCGGACAATCCGAAGGTTTGGCCAACGCCCTTGTGGCCACCCGGTGGTGGAGGTGGCCATGTCGAACACATCACGTACACATTCACGGAACTCCCCCGAGAACAGCGACCGGGCGGACGGCCGGCTGAGCCCCATGGAGGTGCTGCGCCATGCGCGCGCCCAGTTCACGGAGCTCACCGGACTGACCGCCGAATCCGTGTCGTCCTTCGAACCCACCGAGGACGGCTGGACTCTCGAGATCGAGGTCCTGGAACTCGCCCGGGTCCCCGACACCATGAGTCTGCTCGCGAGCTATTCGGTGGACGTGTCCGCCGACGGCGAGCTCACCGGATACCGGAAGGTTCGCCGCTACGAGCGCGGGAGGGCCGACACACGCAGGGGCGGCGGCAGCTAGCCCGCCGCACGCACCGAGACACAGACAAGGAGGGCCGGTCGGCATGACCGTTGTCCCGGCACAGCAAACTTCTTCAGGCGGCTCCAGCGGCCTGTACGACGTCCTGGAACTCGTCCTCGACCGAGGGCTCGTCATCGACGCGTTCGTCCGCGTCTCCCTCGTCGGCATCGAGATCCTGAAGATCGACGTACGGGTGGTCGTCGCCAGCGTCGACACCTATCTGCGCTTCGCCGAGGCGTGCAACCGGCTCGACCTGGAGGCCGGCCCGCGCAAGAACCCCGGACTGCCCGACCTGGTCGGGGAGATGACGGAGTCCGGCGCACGCGGCAAGTCCAAGGGCGCGCTGTCCGGCGCCGCCGAGACCATATCCGACGCCTTCCGGCAGGCCCGCGAGGAGGCCCAGTCCGAACCGAGCCGGCGCAGCCGTAAGTCGACGGCCTCGCGCGAGAAGAAGGAGGAGCAGGAGTGAGCACGTACGTCTACGGCATCGCCGCGGCCGACCACCCCTCGCTCCCCGACGGCATGGGCGGGGTCGGGGACCCGGCCCGGACGGTGCGCATCCTGAAGCGGGGCGAACTGGCGGCGATCGTCAGCGACGCCCCCGAAGGGCTGCGCCCCAAGCGCCGTGACCTGCTCGCCCACCAGAACGTACTGAGCGAGGCGGCCGCGGGCGGGCCGATCCTGCCCATGCGGTTCGGCAGCCTCGCACCGGACGACGACGCCGTCACCGGCGTCCTCGAAGAGCGCGCCGACCACTACCGGGAGCGGCTCGGCACCCTGGACGGCAAGGTCGAGTACAACATCAAGGCCAGCCACGACGAGGAGGCCGTCCTGCACCGCGTGATGGCCGAGAACCCGGAGGTCCGGTCCCTGGCGGAGGCCAACCGCAAGGCGGGCGGCGGAAGTTACGAGGAGAAGCTGAAGCTCGGCGAGATGGTGGCGGCCGCGGTGCAGAGCCGCGAGGCCGAGGACGCCAGGGAGCTCCAGCGCACCCTGGAGTCCGCCGCCGAGGCCGTCAGCGTGGGCCCCGAGTCCACCGGCTGGCTCGCCAACGTGTCGTTCCTGGTGGCGCGTGACACGGCCGACACCTTCCTGGCCGCCGTCGAACAGCTCCGCAAGGCGCATCCGCACCTCGACGTGCGCGTCAACGGGCCGCTGCCGCCGTACAGCTTCGTCGAGCCGGGGCCGTCCGAGCCCGCGGGCAGCCAGACGGCCGCCGCCCAGGGGTGAGCGCATGGGCCTGATCGGTGAGGTGCTGATGCTGCCGTTCGCCCCGGTGCGCGGCAGCCTCTGGGCGGTGAGACAGGTGCTCGCCGAGGCCGAGCGACAGTACTACGACCCCGCGGCCGTACGCGCCGAACTCGCACGGCTGGAGGAGAGGCTGGACGCGGGGGAGATCGACGAGGAGGAGTTCGACCGGCTGGAGGACGCGCTTCTGGACCGGCTGGAGACCGGTCTGGGCCGCGGCCCTGGAACAGCCGACGGGACGACACGATGAACCGACTGGAACTCGGCCTCGCCCTGGGCATCGCCTACGCCCTGGGACGCAGGAGCAGAACGAAGACCCTGGAGACGACCCGTACGGCAACGGCCGGCCGCGACCCGGCCGTCGAGCGCCTCGAGCAGGAGGTGCTGGCCTATCTGCTGACGCGGGCCCAGCCCCTGCTGGCCGCCCTCGGGCGCAGGCTCGGCGCGCTCAGCGTCAGGCTCAACGGCATCGCCGAGGGCAACAGCCCCGCGCTCAGGCGGGTCGCACTCGTCGTGGGCCGCCATGTCACCCGGAGCCGGGCCCGGTCGCTCCCCGCGGCCGGGCCCGAGCCCCGGGAACTCGAGGAGGGGAGCGGCCCATGACCACCCCAGGACGACTGCCCGACCCCTACGGGCAGGGCGGCGGCGCCAACCTCGCCGACATCCTCGAACGCGTCCTCGACAAGGGCGTGGTGATCGCCGGCGACATCCGGATCAACCTGCTCGACATCGAACTGCTCACCATCAAGCTCCGCCTCGTCGTCGCCTCCGTCGACCGGGCGAAGGAGATGGGCATCGACTGGTGGGAGACCGACCCGGCGCTCTCGTCCCGCGCCCGCCAGAACGAACTGGCCCGCGAGAACGCCGAACTGCGCGACCGGCTGGCCGAACTGGAAGGCGCGCGCGGCGAGAAGGAGGCATCGTGAACGGACTGCGGTACGTGTACGCCGTCTGCCGCCCCTTTCACGCGGCGCTCGAGGACGGCCCGGCGGGCGTCGCGGGCGTGCCGCCCAGGCAGTTGGCGCACGACGGCCTGGTCGCCGTCGTCAGCACGGTCCCGGAGCGGGACTTCGCGGAGGAGCCGCTGCGCGCCCATCTGGAGGACCTGGACTGGTTGGCCGTCACCGCCCGCGCCCACCAGGGCGTCGTGGACGCGCTCACCGCCGTCACCACGCCCCTGCCGCTGCGGCTCGCCACGGTGTTCCGCGACGACAGCGGCGTACGCGCGATGCTCCAGGAGCGGGCGGACGACTTCCACCGCGCCCTCGACCGTCTGGACGGCCGGGTCGAATGGGGCGTCAAGGTGTACTCACAGGCGGAACACACGCAGGGACAGGCGCAAGGTGCGGAAAGCCAGGGAGGGGTGGAAGAGGCCCACAATTCCTCCCAGCCGCCGCGGAAACCGGTCTCCGGCCGCGACTACCTGCGCCAGCGCCGTGTGCGCCAGCAGGCCCACGAGGAAATCCGGGAGAACACCGAACGGTTCGCGCGGCGACTGCACGAGAATCTTTCCGCCTGCGCCGAGGATTTCCGGCTGCACGCCCCGCAGAATCCCGCGCTCTCCGGTTCTTCCGGTCGCAATGTGCTCAACGCGGCTTATCTCGTGCCGCGTTCCGGTTCCGAGGCGTTCGTGACAAAGGTGGAGCAGGAGAAAAGCGGAATTACCGGGGTTCGGGTCGAACTCACCGGGCCCTGGGCGGCGTACTCGTTCAGTGGCGTCGAAGGTCGGGAGGGGGCGTGACCGCCGGCGGACTTCAGCACCGTCAGGTCGCCCTGGTGGATCTGCTCGACCGGCTGCTGGCCGGCGGCGTCGTCATCACCGGCGACCTCACCCTGCGCATCGCGGACGTCGACCTCGTCCGCATCGACCTCAACGCGCTGATCAGCTCGGTCGGCGACCAGGTGCCGGCCCCCTGGCCGGAGGAGTGGTGACATGGGCAACGGACGCAACCGACTGGACCTGGAACCCGACACCGTGGAGCGTGACCTGGTCAAGCTCGTGCTGACCGTCGTCGAGCTGCTGCGCCAGCTCATGGAGCGACAGGCGCTGCGCAGGTTCGACACCGGCGAGCTCACCGAGGACCAGGAGGAGCGCATCGGGCTCACCCTGATGCTGCTCGAGGACCGTATGGCTCAGCTCCGGGAGCGCTACGGACTGCGGCCCGAGGACCTGAATCTGGACCTCGGGCCGCTTGGATCGTTGCTTCCGCGGGAGTGATCGCCGAAGGATCACGGGAATCAGGTGCCCGGGCGGATCACCGCCCGGGCACCGCCGATTCACCAGCGATACCATCGGCCCCGTCCGCCGGCCGCCGTAGTGCCGCGGGCCAGGAAGCCCACGAGCCAGACGACCAGCACCGCAAGGGCGATCCACCACAGTGCCTTCACGGCGAATCCGACGCCGAAGAGAATCACGGCCAGAAGAAGAACGAGCAGGATCGGAACCATAGTCACACCTCCTGCTATCCAGGTTTCCCGAACAGCGGGAATCAGGCCTCTTTTCGGCAGAGAATTTCTCCGTGCAGCACCGAGAACCATCCGTCCTCGTGCCGGCCCCATTCCCGCCAGGCCGCCGAAACGGCCCTCAGGTCCTCCTCGGTCGCATGGCCACCACCCGTCGCCCGGTCGGCGTACGCCGAGGCGAGCGTACGGTCCGCCCACAGCCCGCTCCACCAGGCCCGCTCCTGAGCGGTGGCGAAGGTCCAGGTGCCGGAGGTGGCGGTGACGTCCCTGATGCCCGCCCGCAGCGCCCAGGACTTCAGGCGCCGCCCCGCGTCGGGCTCCCCGCCGTTGGCGCGGGCGACCCGCTCGTACAACTCCAGCCAGTCGTCCAGGCCCTGCGACGCCGGGTACCAGGTCATGGCCCCGTAGTCGGCGTCGCGCGCGGCGATGAAACCACCCGGCCGGGTGACCCGGTGCATCTCGCGCAGCGCCTGCACCGGGTCACCCACGTGCTGGAGCACCTGGTGGGCGTGGACCACGCAGAACGTGTCGTCCGGGTAGTCCAGCGCGTGCACGTCCGCGACCGCGAAGTCCACGTTGGTGACTCCGCGGGCGTCGGCCGCCGCCCGCGCCTGGTCCAGGATCTCCGGGGCGCGGTCGACGCCGGTGACATGGCCGTCGGGAACCAGGGCCGCCAGGTCCGCGGTGATGGTGCCCGGCCCGCAGCCGATGTCCAGGATCCTCATGTGCGGCTTCAGCGAGCCGAGCAGGTACGCCGCGGAGTTGGCGGCGGTCCGCCAGGTGTGCGAGCGCAGCACGGACTCGTGGTGGCCGTGCGTGTAGACGGCCGTCTCCTTCGGCATGACGATCCTCTTCCCCTCGTACGGACCCGGGCGTCGCCGCGGGCGGTACGCGTCACGGTAGGCGATCGAGCCGAATAATGAGACGGCCGTCTTGCGATATGGACAGGCTTGGAATCTGGAGATGCCGGTCGCGGAGGTGCCGGGAGCCCCTGAACACCGGCGGCGCAGGGGTCAGTCGGCGGGAAGCGGGCGGTAGACGGTCAGCGCCTCGGGAAGGGCCTCGAGGGTCACCTCGCCCTCGACGGCGGTGACCTCTCCGTCGTAGGCGAGGAGGGTGCCGGGGGCGACCCCGTCCAGGTGCAGTCGTCGGACCCGTAGGGCCGCGTGGAACGGCGAGCGCGACAGCGGACCCGCGAACGCGGCCGCCAGCAGACGGGCGGCGGGCCGGCGCCCGCCGTGCACGACCCGCACGTCGAGCAGCCCGTCGGCCAGGTCGTAACGGCGGCCGGGCACCAGGCCCATGCGGTGGTAGGTGCCGTTGCCCGCGAACAGCAGCCACAACGGGTGGGTCCGGTCGCCGACGCGTACGGCCAGGGGGTGGCGGTCGGCGCGCAGGACGCGCCAGGCGGCGAGCACACCGGCCGGCCAGCCGCCGATCCGGGGGGACCAGCGTTCCCGCTCGCGCACCAGCTCCGGGTACACGCCGAGGCTGCAGGTGTTGAGGAAGCAGCCCTGGGTCTCACCCGAGGTGAACCGGCCCACGTCGACCCGGACGGCGTCGCCCCGCGTGAGGGCGCCCACCAGGTCACGGGGATCCTCCACGCCGAGGTCCAGGGCGAAGTGGTTGAGGGTGCCGCCGGGGAGCACGGCGAGCGGGAGGCCGTGGCGCAGGGCGACGCCGGCCGCCGTGTTCACCGTGCCGTCGCCGCCGCACACGCCGAGGACGCGGGCGCGGGCGGCCGCCTTCTCCAACTCGGTGCGCACCTCGGGCGGTTCGCACTCCACGGTCTCCGCGCCGGGGAGCGCGTCCGTGAGGGCCTGTACCCGTTCCCAGGTCGCCGCGCCCTTGTTCACGACGACCACGAGCCCTGTGCCGTCGCCGAGCGCGGGCGCGAGGGGTTCCGGCGAGGCGGCGGCCTCGAGGGAGCGCCGGCGGTCGGGCGGCGGCAGCAGATCGCGGGTCGGGACGAGGCCCCGTACGGCGTAGGCGGCGCCCACACCGAGGGCCGCGCCCGCGAGGACGTCGCTCGGGAAGTGGACGCCGGTGTAGACACGGGAGACGGCGACGGCGGTGGCGAGCGGCGCGACGGCGGCACCCCAGCCACGCGACTCCAGCGCGACACCGGTGGCGAAGGCGGCGGCCGAGGCGGAGTGACCGGACGGGAAGGAGGTCGTGATCGGCTGCCGCTTGAGCCGGCGCACGGCCGGCACCGGATCGAGGACGGGACGGGGGCGGCGGACCGAGCGCTTGCCGAGGGTGTTGATGGTGGCGGAGGCGAGCGCGAGGGAGGCGACACCGCGGACGGCCGCGCGGCGGGCCCGGGGGCTGCGGGTGGCGGCGAGGGCGGCGGCGGTGGCGAACCACAGCACACCGTGGTTGGCGGCCCGGCTCAAGCGGGGGAGCAGGGGGTCGGCGCCGGGCCAGTGGCGGGCGGCGACGGACTCGAACAGTCGGCAGTCGAGGCCGAGGAGGCGGTCGCGGAGGGGGTGGGGGCCGGGTGGCCGGGTGGTGAGGTCGACATCAGGGCTCATGGCCCTGCGGGTACCCCGACGAAGGCTTTTCGCCCCCGCCGCCCCTACCCGTCCCGTCCCCGGGGGCCGCGCCCCCAGACCCCCGCCATCGGCCTACGGCCTCGTCCTCAACCTCCCCCAAGCTCTTCGAGCAGGGGGACCCCCAGACGGGCTGAGTGGTGCCCACCGACGCCGACACATCAGGCCCTCCGGCGGAAAGTCAGCCCCTCCGGCGTTTGAGGAGCGGGGGTCCGGGGGCCGGCCGCCGGAGGGGGTCTGGGGCGGAGCCCCACGAGGGGTGCGGGGGGACGCAGTCCCTGGCGGGGTTCAGGGGCGGAGCCTTTGGTGGGGTTGAAGGGGCGGAGCCCCGCGAGGGTGCAAGGACGCAGTCGCGCGAGGGGTGTGGGGGCGGAACCCCGCGAGGGGTGCGGGGGACGCAGTCCCCGGCGGGGTTCAGGGGCGGAGCCCCTGGTGGGGTTGAAGGGGCGGAGCCCCTGGGGGTGGGACGGGTAGGGGCGGCGGGGGCGAAAACCCTTTGCTCGGCTTCGGCGCGGCCGCCCACAATGCGCCCCATGGGACACCTTGAAGCCGCGCACCTCGAGTACCACCTCCCCGACGGGAGGACCCTGCTCGGCGACGTGTCCTTCCGCGTCGGCGACGGCACCGTCGTCGCACTCGTCGGCCCCAACGGCGCAGGCAAGACCACCCTGTTGCGCCTGCTCTCCGGCGAGCTGAAACCCCACGCCGGCACCGTCACCGTCACCGGCGGCCTCGGCGTCATGCGACAGTTCGTCGGATCCGTCCGCGACGACACGACCGTACGCGACCTCCTCGTCTCGGTCGCCCCGCCCCGCATCCGCGAAGCGGCCCGCACCGTCGACACCGCCGAGCACGCCATCATGACCGTCGACGACGAGGCCGCCCAGCTCCGCTACGCGCAGGCGCTCGCCGACTGGGGCGAGGCCGGCGGCTACGACGCCGAGACCCTGTGGGACATCTGCACCACCGCCGCACTCGGCGTCCCCTACGACAGGGCCCAGTGGCGCCAGGTCCGCACCCTCTCCGGCGGCGAGCAGAAACGGCTCGTCCTGGAGGCCCTGCTGCGCGGCGGCGACGAGGTCCTGCTCCTCGACGAGCCCGACAACTACCTCGACGTACCCGGAAAGCGGTGGCTCGAGGAACGGCTGGCCGAGACCCGCAAGACGGTCCTGTTCGTCTCCCACGACCGCGAACTCCTCGCCCGTGCCGCCGAGAAGATCGTCACCGTGGAGCCCGGGCCGGCCGGCGCGGACGCCTGGGTGCACGGCGGCAGCTTCGCCACGTACCACGAGGCCCGCCGCGAGCGGTTCGCCCGCTTCGAGGAGCTGCGCCGCCGCTGGGACGAGAAGCACGCCCAGCTGAAGAAGCTGGTGCTGAACCTCCGCCAGGCGGCCACCGTGAGCCATGAGCTGGCGTCCCGTTATCAGGCCGCCCAGACCCGGCTGAGGAAGTTCGAGGAGGCCGGCCCGCCGCCGGAGCCGCCGCGCGAGCAGAACATCACCATGCGGCTCAAGGGCGGCCGTACCGGCGTACGGGCCGTGACCTGTCAGGGGCTCGAACTGACCGGGCTGATGAAACCGTTCGACCTCGAGGTCTTCTACGGCGAACGGGTCGCCGTCCTCGGCTCCAACGGCTCCGGCAAGTCGCACTTCCTGCGCCTCCTCGCCGGTGACGACATCGCCCACACCGGGCAGTGGAAGCTCGGCGCACGGGTCGTACCGGGCCACTTCGCCCAGACCCACGCCCATCCGGAGCTCCAGGGCCGCACCCTCCTCGACATCCTCTGGAAGGAGCACGCCCAGGACCGCGGCGCCGCCATGTCCAGGCTGCGGCGCTACGAGCTGACGGGCCAGGCCGAGCAGCACTTCGACCGGCTCTCCGGCGGCCAGCAGGCCCGGTTCCAGATCCTGCTGCTGGAACTCGAGGGGGCGACCGCGCTGCTGCTCGACGAGCCGACCGACAACCTCGACCTGGAGTCCGCCGAGGCGCTCCAGGAAGGGCTCGACAGCTTCGAGGGCACGGTCCTCGCCGTCACCCACGACCGCTGGTTCGCCCGCTCCTTCGACCGCTACCTCGTCTTCGGCGCCGACGGTCGGGTACGGGAGACATCGGAGCCCGTGTGGGACGAACGCAGAGTGGAGCGCGCACGCTAGGCGCACCCAGCGCATGCCCGGCGCATGCCGGGTGTATGCCTGGCGTGCGCCAGGCGCGCCGGCTACGCCCAGCGCAGCAGCGCGCCCACTCCGCCCACCGGGCCCTCCTGGCTCCTGGCGGCCGTCACCGAGACGGCCGCCGCGCCCGTCTCCACCGCGGAACGCAGCAGCGCGTCGTCCGCGCGGGCCGACCAGGCGTGCCGCTCGCCCAGCGCCTTGAGGTCCGTGCGGCGCACCGCGACCTGGTCCGGGTCCTCGCCGATCCACACCTCACGGTGGGTGTCCGGGCCGTCCGGATTGATCAGGAGTTCGTCGATACGGTGTTCGCGTGCCGCCTCGATCACCGCCGGCACACCCTCGACCGCGCCCGCACGCCCCTCCTCGTCGGGCGCCCGGGCGGCAAGGAAGCGCTCGAGCTCCTGTTCGGCGCGGCGCTGCACATGCTCGGTGCGGATCCGCTCCACCTCCTCGTCCAGCAACCGGCTGCCCGCACCGTGCGTCGTCTCGGCCACCTGGTCCTGGAGCCGGCGCGGCAGCCGCTCGTGCACCGAGCGCCGTTCGCGCTCCTCGCCGACCAGGACCACCAGGTCGGCGCCGGTCTCCTCCTGGCAGACGGCGAGCGCGTCCGCGATCTCCGCCGCGTTGTGCTCCCAGGTGTTCTCCACACGCAGCTGGAAGTGGCGCACCGACCAGTCGGCGCTGCTCGTACGGTGCAGCGGATGCTGCTTCCCGGTCACCGACCCGGCCTCCCGGCTGCCCAGGGCCCCCCGCAGCTCGAACTCGGCGCCCTTGCGGTCGATGTACGCCACCACGCACACCGGTTCCTCGTTCGCGAGCTCCAGCAGCGGCGCCGTGTGCGGCAGCGTGGCCCACAGCGCGGAGGAGCCCTGCGGCGGCGCGGCGAGCGGCGGATCGAGGACCACCTCGCCCGCACGGGCGAACAGGGCCCTGCCGTGCGGCTCGGGGGAGTGGGCCAGGTCCTCGACCGCGGACTGCACGGCCCGGCACGTCGGCTCGTCCGCGCCCTGCTCGGCGAGCTCCCGGTACAGGGACTGAGCGGTCAGGGAGCGTTCGTGAGGCGTGGACTCCGTGTGCCGGGAGGTGTCGACGTATACGGAGGCCCAGGGGCCGGGATGTTCGTACAGTGGATGGAGAAAGGCGAGATCCATGGCTCCCTCCCGGATGCCGCTCGGGGTATTGCTTTTCCGGGCGGGTACCCGGACCGCACCGACGAACACGACGAGCGGGGTACCACCAATGACCGGAGTCGACCCGGGCCGGCTGACCGACCAGCAGCTCATGAAGGAGCTGGAGACGATCCACCGCACGCGCCACGACACGCTGCTCTACGGCTCTAACGACGCCCTGCGCGCGCACAACGACCGGATGGCGCAACTGGAGGGCGAATACCTCCGGCGCCATCCGCGCCGCCCGACCGCGGCCGGCCGCACCCGCGACGGCGCCCGGGAGCGCGGCACCTGTGAAGAACCCCAGGAAGCCGAACCGACCCGCTGACCGCCTGCGCGAGGACCCGCCCCGCGGCCCCGATGGGGCTGCGGGGCGGGTCCTTTCCGCGTGTTCCGCCGGTTGGGCGATGGTTATGGGTTCATGGGTTGTGCTTCCGACGATTCATGCCTGTGGTTCACACGTCGCGGTTTTACATGTCTCGTTCAGACGTGCATGCGTACGGGTGTTCAAGTGTTCAGGCGTTCTGGCTGGTGAACTCCGTCACGATCGCCTCGTCGAACGCCTTCAGATCGTCCGGCTTCCGGCTGGTGATCAGCAGGTTGCCGTCGCGGTCGATGTGCACCTGCTCGTCGACCCAGGTGCCGCCCGCGTTGCGGACGTCCGTCTTGAGACTCGGCCACGACGTCAGGGTGCGGCCCCGTACGACGTCGGCCTCGATCAGCGTCCACGGGCCGTGGCAGATCGCCGCGACCGGCCGCCCCTGGTCGAAGAACGCGCGGACGAAGGACACCGCCTGCTCGTCCATCCGCAGGAAGTCCGGGTTCGCCACCCCGCCCGGCAGCACCAGCCCGTCGAAGGACTCGGCCTGCACCTCGCCGACCACCGCCTCCACCGGGAACGTCTCCGCCTTGTCCAGGTGATTGAACGCCTGCACCTGTCCCGGCTTCGTCGACACCAGGACCGGCTGGTGGCCGGCGTCCTTCACCGCCTGCCAGGGCTCTGTGAGTTCCACCTGCTCCACGCCTTCGGGCGCGGTCAGGAACGCGATACGCATGATGTTCAATCCTTCCTCTGCCTGTGCTGTCACACGGCCTGGTCCTGCGGCTGCCACACGGCCTCGTCGCCCGCCTGCCCCTGCGCCTTCTCGTCGTGCGCCCGGCGCCGTGCGGCCCGGACACAGCGCAGCAACTCCTCGCCGTAGGGCAGGGCCACACACGCGCCGATCGCCGCCGTGATGCCCATGACATAGCCCCGTGGCAGCGGCCGGCGCCGCCGCACCAGCCGCCAGGCGCGCGGGTCGCCCCGCCCGCCGCGCAGTAGCGACCGCACCTGGTCGCCGTGCAGACACCCGAGCGCGGCGAGCGCCGCGAACGGCAGCGACTCGAGGAAACTGTGGATGTGCTGCTCCACCGGCTTGACCTCACGGTCGCTGTCCTCGGCGGTGCGCACGTCCCACAGCGCGGTCGCCTCGTGCACCGCGGTCCCGGCCAACTGCACGCACAGCAGCAGCGGGTTGACCTCGTAGCGCAGCGTGAGCGCGATGGGCACGCCCACCTCGGTCATCATCAGCGCGTGGATCAACGACTCCTTCGTGCCGGACGTGTCCTCGATCCTGGTGCGCCGGTGCATCAGCCAGTCGGCGACGCCCGGCGCGAACCAGAACGGCAGCAGCCCGTACAGCAGGTAGCGGGTCGTCGCGTCGCCGACGTCCACGGTGGCGCCGTACGCACTGACCCGGTCGGCCCGGCCCCGGCGGCTCACGCGGGCACCCCGCCGCGCCCGGCTCCGGGCTCGGCCCGGCTGATGTCCGCGAGCGCCGACGTCGGGTCCTGCGCGACGGCCAGGTCGCCCAGGCTCACCACGCCCACCGGCCGGCCGTCCTCGACGACCGGCAGCCGGCGGACGCCATGCCCTCGCATCAGGTCCACGGCCGTGGACACGGGATCGTCGGGGCCGACGACCACCGGGTCGGGGGTGCACACCGCACGGGCGCTCACGGTCAGCGGGTCCGCGCCGTCCGCGACGGCCCGCAGCGCGATGTCACGGTCCGTGAGTACGCCGACGACGTGCCCGTCCTCGGCGACCAGGACGTCCCCGATGTCCTCGGCGCGCATCAGCTGCGCCGCCTCCACCAGTGAGGCGTCCGGGAGGACCGCCACGACGCCCGGCGTCATGACCTCCCTGACGAAATCAGCCATGGCCTGCTGTCCTTTCCTGCTGCCCCCGGCCGGCAGGGGGGTGTGTCGGCGGGACGACGCCCGCAGTACCCGCGCGTCGGACGCCTATGCGCTCCGGCCCGCCCCTTCGCCGCCCACGATCGCCTCGGCGAGCTCCTGCGCGTTGGCGTAGCGCGACGAGCGCGGCAGCCGCTCCAGGGGAGCGACCAGCGCGTCCGGGGCGTGGTGGCGGCGCAGCGCGTCGATCAGCTCGGGCGGGCGGCCCGGGAACGCCGTACGCCCCAGGATCCGCGCCAGCTCGAAGCGCACATCGGCCACGGACCGCGCGCCGCCCGGAATCACCGGACCGGCCCACACCGCCGGGTCGTCGTCGGCGGTCGGCTCGGGGTCGTGCCACTCCTCGGTCCGCGTCGGGTGGCCCGAGCGCAGCAGTCCCTGGAGTTCGTGCTTCATCTCGTCGTCGCGGTGGACGTTCAGCCGGTCGCTGCCTCGCTGCATGAGTCCCTCCATATGTCGCGTGGCCCCGCGTGTACCCGAGGGGCGGCGGTCGACACGGCCGTCCGGCAGGTGATGGTCCGCTTCCGGCCGTGTCCGGGTCCCGATACGGCTCCTCACGACTCCTTGTTGCTGCGTCCGGGCAGGAACTCCTGCACCTTCGCCTTGAACCCCTGGCGGATCATCCCGGCGCGGTCCGCGTCGCCCTTCAGGATCGAGGCCGCCGTGGCCTGCATCTGCTCCCAGCTGGCGTGCGGCGGGATCGGCGGCACCGCCGGGTCGGTCAGGAACTCGACGACCGCCGGGCCGTCCGCCTCCAGCCCCGCGCGCCAGCCCGCCTCCACGTCCTCGGGCTTCTCCACCCGGACGCCGGTCAGGCCCAGGGAGCGGGCGAAGGCGGCGTACTGCACGTCGGGGATCTCCTGCGACGGCAGGAACGACGGGGCGCCCTCCATCGCGCGCATCTCCCACGTCACCTGGTTGAGGTCGTGGTTGTTCCACACGCCCACCACCAGCCGCGGGTCCTCCCAGCGGTCCTGGTACTTCGCCGCCGTGATCATCTCCGCGAGGCCGTTCATCTGCATGGCGCCGTCACCGACCAGCGCGATCACCGGCCGGTCGGGGTGGGCGAACTTCGCGCCGATCGCGTAGGGGACCCCGCTGCCCATGGTCGCCAGCGTCCCGGACAGCGACCCGCGCATACCGGGGCGCATCGTCAGGTGCCGTGCGTACCAGTTCGCCACCGAACCCGAGTCGGAGGTGACGATCGCGTTCTGCGGCAGCATCGGGTCCAGGGCGCGGGCCACGTACTCCGGGTTGATCGGGTCCGCGGACAGTTCCGCCCGCTTCTGCATGACGTCGTGCCAGCGGGTCACGTTCGCGCACACGGTCTCGAACCACTCGCGGCCGCGGTCCTTGTCCAGCAGCGGGATCAGGCGCTGCAGGGTCGCCCTGGCGTCGCCGACGAGGTTCACCTCGTACGGGTAGCGCATGCCGATCATGTGCGGATCGATGTCGATCTGCACGGCCCGCGCCTTGCCGAAGTCCGGCAGGAACTGCGTGTACGGGAACGACGAGCCGATGGTGAGCAGGGTGTCGCAGTCCCGCATCAGCTCGTACGACGGGCGGGTGCCCAGCAGACCGATCGAGCCGGTGACGTACGGCAGCTCGTCGCTGAGCACGTCCTTGCCGAGCAGCGCCTTCGCCACCCCCGCGCCCAGCAGCTCGGCGATCTGCTGCACCTCGGTCACCGCGCCGGCCGCGCCCTGGCCGATCAGGATGGCCACCTTGTCACCGGCGTTGAGGACCTCCGCGGCCCTCTCCAGGGAATCCTGCGCCGGAACCGCCGTCCAGGCACCGCGGTCGAGGCTCGAGGGGACCATCTTGAACTCGTGCGTCGGCGGCGAGTAGTCCAGCTCCTGCACGTCACCGGGGATGATCAGGGCCGTGGGGGCGCGACGCGCGTACGCGGTGCGGATCGCGCGGTCGAGGACGTTCGGCAGCTGCTCGGGGACCATCACGGTCTCCACGAAGTCGGAGGCCACGTCCTTGAAGAGGGTGTGCAGGTCGACTTCCTGCTGATAGGAGCCACCCATCGCCGTGCGGTGCGTCTGGCCGACCAGCGCGAGCACGGGCACGTGGTCGAGCTTGGCGTCGTACAGGCCGTTGAGCAGGTGGATCGCGCCGGGTCCCGAGGTGGCCGCGCACACACCGAGACGGCCGCTGAACTTAGCGTAGCCGACCGCCTCGAACGCGGCCATCTCCTCGTGCCGCGCCTGAAGGAACCGGGGCCGGTCCTCGGCCCGGCCCCAGGCGGCGAGCAGCCCGTTGATGCCGTCGCCGGGGTAGCCGAAGACTTGCTCCACGCCCCATTCGCGCAAGCGCGCCAGGACCTGGTCGGCGACCTTGGTGGCCATCGGGAACCTCCCGTGGGAAGAGGGGGCGTACGGATCGCACCTGTCGAGTCACCCGGCCGATGCGGGGAAAACCTGCCGCCGGAACGGGCGAGCCCGGCGCGCTGCCGCGGAGGAGCCGCGAGGTGACCGGCGCGGAGGGAAGGTGGCACGCCCGCGAAGCCGTGCGGGGCGGACGCCGTGCGGAGCCCTGCGGGGTGGCACGGCTGCGGAACCGTGCAGGGTGGACGCCCCGCGGAGCCGTCGAGGACGCCGGCGGGACGGCTCTCGCGCGGTGCCTCTCCCGCGGTGCCGAGGCGGGGCCGTCATGGGGGGCCGTAAGAGTTTCGAAAGACCGGTGTTTGCGGCGAATGCGCCCGGGCAGGCGCGACTCAGTGCTTCGGACAGGAGGCACGTCCGTGGGAGCGGTGAATCACGCCACGGTGTGCCCTGTCGCACCCGCCCGCCCCCTCCCACGGTGACCGTCCACCCAAGGCACCCAGCAAGGCACCAGCAAGGGAGTTGCGACGCACCATGCAGAACCGAGCTAGCGTGAAGCACCACCCCCACGACGACGCCCCCGACACCACGGAGGCCTTCCGCAGGCTCGCCTCGCTTCCCCAGGGCCCCGAGCGCGACGCGCTCCGCGACGAGATCGTCGAGGCCTGGCTGCCCATGGCCGAACGGCTCGCGGGCCGCTTCCGCAGCCGCGGCGAGAGCTTCGAGGACCTGCGTCAGGTCGCGTTCCTCGGCCTGGTCAAGGCCGTGGACCGCTACGACCCGGAGCGCGGACACGCCTTCGAGAGCTATGCCGTCCCCACCGTCACCGGTGAGATCAAGCGGCACTTCCGCGACCACATGTGGACCCTGCACGTGCCGCGGCGCGTCCAGGACCTGCGCAACCGCGTCCGTTTCGCCGTCCAGGACCTGTCGCAGACCGTCTCGGGCCGCAGGCCCACCGTCGCCGAGATCGCCGAGCACGCCAACATGAGCGAGGAGGACGTCCTGGTAGGCCTCGAGGCGCTGGAGAGCTTCACGGCGCTCTCCCTGGACGCCGAACTGCCCGGAAGCGAGGACGGGTACTCGCTCGGCGACTCGCTCGGCTCGCCCGACCCGGCGCTCGACACCGTCGTGGACCGCGAGGCGGTCAAGCCCCGCCTCAAGGCCCTCCCGGAGCGCGAACGCGCCATCCTGTACATGCGCTTCTTCGACGACATGACCCAGAGCAGCATCGCGGAGCGCCTCGGCATCTCACAGATGCACGTCTCCCGCCTGATCAGCCGCTGCTGCTCCCGGCTGCGCGAGCAGGTGATGCGGGACGCCGTCTAACCTGCGGCCCGCAGTGCCAGCGCCATGTGACGGGACATCATGTCCATCGCCTGCGCCTCCGCCATCGAGAACGCCGGCCGGGCCCCGCTGCGGAACAGCGTGAGCACTCCCCGCACGGTGCCCCCGTCGGTGAGCGGCACGCACAGCAGGGACGTCACGTTCGCGCGGATGAGGACGGGGGCACCCGAGGCGTCACGTCCGAAGGCCTCCGGGTCCTCCGGCCGCACCCGCAGGACCGTGGATCCGCCGCGCGCCGCCTCGACGACGAGGGGGCACCCGGCGGGGTCCTGCGCGACCAGCGCGTCCACGTCCTCACCGGGCGGTCCCAGCACCGCCGTACGGGTCAGGCGCCCGTCTCCCGCGTCCGCCACCACCCAGTCCGCGAACCGGCCGTGCAGCACCCGGGCCGCCCGCTCCAGGACGGCCCCGGCCGGCGCGGTGAGCAGCGCACTTGTCATCGCGTCCAGCAGGTCCATCAGCGCCGCGTGCCGCGCGGTCTCGGTCAGGTTCGGGATGCCGCCGCGCGGGGTGTGCTCGCCTACCGGCACCCGGGCGTCCGCGGGCTGCAGCACCACCATGACCGCCGTGCGCGGCTCCCCGCTCGGCCGCACCGCGACCAGCGTCGCCCGTACCGGCACCGACCCGTGCTGCGGCAGACGTACCGTCATGCTGCGGTCGCCCTCGCCGCGCGCCACCGCGGCCGTCTGCGAACGGAACGCCGCCCGGTCGGCGTGCGCCAGAAGTCCGGTCAGCGGGCGGCCCGTCGCATAGCCCGCGCGGACCCCGGTGAAGGAGATGGCCGCGAAGTTCAGCCGCCGCACCACCGTCTCGCGGTCCACCAGCGCGACCGGCACCGGGAGCCGCTGGAAGAGGGTCTTCAGCAGCTGCTGCTCCTGGCGCTCACCGGAACCGGCCGGGGCGGACCCCACCCCCGTGGACAGCCGCTGGTACCACGGCCACAACCGACCCGCCACATGGTCGAGTTCGAAGATCGCCGCGTCGAGCACCGAGGGCAGGTCGTCCGTGGGTATGGCACGGGCCGCCTTGAGTTCCGCCACCCGGCGGACGAAATCCGCCAGCTCTTCACCGAATTCGTCCGTCTGCGCCATGCGACGAACCTAACCCGTACGGACTGCTGCCCGAGGACTCGCGCACGGAACCGGCCACGTCGTCACAGACGCCGTTTTCCACCGGGGTGAGCGGGCAGCCGCCCGAAGAGGAGGTGAAGAATGCCGGAGACCGGACAACTCGGTTACCACCCGGGGGCTCACCAGCTGGCGGCCGAATCCCCCGAGTCCGCCCTCCCGGGGCGCCGGCTGTCGGAACTCGTCGAACAGGCCGCGCGGTGCACCCCCGGCTGCTGCGGCGCCGGAGCCACGGTCGTGGAAGGCGGCGTCGAGGGCGGCACGGACCGGCCCGCCGCCGTCACCCACCCCGATCTCGCCCCGCTCGTCACCGTCCAGCTCCGCAGCGGCGACGGGCCGATCCCCGCGGCCCTGGAGTCGGGCGAGCCCGTCGAGGCCTTCGACCTGCTGCACGAGGAGCGCTGGCCGGAGTACCGCGCCCTCGCCCTCGACGCCGGCGTACGGTCCAGCGTCACGATCCCCTTCCGGCGGTCCGGGCTGGCCGTCACGCTCAGCCTCTACAGCTTCCGGCCCGGGACCCTGAAGGGCGCCCCGCACGGCCCCGCCCGGGTACTCGGCGACCTCGCCGTGGGCTGCCTGGTGCGCGACCGCTCCTACCGTGCCGCCCTCACGGAACTCGACCAGCTCGGCGCCGCCCTGCGCTCCCGGCCCGTCGTCGACCAGGCGTGCGGGATCGTGATGCACGTCCTCGGCTGCGACGCCGAGACGGCCTTCCAGGTGCTGCGCCGCATCTCCCAGGGCGCCAACCGCAAACTCGCCGACGTCGCCGCCGGCGTCGTGGACAAGCGGGGCCGCGGCCTGGAACGGGAGCTGCTCTCGCTGGCCGGCTGACCCCACCGTGCACGGCCTGCCCGTCACCCGCACGGCGGTGCCGGTCGCGCGAATGGGGCACGGCCGCGCGCGGGCAACGGCCGGGCGGGCTGTCATGGAGGAACCCGGCCGAAGGAGTCCGCCCCATGCGCTGCACTGCCCGAGTCCTGTCCACCGCCGCCCTGGCCGGTGCCGCCCTGGGCGCCGTCGCCCCGAACGCGTCCGCCGATTCGTCCGCCGACGTCACCCCGCGCTCCGTCGCGCCCGGCGACACGGTCACCGTCTCGGTGTCCTGCGACGCGGTCGGCGCCGGCCTGCCCGACGCCATCGAGGGCGCCTCCCAGGCCTTCGAGGGGGGCAGGGTGCGGCTGCACCGGGTCGACCGCGACGACGACGATGACCAGACCGAACGCCGGGGCGGCGTCCGCTACCGCGGCACGGCCCGCGTCCCGGCGGGCGGGAGCGTGAACGCCATCGCCGACCTGGCCGGCCGCGAGGCGTCGTGGGGCGTCGACGGACGGTGTCCGGGGGGCCCTGGGGGCCGTGAAAGACCGTGGACCGTCTCGTTCACCGTGTACCGGGAGGGCCACGGCCACCACCACGACGGTGACGCCCCGTCGAGCGGAAGGGAGCAGGAGGAGGGGCAGACGCAGCAGTCGGGGAAGCAGCTGGGGGACGGGCAGTCCAGGCAGCAAGGGGAGGGCCAGGAGAAACAGCAGGGAGACGGACAGTCCCAGGAGTCTGGAAAGCAGCAGGGAGACGGACAGTCCCAGGGGTCCGGGAAGCAGCAGGGGGACGGTCAGAGCAAGCAGCAGGGCGACGGCCAGTCCCAGGTGTCCGGAAAGCAGCAGAGCGACGGCCAGGGCAAGCAGAGCGACAGTCAGGGCAAGCAGGACGAGAGCCAGGGCAAGCAGGGCGACAGCCAGGGCAAGCAGAGTGACGGGCAGTTCCAGCAGTCGGGCAGGCAGCAGGTGGAGGGCCACTCCCAGCATTGGGGGAAGCAGCAGGGCGAGAGCCAGGGCAAGCAGAGCGACGGCCAGTCCAGGCAACAGGGGGATGGCCAGAGCAAGCAGCAGGGCGACAGCCAGTTCCAGGGGTCCGCGAAGCAGCAGGGCGACAGCCAGGGCAAGCAGCAAGGCGATGGGCAGGCCAAGCAGCAGGGCGACAGCCAGGGCAAGCAGCAGGGCGACCAGGGCAAGCAAGCCACGGGCAAGCAGCAGGGCGACCAGGGGAAGCAGAGCGGGGGGCAGCCTCCCGTCGGGGCCCAGCACGGCGTGCACGCCGGGGAAGGCGGCGCCTTCACCGGCTCCGTGCCCGCCCTGGCCGCCGGCGGTCTCCTGATCGCGGGCGCGCTCGGTGCCGCGGTCCACCGGCTCTGGGGGCGCGGACGGTCCGGCCACGCCTGACCGCACCCGTGATCCGAACACCTGAGCTTTGTGATCCGGGCAACCCGGCCGGACGCCCATGACCGGCCCGAACCCTGGGTACTCAGAGCCCGAGGGCGTCTTCGACACCGTAGAGGAACGGGAGTACGACAGCGGGCGGCGGCCACGGGTCGAGGGCGTGGAGCGAGCCGGAGCGCGGGGGACCGGCGACAGCACCAGGGACTGCGCGGAGGCACGCATGCGGCGGACGGATCCGGAAGGGCACGGCCCCGTCCGTTACGGACCGCCCCTCCCCGAGCAGGGGCTGCCCCTCCTGCCGGGACTGTCCGCGGCGCTCGC
Organism: Streptomyces sp. NPDC093984; assembly: GCF_044764595.1. Classification (NCBI taxonomy): domain Bacteria; kingdom Bacillati; phylum Actinomycetota; class Actinomycetes; order Kitasatosporales; family Streptomycetaceae; genus Streptomyces; species Streptomyces sp. NPDC093984. The sequence goes on along the minus strand of NZ_JBIWIM010000001.1, from coordinate 1,026,369 downwards.
CGAGGCCGCCGACCACGGCGGCTCCGGCGCCTTCCGTCCGCCCGCCCTCCTCGACGCCGCCTGCGGCTACTTCGCCCGGCGCGGACTGCCCGCCGAGCCCGACGACATCGCCGCCGCCCCCGGCGCCCCCGCGCTCTTCGTCGCCGTCACCGCCGCGCTCGGCGGCGACGTACTCGTCCCCCGGCCCTGCCCGGCCTGGTGGGCGCCCCAGGTCCGGGCGCTGGGGCGGTCGGTGTTCCATGTGCCGACACCCATGGAGTGCGGCGGCGTCCCCGACCCGTACGCCCTCCTGGAGACCGTCCGCAGAATCCGCGCCGAGGGCGGCGACCCCCGCCTCCTCGTGCTCGCCGTCGCCGACGACCCCACCGCGACCGTCGCCCCGCCCGAACTCGTGCACGAGACCGCCGAGGCCGCCGCCGGCGAGGGGCTGCACCTGGTCAGCGACGAGACCTGGCGCGACACCGTGCACCGGCCGCACGACACCGTGCTGCTCAGCCCCGCCGAGATGCTGCCGGACCGGGTCACCGTCGTCACCGACCTCGCCGGGCCCTTCCTGCCGCCCGGCTGGCCCGCGGCCGTCGCCCGCTTCCCGGCCACCGCCGACGGCGCCGGACTGCGCGCCCGCGCCCTGGACGTGCTCACCGCGCTCGGTGCCCGGATCGCCGACCCGGTCGCCGCGGCGGCCGCGTACGCGCTCGACGAGCCCGCCGACGTCACCCAGCGCCTCACCGCCGGGACCGCGCTCCACGCGCGCGTCGCGGACGCCGCGCGCCGGGCCGTCGTCGCGGCGGGCGCCCTCGTGCTGCCCCCGCAGGCCGGCCGCCACCTCTACGCCGACCTGGAGCCGCTTCGCTCCGCGCTCGACGTGCTCGGCGTCGGCGACGCGCAGGAACTCGAGGACCTCCTCACCGCCCGGCTCGGCATGCCCGCGCCCGGCGGCCACCGCTTCGGGGACGACCTCGCGGCGCTCCGCGTCCGTCTGTCCACCGGACCGCTCCTCGGCGCGACCGCCGCGGAACGGGCGCAGTGCCTCACCTCACCGGAGCCGCTGGAACTGCCACACGTACAACGCGCGTTGACCCATGTGGGATCGGTCTTCGCCGATCTCCGCGACGACGCTCAGCGATGGGAGCCTCCTCGATGACGCAGCAGTCCGAGTCGACCACGAGCACCGTTGCGGCACACCGGGACACCGGTGAGCCCGCGTCCACGCCCCTGCTGAGCCGGGACCCCGCGGCGCTGGTGGCGCCGCCGCTCGCAGCGCCCCGCCCGCTCGGTGAGCGCCGTATCTGGCCGCGCTCCTTCGCGGACCGGCTGACCACACCGCTGCCCGGCCTGAAGGCCATGGCCCGCTTCGCCCGCGAGGGCGCGGTGCGGCCCGGACCCGAGGGTCTGAAGGACATCCCCCGGCTGCCGTACGAGCCGGGTCCGCTGCCGCGGGTCGACGCGCGCACGGTCGCCGTCTCCTGGGCGGGCCACGCCAGTTGGGTGGTGCGGATCGGCGGGCTGACGGTCCTCACCGACCCCGTCTGGTCCCGGCGCATCCTCGGCACACCCACCCGGATCACGCCCGTAGGCATCGACTGGGAGGCCCTGCCGCGCGTCGACGCGGTCGTCATCAGCCACAACCACTACGACCACCTCGACGCCCCGACGCTGCGCCGCCTCCCGCGCGACACCCCGGTGCTCGTACCGGCCGGGCTCGCCGCGTGGTTCCGCCGCCGGCGGTTCACGTGCGTCACCGAGCTGGACTGGTGGGAGGCCGCCGCCGTCAAGGGCGTCCGGTTCGACTTCGTGCCCGCCCACCACTGGTCCAAGCGCACCCTGACCGACACGTGCCGTTCGCTGTGGGGCGGCTGGGTGCTGACGGCGCCCGACGGGCAGCGGGTCTACTTCGCGGGCGACACCGGGTACGGGCACTGGTTCGAGCGGATCGGGCAGCGCTATCCGGGGATCGACCTGGCCCTCATGCCGATCGGCGCGTACGACCCGCGCTGGTGGCTCAGCGACGTCCACTGCGACCCGGAGGAGGCGGTCCGGGCGACGCTCGACCTGGGCGCACGGCGAATGGCGCCCATGCACTGGGCCACGTTCGTGCTGTCGGCGGAACCGGTCCTGGAACCGCAGACCCGGGTGCGGGCGGCCTGGGAGAATGCGGGACGGGCCCGCGAGGACCTGTGGGACCTGCCGGTGGGGGCGTCACGGGTGCTGGAGTGAGCCGGCGCCCGGGGCTCACGAGGCGGCGGCCCTGCGCATCCGGCGCCACAGGCCGGGTGCCGTGCTGATCACGACCGTCAGCACGACCGCCGCCGCCACGCCCTCCCACGGCTTCGGGAACAGCGAGCCGCCGAGGATGCCGATCAGCTGGTACGTCGCGGTCCAGGCGAGGCAGGCCGGGGCGTCGCCGCGGGCGAACTCCCGCACCGGCATACGGGCCATCAGGCAGGCGAGCATCACCGGAATGCGGCCCGCCGGGACGAGCCGGGAGAGGGTGAGCACCGCGATCCCGTGCTCGTTCAGCTTCTCCTGCGCCTGGGCGAGCCGGTCCTCGGGGGCACGGCCGCGGAGGTTCTCCAGCCAGCGGGAACCGTTCTTCGACCGCATGCCGCGCCGCCCGAGCCAGTACAGCGCGATGTCCCCGAGGAAGGCCGCGAGCGCCGCGACGACGAAGACCAGCGCGAGCGAGAAGGGCGCGGTCCGGTGGAAGGCCACGACCGCCGCGGAACTGACCAGCGCCCCTGTCGGCACGACCGGCACCAGCGCCCCGAGCAGCACCAGCAGGAACAACGACGGGTAGCCGACGGCCTGTTGGGTGGACTCCGTGGGTACGAGGGTGGTCGCGGCGGCGAGGTTCATCACCGGGCGACCTCCGGGCGGGCGCTCTCACCGTGGGACAGCAGGTGCACCCTGACGTCCGGCGCGTACCGCGCGGCGAGGCGGACGAACTCGGCGCCCGGCGCGTGGAACTCGTGGGGGCGCACGGCGTCCATCCCGATCGGCCAGTACGTGCCGTAGTGCACCGGCACCGCGCTGCGCGGCGTCAGCCGGGCCAGCGCCTGCGCCGCGCGCCCCGCGTCCAGGTGGCCCTCGCCGAGGTACGGCCCCCAGCCGCCGACCGGCAGCAGGGCCACGTCGACCGGGCCGACCTCCTCGGCCATCGACGGGAACAGACCGGTGTCCCCGGCGAAGTACGTCCGCGCCTCCCCCTCGACGACGAACCCGAGCGCGGGGGAGCGGTGCGGCCCCACCGGCAGCCGGCGCCCGTCGTGCCGTGCGGGCACCACCCGTACGACCAGGTCACCGACCCGCACCCGGTCCCCGGGCGCCACCTCCGTGAGCCGCAGCCGGTCCAGCCTGCGCAGCCCCGGCACCTGGGCAGCGGCGCCGCGCGGCACCAGCACCCGGCTGCCCGGGGCCAGCCGGGCCAGCGACGGCACGTGCAGATGGTCGGCGTGCAGATGCGACACCAGCGTCACGTCCGCCACCGCGGCCTCGGTCGGCGGCGGGGCGCCCCGGCGCCGCCGCAGATGCGCGAGGCGGCGCGCGAACAGGGGATCGGTGAGCACCCGTACGCCGGAGTCCTCGACCGTGCAGGTGGCGTGACCCCACCACGTGACCTCCACCGGCACTCCATTGCCTCCTTCGCGCGACTCCCCCCGAGCCTACGGGCAGGGGTAGGGTCGGCGGGGAAACCCTGAGGTGAGGGGGGACCCCATGGGAGAGGCGCACGGCACCGCCGGCGCGCGCGACGCCCGCGGCCGGCCGGGCACGGTCCGGGTCACGGCGATCGCCAGCCTGACGCCGCTCGAGGAACTGGACGCGGAACCCTTCCTCGTCGACTCCCGCAGCCAGTACGCGATGTGCGCGCGCTGGGCGGCGGAGCGCGGTTACGTGGTGACACGGGAACTGCTCGTGCGCGGCCTGCGCCCCGACCACTGCGCTTTGTGGACGGATGTGGAGGCGGGCCTGGTCGACCTGTTCGTGGCCCCCAGCCGCCGTGTCCTGGAGCGTGCCCTGACCTCGGTGGACGAGTTCACCGCGGAGTGCGCCCGGCGAGGCGTCCGCGTCGAGACGGTCGGTTGCGCCGAACCGTCGTACGACGCCGGGATGAAGGCCCGGATCCACCGCCGGCTGTCGCTGCCGACGGCCGGGTACGACGGCCGCTGACCGGTGGCTCCCGGCGTTGTGACAAGGTGGGGGCGCATCCGAGAGGGCGGCAGGGCCATGACGTGAGGTGAGCTGGGCGTGGGGCACGGGCGTTGGCGGAAGCTGCTCAGCGGTGTGGGGCGCAGCGTCGCCGTGTGGGCCGCCTCCACCGTCACCATGCTCCTCCTCGCCGCCGTCCTGCCCGACTTCCGGCTTCAGTCCCCCGCCGGCGACAGCGCGACCCGCATAGCCGTCACGGCCGCCGCCGGGGCCGGTGCCTTCGGCCTGCTGTCGTCCCTGGTGTGGCCCCTGCTGGTACGGCTCCTGCTGCTCGTCCCCGCCCTCGTGCTCGGCCTGCTCGTCTTCTTCCTCAACGGCTCCCTCCTGCTCGTCGCCCTCCGCGTCAACCCCTCCGGCGACGCCGCAGCCGCCCCCGAGACCGCCGTGGTGGTCGCCGCCGCGATGTCCGCCGTCGCCTCGGCCACCGGTGCCGCCCTCGCCGTACGGGACGACGACGCGTACCGCAGGAGGCTGTACCGGCTCGCCGACCGCCGCCGCAGACGCGGCGACGCAAGCTGCGGCCGTGTCACCCCCGGCGCGGTCTTCGTCCAGCTCGACGGCGTCGGACACGACGTGCTGCGGGCGGCCGTGGCCAAGGGCCTGATGCCGACCGTCGCCTCCTGGCTCGGCCCGCGCGACGGCGGCCCCAGCCACCGGCTCACCGCCTGGCGCACCGACTGGTCCAGCCAGACCGGCGCCAGCCAGCTCGGCATCCTGCACGGCTCCAACCACGACGTCCCCGCGTTCCGCTGGTACGAGAAGGAGACCCGCGAGGTCGTCGTGTGCAACCGTCCGACGAGCGCCGCGGAACTCCAGCGCCGCGCCGTCGAGCGGACCGGCGACGGCGGCCTGCTCACCGTCGACGGCGCGAGCCGCGGCAACCTGTTCAGCGGCGGCGCCGACCAGCTCGCCCTGGTGCTGTCCGTCTCCGCCCGGCGGGGCAGGGAGAACCGCTCACGCGCCGGCTACTTCGCGTACTTCAGCGACCCCGCCAACGCCGTCCGCACCGCCATGTCGTTCGCCGCCGAGGTCGCCCGCGAGATCGGCCAGTCCACCCGGGCCCGGCTGAAGCGGCAGCGGCCGCGGGTCGGCCGCGGCGGCCTGTACCCCTTCGTGCGCGCCTTCGCCACCGTCGTCGAACGGGACGTGGTCGTCGCCGCGGTGATCGGCGACATGCTCGCCGGGCGCAGCGCCATCTACGCGGACCTGGTGGCCTACGACGAGGTGGCCCACCACTCGGGGCCGCACAGCCGCGACGCCGAGAAGGTCCTGCACCGGCTCGACCGCTCGCTCGCGCTGCTGGCGCAGGTCGCCGAGCACGCCCCGCGACCGTACCGGATCGTCGTCCTGTCCGACCACGGGCAGAGCCCCGGCGAGACCTTCCGCACCCGGTACGGGCTCAGCCTCGCCAACCTGGTGCGAGCCGGCTGCGGGCTGCATGTGCCGCGCAAGGTGGACCGAACGCACAGCGGGGCGGAGGCGCGTGCCGCCGTACGGGCAGCGCTGCGCAGGCCCGTCGAGGAGGAGGCCGAGCACCGTCGGGCCGCGCGCCGCCACTCGGAGCCCGTCGTGCTCGCCTCCGGGAACCTCGGGCTCGTCTCCTTCCCCGACGTGCCGCACCGGATGAGCAAGGAGGAGATCGACCGCCGGCACCCCGCGCTGCTGTCGACGCTCGCCAACCATCCCGGCGTCGGTTTCGTCCTCGTCCGCAGCGAGGAGCACGGCGGTGTGGTGCTGGGAGCGTTCGGCGCCGAGATCCCGGTGGACCGGCTCGCCGACGAGACCGGTCCGCTCGCCGGCTTCGGGCCGGGCGCCGCCGACGCCGTGCGCCGCACGCACTCCTTCCCGCACGCCGCCGACATCATGGTCAACTCCTGGTACGACCCGGCCGAGGGCGAAGTCCTGGCCTTCGAGGAGCAGATCGGTTCGCACGGCGGGCTCGGCGGCGCCCAGGGCCGGCCCTTCCTGTTGTGGCCGGTGGACCTGTCCGCGCCGGCCGGGGAGGGCACTGAACTGGTCGGCGCCGAGCAGGTCCACCAGGTCTTCCGCCGCTGGCTGCGCGAGTGCGACGGCCCCCAAGTGCCGCTCGCCGCCGCCGAGGAGGAGGACGAACGCGCCGCCTGACGACGGGGCGGACGCCGACGCGGCGGGAAAGTGGGTCCGCGGGGGCCGGGTGTGATCGGATGGGAACCACGGAACCCGGCATCGGGACCCCATCGAAAGGAAGAACCGTGGCAACCACGCGCACCGCTCACACCGTCTGGGAAGGCAACCTGCTCGAGGGCAACGGCGTCGTCACCTTCGACTCCTCCGGCATCGCGCAGCAGCCGGTCACGTGGGCCTCGCGCTCCCAGGACGCGAACGGCAGGACCAGCCCCGAGGAGCTGATCGCCGCCGCCCACTCCAGCTGCTTCTCCATGGCGCTGTCGCACGGCCTGGCCGGCGCCGGCACCCCGCCCACCAAGCTCGAGACGAAGGCCGACGTCACCTTCCAGCCGGGTGAGGGCATCACGGGCATCCACCTCACCGTCGAGGGCACGGTACCGGGCATCGACAACGACGCGTTCGTCGCCGCCGCCGAGGACGCCAAGAAGAACTGCCCGGTCAGCCAGGCCCTGGCCGGTACGACGATCACGCTGGACGCCAAGCTCGCCTGAGCCCCACGTTCCCGAAGGTGCCGCGCTTCCCGCCGAGGGGACGCGGCACCGTCGTTTGCGGGTACCCGACATCGCATCGGGAGCCCCCGGTCGCGCACATTGACACGGGGCCACTCAACATTTGTGATGCAGTGCGGGCAGCGCCCTGGCGGAAGGGGACGGCGATGACACGTGCGGTCGGGATCGATCTGGGGACGACGAACTCGGTGGTGGCCGTCCTGGAGGGTGGTGAGCCCACCGTCATCAGCAACGCCGAGGGCGCGCGGACCACACCGTCGGTCGTGGCCTTCGCCAAGAACGGCGAGGTGCTCGTCGGCGAGGTCGCCAAGCGGCAGGCCGTGACGAACGTCGAGCGCACCGCGCGCTCGGTGAAGCGCCACATGGGCGACGCCCACTGGCGTTTCCCGGAGCACGGCTCCGTCGACGGCACCCGCTTCCGGGCGCAGGAGCTGTCCGCGCGCGTCCTGCAGAAGCTGAAGCGGGACGCCGAGGCGTATCTGGGCGAGGACGTCACGGACGCCGTGATCACCGTGCCCGCGTACTTCGACGACGCTCAGCGGCAGGCCACCAAGGAGGCCGGGGAGATCGCGGGGCTGAAGGTCCTGCGGATCATCAACGAGCCGACGGCGGCGGCCCTCGCGTACGGGCTCGACCGCGGCGAGGAGCAGACCGTCCTCGTCTTCGACCTCGGCGGCGGCACCTTCGACGTCTCCCTGCTGGACATCGGCGACGGAGTGATCGAGGTCAAGGCCACCAACGGTGACACCCACCTCGGCGGCGACGACTGGGACGAGCGGGTCGTCGACCATCTGGTGAAGCGGTTCAAGGGCCAATACGGCATCGACCTCGGCGCCGACAAGATGGCACTGCAGCGCCTGCGGGAGGCCGCGGAGAAGGCCAAGATCGAGCTGTCCAGCTCCACCGAGACGACCGTCAACCTGCCCTACATCACCGCCTCCGCCGAGGGCCCGCTGCACCTGGAGGAGAGGCTGACCCGCGCCCGGTTCCAGGAGCTCACGGCCGATCTGCTGGACCGCTGCCGGACACCCTTCCACCAGGCGGTCCGGGACGCGGGCGTGGAGCTCTCCGCGATCGACCATGTGATCCTCGTCGGCGGCTCCACCCGGATGCCCGCGGTCACCGACCTGGTGCGGGAACTCACCGGCAAGGACCCGCACAAGGGCGTCAACCCGGACGAGGTCGTGGCCGTCGGCGCGGCCCTCCAGGCCGGTGTCCTGCGCGGCGACGTCAAGGACGTGCTGCTGCTCGACGTGACCCCGCTGTCCCTCGGCATCGAGACCAAGGGCGGCATCATGACCAAGCTGATCGAACGCAACACGACGATCCCCACGAAGCGTTCGGAGATCTTCTCCACCGCCGAGGACAACCAGCCCTCGGTCGGCATCCAGGTCTACCAGGGCGAGCGGGAGATCGCGGCGTACAACAAGAAGCTCGGCGTCTTCGACCTGACCGGGCTGCCGCCGGCGCCGCGCGGGGTGCCGCAGATCGAGGTGACCTTCGACATCGACGCCAACGGGATCATGCACGTCTCGGCGAAGGACCTGGCGACGGGCCGGGAACAGAAGATGACGGTGACCGGCGGCTCGGCGCTCCCCAAGGACGAGATCGACCGGATGATGCGGGACGCGGAGCAGTACGCCGAGGAGGACCGCAGGCGCCGGGAGGCGGCGGAGGCGCGCAACCAGGCCGAGCAGCTCGTCTACCAGACGGAGAACTTCCTGCGGGAGAACGGGGAGCGGGTGCCGGCGGACACGAAGGGCGAGGTGACGGCGGCGGTCGCCGAGCTGAAGGACCTGCTCAAGGAGGGCGCCGACACGGCGGCCCTGCGGGCCGGCGTGGACAAGCTCGCCACGGTCAGCCAGAAGATGGGCCAGGCGATGTACGCCCAGTCCCAGCAGACGTCCGCGGAAGGCACCCGGCAGCACACAGCACCGCAGGACGAGGAGGGCGTGGTGGACGCTGAGATCGTCGACGAGGACAGGGACACGAAAGGGGGCGCTGCCTGAGCTCACGCCCCGCTCCCGGCGACCTGCCGCACGGGGTCTCGCGCGCCGCCCGGCCGGATCCGCGGCGAGGATCCTCCGGCCGGACCGGTGTGGGGATTTCGCGGGGAGCGCGCACTGATCCCGCGAGGGCCGGACAGCCCTCGAGGTCGCCCGGCGGACCGCCGTTTGCGCAGGTGGGCGCGGTCATTCGGGCCCGCGGGGGCACCCTGCGGCCGGGCCGTGCGGCCTCTGGGCGGCGCCGTAGGATCTGGCGCGAACCTGTCGCCCCGGCGGACCGCGGGGAACGCTGTGCTAGAAATGTCGCATGGCGAGCGGGAACGCTCGATTTCGGCGCATATCGATGCGGTTCTTGATCGGCAAAAGCCCACGAAGCGTCGCCGGGCAGGTATTCGTCCTGCAGGTGGCGCTGGTCGTGCTGCTCGTGGTCTGCGCCGTGGTCGCCCTGGTGCTGCAGTCCAAGCGGGACACCGGCTCCGAGGCCAAGCGCCGCTCCATAGCCGTCGCACAGACCTTCGCGCACTCTCCGGGCATCCTGCAGGCGCTGCGCACTCCCGATCCGACGAAGGTGCTCCAGCCCCTCACCGAGAAGGGGCGCAGGTCGGCCGGTGTCGACTTCATCGTGGTCATGAACACCAAGGGCATCCGCTACACCCACCCCCAGCCGAGCCGGATCGGCCACCGGTTCGTGGGCACGATCGGCCCGTCGCTCGCCGGGAAGGTCTACACCGAGAGCGTCCACGGCCCGCTCGGCGAGGAAGTCCAGGCCACCGTTCCCATTGACAATCCCCAGGGCAAGGTGGTGGCCCTCGTCTCCGCCGGTCTGAAGGTCAAGAACGTGACCAACGAGGTGGACCGGCAACTCCCGATCATCTTCGGCGCCGGGGCCGGCGCGCTCGTGGTGACCACCGGCGGCACGGCACTGGTCGGCCGGCGGCTGCGACGGCAGACCCACAGCCTGGCCCCGGACGAGATGACCCGCATGTACGAGCACCACGACGCGGTGCTGCACTCGGTGCGCGAAGGCGTCCTCATCATCGGGGACGACGGGCGGCTGCTGCTGGCCAACGACGAGGCCAGGCGGCTGCTGGGGCTGCCCCTGGACGCCGAGGGACAGCGCGTGTCCGACTTGGCGGCCCTCGACCCCGCGACGGTGGCGCTGCTCGTCTCCGGGCGCGAGGCGACCGACGAGGTGGTCTTCGCCGGAGAACGGCTGCTGGCGGTCAACCAGCGGCCCACGGACCGTGACGGAGGCCCCAAGGGCACGGTGGTGACCCTGCGCGACTCCACCGAGCTGCAGGCGGTGTCCGGCAGGGCGGAGGTCGCGCGGGAGCGGCTGAAGCTGCTCTACGACGCCGGACTGGGCGTCGGCACCACACTCGACGTGGTCCGCACCGCCGACGAACTGGCCCAGGTCGCCGTCCCCCGCTTCGCCGACTTCGTCACCGTGGACCTGGCCGACGCCGTGCTGCACGGCGAGGAGCCCGGCCCCAGGGCCACGGACATGCGGCGCACCGCCGTGCGCGGCGTCCGGGACGACCACCCGCTCTACGAGAGGGGCCGGCTGCTCGACTTCGTGCCCTCCACGCCCCAGGCCCGCGGCTACGGCACCGGCCGCGCCGAGCTGGTGACCGACCTGGCGACCGCGGCGGGCTGGCACGCGCAGGACCCGGAGCGCACCAGGGAGGTCGTGGACTACGGCATCCACTCCCTCATCGCCGCCCCGATCCAGGCCCGCGGTGTCGTGCTCGGCATGGCCAACTTCTGGCGCTCCACCCAGCAGAAGCCCTTCGACGAGGAGGACCTGTCACTGGCGGAGGAGCTGGTGGCCCGCGCCGCGGTCAGCATCGACAACGCCCGCCGCTACACCCGCGAGCACACCCTGGCGGTCACCCTTCAGCGCAGCCTGCTGCCGAGGGCCCTGCCCGAGCAGAGCGCCCTCGAGGTCGGCTACCGCTACGTGCCCGCCCAGTCCGGCGTGAGCGGAGACTGGTTCGACGTGATCCCGCTGCCGGGGAGCCGGGTGGCGCTGGCCGTCGGCGACGTGGTCGGCCACGGACTGCACGCCGCCGCGACGATGGGACGGCTGCGGACCGCGGTGCACAACTTCTCCTCCCTCGACCTGCCGCCCGACGAGCTGCTCAGCCATCTCGACGACCTGGTCGGCCGCATCGACCAGGACGAGGGGGGCAGCGACACGGCCGCGGGCATCGTGGGCGCCACCTGCCTCTACGCCGTCTACGACCCCGTCGCGCGCCGCGTCGCCATGGCACGCGCCGGACACCCGGCGCCCGCGCTGGTCCACCCCGACGGTGGCGTCACCTTCCCCGACCTGCCGGCCGGACCGCCGCTCGGCCTCGGCGGCATGCCCTTCCAGACGGCCGAGCTGGACCTCCCCGAGGGCACCCAGATCGTGCTCTACACCGACGGCCTCATCGAGGACCGCACCCGCGACCTGGACGTGGGCATGGAGATGCTGGGCGCCGTGCTCGCCGGCCACCCCGGCCGCTCGCCCGAGGAGAGCTGCCAGGCCGTGCTGGACCAGATGCTGCCCGGACGGCCCAAGGACGACGTCGCCCTGCTCATCGCCCGCACCCGGGCGCTGCCGGCCGACCGGATCGCCGACTGGGACGTGCCGCCCGACCCGTCCGCCGTCGCCGGGATGCGCGTCGCCCTGTCCCGCAAGCTCGACGAGTGGGGCCTTGCCGAACTCGGCTTCGGCATGGAACTGGTCCTGAGCGAACTCGTCACCAACGCCATCCGCTACGGCTCCCCGCCGATCCATGTGCGGCTGATCCACGACGACAGGACGCTGGTCTGCGAGGTGGCCGACGGCAGCAGCACCTCACCGCACCTGCGGTACGCGGCGACGACCGACGAGGGAGGCCGGGGCCTGTTCCTGGTGTCGCGGATGACCGAGCGCTGGGGCACCCGGTACACGCCCCAGGGCAAGGTCATCTGGGCCGAACAGGCGCTCCCCGGAGCCGGCGGGACCCCGGCCAGGACAGCGCCCGACTCGGACGCGGACCTGCTGGACATGTGGGCGGACGAACTGCCGTGACCTAGTGCCGCAACAGGCAACGTTCGCCCCGTCGCGGCGCCCGGCACGCACTCTCGCCGCACCGGCCGAAAGCCCAAGTACGTCCAGTACGAGGACTTCCGGCCGGCACGCCGAGAGCACGCACCGGACGCCGCTCCTCGACGGGCAAACGTTGCCTGCCGCGGCACTGGCTGCCGGGCGGGGCGGTGCCACCTCAGGCGGTGCCACCTTCAAACCTGTCGCGGTACTCCCGCAGGATCTCCCGCGTGCGCGTCACGGAGGCCGCCTTCGCCGACATGTGGTCCAGGACCTCCAGGTGCAGGGCCACCTCGGTGCGCGAGTCGAGGTAGAGGGCGCCGGTCAGGTACTCGCTGTAGACCATGTCGGGCAGCTCCGGCTCGGCGAAGCGGAACAGCACGAACGGCGTGTACGTCCCCGGGTGCGGGCCGGAGGCGTACTCGGCCACCTGCAGCGTGATCGCGGGGTTCTCGGAGGCCTCCAGGAGGCGGTCGAGCTGGTCGCGCATCACCTGGGAGCGGATGCTGACCGGGCGCCGCAGCACCGTCTCGTCCATGATCACCCACAGGTGGGGCGGGTTCTCCCCGGTGAGCAGCTTCTGCCGGGCCAGCCGCAGCGCCACATGCCGTTCGATGTCCTGGGGGCTGCCCTGCCCTACCGTCCCGGCCTCCAGCACGGCACGCGCGTAGTCCTCGGTCTGCAGCAGCCCGGGCACGAAGTGCGGCTCGTAGGAGCGGATGATGCGGGCGGCGCCCTCCAGGCTGACGTGCAGGCTGAACCAGTCCGGCAGCACGTCGTGGTACCGCTGCCACCAGCCGGGCTGGTTGGCCTCCTCGGCGAGCCGCACGAAGGAGGCGATCTCCTCCTCGGGCACGCCGTACGTCGTCAGCAGCACCTGCACGTACGGGATCTTCAGCGCGACCTCGGCGGTCTCCATGCGCCGCACGGTCGCCGGGGCGACGCGCAGCACCTTCGCCGCCTCCTCGCGCTTCAGCCCGGCGGCCTCCCGCAACTCCTGGAGCCGCCGACCGAGCACCACCTGCCCGACGGTCGGCGCAGCCCGCCGTTCACTCACGCCACGCCTCCCCACGCGCCGAAGTACGCGAGCAGTGTGACATGTTCCCGGGTGAGTCTCACGGGGTCGGAGAACACTCGGGTGAGGAGACGGCGGCGTACCGCCGGTTACCGACGGATCATCAGGTTCCGTGCGACTGGAGGTACTTCACCGTCGCCGGATCGGCAGGCAGGAACGTCTCGATGGCCAGTTCCGCGACCGTCACGTCCATCGGGGTGTTGAACGTGGAGATGGACGACACGAAGGACAGCACCCGGCCCTCGTGTTCGATCCGCATCGGCAGCGCGAAGTACGGGACCTCCTCGGCCCCCTCGCCCGGTCCGGACGCGGACTCGTTCCGGTCCGGGACCGGGTACGCCGCCACCTCCTCGTACAGCGCACGCAGAGCCGGCGAGCGCTGCAGCGCGATCTGGCGCTCCATCTGCGCGAGCAGGTTGCCGCGCCACTCGGCCAGGTTGCGGATGCGGGGCGCCAGGCCCTCGGGATGCAGCGTCAGACGCATCGCGTTCAGGGGCGGGGTGAGCAGGCGGTCCGGGACGCCCTCCAGGAACATCGCGATGCCCCGGTTCGCCGCCACCACCTCGTACGTCGCGTCCACCACCAGCGCCGGGTAGGGCTCGTAACCCCGCAACAGCCGCTCCACACCCGCCCGCAGCGCCTCCATCGACGGGTCGTCCAGCGGCGTCTCCGGGTAGTGCGGGGCGTAACCCGCCGCCAGCAGCAGCGCGTTGCGTTCCCGCACCGGCACCTGAAGATGTTCGGCGAGCCGCAGCACCATCTCCTCGCTGGGCCGTGACCGGCCCGTCTCGACGAAGCTGATGTGCCGCGCCGACGAGCCCGCCCGCAGCGCCAGCTCCAGCTGACTGACCCGCCGCCGCTCCCGCCACCCGCGCAGCAACGGGCCGATCCCCTGCTCCGAGGGGGCGGGGGAGGATGCGGCGGGTGAGGACGCGACAATGGTCATACGGACGACCGTAGTCGAGGAGTGGTGCATGGACGACCGGCTGAACCCGTCCTGGGAGGCGACCGCCATCTACCGGGCCAGGGTGCGTGGATCCCTCCTCGGTGGCGCGATCGGCGACGCCCTCGGGTACCCGATCGAGTTCGCCTCCCTGGACCGAATCCGCGCCGCGCACGGCGAGCAGGGCGTCACCGGCCTCGTACCCGACGGGCAGGGCACCGTGGGCCGCGTCACCGACGACACGCAGATGACCCTGTTCACGGTGGAGGGCCTGCGGCAGGCGCACGAGCGCGAGCGCCACAAGGGCATCGGCGGCGGCTGGTCCCGGCTGGTGCGCGACGCGTACGGCCGCTGGTTCGACACCCAGCGCCTGCCCGGCCCGCCCGCCGGCGCCGCCGGACTCGCCGCGCAGGGATGGCTGTACGCGCGCCGCGCCCCCGGCAACGCCTGCCTCTCCGGCCTCGCCCAGGACTTCGTGCCCGAGCCCGGCGCCGCACTGGGCCGCCCCGGCCCGGTCAACTCCGACTCCAAGGGCTGCGGCGCGGTCATGCGCTCGGCGCCCTTCGGTCTCGCCCGGGTGCCCGGCGACACCGCGTTCCTGATGGCCGCGCTGTGCGCCCAGACCACCCACGGCCACCCCACCGGTTACTACTCCGCGGGCGCCTTCGCCGCGATCGTCGCGTACCTGGTGGAGGGCGACTCCCTGGAGGGCGCCGTACTGCGCGCCCTGCGCCTGCTCGCCCGTCACCCCGGCCACGAGGAGACCACGGCCGCGCTGCGGCGTGCCCTCGACCTGGCCGCCGAGGGCACGCCGACCGCGGAGAAGGTGCAGACGCTCGGCGGGGGCTGGATCGGCGAGGAGGCCCTGGCCATCGCCGTGTACTGCGCCCTGGCCGAGCCCGATGTCCGGCAGGCGCTGCTGCTGTCCGTCAACCACTCCGGCGACAGCGACTCCACCGGCGCCATCTGCGGCAACCTCCTCGGCGCCCGCCACGGCGACCACGGGCTGCCGCACGAGTGGCTGGAACGCGTCGAGGGACGGGCCGAGACGACCGTCCTGGCGGACGACTTCGCCGCGGAGTGCGTACGACGCTGAGAGCCCGTCGCGCACAGGCCCCGAGGGCCACGGCGCGCGTACGGGGCCGCACGGAGGGGATGTGACAGGGTGGGGCCGTCCCCGCGTCGCGTCGTACGGAAGGAGCCAGGTCATGCCCGTCGAACCACTGTCGCAGAAGGAGATCGAGGACCGGCTGGCGGAGCTGCCCGGCTGGTCCCTCGAGGGCGACCGGATCGCCCGCTCCTACCGGCTCGGCACGCACTTCGCGGCGACCGCGATGGTCGTGCACATCGCCCAGGTGCAGGAGGAGCTGGACCACCACTCCGACCTCACCCTCGGCTACAACACCGTCTCCCTGACGGTGAACACGCACAGCGTCGGCGGCGCGGTCACCGACCTGGACTTCGAACTGGCCCGCCGGGTCGAGGAACTGGCGCCCGGTCACGGCGCGCACTGAGCGGTCGCCGCACGTGCTGGACTACGAGAAGGAGGCCGCGGAGTACGACGCCCTGCGCGGCGGCGAACCCCGGGCCGCCGCGGCGGCCGACGCCGTGCTCGGACTGGTACCCGAGGGTGCCGGCCGACTGCTCGACGTGGCCTGCGGCACGGGCATCGTCACGCGGCGGCTCGCGGCCGCGCGGCCCGGGCTCCGGGTCGTGGGCGCGGACCTGGCGCACGGGATGGCGTGCCGGGCCGCCGCCCGGCTGCCCGGTGCCGTCGTCCTCGCCGACAGCCGCCGACTGCCGTTCGCGGACGGGACGTTCGACGCGATCACCAGCGTGTGGCTGCTGCATCTCCTGGACGGCCCCGAGGCGGTACGCAGCGTGCTGGCCGAGTGCGCCCGGGTGCTGCGGCCGGGCGGTGTCTATGTCACCACCGTCGACAAGGCCGCCTCCCACAATGTGGGCAGCGACATCGACGCCGTGCTCGCCCCCCGCCCGCGCCGGCCCGCTGAGGACGCCGCCGAGGCGGTCGCGGCACACGCCGCCGCCTGCGGCCTGGTCCCGGCCGGCGGGGCCCGCTTCACCGGGACCGGCCAGGGCCGCAGCCCCCGCCGCACCCTGGCGGACCTGCGCCGCGGCTGGTTCGTCACCCTGGCCCCCGGCGACCCGCTCACCGAACGGATCGGCCGCGAACTCGCCGCGCTCCCGGACCAGGACCGGCCGCGTCCCGACCCGGTGTTCACCCTGCGGGCGTTCCGCAAGGCCGGACTCTGAGGAGAGGACCTGGTGGCCTCAGGCGGGCCTGCTGAACTCCATGACCCAGTTGGTCACCCAGGTCTGTCCGCCGTCCACCGAGAACGCCTGCTCCCCGCGGGCGGCGGTGGGCGAGAGTCCCGACCACACGAACCTGACCCGCACGTCCTTGCCGATGGGGGTCCCCCTGTTCGAGCGGAGCCGAGAACTTGGGGGAGGGTGTCGTCGCCGTGGAACTCGCCCCGGTCGCCGTCGAACTGCCCGATCACGGGCGGGAACAGCTTTCCGCCGGTGCTGGAGGACCAGTTCAGCGACCACTGCCGGGTCTCCCGGTCGAACAGCCTCAGGGTGAGCCCCTTCGACCCCAGGTGCGGCATGTCGATCTCGTCGATGTTCGCCGCCCCGTCGAACAGCGGCAGGCAGCGTTGCGTCGCCGGGAACTCCTCCCAGTCGCTGCCGGGGTCGAGGAAGCCGGTCCGGCGGCGGTTGAGGACCTGCCACTCGCCGTGGAGGAAGTCGAAGTCGTGCGGGCTGCTCATCAGCGGTCTCCTGTCGTGCCCTCGGGCAGGGAGTCGGTCAAGTAGGCGTCGAGATCGGGGACGTCGGGTGCGAGCAGATGCCGTACCCAGGCGTCCCGTTCGTGCAGAACCGGCGGCAGTTCCCAGACACAGCCGATCCACGGCCGCTCGGTCGGGACGAAATGAGCGGTGTTCCGGTCCGGGCAGCCGAGCACGGGCTGGCCGGCCGCCGCGCCACGGAAGTGCAGGACGTTGTCCCACACCCAGCTGTACGCGTTCAGATAGGCGCCGTCGTCGTCGCCCCGGTGCAGCACGACGAACGTCGCGGGCGGTGTGGCGTCCGGCTCGGGAAGCAGCTGGGGCAGCATCGCGTACGCCGCCTTCTCGACGTCGGGAGCGATGCCGGCGGGGTCGGAGGTGACGTGGTAGCGCTTGATCCACCGGCCCGCCACCTCGATCGGCGGCGGGACGGTGAGGAGTTTCTCCCTGAAGGCCATGTCAGGGACGCTAAGGCCGGTTCACTGACATCCTGTGTCAGCGGATGAGGAACAGTGTCGCCGGCCGCAGCGGTGGCCGGTGCCCGGCCGTCACGACGTGAGCGTGGCGAAGAGGTCTGGGATCAACGCCGCGTTGGGGTGGCTCAGAGGCACCGTCAGCACCGGCTTCTCGACGCCCGCCTGATGGATCCGGACCATGCCGCTGTGCGGCTGCGCAGAGCTGATCGACTCCCAGGGCAGGGAGAGCCGTGGCTTCGCACACGCGATGCCGTCCTGGCTCACCTTCACGCTACCGCCGACCGTGATGGTCTCTCCACGGCGAACCTGGGCGACCAACTCGGTCAGCAACCGGGGCTCCAGATACTGCCTGACCAGGTTCACCAGGAACGTCCACTCCTCCGGCTGTTCCGCTTGGTGGCCCGCCCTGGAGAAGTGCACGGAGACCTGCGGTCCGCCGTAGTACGGGTACCGGCCCACCCGGAAGTCCCATGTGTTGTCGTAGGTCGTCGGGAACAGGAAGCGCTTTTCGGCGGTGTGGGTCGCCCAATAGCTGATCCACTCCACCTGGTCGAGCGCGATCGATTTTCTGCCGTAGGTGATCACCTCTGGGTCGGCGTGAAGGCTGGTCCAGCCGACGTTGGTGTCGAGGACCGGAACCTGGCCGGGCCGCGCCGACGCCTGTCGTGTGGGTGGCGGCGCGGGCCGGTCCTGCCGGGGGCCGGGCGGCCGCGACGTCGCACCGGCGGCCGGCGGTGCCGTGTGGGGCGCCGGTGCGGGCTCGCCGGCGCCGACGCCGGTGACGTGTGCGGAGAGCCATGCCGGTGTGTGGGCGCGTGGGTAGGCCGCCAGGTCGTCACGGTAGTGCTCGGGGGCCAGCAGATGGTCGTCGGGCAGGGGCCGGTCGCCGTAGTCGTAGTCCGTCGTCATCCGGGCGTTCGTTCCGGCGCTGTGGCTGACGGTGAGCAGCAGGCGCCACCACGGCCCGGCCGGCATCCGCGCGGCGAGGTGTCGCTGCCGGCGGACCAGCAGGGCCATCTGCTCGGGTACCCGAACCTCGGTGCTCCGGTCCCCGGACCAGAACCGCAGCTGGGCGACCTCGCCGGAGACCGTGAAGGAGAAGACGGCCGCGAAGCGGTCCCACCCCGGTGGGCCGAGCAGGGCCAACTGCTGCGCGATCGGGCCGAGCAGCCGGCCCGCCCTGGCCGCGGCCACCTCCTCGGTGGGGGCGTCGACGGTGAACGAGCCGATGCCCGCGGAGCCTTCCGACGCGGAGTCGAGCCGCATGACCTCGTCCCTGAGTTCGGCCATGAACCGTTCCTCGGCGGGCCTGCGGCGAACGTAGGCCTCTTCGGCGGTGAACATCTCCTCCGCTTGCCGCGGAGGGATCGAGCTCGATATCTCCTTGACCCGCCCGGCGTCGCTCACCAGGAACACCGACCGGCCCACCGGCATGTCCAGGAACGCCATCGGGTCGCTCTCGTCGACGTCCACCGGCGCGTACACGCTCCAGCCCGCTTCAAAGCGATCCGCCGCCAGCCCCTGCGTGGGGTAGTCCAGGCGACGCGCCCGGATCCGCTCCACGACCAGCGAGATGGCCCGTGACGCGGCCATCCGCCCGCCCTCGGGTGTCGAGGTGCGGTCGAGAGGGTGGTCGCGCCGGCCGACGGGATCGCTGCCGGCCGACGACCGGACCGGGTAATGCTGTGTGAGGTCGAACCAGAGGCACATCTCCTCGGCGGTCTCGACATCGACATCGGCCGCGATCACCGACCAGAAGCCGTCGGCGTCCCGCCCGTAGAGCGTGACCACGTCGCCGTCGTCCCGGCCGGCTGTCACGTAGTCGGCCTCGTGGAGATCGCCGAGTTCGGCGGCCTCGGCGAGCGTGGGCGCCGTGGAGGTGACGCGCTGCCCGAACGGTTCGCCGTCCACGTCGATGGCGGTCAACACGTAGTCGTCTTCAGGGGCGAGGGCGTGGGCGAAGGGGTCGCCGACCTGAGGGCTGCCGTCCCAGGCCCGCTCCGGCCGGCACTGGGCATCGTGCCGGCGCCGTAATTCCACGACCACAGGGGCGGGGGCATCGGCGACGAGCACCGACCAGGTGCCGGTGGCGTCCCTCCCGTAGAGGGTGATGTCGTGGCCATGGCGGACCGACACGTAGTTCGTCCGGTGACCGTCTCCGAATGCGGCGGCTTCGCCGAGGGTGGGCGCCGTGGAGACGGTACGTTCGCCGAGCCGCTTGCCGTCGGCGTCGGTGGCAGCCATCACGTAGCCGGTCATCAGTCCTGCTCCTGTCGCTACCGAGGACGGGGGTGCAGGGTTACCCCGCCACGCCGGTGGCTGACGGTGTCGACTTTCCGGTCGTCGGGAGTGCCACTGCACCAGGGCAGAACCCTGCCACATTGCATGAGTTGGCCGTAATGGGCGGGATCGACGGGGTCGGTGAAGACCATGCGCAGAACAAGGTGAACACGTTGGCGGAGAGCCGGTGCGGCGCATGGACGCGTCACCGGCCCATGTCCACCTTGCTGCGGCGACCATTCTCGTTCCGTCTTCGATGACATGCTGTGTCAGTGAAGTCCAGTCGGCTCGTCTCCATCCTGCTGCTGCTCCAGACCCGCGGCCGGATGACCGCCGCCCAGCTCGCCGCAGAGCTGGAGGTCTCGGTGCGCACCGTCTACCGGGACGTCGAGGCGCTGCACGCCACGGGCGTCCCGCTCTACGGCGACGCCGGGCACGCGGGCGGCTACCGGCTGCTCGACGGCTACCGCACCCGGCTCACCGGACTGACCGCGGGCGAGGCGGAGGCCCTGTTCCTGTCCGGCGCCCCAGGACCGGCCGCGGCACTCGGACTGGGCTCCGTCCTCGCCGCCGCCCAGCTCAAGGTCCGCGCCGCGCTGCCGCCCGAACTGCGCGTGCACGCCGACCGGATCAGCGGCCGCTTCCACCTGGACGCCCCCGGCTGGTACGCGGACGCCGACGAGGCCCCGTTTCTGCCCGCCGTCGCGGACGCCGTCTGGAACAGCCGTGTGCTGCACGTCCTGTACCGGCGCTGGCGCGAGCCCACCGATGTGGAGCGTCGTCTGGAGCCGTACGGACTCGTGCTGAAGGCGGGGCGCTGGTACCTCGTCGCCGGGCCGGGACCGCGCACCTTCCGCGTCGACCAGATCCTCGAACTCAGCACCAGCGAAGAGGAGTTCACCGTCCCCGAGGACTTCGATCCGGCCACCTACTGGGCGGCGTACCAACGGGATTTCCACGACCGGCTCCACCGCGGCGAGGCGGTCGTCCGGCTGGCCCCGGGTGCGCGGCTCAAGGGAGACGCGGGAAGGGCGGTCGAAGGCAACGGCCGTGAGATGGCCGACGGTTGGACTCTGGCCACCGTACCGATCGAGTCCGTCGAGCACGCGCACGGCGAGTTCCTGAGCCTGGGCGCGGACATCGAGGTCCTGGAACCCGAGGAGTTGCGCCTACGGATCGCCCGGACGGTGTCCGAGCTGGTGCGGAGGTACGAGCCGTCGCCGGGCTCAGGGGTGTAGACGGTGGGCCGGGGCGGGGTAACGGCGACTACGGATCGGGTCCCGTGGGCGCCTTCTTCTGCAACGACCACACGCACTTCGAAACCTACGGCGCGCAGCGGATCGCAGCGCTCGTCACCGGCGATGTGCGCCGCCAGAACCTCCCGCTCGCCGCGTATCTCAAGTAGCACCGGTGCCGAGCACGACGAGCGCCGCCATCCTCGTCCCGTACAGCCTGACAGGCGCCTTCCCGGGCGGCTGCATGGCGGCACTCGGTGGCTGTCTGCGTGCCGTGGACAACCGCCGCCGTGTTGTACGGGGGTGAGCGGATGTAGTGGCCGATGTTCCTGGAGCGACCGCCAGGCGGGCGTTCGGGATCAGCTCCTTCGCGCGCGCCTCACCGACCGGCTCGGTGACGATGACGAATCCGCCTGGGCCGCCTGGTCGAGGAAAGCGTCGACGAGGCGGTACGCGTTCTCCCGCGCCATCGGTTCCATGGCGCGGGAGCGCGCCACCAGTTCTTCCGGGTCGATGCCGAGCCGCGCGCACTGCTCCGCGCCCCCGAGGTCCACCCAGCGTCGTACGACGGCTGGGACCGCCTCCGGGTGGAACTGGACCCCGAGCGAGTTCCCGGCCCGGAATGCCTGGGTGCACACGGCGTTGCGGGCCGTCTCCTGGGCGCCGGGCGGCGGGACACAGAGGTCGTAGTGCCACTGCATCCAGGGGCCGGGTGGTATCAGGGAGGGGTCGTCCGTGTCGATGTCGACCCAGCCGATCTCGGGGCGTGGGGCCACCTCGACGGTGCCGCCCAGGGCAGTGGCCAGGGCCTGGGCGCCGAAGCAGATGCCCAGTACGGGGATGCCGAGGTGGTGGGCCTTGCGCAGCAGGGCGAGCTCGCCGCCGATCCAGCTGCCGACCGTGGGCTCGTCGTACACCGACCAGGGCGAGCCGAGCGACACGACCAGGTCCCAGCCGGCGGCGTCGGGGAAGTCGAATCGCACGTCCGGCCTGTGGTGCCGCTCCTCGGGGACGACGGTGAGGAGCGTGAGTTCGTATCCGCGCTGGAGGAGCCGGTCTCCGACCAGTCCGGGTTCCGTCACATGGTCGTGCCGGATGACGAGTGCGTGCACAGTGGGCTTTCCTTTCCCGATGGCACGTAGGTGCAGGTGCAGGTGGCGGCGCAGGGTGCCGGTGCGGGTGGCAGGCAGGTGCAGGTGCCTGCCGCGGAAGGGCCTCTTCGGTGGTAGGCCATGTGAATCGTGTGGGTGCGCAGAGAGTGCGTGCGCATGTTCAGCCGGGCGTCGTCGGCGTGGCTGTCGGGGACTTCGTGCTACGGCCTGGCGTGGTTCTTCGCCCATGCGGTGCGGATGGCCGCGGCGATCAGGATGAGTGCGGTGAGGGCGGCGGTGGAGAGCAGCTGGGTACGTGCGTCGGCGTCGGTGCACATCAGGGCGAGGACGCCGGTCATGCCGGCCAGGGCGGTCCAGCTGAGCCAGGGGTGGCCCCACATGCGCACGGTCGGGGTCCGACCGGGGGTGTGCTCGGCGGTCTTGCGCAGGCGGAGTTGGGCAGATGCGATGGCGATCCAGACCACGAGGATGATGGCGCCGATGGTGTTGAGGAGGAAGGGCAGGACGCGGTCGGGGGCGAGGAAGTTGAGGACGACCGCGATGAAGCCGAAGGAGACGGAGGCGAGGACGGCGCGGCGGGGGACGCCGGCGCGGGAGACGTTCAGCAGGCTCTGGGGGGCGTCGCGGCGCTGGGCGAGGGAGAAGGCCATGCGGGAGGCGCCGTAGAGGTTGGAGTTCAGTGCGGAGAGCAGGGAGGTGAGGACCACCACGTTCATCAGCCCGGCGGAGGCGGGGATGCCGATGCGCTGCAGGACGGTGACGAAGGGGCTGGTGGCGGCGGAGGCGGAGTTCCAGGGCAGCAGCAGCACCATGAGGGCGACGGAGCCGATGTAGAACAGCAGCAGGCGGGCGATGACGGTGCGGGTGGCCTTGGCGACGGCCTGGGAGGGGTTGGGGGATTCGGCCGCGGCGATGGTGACGAGTTCCATGCCGCCGAAGGAGAAGACGACCGCGAGCAGTCCGGTCAGCGCACCGCTGGCGCCGTGCGGGAGGAAGCCGCCGTGGTCGGTGAGGTTCGTCAGCCCCACGGGGTGGCTTCCGGGCAGCAGGCCGAAGACGGCGAGGGTGCCCAGGACGAGGAAGGCGACGACGGCGGTGACCTTGATGGCGCCGAACCAGAACTCGAACTCACCGAAGTGGCCGACGTTGAAGAGGTTGACGCACGTGAGGGCGGCCATGAAGGCCAGGACGAAGGTCCACTGCGGTACGGCAGGCAGCCAGCTGTGGGCTATGGCGGCCGCTCCGGTGGCTTCGGCCGCCACGACGACGACCAGCAGCCACCAGTACAGCCAGCCGACGGTGAAGCCGGCCCACCGGCCGAAGGCCTTCTCGGCGTAGACGGAGAAGGATCCGCTGTTGGGCTGGGCGACGGCCATCTCGGCGAGCATGCGCATGACGAGGACCATGAGCAGGCCGGCCAGCGAGTAGGAGATCAGGATGCCGGGTCCGGCGGTGTGGATGCCTGCTCCGGCGCCGAGGAAGAGGCCGGCGCCGATGGCGCCGCTGATGGCCAGCATCGTGACGTGGCGTCGCTTGAGCCCGGTGCCCAGGACGGGGGCGCAGGGCTGAGAACAGTCCTCGTCGTGTGAGTCCGCCGGGGGAGATGTGGTGCTGTCGGTCGACGTACGAAATGCCATGGGGGAAGTCCTTCGCAAGTGGTGGGCTGACGTACGGACGCGGCACCCCCGCTCAGGCGGGGTGGGGCGACGGCCCGGCTCGCGCGGTGCGGCGGGGCAGGGGAGGGGAGGGCCGCGGAAGGCATGCGCAGACACCGCTTCGGCGGCGGTCGGTCTGCGGGAAGCAGGCGGAAGGAGGGTGAGGCGGCGAACAGGTGGTCGAACGGGGGAAGCGGGCGGTGTCAGTTGATCTGGGCGTACTCGCGGAACTCCCAGTCGGTGACGTACTTGTGGAACCGGGCGAGTTCGTCCCGCTTGAAAGCGAGGAATGCCTCGACGAACGACTTGCCGAGGACGTCGGTGAGCTGATCGTCGGCTTGGAGGGCGTCGAGGGCCTGGCCGAGGTCGGTGGGCAGCCGCTCCGCGGCGGCGGTGTCGGCGGCGTGGCCGGTCGCCGGGGCCGGGGGCTCTGCGGCTGCGGTGATGCCGAGGTGGAGGGCGGCCAGGAGACCGGCGATGGCGAGGTACGGATTGGCCGTGGCGTCGCCGAGGCGTACCTCGAGCCGGGAGGCGGCACCGCGCTCCGGCGGGATGCGCACCATCGCGTTGCGGTTGTCCAGACCCCAGTTGATCAGCCACGGGGCGGTGGTGTCCGGTCCGAACCGCTTGTAGGAGTTGACGGTGGGGTTGAGCAGCGCTGACAGGGCCGGCGCGTGGGAGAGGACGCCGGTCAGGGCGTGGCGGGCTGTGGCGGAGAGGCCGTGGGCGTCGTGGGGCGCGTCGAAGACGTTGGTCCCGTCCGCGTCGATCAGGGAGACGTGGAGGTGGAATCCGGACCCGCCGCCGTCGTTGAGCGGCTTGGCCATGAAGGTCGCCAGCCGGCCCTCGGCCCGGGCGAGTTCCTTGACCGCGGCCTTGAACCGGAAGGCGCGGTCGGCGGCGTTCAAGGCCTCTGAGTGGTTGAGGTTGATCTCGAACTGTCCGCCGTCGAACTCGCGGTTGCCGCCGCTGACGTCGAGGCCGAGAGCGTGCAGGGCGCGCATCGTGCGCAGGAGGTGTCCATCGGGGTCGCCCCGGAGGCCGGTGGTGTAGACGGTGCCCGCGGCGGGGGCGTAGCGCCGCCATCCGGTGGGCGCGTCGGCATCCGGCTCGAGCAGGACGTATTCCAGTTCCGGGCCGACGAGTGCGGTCAGACCCGCGTCGTTCAGGCGGGTGAGGACATGGCGGAGCAGGTCCCTGGGCGATTCGGGCACGCTCCGGCCGGTGGCCGGGTCCCGGACGTCGCCGATGCACCAGGCGACGTTCGGCTCCCACGGCAGCGGGACGACGGTGTCCAGGTCCGGGCGCACGACGACGTCCGGCATGCCCGCCTCGAGGCCGCCGGCGATGTCGGAATGATCGCCCAGGGCGCCGGTGTGATAGATGACGCGGCTGAAGGCGAGGCCGTGTCCGGCCGCCTGCGGCAGATGGTGCAGCAGGATGTCCCGACTGCGGTCGGACCCCATCAGGTCCGGGTAGGCGACGCGAAGGACGTCGATCCCCTTGGCGTCGAGCGCCTCCATCGTCTGTCGGACCTGGGGGTCTGTATGGGCGCTCACGGGATACTCCAGGGATGCGGCGAAGAGGTGCATTATGTTCGATTCGCTCGCGCAGCATCTGCGCGGCGTCATGGCCGGCCGGTGACACCAGGGCAGTCATTTGATGCCAAACGATAAGCATCGGGTGTGCCGCCCACAAGAGGGCCGCGCCATTTCGCTCGCCTCCCTCTGTGAGCGATGGCGTCAGCCGGAGTGTCTGCGAAGACTGCGCGAGATACATTTGGCTGCAAACGAGCATGTCGGCGGTCCATGCCGCCCCGACGCCGAGGAGATGCCTGTGCCCGGGCCCCGCCGATCCATCGCCGAGACCGAGCAGGCCGTACAGCGGCGGCTGGGCGGCCTGACGCTGCAGCGCGAGGCCATGGCCGCCGTGAGCAACATTCACCGGGCGGCCGCAGCGGTCCGTCAGCATCTCGAGAACTCGGTGCTGCGTCCGCACGAGCTGACGTGGACCGGCTTCGTCGTGTTGTGGGTGCTGTGGATCTGGGGTGAGGCCGAGACCTGGTCGGTGGCCGAGGAGGCGGGCATCTCCAAGGGAACGCTGACCGGCATCTCGCGCACCCTCGAGTCACGTGGCCTCGTGGCCCGCTCTGCGCACCCTGAGGACCGCCGCCGGGTCCTGCTCTCGCTGACCCGTGAGGGGGAGAAGCTCATGGAGGAGCTGTTCCCGGCCTTCAATGCGGAAGAGGCGTTCGTCTCCGCTCCGCTCAGCCCCGACCAGTGCCTCCAGCTCGCCGACAGTCTGCGCGCCATCGTCAGCCGGCTCGAGGAGCACGGTGAGCAGCGCAGGCGGGAACTGCTCGACGGTGAGAACCTCGCCCCGCGGCGCTCTGGCCGACGCCCACGGGCCTAGTGCCTCTCGTTTGGATCGTGCCGGGCTCGCGGGGCCTGGCACGCATATCTGCGGCGTTGTCGTCACTCGCCGACTCCCCAGCGCTCGAACACGCTCGCGCGGGGGACCCTCATCGCGTCGCCCGCCGCGGTAGCGGCTGATGTCGCTGCCTCCTCCGCCTTGCAGCTGCAGGCGCCAGGCCCCGCTCCCCGATCCGGTCTGATCCAGACGAAAGACCCTGGTCGCGTCGTCGGGGGACCCGGTTTCCGGCGACGCACCCCCGGCTCGAATGTTTGGGACCAAATAAATCTTGCCGACACCTCTTGACGTCCCTGCGGCGCGGCTGTTTATTTGGGGTCAAACGAATTGGAGGTGGGGACATGACCCGCGAGCCCCAAGCAGCTGTCGTCGCCGGCGTGACCGTTGACACCCGGCACTGGATCGGCGGCGAACGCGTCGCCTCCACGGAGACGTTCGTCGACATCTCCCCGATCGACGGCAGCGTCCTGGGCGAGATCTCCCGGGGCACAGCGATGGAGGCGGCGGCCGCGGTGGCCGCCGCGAAGGCTGCTTTCCCCGGCTGGGCCGCCACCCCGCGTGCGGAGCGCGCCCGGGTCCTGCACGCGATCGCCGACGGTGTGGAGAAGCGGCTTGAGGACCTGGCGATCGTCGAGACATGCGACAACGGAGCCCTGCTCCGCTCCCACCGGCGCGGTGTGATGCCCCGGGTCGCCCACAACTTCCGCTTCTTCGCCAACTGGCTGCTGGAGCTGGACCACGAGGACTTCGAAACGCGCGGCCACACCAACCACGTCAGCTGGGACCCGGCCGGGCCCTGCGTGCTGATCACCCCGTGGAACGCCCCGCTGATGCTGGCCACCTGGAAGGTCGCCCCCGCCTTGGCGGCCGGCAACACGGTGGTCCTCAAGCCCGCCGAGTGGTCACCCCTGACCGCCTTGCTGCTGGCCGACATCGCCGCCGAGGCGGGACTGCCCGCCGGTGTCCTCAACGTGGTGCAGGGCTACGGCGCGGAGATCGGCGACGCGCTGACCTCGCACCCGGACGTGCGCCGGATCAGCTTCACCGGCTCCGTGCCCACGGCGCAGCGGATCGCGGCGTCGGCCGCTGCCAACCTCACTCCGCTCAGCCTCGAACTGGGTGGCAAGTCACCGCTGCTGGTGTTCGCCGATGCCGACCTGGACCTCGCCGTCGACCTTGCGGTGGAGCAGTACGACAACGCCGGCCAGGTGTGTCTGGCGGGCACCCGCCTGCTGGTCGAGGAGTCGATCGAGGAGGAGTTCACCCGCCGCTTCGTCGAGAGGGCGAGTGCGCTCAAGCAGGGTGACCCGCGCGATGAGGCCACCGACGTCGGCCCCAACATCCACGCTCGTCAGCTCGAGAAGATCGACGGCTTCGTGCAGCGGGCGCTCGCCGCCGGGGCCAGGGCCGTCATCGGAGGGCACCGCAAGGAGGGCCTGTACTACGCGCCGACCCTCCTCACCGACGTCGCCCAGGACTCGGAGATCGTGCAGGAGGAGGTCTTCGGCCCGGTCCTGACGCTGCAGACCTTCACCACCGAGCAGGAAGCCGTCCGCCTCGCCAACGGCACCCGCTTCGGGCTGGCCGCCACCGTCGCCACCGGTGACCCGGAGCGTGCCGAGCGCATCAGTGGACAACTGGTGGCGGGCACGGTGTGGATCAACTGCTTCTTCGTCCGCGACCTCCAGGCACCCTTCGGCGGCTCACGCCGGTCGGGAGTCGGCCGCGAGGGCGGCACCTGGAGCTTCGACTTCTACTGCGACCTGAAGAACACCGTGACTGCCCCGAAGGGATTCGCGAACCATGGGTGAGATCGTCGGGGCGGGCCTGCTCGCCCACGTCCCCACCATCGTGCTCCCGAAGGAGGAGCGCCTGGCGCTGAACGAGGGCAAGGAGATCACCCTCGTCACCGGCCTCGAACAGCTGCGCAGGGACGTCTTCGAAAGCGACGACTACGACACCGTCGTCGTGCTGGACTCCCACTGGGCGACGACCGTGGAGTTCGTGGTGACGGCGCAGGACCGGCGGGCAGGGCTGTTCACCTCCGAGGAGCTGCCGCGCGGCATGTGCCGGATGCCGTACGACTTCCCCGGCGACCCCGAACTCGCCCACAACGTCGCGTCGTTCGCCGACAAGCACGGCACGTTCATCACGGCGATCGACGACGCCTACCTGCCGATCTTCTACGCGACCATCAACCTCTGGAAGTTCCTCGGCGAGGGCCTGCCCGACAAGCGGTGGGTGACCATCGGCGTCTGCCAGACCGGCGATATGGAGGACCACTTCCGTCTCGGCCGGGCCCTGGCCGACGGCATCGCCGCCACCCCGGGGCGACGGGTGGTACTGATCGCTTCCGGCGCCCTTTCGCACACGTTCTGGCCGCTGCGCGAGATCCGCGACCACGAGGCCGGCGACCCCATCCACATCTTCACCCCTGAGGCGCGCGCGGCCGACGAGGAGCGGATCGCCTGGTTCAAGGACGGCCGGCACGACAAGATCCTCGACACCATGGACGAGTTCTGGAAGTTCAAGCCGGAGGCGAAGTTCTTCCACTACCTGATGATGGCCGGCGCGCTCGGTGAGCGGACGTGCGTGGCGAAGGCCCGCCAGTACGGCGAGTACGAGAACTCCGTCGGCACCGGCCAGGTCCATCTGTGGTTCGACCGCCCCGCCGACGGCTGGACCGGCACCGGCCTGCCCGCCTCCCCGTCCCCGCGCACCCCGCACAGCCGTACCTAGGAGTCCCGTCATGCCCGAGTACCGCCGCATCCTGCTGGACGGCGCCGCTGTCCAGGTCACCGTCGACGGGGACGAGCTGGTCGCCGGCGACGGCCGCCGAGTGAAGACCGACGAGGCCCGCCACCTGCCCCCGGTCGTCCCCTCCAAGGTGATCGCCGTCCACCTCAACCACCGCAGCCGCGTCGACGAGTTCCGGATCGGCCTGCCCGACACACCCACCTACTTCCACAAGCCGACCTCGGCGCTGAATTCCCACAAGGGCGCGATCGTCCGCCCCGAGGGCTGCAAGTGGCTCAACTACGAGGGCGAGGTCGCCATCGTCATCGGGAAGACGGCACGCAACATCGCGCCGGACCAGGCGGGGGAGTACATCGCCGGCTACACCATCGCCAACGACTACGGCCTGCACGACTTCCGCGACACCGACGCCGGCTCCATGCTCCGTGTGAAGGGCTCCGACACCCTCTGCCCGCTCGGCCCCGGCCTGGTCACCGACTGGGACTTCCACGGCAAGGCGCTGCGCACCTACGTCAACGGCGAGGTCGTCCAGGACGGCTCGACGGACGAGATGACGTGGGACATGCACTACCTCGTCGCCGACATCGCCCGCACCATCACCCTGTACCCCGGCGACGTACTCTTGTCCGGCACCCCCGCCAACTCGCGCCCCGTCCGGCCCGGCGACGTCGTCGAGGTCGAGGTCGAGGGCCTCGGCCGGCTCACCAACCACATCGTCACCGGCCCCATCCCGATCCGCAACGACGTCGGTGCCCAGCCCGCCGAGTCCGAGGAAGTGCTGTCCACCGCGCTGGGCGGCGACTGGGAGTTCCGCGGCATCCGCCCGCCCAGGCGCTGAGCCCGCACCACGTCAACGCGAGACACACGGAGGAGTGACGAGATGGATCTGAACAAGTGGCTGGCCGCGGCGGTCGCGTCGAACGCAGAGTGGGGGAAGACCTTCGGCCCCTTCGACCCGCACCCGGCACTGGCCGTCGACGACAGCGGGTTCGCCGCCGCGTTCGAGGTCTTCACCGAGCGGCTGAAGGACAACTACCCCTTCTTCCATCCCCGCTACGCGGGGCAGATGCTCAAGCCGCCGCACCCGGCGGCCGTGGTCGGCTACCTGACCGCGATGCTGATCAACCCCAACAACCACGCACTGGACGGCGGGCCGGCCACCGCCGCGATGGAGCGTGAGGTGGTCCAGCAGCTGGCCACGATGTTCGGCTACGACACCCACCTCGGGCACCTGACCACCAGCGGCACGATCGCCAACCTCGAAGCTCTCTTCGTGGCCCGCGAGCTGCACCCGGGCAAGGGCATCGCGTACAGCACCGAGGCCCACTACACGCACGGCCGGATGTGCGGCGTTCTCGGGGTGGAGGGCTTTCCCGTCCCCACCGACGACCTCGGCCGCATGGACCTCGACGCGCTGGAGGAGCTGCTGCGCGGCGGGCGGGTCGGCACGGTCGTGCTCACCACCGGTACCACCGGGCTCGGTGCCGTCGAGCCGGTCCACGAGGCGCTGGCGCTGCGCGAACGTTACGGCGTGCGGATCCACGTCGACGCCGCCTACGGCGGATTCTTCACCCTGCTGGCCGGCGCGGACGGTCCCGAGGGCCTGCCGGCCGAGCCCTGGCAGGCCGTCGCCCAGGCCGACTCCATCGTGGTGGATCCGCACAAGCACGGCCTTCAGCCCTACGGCTGCGGCGCCGTCCTCTTCCGCGATCCCTCGGTCGGGCGGTTCTACCTGCACGACTCGCCGTACACCTACTTCACCTCCGAGGAACTGCACCTGGGCGAGATCAGCCTGGAGTGCTCCCGGGCGGGCGCGGCGGCTGCCGCGCTGTGGCTCACCTTCCAGCTGCTGCCGCCCACCCGCGAAGGGCTGGGGCAGGTGCTGGCGGCCGGCCGACGGGCGGCGCTCCGCTGGGCGGAACTCATCGAGGCCTCCGAGCACCTGGAGCTCTACCAGGCCCCGCAGCTCGACATCGTCAGCTACTTCCCGGTGACCGCCCGCAACACCCTCTCCGAGATCGACGCGGCCAGCAACCGGATCCTGCAGGAAGGGATGACCGACAGCCAGGACCCGGTCTTCCTCAGCACACTCCGCGTCGGCGCCCAGCGCTTCACCGCCGGCCACCCGAAGGTCACCGCGGACGCCGACGGCGCGCGGCTCCTGCGCAGCGTGCTGATGAAGCCCGAATCCGAGGGCTACGTCGAGCATCTGCACGAGCGTGTGGAGCGGCTCGCCCGCTCATGACCGCCTCCGGCGTCGTCAGCTCACCGCGGCCGTGCTCAGCGGTGAGCCGGTACCGAAGGCGCTGGGCCCCGGCATCTCGCGACGGCGACCTCCTTCTCCGTCCGCCGCATCCACCGCAGGTGGCGTATCGCCACCACGATCTGTCTCAGGAGCGTGACGACATGGCCAGTGTGCATGGCTACTTCCACCCCAAGACGGCGACCGGCGCCTCGTCGCTGATCCCCGCCCCGCCCTGGCGCTACTCCGGCGATCTGCTCACCGTCGAGTACCGCACCGACCCCGCCCGGGTGCGGGAACTGCTGCCGGAGCCGCTGGAGCTCGCCGACGAGGACCCCGGCGCCGTCGCGCTGATCTGGGCCGACTGGCAGTCCTGCTCGGCGTCGGGCGAGGAACTGCTGGACCCGGTGCTCGCCCAGTACAAGGAGGCGTTCGCCGTCGTCCGCTGTACGTACAAGGGCCGGACCTACACCCGCTGTGTGTACATCTGGGTCGACAAGGACTTCGCGATCGCCCGCGGACTGCACCAGGGCTACCCGAAGAAGCTCGGCTCCATCCACCAGACCCGCCCGCACCCCTACGGGCCGGCTCCCCGCATCGAGGCCGGGGCACGGTTCGGCGCGACCCTCGCCGCCGCCGACCGGCGCCTGGCCCAGGCCGTGGTCACCCTGCGCGAGCCGTCCGCCACCAACGGCTTCGTCAACGGCCACCCCATGGCCCACCACCGCTGGTTGCCCTCGATCGAGAAGGGCAAGGGGCTCGCGCTGGACGAGCTGATCGAATCCGGAGCCGCCTCCTTCGAGGGCGGTCAGCCCTGGGTCGGCGACGCCGATGTGGAGCTGTTCGAGTCGCCGACCGAGGAGCTGGCCCGGCTGGAGATCCGCGAGCCGATCGCCGCGTACTACCGCCAGGTCGGCGTGGTGTGGGACGGCGGGCGGCTGCTGGAGTCCGGCACCTCCGGCGCCGAATAAGCCGAGTAAAGGGCCATCCGGAGACACCCATGCGCAACGTCACCCATGAGGAACTGCTGACCCGGGCCAAGGAACTCCACCTGCCCACCCAGCACCACATCGACGGCCGTCCCGAAGGCGGCAGCGGCGCGACATTCGCCGTCGTCGCGCCCCGCGACGGACAGGTCCTCACCCACGTCGCCGACGCGGGTGAGGCCGAGGTCGATCTAGCGGTCGCGGCCGCGCGCCGCGCCTTCGACTCCGGCCCCTGGCCGCGCCTGGCCCCCGCCGACCGCGGCCGGACCCTGCTGCGGATCGCCGAACTCCTCGAAGAGCGGCGCGAGGAACTGGCGCTCACGGTCAGCCTGGAGATGGGCAAGCCCATCACCGACGCGTACGACATCGAACTGCGCGCCGTCGTCAACACGTTCCGCTGGTACGGGCAGCTGGCCGACAAGCTGGCCGACTTCTCCCCGCACACCGCCCCCGGCACCCTCGCCCTCGTGACGCGGGAGCCTGCCGGGGTGGTCGGCGCGGTCGTACCGTGGAACTTCCCGCTCACGCTGGCCGGCTGGAAAGTCGCTCCGGCCCTGGCCGCGGGCTGCACCGTCGTCCTGAAGCCGTCCGAGTCGTCACCGCTGTCGGCCCTGCTGCTGGGCCGAATCGGTACCGACGCCGGGCTGCCCCCGGGCGTCCTGAACGTCGTCACCGGTGACGGCCCGACCGCCGGCCGGGCGATCGGCCGGCACCCGGACGTCGACGTCCTGGCCTTCACCGGCTCCACCGCCGTCGGCCGCCACTTCCTGCACTACGCCGCGGACTCCAACCTCAAGCGCGTCTGGCTGGAGCTCGGCGGCAAGTCGCCCAACATCGTCCTTCCCGACGCCCCGGACCTCGAGAAGGCCGCCGCCACCGCAGCCTGGGGAATCTTCTTCAACCAGGGTGAGATGTGCACCGCCCCCTCACGGCTCCTCGTGCACTCCTCCATCGCCGAGCAGGTCACCGACGCCGTGGTCCGGCGGGCGCGGGAACTGAAGGTCGGAGATCCCCTCGACCCGGCGACCGAGATGGGTGCCCTGGTCTCGCAGGCCCACCTGGACCGCGTCCTCGACCACGTCGCCACCGGCCAGGCGGAGGGCGCCCGGCTGCTCACCGGCGGGGAGCGCACCCTGACCTCCTCCGGCGGCAGCTTCGTGCAGCCCACCGTCCTCGACCGCGTCGACCCCGGCATGCGGCTGGCCCGCGAGGAGATCTTCGGCCCCGTGCTGTCCGTACTCACCTTCGACGACCTCGACGAGGCGGTCCACCTGGCCAACGCCACCGAGTACGGCCTCGCCGCCGGCCTGTGGACCTCCGACCTGTCCACCGCCCACCGGGTCTCCCGCGCGCTCAAGGCTGGAACGGTCTGGGTCAACTGCTACGAGGAGGGCGACCTGGCCGTGCCGTTCGGCGGCATGAAGCAGTCCGGCAACGGCCGGGACAAGTCCCTCCACGCCCTGGAGAAGTACACCGAGCTCAAGACCACCTGGATCCAGCTGTGACACGCCCGTTGATAGCCGTCCCGGCCCGCTTCTCCGCCACCACCTCCGCGCTGCGGTACTCCGCCGAGGTCAACGCCCGGGCGCTGATCGAGGCCGTGTGGCGGGCGGGCGGCGAACCGGTGAGCATCCACCCGTCGGACTGCGCCGACACGGCCGTCGCCGCCCGGCTCGCCCGCTTCGACGGCGTCCTGCTCCCCGGCGGCGGCGACATCGCCCCACACCGCTACGGCGCCGCCGACACCCACGACAGCGTCTACGACGTCGACGACCTCCAGGACGCATTCGACATCGCAGTCGCTCGGCGAGCACTGGAGTCGGGGATCCCGTTGCTGGCGATCTGCCGAGGTCTCCAGGTCGTCAACGTCGCCCTCGGCGGCAGCCTCCACCAGGACATGGGCGGTCCCGACCGCGAGCACCGGCATCTGCTGCACCCGGTGACCATCCGCCGAGGGACGCGGACGGCGCGCGCAGTGGGTGGCGACAAGGTCGAAGCGTCCTGCTACCACCACCAGCGGGTCGACCGCCTGGGCAATGGCCTGACCGTGGCAGCCACCGCCGAGGACGGCACCGTCGAAGCGCTCGAACTGCCCGCCGCCGGCGGCTGGTTCACGGCCGTGCAGTGGCACCCGGAGGACACCGCGCACCATGACCCCTCCCAGCAGAACCTTTTCGACGCCCTGGTCCGCAACGCCCGCTCCTGCTGAGCCCTCCGGATGGAGCTCAAGCTGCCCACCGCTGCGTTTCTCCCACTCCGCATGGAGGGTGTCTCCAGCCGGTCGTCCAGCTCGGGGCGCGCCCAAGTACGGGAAGCACGGCGCCGGGCCGCCGCGGTCGCGGGCCGGCGGAGAGACCGCCGTGGCGAGTCCGGCGCCCGTGCTGTCGCCGACGGCGGGCCGCGTGGGCTGGTACGCGGGCAGGTTCGCCGTCATCGCCTACCGCTGCGTGCCCTGTGCGTTGTGAGGGGTGCGTGCTGGTACGGCACGCGCCCCCGGATCAGCGGTGCGGGTGCAGCGGCCGGAAGTAGTGGGTCAGCGCCCAGGTGCCGATCCGCTTGCCGGTCTGGGTCCCGGCCACGTCCGCCGAGCGGAAGTGGATTCCGGCCCACACACGCGCGTCGATCACGTCCTGGTCGAGCTGGTCGGCGTATGCGTAGTGCCGGGTGGTGCCGGTGATCTCGGACGGGATGTTCAGGTCCAGCCGTGTGGTGCCGAGGATGCCGCTGAGGGTCCGGGTCACCGCGCCGGTGACCGTGGTGTGGCCGCTGAGGTAGTCCGGGTGCGGTGGCGTGACGAGCAGCGGCTGCCACTGCGGGTCGGCCTGGGTCGCGGGGTTGCCGTCGGTGTCGGCCAGTTGGACGGCGGTGATGGGCCGCCAGCGTCCGTACCGGAGCTTGGCGTCCCAGGCGGTGATGACGGCGTCGGTCGCCGACGTGTTCGCCGCGGCGAACACGCGTGCCGTCTCGGCGATGCCCAGGTGGTGCCGGTCGGTGTAGTCCCTGAGCGCCGCCTGGATCTGTGTCACCAGACTGCCCCCGAAGAACAGGGCCGTCTCGGTCTGGAGCGCGGTGCGGGGCGAGCCGGTCTTCGCGCCCATGCTCTTCACCTCGTTCAGGTCCTGGGCATAGCGCGCCGAGGGCAGGGCGGGTGGCGGGCCGGGACGGAACTGGTCCGGGGTGAGCAGCAGCATCGGGCGCAGTCTGCCGAGCCAGGGGTCGATGAAGGGCAGACGGCCGGGCGGGGTGGGCCGCCAGACACCGGGCGCCGGCGGGGTGGTGAACTGCACGGGCGCGTACCGGCCGTCGCCTTCGCGCAGGGCGATGATGCGGTCGGCGGCACGCTCTCCGAAGTCCACGCCCTGTGTCTTCGCCGTGCCGTCGGGAATCCTGGCGAGCCAGTCGGCGTAGGCGGCGTCGAGCCCGGCCCGGGAGGCGGGGAAGTAGGTGAGCAGGACACGGTGCGCCGCGGCCACGGCCGCCGCCTCGGGCGATGCGGTGGAGGGGCCGCGTTCCCGCCACTTGTACGGGGCGTAGTCGCCCTGGATGCCTACCACGGCGTTGTAGACGGCGGCCGAGACGAACCCGTGCCAGATGACCGCCTGCCCCGATGGGCGGGTGGGGCCGAGGTTGGTGGCGATGGTGTCGGTGGCGATGGCGTTCCACGCGCGGATCGCCGCGGGGTCCGCCGCAGGGACCGCGTGACGGGCGGCGGTGGCCGGGGACCCGGTCAGGACGGTGACGACGAGAAGCAGAAGTGAGGTGACGGCGCCGAGGGCGGCGGACCTGCCGGAACGAGAAGCTTCCATGACCGGCATAACCGTCCGGCGTGCGCATGGTCACGCCGCTTGGGCGAGGCGCGTGCCGTGCGCACGGCACGCTCCCCGGCCGTCAGCTCACCGTGCAGGTCTGGTCGTTCAGCTTGAAGGCCGTGGGTTTCGTGTTTGACCCCGACCAGCTCCCCGTGAACCCGAAACTCACGGACGAGCCCCCGGCCACTTGGGCGTTCCAGCCCAGGTTCTTCACTGTCACCGCCGACCCCGATGCCGGGGACGAAACCGCCGCCGTCGATACGGGCGTTCTTCCAGGTGTAGGTGTCGGCGGCGAGCGTCGCAGCCTTCGGGCTGCTCGTGGCCAGCGCGGGCGGGGTGCCGGCGAGGAGGCCGGCGGCGAGCGCGAACACGGCAGTGAGGATGCGGCCGCTATGGGGGGTTCCTCGCACGGTGGGGGACCTTCCTTCCGTGAGGAGGGCGCGACAACCGGGCGGACCCCAGTGCGGGTGAGGTCCGCCCGGCTTCGGTACGCGAAGCGTTAGCGGGGACTTATTCGAGGAGCTCCGCGTACGAGCCCATGGCCAGGGCGATGTCCGCCTGGGCCCAGAACCGGTGGTACGTGAACGACGGCGCGGCCCCGCCCTTGAGGTAGGCCTCGATCTTCGACCAGGCCGGGTCGTTCTTGTAGAAGGACCTCAGCGAGGTGAAGGTGGACGAGGAGTTGATCGCGTCGCCGTTCGGCATCGTGCCGCTCCAGCCGCTCGGCACGTACACCGTGTCGCCGAAGCGGTTGCAGTCGGCGCGCGTCTCGGGGACGGCGATGCCCAGGCTGTCCTGGTAGTTGCTCCACATGCCGTCCAGCAGCGCCTTCGCCGTCGACTTCGCCGCCGCGTCACCGGACTTGGCGGCGTAGTACGTCAGCGTCTTCGCGTACGCGGCTGCCACGCCCACGTCGTTGGTGTAGTCCGCGACGGTGACGTGCAGCCCGCTGTTGGAGCCGGGCGACGACGGGTTCCAGGTGTCCGGCTGGCCCGACCACTGGAGCGTGGAGGGGATCCGGTACGAGCCGTCCGGGTTGATCGTGGTCTTGGACAGAGCCCACTTCACCCACTTGTCGAGGATCGCCTTCGCCGCGGCGTTCCCCGTCTGCTGGTAGTACTCCGCGACCCGCTCCATCGACCACGCCTGGAAGCCGAACCACTGGTTGGACGGCGGGTCGTGGTAGACGGGCTGCCAGTCGTAGTACATGCCGTAGAAGGTCGACGTGCCGGCCGGCGGGGTGGCGTACCGGCCCTGCCAGCTGTTGGTCGCGCCGCCCGCGATGGCGCCCTCGGACGACTGCAGCCACTGGTAGAACTCCAGTTGGCGCTGCAGCGACTTGGTCCAGTCCGAGGCGCCCGTCGCCGACTTGGGCTTCAGGTCGGCGTAACTGCTGAGCGCGTACGCGGCGAGCGGGTTCTGGTAGCCGCCGTGGACGTGGCTGGAGCCGATGCGCCAGGCCCAGCCCGCGGAGGTGTCCAGGGCGCCGCCCCAGGCGTAGTACCAGGACAGCAGGTAGTGCGAGGCGTCCTTGCCGGTGCCCGCCGGGCAGGACGTGGCCCCCACGCAGTTGCCGACCTTCTTGAAGTACTTGTCGTACATCGCGTAGCGCAGGTAGTCGCCCATCTTCGCGGCCTTGCCCACGGTCGCGGAGACGTCACCGCCCTTGCCCTGCTGTTTGGCCCACACGTCCGCCCAGTACGCGGCCTGCACGGCGCGCGCGTCGGCGTCCGGCGCGTCGGTGAACTTCCACTGCTTGGCGTACGAAGAGTCGCCGGTGAACAGGTCGAGGTACCCGTTCCTGCCGCCGTACTTGAAGGAGTCGCAGGTCGGCTGCGGCACCGTCTCCCACACCGACTCCTGCGGGCCGCGCTGGAAGGTGTTGATGTACGACGGTCCTGTGGCCGTCGGGCCCGCCTCGCACTTGCCGGGCTCGTTGCCGTACCCGTAGACGTTGTCGACGTCCTGCAGCCAGTGCATGCCGTAGACGTCGTCCGTGCCGTACGCGCTCTTCAGCTCGCCCGCGATCGGGTCCGAGCCGACCGGGACGGACGTGTCGAGCTTCGCCGGGTACTCGTTCGGGGTGTCCAGCTCGGGGGCGTAGGTCGCGGGCTTGGAGGCGTCGTAGAAGGAGTTGGTCGGCTGGTCGGCGTGGGTCGGGATCATGTATTTCTCCATCAGACCCCAGGCGCCGTTGAACTTCGACCAGTCGCCCGTCACCTTGCCGTACATGGCCTGCAGCCACAGCAGATAGCTGTACGCCTCCGACGTCGTCTCATGGCCCTGGTCCGGCGCCTCGACGATCAGCGTCTCCACCGAGTGGTAGGGGATGCCCTCGGGAGAGAAGTAGCCGTTCGCCGGGTTGGTGATCTTGCCGTAGAGGTCCAGGAAGCGGGCGTCGTACGCCTTCGTGGCCGCCAGCTCCGTGACGG
This sequence comes from Streptomyces sp. NPDC093984, assembly GCF_044764595.1. NCBI lineage: Bacteria > Bacillati > Actinomycetota > Actinomycetes > Kitasatosporales > Streptomycetaceae > Streptomyces > Streptomyces sp. NPDC093984. The sequence continues at coordinate 988,164 of NZ_JBIWIM010000001.1, read as the reverse complement.
TCACCGTGGCCTTGGTGTAGCCGGTCGCGGAGGCGGTGAAGGTGGCCGAGCCCGTACCGGAGGAGTCCGCCGTGATGGTCACCGTCTGGGCCGTGTTCCAGTTGGACGGCGTGAAGGTGAGCGAGGAGCCACCGGTGACGGACAGGCCCGTGTTGCCGTCCGTGCGGGCTACCGAAACCGTCACGTTCGCGCTCGGCTGCTTCGACAGCGTGACGCCGAACGTGCCCGTCCTGCCCTGCTGGACGCCGAGCTGGGTCGGCGAGGCCACCACGGCGGGACCCGAGGCGACCGTGATGCCGACCGGCGTGGACTCCGCCGACGCACCCAGGCTGTCGTACGCCTTCGCCACCAGGGAATGACTGCCCACGGGCAGGCTTGAGACCGAGAGCGAGTAGGGCGCGCTCGTGTCCGTGCCCAGCAGCGTCGTGTCGTCGTAGAACTCGACCTTGCTGATCGTCGCGTTGTCGGCGGCGGCCGCGGTGGCCGCGAGCGGGACCGCGTCGCCCTGGGTGTAGACCGCGCCGGCGGCCGGGCTGGTCAGCACGGTGACCGGCGGCTGGTGGGCGCCCGCACACGTCGTGCCGTTGACGGCGAAGTTCGTCGGCGCCGCGTTCGTGCCGCTGTAGGTGAACTGCGCGCCCGTGTTCACGGCGGCCCCGGCGGCGATCGTGCCGTTCCAGGAGGCGTTCTTCACCGTGATCGACTTGCCGGACTGGGACCAGGTGCCGCTCCAGCCGTTGGTCAGCGTCTGGTTGCCCGTGTAGTCGTACGTCAGCGTCCAGCCGTTGACGGCGTCGGCGCCGCGGTTGGTGATCGTGAGGTCCGCGGTGAAGCCGGAGCCCCAGTCGTTGGTCTTGTAGTCGACGCTGCACTGAACTGCCGCCGCATGGGCGGGAGTCGGGCCGTTCGCGAGCATCGTCAGGGGGAGTGCGAGGGCCGCCACGGCGGCGGTCCAGAGCCGCCGCGCCACGCGGCGTCTCCGTCTTTGGGCCATGTGCTGGTTCCTCCTTGCGGCTCGGAGCAGAGGTGGGGGGAGCAACAAGCCTTGAACCAGTGGGAGCGCTCCCATATTGGGGAGGGGGTCAAGAGGGGTCAAGGTGCTTGAAGAGTCGAAAAGATTCGACACGGTGTGCTGAAGGAAAGTCAGCGACTCCTCTGTTCTTTGCCGTCACTTGGCGCTACCTTCACCGGCACCAGTGGGAGCGACTCCATCAGTCGACGCGTCCGTCACGGGCGCGCCCGAGCTGCAAGGACTCGCTCATGCGACACCCCCCTCGTTCAGCGCTCTTACTCGTGGCCGGCGCGGTCGCCGTCGTCGGCAGCGTGGTCGTCCCGGTGGTCACGGCCTCGGGCGCCGCCCCCGCGTGCACGGTGGAGTACTCCGTCACGAGCCAGTGGGACAGCGGCTTCCAAGGCGCCGTCAAGATCACCAACAACCGTGCCGCGGTGAGTGGCTGGGCGCTCACCTTCGACTTCGCGGGCGGTCAGAAGGTCAGCCAGGGCTGGAACGCCAAGTGGACCCAGTCCGGTACGACGGTGACCGCGACCAACGAGAGCTGGAACGGCTCGCTGGCCACCGGCGCGAGCGTCAGCGCCGGCTTCCTCGCCTCCTGGTCGGGGAGCAACGCCGCCCCGACGGCCTTCAAGCTCAACGGGACGACCTGCAACGTCGACTCCGAACCGACGCCCACGCCGCCCCCGACCGAGCCCCCGGCGAGCGGCTCGGCCCCGGCCCTGCACGTCTTGGGCAACAAGCTCGTGGACGCCGCCGGCAAGACCCGTCGCCTGCTCGGCGTGAACCGGTCCGGCGGCGAGTTCATGTGCGTCCAGGGCTACGGCATCTTCGACGGCCCGGTGGACGACGCGGCGATCAAGGCGATCGCCGACTGGAAGGCGAGCGCGGTCCGCATCCCGCTCAACGAGGAGTGCTGGCTGGGTCTTTCCAACGTCGAGCCGGAGTACGCGGGCGCCAACTACATCAAGGCCGTCAAGGACCTGGTGGCCCGCGTCGAGGCGCACGGCATGACGCCGATCGTCGAACTGCACTGGACCCACGGCCAGTACACCGGCAACTCGGCGGGTTGCTCCGATGTGCACGCCACCTGCCAGAAGCCCATGCCGGACGCCCAGTACACCCCGTCCTTCTGGTCGTCGGTCGCCAGCACGTTCAAGCAGGACCGGGCGGTGGCGTTCGACCTGTTCAACGAGCCGTATCCGGACCGGGCGACCTCCAGCGTCACGGACGCCTGGAAGTGCTGGAAGGACGGCGGCACCTGCCCCGGCATCTCCTACGAGGTCGCCGGAATGCAGGACCTGGTCGACGCGGTGCGCTCCACCGGCGCCGACAACGTGATCCTGGCCGGCGGACTGGCGTACTCCAACGACCTGAGCCAGTGGCTGACGTACAGGCCCAGCGACCCGGCGGGCAATCTCGTCGCCGCCTACCACGTCTACAACTTCAACACCTGCGCGAGCGAGAGCTGCTGGAACTCCACGCTCGCCCCGGTGGCGTCCCAGGTGCCGCTGGTGGCCGGGGAGATCGGTGAGAACACCTGCTCGCACGGGTTCGTCGACCAGGTCATGAAGTGGTTCGACGACCGGAACCTGTCCTACCTCGGCTGGACCTGGAACACCTGGGACTGCTCCTCCGGCCCGTCCCTGATCTCCAACTACGACGGAACGCCCACGTCGTACGGCACCGGGCTGCGCGACCACCTGCGCGCCCTCAACGGATAGTCCACGCAGTTCACGACCAGACAGGAACCCGCACTCATGAGTCGTACAAGAACGTCGTTACTGGCCGCGCTCGCCCTTGTCGCAGGCACGACCGGCACCGCGGTCGTCACCACCCCCGCGCACGCCGCCGTCCCCTGCACCGTCGACTACAAGGTGCAGAACCAGTGGGACACCGGCTTCACCGCCGCGGTCACCGTCACCAACAACTCGGCCGCCAAGTCGAGTTGGTCGGTGCAATGGTCGTACGCCGGAAACCAGAAGGTCACCAGCGGCTGGAACGCGAAGATCAGCCAGAGCGGGGCCGCCGTCACCGCCGCCAACGAGAGCTACAACGGCTCGCTGGCGACCGGCGGTTCGGTCAGCTTCGGCTTCAACGCCTCCTACGGCGGCACGAACGCGGTCCCGGCCACCTTCACGCTCGACGGCGTCACCTGCAACGTCGACGCGGGCGGCGGCAGCGGCGGGGGCACCGGAGGCGGCAGCGGCGGCGGCTCGGGCAGCCGCGTCGACAACCCGTACGCCGGCGCCAAGGTGTACGTGAACCCGGAGTGGTCCGCGAAGGCCGCCGCCGAGCCGGGCGGCACCCGCGTCTCCAATCAGCCCACCGGCGTCTGGCTCGACCGCATCGCCGCGATCAACGGCGCGAACGGCGGCATGGGCCTGCGCGCCCACCTCGACGAGGCGCTCAAGCAGAAGGGCACCGGCGAGGAGGTCGTCCAGCTCGTCGTCTACGACCTGCCCGGACGTGACTGCGCGGCCCTGGCCTCCAACGGTGAGCTGGGCCCCACGGAGATCGACAAGTACAAGACGCAGTTCATCGACCCCATCGCGAGGATCCTCTCCGACCCCAAGTACGCCTCGCTCCGGATCGTCACCACCATCGAGATCGACTCGCTGCCGAACCTGGTCACCAACACCGGCAGCCGCGCCACGGCCACCCCGCAGTGCGACACGATGAAGGCCAACGGCAACTACGTGAAGGGCGTCGGCTACGCGCTCGCCAAGCTCGGCGCGATCCCGAACGTCTACAACTACGTGGACGCCGGTCACCACGGCTGGCTCGGCTGGGACGACAACTTCGGCCCGGCGGCCGACCTGTTCAAGCAGGCGGCCACCAGCGAGGGCGCGACGGTCGACGACGTGGCGGGGTTCATCACCAACACGGCGAACTACAGCGCCCTGAAGGAGAACAACTTCACGATCAACGACACCGTGAACGGCACATCGGTGCGCCAGTCCAAGTGGGTGGACTGGAACCGGTACGTCGACGAGCTGTCGTACGCTCAGGCCTTCCGCGACAAGCTCGTCTCGGTCGGCTTCAACTCGAACATCGGCATGCTGATCGACACGTCCAGGAACGGCTGGGGCGGCTCGGCCCGGCCCACCGGCCCGGGCGCCAGGACGGACGTCGACACGTACGTCAACGGCGGGCGCTACGACCGGCGCATCCACATCGGCAACTGGTGCAACCAGGCGGGCGCCGGCCTCGGCGAGCGGCCGCAGGCCAACCCGGCCGCCGGGATCGACGCCTACGTGTGGATGAAGCCGCCGGGGGAGTCCGACGGTTCCAGCTCGGCGATCCCGAACGACGAGGGCAAGGGCTTCGACCGGATGTGCGACCCGACGTACACGGGCAACGCACGGAACAACAACAACATGTCGGGCGCCCTGCCGAACGCACCGCTGTCCGGGCACTGGTTCTCGGCCCAGTTCCAGCAGCTGATGCAGAACGCCTACCCGCCTCTGCCGTGACCGGGTGACGGGTCCTTGAGCGATCCGCCGGGTCAGCCCTCCCGGGCCAGACCCCGGCGGATCGCGAACTCGACCGGTGAGTAGTCGCCGTCCGGCCGCTGAGCTCGCTCCACCATCCGATCGTCCATGAGGCCATCGTCGGTGGCCGGCCGGCGGTGGCGCACCCCGTTTTTGCCGTACCGGCAACAGAAGTGGCCCCCTCACGGTGCGTCGGCGCAGGCTGACGGCACCGAGAAGAGAGGGTGACCACCATGGCGCACGAGCATCACGACCATCACGCGCACGCCGACGTCGACTGGGCCACGATGGCCCCGCTGCTGGAGTCGCAGGCCGAACTGCTCACCCCCATGTACCGGCGGATCGCGGGCTGGCTGGGAGAGCGCGGTGCGCGGCCGGGGCTGATCGTCGACGCCGGCAGTGGACCGGGAGCCGTCACCTGTGTCCTCGCCGAGGCCTTCCCGGACGCCCGGGTCGTGGCGGCCGACGGCTCCGAGCCGCTGCTGGAGCGCGCCCGTATGCGGGCCGCCCGGCTGGGGCTCGCCGACCGCTTCAGCACTCTGGCCGGTGAACTCCCGGGTGTCCTCGAGGCGTTGGAGTACCCGGCGGACCTGCTGTGGGCGAGTCGCAGCCTGCACCACCTCGGTGACCAGCGCGCGGCGCTCGCCGCTTTCGCGGATCATCTCGCTCCCGGCGGGGTCCTGGCCCTGCTGGAGGGCGGCCTGCCCCCGCGTTCGCTCCCGCGTGACATCGGCATCGGACGCCCGGGCCTGGAGGCCCGGCTGGACGCGGTGGAGACCGAGCGGTTCACCGCGATGCGAGCGGAGCTGCCCGGCGCGGTCGCGGAGACCGAGGACTGGTCCGCGCTCATGACCTCCGTCGGGCTGCGCGCACCGGTGACCCGCACCTTCCTGTTCGAGCTGCCCGCCCCGCTCTCCGACGAGGCCCGCACCTGTGTCGTCGCCGAGTTCCAGCGCCGTCGCGACAAGCTCGCGGACGGCCTGGACGCGACGGACCGCGCGACCCTGGACCGCCTCCTGGACCCGGACGACAAGGCGAGCCTGTACCACCGCCCCGACGTCTACGTGCTGCAGGCGCACACGATGCACACGGCCGTCAAGGACTGACTCGGAGAGCGCTCCACGACCGGTCGGCCGGCCCGAGTGACGTACGCCGGGCGCCCCGTGGCGGGCGCCCGGCATCACGGACTCAGTTGTCCCGAATGAACTGCTTGGCCAGCGACTCACCGAGGGACACCGCCGCGCTGTGGCTCTCGATGGGTGATACCTGCGAGTTCTTGAACAGGATGTACGTCACGCCGGAGTCCGCGCCGCCGGTCGCCGGGTCGGGGTCGATGCCGAGCGCCTTCGCGGTGGCGTAGGACGCCTCGCCGATGATCTTCGTGGGGCCGGTGTCGCCGACGACCGCGTACTCGACCTTGTTGTTGTAGATCACGGCGACCACGCCACCGCCCTTGATGCCGGAGCTGGAGTACTTCCAGATGCTGCTGGCGCTCGGCACGACGACGTACGGCAGCGAGTCGGCGCGCAGCGGCTTGCCGTCGGACTGGTGGAACGCGGTGTCGTCCTGGAACCAGGGGTCGGTGTCGCCGTTGCACTTGCCGGTGACCTGGCCGTCGCAGTCGACGTCCATGTCGGCCTTCCAGAACACCGCGCCGTTCTTGCCGCAGACGGGGACGGTGGCCGAGGTCTCGTCGTCGGTCTTGTACTTGCCGTTCGATATCTGCGAACAGGACGTCACCTTGGCGAGGAGGTCGGCCGCGCTGACCGAGCCCTCCTGGGCGGACTTGGGTGCGGCTCCGGAGGCGTTCGCGGGGAGCACGGCGGTGGCGAGGAGTGCGGCGCCGGAGGCCGCGGCGAGGGTCAGTGGTCGAGTGCGCACTGTGGGGGACCCTTCTGTTAGGAAAGTTTCCTTACCAGGTGCCGTACAAGGTGGACCCGTCAGCATGCCCTCGTCAAGTCCCTGTCTTTTTTGCCGTCAGAGCCTACGGCGGACAGCGACGCGCCCCGGGTCGCCGTGGCGGCGGTCCGGGGCGCGTGGGTCGGTCGTCCGTCAGCCCATGTCGAACGTCGCGGGGTTCGGGCCGAGACGGCGGTCCTCGTTGAGCGCGCTGATCGCCGCCATGTCCTCGGTGTCCAGCGAGAAGTCGAAGACCTCGATGTTCTCCCTGATCCGGGCCGGGGTCACGGACTTGGGAATCACGATGTTGCCGAGCTGGACGTGCCAGCGCAGCACGATCTGGGCCGGGGTGCGGCCGTGCTTCTGTGCGATGGCGACGATCGCCGGCACCTCGAGGAGGCCCTTGCCCTGGCCGAGCGGCGACCAGGCCTCGGTCGCGATGCCCTGCTCCGCGTGGTACTCACGGGCGGCGTGCTGCTGTAGGTGCGGGTGCAGCTCGATCTGGTTGACCGCCGGGATGACGGAGGTGGCCTCGATCAGCGTCTCGAGGTGCTCCGGAAGGAAGTTGGAGACGCCGATCGCCCGGGCGCGGCCGTCCGCGTGGAGCTTCTCGAAGGCCCTGTACGTCTCGACGAACGTACCCCGCGACGGCAGCGGCCAGTGGATCAGGTACAGGTCCACGTAGTCCAGGCCGAGCTTCTCCAGCGACGCGTCGAAGGCGCGCAGCGTGGCGTCGTACCCCTGGTCGCTGTTCCAGAGCTTGGTGGTGATGAAGAGGTCCTCGCGGGGGATGGCGGACGCGGCGACCGCCTTGCCGACGCCCTCCTCGTTGCCGTAGATCGCCGCTGTGTCGATGCTGCGGTACCCGGCCTCCAGGGCGGTGGTGACCGCGCTCTCCGCCTCGTCGTCCGGCACCTGCCAGACGCCGAAGCCCAGCTGGGGCATCTCGACGCCGTTGTTCAGGATGATCGGGGGGACCTTGCTGCTCACGAGCTCTCGATCCTTCAGTCGTCGGGTGGTGCTCCTATCGTCAACGATCACCACCTTACGTGCATTCCTGACCGGCGGGTTCCCCGTCAAGTCGCGACGCCGACCACACATTGGCCGGAAATGGATCCGACCTCATCGGTCCGGACCATTGACCGGGCCACGCCATCCCGCAACTCTGTATCGCGGCACCGAACGCATTGCTGAACCCTGTGCATCCATGTGAACCGCGCGTCTGCCTGGAACTGCCTGGGCCCACTCACCCCCCACTCGCTGGAAAGCAGGTACGCACACATGAACGAGAAGGCGTACGCAGCCTGCCGGCTGAAGCAGAGCGCCCGGGAAACATCGGAGGAAAGGGGCCCGACAGGCCCCTGACTCACCGGGACCGCCAGGGGATGGTGACCCACGGAGGGCAACTCCTCGCCCTCGTACGGCAGTTGCCGGCAGACCCGTGGAGCTCGGGGACGGCACCGCGCATCCGAGCGGAGCCGGCTCAGGCGCCGCCGCCCCGCTCCCCAAGCGCCCCGGTCCCCCCCCGTCCGGGAGGCCGCCGAGCCACAGCGCGCTCGTGCCGCCAGCGCGCCCAGCGCGCCCAGCGCACCCATCGCATCCATCGCGCCCATCGCGCCCCACGCGAGCGTCCTCGCCAGGCTGCCCGTCGGCTCCGACGGATGCATCGACCTCACGACCTCACCGACCTCACCGACATCTCCGTCGGTACCGACATCGGCGACCACGCGTACTACGCCGACCGCACCCGGGCCGCCAACGACCTGCACGGCCTGGGCGCCTTCCCGATCACCAACGAGTAGCTCCGGACGACACATTCCTTCGCAGCGAGGTGAACAGTCATGAGTCCCACCAGAAGAACCCTGCTGAGCGCGGCCCTCGGCGGCACGGCGGCCGCGGCGGTCGGTCTGCCGGCGGCCACGGCGCGAGCGGCCTCCTGGCAGTTGAAGTGGTCCCCCTCGGCGAGGAACGACGGCCTCGGTGCCTTCGAGACCGTCGAGGACGACCGCGCCGACTCCCACCCGGCCGGGCACCCGCACATCTTCGCCACCGGCGACAACTGGCGCTTCAACATGCACACGGTCGACCGCGACACATCGACCGACCGGCAGCGCCAGGAGGTCACCGGGCTGCGCACGAGCAGCAGCAGTTACCTGAAGTGGACCGAGGGACAGACCTGGCGGATCACGTACTCGATGTACATCCCCAGCTCCCTGAAGGCGACCACCACCTTCACCCACATCATGCAGATGAAGCAGCCCGGCACCGGCACCTCCCCGATCGTCGTGCAGTCGCTGCGGCGCGTGAACGGCGTGCAGACCATCGAGCTGAAGCTGGCGATCGACGACATCCTGGTCAGCCGGACCAACCTGGAGCCGCTGCACGACAAATGGACCGACGTCGACTTCCAGATCAAGGTCGGCGACGGCTCGGCCGGCTCGGTCCGCTGGATCCTCAAGAGCGGCTCGACCACCGTCATCGACAAGTCGAAGACAGGCGTCGACACCTTCCTCGCCGACCGGGTGCGGCCCAAGTGGGGCATCTACCGCTCCCTGGGCGACACCTCCGGGTCCCTGCAGGACACCTACCTCCTGCTCACCGGCCTCCGCGGCTACCAACTGGCTTGATGAGCCGCGGTGGTCTGGAGAACCCCCGCCGGACATGGATCGGAACGTCCACACGCCACCCGCGAAGGGGGACAGTCAAGACCGGTCCGAGGGGCAGGGACGCTGGGCCGGGCTCAGGTCCGGTACAGCGCCTCGACCTCGTTCGCGTACGCGTTCTCGATGGCCTTGCGCTTCAGCTTCAGCGACGGCGTGAGGAGCCCGTGCTCCTCGGTGAACTGGTGGGCGAGGATGCGGAACGTACGGATCGACTCGGCCTGCGAGACCAGCGTGTTCGCGGCGACCACCGCCCGCCGCACCTCCGTCTCCAGGTCCGGGTCGCGCACCATCTGGGCCGGGGACAGCTTGGGCTTGCCCTGCATCTGCAGCCAGTGCTCCACGGCCTCCGCGTCGAGTGTGACGAGCGCGGCGACGTAGGGGCGGTCGTTGCCGACGACGATGCACTGCGCGACCAGCGGGTGGTCCCGTACGCGCTCCTCGAGCAGCCCGGGGGAGACGCTCTTGCCGCCGGAGGTCACCAGGATCTCCTTCTTGCGCCCCGTGATCGTGAGATAGCCGTCCTCGTCGAGGGAGCCCAGGTCGCCGGTGGCGAGCCAGCCGTCGTGGAGGGTCTGGTCGGTGGCCTTCGGGTTGTTGAGGTAGCCCTGGAAGACATGGGCGCCGCGCAGCCAGATCTCGCCGTCGTCCGCGATGTGCACGGTGGTGCCGGGGATGGCCTGGCCGACCGTGCCGTAGCGGGTGCGCTCGGGCGGGTTGGCGGTCGCCGCCGCCGTCGACTCCGTCAACCCGTAGCCCTCGTAGATGTGCACGCCGGCGCCCGCGAAGAACAGGCCGAGCCGGCGGTCCATCGCCGAGCCGCCGGACATCGCGTGCCGTACCCGGCCGCCCATCGCGGCGCGGATCTTGGCGTAGACGACCTTGTCGAAGAACTGGTGCTGCACGCGCAGGCCCGCCGACGGGCCGGGGCCGGTGCCCCACGCCTTCGCCTCCATCGCGTCCGCGTACTTCACGGCGACCTCGACCGCCTTCTCGAACGGCCCGGAGCGGCCCTCCTTCTCGGCCTTGCGGCGGGCCGCGTTGAAGACCTTCTCGAAGATGTACGGCACGGCGAGGAAGAACGTCGGTCTGAACGCGGCGAGATCGGGCAGCAGCGCCGCCGCGTTCAGCTGCGGCTGGTGGCCGAACTTGACCCGCCCGCGGATGGCCGCGACCTCGACCATCCGCCCGAAGACGTGCGCCAGCGGCAGGAACAGCAGGGTCGCCGCCTCGTCGCCCCGCTTGGAGTGGAACACCGGCTCCCACCGCTCGATGACCGTGTCGGCCTCGAACATGAAGTTGCCGTGCGAGAGGAGACAGCCCTTGGGGCGGCCGGTGGTGCCGGAGGTGTAGATGACGGTCGCCACCGTCTCCGGGGTGACCGCCTGCCGGTGCCGGTGCACCACCTCGTCCTCGATGTGCGCGCCCGCGTCGTACAGCTCCTGCACGGCGCCCGTGTCGAGCTGCCACAGGCGGCGCAGCTGCGGCAGCCGGTCGATGACCGTGGCGACCGTCATCGCGTGGTCCTCGTGCTCCACCATGGCGGCCACCACCTGCGCGTCGTGCAGCATCCAGAAGACCTGCTCGGCCGACGAGGTGGGATAGACGGGGACGACCTGGGCGCCGATCGTCCACAGCGCGAAGTCGAAGAGCGTCCACTCGTAGCGCGTACGGCACATGATCGCGACGCGGTCCCCGAAGCGGACTCCCTGGGCCAGCAGACCCTTGGCGAGCGCCAGCACCTCGTCGCGGAACTCGGCGGCGGTCACATCGCGCCACCGACCCTGCTCGTCCTTGCGGCCGAGGGCTACACGGAGCGGATCTTCCTGGGCATACTCGAAGACGACATCGGCCAGGCCGCCCACCGGCGGCGCCGACGCCAACGGAGGGTTGGTGAACTCGCGCAATCCCCGCTCCCGGCTCCTTGGTTCGCCTGCGGGGCGCTCCAGCCGGTCAGGCTTTCTGGGGGCGCTCCGCACAGCGCCGTGAAAGCTACCCCACCCAGGAGCCGGGCGGGAGAGGGCTGGAAACCCCGGAACTCCTCACAAACGCACAGGTCAGCCACGGAAAATGCGAGCACAAGGGGAAGGGGCGGACAGAATCCCTTACGGCGGCGTAAGTTCCGGTCCCCTAATCTCCACGGAATCTGTACGGGGCGATTACCGCGCCGCACGCCCTACCGGCGAGTAGGCGGGGCGGTGGCCGGTGCCTTCCGCCGGGCCACCGCCCCCGGCGGGCACCCCTGCCCTACCACTGTCTTCTTCAGCGTCCGCGGCGCCGATCCTGTCACTCGGTCCCGCGGCCTTCGCACCAGAACCAGCACGGCCGCCCCCGCGGCCAGCCCCACCACGCCGGCCGTCCCGAGCGCCGCGTCGGGTCCGGAGGCGAAGGCGGTGCCCAGGGCGTGCTCGGAGAACGTGCCGCAGCGCCCTGGCGCCGCCGCCCGCCAGGGTGGAGCTCATCCGCGGCCGGTGCGGTGACTACCGTCGGTGCAGCCGGTCGCCGCCCGCGAGGATCGTCGCCGCCAGCGCCTGCGCCGCGCTGTGGGCGGGGCCCAGGCGCTCTCCGTGGACCAGGACGAAGTCGACCTCGCCCAGGTCCGGCAAGCCCGCACGCTCGGGGATCCTGACCAGGCCCGGAGGGATGAGGCCCCGGGAGTGGGCCATCACGCCGAGGCCGGCGCGGGCCGCCGCGATCAGTCCGTTGAGGCTGCCGCTCGTGCAGGTGATGCGCCAGGGCCGGCCCTGTTTCTCCAGGGCCTGAAGGGCGCGGGCGCGGGTGATGCCCGGCGGCGGGTAGACGATCAGCGGAACCGGGCGGTCGGGGTCCAGGCGCAGCCGCTCCGCACCGATCCACACCAGCTTGTCGTGCCGGACCAGTTCGCCGCGGCTGTCCTCGGGGCGCCGCTTGGCCAGCACCAGGTCGAGCCGGCCCGCCGCCAGCCGTTCGTGCAGCGTGCCCGACAGCTCGACCGTCAGCTCCAGATCCACCTCGGGGTGCTCGTACCGGAAGCCCTCGAGGATCTCCGGCAGCCGGGTGAGCACGAAGTCCTCGGAGGCGCCGAACCGCAGCCGGCCGCGCGGCCGGGTCCCGGTGAAGAACGCCGTCGCCTGCTCGTGCACCTCCAGGATCCGCCGTGCGAAGCCGAGCATCGCCTCGCCGTCCTCGGTCAGCTCCACGGAGTGCGTGTCCCGCAGGAAGAGCGGGCGCCCGGTCGCGTCCTCCAGTCGCCGCACGTGCTGGCTCACCGTGGACTGGCGCAGCCCCAGCCGTCGGGCGGCCTGCGTGAAGCTCAGTGTCTGGGCCACCGCGAGGAACGTACGCAGGTGGGAGGGGTCGTACATGGCTGAAGGTTATCGCGGAACACGATGACAGTCAGAGCGGTATGACAGATTCCCGATCACCCGCCTGGGGAGGACGATGGAGAGGGCACGACCGTGCCCCGCACCGGGCACGATCGTGCCCCTGCGCCGGACGTACAGCGAAGTAGTGGAGCACTGTGAAACGCCTGCGATGGCCGCGTCGGATGCCCGTCGATCCGTACATCCTCCTGTTGCTGGGGACCGTGGGGCTCGCCGCCCTCGTCCCGGCGCGGGGCACGGCCGCGAGCGTCACCTCCGGTGCCTCCACGGCCGCGATCGCCTTCCTCTTCTTCCTGTACGGGGCCCGGCTCTCCACCCGTGAGGCGCTGGAGGGACTCCGGCACTGGCGGCTCCACGTCACCGTGCTCGCCTGCACCTTCGTGATCTTCCCGCTGCTGGGTCTGGCGGCCCGCGGCCTGGTGCCGGTGTTCCTGACGCACAACCTCTACACCGGGCTGCTCTTCCTCACCCTCGTCCCCTCCACCATCCAGTCGTCGATCGCGTTCACCTCGATGGCCCGCGGCAACGTGCCCGCCGCGATCTGCGCGGGCTCCTTCTCCTCCCTCGTCGGCATCGTCGTCACCCCGCTGCTCGCGGCGGCCCTGCTGGGCAGCAGCGGCGGCGGATTCTCGGCGGACTCGCTCGTCGAGATCGTGCTGCAACTGCTGGTGCCGTTCCTCGCGGGACAGCTCCTGCGGCGCTGGATCGGGGGGTTCGTCACCCGGCACAAGAAGGTGCTCGGGCTCGTCGACCGCGGCTCGATCCTGCTGGTCGTCTACACCGCGTTCAGCGAGGGCATGGTGCGCGGCATCTGGCACCAGGTGAGCCCGCTCCGGCTCGGCGGCCTGCTCGTCGTCGAGGCCGCGCTGCTCGCCGTGATGCTGGCGCTGACCTGGTACGGCGGCCGCGCCCTCGGCTTCGGCCGGGAGGACCGGATCGCGATCCAGTTCGCCGGGTCGAAGAAGTCCCTCGCCTCCGGGCTCCCCATGGCGAGCGTCCTGTTCGGCGCACAGGCCTCCCTCGCCGTGCTCCCGCTGATGCTCTTCCACCAGATGCAGCTGATGGTCTGCGCGGTGATCGCCAAGCGGCGCGCCCACGACGCCGACAGCCCGGCGCTCGACCCGGAGCCGGCCGCGGCATCACGAACCGCGGTCGGTACGGCGACCCGTTCCGGCTGAGGTTCACCCGCGCCGACCGTGGCGAGGCCCTTGGTGCCCGAGGCACGGTGGTCCGTTGCGGGCCGGCTTGCGTCCGGACCGCCATCGTTCGGCCACTGGCGGCTCAGGGGCGCAGCACCACCTTGCCGAGGTTGCCGCGCGACTCGATGACCGCGTGTGCCTTCGCCGCCTCCTCCAGCGGGAACTCGGCGTGCACGACGGGCTTCAGCGCACCCTCGGCGAACAGCCGCCACAGCTCCTGCCGCCACCGCTCGTACAGCTCCGGCTTCCCGCGGGCGATCCGCGCCATCTGGAAGCCGATCACGGACTTGGCACCCACTAGCAGGTCGTACGCCTGAACGGTCCCGCCGCCCGAGCTGTACGCGACGAGCCGGCCGCCCGGCGCGAGCGCGGCGACGGCCGGGCGGAGCAGGTCGCCGCCCACCGCGTCGAGGGCGTAGTCGACGGGCTCACCCCACTCGGGGGCGTCGTAGGCGACCACCTCGTCGGCGCCGAGCGCGCGCACGAATTCCGCCTTGCCGGCGCGGGACACGGCGCCGACGACGCGGGACGCCCCGCGCACCCGGGCCAACTGCACGGCGAGATGGCCGACGCCGCTCGCCGCCGCCGTGACCAGGGCCGACTCGCCCGGCTCGGGGCGTGCCGCCTGAAGCGCGCCGAGCGCGACCAGCCCGCTGCGGACCAGCGCGACGGCCTCTACGGCGCTCGCCGTGCCGGGGACCGGAGAGGCCATGGCCTCGTGCAGGACGGCGAAGTCGGCATAACCGTGCCCGAAGCACAGTCCCGTCACCCGGTCGCCGGTCCGGAAGCGGGTGACACCGGCGCCGGCCGCGACCACCTCGCCGGCGATCTCGCCGCCGAGCGCGATCGGCTCGGCGGCCTCGGTGACCTTGCGCACGACGGGCAGCGTGACCCCGACGGCCTCGCAGCGCACGAGGAGTTCGCCGAAGCCCGCCTCGGGGACGGGCGCCTCCTCCAGGAACAGGGGGCCGCCGGTGGACTCGTACCGGACGCGACGCATCGCACCTCCAGCAATCGTTGGGAGCCCCAACGGTATCGCGAAACCCGTAGGGACTCCCGACGATTTTTTCGCTAGGCTGCGGCCATGGCCGAAGCACCCCTCCCCGCGATCCGCTCCCTGCCGAGCTGGCTCCTCGGCCGTGCCGCCGCCCGCGGTCGCGCCCTGGTGGCCGACGCCCTCGCCGCCGAGGGCATGAAGATGTGGCACCACGTGGTGCTCTCCGCCATTCGCGACCTCGCCCCGGTCGCCCAGGCCGACCTCGGCCGCGGCATCGCGCTCGACCCGAAGGACCTGGTCGGCATCCTCAACGACCTGCAGGCGGCGGGTCTCGTCCTGCGCGAGCCCGACCCCAGGGACCGCCGCAAGAACGCGGTGTCGCTCACCGAGGAGGGCGCCCGGCTGCTGAAGCGCTGCGAGAAGGCGGCCCGCGAGGCGAACGACACACTGCTCGCCCCGCTCTCCGCGGCCGAACGCGACCGGTTCACGGATCTGTTGATCCGTATTTCCGGTACGGACGGCTGACGGCGGCTAACGTTCCGTCATGACCGCAGCTGACGCACTCGATCCGGCGCGCACGGCCCTCGTGCTCGTCGACCTGATGGACCGCATCGTCGCCCTGCCTCTGGAGCCACGCAAGGGCACGGACGTCCTCGCCACGGCCGAGGGGCTGGCGGACGCCTTCCGCTCGGCCGGCGCTCCCGTCGTCCTCATCCGCGTCGAGCGTCCCGGCGTCGCCGAACAGCCGCCCGGCAGCGGCCTGGTGGCCGGCCTGCTCCGGGACGGTGACCTCGAGGTGGTGAAGCGGACGATCGGCGGCTTCCAGGGCACCGGTCTGGACGAGCGCCTGCGTGAACGCGGCATCACCACTCTGGTGTTCGGCGGCATCGCCACCAACCTCGGCGTGGAGTCCACCGCCCGTGCCGCCGCCGACCTCGGTTACGACCTCGTCTTCGTCGAGGACGCCATGGCAGCCTTCACCGCCGCCGAGCACCAGGCGTCGGTCGGGCTGGACTTCCCGCGCCTCGGATCGGTCGTGGCCGCCTCGCAGGTGCGGTTCACGACCGGTTGACACCGGGCCGGTGTCCGAGGCTCTCAGACCAGCAGCCCGCCGCCGTCCACGACCACCACCGAGCCCGTGCTGTAGCCGCCGCGCATCAGATACAAGTACGCCTCCGCCACGTCCTCCGGCGTGCCCACCCGGCCGACGGGCAGCGCGGCCGCGCTCGACTCGAACAGGCCGCGCCGGTCCTCCTCGGTCATGTCCCGCCACAGCTCGGTGTGGACCACGCCGGGGGAGACCACGTTGACCCGGATCGGGGCGAGCTCCAGGGCGGCCAGCGCCCGGGTGAGCGACTCCATCGCCCCGCACAGGCTCGCCGCGACGGTCGTGCCCGGCAGCGGGCGCTGCCCCGCGATCCCGGTGGTCAGCACCACGGAGCCGCCCTTGCGGATCGAGGGCGCGCCGTGCTTGACGGCCGCGTACGCGCCCGTACGCGGCGATACCCGGAAGGCATCGCCACCGGAACGGCGGAAAGGGCGACCCGAGATCTCGACCCGCGCAAGGTCCGCTGCTTCGGGCGTGAGGGCACAGCGGGCCCCGGCGGCGCAGGGGGCGCTCCCCGCCGGCCGGGGTCCCCGCCGCCGTGTCGCGGGGAGGCGGTCAGCCCTGGGCGGCAGTGGCCCGCAGGGCGATGCGGTCCTCGCCCGCGTACACGTTCATGGAGCTGCCCCGCAGGAAGCCCACCAGGGTCAGCCCGGTCTCCGCGGCCAGGTCCACGGCCAGCGAGGAGGGTGCCGAGACGGCGGCGAGGACCGGGATGCCCGCCATCACGGCCTTCTGCGCCAGCTCGAAGGAGGCCCGGCCCGACACCAGCAGGATCGCGCGGGACAGCGGCAGGTCCCCGTTCTGCAGGGCGCGGCCGACCAGTTTGTCCACCGCGTTGTGCCGGCCCACGTCCTCCCGCACGTCGAGCAGCTCGCCGTCCTCGGCGAACAGGGCCGCCGCGTGCAGGCCCCCGGTCCGGTCGAAGACCCGCTGGGCCGCGCGCAGCCGGTCCGGGAGGCTCGCCAGCAGTTCCGGCTCCACCCGCACCGGGGGCGTGTCCGCGATCGGCCAGCGCGCCGTCGTACGGACCGCGTCCAGGCTGGCCTTGCCGCACAGGCCGCAGGAGGACGTCGTGTAGACGTTGCGCTCCAGCGTGATGTCCGGGATCGCGACACCGGGCGCCGTCTTCACGTCCACCACGTTGTAGGTGTTGGAGCCGTCCACGGTGGCGCCCGCGCAGTAGACGATGTTCTGCAGGTCACGGTGGTCTGCCAGCACGCCCTCGCTGACCAGGAACCCGGCGGCGAGCGCGAAGTCGTCGCCGGGTGTGCGCATGGTGATCGCCAGCGGCTTGCCGTTGAGCCGGATCTCCAGCGGCTCCTCGGCGACCAGCGTGTCCGGCCGGGTGGAGACCGCCCCGTCCCGGATGCGGATCACCTTGCGTCGTTCCGTGACTCGTCCCATGTCCTGATCAGCCCCGGTTCTGTACGTGCTGGTAGCCGAAACGGCCCTTGATGCAGAGGTTGCCGTGGGTCACCGGGTTGTCGTGCGGGGAGGTGACCTTCACGATCTCATTGTCCTGCACGTGCAGCGTGAGGTTGCAGCCCACACCGCAGTAGGCGCAGACCGTGGTGGTCCGCGTCTGCGCCGACTCGTCCCACGTACCCGCCGCGCGCATGTCGAACTCCGACCTGAACGACAGCGCGCCCGTCGGGCACACCTCGATGCAGTTGCCGCAGTACACGCACGCCGAGTCGGTCAGCGGCGCGTCGTGCTCCACGGCGATCCGGGCGTCGAAGCCGCGCCCGGTGACGGAGATGGCGAAGGTGTTCTGCCACTGCTCGCCGCACGCGTCCACGCACTTGTAACAGAGGATGCACTTGTCGTAGTCGCGCACGTACAGGTCGTTGTCGATCCTCGGCTGCTCGTCGACGCGGGCCGCGTCCGGGCCGAAGCGGTCCGGTTTCGCCTCGTACTCCTTGATCCACTCGGCGGCCCCCGGCGTGGTGGACAGGTCCACCGAGGACGCGAGCAGTTCGAGCACGACCTTCCGGCTGTGCCGGGTGCGCTCGGTGCCGGTCCGCACCTCCATGCCCGGCTCGGCC
The DNA here is from genome assembly GCF_044764595.1 of Streptomyces sp. NPDC093984. Taxonomy (NCBI): domain Bacteria; kingdom Bacillati; phylum Actinomycetota; class Actinomycetes; order Kitasatosporales; family Streptomycetaceae; genus Streptomyces; species Streptomyces sp. NPDC093984. The sequence continues at coordinate 970,388 of NZ_JBIWIM010000001.1, read as the reverse complement.
TTCCGCGAGCAGGCCGGGACGAGGGTCCTCGACCCCTCCACCTCGACCACGCAGACGCGGCAGGCGTTCTTCGGGGTGAGCGTGTCGCCCTGGCAGAGGGTCGGCACGTCCTTCCCGGCGGCACGGCACGCGTCCAGGATCGTCGAGCCCTCGGGCACCCTGGCCTTCTGCCCGTCGAGAGTGAACTCGACGAGCCTGCGCGGCACCCCCAGCGGTATCGCGGTCATGCGTACGCCCCCAGACGGTCGATGGCGGATTCCACGGCGTTCCACGCGGTCTGCCCCAGACCGCAGATCGAGGCGTCCCGCATCGCGCGGCCGACCTCCCGGAGCAGGGCGATGTCGTCGGCGGCGTCGGCGCCCGTACGCTCCACGATCCGCTGGAGCGCCTCCTGCTGCCGCACGGTCCCCACCCGGCACGGCACGCACTGCCCGCACGACTCGTCGCGGAAGAACTGCGCGATGCGCAGCAGCAGCCGGGGAAGGGGGAGGGTGTCGTCGAAGGCCATGACGACGCCCGAGCCGAGCGTCGTGCCCGCCTGCCGCGTGCCTTCGAAGGTGAGCGGGATGTCCAGCTCGTCGGGGCGTACGAACCCGCCGGCCGCACCGCCCAGCAGCACCGCGCGCAACCGCTCCCGCGCACCCGCGAGCGTCAGCAGTTCGCCGAGCGTGGCGCCGAACGGAAGCTCGTAGACCCCCGGCCGCTCCACGCTGCCCGACACGCAGAACAGCTTCGGCCCTGTGGACGTCTCCGTGCCGATCGCCGCGTACGCGGACGCGCCCATCGTGAGGATCGGCAGCACATTGACCAGGGTCTCGACGTTGTTCTCCACGGTCGGCTTGCCGAACAGGCCCTTCTCCACGGGGAACGGCGGCTTCGAACGCGGCTCGCCGCGGTACCCCTCGATGGAGTTGAACAGGGCCGTCTCCTCCCCGCAGATGTAGGCGCCCGCGCCCCGCCTGATCTCGATGTCGAAGGCGTATCCCTGGCCGAGGACGTCGTCACCGAGCAGGCCCCGCGCGCGTGCCTGCGCCAGGGCGTGCTCCAGGCGGCGCAGTGCCCGCGGGTACTCGCCGCGCAGATACAGATAGCCCCGGTGCGCTCCGATCGCGTACCCCGCGATCGTCATCGCCTCGACGAGCGCGTACGGGTCGCCCTCCATGAGCACGCGGTCCTTGAAGGTGCCCGGCTCGGATTCGTCGGCGTTGCACACGAGGTAGTGCGGGTGGTCGGGCTGGGACGCGGTGGCCTGCCACTTGCGGCCGGTGGGGAAGGCCGCGCCGCCACGCCCGAGCAGACCGGAGTCGGTGACCTCCCGGATCACCCCGGCGGGGCCGAGTGCGAAGGCCCGGCGCAGGGCCGTGTAGCCGCCGTGGGCGCGGTAGTCGTCAAGGGAGGACGGATCGACGACGCCGACCCGGTGCAGCAGGATCAACGACGGGTCTCCGGCCTGGGGCACCGCCATCGCCGCCGGCGGCTCCTGAGGCGCCGAGTCGGGCGCGGTGGCGGCGAGGACGGCCCCCTCCACCGTTCCCGGCGCCGCCACCGCCGTACGCACCGGGTCGCCCGCCCTGATCGCGAGTGCCGCCGGGGCGCGTTCGCACAGGCCCAGGCAGGGGCTGCGCTCGACGCTCACCCCGCTGCCCGGGCCGAGCCGCGCCTCCGCACCGGCGCACAACTCGCCCGCCCCGGCGGCCGCGCAGGCCAGGTCCGTGCAGACGTGCAGCACGGTCGCCGGGCGGGGCCCGACCGAGAACATCGCGTAGAACGTGGCCACGCCATACGCCTCCGCCGGCGGCACGGTCAGCCGCCGGCACAGGTAGTCGAGGCCGCCCTCGCTGATCCAGCCGACCCGGTCGTTGAGCGCGTGCAGCCCCGGCAACAGCAGGTCGCGGCGGTCCCGGGCCGCGCGCCCGCCGCGGGCCCACCTCAGGTCGGCGTCCGTACGGTCGGCGCCCTCCCACGAGGACTCCGGCGGGCCCAACAGGGCGTCGACGGCCGCCCGTTCCTCGTCAGTCGGCTTGCTGTCACCGAAGTGCAGGTCCACTTGCGTCACCTCACGATGGTCGCGACGGGCAGCTTCTCGATCCGGATCGCCGACGCCTTGAACTCCGCCGTGCCGGCGATGGGGCAGTTCGCCTCGATCGTCAGCTGGTTGGTGTCCACCTCGTCGGGGAAGTGCATCGTCATGAAGGCGAGCCCGGGCCTGAGGCCGGTGTCGACCCACACCGGGGCGACCACGGATCCGCGCCGCGAGGTCACCCGCACCTCCTCGCCGACGACGACCCCGTAGCGCTCGGCGTCCTCGGGGCACAGCTCCACGTACTCGCCGCGCCGGAGGGGGGAGGCGTAACCGCCGCTCTGCACCCCGGTGTTGTACGAGTCGAGCCGCCGCCCGGTGGTCAGCCGGATCGGGTACTGCTCGTCGGTGAGGTCGACAGGTGGGTCGTGCCGGACCATCCCGAACGGCGCGGGCGTGCCGCGCCTTTCCGGGTCCTTCTCCCACAACCGGCCGTGCAGGTAGGTGGGTTCCAGCCGGTCCGTGCTCGGGCACGGCCACTGGATGCCCTGGTGCTCCTCCAGGCGCGCGTACGTCATCCCGTAGTGGTCCGGCGACACCGACCGCAGCTCGTTCCACACGGCCTGCGCGTCGGCGTACTTCCACTCGTGGCCGAGGCGTGCCGCCAGGTCGCAGAGGATGTCGATGTCCTCGCGGGCCTCACCGGGCGGCGTGACCGCACGCCGTACCCGCTGCACCCGGCGCTCGCTGTTCGTCGTCGTGCCCTCGGTCTCCGCCCAGCCGGCCGTCGCCGGCAGCACCACGTCCGCCAGCTCGGCCGTCTTCGTCAGGAAGATGTCCTGCACGACGAGGAAGTCGAGCTGCCGCAGCCGCCGCACGGCCTGTTCGCTGTCCGCCTCCGACTGCGCCGGGTTCTCCCCGATGCAGTAGACCGCCCGGAGCGAGCCCTCCTCCATCGCCTCGAACATCTCCGTCAGGTTCAGCCCGTAGTGCGGCTGGATGACGGTGTCCCAGGCGGACTCGAACCGGTGGCGCGCCTCGGGGTCGAGGATGTCCTGGAAGCCGGGCAGGCGGTTCGGGATCGCCCCCATGTCGCCGCCGCCCTGCACGTTGTTCTGGCCGCGCAGGGGTTGCAGCCCGGAGCCGTGGCGTCCCACGTGACCGGTGAGCAGGGACAGGTTGATCAGCGCGCGGACGTTGTCGGTGCCGTTGTGGTGCTCGGTGATGCCGAGGGTCCAGCACAGCTGGGCGCGCTCGGCGCGGGCGTAGGCGTGGGCCAGCTCGCGGATGGCGCGGGCCGGTACGCCCGTCACCTTCTCGGCGAGCGACAGCGTCCACGGCTCGACCAGCGCCTTGTACTCCTCGAAGCCGGTGGTGGCCCGCTCGACGAACGCCTCGTTGACCAGGCCCGCGTGGATGATCTCGCGGCCGATCGCGTGCGCCATCGGGATGTCCGTGCCGACGTTGAGGCCGAGCCAGCTCTCCGCCCACTCGGCGGTGGACGTGCGGCGCGGGTCGACGGCGTACATCCGCGCGCCGTTCCTGATGCCCTTCAGCACGTGCTGGAAGAAGATCGGGTGCGCGAAGCGGGCGTTGGAGCCCCACATCACGATGACGTCGGTGTGCTCGACCTCCTCGTACGACGACGTCCCGCCGCCCGAGCCGAACGCCGCCGACAGGCCGGCGACACTCGGGGCGTGGCAGGTGCGGTTGCAGGAGTCGACGTTGTTGGTGCCCATCACCACCCGGGCGAACTTCTGCGCCACGTAGTTCATCTCGTTGGTCGCGCGGGCGCAGGAGAACATGCCGAACGCGCCGCGGTTGCGGGTCAGGCCCCGGGCGGTGCGGTCCAGCGCCTCCTCCCACGTCGCCGGGCGGAAGGGCTCGTCGCGGGAGTCGCGGACGAGCGGGTGGGTGAGCCGGGTGTAGGTCTTCGGTTCGCGTTTCCTCATGCGGCGCTCCTCAGCGCGAGCAGGTCCGAGATGGCGTGCACGGTCCGCAGGGTGGGCACCTCGACGCCGGTGATCTCCGCCAGCTCGACGACGGCCGCGAGGAGTACGTCGAGTTCGAGCGGTTTGCCGCGCTCCAGGTCCTGGAGCGTGGAGGTGCGGTGGTCGCCGACCCGCTCGGCGCCCGCGAGGCGCCGTTCGATGGAGACGCCGACCGTGCAGCCGAGGGCCTCGGCGACCGTGAGCGTCTCCCGCATCATGATCTCGATGACCCTGCGGGTGCCGCCGTGCAGGCACATCTGCCGCATGGTGGCGCGGGCCAGCGCGCTGATCGGGTTGAAGGAGATGTTGCCGAGCAGCTTGACCCAGATGTCGCTGCGCAGGTCCGGCTCGACCGGGCACTTCAGGCCGCCCGCCCGCATCGCCTCACCGAAGGCCAGACAGCGCTCGGAGATGCTGCGGTCCGGCTCGCCGACGGAGAACCGGGTGCCTTCCAAGTGCCGTACGACACCGGGGCCTTCGAGTTCGGTCGCCGCGTACACCACGCAGCCGATGGCCCGTTCCGGCGCGAGCACCGCACTGACCGCGCCGTCTGGGTCCACGCTCTGAAGGCGACGGCCGTCGTAGGGGCCGCCGTGGCGGTGGAAGTACCACCAGGGGATGCCGTTCTGGGCGGCCACGACCGCCGTCGTGTCGTGCAGGAGAGGCTCGATCAGCGGCCCGCACGCCGCGTACGAGTTGGCCTTCAGACCCAGGAACACATAGTCGACCGGGCCGATCTCGGCCGGGTCGTCGGTGGCGTGGGCGTGCGCGGTGAAGTCGCCGCGCGGACTGCGCACCCGCACTCCGTGCCGCCTCATGGCCGCCAGATGCGGTCCACGGGCGATGAGGTGCACATCGGCGCCCGCACGGTGCAGCGCGGCGCCGACGTAGGCGCCGATCGCACCGGCGCCGAGAACTGCGACTTTCACAGGAACACTCCGTTCGGTCGAGGGAGTACCGCGGAGGTGGCAAGAACTGCCGAAGACGGTCGATACGGGTATGTCGACGAAATATTGTCTACAGTATGGAAGTTGGCTCGGCAAGAGTCCGTGCAACGCCGGAAACCGGGCGGCACGACCGTTCGGCGCGTCCTGGATACCGCTCACCGCATACGGTCGACGCGCGGGGTTCTCAACTCCCATCCGCCTTCCTACTGTTCGGGATCATGAGCCCTCCTGTCGCACCCCCGGGATGGAGCCGCTGGCTGGTGCCGCCCGCCGCCCTCTCCGTCCACCTGTCCATCGGCCAGGCCTACGCCTGGAGCGTGTTCAAGCCGCCGCTCGAATCCGCCCTGCATCTCAGTGGCACCCAGAGCGCGCTGCCCTTCCAGCTCGCCATCGTGATGCTCGGGCTGTCGGCCGCGTTCGGCGGCACGCTCGTCGAACGCAACGGCCCGCGCTGGGCCATGACCGTCGCCCTGGTCTGCTTCTCGACCGGCTTCCTGATCTCCGCGCTGGGCGCGCAGACACAGCAGTACTGGCTGATCGTCCTCGGCTACGGGTTCGTCGGCGGCATCGGCCTCGGCATCGGCTACATCTCACCCGTCTCCACCCTGATCAAGTGGTTCCCGGACCGGCCCGGCATGGCCACCGGCATCGCCATCATGGGCTTCGGCGGCGGCGCGCTCATCGCCTCGCCCTGGTCGGCGCAGATGCTCCAGTCCTTCGGCTCCGACCACTCCGGGATCGCGCTCGCCTTCCTCGTGCACGGGCTGTCGTACGCCGTCTTCATGTCGCTCGGGGTCCTGCTGGTACGGGTGCCGCGCAGCGAGGACCGCGCAGGCACAGCCGTCGGGCCGAGTGCCTTCGAAGGGGTGCAGGTCTCCGCCCGGAGCGCCGTGCGCACCCCGCAGTTCTGGTGCCTGTGGATCGTGCTCTGCATGAACGTGACCGCCGGCATCGGCATCCTCGAGAAGGCCGCCCCGATGATCACGGACTTCTTCGCGGACACCTCCACCCCGGTGTCGGCCTCCGCGGCGGCCGGCTTCGTCGCCCTGCTGTCCGCGGCCAACATGGCGGGCCGGATCGGCTGGTCGTCGGCCTCCGACCTGATCGGCCGCAAGAACGTCTACCGCGTCTATCTGAGCGCCGGCGCGATCATGTACCTGCTCATCGCGTCGTTCGGCGACTCCTCCAAGCCCCTGTTCATCCTCTGTGCGTTGGTGATCCTCTCCTTCTACGGCGGCGGCTTCGCGACCATCCCCGCCTATCTGAAGGACCTGTTCGGCGCGTACCAGGTCGGCGCGATCCACGGCCGGCTGCTCACCGCCTGGTCGACCGCCGGGGTCCTCGGGCCGCTGATCGTCAACTGGATCGCCGACCACCAGAAGGAAGCCGGAAAGCACGGGTCGTCCCTCTACGGCCTGTCCTTCATGATCATGATCGGGCTGCTCGTCATCGGCTTCGCCGCCAACGAGCTGGTCCGGCCCGTCCACCCCCGCCACCACGTCCCCGCACCGAAGGAGGCCGCCGATGGCCGCCGAGAGCAGCCCGCCTGACCGGCGCCCGCTGATCGCCCTCGCCTGGGTGTGGGTGGGGGCGCCGCTGGCCTACGGCCTGTACGAACTCGTCCTGAAGGCCAAGCAGCTCTTCACCGGGTAACAGTTCGGGGGACATGCCCGGGCGCCCGAAAAATGCGGGAAGCCGACAAGCCGGGCGCCCCATTCCTGTCGTTTCACCTGCCGCCCTACCCGTGAGTCACTGATCAGACTGGTGGATCCCGACACCCACGGCACGAGGGGGAACCACCCATGAACGGCTCACGCATCACCGCCGTCGGCCACTACCAGCCCGCCAAGGTGCTCACCAACGAGGACCTGGCGGGCATGGTCGACACCAGCGACGAGTGGATCAGGACCCGGGTGGGCATCCGCACGCGCCACATCGCCGGAGCCGACGAGCCCGTCGACGAGCTCGCCGCGCACGCCGCCGCCAAGGCGCTGGCGGCGGCCGGCCTGGCGCCCGGCGACATCGACCTCGTCGTGGTCGCCACCTGCACCGCCGCCGACCGCTCCCCGAACACGGCGGCCCGTGTCGCGGCCCGGCTCGGCATGCCGCAGCCGGCCGCGATGGACGTCAACGTCGTCTGCGCCGGCTTCACCCACGCGCTCGCCACCGCCGACCACGCCGTGCGCGCGGGCGCGGCGAGCAAGGCACTCGTCATCGGCGCCGAGAAGATGTCCGATGTCACGGACTGGACGGACCGTACGACGTGCGTGCTGGTCGGGGACGGTGCGGGGGCCGCCGTCGTCGAGGCGTGCCCCGCCGGTGAGGAGCCCGGGATCGGGCCCGTGCTGTGGGGCTCGGTGCCCGAGATGGGGCACGCGGTCCGGATCGAGGGCACGCCTGCGCGGTTCGCGCAGGAAGGGCAGAGCGTGTACCGGTGGGCGACGACCCAGCTGCCGCCCATCGCGCGCCGGGTGTGCGAGCGGGCCGGCATCGCGCCCGAGGAGCTCGCCGCGGTCGTGCTGCACCAGGCCAACCTGCGCATCATCGAACCGCTCGCGGAGAAGCTGGGCGCCGTGAACGCGGTCGTCGCGCGCGACGTCACCGAGTCGGGGAACACCTCGGCGGCGAGCATCCCGCTCGCCCTGTCGAAGCTCGTGGAGCGCGGGGAGATCTCGAGCGGTGAGCCTGTGCTGCTGTTCGGGTTCGGAGGGAACCTCTCGTACGCGGGACAGGTGATTCGCTGCCCGTGAGCGGTCGTTCGTGGGTCGTTCTTGGTCGGGGGTGTCGCCGGTGGTCGTCGTCCGTGAGCGGTCGTTGGGGGGTCGTTCTTGGCGGGGGTGTCGCCGGTGGTCGTCGTCCGTGAGCGGTCGTTCGGGGATTGTCGCCGGTGGTGTCGCCCGTGAGCCCTCGTTCATGAGTCGTCGCGCTTGGCCGCCCTCCGAGCCGTCGCCGGAAAGCCGTGCGCCGGGTCGTCGTCCGTCAGCCGTCGTCCGCCAGCCGTCGTCCGCCAGCCGTCGTCCGTCAGCCGTCGTCGGACGGCCGTGTGACGAGGCCAACTCCCCGCAGGGCTGGTCCTTGTGCGCCGTAGACTGTAGACGAAAGACAATTCATACTGGCTTTCCGGCTACCGCGCCGCCGTTGCCCTGGAGGGGGACCGCGATGTTGTCGACAGGACTGCCGCAGGGAGCGGTGCCCAGGCTGGAGCGGCCAGGCCCGTTGCGCGACCGTGTCTACGAGGCGCTGCTCGAACTCATCACCACGCGTGCCCTCCAGCCGGGCCAGCACCTCGTCGAGAGCGAGCTCGCCGGGCACCTCGGGGTCTCCCGGCAGCCGGTGCGCGAGGCGCTGCAGCGGCTGAACACCGAGGGGTGGGTCGATCTGCGGCCCGCCCAGGGGGCGTTCGTGCACGAGCCCACGGAGGAGGAGGCCGACCAGCTCCTCACCGTCCGTACGCTGCTGGAGGCGGAGGCCGCCCGGCTCGCCGCCGCGAACGCGGACAGCGCCGGCGTCGCGGTTCTTCAGGAGCTGTGCGCCGAGGGCGAGCGGGCCGTGGCGCAGGACGACGTGGACGGGGCGGTCGCGCTCAACGCCCGCTTCCACGCGAAGGTGATGGAGCTGGCGGGCAACGCGGTCCTCGCGGAACTGGCGGGGCAGGTCGACCGCCGGGTGCGCTGGTACTACACGCCGGTCGCCCGGCAGCGCGGCCGGCAGTCGTGGATCGAACACCGTGAGCTGATCGCGGCGATCGCGGCCCGCGACGAACAGCGCGCCACCCACCTCATGCGCGAACACACCGAGCACACGCGGCGGTCGTACCACGCCCGGTCGGAGTCCTGAGCCCGGGCCGGTCCAGCCCCAGCTTTGTCCTGAGAGTGGAGAAAGTTGGCGGCAATTCATGCGCTACTTCTTCCCAGCCTCGGCCACCGCTGCTACGTTCCCCTCGAAAGCCCGGCAACTGGTAGCCGAATTGAGGCGGGGAGGGGCGCGTGAGACGGATGACGGCACGACCCGCGAACGCGCACCAGGCCCGGCTGCTCAAGCTGTTGCGCGACGGGGGGCCGCACTCCCGGGCGCAACTGGGTGACCAGGTCGACCTGTCGCGGTCCAAGCTGGCCGTGGAGGTCGACCGGCTCCTGGAGACGGGACTGGTCGTCGCCGACGGTCTCGCCGCCTCCCGAGGCGGCCGCCGCTCGCACAACATCCGTCTCGCTCCCAACCTCCGCTTCCTCGGCGTCGACATCGGCGCGACCTCGGTCGACGTCGCGGTCACCAACGCCGAACTGGAAGTGCTCGGCCACCTCAACCAGACCATGGACGTGCGCGAGGGCCCCGTCGCGGTCTTCGAGCAAGTCCTCGCCATGGCCGCCAAGTTGAGGACCTCCGGGCTCGCGGAGGGCTTCGACGGCGCCGGCATCGGCGTCCCCGGACCGGTCCGCTTCCCCGAGGGCGTCCCCGTGGCGCCCCCGATCATGCCCGGCTGGGACGGCTTCCCGGTGCGGGAGGCCCTCAGTCAGGAACTCGGCTGCCCGGTCATGGTCGACAACGACGTGAACCTGATGGCGATGGGGGAGCAGCACGCGGGCGTCGCCCGCACCGTGGGCGACTTCCTCTGCGTCAAGATCGGCACCGGTATCGGCTGCGGCATCGTCGTCGGCGGTGAGGTCTACCGCGGCACCACGGGCAGCGCGGGCGACATCGGGCACATCCAGGCCGTGCCCGACGGACGCCCGTGCGCCTGCGGCAACCGGGGCTGCCTGGAGGCCCACTTCAGCGGCGCGGCGCTCGCCCGTGACGCGCTGGAGGCCGCCCACCAGGGACTCTCGGCGGAGCTCGCCTCCCGCCTGGAGACGAACGGAACCCTCACCGCCGCCGACGTCGCCGCCGCGGCCGCCGCGGGCGACGCCACCTCCCTCGACCTCATCCGGGAGGGCGGCACCCGAACCGGCCAGGTCATCGCCGGCCTGGTCAGCTTCTTCAACCCCGGCCTCGTGGTGATCGGCGGCGGGGTGACCGGCCTCGGCCACACCCTGCTCGCCGCGATCCGCACCCAGGTCTACCGCCAGTCACTGCCGCTCGCGACCGGCAATCTCCCCATCGTCCTCGGCGAGCTGGGCCAGAACGCCGGCGTGATCGGCGCGGCCCGCCTCATCAGCGACCACCTGTTCTCACCCGCGTAAGCAACCGCCGCACGTACGCAACTCCAGCACAGCGCCCTGCTCTGCCCTGCCCTGAAACCGCCTGCCCAGCGCCGGCGGCACGCCCTGACACCGGCCCGCACGCCCGCCGAGGGGAACCCACATGGCACCAGAACCACCGCTGCTCAGCATGTCCGGCATCACCAAGTCGTTCCCCGGGGTCCGGGCGCTCGACGGCGTCGACCTCGACGTCCAGGCCGGTGAAGTGCACTGCCTGCTCGGCCAGAACGGGGCCGGGAAGTCCACCCTCATCAAGGTCCTCGCCGGCGCCCATCAGCCCGACACCGGCACCATCCACTGGCGCGGGGAACCCGTCACGCTGCGCTCGCCGATCGCGGCCATGCGCCTGGGCATCGCCACCATCTATCAGGAACTCGACCTGGTGGAGCACCTCTCGGTGGCCGAGAACGTCCACTTGGGCCACGAACCCACGGCCGCCGGCTTCGTCGTACGGCGAAAGGCGGCCCGGACGTCAACAGCACGACTCCTGCAGCGACTTGGGCACCCGGAGATCGACCCGTCCCGCCTCGTGGGCGAGTTGTCGGCGGCCCAGCAGCAGATCGTGTCCATGGCGCGGGCGCTCTCGCACGACGTACGGCTCATCGTGATGGACGAGCCGTCCGCCGCGCTCGACCCGGACGAGGTCGACAACCTGTTCCGCATCGTCGGCGACCTCACCGCCGACGGAGTCGCCGTCGTCTACATCTCGCACCGCCTGGAGGAGATCCGCCGCATCGGCGACCGGGTGACCGTCCTCAAGGACGGGCGGGCCGTCGCGGGCGGACTGCCGGCGAAGACCACACCGACCCATGACGTCGTCGCCCTGATGACGGGACGCAACGTCGAGTACGTCTTCCCCGAGCGGCCCGCGTCCCCGCCGCACGGCACGCCCGTGCTCGAGGTCCGGGGACTGGCCCGGCAGGGCGAGTTCGAGCCGCTCGACCTCGAGGTGCGCGCCGGGGAGATCGTAGGCATCGCGGGGCTCGTCGGTTCCGGGCGCTCCGAGATCCTGGAGACCCTCTACGGAGCCCGCAGGCCCACCGCCGGACAGGTCCTCGTCGACGGGCGCCCGTTGCGCCCGGGCAGCGTACGCGCCGCGGTGCGCGCCGGGCTGGGCCTCGCACCGGAGGAACGCAAGGCGCAGGCCCTGCTGATGCTGGAGTCCGTCACCCGCAACGTCTCGATCTCCTCCCTGTCCCGCTTCTCGCGCGGCGGCTGGATCGACCGGGGCACGGAACGGGGCGCGGCGCGCGCGACGACCCGCGAGCTGTCCCTGCGGCCCGACAACCCGGCCGTGCCGATCCGCACCCTCTCCGGCGGCAACCAGCAAAAAGCCGTCCTCGCCCGCTGGCTGCTGCGCGGCTGCCGCGTGCTGCTGCTCGACGAGCCGACCCGAGGCGTCGACGTCGGCGCCCGCGCCGAGCTGTACACGGTCGTCCGGCGCCTGGCCGACGAGGGCCTCGCGGTGCTGCTGGTCTCCAGCGAGGTGCCCGAGGTGCTGGGCCTCGCCGACCGCGTCCTGGTCCTGCGCGAGGGCCGCGTCGTCCATACCGCGCCGGCCCGTGAGCTGGACGAACACCGTGTACTCGACCTCGTCATGGAAGGAAGCCCGGTGTCATGACGCAGCCCGTCTCCCCGCCGCGGGACACCGCCGACAAGCTGCCCTCGGTCGGCCGACTCCCCGCGTGGCGCGCCCTGGTGGCCCGTACCGACGTCCGCACCCTGTCCCTCCTCGGCGTGCTCGCCGCGCTCGTCCTCATCGGTGGGATCACCAAACCGGACGAGTTCCTCGACACCCGCAACCTCCAGCTCGTCCTCACCCAGGCCTCCGTGATCGGCGTCGTCACCGTCGGCATGACCTTCGTCATCACCTCCGGCGGCATCGACCTGTCCGTCGGCGCGATCGTCGCGCTGGCCTCGGTGTGGGCGACCACGGTCGCCACCCAGGAGTACGGCTTCGCGGGCATCCTCTTCACCGCTGTCGTCGTCGGCCTGGGCTGCGGACTGGTCAACGGCCTGCTCATCGCCTACGGCGGCATGGTCCCGTTCATCGCGACGCTCGCCATGCTGGCCTCCGCACGCGGCCTCGCCCTGCAGATCACCGACGGCAAGACGCAGATCGTCACCGTCGACGGCATCCTCAAGCTCGGCGAACGCGACTCCTACGTGCTCGGCATCCCCCCGCTCGTCCTGGTCTTCGCCGTCGTCACCGTCATCGGCTGGCTGCTGCTCAACCGCACCACCTTCGGCCGCCGCACCGTCGCCGTGGGCGGCAACGCGGAGGCGGCCCGCCTCGCCGGCATCGACGTACGCCGCCAGCGGCTCTACCTCTACCTGCTGTCCGGGCTGTGCTGCGGCATCGCCGCGTTCCTGCTGATCATCCTGTCCGGCTCGGGCCAGAACACCAACGGCAACCTGTACGAACTCGACGCCATCGCCGCCGCGATCATCGGCGGCACGCTGCTCAGCGGCGGCCGCGGCACCATCACCGGCTCCGTGCTCGGCGTCCTGGTCTTCACCACGATCACCAACATCTTCGCCCTGAACAACCTGCAGAGCGACGTCCAGCAGATCGCCAAGGGCGCGATCATCGTCGCCGCCGTGCTGGTCCAGCGCCGTACCGCGAGCACGACCTGAGGAAAGGGTTCACCGCCATGTCGCCACTCACCAGTCGCAGAGGACTGCTCTTCGGGAGCGCCGCCGTCTCCGCCGGTGCCTTCCTCGCGGGTTGCACGAGTAACGAGGTCAAGGACGACAAGCCCGCCGCGAACGACCAACCGGCCGCGGGCGACAAGCCGGGCAAGCACGTCACCATCGGCTTCGCCGGCCCGCAGGCCGACCACGGCTGGCTCAACGCCATCAACGACAACGCCAAGAGCCGCGCCAAGAAGTACTCCGATGTGACCCTGGAGATCACCGAGGGTTCCAACGACACGGCCGCGCAGATCGGCCAGATCGAGACGCTGATCAACAAGAAGGTCGACGTGCTGGTGGTGCTGCCCGCCGACGGCAAGGCGCTCACCCAGGTCGGGCTGAAGGCGATGCGCGCGGGTATCCCCGTCGTCAACCTCGACCGCGTCTTCAACACCCCGCAGGCCTACCGCTGCTGGATCGGCGGTGACAACTACGGCATGGGCCTGAGCGCCGGCCACTACATCGGCGAGAAGCTCAAGGGCAAGGCGAACGCCCGCGTCATCGAACTCGCCGGCCTCGACAACCTGGAACTGACCAAGCAGCGCACCCAGGGCTTCGACGACGCCCTGAAGAACTACCCGAACATCAAGAAGGTCGCCCGTCAGGCCGCCGACTTCACGGTCGAGTCCGGGCAGGCCAAGATGGCCCAACTGCTCCAGGCGCAGCCGAAGTTCGACGCCCTCTGGAACCACGACGACGACCAGGGCGTGGGCGCGCTGCGGGCCATCCAGCAGGCCGGGCGCGACGACTTCCTGATGGTCGGAGGGGCCGGGGCGCTGTCCGCGTTCCAGGCCATCAAGCAGGACAACAGCGTGCTGAAGGCGACCGTCCTGTACCCGCCGACCATGGCCGCGTCCGCGATCGACCTCGCCCGCGCCCTCGGCCAGGGCAAGGGCATAGGCGGCCTCGCCGAGTACGAGATCCCGGCCTCCATCACCCTCTATTCGGCCGTCGTCGACAAGGACAACGTCGACCGCTACATGCCCACCGGCTTCAGGTGACGCTCCACCCGCACCCCCCACGGCGCACCACCACCAGGACGAGGAGGACCTTCCGTATGGGACAGCCGCAGAGTTCAGAAGGCGCGGAGAGCGAGACGCCGGCACCTGCCGGGACCGGCGCCGGGAAGCCGCCCCTGCGCGTCGGCATGGTCGGCTACGCCTTCATGGGCGCCGCCCACTCCCAGGGCTGGCGCACCGTGGGCCGTGTCTTCGACCTGCCCCTGCGCCCGGTGATGGCCGCGGTCTGCGGCCGCGACCCGGCAGCCGTGCGCGCGGCGGCCGACCGGCACGGCTGGGCGGCGGCCGAGACCGACTGGCGGGCGCTGATCGCCCGGGACGACATCGACCTCGTCGACATCTGCACCCCGGGGGACAGCCACGCCGAGATCGCCCTGGCCGCGCTCGCGGCGGGCAAGCACGTGCTGTGCGAGAAGCCGCTGGCGAACAGCGTGGAGGAGGCCGAGGCGATGGCCGCGGCGGCCGAAGCGGCCCACGCACGCGGTCAGCGCGCGATGGTCGGCTTCAACTACCGCCGCGTCCCCGCCACCACGCTCGCCCGCCGTATGGTCGCCGAGGGCCGGATCGGCACCCTGCGGCACGTGCGGGTGTCGTACCTCCAGGACTGGCTGGTCGACCCTTCCTTCCCGCTGACCTGGCGGCTGCGCAAGGAGCTGGCCGGCTCCGGCTCGCTCGGCGACCTCGGCGCGCACATCGTCGACCTCGCCCAGTACCTCGCGGGGGAACGCCTGGCCGGCGTGTCAGCGCTCACCGAGACCTTCGTCCGGCAACGGCCGCTGCCCCACGGCCCGACCACCGGGCTCAGCGCCGCATCGGCCGACGGCACCGGCGAGGTGACCGTGGACGACGCCGCCCTGTTCACCGGCCGCTTCGCCTCCGGCGCCCTCGCCTCCTTCGAGGCCACCCGGTACGCCACCGGCCGCAAGAACGCCCTGCGCATCGAACTCAACGGCGAGCGCGGCTCCCTCGCCTTCGACCTGGAGCGGCTCAACGAGCTGTCGTACCACGACGCCACCGAGCCCGAGGCGCACGCCGGCTTCCGCCGCATCCTGGTCACCGAACCCGACCACCCCTACCTGGACGCCTGGTGGCCACCGGGCCACGGCCTCGGCTACGAGCACACCTTCGTCCACCAGGCCCGCGACCTCGTCCACGCGATCGCCGAGGGCAGCACGCCCGACCCCTCCTTCACCGACGGGCTGCAGGTCCAGCGGGTCCTCGCCGCGGTGGAGGAGAGCGCCGAGAAGAACTCCGTCTACACGCCCATAGCGGTCTGAGGGGGACTGCCGTATGCCGCGCACCTTCACCCTGTTCACCGGCCAGTGGGCCGACCTGCCCCTGGAGGAGGTCTGCCGCCTCGCCCGCGACTTCGGCTACGACGGACTCGAACTCGCCTGCTGGGGCGACCACTTCGAGGTCGACAAGGCCCTCGCCGACCCCTCGTACGTCGACTCCCGCCATCAGCTCCTCGACAAGTACGGCCTGAAGTGCTGGGCGATCTCCAACCACCTCGTCGGCCAGGCGGTGTGCGACGCCATCATCGACGAACGCCACCGGGCCATCCTGCCCGCCCGCATCTGGGGCGACGGCGAGCCCGAGGGAGTACGGCAGCGGGCCGCCGCCGAGATCGCGGACACCGCGCGGGCCGCCGCCGCCTTCGGCGTCGACACCGTCATCGGCTTCACCGGCTCCGCCATCTGGCACCTGGTCGCCATGTTCCCGCCCGCCCCCGAGTCGATGATCGAACGCGGCTACGAGGACTTCGCCGAGCGGTGGAACCCGATCCTGGACGTCTTCGACGCGGAGGGCGTCCGGTTCGCGCACGAGGTCCACCCGAGCGAGATCGCCTACGACTACTGGACCACGCAGCGCGCCCTGGCCGCCGTCGACCACCGCCCCGCCTTCGGCCTGAACTTCGACCCCTCCCACTTCGTGTGGCAGGACCTCGACCCGGTCGGCTTCCTGTGGGACTTCCGCGACCGGATCTACCACGTCGACTGCAAGGAGGCCCGCAAGCGCCTCGACGGGCGCAACGGCCGCCTCGGCTCCCACCTGCCCTGGGGCGACCCCCGCCGCGGCTGGGACTTCGTGTCCGCCGGGCACGGCGACGTCCCCTGGGAGGACGTCTTCCGGATGCTGCGCTCCATCGGCTACCAGGGGCCCGTCTCCGTGGAGTGGGAGGACGCCGGCATGGACCGGCTCCAGGGCGCCCCCGAGGCCCTGACCCGGCTGAAGGCGTACGACTTCGAGCCGCCGTCGGCCTCGTTCGACGCGGCGTTCGGCAACTGAACACCCCCATCAAGCTCTCCGGGATGACGGCGCATCCCGGCGCACCGCACCCGCCCGTACAACCGGCCCCATTCTGGAGGCATTCGTGCACGGGAACGACCGCACCACCCGCACCGGAAGAGTCACCACCCACAGACGACGCCCGTCCCTGCGCAGAGCCGTCGCGCTGCTCGGCGGCGCCCTGCTGGCAGGCGCGTCCCTCACCTTCGTCGCCCCCCAGGCCGGCGCAGCCGTCACCGACGCGGGGACCGCGGCGGCGGAGGACTTCCAGCAGGTCACCCTCGCCAAGGGCGAGGCCGAGGTCGGCGAGCCCATGTCGCTGGCCGTCCTCCCGGACCGCTCCGTCCTCCACACCTCCCGCGACGGTGAACTCCGCATCACCGACGCGGCGGGCAACACCCGCCTGGCCGGCAAGCTCGACGTCTACTCGCACGACGAGGAAGGCCTCCAAGGCATCGGCGTCGACCCGGACTTCACCACCAACCGCTTCATCTACCTCTACTACGCGCCCCCGCTGAACACCCCGGCGGGCGACGCCCCCGAGACCGGCACCGCGGCCGACTTCGCGCCCTTCGACGGCGTCAACCGCCTCTCCCGGTTCGTCCTGAAGACCGACGGGACACTCGATGCGGCGAGCGAGAAGAAGATCCTCGACGTGCCCGCCTCCCGCGGCATCTGCTGCCATGTCGGCGGCGACATCGACTTCGACGCCGCCGGGAACCTGTATCTGTCGACCGGCGACGACACCAACCCCTTCCAGTCGGACGGCTTCACCCCCATCGACGAGCGCTCCGACCGCAACCCGGCCTTCGACGCCCAGCGCTCGGCCGGCAACACCAACGACCTGCGCGGCAAGATCCTGCGCATCAAGGTGAACGCGGACGGCTCGTACGCGATACCCGACGGCAACCTCTTCCCGCCCGGCACGGACAAGACGCGGCCCGAGATCTACGCGATGGGCTTCCGCAACCCGTTCCGCTTCAGCGTCGACAAGCAGACCGGCATCCTCTACGTCGGTGACTACGGCCCCGACGCCGGCGCCGCCGACCCCGGCCGTGGGCCCGCCGGCCAGGTCGAGTTCGTCCGTGTCACCGGTCCCGGCAACTTCGGCTGGCCGTACTGCACCGGCGCCAACGACGCCTATGTGGACTACGACTTCGCGACGAAGACGTCGGGTGCGCGCTTCGACTGCGCCGCGCCGAAGAACACCTCGCCGCACAACACCGGCCTGACCGACCTGCCTCCGGCCCAGCCCGCCTGGATCCCCTACAACGGCCCGTCCGTGCCCGAGTTCGGCGACGGCTCCGAGTCCCCGATGGGCGGCCCGGTCTACCACTACGACCCGGCGCTCGACTCACCGGTGAAGTTCCCGCAGGCGTACGACGGCAACTTCTTCGCGGGAGAGTTCGGCCGCCGCTGGATCAAGCGGATCGTGACCGACGCCGGCGGCACCGTGCAGTCCATCAACCCCTTCCCCTGGTCCGGTACCCAGATCATGGACATGGCGTTCGGGCCCGACGGCGCCCTGTACGTCCTCGACTACGGCACCGCCTGGTTCGGCGGCGACGAGCACTCGGCCCTGTACCGCATCGAGAACGCCACCGACGGCCACTCGCCGGTCGCGCAGGCCGCCGCGAACCGCACCTCCGGGCAGGCGCCGCTGAAGGTGACGTTCTCCTCCGCGGGCACCAGCGACCAGGACGGCGACGCGCTCACCTACAGCTGGGACTTCGGAGACGGGACGACCTCGACAGCGTCCGACCCGACGCACAAGTACAGGAAGAACGGCACCTACACGGCGACGCTGACCGCCAAGGACCCCTCCGGGCGCACCGGCAGCGCGAGCGTGCAGATCGTCGTCGGCAACACCGCGCCCAAGGTCGTGCTCGAACTCCCCCACGACGGCCAGTTGTTCAGCTTCGGGGACGCCATCCCGTTCAAGGTGAAGGTCACCGACCCGGAGGACGGCGCGAACGTCGACTGCTCGAAGGTCAAGGTCACCTTCGTCCTCGGCCACGACTCCCACGGCCACCCGCTCACCTCGGCGAACGGCTGCTCCGGCACCATCCAGACCAGCGCGGACGGCGGCCATGACGACGACGCCAACATCTTCGGCGTCTTCGACGCCGAGTACACCGACGGCGGAGGCGGCGGCCAGGCCCCGCTCACCTCGCACGACCGGAGCGTCGCCCAGCCCCGGCACCGTCAGGCCGAGCACTTCAGCACCTCCTCCGGTGTCTCGGTGATCGCCAAGGACACCGCGCACGGCGGCAAGACGGTCGGCGACGTCGACAACGGCGACTGGATCTCCTTCACGCCGTACGTGCTGAGCGACGCCAAGAAGATCACGGCGCGCATCGCCTCCGGCGGCGCGGGCGGCACCCTCGAGGTCCGCGCGGGCTCGGCGACGGGCACCCTGCTCGGCCAGGCGACCGTGCCGGTCACGGGCGGCTGGGAGAACTTCCAGGACGTCAGCGCCGACCTGTCCCGCGCACCGAGGGGCACCACCACGCTCTACCTGGTCTTCAAGGGGAGCACCGGTTCCGGAGCCCTGTTCGACGTGGACGACTTCACCTTCACGACCGGCTGAGAGGAGGACGGCATGCACACGACCGGACGACTGACGACGGCCGCGGTGGGCGCCGCCCTGCTCCTCGGCGGTCTCACCCAGCCCGCGGCCCCGCACTCCGCGGACGGCACACGGGTGCTGGTCTTCTCCAAGACGGCCGGCTTCCGGCACGACTCGATCCCGGACGGCATCGCGGCGGTGAGGCAGCTCGGCGAGACGGGCGGCTTCACGGTCGACGCGACGGAGGACGCGGGCGCCTTCACCCCGTCGAACCTGCGGCGGTACGACGCCGTCGTGTTCCTGTCCACGACGGGGGACGTGCTCGACTCGGCGCAGCAGAGCGCCTTCGAGGACTACATCCGGCGCGGCGGCGGCTATGTGGGCATCCACGCGGCCGCCGACACCGAGTACGACTGGGCGTTCTACGGCGGCCTCGCCGGCGCCTACTTCCAGTCGCACCCGGCGATCCAGCCGGCCACGGTGAACGTCGAGGACCGCGCCCACCCGGCCACCTCGGAGCTCGGCCGGACCTGGCAACGCACCGACGAGTGGTACAACTACCGCTCCAACCCCAGGGACAGGGCCCACGTCCTCGCCTCGCTCGACGAGTCCTCGTACACCGGCGGCACCATGAACGGCGACCACCCGATCGCCTGGTGCCAGAACTACCAGGGCGGCCGCGCCTTCTACACCGGTGGCGGCCACACCAGGGAGTCCTACGTCGACCCCGCCTTCCGCCGGCACCTGCTGGGCGGCATCCGGTGGGCCGTCGGCGACGCCCAGGCGGACTGCCGCCCGGAGAACGGCTACCGTCCGCTCTTCGACGGCACCTCGCTGGAGGGCTGGAGACAGGCGGGCCCGGGCTCCTTCACCCTGGACGCCGAAGGCACCCTGACGTCGCAGGGCGGCATGGGCCTGCTCTGGTACGCCGCGTCGGGCTTCTCCTCGTACTCGCTGAAGCTCGACTGGAAGACGGCCGGCGACGACAACTCCGGTGTGTTCGTGGGCTTCCCGCCCTCGGACGACCCGTGGTCGGCCGTGAACAACGGCTACGAGATCCAGATCGACGCCACGGACGTGCCCGAGAAGACCACCGGGTCCGTCTACGGCTTCCAGTCCGCCGACCTGAAGAAGCGCGACCGCGCGCTGAACCCGCCGGGGGAGTGGAACACGTACGAGATCCGCGTGGAGGGCGAACGCCTGCGCGTCTGGCTCAACGGCGTGAAGATCAACGATTTCACCAACACCGATCCGGCCCGGAGTCTCACCGACGGACACATCGGCATCCAGAACCACGGCGCCGATGACCAGGTGTCCTTCCGCGACATCCGGATCAAGGAACTGCCCGCCAAGGGCAAGTGAGCGGCGGCGGGCGGGGGACGCCGGACTCCCGCCCGCCGCTTTCCCTCCCGTCCCCGTTGAGGTTCCCGCACGACAAGGAGGCTGCCTGCCCATGTCCGCATCCCCTGCCCGAGCCCGTCTCGGGGTGTGGCTGATCGGCGCCCGCGGTTCCGTCGCCACCACCGTCGTCGCGGGCTGCGCCGCCGTGACCGCGGGCCTGCACTCGCCCACGGGCATGGTCACCGAGACCCCCGTCTTCGCGGACAGCGGCCTTCCGGCCCTGTCGTCCCTCGTCTTCGGCGGCCACGACACGGTGGACTGCCCCCTGCCCAAACGCGCGGAGGCCCTCGCCGCGGGCGGCGTACTGCCACCCGGTCTGCCCTCCGCCGTCGCGGCCGAACTCGCCGCCGCCGACCGGGAGATCAGGCCGGGCGGCCCCCTGCCCGGGGACACCCGGGACGAGGAACAGCTGATCGGCGCCTTCGCCGCCGACATACAGGACTTCGTACGACGCCGGGGGCTCGCACGGGCGGTGGTGGTGAACGTGGCGTCCACCGAGCCTGCGGCCACCGGCGACCGTCTGCCGCCCAGCTCGCTGTACGCGGCGGCTGCCCTGCGCGCGGGCTGCCCGTACGTGAACTTCACCCCGTCCACGGGCCTGCACCACCCGGCGCTGGCGCCGACGGCCGCGGCGAGCGGTCTGCCCTACGCGGGCCGGGACGGCAAGACGGGACAGACGCTGCTGCGGTCGGTGCTGGGCCCGATGTTCGCGCAGCGTGCCCTGACGGTGCGGGCCTGGTCCGGGACCAACCTGCTCGGAGGCGGCGACGGCGCGTCCCTGGCCGACCCGGCCGCGGCAGCCGCGAAGAACGCCGGCAAGGAGCGGGTCCTCGCCGACACCCTCGGCGCGGGGGTCGAGGGTGAGGTCCACATCGACGACGTGCCCGCCCTCGGCGACTGGAAGACCGCCTGGGACCACGTCGCCTTCGACGGCTTCCTCGGCGCACGCATGGTGCTGCAGACCATCTGGCAAGGCTGCGACTCCGCACTGGCCGCCCCGCTGGTCCTGGACCTGGCCCGGCTGACACTGCGCGCCCACGAAAGCGGCCTCTCCGGTCCGCTCACCGACCTGGGCTTCTACTTCAAGGACCCGGTCGGGGACGGACCGTCGGCGCTGGGGGAGCAGTACGCGGCACTGACGGGCTTCGCGCGGCTACTGCGGCGGGCGCCGGCCGGGCAGCGGGCGGGGGAGGCCCGATGAGCGGGAGCGCCGGGGACCGCGGAGGCCCTCGTGCCTGGGCCGAACTGCTGCGCCTGCCCGCGCTGTTCACCGTCCCCGGCGACGCGCTGGCCGGCGCGGCCGCCGTCGGGGCCCGCCCCGGCCGCCGCACACTGCTGGCCGTCGGCTCCTCCCTGTGCCTCTACGAGGCGGGCATGGCCCTCAACGACTGGGCCGACCGCGCAGAGGACGCCCTGGAACGCCCGCACCGCCCCCTGCCCTCCGGCCGTATCCGGCCCACCGCGGCTCTCACGGCGGCCTGCGCCCTCACGACGGCCGGCCTCGCCCTCGCCGCCCGCTCCGGCCGCCCCGCACTCACCGTGGCGGCCCCCTTGGCGGCGACCGTCTGGGCGTACGACCTGGCCCTGAAACGCACCCCGGCGGGCCCGGCCGCGATGGCGGCGGCCCGCGGCCTGGACCTGCTCCTGGGCGCCGCGGCCGCCACGGGCGGCATCCGCCCGGCCCTGCGCCCGGCCGCCCTCCTCGCCGGCCACACCCTGGCACTCACCACCGTGTCCCGCCACGAAACCCGCGGCGGCTCGCCCGTGCCCGCTCTGGCCGCGCTGGGCACGACCGGGGTGCTGGCCCGAACGCTGACCCGAAGGCGCGCCCGGCCGGCCACCGCCGCGCGCCCGGCCCACTCCCGCACCGCAGCCGACACCCTGCGCGGCGCCCTCGCGGCCGTCTACGCGGCGACCGCCGCCCGCCCCTACCTCCACGCCGCCCTCAACCCGTCACCGCCGCTCACCCAACGCGCCGTCGGCGGTGGCATCCGCGCCACGATCCCACTCCAGGCCGCGCTGTCCGCCCGCTCCGGCGCCCCGGTCACGGCGCTGCTGACCGCGGCCCTGGCCCCGTCGGCGGCCAGGTTCGCGAGGAAGGTGAGCGTCACATGAGCGCGCCGCCCTCCGAGAGCACCCCGGCGTCCGCCCCGGCCCCCGGCGGCACGCCGCTCCGCTTCGGCTACGGCACCAACGGCCTCGCCGACCTCCGCCTCGACGACGCCCTCGCCCTGCTCGCCGACCTCGGCTACGACGGTGTCGGACTGACCCTCGACCACATGCACCTCGACCCGCTCGCCCCCGACCTCGCCGCCCGCACCCGCCGGGTCGCCCACCGGCTGGACGCGCTCGGCCTGGAGGTCACCGTCGAGACGGGCGCCCGCTATGTGCTCGACCCGCGCCGCAAACACGGCCCCTCCCTCCTGGACCAGGACCCGGACGACCGCGCCCGCCGCATCGACCTGCTGACCCGGGCCGTCGGCGTCGCGGCCGACCTCGGCGCGCACGCCGTGCACTGCTTCAGCGGCGTCACCCCCGCCGGAACCGACGACGACACGGCGTGGACACGGCTGGCCACCGCCCTCACCCCCGTCCTGGAGGCCGCCACCGCCGCCGATGTCCCTCTCGCCGTCGAACCAGAACCCGGACACCTCCTCGCCACCCTCGCCGACTTCCACCGCCTGCGCCACACGCTCGGCGACCCCGAACACCTCGGCCTGACCCTCGACCTCGGCCACTGCCTGTGCCTCGAACCCCTCTCTGCCGCCGACTGCGTACGCGCCGCCGCGCCCTGGCTGCGCCACGTCCAGATCGAGGACATGCGCCGCGGCGTCCACGAACACCTGCCCTTCGGAGAGGGCGACCTGGACGTCCCGGCCGTCCTGGGTGCCCTGTCCGCCACCGCCTATCAGGGGCTGACCGTCGTCGAACTGCCCCGTCATTCCCACGCAGGACCCCACTTCGCCGCAGTCTCCCTCCCTTTCCTCCGCACCGCGGCGGCCGCCTCCACCGGGCGGCGGCTCCCACCGGACGCCCCGCCACCCCCCGCACCACCTGCCGGCGAGCCCTCCGCCATCCCCGAAGGGAGCACCGCATGAGCCACCCGCACGCCACGCAGCCCACCCCCACCATCGCCACCGGCCTCGCCCTCACCCCACCGGCCGAGCTGCGCGCCCGCCTCGACGCCCACCTCCCCGCGGCCGCCCGCGCCTGGCTCGACCAGGCCCTGGGGGAGGCAGCCGCCCAGCCCGGCAGCCACGGGCCCATCTCCGTGTGGGAGTTGCGCCTCGCCGAGGCCGGCCGCCGGTGCGGCACCGCCCACGCCGACGCCGCCCGCGTCCTCATCCTGGACGCGGCGCGCCCCGACGCGGACGGGCTCACCCGCGTCTACCACCAGGGCACCGCCGACGAGCGCCGCGCCGTCCTCCACGCCCTGCCCCACCTCCTGCCGGGCCCGGAAGGACTGCCGCTCGTCGAGGACGCGCTGCGCACCAACGACACCCGGCTCCTCGCCGCCGCCGTCGGCCCCTACGCCGCCCGGCACCTCAGCCCCCACCTGTGGCGGCAGGCGGTCCTGAAGTGCCTGTTCACCGGGGTCGGCGTGGACAGCGTGGCCGACCTGCCCGGGCGCGCCCGCGGCGACACGGAACTGGCCCGCATGCTCGGCGACTACGCCGCGGAACGCACCGCCGCGGGCCGTCCCGTACCGGACGACCTGTACCGGGTGCTGGCCCTCACCGAACCGGCGCCCGCGCCTCACTCCACGAACGCCCCCCACGGCAAGGAGTCCTGATGCGCATCTTCGACCCCCACATCCACATGACGTCCAGGACCACCGACGACTACGAGGCTATGTATGCCGCGGGCGTCCGCGCCGTCGTCGAACCCTCCTTCTGGCTCGGCCAGCCCCGCACCTCTCCCGCCTCCTTCCTGGACTACTTCGACTCCCTCCTCGGCTGGGAGCCCTTCCGCGCCGCCCAGTACGGCATCGCCCACCACTGCACCCTCGCCCTCAACCCCAAGGAGGCGAACGCCCCCCGCTGCCTCCCCGTCCTCGACGAACTGCCCCGGTATCTCGTCAAGGACCAGGTCGTCGCCGTCGGGGAGATCGGCTACGACTCCATGACCCCCGCCGAGGACACCGCGCTCGCCGCCCAGCTCCAGCTCGCCGCCGACCACGAACTGCCGGCGCTGGTGCACACCCCGCACCGTGACAAGCTCGCCGGTCTGCGCCGCACCCTCGACGTGGTCCGGGAGTCCGCACTCCCCCCGGACCGGGTCCTGGTCGACCACCTCAACGAGACGACCGTCAAGGAGGCCAAGGCCGGAGGCTGCTGGCTGGGGTTCTCCGTCTATCCCGACACCAAGATGGACGAGCTGCGGATGGTCGCGATCCTGCGCGCGTACGGGCCCGAGCGGGTCCTGGTGAACTCCGCAGCCGACTGGGGCAGAAGCGACCCCCTGAAGACCCGCAAGGTCGCCCACGCGATGCTCGCCGAGGGGTTCACCGAGGACGACGTGGACCTGGTGCTGTGGCGCAACCCCGTCGCCTTCTACGGGCTCAGCGGCCGCCTCACCCTCGACGTGGCCGCCACCGCGCCCACCCACGAGGGCAACTCCGTGCTGCGCGGCGGGGAGTGAGCGATGCGTTTCCGGCACCCCGACGGCTCCACCGTCCACCTCGCCTACTGCACCAACGTCCACCCGGCCGAAACCCTCGACGGCGTCCTCGCCCAGCTCCGCGATCACTGCGAGCCCGTGCGCCGCCGCCTCGGCCGTGACCGCCTCGGCATCGGCCTGTGGCTCGCGGGGGACGCCGCCAGCACCCTCGTCACCGACCCGTCCGCGCTGCGCGGCCTGCGCACCGAACTCGACCGCCGTGGCCTCGAGGTCGTCACCCTCAACGGCTTCCCGTATGAAGGCTTCGGCGCCGAGGAGGTCAAGCACCGCGTCTACAAGCCGGACTGGGCCGACCCGGAACGCCTCGACCACACCACCGCCCTGGCCCGCGTCCTCGCCGTCCTGCTCCCCGACGACGTCACCGAGGGCAGCATCTCCACCCTGCCCCTCGCCTGGCGCACCGCCCATGACGCCGAGCGCGCCGAGAGGGCCCGCACCGCCCTTCGCACCCTCGCCGCACGCCTCGACGCCCTCGCGGAGCTGACCGGCCGCTCCATCCGCGTCGGCCTGGAGCCGGAACCCGGCTGCACCGTCGAGACCACACGCGACGCCATCGCCCCCCTGACCGCGATCGCCCACGACCGCATCGGCATCTGCGTCGACACCTGCCACCTCGCCACCTCCTTCGAAGACCCGCACACCGCTCTGGACGCGCTCACCCGAGCCCGCGTCCCCGTCGTCAAATCGCAGCTCTCATCCGCACTGCACGCCGAACACCCCCATCTGCCGGAGGTCCGCGAGGCGCTCGCCGCCTTCGCCGAACCCCGCTTCCTGCACCAGACCCGCACCCTCACCGCCGCCGGCCTGCGCGGCACCGACGACCTCCCGCAGGCGCTGAAAGGCGACACCCTTCCCGACGCCGCGCCCTGGCGCGCCCACTTCCACGTCCCGCTGCACGCGACCCCCGCCGCGCCCCTCACCTCCACACTCCCCGTCCTCCGTGCCGCCCTGGCCCGGCTCGTCGGCGGCCCGCACCCGCTCACCCGCCACCTCGAGGTCGAGACCTACACCTGGCAGGCCCTCCCGCCCGAGCTGCGGCCCCGCGCCCGCGCCCAGCTCGCCGACGGCATCGCCGCCGAACTCGCCCTGGCCCGCGGCCTGTTGACGGACCTCGGCCTGAAGGAGCTGCCATGAGCACCCCGACCGGCAACGGCCCCACCCCACTCCTCGTCCTGGACGTCGTCGGCCTCACCCCCCGTCTCCTCGACCACATGCCCCGCCTCCAGGCGCTCGCCCGGTCCGGCTCCCGCGCACCGCTCGGCACCGTCCTGCCCGCCGTCACCTGCGCCGCCCAGTCCACCTTCCTGACCGGCACCCTGCCGTCCGAGCACGGCATCGTCGGCAACGGCTGGTACTTCCGCGAACTCGGCGACGTCCTGCTGTGGCGACAGCACAACGGCCTCGTCTCCGGCGACAAGCTGTGGGACGCCGCCCGCCGCGCCCACCCCGGCTACACGGTCGCCAATATCTGCTGGTGGTACGCCATGGGCGCCGACACCGACATCACCATCACCCCTCGTCCCGTCTACTATGCCGACGGCCGCAAGGAACCCGACTGCTACACCAGGCCCCCGGCCCTGCACGACGAACTCACCGCGAAACTCGGCACGTTCCCCCTCTTCCACTTCTGGGGACCGGGCGCCGACCTGGTGTCCAGCCAGTGGATCATCGACGCGACCCGCCACATCCTGCGCACCCGGCACCCCGACCTGACGCTCTGCTACCTCCCGCACCTCGACTACGACCTGCAGCGCTTCGGCCCCGACGACCCGCGCTCGGCGAAGGCAGCCGCCGACCTGGACGCCGCGCTGGCACCCCTGTTGGACGACGCCCGCGCCGAGGGCCGTACCGTCGTGGCGCTGTCCGAGTACGGCATCACCCGCGTGAACCGCCCCGTCGACATCAACCGCGCCCTGCGCCATGCCGGACTGCTGGAGGTGCACACGCAGGACGGCATGGAGTACCTCGACCCGACGGCCTCACGAGCCTTCGCGGTCGCCGACCACCAGATCGCCCACGTCTACGTGCGCCGCCCCGAGGACCTCGACGCCACCCGGGCCGCCCTCACCGGCCTGCCCGGCATCGAGCAACTCCTGGACGACGAGGGCAAGAAGACCCATCACCTCGACCACCCACGCTCCGGCGAACTCGTCGCCGTCGCGGAGCCGGACGCCTGGTTCACGTACTACTACTGGCTCGACGACGCCCGCGCGCCCGACTTCGCGCGGCTCGTCGACATCCACCGCAAACCCGGCTACGACCCGGCCGAACTCTTCATGGACCCCCTCGACCCCTACGTCAAGGTCAGAGCGGCCACGGCCCTGGCGCGCAAGAAACTCGGCATGCGCTACCGCATGGCGGTCGTGCCCCTCGACCCGTCACCTATTCGCGGCAGCCACGGCCGCCTTCCCGCGAGCGACGACGACGGTCCGCTCCTCATCTGCTCCACCCCCCGTGCCGTCGGTGACCGCGTCGCGGCCACCGATGTGAAGTCACTCCTGCTCCAACTCGCCCATCTCGCCTGACGTACCGGTCCCACCGGCCCGTCGGATTCCGACTGGTCACAAGTGAAGCACTCACCACTGACAACGCCCCAAGACACCGAGGAGTTCCAGGCATGAGCCGCATCCCGCAGACCGACCCCGAACTCACCCACCGCCTCACCAGACGAGGCATGCTCGGCGTGGCCGCCGGCGCCACCGCCGCCGCGCTGCTGGGCGCCGTCTCGTCCCCCGCCACCGCGGCCACCGGGACCGCGACCGACACGGCGACCGGTGACGCGGGCCGGGGCCGCCCCGTCCTGCCGCCCGGCCGGCTCGGCATCCAGCTCTACAGCCTGCGCGACAAGGTCGCCACGCTCGGCTTCGCGCCCGTCTTCGCCGAACTGGAGAGGTACGGCTACGACGAGGTCGAGTTCGCCGGCTACACCCAGGGCTCGGCGGGCCCGATCACCCTCGCCCAGCTGAAGCGGCTGGCGAAGGACCACGGGCTGACCCCGATCGGCAGCCACGTCGGCTACTACTCCAGCGACCCGAACGCGTACACCTTCGCGCAGAACCTCACCAAGGTCCTCGACGACGCCGAGGCCCTGGGGCTCAAGCACATCGGTACCGCCTCGGGCCCGTTCCGCTACGGCTCGACCGTCGACGCCTGGAAGCGCGCCGCCGAGGAGTTCAACACCTACGGCGCGGCGGCCAGGGCGCGCGGTATGAAGTTCTACCAGCACAACCACTCGGACGAGTTCGGCTTCGCGAGCGACAACCCCAAGGTCCGGCTCTACGACGTCCTGCTCGCCGAGACCGACCCCGATCTCGTCCACCTGGAGATGGACATCTTCTGGGCGTACGCGGGCCAGTTCCGCTTCTCGAAGCGCCCCGACGGCACTCCCGCCCCCTTCGAGCCGCTGGACTACGTACTGAAGCAGCCCCACCGCTATCCGCTCTTCCACGTCAAGGACGGCGTGAGCGACCCGTCGAACCAGTTCGGCTACCGCATGGTCGACGTCGGTGACGGCGACATCGACTACCAGCGGTTCATCTCGGCGGTGACCCGGCTGCGCGGCGAGCGCCTCGCGCACCACTGGCAGACCGAGCACGACAACCCGACCGAGTCCTTCACCTTCGCCCGCCGCTCCAGCGCGTACCTGCACTCCCTGAAGGAGAGGTGCTGACAGCCCCGTACGACGGCCGGCCGCTCCACACGTGAGGAGGCCCTCCCCGCCGAGCCGGGGAGGGCCTCCTCACGCGAGCGGTGCCGTCAGCCCGCCGTCTGCGCAGTCGACTCCGGCGCACCCCTGTTGCCGCGCCCGGGCTGCCGCAGCAACAACGCCAGTGCCGCCGCGACCATGGAGACGCCACCGGCCAGCGCGTAGGCGCCGTTGTAGCCCCAGGCACCCACCACCATGGAACCGAGACCGCCGCCGAACAGGCCGCTGACCAACTTGCCGCTGTAGACGAGCCCGTAGTTGGTGGCGTTGTAGTTCTCGCCGAAGTAGTCCGGCGTCAGGGCGGCGAACATGGGGTAGAACGCGCCGCCGCCGAAGCCGGAGAGGAAGGCGAAGAACAGGAACAGCCACTCGTTCTTCATGTCACCGGCCCAGATGACCCCGAACTGGGCGAGACCGAGCACCACGATGACGAACACCAAAGACGTCTTGCGGCCCCACACGTCGGACAGCCAGCCCACCACCGCGCGGCCGACGCCGTTGATGACGGCCATGACGCCCATCGACGACGCCGCGACCAGCGGCCCGAAGCCGATCTCCTTGGCGAAGTCGACCTGGAAGGAGATCCCGAAGATCGAGACTCCGGCGGTCATCACGACGGTCAGCCACATCAGCGGCAGCATCCCGGTCCTGATGGCCTCCTTGGGCGTGTACTGGCGCACTGCCGGAGGGTTCTTGGCGAGGCTCGTGGCGCTCCTGGTGTTCCCGGAGTGCGACAGCGGGTCGATGTCGGCCGGCCACCAGTTCTTCGGCGGGTCCTGGAAGAACCAGGCACAGCAGGCGACCACGATCAGCACGTAGACGCCGATGAGGTCGAGCACCTCGTTGTAGTTGCCGGTGTCGAAGGCGTAGTTGAAGATGAAGATGAACGGCAGCGAGCCGTAGGCGAAGCCTCCGTTGACGAAGCCCGTCTTCGCGCCACGCCGCTCAGGGAACCACTTGCCGACCATGTTGATGCAGGTGGCGTAGATCAGCCCGGAGCCGATGCCGCCGACGACGCCGAAGCCGAGGATGGCCAGCAGCACGTTGTGCAGGTGCGACAGTGCCAGGAAGCCGAGGAGGCACATCGCTGCGCCGATGTACATGGCCCTGCGGGCGGTGAGGATGCCCCGTTCGCGCAACCAGCCGGCCGGAAAGGCGATGCCCGCCTGGAAGAAGACCCAGATGCTGAGGATCCAGAAAGTGTTGCTCTGCGTCCAGCCGTGGGCTGTGGAAAGGGTGTCCTCCGCGGAGCCGTACGCGTACTCGGAGACGCTGATGGCCATCATGGAGATCCACGGGAGGTACACCATGAGCTTGCGCGAATGACCGAGTATGTCTCGGTCCGTCTCGCCGACACGGTAGACCCGGCCATGCGCATCGGTCACCTCCCGGAAGGGGTGGTGCGCGGCGCCGGATCCGGCCGACGAACTGTTCGTTGCCATGGGGTCTGCCGTCATGTCACGCCATCTCCTCGCCGAGCGGGTGCGGGTTGGGGACGATGCGCCGGACGCTGGGCCTGCCCGGTGTCTTCAGGAAGCGGGCCGGTACCGCGGTGGCGGTGCCCCGCCCTTCGCGGCGCCCGCAGCGGTGTGTGCGGAACAGCGCCTTGAGGGCGATTCCGAAGAATCGCCGGGTCGCCGGAGAGTCCTGCCGCTCCGGAAGGTCGGCGTCCGACACGCCGATCCGGTCCACGCGGCCGTTGGTGTCCGTCGCCTCCCTGCAGGCGACGGACGTCGGGTGTTGGGTGGATGTCATTCGGTGCACCCCTTGCGTCGAAAGTTCTGGCCAGCGCCCCCTGTCCAATGCCTTTCGTGCGCGCACGGGTCCCGGAGCGGCCGACGCGCACCGTCGGCCGCCCCGCCGTTCACTCACCTCATGAACCGCCCCCCAACATCCCGGCCGCCCGCGCCCACCGGTACTTCGCGCCGAGCACGGCCACCGGCTTCTCGGTCGTGTACGGGTACGCCACGACCCCGCGCTCGAACAGGTACTGGCAGGCCTCCTCGACCTCGACGTCACCGGCGAGCGACGCCACCACCGGCTTCTCGATGCCGCGCTCCCTGAATTCGGCCACCACGCGCGCGGTGAGCTCGGCGAACACCATCGGAGGGGTCACGATGGTGTGCCAGTAGCCCAGCACGAGCGCGTGGATCCGCGGGTCCTCGAGCCCCAGCCGGATCGTCGCCTCGTACGTCGACGGCGGCTCACCGCCGGTGATGTCCACCGGGTTGCCCGCCGCACCGAAGGGCGGGATGAACTTCCTGAAGGCCGCGTCCAGGTCCGGCGGGATCTCCATCAGGGACAGACCGTTCTCAGTGACCGCGTCGGACAGCAGGACGCCGCTGCCGCCGGCGCCCGTGATGATCACGACGTTGTCGCCCTTGGGGGTGGGCAGCACCGGCAACGCGCGCGCGTACTCCAGCATGTCGTTCAGCCCGGGCGCCCGGATGACACCGGCCTGCCGCAGGATGTCGTCGTACACGGCGTCGTCGCCCGCCAGCGCCCCGGTGTGCGAGCCGGCGGCCCTGGCGCCCGCCGCCGTGCGCCCCGCCTTCAGGACCACGACCGGCTTCTTCGGGACGGTCGCCCGCGCCGCCTCCACGAAGGCGCGCCCGTCCTTGAGGTCCTCCAGGTGCATCGCGATGCACTCGGTGTGCGGGTCCTCACCGAACCAGGTCAGCAGGTCGTCCTCGTCGAGGTCCGACTTGTTGCCGAGGCCCACGATCGCGGACACCCCTGTCTTGGTGGTGCGGGCGAAGCCCAGGATGGCCATCCCGATGCCACCGGACTGCGAGGTCAGCGCTACGCCGCCCTTGACGTCGTACGGCGTGCAGAACGTGGCGCACAGGTCCTGCCACGTCGAGTAGTAGCCGTAGATGTTCGGTCCGAGCAGCCGGATGCCGTACCGCTCGGCGATCGCCACGATCTCCTCCTGGAGCGCGTGCTCACCGGTCTCCGCGAACCCGGAGGGGATCAGCACGGCGTTGGGGATCCTCTTGCGTCCCACCTCCTCCAGGGCCGAGGCCACGAACTTGGCGGGGATCGCGAAGACCGCCACATCCACCTCACCGGGAACGTCGGTGACACTCTTGTACGCCTTGCGGCCCAAGATGTCATCGGCCTTGGGGTTCACCGGGTGGATCTCTCCGGAGAAGCCGCCGTCGATGAGGTTGCGCATCACCGAGTTGCCGATCTTGCCCTGCTCGTTCGAGGCGCCGATCACCGCGACGGAGGACGGCTGCATCAACCGGCGCATGGAGGTGAGGATCTCCTCGCGGGTGTAACGCCTGCGCTCCCTCACCGGCGCGTCGGACAGGATCACGCGGATGTCCGCGGCGACCGCGCCGTCCGGAGTGGCGATCACCGGGTTGAGGTCCACCTCGGCGATCTCCGGGAAGTCCGCGACGAGCCGGGAGACCCTGCGGATCTGCTCGGCGATCGCCCACCGGTCCACGCCCGCCCGGCCGCGCACCCCGCGCAGGATCTCCGCCGAGCGGATCGAGTCCAGCATGGACAGCGCCTCGTCGGCGTCCACGGGCGCCAGCCGGAACGTGACGTCCTTGAGGACCTCGACGAGCACCCCGCCGAGCCCGAAGGCCACGACCTTCCCGAACGTCGGATCGGTGACCGCCCCGACGATCACCTCCTGCCCCTCGGGGAGCAGTTCCTGCACCTGCACGCCCTCGATGCGGGCGTCCGGGGCGTACGCACGGGCGTTCTCGACGATCCGGTGGAACGCGGCGCGTACGTCCGCCGCGCCCTCCACGCCGACGACCACACCGCCGGCGTCGGTCTTGTGCAGGATGTCCGGCGAGACGATCTTCATCACGACGGGCCCGCCGAAGCGCGCCGCGTACGCCACCGCCTCGTCGACGTCCCTCGCCAGTTCCTCACCCGGTACGGCGATCCCGTAGGCGTCGGCGATCACCTTGCCCTCGGGTGCGGTGAGCGCGGTCCGCCCTTCCGCCCGCACGGAGTCCAGGAGCGACCGCACCCTCAGTGCCCGGTCTTCGGCCATCACGTCAGATCACTCCGTTCGACTTGAGCAGGCGCAGTTCCTCGTCCCCGAGGCCCAGCTCGCCGATGTAGACCTCTTCGTTGTGCTCGCCGAGCAGCGGTGAACTGCTCACCTCGACCGGGGAGTCGGACAGCTTCAGCGGACTGCCCACGGTCACGAACTCACCGCGCTGCGGGTGCGGGACGCGCACCACCATCTCGTTGGCGGCCAGCGACTCGTCCTCGATGATCTCCTTGGTCGACAGGATGGGCCCGCACGGGATGTTGTGGGCGTTCAGCCGCTCCAGGACCTCCCACTTGGGCAGCGTCGAGGACCACTCCTCGATCAGTTGGAACATCTTGTTCAGCTTCGGCAGCCGGGCCTCAGGCGTCGCCCACTCGGGGTCGTCCGCGAGTTCCGGCCGGCCGATCAGTTCGCTGATCGGCTTCCAGCCGACCGGCTGCACGATGACGTACACGTAGTCGTTCGGGCCGCCCGGCGCGCACTTGACCGCCCAGCCGGGCTGGCCGCCGCCGGACGCGTTTCCCGAGCGGGGAACTTCCGTGCCGAAGTCCTCGTTGGGATATTCAGCGAGCGGCCCGTGTGCCAGGCGTTGCTGATCGCGCAGCTTCACCCGGCACAGGTTGAGTACAGCGTGCTGCATGGCCACGTTGACCCGCTGCCCACGCCCGGTCTTCTCCCGCTGGAACAGCGCCGCGAGAATCCCCGCCACGGCGTGCACACCCGTCCCCGAGTCCCCGATCTGGGCCCCCGTCGCGAGCGGCGGCCCGTCCTCGAATCCCGTGGTCGACATCGACCCGCCCATGGCCTGCGCGACGACCTCGTACGCCTTGAAGTTGGTGTACGGGCCGTCGCCGAACCCCTTGATGGAGGCATAGACGATCCGCGGATTGATCTCCTGGATGCGGTCCCAGGTGAAGCCCATCCGGTCGACCGCGCCCGGTCCGAAGTTCTCGACCATGACGTCCGAGCGCCGGATCAGCTCGGTGAGGATCTCCTTGCCGCGTTCGGTCTTGGTGTTGAGGGTGATGCTCCGCTTGTTGCAGTTGAGCATCGTGAAGTAGAGGGAGTCGACGTCCGGGATGTCGCGCAGCTGCCCCCGCGTGATGTCACCGGTCGGCGCCTCCAGCTTGATGACGTCGGCTCCCAGCCAGGCGAGCAACTGGGTCGCGGAGGGCCCGGACTGGACGTGCGTCATGTCGAGGACGCGGATGCCGTCGAGAGCCTTGGTCGGGCTGTGTGTCATGCCAAGCGCTCCTCACTTGTACATGGTCTGGTTCATGGTTCCGGGGGCGTACGCGTCCGGGTCGACCCAGACGTTGATCAGCGACGGCTTCCCGGACTCGCGGGCGCGCCGCAGCGCGGGGCCGATGTCGGCGGGGTCGCGGACCTCCTCGCCGTAACCGCCCAGCATCTGGGCGAACTTGTCGTAGTGCACGTCGCCGAGGGTGTTGCCGACCCGCTCGCGGTCCTTGCCGTACTTGGCGGCCTGGCCGTAACGGATCTGGTTCATCGAGGAGTTGTTGCCGACGATGCCGACGAAGGGGAGGTCGTAGCGGACGAGGGTCTCGAAGTCCCAGCCGGTCAGCGAGAAGGCGCCGTCGCCGAAGAGGGCGACGACCTCCTTGTCGGGCCGCGCCTGCTTGGCCGCGAGCACGAAGGGGATGCCGACGCCGAGCGTGCCGAGCGGGCCCGGGTCCATCCAGTGCCCGGGCGACTTGGGCTGGACGACCTGACCGGAGAAGGTGACGATGTCGCCGCCGTCCCCTATGTAGATGGACTCCTCGGTGAGGAAGTCGTTGATCTCGCTGACCAGACGGTACGGATGGATCGGCGAGGCGTCCGACTTCAGGTGCGGCAGCCGCTTCTCGATCGCGGTCTGCTCGGCGGTACGCAGCTCGTCGAGCCACGCCTTGCGCTGGGCGGCGCCGCCGTTGACGCGTCCCGACGCGGCCTCGGTGACCGACTTCAGGACCAGTCCCGCGTCGCCGACGATGCCGAGGTCGATGTCGCGGTTCTTGCCGACGGTCCGGTAGTCGAGGTCGATCTGGACGACGGTCGCGTCGGGGGAGAGCCGCTTGCCGTAGCCCATGCGGAAGTCGAAGGGGGTGCCCACGATCACGATGAGGTCGGCATTGGAGAAGGCGTAACGGCGGGAGAGCTGGAAGTGGTGCGGGTCGCCGGGCGGCAGGGTGCCGCGGCCGGCGCCGTTCATGTACGCGGGGATGTTCAGGGTGCGCACCAGCTCGACGGCCGCCTCGGTGCCGCGGGTCGTCCACACCTGGCTGCCCAGCAGGATCGCCGGCTTCTCGGCGTGCACGAGCAGGTCGGCGAGTTTCTCGATCGCCTCCGGATCGCCGGCCGAGCGGGTCGAGGCGCGGTAGCGGCCGGCCTTCGGGACGCGGGCCTTGTCGAGCGGGACCTTGGCGTCGAGGACGTCCCGAGGGATCTCCAGGAAGGAGGGGCCGGGCGCACCGTGGTAGCACTCGCGGAACGCCATCGACACCATGTCCGCGGCGCGGGCCGTGTCCGGGACGGTCGCCGAGAACTTGGTGATGGGCGCCATCATGTCGACGTGCGGCAGGTCCTGCAGGGACCCCATCTTGTGCTGGGTCAGCGCTCCCTGACCGCCGATCAGCAGCATCGGTGACTCCGCGCGGAAGGCGTTGGCGACACCGGTGACGGCGTCGGTCGTACCGGGACCCGCCGTGACGACCGCGCAGCCCGGCTTTCCGGTGATGCGTGCGTAGCCGTCGGCCGCGTGGGCGGCGACCTGCTCGTGGCGTACGTCGACGACTTCTATGCCCTCGTCGACGCAGCCGTCGTAGATGTCGATGATGTGGCCGCCGCACAGGGTGTAGATGCGGTCGACGCCCTCGGCCTTCAGTGCCTTGGCTACGAGATGACCACCGGAGATGACGTCCTGGGTGTCGTCGGGCATGGCGAAGTCCTGTCCCTTCGTAGGGGGTTGAACGGCTCACGCGGTACATTGCATACAGTCGACGAATACTGTATGAAGCTTGTTATCCCGCATCCGGTGGGTGGTGTCCAGGGGGCGTGCGGCACTTTTCGGGGGTCTGGGGGACGCCTCCAGACGACTCAGCAGACAGGAGCCGGGATGGACCTGTACGAACACCAGGCAAGGCAACTCTTCGAGGATCACGGCATCGTGGTGCCGAGGGCCGAGGTCACGGACTCGCCCAAGGAGGCGCGCGAGATCGCCCGCAGGCTGGGCGGACGGGCCGTGGTCAAGGCGCAGGTGAAGACGGGCGGGCGGGGAAAGGCGGGCGGGGTGAGGCTCGCTGCGGATCCCGCAGAGGCGGAACTGACGGCACGCCGGATCCTCGGCATGGACATCAAGGGACACACGGTGGGCACCGTGATGCTGGCCGAACCCGTGGACGTCGAAGCGGAGTTCTACGTCTCCTACGTCCTCGACCGCGCGGCCGGCCGATTCCTCGCCATCGCCTCCGCGGAAGGCGGCATGGAGATCGAGGAGGTCGCCGCGACCAGGCCCGAGGCGGTGGCGCGCGTGCCCGTCGACCCGGCCGAGGGTGTCACCTCCGCGAAGGCGGCCGAGATCGCCCGTGCGGCCGGGCTGCCGCAGCAGAGCGTCGACGTCCTCGTACGGCTCTGGCAGGTGCTCGTCCGTGAGGACGCCCTCCTCGTCGAGGTCAACCCCCTCGTGCGCACCCGGCAGGGCCGGATCGTCGCCCTCGACGGCAAGGTCACCCTCGATGACAACGCCCGCTTCCGCCAGGAGCGTTGGGGCTCCGACGAGGCCGAGCACCACGACCCCCTGGAGGCGGCCGCCGCGGCGCGGGGCCTGAACTACGTCAAGCTGGACGGCGAGGTCGGCGTCATCGGCAACGGCGCGGGCCTCGTCATGTCGACGCTCGACGTGGTCGCCGGCTGCGGCGCGCGCCCCGCAAACTTCCTCGACATCGGCGGCGGAGCCTCCGCCCGGATCATGGCCGACGGACTGTCCGTCATCCTGTCCGACCCGGCCGTCAAATCGGTCCTCGTCAACGTCTTCGGCGGGATCACCGCATGCGACACGGTCGCGGAAGGCATCGTGCGGGCCCTGGACACCGTGAAGCTGACCAGGCCGCTGGTCGTGCGCCTCGACGGCAACAACGCGGCTCGGGGCCGCGCGATCCTCGACGAGCGCGCGCATCCCCTCGTGCAGCAGGCCACCACCATGGACGGCGCCGCCCGCCGTGCCGCCCAACTCGCCCGGACAGCCTGAGGAGACCGGACATGGCGATCTTCCTGACCAAGGACAGCAAGGTCCTCGTCCAGGGCATGACCGGCGGTGAGGGCATGAAGCACACCCGCCGCATGCTCGCGGCCGGCACGAACGTCGTCGGCGGCGTCAACCCGCGCAAGGCGGGCCACAGCGTCGACTTCGACAACCGTGCCGTCCCCGTCTTCGGTTCCGTCCACGAGGGCATGGACGCGACCGGGGCCGACGTCACCGTCGTCTTCGTCCCGCCCGCGTTCGCCAAGGCGGCCGTCCTGGAGGCCACAGACGCCGGCATCGGCCTCGCGGTGGTCATCACCGAGGGCATCCCGGTCCACGACTCCGTCGCCTCCACCTCGTACGCGAAGTCCAGGGGCACCCGGATCATCGGCCCCAACTGCCCCGGCCTGATCACCCCCGGACAGTCCAACGCGGGCATCATCCCCGCCGACATCACCAAGCCCGGCCGGATCGGCCTGGTCTCCAAGTCCGGCACGCTCACCTACCAGCTCATGTACGAGCTGCGGGACATCGGCTTCTCCACATGCGTCGGCATCGGCGGCGACCCGGTCGTCGGCACGAGCCACATCGACTGCCTGGCCGCCTTCGAGGCGGACCCGGACACCGAGCTGATCGTCATGATCGGTGAGATCGGCGGCGACGCGGAGGAGCGGGCCGCCGCCTACATCCGCGACCACGTCACCAAGCCCGTGGTCGGCTACATCGCCGGCTTCACCGCGCCCGAGGGCAGGACCATGGGACACGCCGGCGCCATCGTCTCCGGCTCGTCCGGCACCGCGCGCGCGAAGCAGGAGGCGCTGGAGGCGGTCGGCGTGAAAGTGGGCGGCACACCGGCCGAAACGGCACGACTGGCACTCCGCGCACTGGCAGACCAGGCGTGATGTCACCCATAGTGGACGGAAGGTGACCGTCGCACGACACGCGGCGTCACCGGCTCCCCCGAACGACGCAGGACGCACGACGTACGACGTCCCCGCACGGCAGTGCGAGCCGTGCGCGGGACCTGTCCCGTTCCTCTCGCCCGTGCACCGAGAGCGGAGCTCATTCATGGCACCCACCCTCACCCTCAAATCCGGCACGACCTGGTCCGACGCCTGGCGGCGCGCTCTCGCCGTCGCCCCCGAGGCGTTCCGGGACGACCGTGTCCTCAACCTCTGGAACTCCACCTGGCAGCCGGACGGCCGGGCCCTGCCCGCCACCAGCCCCGTCGACGGCAGTCCCATCGCGGGCCCGCCACGCGTCGGCCGGGACACCGCCCGGCGCGCCGTGCGCGCGGCGCTGGACCAGCACCGCGCCTGGCGGCACACGCCCCTGCCCGAACGCCGGGCCCGGATCGCCGCCACCCTCGACGCCCTGACCGAACACCGGGAACTGCTCGCCCTCCTCCTCGTCTGGGAGATCGGCAAACCGTGGCGGCTCGCGCAGGCCGATGTGGACCGGGCGATCGACGGCGTGCGCTGGTACGTCGACGGAATCGAAGGAATGATCGACGACCGGGCTCCGCTGGACGGCCCGGTCTCGAACATCGCGAGCTGGAACTATCCGATGAGCGTGCTCGTCCACGCGATGCTGGTACAGGCCCTGGCGGGCAACGCGGTGATCGCCAAGACCCCGACCGACGGCGGTGTCGCCTGCCTCACCCTGGCGTGCGCGCTCGCCGCACGCGAGGGAGTCCCCGTCACCCTCGTCAGCGGCAGCGGGGGCGAGCTGTCCGAGGCGCTGGTGCGGGCGCCCGAGATCGGCTGCGTCTCCTTCGTCGGTGGCCGCGACACGGGCGCCGCGGTGGCCACGGCCGTCGCCGACCTCGGCAAGCGGCACATCCTGGAACAGGAGGGACTCAACACCTGGGGCATCTGGAACTACTCGGACTGGGACGCGCTCACGGCCGTCATCCCCAAGCTCTTCGACTACGGCAAGCAGCGCTGCACCGCGTATCCGCGCTTCGTCGTCCAGCGTGACCTGTTCGACTCCTTCCTCGCGGCCTACCTGCCGGCCGTCCGCACACTCCGGGTCGGCCACCCGCTCGCGGTCGAGCACCCCGGCGACCCCCACCCCGAACTGGACTTCGGCCCGTTGATCAACGCCGCCAAGGCCAAGGAGTTGACCGACCAGGTCGCCGAGGCGATCGACCGCGGGGCGATCCCGCTGCACCGCGGCAAGGCGGCCGACGCGCGCTTCCTGCCCGGCCAGGACACCTCGGCCTACGTCCAGCCGGTGACACTGCTCAACCCGCCCCGTTCCTCACCGCTTCACCACGCGGAGCCGTTCGGCCCGGTCGACACGATCGTCCTGGTCGACACGGAGGCGGAGCTGCTGGCCGCGATGAACGCGTCCAACGGCGCCCTGGTCGCCACGCTCTCCACCGACGACCGGGCGACCTTCGACCGGCTGGCCCCGCAGATCCGCGCCTTCAAGACCGGCCACGGAAAGCCCCGCTCCCGCGGCGACCGCGACGAGCTGTTCGGCGGCTTCGGCGCGTCCTGGCGCGGCGCGTTCGTGGGCGGCGACCTCCTGGTCCGCGCGGTGACCCAGGGTGCGGCGGGGGAGCGGCTGCCGGGCAACTTCCCCGAGTACCAACTCATGCCGTGACGGACGCCCGGGTGGCGTCCGCACCCGTGGCGTCCGCACCCGACGGGCGCCACCCGGCGATGACCTCGTCGGCCGACGATGACCTCGTCGGCCGACGGGCGACACCCTGCGGGCGGGGCAACGGCAGATTGAGCCCCATGTGGGTTGATCCCGGCGGCGACGAGCCCCCCACCGCGGCATCCGTCGCCGCCGGGGCGTCGTACGACGCCAGGAGCTGGACCGAGCGTGTGATCTCCCGCGGATCGCGCCGGAGGTCCGCGCAGGCTGCCCGTACCGGCTGGGGGACACGCTGCGCGGAGGCGCAGCCCGCAGGAGCGACCGGGCTCGCACGGGGCGCTGCGACGCCTCGTGGCGGGGGAAGAACCTGGCGGAGGCGACGGCTGCCGCGGGGAAACGCAGGTGAAGGGCACTCCGAAACCTTGGTATTGTTGTCCCTGTCGCCACGGGGAACAGCCCCGGTAAGGCGGCGGACACCTCGTCCGGGTGGCGGAATGGCAGACGCGCTAGCTTGAGGTGCTAGTGCCCTTTATCGGGCGTGGGGGTTCAAGTCCCCCCTCGGACACTCGCTATAACGATACGCAAGCGAGGGCCTCGACCTAATGGTCGTGGTCCTCGTTGTGTCGCCGGGGAGCTGGTGCGCCCCGGGAGCTGGTCCACCGACACAAGACACCGTCGTAGTGGCGGCGAAATCGCTGGCCAGACCGGCCCGCCCGGTTCCAGCGGCGGATTCGAGGGCCGGAGCGCCCGGGTCTGGTTGATCCGCGGGACGTACGGCGTCGGCCCAAAGGAGACCGCGGGAAGGTGGCCCAGTCGACGCCCCGTTCCGAACACCGCCCCGATCTGCGCTTGGATGGATGCAGAAGTGCCGGGCGGACGGCCGTAGCGGTCAGCGGCGGCGCTCCCACTGTGCGCGGGTGGGGAGTATCCCTACCTCCTGGGACGACCTCGAAGACGAGCTGCCTTTCGGTGTGCTGGAACCCACCTAGGGTGGACGTTGATGCGCTTGAGGACGGGGTCGCACCGCGCTTCCGGAGTGTCGACGGCGACATGGGGCAGATGGCCGTCCTCGCCGGTGACGTGGAAGATGGTGAGCACCCCAGGGACCCGAGTGGATCTCGAGTGGACCTTCAGGACCTGTTCTCGGTTGTGGATGCTGGGCCGGAATTTGATCACGGCCTGGATGGGCAACGCCAGGGCGGGCAGGTTCAGCAGGAAACTTCGCGCACAGCCGCCGCTACGACGACCACCCGCGCGCAGGCCGACGTGATCTCGTCCAGGGTCGCCGCGTCCCGGATCTCGACGACCCGCGTCACCTCGTCGGCTCGCGGGCGACCTACGTGCTCAGGTCACGAGAGGGACGGCGCACTCTGCCCAGACGGTCTTGCCGGGCCGCCTGCCGTTTCATGACTCGGGTTATCAGACATCCCCCCGTGAGAGCTGGTCTCCGCTGTCCAGGAGAATCGTCCTGGTGCGCGCGAGACTGGTCGCGTTCCTCCGTGCGGGCTGTCGACGGCGGCCTCTGCCAGGCAGTCGCGCATCGACGTGCCGCTAGAGCTCACCGAGGGAAGTGAACGTGGAGCAGTTTGCCGCGGGCAAGGTTCTGCGGAGCAGGTACCGGCTGGACCGGATTCTGGGCAGAGGCGCGATGGGTCACGTCTGGCAGGGGACGGACGTCTATCTGGAGCGGCCGGTGGCGGTCAAGACCGTTGCCGCGGATCTTCTGGCCCTGCCGGACTGGCGTCCCACCGCGCTGGCACGCTTCGAGAGGGAGGCCAAGGCTGCCGCTCGTCTGGACCATGCCAACGTCACCACCGTGTACGACGCCGCCGTCACCGAGGATGTCTGCTGCCTGGTGATGCAGCTCGTCGACGGGACGACCCTCGACAACGTCATCGACGGCGCCGACGGTGGGCGCCTGTCCGTGCCCGCGGCCGTCTCGGTGGCCGCGCAGACGTGCTCGGGGCTGTCC
This sequence comes from Streptomyces sp. NPDC093984, assembly GCF_044764595.1. Taxonomy (NCBI): domain Bacteria; kingdom Bacillati; phylum Actinomycetota; class Actinomycetes; order Kitasatosporales; family Streptomycetaceae; genus Streptomyces; species Streptomyces sp. NPDC093984. The sequence goes on along the minus strand of NZ_JBIWIM010000001.1, from coordinate 929,037 downwards.
GCCGCGCATGCGGCCGGCCTGGTGCACCGGGATCTCAAGCCCCAGAACGTGATGGTCAGCTCCAGCGGTCTGGTGAAGATTCTCGACTTCGGTCTTGTCAAGGTCCTCTCGGACACCGACCCGCGGCTCACCATGACGGGTGAAACGCTCGGCAACGTGACCTACGCGTCGCCCGAACTCCTGGCTGGTGAGAAACCATTGGACGGTCGCAGCGACTTGTACGCGGTGGGGTGCCTGCTGCACCGCATGCTCACCGGCCAACCTCCCTTCCAAGGCAAGGGCCCCGCCGAGTTGGTGACCCAGCACCTCACCGCGTCCCCGCCCCGGCTGGCCGACTGCGGTGCCGAGGCGCCGGCCGGGCTTCAGGACCTGCTGCAAGCACTGCTCGCCAAGCATCCAGAGGATCGTCCCGGCGGTGCGGCGGAAGTGTACGCGGCTCTTGCCCCGTATCTGCCGGTTCCTGATCCGGCACTCGGGATCCGCAGGATGCCGCCGGAGGATCCCCGGCGGCCGTTCCTCGTACCCCATGGACCGGTCGTGCCGCGTTAGCCAGGGCGAACCGCGGCACGATCCCAGAAGTCGGTCATGCCGCGACGGGCGGCCGAACCTTGATCAGTTCCTTGAGGAACGGGCTCGGCTCCCCGTGCCAGAAGACGTCCAGGCTGTCCCGGGCACGCGTAGCTGCCACGAAGAGCAGAGACCGGGCTCGCTGCATCTCCGTCCGGTAGCGCGCGGGGTCTGTGGTCCGTCGTTGCTGGACGCTCGCACGCGGCACCAGTCCGTCGGTCAAACCGGCGATGATCATGCGCTGGTATTCGAGACCTTTGAACCGGAACATCGTGCCGATATGGACGCCGCTGTCTCCGCGGGGTCCGTCCGGCCCGATCTCCAGGGCCCGGATGCCGTGCCGAGCCAGCGTGTTCGCGGCTTCGCTCGCCATCTGATTGGTCGGCACGGCGATCGCGATCTGCTCGTGCGGCACGTGGCCCCAGGACTCGATCAGAGCCGCGATCGCCTCTCGCTCGTCCTCCCAGTCGTTGAGCCTGTGCAGGTCCGGGACGGCGCCACTGAGCACGGACCGGTAACCGGCCAGCGTCTCCGTGCTGCCGTCGAGGTCGTCATAGGTCTCCTGGCCGAGCACGTTCAGCGCGGAGCGCAGGATCTGCCGGGTGGTGCGGTAGCTCAGCGACAGCTTCGAGGACCGGCCGCGGATGTTGATGCCGAGGCTGCCCAGGGTTACCTGGTTCTTGTAGATGCGCTGGTGGGTGTCGCCGACCAGGAAGAGGTCGTTTCGGTCGGGAGCGGTCATCGCACGGAGCATCTTCCAGTGCGCGGGCCGCAGGTCCTGAGCCTCGTCCACCACGATGTGCCGGTACCGGTAGCGCAGCCAGCCGCCCGAACCGTCGGCCATGTGGATGTTGTCGAGGCCGCCCGCTTCCTCTCGCTGACGGTCGATGGCCTGGATGCGCCGTGCCCGTTCCGTTTCCAGTTGAGCCGCCCGCTCCGCGATCTGATCCCAGGTCTGGACCTCGAGCCGGTCCAGGCGCTGCGTGAACCGCTCGGCGAGCTGCCAGATCTCAGCGCGTTCGGACCGGCTGACCGTGCGTCCGCGTCCGGCGCGGCGGGCCCGGAAGTAGTCCGTGCGGGAGGTGACGGCCTGGCCGAGGATGACTTGCGTCCATTCGTCGTTCAGGAACTCCGCGTCCCAGCCGTCTTCGCCGAGTTCGTCGAGGAGCGAGCGCCATTCGCGGACTGCCTGCGCCTCGTCGATGATCCGCTTGCGGTTGCCGGGCTCGGCCTCCCGGACGGTCCGCAGCGCGAGCTGGTCGACGTGGCTGATCTCGACGCGCGACAGCAACGGCTCGCCGCCCAGGGCCAGAAGCCGTGAACGCAGATCCGCCGCGAGGTTCTTGTTGTACGTGGTCAGCAGGACCGGCTTGGTCCGGCCGGCCGGGAGCTGCTCGACCAGGTGCTTGACCCGGTGCAGTGCCACGATCGTCTTGCCGGTGCCGGGCCCGCCGCCCACGCGCGCCGGACCGCTGTAGTCCCGCGTGACGAGCTTGGCCTGCGTGGGGTGCAGGAACACCTTCCAGCGTCCGAAGTCTTCGCCCTCCAGCGCCTCGCGCAGCGCGTCGTCGGTCGTGGTGACGATGGTGGCGGGACGTGCGACGGCAGCCCGGAAGTCCTCGGTGTCCACGGGTTCCGGTGCCGCGACGGGGGCCGTGACCTGCTCGAGGACGTCCTCGTACGCCTTGCCGTCGTACAGCGCCAGCAGCACCTCGCCGGTGAGCTGCGGTGCGTACTCGACGAGGCCGAGGAGCTGGTCCTCGGTGGTCAGCGCGGCGACGACAGGGATCAGGGAGGGTGCCACACCCAGGTCGGTGAGCTGCTGTTCCGACCACTTGTCGAACAGCGGCTGCGCAACGGCGGGCTCGGCGGGGTGAAGCGGCTCGGCGGGCAAGGAGGGCGTGGCCGTCTGCGGGGCCGGAGGACTGAGCACTTCCTCCTGCACGACCTGCAGGTCCACGTACTCGATGCCGCCGGTGACGCGGTTGACCGAGTACGTGAGCCGGTCGAGATGCGCGTACACGTCCTTGCGGTGCTTGACCGAGACGATCAGCCAGTCGTCGTCGGCCAGCCGCAGCAGCAGCGCACGGTACTCGTCGTTGATGCGCGCCGAGTACAGCTTGTCGTGCCCCTGCAGCTGCTTGAGACGCAGTCCCGCGGAATCGGGGTTGGTCTTGAACTTGTGCTGGAAGTCGTAGATCGCGCCCTTGACCGGGCGGGGGAGCTTGAGGATCTCCCGGTCCGCCTTGTCGAGCAGGCGCAGCGTCACGTTCTTGCCGGTCACGGCTGTTCGTTCTCCCCGGTGTCCGTGGTGGTGCCGTCTGGCTGGTTACGACCGTCCCGCTCGTCGGATGGTTGTGCGCCGTCGAGCCGGTCCGCGATGTCGTCCGCGGTCCAGTCGGCTGCGGGACGCACCTCCCAGCCCGCCGCGGCGAACGCTCGGTCGCGGTCGGCGGCCTCCGGGTCCTCCTCCTGGCCCTCGGGCGGGCGCGGGGCGAGGACGACGCCGATCCTTGCGCCGGGCCACGCCAGCTCGGCCAGCCAGCCGTTCTCGTCGAGTTCGTAGCCGTCCTCGGGGACCGGAAGGCCGCGTGCGGCGAGGGCCTCGGCGAGCGCGAGCAGGCCGGGCTCGTCCGGGTCGAGGTATTCGACGACCCGGTCCCATGCGGCGTCACGCGCGGACGGGGCGTGCCCCGCCGCGGACGCTTCGGCGGCGGCCGACAGCGAAGGTGCGGTTGGGCCGGCCTGGGCGGGCGTGCGACCGGCGGTCGCGGAGGTGGCGGCCGCGGTGTCAGGGCCGGTGGAGCCGAGCGCGGTGCGGACGCTCGCCAGGACCCCGCGGCCGCCGGTGACCGCCAGCGTCTCGACGGGGAACCCGTCGAGACGGCCGGTCGTGAGCTGGACGGCGTCGCCGCCGCCCGCGTCCAGGAACTGGAGCACGTTCGACCAGTACAGCCAGGCCCGCCAGCGGCGCTTGTGCGCCTCCTCCTGGGCGTGGACGCCCGGCGCGTCGTCGAGAAGGACGATGCTGGTCCAAGCGGGCGGCGTCGCCCGCCCGTCCGCCGCGAACACCAACGGCAGCCCCGAGCGGTCGGTGACCGTGAACAGCTGCACGGGGCCACGGGGCCCTGCGGGTGTTCCGCCGCGCAGCGCCGCCGTGATCTGCTCGCCGAGCACGTCATGCGGCAGCGGGACGGGGCGGGCCCCGGCTCCCATGAAGCCCGCGAGGGCCGCCTCCGCCCGCCCCTGCCAGCGCTTCGCGTCCGGCCGGCGCAGGTACTCCACGAGCTGCACGGCTGGATTGACCCACACCGTCTCCGCGAGTTCACCCGGCAGGGCGCGCCACACCCTGGCGTAGTAGTCGCGGGCCTTGGCGCGCGCCTGGTCGCCGTACGGCTCCCACACCGGGTCGGCAGGCCCGGCGCCCGCGTGTCCGGTGTCCCGGACGCGGCGCTGCCACTCCGCCACGTCGCCGTAGGTGAGCTGGAAGACCCGGAGCCCTTCCGCGCGCAGCCGCGTGCGCTTGTCGGCATCGTCGCCGACCCGGTTGTGCTCCCGGCCGGCGTGGAACTCGTAACCGTCCAGGTAGACGGCCACGCGGGGGCCGGGTGCGTCGACCCGTTCGAAGAGGACGTCGGGGCGGGTGCCGTCGAGGACGCGCTGCTGCGACACCCGCCAGCTCAGCGTGGTGCCGTCGGCAGCGGTCAGCCGCAGATCCAGCGCGTGGGTGCCGGCCGGCGTTATGTAGGCGTCGCCGCTGGCACGGCTCTCGGGCAGCCCGGCCCACTCACGGAGGGTGTCGATGAACAGTACTTCGAGATCGCTTTCGGCCTGCTTGTGCATCGGGATGTGCTGGGTGGTGGCGACGGGCGAGGTGCGCCAGCGCTCGCCGTCCGCACCGAGCAGCTCGTCCAGCATCTGCCGGACCTCGTTGCGGCTGACCTTGTCGTAGTCGGCTGGCGGCACGCGGCGCAGCAGGCAGCGGTGACAGCCGTCGAGCCCGTTCCTCAGGCAGTCGCAGCCCTCGATCACCTCCCGGGCCTTCAGCAGGACCTCGCGGAAGCCGTCGGAGGTCGCCAGACGGTGCAGGTAGCCGGTGCCGCCGGGCAGCCGGTCGTACACCACCAGGAACCGGCGCGGCCAGTCGCGGTCCTCGCCGTCCGGCATGGAGGCGGCGGTGATGTCGATATGGTCGGGGTCGCCGCCGTAGCGGGCGGCTATGCCCGCGAACAGCGCGGCGGTGAAGGAGGCGAGCCGCTCCTTGGCCCGCGCCACGGACGCCGGCAGCAGGATGCGGACGGCCTCCGTCGTCAGCTCGTGCGCCAGCAGCAGCGGTACGTCCAGTCCGGCGCCCTGCTCCTCCCCACTGCCGTGCAGCCGGCGGCGCGGGCACCACAGCTGGTGGTGGGCGCTCGCACGCGTGGAACGGGCCAGGGACGCAGTGAGCGCGTGCTGCGACTGGTCGACGACCGGCCGCCCGTCGGCCGTCGCCCCGCCGCAACTCGTGCAGACATAGAAGGGGTTCAGGCGCACGTCGTCCCCGGCGAGCGGGACCGTGCTGCTGCCGTCCTGCCGGTCGACCCCCAGGTTCAGGGTCCGGATGACGGCCTTGCGCGTGAAGTCCGCGCCGAAGACCGCGGTGTCGTGCCGCCAGGAGCCGGCCGCCAGGTGCGCCGGGTCGATGTCGACGGTGGTGAGGACCGCGTACCGCTTCTGGTCCCGCTCGTCGCGGTCGTCCCGCACCCGCGCGTCGTCCCGCTTGTCCCGCGCCATCACACGCCGGGGCTCGAGCACGTGGTGCACGCAGCCCGCGTCGGCGATCTCTCGTGACCCGCACCGCGGGCACGGCGAGGTGTCGCTCTTCGGGTCGCCGTGCGTGCGCGCGTAACCGCAGGCGGGGCACATACGCCACACCGCCCAGGCACGCCGCTCCGGGCTGCCGATGTCGAGGGCGCGCACGACGTGTCGGTAACCGTTGACGTAGAAGCTGTTGCCGGGCGCGAGTTCGGTCAGGGCCAGTTTGCGGGACCGCTCATAGTCCCGGACCTCGCTGCGGTACACCCAGTCCCGACGCTCCTCGTCGCCTTCCGGAGCCTCCGCGCCCTCGTCGTCACCGGTGACTTCCTTCCAGTAGAGCGTGGCCTCCAGCGAAGTGGTCGTGTCGGTGAGGCTGTAGTTGGGCAGCAGACCGAGTTCGACGAGGGCGCCGTGCGCACTGGCCTGGCCCAGCTCGCGCAGCAGCTCGCCGGTGGCGCGACGTTCCGCGAGCAGTTCACGCCGCTCGGCGCCCTGTTCGCGGTCCTCGGCGAGCAGGCCGTCCACCGCGGTGTCGATGGCGGCGATACGGCGGCGCAACTCCTCTCGGCGCGCGGTCCACTCCTCCTCGGCCTCCTGCAGGGCGCGCGCGATCCCGCCGGTGGCGTACGCGCGCAGCTCGTCCGCGGCGTGCCGGGACACCCCCCGGTCGTCGTCCGCCCCGCCCGGTGTCTGGGGGAACAGTGCCAGGAACTCCTCCACCAGCCGGGCCCCGTGGGTGAGCGCCGCGTCCGAGAGGTCCTGGCACCAGCCGGTCGTGCCGAACAGGGCCGACGACAGGCGCGGCACCGGCATGAGCGGCTCGCCGTCCGCGGTGGTCAGTTCACCGCGCGCCGCCCGGTCCAGCAGGTGCGCCGTGTACTGGCGGCGCAGGATCTCGACGGCCGACAGGTAGCAGCCGGGCGGCACGATGTCACCGGCGATCATCTCGGTCGGGTCGTCCAGGTAGTACCGGTCGCGGGCCCGGCGCCCGCCGAAGGCCACCACCAGGGCGTTGCCGGTCCGGCGTCCGGCCCGCCCGGCACGCTGCACGTAGTTCGCCGGTCCGCCCGGCAGCGAGCCGAGCAGCACCGCCGAAAGGTCTCCGATGTCGATGCCCAGTTCCAGGGTGGGCGTGCAGGAGAGCACGTTGGGGTCGGTGTAGTGGGTGCCCTGCCGGAACGTCCGCTCCACGTGCTCCCGTTCGGGCCGGGTCAGCATACCGGTGTGCTCGGCCGTGACGACTCGGTAGGTGCCGCCCGTCAGGTACAGACGGCGGTAGTAGTCGGCCCGGTAGTCGCGCTCCAGCTTCCCGCCGAAGGCACCGCTGCCCGCTCCGGTCGACGACATGCCGTACTGCGGCGGGGTGAGGATGCCGGCGCAGCGCCAGCGCGGGCAGGGGTGCCCGTACCATCGGGTGCGCCGCTCGGGCGGCACCACCTGCTGCCAACCGCACTCCTCACAGGACACGAACGCCTTGTTGACCAGGTCGTCCGCCAGCAGCCTGACGTGGATGTGGCCCGGCTGCAGCCCGTAGACGCGGGTCGTGCGGTCCTTGGCGGTGCGCACCGACAGCACGCCCTCGTCCGCCAGGACCGGCAGCAGCCTGCGCAGGTACTCGGTCGTCTGCGCCGCGTCCAGGCCGAGGCACCGCCGCGTCCAGTCCTGGTACCAGTTGTTCTTACCGGTGATCGTGTCGAACTTCGTCTTCTCCTTGGGCCCGTCGAGCAGGAACCTCGGCGGCGCCACGCGCCCCTCGGGGAAGGCGGGCATGCCTTCCGGCCGCCGGCCGGAGATCAGGTACTGGTTGACGCCCGCTTCCCTGATCCACGTGTCCAGCCACCGGTGCCGCACGCCGCCGCGCAGCCGCAGCCGCTCCAGCAGCCCCCGCACGAACGCCATGTACCGCTCGGGCGTGGGCAGACCGCCATCCAATCCCAGCTGCCCCGGCAGGGTGAGGTGGAGGTCGCGGGCGAGCGCGACGATCCGGTCCGGGTCGGCGACCACGACCTCGGCGGCCGTGGTCCGGGTCAGCTCCAGGGTGCGCCCGAGCCGGGAGCGCAGCCCGAACTCCATGACGGTCGCGAACGCGAGCCGTTCCCCGATGAGCTTCCAGGTCCGCGCGTCCCCGGTGCCGCGCCCCGACAGGAGCCGGTCCACGCCCGGTTCGTCGTGCAGGTCCGGCGGGACGACCGCGGCCAGCGTCTGCGGGTCGTCCACCGAGTCCAGGACGTCGCCGATGAGGTCGTTGAGCGGGAGCGGAGCGCCGGCCTCGTCCAGCTGGTGCGCCAGCAGCGAGCGCAGCGAGAACTTGTACGAGGCGTTGGCGACGTACCCGGCCCGGTGCGCCGCGTCCTGCGTGGAGTCGTTGAACAGCAGCGTCTTGCGCTCTTCCGGCGCCAGCGCGATCTCGTGGCCACCGGTGAACAGCTGGGTGACCGTGGCGGAGGCCAGCGCGGCGAGCGCCGTGCCGAGGAACCTGATGCCGTTGTCGGTGTTGCACGCCGGGCAGGCGTCGTCCTTGGCGGCCTGGTCGGCGGTCTTCTTGTCGAGAATGGCCCGCGCGAACCAGGCGTCCTGAAGCCCCTCCGCGTCCTCCGCGACGGGCATGCGGTACGTGCTCTGCGCCCCGTCCAGCACCACCACGGTCTGCGGATCGACGCCGCCCGCCTGCTTCGGCCCGGTGCCGGTCAGCGCCGCCAGAGCGTCCCGCGCCTCGGCCGGCGTCGCCGAGATGAAGTACCGCAGCCGCCGCTTGTCCCGTCCGACGGATGCCGACCAGATCTTCGTCGGGCTGGTCTCCAGTTTCTGCGGATCGGCCTCCGGGGACAGCGCCGCCCAGCCCGACCGGCCGCAGACACGGCAGTAGACGGCGGGCAGATGGGCCTGGGCCGGGCGCTGCACGGTGTCCGAACCGGGCAGTGCCTCCGGCCGCCGCGAGTCCGCCGTCGGCCACTCGTCGCTGTCGGACAGCTCCTCGGACGCCGACGCCGCGGTGAGCGCCGAACGCCGCGCGACGGCGCGCTCGTCCTCGTACCAGCGGAACTCCGGACGGCCGCTCACCCCGCTGAGCACCCGTCCCACCGGCCTCACCCACAGGTGCGCCTCGATGTGCAGCAGCGGACGCGGCCGGCGCTCGTCGGACTGCGGATCCCGCGCGGACGACAGCAGCGCCACGAACCGCGACAGCGCCTCCAGCGCGAGCCGCGGATTCTCCCGCGCGGTGCGCGCCCACGCGTACCCGAAGCGGGCCATACGGTCCCGCAGCCCCCACTCGTCGAGCGGCTCGCCGTTCAGCAGCGCGAGCACACCGTGGGTGAAGTCGTGCTTCTTCAGCAGCCGTCCGATCTGGAAGGCGTCCAGGCCGCGCCGTCCCAGCAGCCGCTCCGCGAGCCCGTCCAGGTCGAGGCGGTCCGGGTCGGACTCCACGCCCGGCCCGCCCGAGACCTCGATGACCTCCTTGGGGCCGGGAGGCTCGGGCAGCTCGTAGTCGATGTCGCCGACGAATTCGTCGGCGCTCAGCCGCTCCTCACCGATCACCGCATCAGGACCGAACGGCACGCCGAACACCTGCTCGGCGACGGCGAGGATGCCGCCGGAGTCGCCCCCGCCCTCACCGAGGGTCGCCGAGGTCGCCACCGGGCAGATCGAACCGAGCGGCCGCTCCGGCTTCGAGGCGCCCACGGCCGCCGCCAGCCGCCGCAGCAGCATCGCGACGTCCGTGCCCTGCGCGCCGTCGTAGGTGTGGAACTCGTCCAGCACCACGTACGCCGGGTCCGCGCCCTCCCACAGCGGCCGGTCCTCGGCCCGCTGCAGCAGCAGGTCCAGCATCTTGTAGTTGGTGATCAGCACGTCCGGCGGCGACTGGCGCATCTCCTCGCGCCGTGTCATCACCCGCCGGAAGTCCGTGTCCGGCTTGTCCCCGATGTAGAGACCGGCCGTCACCTGCGCCAGTTCAGGCTGCGCCAGGTAGTCGCCGATTCGCCCGGCCTGGTCGGTGGCGAGCGCGTTCATCGGGTACAGCAGCACGGCCTTCACCCCGTGCCGGCCCAGCGCCTTCTGCCTGCGGCAGTGGTCGAGCACGGGAATCAGGAACGACTCGGTCTTGCCGGACCCGGTGCCGGTCGTCACGAGCGTCGGCTCGGCCGCGCCCCTGTAGGTGCTCAGCCGCTCCCACGCCTTCGCCTGGTGCCGCCACGGCGTGAACGACGGCTGCCACTCCAGCGCCGACTGCCACCCGTCGTCGGCGGGATGGAACGGCGTCCTGATCCGCAGGTACGGACCCCGGAAGATCCCTGTCTCCGGATCCCCGAGGAACCGCTCCAGCGCGAGCCGCGTGTCCTCGTCGGCCAGCGCGTACGTCGTCGTGAGGTACTGCGTCAGACTGCCGCGGAGCTGGGCGGCGGCCAAAGTGGGCTTCACGAGGACCTTTCGGGCAAGTCGGGTACCGAGACCGTCGGTACGCGTCACCGCGACAGCCCGGCGCCAGCACCGTGACGATCAGTATCAAAATAGCGTCCACCTCGGACAACGACACCCACCTGGTCGAATCCGGGACTTCGGCCGCGGATCACGGGCGCGGATCGGGCGCAAGTTCGGCGATTTCGATGGCTTGAAATGTACCGCTGGGTCGCATGCCCCCTTCTCCGACGGCCCCTCAGCCACCACCCTGTCTCCACCGTGCGGGAGCCGAGGGGGGCGTGCGCGTTGGGACTGGGCACCGATTTCGAGCGTGTGGAGGAGAACACCGGAGAACCGGTCAGGAAGCCGAACACCCCACCTTCACCGCCGAAGCGGCGATGGACCACGTTGCGCAAGGAACCGGTCATGCCACTGCCCAGCGGCGCGCCGGTACCGCACCGGCCTGTGGAGGAGGGCACACCTCCCGGGGAGAGCGAGTCGCGCCGACCGGACACCTCGGATGTCACCGACTGGTTCTGTGCCGCCCCGTACCTCCGTGACGACCACGCCGAGAGGCTGGCACGCTGGGTCTCGCGGTACGCGACCGCCGCGCCGCGCATGGCATGGATCTTCCTCACCCGACGCGACCGGAAGAAGCGAGAACGCGCACTGCGGGCCGTCGTCGAGGATCTGCGCCCGGTGGACACCCAGTGGCCGGTGTTCCTCGGCCACGACTACGTCCGGTGGGTGCGCCGCCGTGTCGCCCGGGGCCATCCCGTTCCGCCGCACGGCTTCCACCTCACCCCGGTCCTGCAGAGCGCGGCCAGCGCGGAGAGCCTCACCCTCCTCAGAAGGGCGTTGCTCGTAATGGTCCTGGTCGGCGCGGTCGTCACCGGCTGGACCACGGGCTTCACCCTGGTCGTGCCCGTCCTGGTGGGCGGTGCGTGGGCCGCCTGCTACGCCGACCGTCTCTACGCCTACGCGCGATTCCGCCGGGCCCGCTGGACCGACCGGCGCCCGGCCCACGACCTGCGTTGGTGGGTAAGACCCCGACGCCGACGCATGCTGCGCCGGGAACCGCCCGAGCGCGACGGCCTCGTGGTGCCGTACGCGCTGCGCCTGCGTGGCGGCACTGAGCCCCTGCACCACCTCGTCGGCGCCGGCACCCTGTGGTCCGATGACGCCATCGGCATCGACGTCATGGCGGCGGACGACCAGAACGCCCCGCGCGAGGAGTCGGAGGAGGAGAAGATCGTGCGCCGTACCTTCCGCAGCGTCGAGGAGATCGTGCACGGCAGGGCGGGCCGCGCCGTCACCGACTTCACCCCCGACGAACTCCATCACCACGTCGCCCGCGAAATGATGCAGCTGCTCGACAAACGCCCCGCCTACCATCCGGACAACAGACTCGACGTCTTCGACGTGGCCGCCGTTTCAGCCGAACGCTGGGCGGACATCACCGACGCCGAATGGGATTCCCTACTCGCCCTCGCCCGGCAGGGCACCGGCGCGGACGGTGCCAGCGCGGCCCCGAAAGAGGCCCGCCGGATGCTGTGCACCCGCATCGTGTCCTGGGACGGCGAACTCGTCGCAGCGCTGTACGTGAGCTTCGCCTACGAGCACCATTTCCTGCGCATCACCCTGCGCTCACAGGTCATGAACCCGGTCCACCCCACGCTCCGCAGCGGCATAAGGGCCGCCCGGCGCGGAGGGGGCACGTGGCACGTCCGCACGGCGTTCAACGCGCTGCTGGATGTCTTCACGCTCCTCAACCGCCTGCGCGCGCCGCTGCAGTCCAGTCGTCCGCCGATGGACCCCGGGCAAGGGCCGGTGAGCCTGCGCGAGGTCTACTCCTCGCACTTCATGGACGACATGCTCCAGTACGACGACGCCCGCAGATACGTGGACTGGATGCAGCGCTGCGTCTTCCGTGCGGTCCTCAGCTTCCTCAAGAACCACAACGTCGACATCAGCGCCTTCGTGCAGCAAGCCACATACATCCTGCAGAACAACGGCGTCATCAACTCGGGTGTCATGGGCGATGTGCAGAACCAGCCCGGTGCCCGTAACTCCAACACCACCATGACCCGGACTCCGCCGGCCCAAGGAGACGCACCGTGACCGTGTTCCGCCACCGCGACGACGAGCCCGACGACGTATTCGAGGACGAGCCCGAGAACGCCGAGCCACCCGCACGCAACTACAACTCGGGTGTCATCAACCGCGGAGTCGCGGGCAACATCCAGAACCAGCCGTACGCCAGGAACTCCCACCACAACATGGTGACGGTCTCGGGCCTCGATGCCGCCGACAACTGGGCACGGACGATGGACAAGCTCGCAGAGGCCCTCGCGACGGAGCGGGACAAGGTCACCGACCCCGTGACGTGCGAGGCGCTGGTCGGTGTGCTCCGCGACCAGCAGGTCACCCAGGAACCCGACCGCAGCGCCGCGGGGGCGATGCTCACCAAGCTGAGGACCTTCTGCGGGGACGCGAACAACGCTCTGACCGTGATCAGTACGGCGTTGGGGCTGTTGGGACTCGCAACGGGCTGAGTGCACCTGGCACGGGGTCAGGACCAGCGCGACAGGTCCCCGACGAAGTCCGCGTACGAGCGGTTACTGCCGCGCGGGGACGGGATCAGCCGGTGTTCCAGCGCCTTGCGCGCGACCGCGGGGCCGTCGCTCTCCCGGAACACCGGCAGGCCGAGCCCACGCTTGAGTTCCTCCTTGGCGTCCCGGATACGCCCGGTGTCTTTCTCCAGGAGCTTCGCGGGCACCTTCCACCGCGGACGCACATGCGGGAAGGCGTCAGGGAACAGCAGCAGCCAGCTCTCGCTCTCCCAGGCGGCGAGCGCGAGAGCCGTGCGGAACCCCGGGCACTGGCGGGCCAGTTCGTCGGCGAGCGCCTTGCGGATCCGGTCGTAGCCGGCATCCGCGTACCCGTCCAGGTCCTCGTGGACGACGAAGCCGACCAGGTCGGCGCGCTCCCGGAGGGCCTTCGCACGGGCCTTCCCGGCCAGGGTCTTCACGGCGGCGGCCAACTCCGCGCCGGACTTCCTGCGCAGCCGCACCGGGTCGTTGATGCGGACCAGCTTGGCGGTCTCGCTCAGATCGGGCCGGTGAGCCCGTATCAGCTCGGCGAGGATCTGGCAGTCGTTCTGGTCCTCACCGGCCAGCACGATGATGCCCCGTGCCTGGCCCTTGGACGTCCGTCCGCCGGCCTGTCGCCCACCCGGGGTCACAGCTCGCCTCCGGTGAGGTCGCCGCCCAGGACACCTGCGAACCACAGCTCCCCGAGCGGCTGTTCGCCGGACTCCTCGACGATGGCCCTCACTTCGTCCACGGTCAGCGCGGGGATGATCGACGCACCGTCGTCGTCGCGGTCGCACACCACGAACTCCTCCGGCCGCAGCCGGTTGACCAGCGCGGGGGAGTGGGTGGCCACGATGAACTGCGTCCGCTCGGCGGCCTCGCGCAGCCGCTGCACGACGAGTTCGAGCGCCTGCGGGTGCAGCCCGTGGTCGATCTCCTCGATACAGGTGAACGCCGGCGGGTTCGGGTCGTAGAGCAGTGCGAGCAGTCCCAGCAGTCGTACCGTGCCGTACGACGCGTCGGCGAGCGGGGTCAGCCGGCGCAGGCCGCGTTCACGCAGGACGACGGTCAGCTGATCCGTGGAGCCGCCGACCTCCTCGAACTCGATGTTCTCCAACTGCGGCAGGACGGTCCGGGCGTCGGCCACTAAATCGTCCCAGACTTCTTCGCGGCCGCTCAGGTGGATCAGGAACCCGGCCAGGTTCTCGGCATGCGGTGAGAGCGTGCCGAAGTCCGCACCGCGCAGCTGTGTCGGCTGACGGGCCGCCGCCACGTCGACGTCGAAGACCCGGAAGGACGACAGCCGGTCCGCGACCCGTGTCACTTCGTCGCCGCCGTCGGCGGGACCGAGCCGGGGCAGCGTGGACAGACCGCTGCTTAGCCTGCGGATACCGAAGCTGCCGCTGTCCTTCGTCTGTCCAGCCCGTTCGTCGACGACGCGAGCTTCTTCGCCGGAGATGGTGATGCGCCGACCGCGTCCCTGCTTGCGTTTGAACGCGAAGCTCTCCTCACGCGACAGGGTGTATCGCGTGCCTTTGCCGTCCCGGTTCGACGGCAGGGAGCGGCGCCGGATGACGAGGTTGTACTCGTCCGGTGCGTTGAGCGACGCGTTGCTGGTCCAGGTCGCCTTCAGCTGGATACGCATAGAGGTCGGCGGACGGCTCCCGCCCCAGAAGGCCACCTCGTCGAACCCGCGGCGCGAGTCCAGCGCTGGCTGGAGGTCGGTGCGGATGATGTCGGCGAGGAAGTCGAAGACCTTCAGCACGTTGGACTTGCCCGCGCCGTTCGGACCCACCAGCACGGTGAGGGGACCGAGCGGCACGGTCACGTCGCGCAGGCTGCGGAAGTTCTCGACGTGCAGTTCGAGGAGGCGGCCGGGCATGGGGAACCTATCGCGTGGGTGCGGTGGGCGTTCCGCTCGTGATCGGTGCGTATCCGATCGCGAGCGGAATTTCGTGGCTCAGCGTAGCCGGGCGGGCTGACATCAGTTCGCGTATTCGGCGTGGTCATTCCGCCGAGAGCCGGCACGTGCACAGGGTTGCCCACACGGTCTTGCCAGGTCCGCAGCGGCGGTCGGTGACGCCCCAGTCGTCGGCCAGGGCGGCGACGAGGACCAGCCCGCGGCCCGATTCGGCCTCCGGGTCCGGGGGAGGGACGACGGTGGGCCGGCGCTCGCCGCGGGTGTCCGAGACCTCCAGGCGGAGTTCGCCGTCTGCCGCACCGGTCAGCCGCACGTGGAAGTCCCGCCCCGGTACCCGGCCGTGCCGTACGGCGTTCGCGCTCAGCTCGGCGGTGATCAGCGTCAGCGTCTCGTTGACCTCGCTGTCGTAGGGGTGGCCCCAGGCGTCCAGGCAGTGCGCGACGAACAGCCGCGCCAGGCGGGCGCCCCGCGGGGTGGAGGTGAAGGCCATGGCGAATTCCGTTGTGGTCGCGGGTGCGGCGGGCGGGTAGTACCGGGATGAGGAAGAGCTCATGCCGTCAGCGTCCCGACTGTGATCGGTGTGTCACCAGAGGTGACGTCCGTACGGCGGGCCGCTGTACGCGACGGGGAGCGCCCGTACACGGTCCGGGGAAGGGGGGCCTCAAGTGGCGGGACAGGCACGGCCGGTGTCCCTATTGTGAGCGGTCGGCCTTTGTACGGCCGGATTCTGTACGAGCGCCCTGGGACCAGGTGCCAGGTCCCGAACGGAGACAGGATGTACCACGTTGTAGGGGGACGAGCATGACGACCACCACGTCATCGGACGGGGCACCGGAGCCGCAGCCGGACGGTGATGGCGGCACCTTAGGGGAGCCGGCCGGCCAGGGCGGGAACTCGGGCGGCAATCAGACGTCCGCCACCGCGGACTCATCTCAGCAGGGCGATGCCGACCCGGGGAGCGCACGCCGTGAGGGCTTCTGGGCGAGAGCCTGGGCGGCGATCGCCGAGGCGCTCGGCCTGGCCTCAGGCGGTTCCTGGCGCAGGAGGGCGGTGGTGTTGCTGGCGGTGGCGTCGATCTCGCTCGTGGCTGCCTTCCGGGACGCACTGATCGACTACTTCATGACCAAGCCGAACGTGACCAGAGAGAACGACGCCAACACGGAGTACGACGCCTCCAAGCTTCCGTTCACGGTGTCCGTCCAGCCCGAGAAGGGCGACCCCCGTCAACAATGGGTGATGGTTCTCGACCGGGAGCTGACCGCGGCCGAGACACGGAAACTGACGTCCAGCCATGACAGCTCCGTCACCTTTTCGTACTTGAAGTCCCTGGGCGGCCATCTGCTCGAGTACCCGTCCGTGCTGGAACACGCCCCGAAGCAGTACACACAGCACATGTCGACTGGCCGCACGGAACTCTCCGACACGGTCAAGATGACCGTGCTGAGTACCCGGGCCGCCGCGGTGGTCATCGACAACTGGAAGGTCACCGACGTCGTGTGCCGCAACAGCACCGTCAAGACGGTCGTCGCCTATCCACCGCAGGGCGGAGCCGTCTACCAGGGGATCCAACTCCACGTTCCTCCTCAGGCCGATGAGCCGGTGCTCACCGACGACACCGAGGGACAAGGCGAGCCCTACTTCGACACCCACTACATCGAGGTCGGAGGCGGCCAGCCCTCGGGCGGTCTCAGGGTGGAGGCGATCGCGCCGCGGGGGCAGTCGTGCGAGTGGGGCGTCAAGGTCCACTACGTCGACGCCTACCAGAAGGCGCAGTGGCTCCAGCTGAAGGACCGAAACGGGCAGCCGCTGCGCCTCCGCACGGAGTCCGCTCCCCTGCACGCACGGCAGGAGTGGTTCTTCGGATCCATCCCCTGGACGCCGTGTCACCTGAAGCCGAAGGAGCCGGCATGCGACCTGCTGTAGTCGGCAAGGCCGTGGCCCTCGTCGTCCTGGCACTCCTGTGCGTCCAGGCGTGCAGCGCGCAACCGGCCAAGGACAGGCCCGACTCCCGGCCTTCCATCCCGTCGGCGCCCTACCTGGGCAACCGCGCCTACGCGGTCCCGGACAGCCCGTTCACCCGGAAGGACACGGTCGTCACCGCCACGTGCAGCATGGGCTCACGCTGGGGCAGTGTCTCGGTCCGGGCATGGGATCCCGAGACGTGGCAGCAGCGCGCGGAGCGGGAGTTCCCCATCCCGAGCGACGCCGCGTTCGTCAACTACTCGGGCGTGAAGGCGGTCAGCAGCCCCCTCGTGGAATTCTGCGGAGTGGGCCCGTACAACCCCTCCCCCTACGGCGTGGCCACCTCGGAGTACATGGCTCCCCGGGTCCGTGCCCTCTTCGATCTCGCGTTCACGCGCATGGCGGTGGTCCTCCGGGACCCCCACAACAAGAAGGTCTCCCACGTCGGTTATGTGGTCAGCGGCGCGAACCTGGAGGAGGTCGTGCGCCTGGGAGGCGCCGCAGGCGACGACGAGCAGAACGCGGTGATGGCGCCGGACGGGCGCAGCGTGTGGTTCACGTACACCGCCCCCGACGGCAAGCAGAGGATCGGTTCCCGGTCGGCTGACGGCGACCACCACCTGACGGACGAGGGCCCGGCCGCCGGACACGGCCTGCCCCTGACCGTCACGGGCAAGCCGGCGCGCGCCGTCCAGGCGAACATGGTTCACCTCGCGCCGAACGGCCGCCGGCTCACGGCCACCGCACCCAAGGTCTTCGGAACCGTCTTCGACACCTGGAACTCTTCGGGGCCGCTCACCAGGACGTCGGCGCGCGGGGCGGCGCTGCTCAGCGGATGTGTCGGCCTTGTCGGCTGGCTTGGTGACGACCGGGTGCTGTGCCGCACGTCTTCCGGCGCTTTCCGAACCATGGACGCCCGCACCGGCCGCGCCGTGGGCGCCCCTGTCAACGTGGTCGGGCCGCAGGACGGGATGGTCGCGGAGGGGATGCTGGTGTCGCCGGACGGGAAGAGGTTCATCGTCTCCGTCCACCCGCCCAACGCCCAGCAGAACGACGACGACTACGCATACGAGGACCCCGGCTTCAGGGCGGTGCCGATCACTCCGGGAGGATCGCCGACCCCCATCTCCAACCCCTTCCTCGACCGGCGCACGGTTTTCGTGAGCTGGTCGTAGGGGTGGGTGCGGCTTCGGCACCAGCGCCGTAGCCGCGCCAGGCGGGCGCCCCCGCGGGGTCGACGTGAACGACATCGCGAACTCGTTCGTCCCCGTGGGGCCGGGGGGAGGGAAGAGCGTCCTGTGCAGGGGGCCAGCGTTGCGGCCGCGTCGGGCGTGCCACCAGGAGCGACGCCTGGTACGGCCGCGCGCTGTACACGGCCGTACGGCTACGGCGGGGGAGCGGCGTGCGAGCGGTACCGTACGACGGCGTCAGCCCCGGCGGCACCGCTCCCGAAGCTCCTTGAGGACCGCCTTCTCGCGGGAGGTGACGTCACCGTCCACGGTGGCCACGCGCTCCGCCGCGTCGAGGACATCGCTGAGGTCGCCCGGCTCGGCGTCCACGCGCTTCCACACCTCGGCGGGGTCGAGGTCGACGACGTGCGCGAGCTGCTCGTCGACCACCTCGTGCCGCTCCCGGACCAGCCTCACCAGATGCCGCATCAGCAGCGCCTCGTCGTCGGCGATTTTGGCGTTCGCGTTCGCCCTGATGACGAGCCATGCGACCCACAGCATCAACTGCGGGTGCCGACTGCGCTCGCTCATTCCCTCGGCGAGTTCGATCAGCCGCGCCTCGTTCCGGAAGACGGCGCGTGCGTGCCGGCCGGCGAGGAGCGTGGTGTAGCGGTTCAGCAGGACGGCGAGGGGGACGCCGACCAGGGGGATGCCGATCTTGATGACGTTGCGCTGGAGGAGGTGCTTCCCGACGACCGGGAGCGCCCTTCCTGCGGTGAGTGCCGATCCGGAGTAGAAGCGCTTGACCAACGGTCGCACCAGGGCCGGGACCGCCTTGGCGACACCTTCGCGGGCAGCTTCCCCGCTCTTGATCGTGAAGGCCACGCGGATGAGCTTCCACAGGTCCTCGGGGTCGTGCACGTCGAGCGGGACCCGGTAGAGGACCGAGATGTCGTAGGCCAGGCGGAGTTGGAGCTGGGTGGTGAACGCGACGTCGACCATCATGGTCGCCACGGCCGCGGGGACGGTCGCCGGTGAGGCGCCCCCGAGGCTCCCGATGGTGGCGGCGACGGTCGCCGTGTAGGCCCCGGCCGAGAGCCCGCCTTCGAGCGCGGCGTACCGGGACGCCATCTTGATTCGCTGATCCACGATGGCGTCCGCGGGCACCCCCGCGTACCGGTCCTGGAAGTACTGCCAGTCCACCTTCTCGGTGTACGAGTTCATGGCATGAGCGGCGAGCTTGGTGAACCAGTTGCCCGACTTGATGTCGTCCGCGCTCAGGCCCTTGACGAAGTCCTTGATCTCGGCCTGCTCCTGCTCGACGACCTTCCGGTCGGCAGCGTCGTTGGCTCCGTCCGTGTCGGTGTCGGCAGCGTGCGTCGGCGCGTCTGTCATGGCGCGTTCCCCCCTGGCTGTTCCGCGGTCGGCTGAGCTGCGGGCGTGCGGGCACCGCTGCTGCCGTCTCCGCGCGATGAATCGGCGAGCGGTACAACGGCCGCTCTGTCCTCCCCTTGAGGCGCCACCTTAGCGGGTGCTCAGGCGACCGGTACCGTGGCGGGACACGTGGGTGGGGGTGTACAGCCCGGGGCTGTACAGGGGAGGGCGGACGCTCGTAGGCGTTACGGGGGAACCGGGCGAACTGGGGCCACGGCGACGCTGCGTGTCCATAAAATGTGCTGTGAGTAACGGACCGGTGTGGCGCCTGCGGCGGGATGAGGCGCGGGCGGGTGCCTCCCTGCGGGTGGGTGAGGTGAGGTCGCCATGGCGGCATACGGTGAGAGCGAGGCGGGCATCCTCCGGTGCTTCGGGCAGCAGTTGCGGTTGCTGAGGACGAGTCAGGGGCTGACGCGGGCGGAGTTGGGTGCGAAGCTCGGGTACGGCGAGGACATGGTCACCTCGGTGGAGCTCGGGCGGCGGATCCCCAGGCCGGAGTTCATTGACCGGGCGGATGCGGTGCTGGAGGCCGGCGGGCTGCTGGTGGTGATGAAGGAGGAGGTGGCGAGGGCGCGGTATCCGGCGTTCTTCCGGGATGCGGCGAAGCTTGAGGCTGAGGCGGTTGAGCTGCATGTTTATGCAAACCAGGCTGTGCCGGGGTTGTTGCAGACGGAGGAGTATGCGCGGGCGGTGTTCGACGCCCGGCGCCCCCTCTTGGATGAGACGGTCATCTCCGAGCGGGTGGCGGCCCGCCTTGCACGGCAGGAGATCTTTGCTCGGAAGCCCCCGCCGACGATCAGCTTTGTGATCGAGGAGTCGGTGCTGCGGCGGCCGATCGGTGGGTGGGGTGTCTGGCGCGGGCAGTTGGAGCAGATCTGCCTCCGGGGCCAGAGCCGCAACGTCGAGATGCAGATCATGCCGACGGAGGTCAGCGAACATGCTGCATTGGCCGGGCCGTTCACCTTGATCGAGACGGTCCAAGGCCAGAGGATCGCCTATGTGGAGGTGCAGAAGGAAAGCCGTCTCCTCCACGAGCGGCGTGCGGTGCGTGAGCATGAGGAGCAGTACGGCATCCTGCGAGCGCAGGCGCTGACCCCGCGTGAGTCGTTGCAGTTGGTCGAGAAGCTACTGGGAGAGCGGTGAACGCCGTGGATGAAGCGAAGGCGAACGGTGAATTGGTTTGGCGCAAGAGCACCTACAGCAGTGGCGAGGGTGGCGAGTGCGTGCAGGTTGCCGTCGCCGGTGGTGCCGTTCACGTGCGGGACTCGAAGCAGTCGGGGCAGGGTGGGCCCGTTCTGAGGGTCAGTTCGGCGGCGTGGGCGGCGTTGCTTGAGACAATGTGAGGTTGTACGGCTGCCCGCGACGGTCGGCGCTTCTCTCAGGGAAGCGCCGACCGCCCGACATGAGGAACGGTACTCAGGCCTCACGCTTTGCAGGAGGAGTCCAGCGGCCAGCGGCGATCTCCTCGTCCAAGCGAGCTTGGAAGTGCTCGTGCGCGGCCCGCATCTCGGCCTCGCGGTCAGCCTTGTAGAAGGGGGCGGTGTAGCCGACCGGCGGCGGGCTGGTCTCCGGGTTCTCTAGGTGGGCCATGAGATCGATGTAGTCCTGCTTGGTCTGGCCGTAGCCGAAGGCGAAGCTGTCGGCTGCGAGGCGGCGGCCTGCTGCATCGAAGTACATCTCTGCTTCGCGTTCGACCACCTTGGGGAATCTGGAGAGATAGAGGGTGACTAGCTGGTCGGCGGTAATCCCCAACCAGACGGCTGTGAGAGCGTCCAGTTCGACGAGCGCGGCCCGCCGCTCGTGCTCGGTACGCAGGGGAGTGTTGTACTGCCAAGTGGATGTCAGTTGGGCAGCTAGCGGCGCAACATTCGGCCATGCCGGGACAGCCCAGTGCTCGTAACCAGGCCACTGAGGGGAATACAACGCAGCCCAAAGAGGGGCGTAAGCAGCAGTAAGGCAATTGAGGCGTAGAGTGCGCAGAAGGAGGGCAGAGGCCAAAGGGTGGCGAGGGTCAGCGAAGGGCATACGGTGGGCTTCGTTTCTGCGTACTCGCTCACGACCTGTGACGCGCAACAGATAATCCAGTGGCAGCGAGGACCAAAAACCGGCCTGGAGGGCTGTCACTCGTGAATCAGTGATGAACATGGTGTTCACTGCATCCACGTGAGCTGGTCCCGGAGCGATGATGACTGGGATTAGGGACCGTTCGCTAGTCAATGGTGTCATCATGCGCCATGCCAGTCGAAAATATGCTGTGTAGCGCTTGTCTCCCCATGCGTCCTGCGCTGCTAGGTATTCCGACTCTGAAGTGGCACGGATGTAATTGGTGCGTTGGATTGTGTTAGGTGGAAGTGTCGTCAGTTCGTAGGAGGCGAAGTCGTCCTTGTTGCGGCAGGGGTTGTTTGGCTGTTTGGCGAGTGGGTTAGCGAGATGGAAGTGTGAGCCTTGGAGGATCAAGTCATCTAGGGAGTCGATATCTCTGGTGTCCCAACGGATGACCCGATCCCTTTTAGCGTTTGTTTCATTGTAGCCTGTGCTGTGTCTCGCCTCATGAGACCCCAGTCGGTCCGGCCACTCTGCCAGTTTGGCGATTGCGGCCTGTTCGTCTGTCGTCACTGGGTAGAGCAGTGGAGCCTGAGTGTCGGGAACGTGATTTCCTGCTAGACGGTTCCAGGATGCGAGTAGTGCCGTATCTACATGTACGAGTCGTTCCCGATGAGGGCGGATGTCCCAGGTGCCCTCATGCTTGAGATTCGGGAGAGGGCCGCAACCATTGTGGGTGAGGGAATCGTGGAGGGTCTGCGGGGTGTAGAGCCAGGAGGCATGAATGAAGGACGGCTGACGGGTTGGGCCGTAGATGTTGATGCTGAAGAACTTTTCATCCTTAACATCCTCAAAAAGCTTGCGCTTGTTCGAGAAGTGCCCGTGCACGCGCAGATGTCTATACGCGGTCTCGCGTAGCTTCCCGTCCTTTACTCCGTCCATGTGTGTGTCCAGGTGGATGAGGGCGGCCATACCTAGTGCGTTCATGTGCTTCCACGTCAAGCACATGAACGCTCGATAAAGGTCGGGTCGTGTTTTGTTGAGTAGCGGATACATTTCCAGTGAACCCAGCAGGGTAGCCATACCCGTGATACCGGCAAGTTCACCCAGGTAAAAACCGGAACTGCGGCGGGCACGGAGGATCTCATGCCTTCGCAGTTGCCACTCTGCCACGCTCGGCTTCTGGCTCAGCTTGAACCAGGGCTCTAGCTCCGCCAGAACCGCATCTTCCTGCCAGTCCGGCCGCACCCAAGGCGGATTCCCTACCTGCAGATCAAACCCACCCCGCGCGCCAAAGACCTGCCCGAACTCCAACTCCCAGTGAAAGAATCCCTGCCGCTCCGCCACATCCCTCGCGACCGCTGCCCACGGATACCGCGATTCCAGCGAGTAGAACCGTTCCATGCCCATCCACTCGGGCAACTCGTCTTCGTACCGCTCCAGTTCGTCCAGCGTGTCGAATTGGGCCACCAGCGAGTCCTCAGGCACATCCTGCGTACCCAACAGCGACTCGGTGAAGTCCAGCCAGTCGTCCAGTGAAGCCAGCGGGATCACCGAGCGTCGCTCACCCCGGATCTGTTCCTTACGGCTGCCGCCCCGCGCGCTCTTCGACTTGACCTCGACGACCTCAACCCCGCCGAACAGGTCCTCCTTCTCATACGTCTCCCGCGCAGGCGCGCCCCACTGAGCCGGAACCGGAGCCGGGGCCGACGGCACAACCCACTCGCCCGACTGCGAAGCAACCTCCGCCGCCCGCGCGTACGACTCATGGGAGCCTTCCAGCAGCGCAGCCTCCTGCACAGGCCAGAACCACAGTGCGCACCACGCGTCCATCAGCGTCTTCAGGCGCCAGTACGGGGTGTCGACCGCCTCCAGGTCGTCCTTGACCTTCTCCCTGTGAACCGCGACCTCGGGCGAGCGCAGCCAGCCGTCCTCCGCGCCCCAGACGTCGATCCGCCGTGAGATCTCCCGCTCGGAGATCTCCAGCCGGCGGACGACCAGCCCCCACAGGTACTCCGCCCGCCGCGCCAGGCCCTGCAACCGCTTGGTCTGCGCGGGGCTGGGGGACTTGGTGATCGCCTTGCGCCAGGCCGCGAGCGCCTTCGACTCCTCCGGGGCCAGCGTCTTGGCCTCCTTCTCGGCCGCCACCGCGCCCCACTCCTTCGCCGGGAGGAGGAAGTGGTGCACCGCCCCCTCGGGCAGCGGAGCCCCCGCCAACGCCTCCGACAGCGGGAAGCGCTCCGGCGTCGTGCCCAGCCAGCCGCCCTTCTTCAGCCGCTCGGCGGAGTACACCTCCCTGCGTCCGCCGATCAGCGAGTTGCCGCGCCGCAGGTGCAGGCCGAACCAGGGGGCCTCCATGCCGGGGTGCATGGTGTTTAGCCACAGCGACACCTCCGCCAGCTCGACCGCCGTGTTGTTGAGGTCCACGCCGTAGGAGTTGTGCAGGGCGATGTACGCCTTGGCCTTCTGCAACTCGACTGCGTACTTCTCCGTGTCGATGGCGACGCCCAGCTCGTCCTGGCGGCGCCGCAGGTACTCCGCCGCGACCTGGTTGATCGCCTCGTTGAGGAACGCACCCGAGCCGAGCGCCGGCTCGCAGATCTTCCAGTCCAGGAGTTCGCGCGCCTCGGTGACCGTGTCGTCCTGGTCCAGGCGATGCTGCAACGCGAGCTGGACCGTCACGCGGGTCAGCGACTCCGGCGTGTAGTAGGAGGCCGAGGTCTGACGGTCGCGGCCCGACAGGCGGTACACGAACGCCCCCGGCGCGTACCGTACGCGCTCCTCCACGCCCGTGTCCTCGTCCTTGTGCCGGACGAACACCTCGTCGGGGTACTCGTCGGCCTTCGTCGCCGGGACCAGCCAGGAACCGTCCTTCGGGTCGCCGTTCTTCGCGACCTCGTACAGCTCCTCGCCCGCGACGAAGCCCGAGTAGGACATCAGGCCCTCGTACACGGCGCCGAGCTGGTTGATGCCGAGCTGGGCGTAGGAGATGAAGCCGCCGCGCTCGCGCCTCTTGCCGCGGGTCAGCATCAGCAGCCGCAGCACCCGGTACAGCGTCTCGTTGCGCAGACGGGTGTCGATGAAGCGCTCCCCGCCGTCAGCACCGGCCTCCGCCTCGGCCTCCGTGTCGACACGGGGGTCCGGGACGGCGTTCCGTCCGATCAGCCGGATCGCGTCCCGCTCGAACAGCTTGGAGTGCAGCGGCTCGAACCGCAGCCCGAGGTCCTCCGAGGTCTTCGCGGTCACCGCCTCGGCCGACTCCGCGTCCACCCCGTGCGTGCGGCGCGGCCGGTATCCCTCCTGGACCTTGCTGAACAGCAGGTCCAGCGATTCGTACAGGTAGAAGCCCTTGCGGGACTTCTCGTCCACGAGATCCCGCTCGGCGATCAACTCGCCCAACCGGCCCAGGCCGTACCCCATCTGGTACTCGGGGTAGTCCGAGGGCAGGATGCCCAGCTCCGGGCGGGCCTCCGCGTACAGCAGGAACAGCACCCGGTACAGGTAGCGCAGCGACTCCCGCGTCAACTGGCGGCCCAGTTCGGGGAGTTCCTTGACCTCGTCCGGGCGGACGCCGGCCTCGCGCAGCCGGTCCAGGACCTCGTTGGCGATCAGTTCGACGCTCAGCCGCAGGCCGTCGCGGAGTTCGCTGGAGACGCCCACCGCGTGCTTCGTGGACTTGTCGAGGAGTGAGGCGAGGGGGTTCTCGCCGCCCTCCTCCGGCGTGCGCAGCGAGTCCGCGCCGAACAGCGCGGCCACCGTGTCGAGTTCGCCGCCCGCCTTGGTGTCGTTGCGCTCCAGTGCCATGTCCAGCGACACCGCCAGGTAGCGGCCCTCGCCCCAGGCGGCCCGGTCGGCGAGCACGACGACACCGCCGACCAGCAGCAGGACGTAGCGCGGGGCGTCCTCGCAGGCGAACAGGAAGGAGGCGAGCTTGGAGCCGGTGGTGATGGTGTGCTGGCCGTCCAGGCGCAGCTCGTCCAGGAGGCGGCCCGCGCCGTCGGGGTCCAGCGCGTCGTCCGGCTCGGCGGACCAGCCGCAGTCCAGGGCGACGAGGTCCTTCTCCGTGTGCGCGACCGTCACCTCGTGGGACTGGTCGGCGCGGACGACGGTGAGCGTGCCCGGCTTGGCGTCGAAGCCGAGGGCGCGCAGCACCTCTGCGTTGAGTGCGCGGACGCGGTCGCGCCACTCGGGGGCGTCGTACGTCACGGCGTCCTCGCCGGTCGCCGCCCGCTCCTCGTCCATCGTGAAGTAGGAGCGGGCCGCGAAGTAGGCACGGCGCAGCGCCCGCAGGCCCGCGCGCGGGGTGACCGGCAGGGCGCCCTCGGGGCGTTCTGCGCCGGCGGCGTCCTCCTCGCGCTGCTTCCACTCGGCGAGCAGACCGGACTTGAGGTCCTTGGGGAGGACCTCGGCGAGGTAGTGCGCGGAGAAGTAGTCGCCGCGGTTGACCAGGCTGTCGTACGTCATCTTCGTGAACCTCTGGGGGACTCGGTCAGGCGGCGTGGGCGGTGGCGGGGGCCAGGACGGCGAGCACGCGCAGCATCGGGCGGCCGGTGGTGAGGAGGGAGTCCGCGAGGGACGCGAGACGCTCACGCGTACCGGTGGGCGCGGAGCCGCCGCCCGCCAGTGTCGGCTGCTCCCACGAGCCCAGGCGGGTCTTGTACTCCTCGACGGGGGCCCTCAGTGGCTCGTCCCACGCCTCGCGGCGGAGCTCCAGGAAAGCCTCCGCGGTGTCCAGGACGCCGGGGATCGCCTCGGCGAGGCGGGCCGTGTCGTGGGCGAGGCCCGGGTTCGCCATCGTCGGGCCGACCTGGGCGCGGCGCAGTACCGCCACCATGTCGTCGTCGACCTCGCCGTCCGCGGTGACCGCCATCCACTTGACGACGGTCGGGCGGCCGAGCGCGTTGGAGTAGATGCCCTGGACGAGGTAGGTGGGGCGGGACACGTCGGCGGTCAGTACCGGCGCCTCCTGGCGGTCCAGGCGGACCAGGACCTTGTCCGTGAGCCACTCCATGACCGGGTGCAGGTCGGTCAGCAGGGAGATGTCGGGCCAGCTGGACGTCGCCGAGGCGCGGGCGCGGGTGAGGCTGTGGTCGGCGAGCCGCCGGCTGAAGGTGACCTTCAGCCGGTCGCGCAGGCCCTGTTCGCGGACGTAGTCCGGGGGCAGGGCCTTCAGACGGTGCACCAGGTCGGAGGGCGGGACGAAGGAGAGCAGGCCGGTCTCGGGGTCGGCGGACAGGTCCAGCCGGTCGTGGGCGTCCGGGTAGACCTCGCGCAGCGCCTCGTCCAGGAACTCGCGGGCGGAGGCGAACAGCCGGGGCACGTGGGCCTTCGGCGCCGCCCCGGTCCCGTGGCCGGCGTCGCCCGCGGCGTCCTCTTCCGGTTCCTCGTTGACGGGGCCGAAGAAGTCGGCGAGGAAGTCGTCCACGGCGTCGTCCTCGCCGGTGCCCGAGGCGCGGTCGGTGTCCAGGGACTCGTCCACGGTGCGGCCCCGCAGCAGGTCCTGGATGAGGGACTTCTCCTCGGCCTCCGCCCGGTACAGGCCCGAGACCGCCTCCGCCGTGCCCAGCGACTGGTGGGCCTGCGCCTCGCGTTCCAGCAGGCGCTCCGCGACGAGGGTGTCGTCCTTGGCGCCGTCGACCGAGCTCGTGAGGATGAGCGCCCGGAACTGCGGCTCGTGCGCCTGCCCGTAGCGGTCGATGCGGCCGTTGCGCTGCTCGATGCGGATCAGCGACCAGGGCACGTCGTAGTGGATGAGCTGGTGGCACTGGCGGTGCAGGTTGACGCCCTCGGAGGCGACGTCGCCGGTGAACAGGATCCGTACGGGCGTGTCCGCGAGGCCGAAGTCCTCCACGCACTGCATCTGCTGCTCGTCGGACAGGCCGCCGTGCATCACGCGGGCCGCCTCCTCGGCCGCCTTGCCCTTGAAGCCGAGGGCCTGCGGCACGGTCCTGGCCAGCCACTCCAGGGTCTGCACACGCTCGGAGAAGACCACGACTCGGGTGTCGGACTTCGGGCCGACCCCGATCTCCCGCAGCTGGTCCAGCAGGGCTTGGAACTTGCCCGAGTCCGCCTCCGTCATGCCCGAGGACAGCTCCAGCAGCCGGTGCAGGGCGGCGCGTTCGGCGACCGTCGCCTCCGGGGCGTTCTTCTTCTCCAGCGTCTTGATGCGCGTGGTGACGGTGGCCTTCAGCGCCGCGTGGGAGGAGAGGAAGGACTTCAGCAGCGTGTACGGGAACAGGGGGACGTCACTGACCGACTTCGAACCGTCGGACGGCAGCCAGACCGCGGCCAGCTCCTCGAAGATCCTCTCCTCGGCGGGGGTGGCCGTCACGTGGATCGAGCGGGAGGGGCCGCGGTCCGCCCACTGGCCCTTCATCTGCTCCCGCACCTCGGGGCTGACCTTCGTGCGCCGGATGAACAGGTGCTTGATGTCCTCGGCGCGGTAGTGCTCGGGGTCGCGGATCGCGGCCGGGTCGAGCAGGGAGATCAGCTCGGCGAAGGAACGGGCGTCACCGTTGTGCGGGGTCGCGGAGGCCAGCAGGAGGGCGTCGGTGTGCGGGGCCAGGGTGCGGGCCAGCTGATTGCGCAGGGAGCCCTTGTTGATGAGGTTGTGCGACTCGTCGATGACGACCGCGTCCCAGGTGATCCGCTCCAGGTGGTGCTTGTACTGGTCGGTGTTCTTCAGCGTGTCGATGGAGACGATGACCCGCTTGAAGTACGTGAACGGGTTGCGGCCCGCCGGGATCTCCCGCTGGATCCGCTCGATGCCCACCGAGTCCAGGCGCACCAACGGGATCGCGAACCGCGTCCACAGCTCGTGCTGGAACTGCTCCAGGACGTGCTGCGGGGTGACGACGAGGATGCGCTCGCCCCGGCCGCGGCGGATCAGCTCGGCGAGCGTGAGGCCGATCTCCAGAGTCTTGCCGAGGCCGACGACGTCCGCGATGAGCAGGCGCGGGCGCAGGTTGCGGCCCGACAGGGCGAGTTGCGCGGGACGCTGCTGGTAGGGGAGCGAGTCCAGGAGAAAGGAGTCCGCGAGCGCCAGGCCGCGCTCGGCCTGCGGCAGCGGCGTCTTGCGCAGAACCGCCTCCAGGAAGAGGCGCGAGCGACGGAAGTTCGGCGAGTCGTCCCGCACCAGGCGGGTCCGCCTCGGGTCGAGCAGTTCGATCCGGTCGAGGCCGGTGAAGAACACCGCCTCCTGGTCGCGTACGAAGTCCGACGCGCCGACGGCCTCGACGCGGACCCCGTCGTGCTCGGTCCGCGTCGAGTTGCGCACCAGCCACACCTCGTCGCGCACGAGGATCTGGGCGCCCGGCGGGAACTGGGCGTCCTCGACGCTCGTCGCGGGAGCGGTGCTCAAGTCGGCGGTCACGCGGGTGCCTCCTGGACGTTCGTGTTCATGCGGTGGATGTGTCCCGTGGCGGTAGCCGGTGGGGGCACGGTCACGCGGGTGGGACGTGTGGTCGGAGGGAGCGGTCGTGCGGCTCGGCCCGGCCGGCCGGTTACCGGTCTCAGAACGGAGCCTTCGCCGCATACGCGGCACGGAGACGCTCTGCCGTCCTGCGGGCCTGTACGGAGTGCCGCAGCGTGTGCGTTCCCTCCTTCGGTCGCCTGGGCGCCGTGGGCGGGTGGCCCGGCGCCGGCTGCTCACGGCGGGAGCCGCCGGAGGGATCCCGCGGGGCTGGAGGCACGGTGCCGGGGGAGTCATGAACCGGAGGCTCGGCGGGGCCAGGGGGCTCCACCAGGGTGGGGGAGGTCGCCGGGGCGTCGGACGGGAGCGGCGTTTCCAGGTCGGCCGGGATGATCTCCGTGCCCGGGGTGTCACTCGCGGGGGCGGGCCAGGGGATGGTGGGGGCGCCGTCGGCGGGTGCCGCCTTGTGCCACTGTGCCGTCGTATGCGCGGTGAGCCTGCGCCTGGCCTGGGCGATCTTCATGCCCTGGGCCTCGATCACCGAGCGGCACTGCTGCACCACATCGGTCAGCGACGGCCGGTCCTCGGCGCTCTTGGCGAGCATGCCGGTCAGGAGCGGCAGCAGTTCGCTGGGCACACCGGACAGATCCGGTGCCGTGCCGGGGTCCGTGACGAGGTGGAACACCATGTACGGGGTGGCCGCCTCATGCGGATAGTGCCCTGTCACGGCGAAGAGCAGCAGCGCGCCCAGCGCGTACACGTCCACGGCCGCCGTCAGCGGCTTCACGCCTGCGGCCTGCTCCGGAGCCATGCAGATCGGGGTGCCGACGACCTGATGAGGGGCGGTGAGGGAGATGGTCGACTCGGTGAACGCGGCCAGACCGAAGTCGATGATCTTCGGGCCGTTCGGTCCGAGCAGGACGTTGGCCGGCTTGAGGTCACGATGGAGCAGGCCCTGGGTGTGCACGGCCGATAGGGCCTCGGCGAGGATCGCGCCGAGCGCCGCGGTGAGGACGGACGGCAGCGGTCCGTGCGTAATGACGTGCCGCGCGAGATCCGGGCCGTCCACGTACTCCGTGGCCAGCCATGGTTGCTCCGCCTCCGCGTCGGCCCCCAGGAACGCCGCGATGCGCGGACCCCAGATGGTCTTGAGCACCTCGATCTCCTGCGCGAACCGCTGTCGGGACTCGGAGTCCACGACCGACGGTTTGATCACCTTCACCGCGGCGGGCTCACCGCCGAGCGACTCGCCCAGGAAGACCTGGCCCATACCGCCTTGGCCGATCCGGCCGAGGAGTTCGAAGTCGCCCAGCGAGAGCGGGTCCTCGGGGTTCAGGGGCGTGATCTGCACGTGTGTCCTCGGCATTCGTCATGGGCGAGCATCCGACCAGCCGCGATGCGCGCCTGGAGACACGGTAGTGGATGCGGTCGGGGTCAGGAACGGGGATTGCGGGAGGGAGACAGCAACCTCTGCGAGTGAAGAACCTGTGGAGGGTTTCGATCGGTGGTGGTGCCACCTATGACGTCCCGTCCCCGGACGGGAGCAGCTGCCCCCCGGTCAACCCGTCCGTCAGCAGCCGCGACGTCTCCTCGGCCAACCGCGTCGCCCGCTGGGCCTCCGAGCGGAGCTCGTGCACATGCCGGAACGCCTCCCCGTACCGCCGCTGCTCCTCCAGCGGCAGCAGCGGCACTCGCAGCCGGCCGGGGCTGACCGTCAGGACCGTACTGCCCGTCGACGCGCCCGCGATGTTCTCCTCCGCGCCCAGGAAACCGGCGAGGAACCAGTTGTCCAGGCGGTCCGGGTCGGGCCGGAAGAGGTGGACGTGGAGGCCGAGCAGCGCGCCCGCGTCCTCCTCGCCCGCGACTCGGGTCATCGAGCCGTCGCCGCTCGCGACCGCGCGTACGAGGACATCCCCGACGGCGATCACCGGTGCCGTGTCGCCGCGCAGCTCCGCCGGGTCGCCCGTGGGCCCCGACCCACGCGCGATGTCCGAGCCCGTGAGCACCGCGCGGGCACCCGCCCGGCCTCCGCTCCCGCCTTCCGCGCGCCCCCGCGCGCCCTCGGGCACGGTGCGAAGCAGCGTCAGCGCCCCCCCGCGAGCGAGGTCGGACGCAGCCGCCGTACGCCACTCACGTGCCGCCACGGCCGCGGCGCTCCACGCCTCCTGTCCGGCCACCCGCGCGAGCGACTTCGCGGCCTTGACGAGGTCGCGGCGTGTGGCATCGACCTCGGCCGACAGTTCGGCGGGATCGACGTCTGCCCGTGACGCCCGTACGAACCGCGCCGGGGTCAGGTCCACCACGTCGTCCAGCAGGTCGACCACGCCGACCGCGTGGGCGACACCGGGTTCGCCCTCGAAGGTGTCGGGGTTCTCCGCGAAGGTTCGCCACGCACCCAGGGCACGCGCCGTGATCCCCTCCCAGTCCACGGACGCGGATCGGCTCCCGCCCCTCGTCCGCGCGGTCGTCGCCCCACCGTGCCCGGCCGCCGCCGACGTGTCCGTCGCCGTATCCACGAACAGCACGGACTTGCGCTCGGGCCCGCCCGGCTCAGGTCGTTGCAGCACCCACACCTGAAGTCCGACGTGCAAGGGCACCGACGCGCCCGCCGGCAGCGCGATCACCGCGCGCAGCGCCCCGCTGCGTACCAGCTCCGCCCGTACGCGACGCCCCGACGCGCGGCCGGCCGTGGCCGGCGGCAGCAGCAGGGCCGCGTAGCCGCCCGGTGTCAGGTGGGCGAGGGCGTGCTGCACCCACGCCAGCTCCGACTCGGCGCGGGCCGGTACGCCGTAGGCCCAGCGGGGGTCGTACGCCAGCTCGTCATGGCCCCAGTCCCGGACCCCGTACGGCGGGTTGCACAGCACCGCGTCGGCGAGCAGCTCGGGGAACGCGTCGGCGCGGAGGCTGTCGGCGGCACGGACGGTGACCTCTGCCTCCGGAGCCGCCAGCATCAGGCTCACGGCGCTGCGCCGGGCCTGCACCGGAAGCGTGTCCTGGCCGTACAGCTCGCGCACGCCCCGGCGGGCGGCGGCCGCCAGGAGGGTGCCGCTGCCGCAGGCCGGGTCGAGTACGCGGGCCGGTGAGCCGGGGACCAGACGGGCGATGA
Organism: Streptomyces sp. NPDC093984; assembly: GCF_044764595.1. Lineage (NCBI taxonomy): Bacteria > Bacillati > Actinomycetota > Actinomycetes > Kitasatosporales > Streptomycetaceae > Streptomyces > Streptomyces sp. NPDC093984. Next base: position 897,635 of record NZ_JBIWIM010000001.1, on the reverse strand, counting down.
GGTCCGCGAGAGGTGCGGGAGTGCGGTAGGCGCCGGACGCCGCGTTCTCCTCCAACTCCCGTTCGGCGAGCACCCCCAGCGCGGCCTGACCGCCCTCGTCGCGCACGCACGTGTACAGCGCGCGCAGCACCGCCGCGTCGCCCGCCTCGAAACGGACCGCGTCCGCGCTCGGCACGGCGTCGGCCACGGAGGCCGCGTCGCGCTGTGCGCGGGCGGTGAGGTCCGCGTCCGGCAGCTCAGTGGCGGCCGTCAGTTCCTCCGGCGAGCGGCCCGCCGCAGCGAGCACGAGGAGCAGTAGATCCTCCGATGTACCGCCGCCGCTCTGCGCGCGCAGACGCAGGGTGGTCCGCAGCTCCTCCGACGGGCTTGCCGCCGACGTGTGGCCGCGCGAGGCGAGCCAGGCACGCACGGAATCGAGGTCGTAGAGCGGACTGCTGTCCGTACCGCCGGACGGCGCGGGAAAGTCCTCGTGCCGACGGCGCCAATTGCTGACCGTGGCGCGCGTGACCCCCGCGATGCGGGAAATCTCTGCGGCGGTGACCTGCGCGGATGGCTGCGACATGGGGGGAGCCCTGAGCCTCTCGATGGTGAACAGCTAACAACCTACAGCACTCGTCAAGTCGGCTAGCTTGTTTGACAGTGCTTTCAGTGTCATGCTTCTCTGGTGATGCTTCCGAGTGGAAGCGAAGGATCTCCGGGGGGTCTTCCATGCGCCTGACCATGCCGACCGCTGTCGTCGAAGGCACTCAGCTCACCGTCATGCCGTTCCGCGACGACGCCGTCGTCGGGACGATGTCCGTACCCGCTCTCGTCCAGCTCGTGCCGTCGCCGCGAGCCGAGGAGGATCCGCGCAGACTGAAGGCCGCCTCGGGCCTCGTGCGCCGGCACGCCGAGCTGCGGGCCACCGTGCAGCGCACGCTGAAGTCCTCGCAGAAGGGCAAGAACGTCGGCCCGTACGCCGAGTACATCGCCGCCGGGCTCAAGGGCGAGCTCGGCGCCGCCTGGTCCACCCCGCCGGTCACCCTCTGGCACGCCGGACCGCTCGCCGCGCTCAGCGACGAACTCGTCCCCGGCAGCGGCCTGCGCACCCTCACCATCGCGCCGGGCACGATGGTCATCGCCATCGACGGCGAGACCCAGACCACCGCCTGGCACGACCTCTACGACAACCCCGAGGCGTACGGCCTGACGTACCCGGAACTCGCCCGGGTGCGCCTTCCGTTCGAGCTGTACGTCGACCTGTCCCCGGCCGACGCGCGGCAGATCTTCTACGACCGCAACGTCGAGGGCGTGGCCGTCGCCAAGAACCTCGCCATGTCCATGGACCAGCGCGACTTCGGTACCCGGCTCGCACACACGGTCGCCGACTCGGTGCGAGTCGACGTCGAGGGGCAGCGCATTCCCTTCGCGCGGCTGGTGAATGCCAGCAAGCGGCAGGTGTCCGCGAGCGACCGCGAGGTCGTCACTCTCTCCGCGCTGCGCGCCCTCGTCGTCACCGCGATCTACGGCCGGAACGGACTCCAGCGGTCCGCCGAGTCGGTGCACGAGGACGAACTGCCGACGGGGTACGGGCCCGAGCAGGTGGAATCCGCCGTCGTACCGATCCTCGGGCAGCTGATCGCCCGCCACACCCGCGACTTCACCGAGCGCGGCGCCATCACCGCGCCCGCCGTCCTCGCCGGCATCGGCATCGCCGTCCACCACACCATGCCGTGGAGCGACCCGGCGTCCGCCTTCCACACGGACGACCTGGTACGCCTCCTCGACGGCGTCCACTGGGAGCGGGAGGCGAAGTACTGGGACGGGGTCGCCGCGAAGACCGGCACCTCGGGGCGCCTCAACTTCAGCGGAGGCGTCAAGGACTCCGGCGGCCGGGTCGCCGAGGCGATCCTCTACCCGGCGACCGAGGCGGGCCGCAGGATTCGCGGCCTCTGAACATCGGCGCGCGACCACGGCCTCCACGGCCCGCGGCTCCCGCGCCCACGTATCCCCGGCGTCCAGGCTGCGATGCCGCGCCCGGGCCGGCTCGGTCTGGCCGGTCCCGGGCGCGGCGGGGCGGCTCTCCGCCTCCGCCGACGTGCGCGCCCCCTCCTCCCGCCACCCGTCAGTCCACTTCCATCCACATCCACACAAGGAATGGCCCCATGAGCTACATCCCCGGCACGCCGTCCGCTCCCTCCCCTTCGCGCCCGTACGCCGTCTTTGCCACGTCCACTCCGACCCGCCTGCGCAGGACCGTCCTCGCCGTGGCCACGGCAGCCGTGGGCTGCTCCCTGTGTGCCTGCTCCGCCATCAGCGGAGGCCAGACCGACACCACGCCGTCGGCGGCCACCGTCAGCGCCTCGCAGGACACCCAAGGCGCCGAGGACGCGAAGGACACCCAGGACGACTCCGACAGTGACACCTTCACCGTCGCGCTGGACAAGACCGCCACGTGGAACAACGGCGTCAAAGCGCACCTGAGCGGCTTCAGACGGGGCACCTCCGGCGAGTACGCCAGCCCGTCCGGCAAGGCCTACCTGGCCTTCTCCGTCACCATGCAGAACGGCTCGAAGTCCTCGATCGACCTGAGCATGGTCAGCTTGTCCTGCCCGGACGGAGCCGACGAGATCTTCGACACGGACGCCGGCTTCAACGGCACGCCGGACACGCACCTGCTGCCGGGCAAGTCGCAGACCTGGAAGGAGGCGTGCGCCTTCCCCAAGACGGCCAGGAGCGCCCAGATCGAGATCACGCCGACCGACACCTCCGGCTCCGGCTGGTACCGCACGGCCATCTTCACCGGCCAGGTGCAGTAGCCCGGACCGCGGACGGGACCCTGCTGTGTGCCCTCGTCGCCTCCACACGGCGGCCGCTCACGCCGCCGCCGTCATCGGGTGCACACCGAGCCGCGCCCACGAGCCCGCCCGCACCCACGCCCGGTCGCACGCCATGTGCGGCCCCGCTCACCACCACCCGCGACCTGGAAGGCCAACGTGACGATCAACGAGCGCACAGAGCTGATCCGTCGCTTCGCCGACGACTTCACCGCCCTGCAGGAGGCCGTCCTCGCACGCATGAACGGAGTCTGCGCTCCGGAGATCACCGCGGCCCTGGAAGACGCTTCGCTCGCCGGTCCCATCACCATCACTCTCGCCCACGCCGATGTCCTCGCTCGCGGGGCCGTCCGGCGCGCGGAGCTCTCGGCTCAGCCCCCCGAGCGGCTGCGACGGCTGCGAGCCCACGCGCGCAAGGTGCGACGGGCCCGTTCGCAGGCGGAGGCCGTGTACAAGCAGCAGCGTGCCCGCCGCCTCGCCGGCTGCTCCCGGCCGGTGGACATGCTGGAGCTGAGGGTGGCGCGCATGGCATCCCCGGCTGCCTTCGCCGAGGCACTGCGGCAGGAACTCAGCGACAGGGGAATGCCGGACGGCACACGGCAGGCGCCGGAGTGCGACCTCGCCCGGTGGGCCTGGGGCCGGATAACGGTAGGTGACGAAGTGTCGGCACCGGTGCGCGAACTGCGGGACTGCGACGACGAGGCCTTCCTTCAGGCCCTCCTGCGCGATGCTCGGGAGGAAGAGAACCCGTACCTCCCGCACGACGCGGTGGCCGAACGGTGGAGCCGCCATGCGCGTGCCGCGCTGGCCTGGGGCCGCTACGCGATCGGCCAGGCCGAACGGGACGTACTCGCCTGCTCTTTCTCCGAACGGCGCACCCGACTTGACGCTCTGGACGACGCCTACCAGGACACAGCGGTTCTCGCTGCCCGCTCCCGCGAAGCCCTGCTCCGGGTCACGGAACTCCACGACCGGATGTGGGCCTGCGTAACCACAGGGCCCTTGGCGGAGCTCCTCGCGCAGTGTCGCGCCGCGGCTCTGGCACGCTTGGCCGACGCCGAGCCCGAGTTGTGGCACGGCGTGCGCGAGCTGACCATGAAGCACCAGGCGCACTGTCCCGAACAGGCCGACGGCTGCCCGCGCTGTCACCGCGCTCTCGCCGCCCTCCTCGCCGACGCCCATCCTGCCGACACGGGCGAGGACAGCGATGGCGAACATCCGACGGCAACGGTTCCGGCCGACGTGGACCGCTACGCCGTGCTCGCCGACCTTCCCGACACCGCCGTCGTGGCCGTCGCCGACGCCGCCGTCGGTGACGAGTCCGCACTGTGCGGCTACGGCTGGGCCGCCGAAGACGGGACCACCGGATACGGCGACTCCCTGGCCTCGAGCAGCGGCGAAGCCGAAGTCATCGGTATCTGTGCGGCCGCCCTCAGCCTCCTCGAGTACCACGAGGACGCACCCGTGGTCCTCCTGTGCGACAGCACCGAGGCGGTCGAGGCAGTCGACACGGCGCTGCGCTCCGCCGACCCGACAGCCGCATACCGCACCCTCCTCTTCCCGGAGAGCCGGCAGCTGATGGACCGCCTGTTGCGTCACCGCCACCGCGTCCAGGTCCGCTGGCTGAAAGGGCACATCGGGCACGACCTCAATGAAACCGCCGACGCGTTCGCCCGCATCTCCCTCCGCCGTGCCAGCGGCCGAATCCCTCCCGCCGTCGCCCGGAAGGAGGAGGCACGGACCCTGCGCTCGCTCGGTCCAGGGGCAGGCCCCCTCCGGGTCGCTGCCTGAGTCAATGCTCCGCGGCGGCGGTTGCCTCGTGTGTCCCCGGAGCGCGCCAGCGAGAGCACAGTTGACGGTCCCTCACGTTTCGCTCACATTACCTGCACAGGTAGTCTTTGATTGTAGGGAGCATCGATTGAAGTGCCTGGGTGATCGCGGTGGATGCCGCGGTCGCATCACTCTGGTGAAGCTCTGGCCATGTCTTTCGAGTCGCCATGCGAACGCTGCAATGGACGCTTGTGGAAAACGGTGGGGGATGAGCGGACGTCTCCAGATGCAGGGCGCCGTTGGTTTATGCCGGGCGGTGGCGGTCGAGGGCTGTGCCCGAGAGGGTGTTCGGTAGCGGCCCGATGGCGGGTACAGGGCGATACGAAAGACCGTTCCGTGCCGGGCGATTTCACGAACAGGGCATCGGAACCTCTCCTTTGGGGACAGAGTGGACCATTCTTATCAGGCGTGGCAGGAAGTGCTGGCCGAGGAGTTCTTCGGACGGCAGCACGCCGGCCACCCGACGCTGTTCTACGTGGACGACGACGTGGAGCAGGAGCTCAGGCACGGATACGGCATGGGGGAACCTCTCGCCCATTGCGTGGGCAGGTTCCTGCGGCTGGGCACCGCCGAACCGTACAGCGCGCTGGAGGACTACCGCTGGCGCCAACGGCAACAGGACAAGGACGGCGTGCCCGCCTTCCTGCCGCTGCTGGCCTGCTCGGTGATCGCCGCGTCCCGGATGGTGAACGACCGCAACCACCGGGCCACCGCCTACCACGCCCGCTTCTCCGAGCTGCTGACCGGCGACGAGAAGCAACTGGGCAGCCACCACTACGAGCCCGTCTCCCGCATGTGGCAGGTGCTGGCCTCCTGGCAGCACAGCCAGAGGGGAGCGCGGGGCCTGTGTACCGTTCCCGCCCCCGCCGACCTGCCCTCCAACCGCAGCATGATCGGGTTCGCTCAGTCCCAGGCACTCCTCAGCGGCGCGGACCGCTCCTTCATGCCGAAGCTCTTCCGGTCGCTGCGGGAGTACGGCACGACCTGGCCGCTGCCGGGGGAGACGTTGCTGGCCCAGATCGAGATCCGGGGCATGGAGCAGCACTTCTCCAAGGGCTTCCGCAACGCTCTGCAGGAGGACGAGTTCCGCCCCTTCCTCGCCAGGCTGATCGGTAACTACGCCGCTTCCTGGGACGGTTCCGACGAGCTGGTGCCCACCGGTGTCACCCGGGCCGAACTCCTGGTACGGCTGGACGCGGGGCGCCTCAGCTGGGTGGCGCGCCTGCGGTCCGCGGATCAGAAGAAGCGCATCGAGCTCAAGGGCGGCGTCGTCCTCGAACAGCTCGGCGACACCGCCTACTACGAGGTGACGGGCCTGCCCGCCCCGAGCGCGGACACCCTCGCCAGGGGCATCCGCCGCGACGGGGACAACCTGGTGCTCAGCCGCCCCGCCTCCCCCGTCCTGGTGCTCGCACGGGACGACGTGCTCGGCGTCTGGGCCGGCACCGACGGCTTCCGCCCGGGAGAGGCACACGTGGTGCTCGCGGCCCCGACCGTGCAGCGGGACGTGCAGCGGCTGCTGGACAAGGCCGCGACCACGGGCCGGAGCGCCGACACCAGCAAGCTGGCCTGGGTGCCGCAGGGCTGGTCCATGCACAAGCCCGTCACCTTCGACGACGCGGTCACCCTGCGTCGGGCGCTGAAGGAGGTCCAGGGCGCGGTTGGCCTCCTGCAGCCCCCGGCCCAGTTCAAGCTGCGCCTCGAGGGCGGACTGAAGCTCGCGCCCTCGCTCGATTCCCACTTGTATCTGCGTGGAGGCGAGCCCCACGTGGTCCTGCCGGACGCCATGGAGAGCACGGGCACCCTCCTCGTCGACGGAAAGGAGCGACCCGAGCTCAGGAAGGCGATCGCCGCGGGCCGCCCCGCCCCCCTGGCCGTGCTCAGGCTGGAGCCCGGCCGGCACACGGTGAGCTACGCAGGCGTGGAGATCGGCTTCGTCACCGCGGACCAGGCCGTCGTAGAGCCGAAGACGACCAGGGTCTGCGGCTTCACCGTCGTGGACGGCAAGGCGTCGGAGTCACCCTCCCTCCTCGCCGAGCAGACCCTGCCGGCCGGCATCACTGGCGCCCACTGCGCGGGCGCAACCACCCAGGACGCGGCAGCCGTCATGGAGCTGTGCCGCCGGGACGCGGACGAGGTGCTGTTCGCGGCGGCCGACGGACGGCTGTGGACGTTGGAGGCCCCGGAAGAACCGGACTGGTGGACGGAACGCCTCCCCGACACCCCCGCCCCGCTGCGCTTCGAGGTCGGCTTCCACGGCATCGGCGGCTGGCTCCTGGAGCGCCGAAGCGGACGCTGGAAGGGCAGCCCGGTCAACCCCGGAACGCCGAGTCCGAAGGGCGCCGGCAACCCGCGGGCGTGGACTCGCGCCGTCCTCGACGCCCAGCAGGCGTCCGCCGAGCCCTCGTGGGCCGCGTACGTGCAGGCAGCGAAGGAGCTGGACCGATGACGGGACAGACGAGCAGCACCGAGTTCGGTGGGATTCTCCTGCGCTGGCTGAGCGAGAGCCGCAGCGGCAAGGCGTCCGCACTGCGCGACGGGATCCGCGGCCAGGCCCAGGCATGGGACCTGGAGCTGAAGGCGTACGCCGACTGGGACTGGATGCGCAAGGCCGCCGCCCTCGGCTTCATCGACGTGGACCTGCGCGCCGACCGCTGGTCGGTGGCACCGCCGGTACTGACCCGGCTGCCCCACGCCGACGGCCTCGCCTTGCTGACCGGTGCCCGCACCGCGCGGATCAGCACACGCGTCGAGGAAGCGGCACAGGAGTGGATGGAGCTGATCTCCGTCCCCCACCACCCGGAGGCCGGTGAAGCCCCGCTGCCCGACACCTTCCTGTTCCAGTACGAAGACCCGCGGGCCCTGCGGGAAGCCGCGGAGTTCCTCGGGGCACGCTACGTGCCCTGCGCCGCCCTGCAGTTGATGGAGCTGCTTCCGCAGGCCGCGCCGGCCCCCGAGTCTGCACCGCCCGGTGGGAGCACCGTCAACACGCTGGAGAGGTACGAGCCGCGCCTCCAGCGGTTCGTATCCGTGGCAAGAGACGACGAGGACGGCCTGTACCGGTGGCGCGGAGCCGACTACGCACGCCTGACCCGCCTCCGCCGCAACGGCGTTTTCCACGCGGTGGAACGCGAGACGGGCATCTACCTGGAGCTCGCACGCCACCGCACCGGCGTGATGCGCTGGCGGCCGGAATCCGGCAAGGGCCGTGTCGGCATCGGCCGGCTCCTCGTCGACCGGTACGCGCCCCTGCCCGCCCTGCACGAGCGCGCGGCCGTCCTGTGCAGTGGCTTCCCGCCCTCGGTGGGCAAGCAGACGCAGACCCGTGCGTATGACAACGTGCCGAGGGCGCTCGCCGAGGCGATCGCGGCCTCGTTGCAGCAGAACCTGGAGATCGTGCCGCGACCAGTGGCGGCCGCCGGCGGGAAGGCCAAGTGAGCGTGGAACAGCAGACGGCGGCGGTGACGGACACCGATGTCCAGGACGTCATGGGCACTTTCGGCGACCTGCGCAGCGCGCTCTTCCGCTACTACGACACCCCGTTCAGCGTCGACGATCGCTCCGTCATGGAGGAACGGCGCAACCTCCTGGACCGGGACAACGGGGCCTGGCGCGACCCGCTGATCGAGCTGCGCCCGCAGTACGCCTCCCGGGGCGTCACCGTCGCGGAGTCCTTCGCCGAAGCAGGGGCGCACCCCGACGCGGCCGAGTTCGCCCGCTTCACGCTCCCCGACGGTGTGACCAGCCTCTACCAGCATCAGCACGACGCCCTGGTCGCCGCCTGCGAGGGCAAGGACTTCGTGGTCACCGCAGGCACCGGTTCCGGCAAGACGGAGTCCTTCCTGCTGCCGGTCCTCGCCGACCTTGTCGCCGAGTCCGCCCGCTGGCAGGGCACCCGTGCGGTGCAGCGGGAATGGTGGCAGCAAGACGGCGACTACGTGCCCAGCCGACAGAGCGAGCACGGGCACCCTGCCGCCATGCGCGTGCTGATCCTCTACCCCACCAACGCCCTGGCCGACGACCAGCTGGTCCGGCTCCGCAAGTCGCTGGACAGCCGCGAGGCCCACGCCTGGCTGGACCAGAAACGCAACGGACACCGCTTCTACTTCGGCCGCTACACCGGAGCCACCCCCGTCTCCGGCAGCCGCGATTCCGAGCCGGCGACCTTCCGTCTCCGGCAGTACCTGCGAGAGGTCCAGGAACGGCAGCACAAGGCCGACGAGAAGCTCGACGAGGAGCTGCGGCCCTTCATCCCGCGCCTCGGCGGAGCGGAGATGCACGCCCGCTGGGACATGCAGGCCACGCCACCGGACATCATGATCACCAACTACTCGATGCTGAACATCATGCTGCTCCGCAAGCAGGAGGAGCACATCTTCAGCGCCACGAGGAAGTGGCTCGAGCAGACCCCCGGCGCCCGCCTGACCCTGATCCTGGACGAGCTCCACATGTACCGCGGCACGGCCGGCACGGAGGTGGCCTACCTGCTGCGCAACCTCCGCCACCGCCTCGGCCTCGACAAGAACCCCGAGAAGCTGAGAGTGCTCGCAGCCTCCGCCTCCCTGGAGGCGGGCCGGGACGACGACTTCCTCGACGGGTTCTTCGCCCTGCCCGGCTCCCGGCGCGTGATCATCCCCGGAAAGGTAAGGGAGATCCACGGCGAGGGCGACCTGGCCGCTCACACCGAACGTCTCTCGCAGGCCGCGAAGGCTCCCGTCACCCAGGACGAAGCCATCGCCCTGGCCCGAGAGACCGGCCTCGGTCCGGCGCTCCAGAGCGCACTCACTCCAGGCGGCAAGCCTCGTGCTCTGCCCGCCCCCGAACTGGCGGAGAAGCTCTTCCCGGGCATCCCGAAGGAACAGCGCCAGGACGCTCTCCACGGCGTGCTGCGCATACTCGGCTCTGCACAGGACACCGAACTCCCCCAGCTCCGGGCCCACTTCTTCTTCCGGAACATCGAGGGCATCTGGGCCTGCTCCGATCCGAACTGCCCCCACATCCCCGTGGAGCACGGCCCCGAACGCCGGGTCGGCCGGCTCTTCGCCGAGCCCACCTCCCGCTGCACCTGCGGCGCCCGCGTGCTCGAGCTTCTCTCCTGCCAGGCCTGCGGCGACCTCATGCTCGGCGGGTACGCCAGCCCCAAGGACACGCAACGACGCAAGTTCACCGGTGCACTCCACACCGACTTCCCCGACCTGGACCTGCTCCCCGACGAGGCCAGCGGGGCACCCACCGCGGCGAACTACATCGTGTACTGGCCGCGCACCAAGGGCCTCGGCCTCGACGACCCCGACTGGCACGCGGGCCTGTCCGACGGCGGGCCACAGGTCGAGTTCGCGTTCCGCCGCAGCGCCTACCAGCCCGCCACCGGCCGCCTGGAGAACCGGGACGTCCAGCACACCGGATGGTCGTTCCACATCTCCGTGCCTCTTGACAAGGAGGGCAAGAAGCCGGCCTACGACCCGGCCCGGCTGCAGGCCTTCCCCACCCGCTGCCCCGCCTGCGGCGACGACTGGGAGATCAAGTACGACAGGGACGGCCGTTTCGTCCCGCTGGAATCCCCTGACCGGCTGCGTAACGCGCCGGTCCGGCGGATGCGCACCGGCTTCTACAAGATCAACCAGGTGCTGGTGACCGAAGCGCTCGGCCACCTTCCCGACGGCCGGCGCAAGGCGATCGCCTTCTCCGACAGCCGTGACGACGCCTCCGAACTCGCCAGCGGTCTTGCCCTCCGCCACCACCAGGACCTTCTCCGCCTGCTCAGCGCCCAGGCCGTCGAGAGCCAGGGGGATCCGTTCGGAGACCTTCAGACGGTGAAGGGCCACTACGCCGGTGAGCCGGTCGATCGTGCGGCTGCCCGTGCCGCCGTGGCACGGCTGCGGGACCGCGACCCGGCGGACTGGGGACGTCTGAAGGCGATCCTCACCGACGACCTCGACGCGGAACCGGAACTCCTGCCCGACCTGGAGCGGAAGTTCTCCGAACTGCCCTCCCTGGACGACCTCGCCTCCGACCTCGAAGGCATGCTGCTGAAGTACGGCACCAACCCCGCCGGTCCCGCGGCCTCGCTCCAGCAGACCTCGGCCGGACAGCCCTGGACCGTGCTCTACAACTGGGAACGGGACCGGGAAGCGGTGACGGAGACCCAGGCGCAGGAGGAACTCCTCAACCGCATCCGCTCCCGCCTCCGCCTCGAGACCATCGGCAGTCTCTTCTCCGGCGGCGGCCGTGACTTCGAATCGCTCGGGCTCGGCTGGCTCTGCCTGCGCGACGACCGCTCGCCCCTGGAGATCGGCCCGGACAGCGACCAGGCCGTGGCGCGTGCCAGCCTGCGGATTCTCGGCCTGATGCGACGCTTCACCCGGATACGCGCCTCTCTGCAGAGGCCGCCCGCGCCCCTGAAGCGTTTCTGGAAGCAGGTGGCCGAACGTCAGGGCACCGATCTGCAGACCATCGAGGACCGGGTGCTCGGCGTCTGGAAGGACGCCGTGGTCGATTACGTCATCAAGCCGGAGAAGGTGGCACTCCGCCCCGGCGAGAACAAGACATGGACGTGCCGTTCCTGCCACCGGCCGCACCTCCACCCGGGCGCGGGGCTGTGCACCAAGTGCCTGACTCCGTTGCCCGCCGTGCCTCAGCGGTACAGCGAAGTCCTCGAAGACGACTACTACGCCTGGAAGGCCGCCCACCGCACCGGTGCCTTCCCCCTGCGCACCGCGGAGCTGACCGGCCAGACGGACCGGCTGGAGGCCCAGCGTCGGCAGAGCCTCTTCCAGGACGTCTTCCTCGGCGACAACGACGTCCCGCAGGCGGACGGCCTGGAACTGCTCTCCGTGACCACGACCATGGAGGCCGGTGTCGACATCGGCCCCCTCAACACCGTGATCATGGCGAACATGCCGCCCACCCGCTTCAACTACCAGCAGCGCGTGGGACGTGCCGGCCGACGTAACAGCCCGGTCGCCGTGGCCCTCACCGTCTGCCGCGGCCGCAGTCACGACGAGCACTACTTCGCCCGACCGGAAGCGATCACCAACGATCCGACTCCGCCGCCCTACCTGGTCCTCGGCATGGTTTCCGTCTTCCGCCGGGTCCTGCTGGGAGAGGTCCTGCGCCAGGCCTTCGAGCCCCTGCAGCCGGAGGACCGCCGGAAGGGTCCGGACATGACGACCAACGTCCACGGACAGTTCGGCCTCGCCGCCGACTGGCCGACGCACCGTGGTGCCGTCCGCCGCTGGATCGCCGAGCACCTGGACCGCGTCAGAGCCGCTGCCGCCGCCCTCCGGGCCGGAACGCCGGAGAACGTCGCCGCCCTCGACCCGGTATCCGCCATCGGCGAACTTCTCGGCCAGGTCGACGAGGTGGCGGCTCGGGCGGTGGGCCACCCCGACCTCAGCCAGCGCCTGGCGGAGGCCGGTCTCCTGCCCATGTTCGGCTTCCCCACCCGCTCCCGCCTCCTCTACCGGAGCATCCCGCAGAAGACCTTCCCCTGGCCGCCGGCCGACTCCATCAACCGCGACCTGGCCGTCGCCCTCAGCAAGTTCGCACCGGGCAGTGAAACCCCGCAGGACGGCCGCCTGCTCCGTTCCAGGGGAGTGGTCTCCCTCGTGCCGAGCGGTCGCGGAGTACAGGCCGCCGAGGACCCCTTCGGACCGGAACAGCTGGTCGCCATGTGCCGGATCTGCTCCCACGTGGACGCGCAGGCCGTTGTCGATCCGGAAACCGGGAGCGCCGGCACCTGCCCCGCCTGCAGCGCGGAAAGCAAGTACTACAGGGCCGTCCCCTTCCGGGAGCCCGCAGGCTTCCGGGCTGCCCACGAAGCACGGGACTACGACGGTTACCGAGAGCTCGGCTCCAACGCCACCAGTGCACGTACCGCCACCGACCTGGAGAAGACCGCCCCGCGCATCCGCCGTGCCGCCGACGACTGGATGGTCGTCCACACCGGCAGCGGCGACCGTTACATCGTCAACACCAACGCCGGAAAGCTCTTCAGGTTCGTCAAGAACACCGGCCCGTGGCGCGGATACCTGGCTCTGGACAGCCCCAAGGCGGATGCCGACCTGGAGATCGCCCTCGGCGCCACTCAGCACACCGACATGCTCTTCATCGGGGCCAAGGGCGCCCTCGACACGATCCGGGGCCTCCGCTTCGACATCTCGAAGTCCCAGCAGATCGACGGCTTCCCCGAGGCCTACCACGGGCGGCGCGCCGCCTGGTACTCGCTCGCGGCCCTGCTGCGCCGTGCCGCCGCCCCGCACCTGGACGTGCAGCCGGAGGAACTCCTCAGCGGCATCCACGGCTCGGACGCCCCGGTGGCCGCTCCGGTCATGGCCTACCTGGCGGACAGCCTCGACAACGGAGCGGGCTTCAGCACCTACCTCGGTTCACAGGAGCACATCGAGGAGTTCCTCCAAGCCGTCGACCGCTACGTGCACGACCTGGAGGCCGACCACCATGCGCGGAACTGCCGCAGTTCCTGCTACGTCTGCCTGCGCGACTACGCCAACATGCGCCTCCACCCGCTGTACGACTGGCGGCTCGCCCGCGACCTGACCGACGCCCTGCGCGGTCGGGAACTGCAGATCGATCCGAACGAGCACGCCGTCCTGCTGAAGGGCTGGGTGGACGAGGAACCCAACGTCAGTCTGAAGGAGACCGTCGCCGGGCCGGTGGCGCTCTTCACGTCGGACTTCACCGGCGAGCCCGTCGCGGTCGCCGTCAAGCATTCCCTGGAGTCCGCCGCCGACGAATGCGGGAACGAACGGCTGCAGGCCCTGCGCAACGAGGTCCGTGACGGAGGCCTCGCCACCAGGATCGCCTTCGCCGACTCCTACAGTCTGGACCGGACCCCTGCCGCGGTGATCGAGCAGGTGCACATCTTCGCGGAGGAACTCTGATGACGTCCGGAATCCCGCTGGGAGCGGGCCACGACGAGCAGGCCCACCGGGAGGAGCTGCGGCAGCGCGAGATCGCCCGCCGTCTCGCCCTTCGCCAGGCCCGCGCCCAAGGGCGGACCGTGGGGAAAGCCCCGCAGGACGCGAAAGGCGCGGGCGGCCCTGCTCCGGTCGTTCCGCCGCAGAAGCAGCCGGAACCGGAACCGGCCGTGCCCCAGCCGGTCCCCGAAGGATTCACCGACCGACATGCCTGGGAGCGCGCCCGCTCCTTCGCCGAAGTCGTGCTGCCTGACGCGCTGAATGCGGAGCCCGGGACGCTTTCCGCGCGGAAGCTGGCGCGAGCCGCGGCCGATGCGGCGTCCCGGCAGGAAGATCCGGTCTCGGGCGTCTCCCTGCTCGCGATGGCGCAAGACCATGGGCTGGACGTCTTCGACGGACGACTCGACGAACGCGCCCGCGCCTTGTTGGAGGACAAGCCGCTGCCGCTCCTGGGCGAGCCGGGCAGTATGTGGCAGATCTACCAGGACGACCGTCGCCTGATCGAGACCAACCTGCCGGCCCCTCGGCAGAGGGCGCTCCTGGCGAATCTTCCCCGGCCGCTTCTCGACGACTACATCGACGAGGAGTGGATCGGCGCGGTCCCGGAGCGCGACGGCACCTCTCGTGCCGCCTACTTCCGCGCCCGTCTGGACCCGGCGTCCCTCACCGACGAGGAGATGGACCTATTGGCCTGGCCCCTGGAACGGGAGCGCCGGGAGGCGGGCTCGGGGACGGAACCCGGCCGTGACTGGCCGCAGGACTGGCGTCTGCTGGTCAGGCTGCAGGACAACGACGCCAAGGCGATCACTGAGGAGTGGACCGACCTCCTGCCGCCGACGCAGAAGCTCCTCGACGCGCTGCGCGAGGTGCGGCGTACCGGAGAGGTACCGGACGACCTCGTCGCCGACGAGCGACTGTGGGTCCTCCTGGAGCGGATCCGCCCCGGCGTGCGCAGCGCGAGCAACAGGAAGTTCAATGGCTGGATCGGCGTGCGGACCCTGGTCAGGGCCGTGCGGCAGATGCACCGTGCCCTCCTCCGCGGGGACGACGAGACGGCGGACCAGCGGAGGAAGGCGGCGCTCACCGTGGCCGCGAGGCTCGGGCACCACTCGCAGCCGGTGCGCTGGGAGGCCCGAAACGTCCACGCCTACCTGAGTGCCGGTCAGGAGATGAAGGAGTCCCTCGAACTCTTGGAGCAGGACGCAGAAGGCCGTCCCCCGGTGCCGGACCAGCTCGGCGGAGGTGTCGTGGCCGTGCTGCGGAAGAACCGGAGCTACCTGGAGGATCGTCCCATCGGAGAACGGGACCAGCCCCTCAATCCTTATCTGGTGCTCGGTGTGCCCGACGGGGCGGACGACTGGAAGAAGGCCTGGCGAGCCCTGAGGAAGGAGCTCGACGACAGCGGCCGCGTCCGGATCAACCGGGCTAAGGACATGATCGAGAAGGCCGAGCGCGAGCAGCAGGAAGTACCCTCGTTCGCGGTCCCGCTCGCCCCGCACCGCTGGAAGGACCCCACCGGCACGAGCCCCCGGCTGGAACTCCCGCCCGAGCCTCTGCGAAGGCTCACTCAGCCCCCCACGGACAGCGACCGCGCGTGGTCTCGCACCGAGGCGGCCCGAGAAATAATCGCCAGGGCGACAGAACGCCTTTCCCCGGCTGCTGAAGGCCCCGCAGCCCTTGAAGACCCAGAGAGCAGCACATCGTGAACAACGGAGCCGGTAAAGGCAACAGTGGTTCTGGCCCCCGTGACGGATCCCCGCGGAGCCAGGGACGTGGGCCGAACAGCGGAAGCGTGCGAAAGCGCGGCGAGCGCAGGGCGGCCGAGGCTGCTCCCTGGCGATTCACCAAGAGCCAATTGCCCGAGTTCACGCCCGGGTCCCTGGACGCCGCCGCGATCCTGAAGTCGGTCAACGACACGCTCCTGCCCGTGGTGGAGAAGGAGTTGGAGGAGGCGACGGAGAAACTGGGCGCAGCTCTGGCCGGCAAGGAGACCGAGGCCGATCTTGTCTCCGCCCTCCGGACCGAGCTGATGCGCCGAGTGCTTCCCCAGTTCACCGAGGCGGTACGCAAGGGTGTGCTGGAGAGTATCCGCACACGTCAGATGCACCTGGCCCAGATGGCCGTCCTGCACCGGCAGGCGCTGGACGCGAAGACCCTGCAGGTGATGCTGACCCGCCTGGAGGACGAGACGGCGAAGGCCGGCTTGCGGGTCGTCGGTGACACCGGTGATCAGTCGCTGTTCAACGTCGTGGAGGACGAGCCCGGCGTGATGAAGAGGGGCCCGGTCACCTTTGAACTGGTCGCGCCCGCCTATGTCGACAAGGAGTCGGGGAAGCTTGTCGAACGCGGCTGGCTGCGGGCCGTTGCCAAGACCTCACCCCGGGAAATGAAGCCCGGGCAGAGGCGAAGAGCGACCCATGGTGAAGCGGGGAGGAAACAGCCGGAGAAGGAGGCTCCTGCACAGCAGGAGAGGAAAGGGCACCACCGGGGCCAGGATCCCGCAAAGCAGCAGAACAGAGAAAACGGGCGGCGGCGAAACGGCCGGCCACCTCACCGCTCCGGAGGGAACGGGGACCGCCAGAACAGGCAAAGGGGAACGCGATGACTTTCGGTATCGACTTCGGCACCAGTAACTCCGTGGTGGCCCACTGGAACGGCCACACCACCGAAGTAGTGCCGATCGACGGCGACAACGTCCCCGCCCAGTGGCAGATGTCGGAGTTCGAGCAGCTCTTCCCCTCTGTGCTGTCCGTCCGCGACCTCCAGCGCACCCTCTGCTTCGGCTGGGAGGCGAAGACCGGCACCAGCGAGCCGCTCGACGCCGTGAAGCGCATGCTCGGCACCCGCTCCGGTGCCGAGAAGGAAGGTGACACCGACGGTTTCGAGGTCGCGGCCCAGCTCGAGGAACATCACGTCTGGGTCGGCTCGGAGAAGTTCCACAGCACGGTTGCGGCCGCCTCCCTCTTCAGCCGCATGAAGGAAGGCGTCTCCGCCCAGCTGCTCGACCTCTCCGACGCGGTCGTCACCGTCCCCGCCAAGGCCACGGGTGGCGCCCGGTACCGCACCCGTGCTGCGGCAGCGCTCGGCGGAGTGAAGGTCCGGGCCCTGCTCAACGAACCCACCGCGGCTGCCATCTCCTACGCCCACGATGTCCCGGTCCCCGGCCGTTTCCTCGTCTTCGACTGGGGCGGCGGTACCATCGACGTGACTGTTCTGGAATACGACGACGGCCTCTTCGAGGAGCAGACATCCCGCGGCATCACCGCCCTTGGAGGCCTGGAGTTCGACAACGCGCTGGCCAAGCTGATCCAGCAGAAGATCGGCCTGACCGCGGATCAGCTCACCAAGGCCGAAAGGCGCCGGTGGCGCCGGTCAGTCGAGTTGACGAAGATCGCCCTGTCGTCCGTGCCGACGGACGGCGCGCTCTTCTTCGACCTCCCGGTCGGCCTTGCCCCCTCGATCTCGAGGCGTGAGGTCAGGATCAGCGCGGTCGAGTACACCGAGGCGATCAGCCCGCTCATCACCCGCGCCCTGGAACCGGTCCAGCAGGCCTTGGAAGACCTGGCCATCACCGCGGACGACATCGACTCCGTTCTGATGATCGGCGGCACCTCGCAGATCCCCCAGGTGCGTCACGCGCTGGGCGAGCTCCTCGGGCACGACCGCATCGTCGACAGCGGCCTGTGCCGACCCATGACCGCCGTCGCGCGAGGCGCGGCCATATACGCGGCCTCCCTCGACGGCGAACTCGGCGACGACAGCGACTTCTCATTGGTGACCAGCTACGACCTGGGCGCGGCCGTCAGCGCGGGCACACAGAAGGGCTTTCGCGTCATCATCGGACGCAACGCCACGCTCCCTGCGGAAGGTTCGTCCACCTTCCAGCCGGACACGCCGGGCGCTTCCTTCGTGCGCGTGACGGTGATCGAGGGCGAGGCCGGCTACCCGGCCGACAGCGACCGTTCCTTCCCCCTGGCCAACATCGAGGTGGATCTCCCGACCCGCGAACAGGACGTCCGCCGGAACAAGATCCAAATCAAGTTCCGCTACAACGAGAGCGGCATCCTGCGCTTCACCGCCACCCACGCGGAGACCGGCGTCGTGCTCGCCGAGCGCGAGATCGACTCCTTCGGGCCCGACGGCACCCCACTGCAGCACGGCCTCGACGATGAGCTCACCCGCCTTTTGGCCCATACAGTCCGCCCGTTCGCCGACGGCTCCGCCAACGTCCGACACCTTTCGGCAGCGGAAACGGCCAACGCCCGCCCCGCACCGATCGACATGTCCGTGCGCGTGGTGGAGGCCGACCCGGCCGTGACGGTCAACGGCGAGCCGCAGGGCTTGGTGACGGGGGGACTTTGACCATGCCTGGGCGCAGAGCGGAGCACGCACCCAGCCCAATGAAACTGGCGTGGCCGCTATCAACGCGCACGGCGTCATTATCGAATGCGGCTGGACCCGTGGCATCGAGGAGACGATGTCATGGCTGGACAGGACAGCCGTCGACGGATCGACCCTGGCATTCGTCGACGCACCGCTGGTCGTCGACAACCCGTCGGCCAGCGGCCCTGCGAGCGGGAGGTCGGTCGGCGGTACGGCCGTTGGAAGGTGAGCGCGAACAGTACCAACCAGAGCACTCCGCGACAGGCCGGAGTGCTGCTGCGGGACGGCTGGAGGAGTCGGGCTGGTCCTACGACGACGGCAGGGGCGGGCCGCGGGACGGCGGTCTGGTCTTCTCCGAGTGTAATCCGTACACGACCCTGGTCGGAGCCGCCGAGCTGGGCTACGACCAGGAACGCCCCACGTACAAGCGTCGACCGGCACGAGTTCCGACGGCAGAGTGGCGAGCGGTACGGGCGGCGGAGTGCGACAGGCTGATCGGGCACATGGCGGGCCTGGCCACCGCCGATCCGCCCCTCCTGCTCTCCTCTCACTTGGTCTCCCGTCAACTGCTCTCCGAGACCTCACCTCAGGAGGCGGCTGACTACAAGCATCGGGAGGACCTCATCGACGCGCTGCTCTGTGCGTGGACGGCCGCACTGTGGTACCGGCACGGACTGGTGCGCTGCCAAGTGCTCGGGCTCGGGGCGGACGGCTCCCTGCCCCCGGGACAGGCTCCCACCATCATCGCGCCTGCCCGCCTTGAGCAGCGGCGTGACGGTGAGACGAGGTCAACGAAGGAAATCAGCCGCTCGACGGTTCGTCACCGGTGGCGTCACGGCACTGATCGCCATCTTCCCCCGTCACGTGTCGAGTGTGAACAGGCGACTGACCAACTCCGGGTAGGTGAGGCCTGTTTCGGCGAGAATCTTCATGAGCGCTTCCGGCGGGCCCTTCTGCAGCGGGGCCGAACTGACGCGGCCGGGCACTGCGGAAAGGTCGCCGCCGCTGAACCGTGATTCCGGTGTGGCAGGGGGGCGTACCTGGTAGGTGAACCAGACGCGTGCCGGGGGATTCAGCAGGACCAAGTAGGGGTCCGACCACGCCATGAAGGCCCAGCGGTTCTTGCTGCGGGCTCGTACAAGCACGCCGTCGGCGTGGTGCCGCCCGAGTCGTTCGGCGGCCTTGGCCACGACCGGAAGCGGATTGCCGAAGGAGCCCGTGATCTCCCAGAGCCCGTCCTCGCATGCGACCGACCAGCCGGCCGCGGTGAGCCCCTCGATCGCCTCCGCGTAGGGGTCGTCTTCCTGCGCCAGAGTGATGAGTCTGTCCACCTCACTCCACGGCGCGACGCGGGCGAGCGCCCGCTCCGGGGGGATCATCAGGTCCTCCGCCTCGGCGGGCTCGGCGCGCGCGATCATCGCCTTGCTGCCGTGCCAGGCATGGGCCGCCAGTACGTCGTGCTCGCCGCCGCCGGAGAACGTGGCGTCCTGGACGAGCAGTGTCATCACCACGGCCGCCACCGCGTCCAGCCGTCGCCGGGTCTCGGGCGGCGCATCGTGGTCCGCCTCGCCCGCCAGGTCTTCGGAACGGAGTGCTTCGAGGAGGCGGCTGAGTCCGTCGCGCCAGCTCTGGTCCTGCTCGTCCCAGATTCCGGCGGCCAGGAGCTGGACGTACAGGTTGGCCACGAGCAGCCGGACCGGAACCGGTGCTGCGGCTGAACCGTCAGGGCCCGTGAGCGCCGCGACCCAGCGCTGAGCCCAGGCGCGACAACGGGCACGCTGCTCTGGCGCGACGTACGGGGCGAGCGGCTCACTCGTGGTGGGGAGGTCCACCTCCTCCGTCTCGTCCTCGTGCTCTTCGTCGTCCTCCTCCCGCACGCCAAGGGTGACCGCCGACACGATCCACCGCGACGAGGGTGCCTGCGGCAGGTCGAGCGGCGAGGTGCCGAACGCCAGATCCGTCAACGGCGCCCCGATCATCCGGCGGCAGTCGGCGAGGTAGGCGTCCCAGCGGTCGACGCCGCTCGATGTCACCGAGCCCGTTGTCGTGTCTCCCACCGGGCTCACCCGGGGAGCGGACGTTCCGGCGGTGAGTTCGCGCAGGCGCAGCAGATCGGTTTCGAAACGGCGTGCGGCACGCTCGTCGGCGAACAGGGTCTGCGCCGTGTAGTCGTATCTCAGCCGGGGACCGCTGTCGGCGCTGTGGCGCCGTGCGCAGTGCACGGGGCTGTACACGAAGACGACGGCAGATTCGGCTGTGGTGCCGTCAGGACGGACGCACGTGGCGCGAACCGCCGCACCAGGAACCTCGGGCAGCGGGAAGGAACAGGCCGACGCCCCCGCCGGAATGGTTCCGGTCCGTGTCCAGGAACCCGGTGAACCGTCCGGAGACGTGCTGATCGCCACGGGCACGGGCTGGGGGTGCGCCAGAGAGACGTGCAGGCCTTCACTGTCCGTCTTCGCGCCCAGCAGGACGAGCGTGTGACCGGTGGACTGGAAGGGCCGGATGGTGTGGCCCGAAAGGCTCGCGAGTGAGGTGATGCGCCCCTGTTCGGGAAGCAGCGGCGCGGTGTCGGCGGCGAGTACGGCGAGCTCGCAGTTGCCGCCGTCCCGGGTGCTGGTGCACAGCGCGGCGCGGGTGAGATTCGGGCTCCCGGTGAGAGCGTATCGGCGGCCGCCGGCCTGCCATTCGACGAATTTGCCGTGTCGCATCCGAGTCTCCTCGAGAAAACGGATCTGCGCGTCGAAGCCGCCGAGTGCCCTCTTGATCGCTCCGGCGTCGTAGCTCGACCAGCGAGGCTGGAGCCCGAGGATGGTGCGACGGGGTGTCAGACGGCCGACCAGCCCGCTGAGGGCATGACCGGCCTCGTCGACGAACGGGGCGTACGCGTGCAGTTCGTCGACAGGACCGAGCGGCAGTTGGTCCAGCAGACTCTCCTCGAGATTGTGCAGAAGCCGGGCACCGGTTTCCGGTCCGACCGGGGCGTTGACATGCCGCTCCGTCAGAAGGGCAGCCAGTTCCGCCAGATGACTCGCCGACCAAGGGGCCAGTTCCACGGCGGAGGGCAGTGCGTCCAACCAGTCGGCGAGGTCGGCCAGGAGCGCGTGGGAGTCGTCGTTCTCGGTTTCCACCACCGTCCACAATTCGTCGTTGGCACCCCAGCCGGACAGCGTCGGGTTACCCGAACCCACTGCGAGCCGGCAGGCGTGTTCTCCGATCAGAAGGACGACCTTGGGGTGGAACGCACGCTGGCAGGAGGCCAGACCGTGCAGATAACTGCGGCCGGCCATGCGCACATCGACCGGGTCGTACAGCCCTTGGGCCGCATCACCGATCACCGCGGTGCGGGCACCCAGGCCACGGGCGACGGGTATGGCGACCTTTTCCAGGAAGGGGAGATCAACTGTGAAACCGAGGAAGAGTGCTTCGTGCAGCGCCTGCTGATCGCTGCGTTCGCTCCACTCTCTCAGCAGCGTGACGGGGGATGCGAACCGGGTGTGCTGTGCCGCGCTCATGGGTTTGTCTCCAGGATTCGCCGTCCCTCCACGGTGACGGTGTGGCAGTTGTCGCGGACCGCGAAAAGCCCCAGCTGCGCTGCCAGGGCGCCCAGTTGGGGGATGCGGGTGCCGATGTCGGAGTCTCCTTCGTCACCGGTCTTGAAATAACGCTCGTTGCGAAGGTGTAGACGGGAGAAGATCTTCAGCCCGCCGGTCGCGGGGTCGGTGCGCAGCTTCGCGAGGGCGACTCTGCGGGACTGGGCGAGCATGTCGTCCACCAGCCGGGCGGCCAGGTCGCGGACCGGCCGTTCGGCGTAGTCGTCGATGAGGCCGTCGACCCACGTCGGGTCGAGGAACTCGGCCCAGCGCCGCTGACGGCCCAGGAAGACGGCCCGTACGTCGTCTGGCAGATGACCCTGCCGGGAGCGCAGCGCACCCACCATCAGGAGCAGCACATTGGTCATCGGAGCATCGGCACCCTGCGTCAGGAGTTGCCGTTCGACCGGCAACAATTGACCTGTCGCGTTCTTGAGCGGAGGCAGGTCGTCCAGGACCCGCCGTACATTCGCATCCGGGGCCTGTTGCGCCAGCCAGTCGCGCAGTTCCGCGGCCGACCGGTCGGCCTCGCCGTCCTTGGAGCCGACATCGGCCACCAGCGCCGCCCAAAGCCGACGCCAGGCACCGACGGAGTAGTGGCGCAGCAACACCCCCCGCCAACCGGCCGTCTCGGGAATCGCCGCCAGAACGGGATCCGTTGTCGCCTCGCCGCCGAAGGCGACCGCGGAGCGCAGCGTCTCCTGATACCCGTGGCCCTCATGACCGTGGAGATCGATCGCCCGGCCGAGGATACGGAGGGTCGCACGCCGAGTGCGGTCGGACGCCTCCCAGTCCCCCTGCGCGTGGGTTCCTCCACCGCGAGTTGCGGTCAGCACGTCCGTCAGCCATTCCCGCTCTGCCGGACACGGGACGCCAAGAGCCGCCTGCCCCGCTGTCTCCAGGGCGGCGACGGGCACGACGTCCCGCTCCGCGAGAGACAGCAGAGGTGCGAAGAGCTCCTTGACCGCGGGAGGGCACGGGTGCCGGCCGGGCCTGAGCACTCCGTCCCGGACGTCCACGGTGCCGAGCACCGTCGCGGGTCCGCCGTACTGGTCCCAAAAGCCCCAGCGGCGGGGTGAGTACGACTGGCTCAGCTGCTCCTCATCGGCGGCTCGCGCGAGTTCCAGTTCCTCTGCGCAGAAACGCCGCACCCGATCGACCCCGTGGGCAAGCCACGCCGGATCTGTCTCCGTGTGGTGCTGAAGCGCCGCCAGCAGGACCTCGCTGCGGCGGACCGCCCGGCGGCACGCGGTGATGTCCCAAGCGTTCCGTTCCGCGTGCGCCGCGATCGCCGCATACAGCGAGTGGTAACGGATGTAGCGGGTCACGGTGGACACTCCAGGAACCAACCGGTCCACCGCCCGCATCACCGGGCCCTCCACCGCCAGGGGATAGCGCCCGGACCGCACGCCCAATCCCTCGAGTGCCCATGCCGGCCCACGGACATCCGCTGTCACTTGCCACCCCTTGTTGACTGCCGGAGCGTTGCATCGGCAGGAGCTACCTGACCCTGCCTCAGAATAGATGCTGATTGCGGACGAGAGGCCAGTACCGCCGACTGGATTCGGGAAGTTGCCGGGACGCGCCCGATCTCGCCTCAAGGTCGTCCGCGACTTGGCTTTCGGCAGCGACCGAGTTGAGCTCGGGGCTGACGCAGGCGATCGATTCACGAACCCCATGGGGCAGCGACGACAGACAGCGCATTAACGGGCTCCGCCATGCCGTCTGTACCCAGGGCGATTGCAAGTTCCCGAAACCTAGATGCCCTGCGGGAGTGCTGTGGTCAGGGCGACTCTGAGGCTGCTACGCGGCCCCGGCGGTCCGCGATCTTTCGCTGCGTGCGATTCCAGCGTGCCCAAAGGGTCTCGTCGTCCCGCGCCGCGAGCCGCCGGTCCCGCCAGCTCATCACAGGTGGGGACGCCGTCCCTCCGTTGTGAGATCGTCAGTTGCCGGGAGACAGAGTCCGTCGCTGCATACACGAGGTTCATGCCGTTCTTGTCGGACGTCAGCCGTAGGCTGTTGTTGGAAATCAAGGGGGAGACGATGACTGGCGATCGTAAGGCAGTCGTTCCGGTGTGGACGCTGGCGACCGGTGACGTCCGTGTGCCGGCATTGGCCGGAGGCGAGCCGATGACGGCTGAGCGCCTGGCTGAACTGCGTGGTGTGCTGGCCGCCCTGGCCGCCGCGCCGATCGCCACACTTGAGGTGCATCCGCTGCCCGACAAACTCGACCGCAGCCGAGGCATCCCGCTCGATGCCGCGAGTCCCCTGGCGCAGCACCTGTCACAGTTCATCGACGCGAACTTCCCTTACAGCGGCCAGGGCGACCGCTGCCGGCGAAAACCTGTATCGCATGGTGGTGCCGGCGAAGGTCGCCGCCCAGTTCGGTCAGGGCATCGTTCGCCCAATGGCGTCGAAGGCGGCGGCCGGTGGCACCCACAGCGCACTCATGAACTCGACGGGCATCGCCGCCAATGCGACGTTCGTGCCAGTCGGTAAAGCGGCGGCAGCAGGCGCGGTTGGCGGAGCCGGTGCGACAGCTGGCGTCGCGGCCGCCGGCAGCGCGGCGCTCACCGTGGCCGCACCGCTCGTGCTCATGGCCGTGGCGGTGGGCATGAGCGCGCATGCCGACTACAAGCGCCATCAGGCTATCGAACACATCACAGAACTGCTGGAGCAGCTGCACGAGCAGAAGCTCGAAGATGAGCACAGCGAACTCGACGGCTGCCGCGATGCCATCGACAAAGCCACCGCCATTCTGCTTGACCAGGGCAAGCTCGGAGTCTCCCTGGGACTGGACTCGGCAGTGCACGCCATCAACACGGCGTTGGGCGCCGCTGACCGCTGCCTTGCCCGGTGGCAGAGCGCACTCGACAAGCTGCCCGAGGGCAAGTCCGTGGAGATCAGCACGCTGGCCAAGTCGTTCCCCGGCGTCGACGAGCATGGCGGCATGTTCCGCGCCCACCTCGAACTCGCTGCCCTGGCCATTGCGCTGAAGAGGCGGGTCGTCGTCCTGCAGGCTGTCGAGCATGCCCAGGACAACCCTGACAACTTGTTCGAGAACTTCACCCGCGAACTCAAGCGCGACCAGCAGCGCCTCGACGAACTGGAGTGGAACATTGCCGGTGTCCTGGAACGCTTGTCGGCGCTGGAGCTGGCAGCTCCGCAAGGTCTGTGGCCCGTCTTCACCACCGGTGAAGTCGATCGCCTGATGCGAGCGGCAAACCGGATTCGCAAGCTGGGCGACGGCGTCATGGTCAACAGCCGCACGACAGACGTGGCGATTGAGATTGCCCGCAACAAGGACGGCTCGGTGATCGTGTTCCCTGCGCTGTCCGCGTAGGCGTAGGCGCGCTCACACTCACGTGCTGCGTGGTGCGGGACGGCCCGAAACCTCGAACGCGATGGTGGCCCTACGGCCACGCGGCCGACGTAACTGAGGGTGATGTTGACCTTTCGTGCCCGGCCCAGCTTGGTCCAAGGTGCAATCGGGCACGGGACTCTCCAGCTCATGCTGCCGGTGCGGGCTGTGAGACGCAGAAAGTGCGTGCATGGAAGCTGCGCGGACGAGTCGCCTCAGGACACAGCTCATCCCGTCAAAACGATTGCGTGTGCATATTCTCGGGGGATGATCTTGCGTCTCGCGGGAACCTCAACACCAGTTAGCCCTGTTTCTGCTGGTCAAAGGATCTCGTGAACGTCCCACTCGCTATAACGATACGCAAGCGAGGGCCTCGACCTTACGGTCGCGGTCCTCGTGGCGTTGTCGTAACTGATGGTGATGCTGAGGGCTCCGTAGGGGCCCAATCTCCGCGCGTATGCGCAACGTACGAGCGAGGCTGAGGAGCCCTTCGCTCGGATCATCCGCGTCGGCGCCGACGAAGACGCCCGCTCGCCCGAGCGTTGCGAAGCGACCAGCTCCCACACTCGGGCGAGTCGGCGCAACCCGTCAGCTGTCGGAGGCCGACCGCTGCTTCGAAGGGCACTCAGACCGCATGGCCGACCGGTCACAGCGTTCCACCCGTTTCGACTACTCACAGTGAAACGGCAACTGGCCGTACGTGGGGCCTGAGAACGCAGGAAGTCGGCCCAGGTGGTGGCCCTGCGGTCGGGCGCAGGGCCGAGTCCCTCGGCCTTGAGGACTTCCTAGACCGTGCAGGCGGCGACCTTGATGCCGACGACACCGAGTTCGGCGTGCCCCCAGCGATAGCCCCACGACGGGTTCTTCCGGACCAGCCGCAGGACAAGCTTTGCTGGTCACGATCTGGCTGCTCGGCACCCATCGGCTGGCGATGCGGTCGGGCGCCACCGCATGCGGCTACGAGGTTCGGTCCGCACTACCCACCCGCTTCCGGCGTACGGCCGGGGTGGGTGTTCGTCGTTTCCGAGACCCGACCACCGTCGTGGCCGGACACAAGGATCCCAACCGAGGCGCCCCGGCGTCCATCATTGGCGACACCCGTGACTACCTGCATGCGGCCGCGGAGGTCTTCGCCGGCGCCACCAGCCGGGCGGAATACTTCGACGAAGGTGCCAAGGTTCCCGGCATGGTTGAACCCGGGCATCGCGTGGCTGACCGCTGTGGAGCGCTGGGCCGAGTACTCCTGACGCCCCCGGAAAGGGCGGCAAGACCCCGACGGCAGCGGCCGCCATGGACCGAGCCCGGCCGCGTTCGCGGCGCGCCCGCCGGGGCGGTGCCGGACACGGGCAGGAGGGCATCCGGACACCGGCGACAGCTCAGCCGCGCGGGCCGCCGGTGTCGGGATGCCGCACCCGCCGCGGCGACGCGTCACGCCTTTCCGTCGCGCACGATATCGCGGCGTGCGGCCCGAGCGCGGGGGCACCGACGTCCGCGTACGCCTCGTCTGCCCCGCGCCGACAGCCTCGCCGAGAGCTTCTCCTAGTCACGCGCGGCCAGGATGCGGGCCCCGTCCATCGCCGCCTCGTACGACGCCGTCGCCATGTCCTTGAACCGCGCGAGCCGGGGCACGTGGTCCGCTTTGGTCATCTCCGCGTGCAGGAAGGTCAGGTCGTCGGCGAGGCCCACCATGCCGAGCGCGGCCCGCAGGTAACGCTCCTGGTGGTCGGAGTCGTGGCGCGGAGTCCCGGGACCGTAGGCGCCGCCGCGCGCGGAGGCCACGACGACCTTCTTGCCGGACAGCGGCCCCCGGCCGGTCTCCGGGTCCACGATCAGCGGTGCCACCAGGATCCGATCGAACCACGCCTTGAAGGTCGAGGGGACGGAGAAGTTGTACATCGGCACGCCGAGCACGACGGTGTCGGCCGCGAGGAGTTCCTCGACCAGCGGCCAGGTCACCGACCAGCTCGCCGCCTCCTCGGGTGTGCGGGCCGCGTCCCGGGCGGCGGCCAGGTCGCGGACGCCCTCCGTCTCCAGTCGGTGCATGACGGCGATCTGGGCGGCGTCGATGTGCGGCACGTGGTCGGCGGCGAGGTCGCGGTAGACGTACGTCCGCTCCGGGTCGGACTTGCGCCATGCGGCCGCGAACTCCCCGGAGAGCCGCCGGGAGACCGAGTCCGGACGCGGGCTGGAGTCGAGATGCAGCAGCGTGGTCATAGGTGCCGCCTTTCCGTGGGACTGATCACAACAATGTCGTTCGACATCCATTGAATCCCGCCACCGGCCGCACTTCACGTAATCTGGCGTGACGATCGTTGGACAGATGCGTAAGGAAAAATGACGGTGCTGAACGTGCGAAGACTGATGCTGCTGCGCGAGGTGGAGGCGCGCGGCTCCATCGCCGCCGCCGCGCAGGCCCTCAACTACACCCGCTCCGCCGTCTCCCAGCAGTTGTCCGTCCTGGAGGACGAGACCGGCACGACACTGCTGACCCGCGACGGCCAGCGCGCCGGGCTCACCGCCGCAGGACACCTTCTGGTCCGGCACGTGGAGCGCGTCATCGCCCAACTGGAGGAAGCCGAGGCGGAGTTGCGCTCCCGCGAAGGTGAGGTGACCGGTGAACTGCGCATCGGCGTCCCGCTGCACGAGGGACCGGCCCTGGTCGCCTCCGCCGCGACCCGGCTGCGCACCCAGCACCCCAGGCTGCGGATCACCCTGCACGGCGTGACGCCCGACGGCGGACGGGACGACGTCCGCCTCGGCAGACTCGACGTCGCCCTCGCCGCCCGCTACACATACGTCCCCGCCGTCGGCCGGCCCGGTCTGCACGAGGAGGAGCTGATCAGCGACGACATCCGGCTGGCCGTCGCACCGGGGCATCCGTTCGCGGCGAGCGGCAAGCCGCGCGCGATGGAGGAGTTCGCCGACGCCCCCTGGCTGCTGGACCGCACCACCGACCTGGGTCGGCTCGCCCTGCATCTGTGTGCCGGGGCCGGGTTCCACCCCGACGTGGTCTGCGACACCGGCGACCTGCAAGCCGTTCTCGGCCTCGTCTCCCTGGGCTGGGGCGTCGCGCTCGTCCCCGACCTCGCCCCCGACCGGCCGGGCCATCCCGTCGTACGCCTCGCCGTGCGCGGTCACCGCCTCACTCGCCGTACCACGCTGGTCGTCCGGGAGGGCGCCCTGAACAGCGCGCCGACCGCAGCGTTGCTGTCGGCCCTGCGCGAGGCGGCCGGGCACCTGTCCCACCCCGGTCGCACCGACCGTTCCGGATGACCGCGAGACGATCGCGTCAAGTCCCGGTCCGGGGCGGCCGTCGCGGCGAGCAGGGCCGCCGTCTCCGGCCGACGCGCCCAGTGCACGGTGCGGGCGCGCGGTGTCGAAGTGCTCGGCGACGATCCGCGCGGCGCCGGTGTCGTCACCGATCCGTTTCTCCTTGCCGCTCACCGAACCCGGCGTACCCGCTCGCGTACGGGGTGCGGGGCCTCGTTGGGCCTGGGCATGGAGAGTGGCAGGGTGTCAGGGGGTCGTGCTGCCCGCGACCCACTCGCTCCACGGCATGTTCCAGTCGCTGAGGCCGTTGTCCGGGGCCAACATGGTCTTGTCCTCGGAGTTCTTGACGATCACGACGTCACCGATCATCGAGTTGTCGAAGAACCACGCGGCGGGTTGCTTGCCGTCGCCGCCGCCCATGACATCCTTCAGGCCCACGCAGCCGTGGCTGGTATTGACCTTGCCGAAGACCGAGTCGGCACCCCAGTAGTTGCCGTGGACGAACGTGCCCGAGTCGGTCAGGCGCATGGCGTGCGGTACGGCCTTGATGTCGTAGGCGGGCTTGCCGTCCTTCTTCACGAGACCGACGGTCGCACCGTTCATATGGATCTGCCCGAACTTCTCGGAGATGACCATCTGGCCGTTGTACGTCGGGTGCTCGGGGCTGCCGGACGAGATCGGGATGGTCTTGATCGTCTTGCCGTCCCGTACGACGGTCATCTGTTTGGTCTTGGCGTCGACCGTGCTGATCTGGCTCCGCCCGATCTTGAACGTGACCGTCTTCTGGATGCCATGGACGTCGATCTTGACGGTGACGGTAGAACCGGGCTTCCAGTAGTTCTCGGGGCGGAAGTCCAGGCGGTCGTCGTTGAACCAGTGACCGACGACCCGCTGCCCGCTGCTGGAGCTGACCCGGATCTCCGACTCCACGGCGGCCTTGTCGCCGACCGGCTTGTCGAAGTCGACCGTCACCGGCATGCCCACGCCGACGGTCGAGCCGTCCTCGGGGGAGATGTGCCCGATGAGGTCGTTGGCCGGGGAGACCGTGGTGATCGTGGCGTTCCCGGTGGCGGAGCGGCCCTTGGCGTCCTCGGCCTCTGCGGCGATCTGATACCTGGTGGCCCGCTCCAGCCGGCCGTTCGGCTTCCAGGAGGTACCGTCCGGGGACAGGGTGCCCGGGATCTCGGCACCGGTCGCGACGGCGGTCATGGTCACCTTGGTGAGATGGCCGTTGCTGACAGTGACTTTGACGGGATCTTTGATCCCGACGTGGTGAGCACCCTGCCTGGGCGTGATCTCTATGCGGGCGTCGGAAGCTTCCTGGGCGGCCGCCTGATCCACGCGCGCCTGCGGTTTCGGTTGACTTCCGTCGTCGTTGCCGCCGGTCGCAGCGCTGCTGGTACCGCCGAGTGCCGTGACTGCGAGTACGCCGCCGAGTACGCCGGCCGTAGCCACCAGCCCGGTGCGTCGTTTACGTACCGTGATCAAACGCTTCTCCCATGCCACTGGTCCTTACACAGCTGCGAGCTGAACGCCGGAGGGATGCAACCAGCCTTGGAACCACTTATAGGCATGCATCTGTCTGAAAATGGGCAAATTGTGGTGAAGGCCACGCGACGTCGAGCGCATCGCCGCAGCAGGACGTGGTCCTCGTGTGCGTACGCGTTGGGGGTGCGGCCGGGCGCAGTCTCCCGGCGGAGCGCAGATTCTGGACGGTGATGAAGTCGGCCTCGCTGACCAACGTCGGGTGCGCGGGCCGGTCGGTGATGATCCAATCGGGACACGACCGGCCCGCGTTCGGGGTCGGTGTCCACAGGCTGCAGGCGTACGCCGCGACGTGTCGGCGCCTGGTTGGGATGCAGGCCGGCGTGCCTGCCTGACAGCGACGGCGGCTCAGCGACAGGCCGAACTGCGCGACGAGCTCGGGCTGGTGAGGTGGATACGCGAGCACGGCACGCTCGTCAGCGGCGGCTCGGACACTCTGCCCATGCGGTCTGAATGCCTGGCGGCGCATGCCCCGCCCGGCTGTGGCCTCACCTGCCGGTGATCTCGGAGAGCCACGCCGTGTCCTCCGGGCCGGGCGCTTCGGGGCCGGGCGCGGGCAGCCAGCGGACCTCGCCCGTGCGCAGGGCGACCGTGGCCCGCGGTCGCATCGGCCCGTCACCCCTGCGTGAGAGCAGGACGAGTTCCCAGACCGTCGCCGTCATGGCCTCGAGCCGGGTGGCGCAGTCGGTGCTGACTCGCTGCGGATCCCGGGTCCGGCCCAGGGAGAGATGTGGGGTGAAGTTCTTGGCGGGCCCACCACAGCGCGGGAACCGCTGCTGCAGTGCGCCGTGCAGGTCCGCCCACGGCGCCTTGCCGCCCGCCGCCGGGTCGAGCCACACGGTGGAGTACGCCCTGTGCCGGAAGGTGCGCACCCCGTCCAGCCGGGCGGTGAAGACCGGCGTCTCGGCCGTCGCCGCGGCGAGCAGCGGGGCGGCCCGCTCGAAGTCGGACTCCGGCACGAAGCCGAAGAGGACGTTGACGTGCGGCGGCCAGCGGTGGATCTGCGGATCGTAATCCCGGCGGACGTCCTGGATCGGCGGCCACAGTTCCGCGGGCGGGATCCAGGTCACCGCCGTGCGGGCGGTCGGGGACACGTCGAGGACGTCGCCGGGTTCGCCCCTGCCGAAGCTCAGGTCCGCTTGCGGGTCCCGCACCCGGCCGGCGCCCGACGCGTCGATGCGGTCCACACCCGTGGCCCGGTCCCAGACCACCTCGCCGTCCGCCTCGATGAACACCACCCGATGCCACGGGATGTCGCCTCCGGGCACGAAGGAAGGCAGCGGGATGCGTTTGAGGGCATCCCCGCGCTGGCTGATCCCCAGCACGAACCGGGCCGGGTCGAACCGCGGGTCCCAGCGGACCCGGTGATAGATCTCGTCGCTGGTCCGCATCACGCCTCGTCTCCCGCCATCACACCTTCTCCTCCTCCAGGGTGCCGCTCACCCTGTCCTCGACGGCCGTTCCTCACCCACCGCAACCAATTGGGTTCCGTGCGTGATGGCGATGGTGTGTGCCGAGGCGACTCGTCTCGTCAGGATCGGCGATGGCTGTAGCCCGCCACACGTGCCTGCGCCCTGTTCGGGCTGTCAGTACTGCCGCGCGAGAACGCGTAGCGCCCTGACGAGCGGCGGGTTCGCGGAACCGCGCAGTACCCCCGCGCCCCGTGCGAGCACCGCTTCCGCCGTGAGCAGTTCGATCTCCACCAGCGCACCTGCGAGCCGTCGGCCGTCGGCCGCGGTCAGCGCCGGAAGCTCCCTTGCGGCCAGCAAGGCGGCGCGTGCGGTGGTTACCTGCTCGGCAATCAGTTCCTCCAGGGCCGAGCCGCCGATGCCGGCCGTCATGCCGTCCATGGTGACCCCGAACCGTTCCATCGTGTCGACGGGGATGCCCACGCGTCCTTCCCGCACGTCCTCGGCGAGGTCGTTGACGAAGTCGAGCCGCTGACTGCCCTCGATGAAAGTCCGGCATGCGGCCTGGTACCGCAGGTCGTCGTCTTCCGGTGCGAGCAGTCCCGCGACGAGCATGAAGGCGGGGTATGAATAGGCGTCCACGTATGCCTGGTAGTCGGCCTCGGTGGCGAAGCCCGCGAAATGCAGTTCGGCCGTGGCGGTCGCCAGGTAGGTCTCCACGATCTCCCGCAGCCGTGGATGGGCGGACACGGTGTGCACGAACGCACGGAGCAGCGGACGGTCACTCGTCCCCGTCCGCAACGCCTCGCGCACCTGCCGCTCCCAGGACGCCCACGCTGTCTCGCGCTGCGGCAGGGGCCCGGTGTCCAGAAGGTTGTCGCCGTGGTGCATCACGGCGGTCGCCGCCACCACATGCGGCAGCAACGGCCGTGGCAGCAGCAGCCTGGCCGCCAGGTACGCGGTGCGCCGGAAGCGTCGCACCATCTGCCGCTGACGGTCGTAGTCCGCACGCAACCCCGGCGCTCGGACACCAGCCGCGTCCAGGCTCTTCGTCCACCCTCGCATGGGCCGATCGTAGGGGCGGTCGTCGCAAGCGGGCGGAGAGGCTGTCCGTCTCCGATGAGCCGACGGGCGGCGGTCTCGTTCTCCGGTGCACTCTGACAGGCGTCTCAGATGGACGGCTTCCCTTGCGCCACCACGACCGTATCGTTAGGTCGCCGTACTGGCCGAAGTCGGCAGCAGTGCTTTCGTCCCTGGGAGACCGGGGCTGCCCGAATCTGTCCAGCTGTCCATTTCCTCGACTGCCACAGAGTCGGCGCCCGCGAGAAGAAGGATGTCCACCATGACAAGGCCCGATGCCAAGTCTCCCCGGCTCTACGCCGGCTTCGCGCAGTGCGCGATAGTGGTGGCGGCCGTGGCGGACGTGTACCGAGCCACGGCCGTCAGGGCTCACGTCGTGCACCCCACGGACGCGTCGCTGAAGGAGTCCGGGTTCGCGTCGATGGTCTTCGTCTACGCGATGACGGCGGCAGCCGTGTTGTTCCTTGTGTGGTTGGGGCGTTGTCGGCGTAACGCGCAGATACTCACAGGCGCATCCGTCGGGGCGTCCGGTGTCTGGGCTGTCGTGGCGTGGTTCATCCCCGTGCTCAACTGGTGGTTCCCACGCCAGTTCGTGCTGGACATCGAGCGCGCGAGTGCCGGCGTGTCGCAGAAGGCGAGCAAGGCGGCTTTGGTGAACGCCTGGTGGGCGGTCTGGGTCGCGCATCTTGTGATGGGCGCGGTGGCGCTCACGGCGGGACAGGGCACCGCGATCCTCTTCGTTGTGGTGGCGGAGACGCTCACCATCGGCGCGGCGCTGCTGGCGATCTGCGTCATCGAACACCTCACCCGGCTACAGGGTGCCGCGCTCCGCGCCGCGGCACCTGTCGAACCGCTCGCTCACGCCTGAGGGATCGACGCCGGGGCCGACCCGGGCGGGGCAGGGGCCGTCGCGGAATGAAGCTCGGGTCCGCAGGTCGAGCCGCCCTTGTGGCCCCACGTCGCCCCGCAGGTCGATCGTGTTGTCAGTCCTCCCTGTCATCATCCCGCCATGCTCTACGACGCCTTGGTGGCAGAATCCCGTAGGAACGACTCGCTCGACGACGTGAGGTCCGCCGCGCTCGACCGCGTCCGCTGGCTCGTCGACCTCCTGGAACGTCAACGCACCGAGTTCCGCCGGGCCATGGGGCCCGAGTACCGGCGATTCGAGGCGGAGGTCCAGGCGACCCGGGCCGAGATCGACCAGCGGCTCGCGGCCTGCGCGGACGAGGACGGCAGGGCCGCGGTCCTGTGTCTCATGCTGGCCGCCGACTTCGGCGACACGCTGTGGCACTACGACGCCGAGATCGGGCGCCTGATCGCTCGGGTGCGCGGCTGGACGCCCGACGAGGTCGCGGTGATGCTGCTCCGTGCCACCGAGTACGACATGGGCTTCTGGTTCGCCGACTCGCTGGCGTTGGTGCTGAACGCCGCCGACCAGCTCGACGCCGACGGCCGCCGTGCGGTCATGCCCTGGCTGCGGCACGCGCACACGGAGCTCATGGCCACCCCTGTCGAGGCGCGCCTGCGCGCATCGCTCGCCCAGCGCCTGCGCGGGCTGCTCGCCAGCGTCGACGAGGCGCACCTGCCCGAGGGACTGATCCCCGCCGACGCTCCCTGGGCCACCCCGCTCAGGGACCGCGCGAAGACCTCGCCGACGCCGCAACTGGCTGGCTTCGTACGCCACTTGGCGAGCCTGTCGGGCCCGCGCCCCGCACTGAGGTGGCGGCGGACGTGCCTCGAACTCGCGGACGCCGCGTCGGCGCGGGACCTCGTGGCCGACGTCCTGCGGGCGCTGGCCGAGGACGATCCGCTGTGCAGCAGGGGAAGCGGTGCGCATACCGGCTGGATCGGCGGCGGTTACCACTATCACTACGTCGTCCACCAGAACGACGGCGACCTGGCCCGCGGCGTCGTCTGGGCGGCCGCGCTGACCGGCGGCCCGGCCGCGGTGCGGCACCTGGGCGCGCTCGCTCTGCGGACCGGCGGAGCCGGAACCGGCGTGATCGAGGATCTCAAGCTCGCGGGCGCGGCGATCAACGCGCTGGCCGAGACCGGCGATCCGGCCTCGCTGGAGGCCCTGTGGCGGCTGCGGTCCCGGATCAAGCACCGCGCTCTGCGCAAGCAGCTCGACACCGCGCTGGTGACGGCGGCCGGGAAGCAGGGCATCACGGCGGAGCAGCTCGTCGAGCGCAGCGTGCCGGACCACGGCCTGGCGCCGGACGGCTCCCTGGAACGGGACCTGGGCGGACACCGGGTACGGGTGGCGATCGAGGACGCGGCGACCGTGCGGCTCACCTTCACACGCCCCGACGGGGGCACGTCCCGCACGGCTCCGGCGGCAGTGAAGGACGGCTTCCCGGACGAGCTCCAGGAGTTGAAAACCCTGGCCAAGGAGGTGCGGGGGACACTGTCGGGGGAGCGGGCCCGCGTCGAGGCGCTGATGTCGGCCGGGCGCGAGTGGCCGTACGACGAGTGGTGCCGCCACTACCGCGACCATCCGGTCACCGGGACTCTCGTCCGCGGCCTGATCTGGGAGTTCCAGGGCGCGGACGGCGACTGGCGTGCGGTGGCACCGATGGCCGAGCCGCCCGGCGAGCCCGAGCGCGTCCGGTTGTGGCATCCGATCCGGGCGTCGACGGACGACATCAGGGCGTGGCGGGAGCGGCTCGTCGCCGAGCGGCTGCGGCAGCCCTTCAAACAGGCCTTCCGGGAGATCTACCTGCTCACCCCGGCGGAGGAGGAGACCGGCGTCTACTCCAACCGGTTCGCCGCCCACATCGTCCACTACCGGCAGCTCTACGCCCTGTTCAAGGAGCGCGGCTGGCAGGCCAACTTCCTCGGCCGCCACGACGGCGGCTACGAGGGGCGGGCGCGGGCCGAGTTCGGCGACGGCGAGTGGCGGGCGTGCTTCTACCACGAGCCCGCCGAGGACGACTACCGGGACTACGCGCCCCAGTACGCCGCGACCGACCAGGTCCGCTTCGAACGGCGGGACGGCCGGCGCTGGAGGGAGGTTCCGCTCGCCGACGTGCCCCAGGTGGTGTTCAGCGAGGCGATGCGCGACGTGGACCTCTTCGTCGGCGTGACCTCGATCGCCGCCGATCCCGACTGGACCGACCGGGGCGACGACCGCTACGCCGCGTACTGGCGGACGGCCACCTTCGGCGCGCTGACAGCGAGCGCGCAGGTCCGCCGCGAGGCGCTGGAGCGGATCCTGCCGCGCCTGAAGATCGCCGACCGGTGCTCGCTCGACGGCCGCTTCCTGGTGGTCCGCGGGGACCTCGGCAGATACAAGATCCATCTGGGCTCGACCAACATCCTGATGGAGCCCCACGACGCCTATCTGTGCATCGTCCCGTCGCGCGGCAAGGGCGACGGCAAGGTGTTCCTGCCGTTCGAGGACGAACGGCTCTCTCTGATCCTCAGCAAGGCGTTGCTGCTGGCGGCCGACAGCAAGATCACCGACGAGTCGATTCTCATACAGATCAAGCGAGGTGCCTGATGGCCACCGTGACGTTCCGGGACGAGACCGCGGCGGGCAAGCCGGTCACCGAATGGGAAGTCGCCGGGCTGCCGGAACGGATGACCGTGCGGGAGCTGATCAGGCTCCGGGTCCGCGAGGAGGTCGCCCGGCACAACACCCGCCCGGGCGACCGCTTCAACGGCCTCGTCCGCCCCGACGACGCCGAGACGGAGCTGAACGGCTACCGACTCCGCGAACCCCGCCGCATCGACTGGGAACGTCAGGCCGAGATCGCCGAGCGGGCCTTCCTGGCCAACGGGTTCTTCGTGCTCGTCGCCGATCGCCAGGTCGAGGACCTCGACGAAGTCGTGGATCTCACCACCGATCCCGACCTGGTCTTCATCAAGCTCGTCGCCCTCGTCGGCGGCTGAGGGACCGGACCTTGGAGAGTCACTGGCCCTTCTCCCAGGCGCGTCCACCTGGGACCGACGACACAGGCACACGGCGGTGACATGATCACCTGACACGTACTAGGCCTTCCGGGCCAGTCCGGCGGCGATGAGGCGCTCCCAGACGGTGAGCTCCCGTTCGCCGCTGCTGTTCCACGGGTTGTCGACCACGTCAGGACGCCACAGGGACGCGGGGACGATCCCGGGGTCGAGGATCTCCAGGCCGTCCAGCAGGGATTCGATCTCCTCGTCGGTGCGCCACCGGCCGCGGCCGAAAGTCCGCTGGAGGACTGCCTCGGCCTCCGCCGTCTCCGGGTTGTTGCCGGAACGGAAGTGGCTGACGAAGAAGTAGCTTCCGGAGGGCACGTGGTCGCGCCAGTAGCGGACGATTCCAGCCGGGTCCTCCTCGTCGTTGACGTGGTGAAGGATGGCGCTGAACATGACGGCGACGGGGCGATCGAAGTCGATCAGTTTCAGGGTGTCCGGGTGGGTACGGACGTCTTCGGGGTTGCGTACGTCGGCCGCGACGAACCGGGTCCGGTCGTTCTCCTCCAACAGCGCACGGCCGTGGACCAGCACTTGGGGGTCGGTGTCCACGTACACGACCCGGGACTCCGGTGCGTGCCGTTGCGCGACCTGGTGGACGTTGTCGGCGGTCGGAAGGCCACTGCCCAGGTCGATGAACTGCCGCACGCCGGTGGTCG
The DNA here is from genome assembly GCF_044764595.1 of Streptomyces sp. NPDC093984. Classification (NCBI taxonomy): domain Bacteria; kingdom Bacillati; phylum Actinomycetota; class Actinomycetes; order Kitasatosporales; family Streptomycetaceae; genus Streptomyces; species Streptomyces sp. NPDC093984. Next base: position 860,796 of record NZ_JBIWIM010000001.1, on the reverse strand, counting down.
TCGCGATCTCCCGGACCGCGCGGATCAGGGCCGCGCGGTTGGCGAAGGCGATTGCCACCGAACCGGGAAGGTCACGTTTGAACACGTCGCCGATCTCCCGGTCCACGGCGTAGTTGTCCTTGCCACCGAGCAGGTAGTCGTAGACGCGGGCGATACTGGGCTTGGTGGGGTCGATGGAGGAGCCTTCATCCGTCATGTCGACAATCCTCCCCTGTGGCGTGGCCCGCTGACCATCACTTTGGAATCCTTGAACGGGTCTTCTCCGTGAAGTGGGCTCGCGCTGATCACCCGGCCGCGTCAGTTCACGTCGGCAGGGTCCACAGCTGATTGGGGGTGCCGGCGCAGGTCCAGATCTGCAGCCGGGTGCCGTCGGCGGAGCTCTGCCCGGTGGCGTCCAGGCACTTGCCGGACGCGGAGTTCACCAGCGTGCCGTTCGTCTGGGGCTTCCACTGCTGGGCACCGGTGCCGTTGCACGAGTACAGCTGGATCTTTGCGCCGTCGGCTGTTCCGGCGGCGGTGACGTCCATGCACTTGCCGAGGGCGCGCAGGGATCCGTCGGTGGCGACGGTCCACTGCTGGGCCGCGGTGCCGTTGCAGTCCCAGAGCTGGATGGCGGTGCCGTCGGCGGTGCCGGCCCCGGCGACGTCGACGCACTTGCCGCCGATACCGGTGATCGGACCGACCGGGGACGGCGGTGGCGGCGTACCGGAGGCGACGTAGGGGTTGTCGGCGTTGGTCAGGGTCTCCCAGGCCACGAAGAGGTTGTTGGTGCCTTGCGGACGGTGTGACTCCGTGTACGACTGGGTGTTGGCCATCGCATAGCCGTACCGGTTGTGCATGGCGTTGAAACCGGGCTCGGTGATCGGGCCGAGGCCGAGGTTGAGCGTGCCGTTGCACAGCCACGACGGGACCGCGGCGCCGTTCTCGTAGGTGGTCTGGAAGCCCAGCGCCTGCCGCAGCCGCTCACCGACCTGCGGGTACAGGTCCTGACCCTGGATCAGCGCGGTCTCCGCGACGTGTGAGATCGCGGAGATGCCGTACCCGGTGTGGGTGAAGTCCCGGCAGGTCTCCTGGGTGAGGCCCGTGACGAAGGTCGACTGTCCCTGCCAGTAGTTGATGACCTTTTGCGAGGTGTCCAGGCCGCTGCCGGGCACCGTCTTGGGGAGGGAGCCGTCCGAGGACAGGTAGATGTAGGCCGGGACCCGGTTGAGGTAACGCTTGATGGCCGTGTCGTAGCCGGCCGGGTCCTCGATGAAGACGGAGATGCCGACGGCGGCCTCCATCATCGAAAGCTCCCAGTTGCCGTTGCTGTTGGATCCGTTGACGACCTCGGGGAGGTAGACGTTCCGCAGCATCGCCGTGAAGCGGCCGATGTCCGAGGAGGACCAGCCGGTGTAGGTGTACCGGATGAGCTCGGCGGCCCGGGGCCACACCGAGCCCGCCCAGCCGGTCTGCAGCGGGGCGTTGCTGTTGGTGTGGTCGGTGATCACGGCAGACCACGCGTTCATCAGCTGGATCGACTTGTCGGCGTACCGGCTGTCGCCGCTGATGTACCAGATCAAGGCGTCGGTGTAGGCCGCGATGGCGTCCTGCCGCTCGTCGGTGCAGCCGTGGTCCGGGTTGGAGTAGGAGCCGCAGTCCACGACCGACCACGGCTTGGGGACGCGCGACAGCGAGGCATAGGAACTCGACGTCATCTGCTGGTATGCGGACGCCCATGGCTGGACGCCTGCCTGCACCTGGGTACGGACGTAGTCCAGCTGGGGTCTGCTCACCATCACGCCGGGATGGGTGAAGGCGGTGGGCGAGGCGGCGACCGTCGCCCCGGTGGTGGCGGTGCCCTGCGCGGCGGCCGGGCCGGCGAGGCCGCCGCACAGCAGGGCAGCGGCAGCCGCGAGGGTTCCGGGAAGCACGGTCGTGGCGCGGCTCCGCCGCAGGAATTGACGCAGTTGCATGGCAGGTCCTGCCCTTCGGACTGGTCTTACCGGTGCGGAACGGATCAGGCGGGGAGGGCCCACTTCTGGTTGGCGTTGCCACTGCAGGACCAGATCTGGGACTGCGTGCCGGGTGTGGTGGACCAGTCGGTGTCGTCGAGGCACTTGCCCGACTGCGGGTTCAGCAGCGAGCCGTTGGCCTGCGGGACCCATGCCTGCGCGCCCGTGCCGTTGCAGTCGTACAGCTGCACCTTGGTGCCGTTGGCGGTGCCGCCGGCCGCGACGTCCAGGCACTTCCCGAGCACCCGCAGGGTGTGGTCGGAGTCGTTGACCGTCCAGGTCTGGGCGTTCGTGCCGTTGCACGTGTAGACCTGGATCGGGTTGCCGTTGGCCGTGGAAGCGCCCCTGTCGTCGAGGCAGAGGCCCGCGTAGCCGGTGATCGGACCGGTGTGGGTGGTGCCACCGCCACCACTGCCGCCGATGCCGTTGAAGATGCCGGCGAACTGGTACGGGCTCTGCGGGGTGCCGCTGCAGGTGTCGGAGAGTGTGCCGTTGGTCGCACAGGCCGCGTCACGGCCGAGGGACCAGTAGCCGATCTGCTGGATGCCTTTGGACTTGGCGAAGTCGGTGAGCGTGGTGGCGTTGCCCGTGGTGAAGATCTCGTTGAGGGAGTCGTTCACGCCGATCATGGGCGTGTTGCCCTCCATGGCCCACAGCTCGGCGGAGGTCTTTGTGGACCAGACGTTCCCCAACTGGGTGTGGAGTGCGGTGGCGGCGCTGATGGCGGCAGAACCCATGTCGGAGACGTTCTGGTAGTAGTCCATGGTCATGATGTTGACCAGATTGACGTTCACATTGCGGGACTTGGCGTTGTCGACCAGGCTCAGCCCGTCCTTGTCGAGACCGTCGGGGTTCGTCGGCAGCGTGTAGTCGATGTCCAGCTTCCGGCCGGCGGCCTTGGCAGCCGCCTGGAGGCCCGCGATGGCCTGGTTGCGGCGGTCGTTGGCGGCGGTGTCCTTCAGCGCCGACCCCTCGATGTCGAAGTCGAGCCGGGTGAGGTTGAGCGTGTCGATGACCCGTTGGTACTGGGCCTGGAGCGCCGACACGGTGCCGCAGGCCTGGGCGAGTTCGGTTCCGGCGGCACCGCCGAAGGAGGCGATGACGTCGCCGCCGGAGGCCCGCAGGTTGTTGATCGCGGTGGTCCAGCCGGCGTCGCTGATCGACATGTTGCCGTTGAAGGTGGCGTTACAGGTGCCGTCGCTGAGTACGAACCCGAGGTGGAAGTGGTTGACGCCGGTGGCGGCCCGGGCGTTCGCCATGGCGGACGGGGAGTTCCAGGTCTCCACCCAGGGCGCGACGTATTGGGCGGGAAAGCCTGGACCGGGGTTGGCTGCTGCCTGGGCGTCAGAGGCTGCACCGAGCAGGGAGACCGACGCCAGGAAGCCGACGAGGGGGGACAGATGTCTGATACGCATGGGCCATCCAACTGGGTCTGGTGAGGGACCGGTTCGTGGGGGAGAAGGAGGAGCGGCCGAGCAGCGCGAAGTCAACTAGCGAAGAAAGCAACGCGCAAGAGAACTGACAGGAAAGGTTCCTGTCGTCGTTGACTTCGACTTCTTCGAACGGCCGCGCCGTATGGCCCACGGTGCAGTTTCACGAGGTTGCGTCACAGACCCCGCTCGACTCCCTTGACGCCTTGCTGCGTACGGGAGTTGAATGCGCGACGGCCGGGCACGGCAAGGTAAGACAGCGGCTTTGCACCGTCGCTGTTGGTTCGCCGCGTTCGCCGTCGGAGGAGGCTGGAGCTGACCGGCGACGGCAATGACGGCAACGAACGCGGACGACGACTGCTCATGGCGGCTTGCGCGCCTCGTTGCCGTGCAGGAGGAAGCCGCGCACCGCCCGCCCGGATCGCCGTGGCCGCGAGGGTGGGCCTGACACGGCCCGGCTACGCCCGACCCCGTTCGCCGAGCTGGCGCAGCATGGACTCCGTCGTGTCGCTGACTCGCTGAAGCCGACTTGAGGTGAGACGCCGCACGTGCCCGATGAGCTCGCCGAGGCCGGCAGCGGCGGACCGGGGGCTGGGGTACACGCCCGGGAGCGGGACGCCGGTCAACGCCGCCAGGTAGCCGGCAGGCCAGGAACAGGCTGCGTGCGCTCCTGGCGCGGCAGGGACGCCGTGAAATCGCGCGAATCGGCACGCTTCTCCGGCGGCAGAGCGACGGCCTGACGGACGAGGTCGGGCACCCGCTCTCCGGCCCTGGTGTCCGCAGGGGCGAGGTCGTGGGGCACCTCGACACCCGCGATCACGAATAGGGCCGCGGTGTGCAGGCGGAGCGCGGGCGCAGGCCGCCGAAGCAGAGACGGGCTCGGTGCCCCGCCGCGGAACAGGCTCAGGAGTTCGGGCTCGGAAACGTCGGCGAGCAGGGGCAAGGCGCCGAGGTCCCGTTGCCGGTGATCCGCCGGCCGCTTCAACAGCGCACCGAACCCCTCAGCCCCTGCCATCGAATCCGGCCGCGCCTGGTCGAGTGACCACACCCCCGTCAGCGGCCGACCACGCAGCGCGGTGGGCGACGAGTGGGCACCGGTACGGCGACAACGCCGACGCAGACCGTGGCCTGCGCCGGTTGGGGGGGTGGCTCAGCGCTCCGTGCGGGCTGGCAGCCGCCATCCCGGGCGGGGGAAGTGGCAGGTGTAGCCCTCGGGGTAGCGCTCCAGGTAGTCCTGGTGCTCCGGCTCGGCCTCCCAGAAGGGGCCGACCGGCTCGACCTCGGTGACGACCTTGCCCGGCCACAGACCGGAGGCGTCCACATCCGCGATGGTGTCCTCGGCGATCCGCTTCTGCTCGTCGTCCACGTAGTAGATCGCCGAGCGGTAGCTGAGGCCGATGTCGTTGCCCTGGCGGTTCTTGGTGCTCGGGTCGTGGATCTGGAAGAAGAACTCCAAGATCGTGCGGAAGTCGGTCTTCTCGGGGTCGAAAAGGATCTCAATGGCCTCCGCGTGGGTCCCGTGGTTACGGTACGTCGCGTTCGGCACGTCGCCCCCGGTGTAGCCGACCCGGGTCGCCGTCACGCCCGGGAGCCGGCGGATCAGGTCCTGCATCCCCCAGAAACATCCGCCCGCCAGTACGGCCCTCTGCGTCTGCGCTGCCATGTCGGCCCCTCCACTGTCTGTCGCCTCGGTCACTCGCGCCGCTCGGTTCGTACACCGTCGGCGTCCCGTACCCTCTGGCTACCTCAGCGCGTGAGGGCTCCGAACAATTCCGCGCCTGCCCGACCGGTCCTCCGGTCGCCGCGCGCTCGGCTTGTCGGCGGGCCCCTGCTGCCGTGGGCGCCTCCCAGCGACTGCACAGGACCCGGGGAGCCGGGGTGCATCCGACCGCGCGGCGTTGCGTCCGTGACCCTCTATGCGCTGATGACGGCGCGGCGAACCTCGGGCCCTGTGACTCGGATCAGTCCTCGACGGCCATCTCCCCGAGCAAGGACCAGTCGTCCTGTTCGAGTTCCGCGTTGACGATCCGCGGTGTGTCCGCCAGGTACGGCGGCAGGGTCTGCTGCGCGGCCCTGAAGTGGGCGGACTGGACGTGTGCGGCGCCGGCGTCGGCGTGGCGGAAGGCCTCGACGAGTACGTACTCGGCCGGGTCGGCCAGGCTGCGTGACCAGTCGAACCAGAGGCAGCCGGGTTCGCTGCGGGTGGCCTCGGTGAATTCCCGGACGATCTCCGGCCAACGCTCCGCGTGCTCCGGCTTGATCCGGAACTTCGCCGTGATGAAGATCATTTCGCTGCTCTCCGTCGTGCCGGTGATGGTCAGCCGAGGTTTCCGAGGCGGGCGTCCTGCCACAGGTCGACGCCGCCGTCGGTGGCGTATTTGTCGATCTCGGCCAGTTCCTCGGTGGTGAAGTCGAGGTTGTCCAGCGCGGCGACGTTCTGTTCCAGCTGTTCGGTGCGCGACGCGCCGATGACGAGGGACGTGACGCGCTCGTCGCGCAGGGCCCAGGCGAGGGCCATCTGGGCCAGGGTCTGCCCGCGACGGGCCGCGATGTCGTTGAGAGCGCGCAGCCGGTTCAGCATGTCGTCCGACAGCCACGCCGTGTCGAACGACGTGCCCTGCGCGGCCCGCGAGTCACCGGGGATGCCGTCGAGGTACCGGCCGGTCAGGAGCCCCTGGGCGAGGGCCGTGAACCCGATGACGCCGAAGCCCTCCTCCTGGGCGGTGTCGAGCAGACCGTCGGTCTCGATCCAGCGGTTGAGCATGCTGTACGACGGCTGATGGATGAGGAGCGGGGTGCCCAGGTCCCGGAGGACGGCGGCCGCCTCGCGGGTCCGTTCGGCGTCGTAGGAGGAGATGCCCACGTACAGCGCCTTGCCCTGACGGACGGCGGTGTCCAGTGCGCCCATCGTCTCCTCGAGCGGTGTGGTCGCGTCGAGCCGGTGGGAGTAGAAGATGTCGACGTACTCCAGGCCCATGCGCCGCAGCGACTGGTCGAGCGAGGCGAGCACGTACTTGCGGGAGCCGCCGCCCTGGCCGTAGGGGCCGGGCCACATGTCCCAGCCGGCCTTGGTGGAGATCACCAGTTCGTCCCGGTACGGCGCGAGGTCCTGCTTCATCAGGCGCCCGAAGTTGATCTCGGCGGAGCCGTAGGGCGGGCCGTAGTTGTTCGCGAGGTCGTGGTGGGTGATCCCGAGGTCGAAGGCGCGCAGCGCGATCTCCCGCTGGGCCTCGAACGGCCGGTTGTCGCCGAAGTTGTGCCAGTAGCCCAGGGACAGGACGGGAAGGTCGAGCCCTGAGCGGCCGGTGCGCCGGTAGCGCATGGTGCCGTTGTAGCGCTCAGGATCCGCGACGTGGTTCATCGGGCGATCTCCGGGTGGGGCGGTGAATGCCCCCGTCGGGTTCGAGGGGGCGATTCCCAACGGTGCTCCTGCGCGACTCTGAAGTCCAATAGCGCCAATCCATCGGATTCAGCAGTGTTGCTTCTGAATGGGATCCAGCACCCCGCGCCTCCTGTTTTCCTGTCAGTGGCGTGGAGCGGCCGCGAGAGGTGACACCCCGTTGCGCCGGTCATGCATGGTGAAGTCGGACCGGACGGCCACACCGGACTGCAGCAGCCTCTGGCGGACCACTGGATTTCGGCCGGGGTAGGAGACCACAACGCTGATGTAGCCCTCGGGCAGACCGGTCACGGCGTACTCGCCCCGTGCGTTCGTCGCGGTCCGCACCAACTGCCGGCCGCCGGCGTCCATGACGGTCACCGCGGCATGGCGGAGCGGCTTCTGCTCGCCGTCGTGGACGGTGCCCTCCAGCATCGGCAACGGCTCGCCGAAGTGGTGACGGTGCACCGGAAGCGCGGTAGGCGTGGGCGCCTCCACGGACGGGTCCTCCACCGGCGGCTCCGGAACGTCCTCCTGCTCGTCCTCCGGCCCGCGCCGTACGGCCATGCGGTGGTGCCGCCACGCGTCGAGGCCCAGCAAGGCCATACCCGCCGTGGTCCACGCGCACAGCACGAGGACCGGCTTGAGCACCCCCGCATCGCCGAAGTACAGGACCCCCTTCAGGGCGTCCACCGCGTTGCCCAGCGGCATGACGGCGTGCAGGCCCTGGAAGAACCTCGGCAGCAACTGGACGGGGGCCACGCCGCTGGAGGGAACGCTGAGCACGATGTACAGACCCAAACCCACCAGAGGGAAGAACTGCTTGGTGAAGGGCGCCACGCCGAGGGAGAACGTGGCCACCGCCGTGGTGAGCAAGAAGGCGATCGCCAGGGCCGAGGGCTCGTCGGGGAAGAAGCCCAGCCCCACGCCGACGAAGAAGCCCACGACGCTGAAGAGCGCGGCTGCGCCCGCGATCGTCAGGAGCTTCTTGCGACGGTTGAACGTCACCGCCCGCAGCAGGGTCGTCGCGAGTATGTAGCCGGGGACGTTCCAGGCGATTCCGAAGTAGACCAGGGTCGTGCCGAGCCCGTCCTTGCTCACGGTGGGCGCCACGTCCGTGACCGTGAGCCTCTGGTGGTTGTGCGCCGCAAGCTGGGTGAAACCCTTGGTCAGCACCTGCTCCAGGGCCACCCCGTTGGCCTTGGCCACGTACAGCACAGCATGTCTGCCCCTGGCGGCGTAGCCCGCCACGGCGCCCCGGCCCAGTACCGCCTGGCGGGCTTCCCGGGCGTCTGCCACAGCGGCGACTTCGAACCCACCTGGATGCTGCCGTCGCAGAGCGGTGTCGACCTTGCGTTCCACTGCGGGGTCGGCGATCACGATCTTCGCGTGGTTCGGCTGGGGCTCATGAAAGGCCAGAGGGAAGCAGAACAGCAGCCCGAGGAAGAGCAGCGCCGGGATCGTCAGTGCCTCGGCCAGAGTCCTGGCCAAGGGTATGCCCCGAGGACGTTCGATCCGGTGTTTCACGGAACCACCCTTGTCTTCGATCCCCGCGCCGGCCCATCACCGTGGCGCCATCCCGTTAATGTACCGATCGGCACATCCATGTTGGGTGGACCATACGTGTACCGGCCGGTACAGTCAAAGCCGTGCCTCGCCCCGTCAACGTCGAGAAGCGTGCCGAGCTGCTGAAGCAGGTCGTGCACCACCTCCAGCACCGCGGCGTCGCGCAGATGTCGCTGAGCCCGCTCGCAGAGTCGATCGGCACCACCAAGCGCATGCTTCTGTACTACTTCGGCAGTCGCGAGAACCTGTTGGCCCAGGCACTGGCCGCCAGCCGTCCCGACGCCCACGCGATGTTCGACGACGTCCACGACACCGCCGGGCTGCGCAAGGCCGCCCATGCGCTGTGGGAAGCGATGACCGTAGGGGAGCAGTCCGGACCGGTCCGCATGCTGCTGCAGCTGCTCAGCCTGGCCGCCACCGATCCGGAGCAGTACGGCACCCTTGCCGCCGACAGCGTCGAGGTCATGATCGGCCCCATCGCCGCCGCATACGGCCGGCTGGGTCACACGCCACAGCAGGCGCGGGCAGGGGCCACGCTGCTCGTCTCCGGCCTGCGCGGGTTGTGCCAGGACCGCCTGGTGACCCATGACGTCGCCCGTACCGACGCGGCCGCTCGCCGCCTCATCAGGGACGCGGTCGCGGCGGCCGACTGAGCTCGATGGGGCCTTGCGGCTTCCGTACTGGCCCAAACGGATGATTCGCCGGCGCCGCAGGGTGAACGCCGGGACCGTGTGCCCCGAGCCGACGGCCGACGGCCGCTCGCGACCATACGTTGACTCCTGTGTCGCTGAGCTACGCCTTTGTGAACCTGAAGCCCGGAGTGGGAAAGACGACGAGCGCGGTCTGGTTGGCGCACGCGCTTCACGAGTCGGGTATCCCACCGCTGCTGGTCGACAGTGACGCCGCCTCCTCCGCACTGCGCTGGAGCGAATTGGCGGGTGGCTTCCCGTTTCCGGTGGTCGCTCTTCCGGTGGGCGACGTGCACCGGCGCGTGAACGACTTCCTCGGCGACCGCAAGGCCGTCGTCTTCGACGCCCCGCAGTTGGAGGACCACGCGCACATCACCCGGAGCATCATGAGGTACGCAAGCGAGTGGATCGTGCCGGTGACTCCGGCTCCCATCGAACTGGATCGCATGGCGCCCATCGGCGGCGAGATGGGCGACGTGCAGTCCCTGCGCGCCCAGCCGGCCCGTGCCGCCGTTCTGCTGAACCGAACGAATCGCGCCGAGGCCACGCGCACCGGTCCCGACGCCGACGCCCGCGAGGTTCTCACCGAGCGGGGATTCGACGTGTTGTCCACCCACATTCCGCGGCTCGACCTGTACGCCCAGTCGTTCGGCAGCCCCGTCGACGTCAAGGGCTCGGCGTACATGGACCTCGCAGACGAACTCATCAAGCGACAGGACAAGGCATGAACCAGCGCAAGGACACCTACCGGGCCGCATTGCAGCGGGAACCGGACGCCGCCGTACCGCGTCCCGTCAAGGTCACTCGGCTGCACACCCGATACGTGCGGGTGACCATCGAGCTCGACGCCGGCTTCCCGCGCGACCTCATCCGATGGGCAGGATCACCGGTGTCCGCGATGGCACGGGTCGGCGCCGCTGCCCTGCGACCCCTGCGAAGCGCCCCGTAAGCGGGGCGGCGCAGGCGCGCGTGCCCCGAACGGCGATCAAGGCCGCCGTACCCGTCAGGGAGCGGTGCCGAGATCCACGGCGAGGTCCTGCGCCTCGGTCCAGAACCTGTCGTCCGCATCCTGGAGCCGCGAGGCGGCGTGCTTCAGGTGGCGGCGCGCGGCGGCGCGTGCCGCCTCGGCGTCACCTGCCTCGATCGCGGCGAAGATGGCGTGGTGCTCCTGCCGGACCGCTTCGATGAAATCGCCCCGCCGCGCCTCGTTCGCGCGGGTGACGCGGATGCCGCTGCGCAGTACCTCGCCCAGGTACCGGACCGTCGAGACCATCACGGCGTTCCCGGTCGACTCGGCGATGGACGTGTGGAAGGCGAGATCCTCGTCCACGCCGTCGCCCCCGGCCGCCACGGCCGCGTCGATCGCGTCGAGGGCCTGACGTATCCGGGCGAGGTCGTCCGGTGCGGCACGGGCGGCCGCGAGATACGCCGCCTCGCCCTCGATGGGGCGACGTACCTCCACGATCTGCAGCACCTTGGACCTGGTCTGGGAGGCATCGGCTTCCAGGTCGAGCGGTCGGGTGCGCCGAGGCAGGACGAACACGCCGAGACCTTGGCGCGCTTCGACCAGGCCCACGTTGCGAAGCCTGGAGACGGCCTCGCGCACCACCGTGCGGCTGACGCCCAGATGCTTGACCAGCTGCACCTCGGTCGGCAGCTTGTCGCCCACGGCCAGTCGTCCGGACTCGATCTCCTCCGACAGCACCGCGGCGACCTGGTCCGCGAGCCGCACGGGACCGTTCACCTTGGAAAATATGCTCTTCAGTCTATCGGCGCCGCCCTGTCCGCCCCGGCTGCGAGCGGGGCGACGTCGACCAGCACCGCGTCGGCGTGGTCCTCGACGTAGTCCCGTACCACCGACTCGAAGCTCGGGTCGGGTTCCAGCCCGAGGGCGGTGGCGCGCGCGTTGTCGAAGACAGCGGGCCAGGAGCCCACGATGGCCTCGATGTCACGATCGGGTGCGATCGTCACCAGGTCGGCGACGGTGTCGCCGGCCACCCGCCGAAGCGTTGCCAGCATCTCGGCGACCGAAACCGTGAGCGCCGGGAGGTTCACCGGCACGCCGCCGCCGAGGCGCCCCGGGCCGACGCCTCGCTCAACCTCGGCGACGCGGAGGATGCCCGCGACCGTGCGCCGGGGCGAGGCCAGGGCCACCCGCAGTCCGGGATGCACCGGGCAGGTGGCCGGGAGGCCCGCGAGCGGCTCGCGGATGATGCCGGACAGGAAACCGGAAGCGGCCGCGTTCGGCTTCCCCGGCCGTACGGAGACGGTCATGAGGCGGGCGACGCGTCCGTCGACGAAGCCGCGGCGGGTGTAGTCCGCGATCAGCTGCTCGCAGACGAGCTTCTGCGTCCCGTAACTCGACCGCGGCGTGGGCAGGGTCGACTCGCTGACCACCGGCGGCAGCGGCAGCATCGGGTCGGAACCGTAGACCGCGACGCTGCTGGAGAACACCACCCGCGGCGTCGGGCCGCCGGCGGCCGACTGTGCCCGGGCGGCTTCGAGCAGCGCGCGGGTCGTGTCCACGTTGGCGCTCATGCCGAGGTCGAAGTCGGCCTCGCACGCGGCCGAGACCGCGGCGGCGAGGTGGATCAGCACATCCACCGGCTCACCGAACACCTCGTCGAGGTGGTCCACCAGGTCGCCCTGGACGACGTCCACGAGCGGGTCGGCCGCCGCCGTCGATGCGGGCGGCACGATCCGGTCGGCGAGCACCAGCCGGTCGATCGGTGCACCACAGAACGTTCGCGTCCGCAGCAGTGCGGCGGCCACCTGCTGTCCCAGGAAGCCGAAGCCACCCGTGATGACGATCCTCATGCGTTGTTCCTTCGGTCGCTTCGGTCGCTTCGGTCGCTTCGGTAGCCGTCGAGCCGGCGGAGACCCTCGCTCGTGCCGGCGCGGGGGGCGGCCAGCGCCCCCAGGGCGACCATGTCGGGCCCCGCGAAGACCGCCGCCACTACCTGCACGAGGAACACGTCGACCGCACCGTCCGGCTCATCGAGGACTGGGCGAGGACGACGACCGCCTGAGGTCAGCTCGGCGTCAGGATGATCGCCTGGCCCCCCGCGCCGGCCATGGCGATGTCGAGCGTGGACTCCGAGGTGACGGTCCGGGTGCTGACCACGACCGGGGTCTGGTACGGGTTGGTGCCCGGGGTGCCGTCGGCGTAGACGGTCGCGGTGTAGGTTCCGCCGCCCAGGAAAGAGAGCGGGATCGACAGGGTCCGGGACGTCTCGTTGGTCATCGCTCCGAGGTACCAGGTGTCGCCGTTGCGGCGGGCGACCGCCACGTACTCGCCGATGGACCCGGCCAGGGTCCTGCTCTCGTCCCAGGTGGTGGGGATGGCGTTGAACCAGGGCAGTCCGGGCCAGTTCGCGGGGTTGGAGTACTTCGAGGGCTTGTCGTACCAGAAGAGGAAGTTCAGCGGCTGGTAGTACACCGCCGCCATCGCCATCTGGTGGGCGTTGGTCGTCTTGTCGCGCGACTGGCCGTAGCAGATGGTGTAATCCATCGGGCCGCCGATGTTGCGCGCGAAGGGCAGCGTCACGTTGTGCGTGGCGGTCGGGAAGTTCTCGTTGCCCCGGACGCCCTCCAGGCTGATGTAGTTCGGGTACGTGCGCTCGTAGCCGAACGGCCGGACGTCGTCGTGCATGTCTATCAGCAACTCGTACTTGGCGGCCGTCTGCGCCCAGCCGGTGATCTGGTTCGTCATCGCCTGGGTGCCGTCGTTGATGAAGCCGAGCTTGATGCCCGCGACGCCCCAGCTCTTGTAGAGGCCGAACAGCGAGTCGGCGTCGGTCAGCGCGAGCCGGTTGACGTAGAGGAAAACGCCGATGCCCTTGCTCGTCGCGTACGAGACGACGGACGGCAGGTCGATGGCGGCGATCGGCTTCGTCGCGTCCGGGGTGGAGAACTCGGGCCCGTACCAGCCGGCGTCGTACTCGATGTACTGCAGGCCGCGGGCCACGGCGAAGTCCACGCCCGCGAGGCCGGCCGCGGTGGTGAGCTCGCAGCGGAAGACCTTGCCGGGCTTGATCCACGAGGTGTCGGTGAGGGCGCTGGGCGGCGCCAGGTTGAGTACGAGCTCAGCGTTGTCGACCAGTTCGGCGTGGGTGGAGCCGATCACCACCGCGCGCCACGGTGTGGCGAACGGGGTGGTGACCGTGGATTCGGTCGCCACCGGTCCGGTGCCGCGGGCGGTGTGCTCCATCAGGAAGGCGGCCAGGGTGTTGGGCTGCCCGGGTACCGAACTGAGCATCAGGCGGGGGAAGTCGATCCGCGAGGACTCGCAGACGCAGGCGATGAGCTCGCCGGGGAGGGCGGCGGTCAGCGGCAGGTCGGTCAGGGGGCCGTTGTCCGTGCTGGAGGTGCCGGTGACGGGGATGGAGCCCGGCGCCACCGGGTTGTAGGGGTTCTCGTCGCGGGCACTGTAGACGGTGGTGTCGTCGGGGAACACGAACGTCGTCAGTTCGTCGGAGACGGTGGCGGTGCCGGTGTCGAGCAGGACGTAACGCAGCGCGACGCCGGTCTTGTAGGCGCGGATCTGGACGCTGAAGCGGAGCCCCGAGGCGGTGTCCTCAAGGTTCCAGCGCTGCTCCTGGTAGTGGTCGGTGACGGTCGCGTTGCGCCCGTACACCGGGGACCAGGTGGTGTGGAGGGTCCAGTGCTGGTTCTGGGTCACCGTCACCTGGCTGCCGAGGACGGTCCCGTCGCTCAGCCTGAGGCCCAGGGCAGAGGTGTCGATGACTGTCTTGCCGTCGTGCTGGGCGGACCACCGCAGCGCTCCGTCCACCACCGACATCGTGATGGAGTTGCCGCCCATGCGCGCGGTCGCGCTGACCGAGGCCCCCGCCGCGTAGGCGGGCCGCGTGGCGCCGATCCCCGCCGCCGCCAGACCGACGGTGACGGCCGCGCCCTTGAGCATGCCCCGACGGGACAGCGCCCCCGAGCGGCCGGCTCTCTCTGCGGTGGGCTCTTCCTGGTCGCCGGAAATTCTCATCGTCAGGGACCTCTCCGATTGAAGGGCGCGTCGTTCGCGCGCGGCCTGATTTGAGCGAAAGGTGTAGTAAGCGTTTTCTGGAGCCGTTGTACGTGCTGATGTGAGGGCGGGTCAATACCTGCGCAGCCGGAGCGTCGGAGAGGGAGGACGAGGACGGCACCCTCGAGGTCCCCGGCGCGGTCGAGAGGGGTCCGGCATGCCGGTGACGCGTCCGGTGCGGCAGCCGGGCGCCGCCCTCCACGCCCCCATACGATCACGGCCATGGGCGAGCATCGGTCCGCAGCGGAGCCTCGTCGGCAGCCCCGTCAGGGCGGATGGTCGCGGCTGACGTCCTCGCGTTTCGTGCCGGCCGTGGTGATCTCCCTCATCATCGCGGCCCTGGCCGGGCTCTTCGTCGGCGCCTACTGCTGGGCCATGGCCGATCCCGTACCGCATCGCATCCCCGTCGCGGTGACGGGAAAGTCGGCCAAGGGCGAACGGTTCGTCGGCGCGCTGGAGGCCGCGCTGCGCACCTCGCTCGTCCTCCACCCGTATGCCGACTACGACAAGGCCCTCGCCGCGGTCGGCGCGCAGCGGGAGTTCGCGATCCTGCAGCGCCGTCCGGCCGGGGTGGAGGTCGACGTGGCGAGCGCGGCGGGTGCGTCGGTCGCCCGGGTCCTCAGCCGGAGTGCCCCGGCGGTGGGCCGGGCGCTGGCCATCCCCGTCCAGGTCAGGGACGTGAAACCGCTTCCGGCCACCGACCCGCAGGGGCTCGCGCTCTTCTACATCGCCCTGGGGTCGACCATCCTCGGTTTCGTCGGCGCCATCCAGCTCGGAGGGCATGCCCTGGCGCTGCGCCCCGCCGAACGGATCGCCGCCACCGCCGGCTACTCCGTGCTGGGCGGACTGTCCATCTGCGCCATGACCGACTGGGTGCTCGGCGTGGCACGGCTGCCGTTCGCCCAGTCGTGGGGAATCTGCGCGCTCACGATGTTCACCGCCGGCATGATCTTCACCGCGTTCCACACCTTCCTGGGCCGGTGGGCGCTGCTGCCGACGTGGCTGCTGCTGGTCATCCTCGGCAACCCCTCCTCCGGGGGTGCGGTCGCCTGGCCGCTGCTCCCCCCGATCCTGGGCTTTCTCGGGCGGTTCCTGCCACCGGGCGCGTCGGTGAGTGCCCAGCGCAACGCCATCTATTTCCCTCACGACCAGCACGTCGAGCCCTATGTCGTGCTCGCCGCGTGGTGCCTGGCCGGCACGTCGGTCTTCCTCGCCTGGCGTGCACGCCACCCCGGCAGCCCGGCGACCGCACCGGCCACCGCCCCCGGTGCGGGAAGCGCGTGATGAGCGGGCACCCGGATCGCCCTGTGGGCCGACGCGTACGAGACGTCGGCGGCTGCGTCGCCGCCCGCGGTCGGTTACGTTGATAAAGCCTGGTCAGAGCGTAGTGACAAGCCGTAACCACCCGGGGACGCACCATGACCGGCCTGACCGTCGTCCTTCTGCTCGTGGTCCTGGCCACAGCCGTGGCGACCGGTGCCCGGCGCTGGAGCCTGCCGGCCCCCTCGCTGCTCGTCGTCGCCGGTCTCGTCGTGGGGCTGATGCCGTGGGTTCCCGAGGTGCGCCTGCCGCCTCACACGATCAACGTGCTGGTGCTGCCGCCACTGCTCTTCGCCTCGGCCGGGGAGATCTCCGTCCGCGACCTGCGCACCGTGTGGCGGCCCGTGACCGGCCTGGTCTTCGGTCTGGTCCTCGCCTCCGCCATCGCCGTCGGGTACGTCGCCCGAGCGATCACCCCGCTGACCGCCGCGACCGCGTTCATCCTCGGCTCGGTCCTGGCCAGCACCGACCCCGTGGCCGTGACCGCGCTCGGCCGGCGCCTGTCCCTCCCACCGCGCGTGCAGGCCATGGTGCAGGCGGAAAGCCTGTTCAACGACGCGACGTCCCTGGTCCTGTACAAGGTCGCCGTGGCCACCGCGGTTTCCGGCAGCGCCATCACCCTGTCCGGCACCGTCGAGCAGTTCCTGATCCTCGCAGGCGGAGGAGTCCTCATCGGCGCGGCGGTCGCCGCAGTGGTGACCCTCATCCGCCGGCGGACCGAGGATCCCATGCTGGACACGGTCATCGCATTGGTCACCCCGTACGCCTCGTACGTCATCGCGGAGCAATCGCACGCCTCGGGCGTGACCGCCGTCATCGTCTCCGGCGTCGTGCTCGGGAGCACCGGTCACAAGCTCAGCAACGCCCCCATCCGCCTCCAGGTCCACGCCGTCTACGACACTGTGGCCTTCCTGCTGGAGAGCGTCGTCTTCGCCCTCATCGGCCTGCAGCTCCCCTCCGCCGTCCGCCATCTCGCGCACGACGAGCGCGGCTGGCCGCTGTGGGTGCCGGTGATCGCCTTCACCGTGCTGGCGATCCGCCTGCTGTGGGTCTTCCCGCTGTCCGCCCTGATGCAGCACCGGCACAGCGAGGGCGACGGCCGTCTCTCCTGGCGTGTCCCGGCCGTCCTGTCCTGGGCAGGCACCCGTGGCGTCATGCCGCTGGCCGCCACGCTCTCCATCCCCCTGACCACCGACGCAGGGGCGCCGCTGCCGCACCGGGCGCTCATCCTCACACTCACCACCGGGACCGTCGTGCTCACCCTTGTCTTCCAGGGGTTCACCCTCGCCTCTGTCGTCCACCGCTCCGGTATCGCTCTGGAACCGGAGCACACCGCCCGCGAGGAGGCCCGGACCCGCCGGCACATCGCCCACGCCGCTCTCGAAGAGCTCAAACAGCTCGGCGATCTGGACCAGCTCGCCGAACTGGGTGGCGCCGCCGAGGCCGCCCTGAAACAGGCCCGTCGCCATCTGGAAGCGCGTATCCACCAGGTCGAAGACGCCGACTACAGCGACCCGGACGCCCGTCCTGCCGACGTCTACCGCGAGATACGCCGGACACTCATCGCGATCGAGGCGGCCGAGCTCCAGCGTCTCTACGAAGCCAACAAGATCAGCAACGCCACCCGTCGCCGGATCCAGCACGAACTCGACCTCGAAGAAGCCAGCCTCCGGGACCGCGGCTGACTGCCGGTCCCGGTATCCCGCTCCAACCCGCTCCCACGCGGCTGAGGACGACCGGTTCGCCGACGCTCGGTGCCCCCACCGGCGTCGGCCACCACTATGGACCCGTTGCGCTCGCAGGTCGCCGCAGCCGATGCCAGACTGACGACGTGGCCGTCATGTCACTCTCAGACGGCACGTTGCGGGCGCAGTGCGCCGGCGCCCGCATCGTCGCCGTCTGCCCTCCGGCGGGCCTCGGCCTGCCGGTACGCGTGGCATGGTGAGGAGGCCGGGTACCGCCGCCGTGCGCAGTCAGGGAGGCGCCCGTGCCCGCTGGACGACCTGTCCTGTCGACGACGCCGCCGAGGGCCCCGCCGCCGAACCGCGCAGCCGTGCCATGTGCGCCGCCGGGCCGACGACTCCGGCACCCGGGACTTGTCCCGGACCGGGGCCTGTCCGCCGGGACCTGTCCCGACCCGGTATCCGTCCGAGCCGGTATCCGTCCCGGTATCCGTCCGTCCCGGTATCCGTCCCGGCCCGGGACCTGTGGAACCTGCCGGTCCGAGGCCGCCCTCGGCTGAGGACCTGATCGGGCCTCGCCCCGGTGGGAAGGCCCAGGGAGGTCTCCCGCATGAAGACCTGCATACGGAACGCCGTCCTCGCTGTGACCGCGGTGTCGGTGGCCGTCGCCCTGGCGGCCTGCGGACAGAGCGGCGAGAACGCCGTCGGCGGCAGGAGCGGCGGTCCGAGTATCGGCCTGCTGGTGCCGGATGCGGTCACGCCCCGCTGGGAGACGGACGACAGGCCCCTGCTGGAGAAGAAGATCAAGGAATTGTGCGGCGACTGCAAGGTCGTACACGCCAACGCCCGGGGCGATGTGGCCACCCAGCAGCAGCAGGTCGACTCCATGATCACCAGACGGGTCGATGCGCTGGTGCTCGTGGCGGTCGACGCCAGGGCGCTCAGTTCCGCGGTCGGGAAGGCGGCTGGGGCGGGTATCCCGGTGATCGCCTACGACCGCCTCTCCGAGGGCCCCATCTCGGGCTATGTCTCCTTCAACGGCCAGGAGGTCGGCAGGCTCCAGGGCAGGGCGCTCCTGCGAGCCATGGATGAGAGAGGGCACGGCGACGAGATCGTCATGATCAACGGCGACCCCACCGACCCCAACGCCGTCGCGTTCAAGGAGGGAGCCCTGTCGGTGCTCAGAGGCAAAGTCAAGATCGGCAAGATGTTCGACACGCCCATGTGGCGGTCGGACCTCGCCAACATGAGCATGTCGGGAGCCATCGCCGACCTGGGCGCCGACCACATCGACGGCGTCTACTCCGCCAACGACGCCCTCGCCTCCGGCATCATCTCCTCCCTCCGAGCGAACAAGATCAGCCCGCTGCCCCCGGTCACCGGCCAGGACGCGGACCTCGGAGGCGTCCGGCGCATCGTCGACGGCGAGCAGTACATGACCGTCTGGAAGCCGTTCCAGCCCGAGGCCGCCGCGGGTGCCGCCATGGCCGTGGCCGCCGCCCGCGGCGAGAGCCTCGACCCCATGGCCACCGGCAAGGTGAGCAACCGCAGCGAGAAGGCGGTTCCGGCCGTCCTGCTCACCCCGGTGGCCGTGACCGCCGACAACATCAAGGACACCCTCGTGAAGGGCGGGGTGTACACGATCCAGCAGATCTGCATTCCCCGACTCAGGGCGGCCTGCGACAAGGCCGGACTCACCGGATAGGCCGAACAGGCCGAACGGGCGGCCGAGCAGGCCATCAGGTCGAGCGTGCTGAACAAGCCGAACAGGCGCACGGGCCGGACAAGCCGTTCACCACGGCCGGGCCCGGGAAGGAGATGGTTTCCGTGCCGGCTCAACCCCTGCTGGCACTGCACGGCGTCTGCAAGCGCTACGGCGTCGTTCAGGTCCTCACCGACATCGAACTGGAGGTTCGCGCCGGCGAGGTCGTGGCGCTCCTGGGCGACAACGGGGCCGGCAAGTCCACCCTGGTCAAGGTGATCTCGGGCGTCGCGCCCGCGGACACGGGCGTCATCGAGTGGGAGGGCCGGCCGGTGCAGATCAGGCGTCCCCACGACGCCCGTGGACTCGGCATCGCCACCGTCTACCAGGACCTCGCCCTGTGCGGGAACCTCGACGTCGTCGGCAACCTGTTCCTCGGCCGTGAGATCCGAAGGTGGGGATTCCTCGACGAAGTGGAGATGGAACGCTGTACCCGGGACCTGCTGAAGCGCCTCGCGACCGGCCTGGTCGATCTGCGCTCCCCGGTCGTCTCCCTGTCGAGCGGCCAGCGGCAGATGGTCGCCATCGCGCGCTCGCTCCTCGGCGACCCGCGGCTCCTCCTCCTGGACGAGCCGACGGCATCCCTCGGCTTCCAGCAGACCGCCGAGGTCCTGGAGCTCGTCGACCAGCTGCGTGACCGCGGCATGGGGGTACTGCTCATCAGTCACAACATGGCCGACGTCAAAGCTCTCGCAGACCGGGCCGCGGTGCTGCGACTGGGCCGCAACAACGGCTTCTTCAACGTGAACACCGCGTCTCAGGAAGAGATCATTTCCTCCATCACCGGGGCCACGGAAAACGTTCCGCATCGAGTGGCCCACCGGGAGGTGGAGTGGTGAAAGAGAGCCGCAAGAGGGCAGACGACACGCGGGCCGCCCCCGCCGCCCCCCGTCAGCCGCAGCCCGGGCGGAGGATCGTCCCTGTGGTGGCGGGCTGGGCCGCTGCGTCCCGGCGCAGGTTCATCGCCGGCGAACTGGGCTCGCTCCCGGTCATCCTCGTGCTCGCCGCGGTGTGGATCGTCTTCCAGTCCCTCAACCCCAACTTCCTCTCACCCCGGAACCTGTCCAACCTCAGTGTCGACATCGTGGGTACGGGTCTGATCGCGGTCGGCATCGTCTTCGTGCTGCTGATCGGCGAGCTCGACCTGTCGGTCGGCTCGATCAGCGGCCTCGCGGCGGCAGTCTTCGCCGTACTGAACGTCAACAACGGCATGCCCGAATGGCTCGCCGTCATCCTCGCCGTCCTCACGGGCACCGCGACGGGGACCCTCCAGGGCTTCTCCGTCGCCCGTACCCGCGTCCCCGCGTTCGTGGTCACGCTGGCGGGACTGCTGACCTGGAACGGCGTCATGCTCTACATCCTCGGCACCACCGGCACCATCGACCTCGACGAGAACGGTTTCGTCGCCCGGCTGACCAGCTACTACTTCGGCAACCACAGCGTCGCCTACGCTCTGGCGGCGTTCGGCGCCGGCCTGCTCTTCCTCATCTCCTACCGGGACAGGCGCCGCCGGCGCGCCCTCGACCTGCCGCACCGCTCGCTCGGCGAGATCGGAGTGCGCACGGGAGCACTCGCGGTGGTCGCGTTCGGCGCCGCCTACGTACTCAACCGGTTCCAGGGCCTGCCGCTGGCCCTCCTGATCTTCCTCGTCATCACGGCCGGCCTGGACATCCTCCTGCGCGGCACGCACTACGGACGGCAGGTCTACGCACTCGGCGGCGGCATCGAGGCGGCCCGCCGCGCCAGTCTCAGCGTGGTCTGGGTGCAGACCGCGGTGCTGGCGATCTCGGGCACGATGGCCGCGATCGGCGGCCTGTTCCTCGCCTCACGGATCACCTCGGTGAGCCAGTCCTCCGGCTCGGGCGTCCTGCTGCTGAACGCCATCGCCGCCGCGGTCATCGGCGGCACCAGCCTGTTCGGCGGACGCGGCACCACCTGGTCCGCGGTGCTCGGCGCGCTGATCATCCAGTCGATCTCCTCGGGCATGGCGATCACAGGCATCCCGGTCGCCGTCCAGTTCGTGATCACCGGCGGAGTTCTCTTCGCCGCGGCGGTCATCGACGCACTGTCGCGACGGTCGCAGGAGGCGCATGGGCGGGCGTGAGGGGCGTGCTCAGCCCGTGCCGGCGCGCGGGGATGCCCGATCACAGGCTTTGGCCGCGTGGTCACGCCGTTCCCCAGATCCCCCGATAAGCCTCCCGATACCCCACCGGATCCCAGGACGTGGCTCCTCCCGTGTTCCCGGCGGTAGCCACGTGCACCGGAGCCACATACCCGCTCGCAGGCCTCCCCGCGAACGCCCGGTTGAACTCGTCCACGATCTGCCAGCCCTGTTGTGTGAGCGGTTCCGGGACCGTCGCCGCCTGGTAGCCACCGCTGTTGATGCGCTGGAACGCGGACGGATCCCCGTCTCCCGCGCCGATGTTGAAGGGGGGACCCGAGCCCTTCCTTCCCGCGGCGCGCAGGGCGGGGGCGGCGTCGGCGAAGTACAGGTCGTTGATGGCCGCCGAGTAGGTCCAGCGGCCGCCCAGGCGGGAGGTCAGCGCGGAGACCTCCTGGGGGACGCGGCTGCTCGCGTCCGGGAGCGGGATGTTCTCGTAGGACAGGAGCCGCACGCCGCCGCACCTGGCCAGTTCCTCTCTGATCGATTCCGCCTTGTGCTTCGCGAACGGGATCGAGTCGTCGGTGAACAGGACGGCGCCCGCCCGGCCGCCGGAATGCGCGATGATCCAGTCGGCCGTGATCCTCGCGACCTCCGCCACATGGGTGGTGATGTTCGTGAACAGCTTCGGGTTCTCGCTGGGGCCGGGCTTGTCGACCGCGTGCCAGCCGATCAGCGGGATCCCCTCCGCGTTCGCCCTCGACACCTGCTGCGCCGTGGACTTCGGGTCGAAGCCGCCCAGCACGATGCCCGACGGCTTGAGCGCGATCGCCTGGTTGAGCGCCGCCTGGATGCCGGCCGGTGTGCCGCCCCCGTCGATCACTTCGAACTTCCATCCGATGGCCTTGGCGGCCTCCCGCGCGCCGTTCGCCGTGCCGGCGACACCCGGGTTGGTCATCGTCTGCGCGACGTAGATGACGGTCCGGCCTCGTGCCGCTTCGGGACCGGTCGTGGGGCCGTTCCAGGCGGTGTGGGGCTGCTCCGCCTGGCGTACGGCCGACTGCGCCCGGGCGAAGGCAGCCGGGCAGCCGGACGTCGACGGCTCGGCGGAGGTCCCGGTGTCCGGCCGCGAGCCGTGTCCGCAGCCGACGGCGAGGACGACGACGGCGGCCAGGGCGGCGGTCCCGCTGGCGGTTGTGCGGTTCACGTGCACATTTTCCCGCTTTGGGTACGTCGACGAGGCCGCGGAGGGTCTTCGTCCACCTCAAGGGTTCCTCGGAGGGCCTTCGCCGGTCGTCGGCGCGGGGCGGCCGTCCGTCGTGGCCGCGCGTAGGCGGCGGCGCGCCGCGTAGCCCGCGAGACCGACCGCCAGCAGCAGGGTGCCGCCGTCGAACAGCGGCGTGACCCAGAAGTCCGCGCCGAGCTGCTGGATGCCGGCCAGGCCGATCGCCAGCACCGCGACGGCGACGAGGGTTCCCGCGGCGTTGGCGCGGCCCGGCCTGATGGCGGTCGAGCCGAGGAGCGCGCCGACGAAGGCCGGGAGCAGGTAGTCCATGCCCACGCTCGGGTTGCCCAGCTCTTGCTGCGCCGCCAGCAGGACTCCGGCGAAGCCCACGACCAGGCCGGAGGCGGTGAAGGCGTAGACGCCGTAGCGGCGGGTGGGGATGCCGACCAGGTCGGCGGCGCGCGGGTTGGAGCCGATGACGTAGAGGTACCGGCCGAGCGGCAGACGCTCCAGCAACAGCCAGAGCAGGACGGCCAGTGCCAGGACGTAGAAGGCGGGGAGGGGCAGGCCGAGGAACGTGGCGTCGTAGAGGCCGGTGAACGCGGTCGGCAGGCCCCCGGGGCCGGGGACGATCCGGGCGCCGCCGGTGATCCAGCCGGTGATCCCGTACATCACCGTGCCCGTGCCGAGCGTGGCGATGAAGGAGTTGATCCGGGCGAACTCGACCAGCAGGCCGTTGCAGACGCCGACGACCCCGCCGCCTCCGATGACGGCCAGGCAGGCCGCCGGCCAGGGCCAGCCGCCGGCCACCATCAGGTGCAGGACCATCACGTGGGCGAGACCGAGGCCGTACCCGATGGACAGGTCGAACCGGCCGGTGGCGATGGGGACCGTCGCCCCGAGCGCGAGGATCGCCGGCACCGACTGGTTGAACAGGATCGAGGAGACGTTGTCCAGCGTCGGGAACGTGCCGGGCAGGGCGAGGGAGAAGACGAGGAACAACAGGGCGGTCAGGAACAGCAGGCCGTACGCCCCGATGACATGACCCCGCGCACGGACCGGCCGACGGCGGGGCGGGCGGGACGGTCCGCGCGGGGACCGCGGGGCGGCGCCGGTCATCGCTCCGTCGCCGTCCCGGTGATGCCCGGCATGGCCGACGCCGTGCGGGTCAGTTCCGGGACGGTGAGGGCCGCGCCGGTCAGCTCGGCCGCCACGGTCCCGCGGACGAACACCAGGGCGCGATGGCACACGTCGGCGACCTCCTCGAAGTCCGTGGAGCACAGCAGAACCGCCGCCCCGGCGGCCAGCGCCTCCTCGAGCAGGCGGTGGACGGCCGCCTTGGCGCCGACGTCGATGCCGGCGGTCGGCTCCTCGAGGATCAGCAGGCGTCGGCCGAGCTCGAGCCACCGGCCCACCATGACCTTCTGCTGGTTGCCGCCGGACAGGGTGTCGATACGGGCCTCGGTGTCCCGGGGGCGCACCTCGTACCGGTCGAGCAGGGACAGGGCCGTGGCGCGCTCGCGTCGCGGGCGGATCCATCGGGGCGCGCGCGGGCCTTGCGCCCGGGGGTTGGCCAGGAGGTTCTCGCGGACGGTGAGGTCGTGCAGGCAGCCCTCCTCCTGCCGGTCGTCGGTCACGAACCCGACCCCGGCGCCGACGGCGGCGGCCACGGTCCGCGGGTGGTAGGGGCGGCCGTCCAGCAGGACCCGTCCGCTGGTGATCGTCCCCGAGCCGGCGAGCGCGCGCCCCAGAGCCATGTGACCGGCACCGGTGAGCCCGACCATGCCCAGCAGCTCACCGGACCGCAGCCGCAGGCTGACCGGCCCTGCGGTCTCGGTGCGGACGTCCTCCAGGCGGAGCACGACCGGTCCGTGGGCGGGGGCCGTCGTGAGCCGGGGGCCGACCGGTCCGTGCGCGGGGGCCGTCGTGGGCGGGTGGACGGCTGGTCCATGCGCGGGGGCCGTCGTACGCCCGTGGGGCGCCGCCGGACCCTGACCCACGATGTCCTGCACCAGCCGGGCCCGGGGATGGTCCGCGAGGCGGCCCCGGCTGACGACGCGGCCGTCGCGCAGTACGGTGAAGCGGTCGGCGACCTGGTACACCTCGTCGAGCCGGTGGCTGACGTACACGATGCCGTGGCCGCGGTCGCGCAGGGTGCGCAGTAGGTCGAACAGGCGCGCGCAGTCGGTCGCGGGCAGGCTCGCCGTGGGCTCGTCGAGCACGATCAGCGGGGCTCGGGTGGCCAGCGCGCGGGCGATGGCGACCAGTGAACGCTCGGCCCGGCCGAGGTCGGCGACCCGGGCGTCCGGGTCCAGGTGGCCGGCGACGATCTCCAGGGCCTCCACGCAGTGCTCGCGCGCCCGCCGCCACGAGATCATCCCGAGGCGCCGGGGATACCCGGTGCCCAGCGCGATGTTCTCCGCGACCGTCATCCACCCGACGAGCCCGAGGTCCTGGTGGATGAAGGACATGGCACGCGCGGCGGCCTGCGTGCCGAGCGGGTGCCCGGCCACCGTCACCTCTCCCTCGTCGGCGCGGTGTACCTGGGCGAGCACCTTGATGAGGGTGGACTTGCCGGCGCCGTTGGGACCCAGCAGCGCGACGACGCTGCCCCGGTGGACGTCGAGGTCGACCGAGTCCAGCGCGAGCGTGCCGCCGAACCGCTTGCCGAGCCCCCGGATGCGCAAGAGGGGCTCCGCACCGCTGTCGTTCGCGGCGAAGTCCGGGACGTCATGCGAGGCCAGCGAGGTCCCCCCAGTCCATGTCCGTCACCGTGGCCTCCGGCGGACCGCCGGACGGCGCCTGAAGTGCGCACTCCGCCCAGATGACCTTGCCCTCGGCGGTGTAGCGGGTACCCCAGGCCTGGGCGAGCTGCGCCACGAGGAACAGGCCCCGGCCGCCCTCGTCGTAGGCGGCCGCGTGGCGCAGGTGCGGCGCTGTGCTGCTGGTGTCCGCGACCTCGCAGATCAGGGTGCGGTCGTGGATCAGGCGTACGTCGATGGGGCCGCTGCCGTAGCGGACGGCGTTGGTGACCAGTTCGCTCAGCAGCAGTTCCGCGGTGAACGACACCTCGTCCAGGCCCCAGTCCGCCAGGCGGCGGATGACGGCGGCGCGGACCTCCTTGACGCGGGCCGGGTCTGCGGGCATCGACCAGACGGCGATCCGGTGGGGGTCCAGGGCGTGGGTGCGGGCGACCAGCAGCGCGATGTCGTCGTCAGGGTGCTCCGGCGCCACCGTGTCGAGGATCGCGCGGCAGGTGTCGTCCGGTGCGCGGTCCGGGTGGGCGAGCGCCCGGCGCAGCAGCTCGAAGGAGGTGTCCAGGTCCCGCCCGCGGTCCTCGACGAGCCCGTCGGTGTACAGGACGAGTTCGCTGCCCTCGGGGAGGGGGATGTCGGTGGACTCGAACGGCAGGCCGCCGAGGCCCAAGGGAGGCCCGGCGGGCAGGTCGGGGAAGGTGACGCTGCCGTCGGGGTGCACCAGCGCGGGCGGCAGATGTCCGGCGCGCGCCACCGTGGCCTGCTGCGAGATGGGGTCGTAGACGGCGTACAGGCAGGTCGCGCCGATGATGCCGGCGGTGGTGCAGGCCGTCTCGTCCCGGTCCATGCGCCCCACCAGGTTGTCGAGATGGGTGAGCACCTCGTCGGGGGCGAGGTCGAGTTCGGCGTAGTTGCGCGCGGCCGTGCGGAGTCGGCCCATGGTGACCGCGGCGTGCAGACCGTGGCCCACCACGTCGCCGACGATCAGCGCGACCCGGGTGCCGGAGAGGGGGATGACGTCGAACCAGTCGCCGCCGACCTCCCACTCGGCGGGCTGGTAGCGGTGCGCGATCTCCAGGGCGCTCTGCTCCGGCAGCCGTTTCGGCAGCAGGCTGCGTTGCAGCGCCAGGACCATGGTGTGCTCGCGGGTGTAGCGGCGGGCGTTGTCGATGCAGATCGCGGCGCGGGTGGCGAGCTCCTGGGCCAGGGAGCGGTCGTCGTCGCCGAAGGGTGACGGGGACTGGCAACGGTAGAAGCTCGCGATGCCCAGGACGACGCCGCGTGCGAGCAGCGGGACGGCGATCAGGGAGTGGACGCCCTCGGCGACGAGACGTTCGGTGTGCGCGGGCTCCTGGGAGATCCAACCGGTGGAGATCCGCAGATCGGGTACCAGCACGGCCTGCTCGCGGTCCAGGCACTGGGACTGCGGCGTCGTGGGGCGCGGGTCCACCCGCTCGCCGACAGGGTAGAAGGGGAGGTCGTCACGGGTACCGTGGCTCACCGCGCGCACCATGCCGGTGCGCGGGTCGGTCGCCTCCTCGCCGCGCAGGACGGCCTCGGGCAGGTCGATCACGACGTGGTCCGCGAGGCGGGGTACGGCCATCTCGGCGAGTTCGAGAGCCGTGCGGCGCACGTCCAGGGTGGTGCCGATGCGGGCGCTCGCCTCGGACAGCAGCTCCAGACGGCGGCGCGCCGCGACGGCGTACGTTCCCACGCCGGGCTCCCCGACGAGGACCAGCCGGCCGTCGGCCGTCGTCGGCGGGGGTTCGCTGCCGCCGGACTGCTCGGGCGTACGGACGGTGAGGGGCGGGGCCGTGGTCACCTGGCCGGACGGCACACCGAGAAGGTCCCGGGGCACGGGAATGACGGACGTGTCCGGCGGGGCGAGGTCGCGTCCGCCCGGGTGGCCGGGCAGCGTGAGCAGCGGCTGCGGCCCGTTCTCGTGCAGGACCGCTTCGACGGCGACGCCCTCCGTGCCGCCGGGGCCGGTCACCACCTGGCTCAGCAGGGTGAGCCGCCGGCCGTCGCAGAGGGCCACCTCGACCGCGCCGCGCTGGGCGGTGGAGATCAGCTCGGCGGCCTTCTCCCTGACGATCATCCGGTCGCGCCCGTTCAGGGCGCTCAGGGTCGGCTCGTCCACGCCGATCCCCACCGCGTCGAGCAGGTGCGCACCGCCCGTGGCGCCGCTCCGCGCGTCGAGGTACGCCTGGAGCAGGGCACGCTCGCGCGCCGAACTCTGTTCCAGCAGCCGGCGCTCGATCGCGCGGGCGGCCTGGGTGAGCAAGGTGTCCATGACCAGGCCGGCGTCGGTGCGGGGGCAGCCGAAGGACAGGACGCCCTCGATGCGACCGCTGAGCAGGTCCCGGATCGGGATGGCCGAACAGGCGTTGCCCTGCGAACGCTCGGCGAAGTGCTCCGCGCCGTACAGCCGGCACAGCCGCCGCTCCGCCAGGGCGAGGCCGATGCCGTTCGTGCCCGCGACGTGCTCGGCGAACACGAACCCCGGGTCGACCTGGAACGGCGGCAGCCTGCGCGCCAGCGACGGTTGCCCGAAGCGGCGTGCGAGCACCGTTCCCTCCGCGTCGGCCAGGCCGATGTTCATCCGGCTGCCGGCGAACCGGTTCTGCAGCCAGTCGAGCACCGGGTCGGCCGCACGGACGAGCCGTACGTCCGTGTCGACGTCCGGACGGTAGGGGAGCTCGGCCTGGTCGGGGGAGAGGCCGAGCAGCAGGGAGCGCTGCCAGGAGTTGAGGATCATGCTCCGTACGCCGCTCTCGACGGTCCCGCCCTGGAGGAACCGCTCGCGAACCGGGGCGAGGTCGATGCCGTCGTCCACGACCATGTGCATCACTCCCCTCGCCGGCTCGCCGCTGGGCTGCTCCGCCGCCCTCGTTGGGGGAACGGTTGGATGCCGTAGGTAATTTTAGAACTTATCTTGACAAAAGAGACGAATTGCTCATTTCATCCACTCCGTCGTCGGCAGGGTCGGCCGCTCCCTTGATGTCCGCGTCGGCATGACCCTCGATCTCCGCGATGCGTACGGGCTCTCCCGTCTCCACCGACCGTATGGACGCGAGCGCGATCGTCAGGGCCGCTCGGGCGTCCTCGCCCGTGACCGACGGGGTACGGGCGGTGCGGACGCTGTCGGCGAAGTCGGCGAGCTCCGCGACGTACGCGTCGCGGAAAAGGTGCTGGTCGTAGGTGACGCACTCGGCGGCGATGCCGTCCGGTCCGTGGGCCGTCAGGTGGGTGCGGCGGAGGTCGCCCATCGTCAGCATGCCGGCGGAGCCGAGGACCTCGCCGCGCACGTCGTAGCCGTAGACGGCCTGGAAGCTCGCCTCCGCGGTGGCGAGGGCGCCGTTGTCGAAGCGGATCGTGACGACGGCCGTGTCCAGCAGGCCGCGGTCCTTGAAATCGGGGCGGATCAGGGCGTCGGCCCAGGCGAAGACCTCCACCGGCTCGGCGCCCGGGTTGAGGTGGCGCAGGGTGTCGAAGTCGTGGATGAGGGTCTCCAGGAAGATCGTCCACGGCGGGATACGGGCCGGGTCGGCCAGCTTCGGGTCGCGGGTGAGCGAGCGCAGCAGCTGCGGGGTGCCGACGGCGCCCGCGGCGATCTTCTCGTGGGCGGTGCGGAACCCGGTGTCGTAGCGGCGGTTGAAGCCCACCTGGAGCACTGCGCCCGCCTCGGCGGCGGCCGCGAGGGCACGGTCGGCCTCCGCGAGCGTGACCGCCATCGGCTTCTCGCAGTACACCGCCTTGCCCGCCCGCACCGCGGCCTCGACGAGACCGGCGTGGGTGCGGGCCGGGGTGGCGATCACGACCGCGTCGGCTGCCGGGTCCGCCAGCAGCTCGTCGATGTCGGTGTACGCGGTGGGGCAGCCGAGCCGGTCGGCCAGGCCCCGTGCCGCGCCGGGGGCCGGGTCGGCGACGGCGGCGAGGCGGACGCCGGGCAGGCGGTGGGCGAGGGTCTCGGCATGGAAGGAGCCCATGCGTCCGGCACCGACGAGGGCGATGGCGAGGGGCCGGTGAGTGGTCATCGGGTTCTCCGTACGTTTGTGGGCGGCTGTTGGATGGTGGGGGCCATTGCCTTCGTGGGGGCCGTTGCTCAGAGGGTGAACGCGGCGCGGAAGCGCTCCAGGGCGCGGTCGCCGTCGTCGTCGGAGGCCCAGGCCTCCAGGGCGACCGTGCCGTCGTAACCGAGGTCCGCCAGGGCGCGGGCGACGGCCGGGTAGTTGATCTCGCCGGTGCCGGGCTCACGGCGGCCGGGTACATCGGCCACCTGGATCTCGCCGATCAGGCCGAGACCGTGCGCCTTGCGGACCAGTTCGATGAGGTTTCCCTCGCCGATCTGGGCGTGGTACAGGTCCAGGTTCATCCGCAGGCCGGGGCGGTCCACGGCCGCGACCAGGGCGAGGGTGTCGGCGGCCGTCGCGAACGGTACGCCCGGGTGGTCGACCGCCGTGTTCAGGTTCTCCAGGGTGAAGGTGACCCCGGCGCTCTCGCCCAGCTCGGCCAGCTGGAACAGGGTGCGGTGGGCCGCGAGCCACATCGGGCCGGTGGCCGTGCCGTTCACCGGCGCCACCGGCAGGCCCTCGGCGTCCAGCCCGGTGCCGTGCAGGTTCAGCCGGGGGCAGCCCAGGTGCTCGGCCGCCCTGACCGACTCCTCGGCGGTGCGCAGCAGTTCGGCGGCGCCCGCCTCGTCGGTGAGACTGCCGCGGATGTATCCGGTCATGGACGAGAACGCGGCCGGGGTCCGCGCGAGCGCGTCGAGGTCGTGCCGGGTCCAGTCCCAGATCTCGATCTGGAAGCCGGCGTCGTGAATGCGTCGCGCGCGCTCGTGGATCGGCAGGTCCCGGAAGACCATCTCGGCACAGACGGCCAGTGTGTACATGGCTGCACGCCTTCCTTCACGCTCTCGTGGCCACGTTGACTAGAACGTTTTAGTTGGTAGAGCGGTGCTAGAACGTTCTAGTAGGACCGCAGCAGTACGCCAGTCATCGTCCCCTTCTGTCAAGCGTTCGCGCGCCTGCGGACTAGAACGTTGCAGTACCCTCGGACCGGCTACGATCCTCGCCGGGAAGCACACCGCGACCGGCTCGAACAGGGAGGGCAGCCGTGCCGACGACCCCCGCGGCCGGGGAGGGCAGACGGCCGACACTCGCCGACGTCGCGGCACGGGCGGGTGTGTCCGTCGCCCTGGTCTCCATCGTGATGCGCGGGGCAAAGGGCGCCGGCGCCGACACCCGCGAGCGGGTGCTCAGGGCCGCCGAGGAGATGGGCTACCGGCCCGACACCCGGGCCCGCCTTCTGCGCAGCAGCCGTTCCCGCCTGCTCGGCGTGCAGTTCGGGCTGCACCATCCGTTCCACACCGACCTGGTGGAGGGCATCTACGCCGCCGCCGAGCCCGCCGGCTATCAGGTGGCCCTCAGCGCGGTCGCCCCCTCCCGCGGCGAGCGGCAGGCGGTGGAGGCGCTGCTCGCCGACCGCTGCGAAGCCCTGGTCCTGCTCGGTCCCGAGATGCCCGTCGCCCGGCTGGCGGACCTCGCGGCCCAGGTCCCCGTGGTCTCGGTGGCCCGTCGGCTGCGGCCGGCCCCGCCCGGCGTGGACGTCGTACGCACCGCCGACGACGAGGGCGCCCGCCAGGCCGTCGACCACCTGGTCGCGCTGGGGCACCGCGCCATCGTGCACATCGACGGCGGCAGGGCGCCCGGTGCCGCCGACCGCCGCCGCGGCTACCGCACCGCGATGAACCGCCACGGCCTCGCGGGCCACAGCCGCCTGCTGCCCGGCGGGCTCACCGAGGAGGACGGCGCGCGGGCGGCCCGCGCCCTGCTCGCCGAGGGCCCCCGGCCGAGCGCGGTCCTCGCCTTCAACGACCGTTGCGCCACGGGCGTCCTCGACGCCTTCCTGCGGGCCGGTGTCAGCGTCCCCGGCGAGGTGTCCGTGGTCGGCTTCGACGACACCCGTCTGGCCCGCCTCGCCCACATCGACCTCACCACCGTCGCGCAGGACATCCCCCGTCTGGCCGAACTCGCCGTCGGCCGCGCCATCGCCCGGCTGGAGGGGGAGAGGGACAGCGAAACGGCCCCGGGCAAAGAGACCGTCATCGCCCCGCGCCTGGTCGTCCGGGGCACCACGGCGGCGCCCGGCGCGGGCTAGAAGGTGCCTGACCATTCCCGCCAGGCGTCGCGCGCCCGCCGGGAATTCTCAAAGGCCCCCGAGGACTCTCGGGCCGCACAGGCTTCGACAGGCGGCAGCGCGCGGACCCCCCTAGGCTGGCCTGCGGAACCTCGGGACCCGCGGCTCGGTGGGAGTCAGCCCATGACACGTGCGTGTACGCGATGGCGCAGGGGGGCCGTGGCCGCCGTGGCGGCGGGGATGCTCGTCGTGCCGGTGGCGGGTGGTACCGCGTTCGGAGCGGGCCGGTCGCCTGTCACGACCGTCACCGCCGCCGCACCGCCCACGCCGTCGGCCTCGGACGGGCTCCGGGACCTCACCCCCGCCGTGACGCGGCAACTCGACGAGGCCGTTCGGCGGGTCATGCGGGAGGCGCACGTGCCCGGCGTGACCGTGGGGCTGTGGACGCCCCACCAGGGCAGCTACGTACGGTCGTTCGGCGTCGCCGACCAGAGCAGCGGTCGGCGGATGTCGCCGGACCTGTACCTGCGGATCGGCAGCGAGACCAAGACGTTCACCGTTACCGCGCTGCTCCAGCTGGTCGACCGGGGCAGGGTGGGCCTGGACGACCCGATCGGGAAGTACGTCGACGGCGTACCGGGCGGCGACAGGATCACCCTGCGCCAACTGGCCGGTATGCGCAGCGGGTTGTTCAACTACTCGCAGGACCCGGACTTCTTCAAGGCGCTGACGTCCGATCCGCGACGGTCCTTCACGCCGCGGCGGTTGCTCGACTACGCCTTCAGGCACCCCGTACTGTTTCCGCCCGGGCAGAAGTTCGACTACTCCAACACCAACACCGTCCTGCTGGGCCTGGTCGTCGAGAAGGCCGGCGGTGAGCGGCTCGGGGACTTCATCCGGAAGAACATCCTCGGACCGGCCGGCCTGCACCACACGCTGTTCCCGCTCGACGCGGGCTTCCCGACCCCGCACGCGCAGGGCTACACGGACCAGACCGCGAGCGGGAAGGTCGAGGACGCCGCCGACTGGAACCCCTCCTGGGCGTGGGCGGCCGGCGCGATGATCTCCGATCTGCGGGACCTGCGGGTGTGGGCGCGGACGGTGGCCACCGGCAGGCTCCCGGGCGGCGGCACCCTGATCAGCCCCGCTCTGCAGAAAGAACGGCTCACCACACCCCCGACCCCCATCCCGGGTGCCGGATACGGCCTGGGCATCTTCGACGTCCACGGCTGGATCGGGCACAACGGTTCGCTGCCGGGCTACGAGTCCCTCACCGTCCACCTCCCGTCGGCGCGGACGACCCTGGTGGTGCTGCTGAACACCGACATCGACCATGCCGGCCAGGAGCCCAGCACGCTCTTCGGCGAAGCGATCACGAAGCTCGTCACGCCCGGGCACGTCTTCGACCTGCCCGCCCAGCCGGCAGGCAGGTGAGGACGGCGACCGGCGAAAATCCGGTGCCTCCCGGCCGGCCGGCTCCCTACACTCACCTTGCAGCGCGCGCCGCCCCGTTCTCGCGGCGCGTTCCGTGACGAGTGAGGGGAGCCCGGCCGTGCGTGAGCGCACCGCTGTCGTCGTTCCCCGGTCACGGTACGAGGTGATCCTGGTGTCCTGGTCGCTCCGGTGCCGGCTGCGCGGCCGGAACCGGAGACCCGTGACGAACACCTGACGGAACCCCGCCACCTCGGTGGCTCTCAACCACGCCTTGGGACAGGCACGTTCGTCCGGGAATCGCGCCGCCCTGTTCGGAAGACCCGGAAAGGCCATGGGCCGTGCGTACCGACCTGCACCGTCACCTCACCAGTCCGCTCACCGCCGTGCGCAACCTGGGCATCCTCGCCCATGTCGACGCGGGCAAGACCACCGTCACCGAGCGGATCCTGTACCTCACCGGGGCCACCCACAAGCGCGGCGAGGTCCACGACGGCACCACCGTCACCGACTTCGACCCGCAGGAGCGCGACCGCGGCATCACCATCTTCGCCGCAGCCGTCAGCTGCTCCTGGGACGGCCACCGGATCAACCTCATCGACACCCCGGGGCACGTCGACTTCGCCGACGAGGTCGAGCGCTCGCTGCGCGTGCTGGACGGCGCGATCGCCGTGTTCGACGCGGTCGCGGGCGTCGAGCCGCAGAGCGAGTCGGTGTGGCGGCAGGCCGACCGGTACGGCGTGCCGCGGATCGCCTTCGTCAACAAGCTGGACCGCGCGGGCGCCGACCTCGACACCGCCGTCGAGTCGATCCGGCGGCGGCTGCATCCGGCCCCACTGGTCGTCCAGATGCCGATCGGCAGGGAGGACGGGTTCACCGGTGTGGTGGATCTGCTGCGCATGCGGGCGCTGGTGTGGGCCGACGGCGGTGGCACCGCCGAGGAGGGTCCGGTTCCGGACGCCCTGCGCGAGGAGACGTTGCGGCGGCGCCGGCTGCTGGAGGAGGCCGTGGCCGAACTGCATCCGTCGGCGCTGGAGGAGTTCTGCGCACAGGCCGCGCTGGGTGAGCGGACCCTGCGCGGTGCGCTGCGTGACCTCACCCGCACGGGTGAGGGTGTGGTGGTGCTGTGCGGCTCCGCCTACCGCAACCGGGGTATCGAGCCGCTGCTGGACGCGGTCGTGGCGTATCTGCCCTCGCCGTTGGACGTGCCGGCCGTACGCGGCACGTACGACGGCGCCGAGCAGGAGCGCAAGGCCGATCCGGCGGCGCCGTTCGCGGCGCTCGTGTTCAAGGTGAACGCCACCACAACCGGCCGGCTCACCAGCCTGCGCGTCTACTCGGGAACGCTCCGGAAGGGAGAGACGGTGATGGACACGGGCACCCGGCGCACCGAGCGGGTCGGCCGGATCCTGCGGGTGCGGGCCGACCGCCATACGGAGCTGGACGAGGCCGTGGCCGGGGACATCGTGGCGGTGGTCGGGCCCAAGTCGGCCCGCGCCGGATCGACGCTGTGCGCGCCCGGGGCCCCACTGGTCCTGGAACCGCCCACGGTCGCCGAACCGGTCGTCTCCGTCGCGGTCGAGGCCCGCCGGAGCACCGACACCGACCGGCTGGCGTCCGCCCTGGCCCGGCTGGTCGAGGAGGACCCCTCGCTGGCCGTCCGCACCGACCCCGAAACGGGTCAGACGGTGCTGTCCGGCATGGGCGAGCTGCATCTGGAGGTGGCGGTGGAGAAGATCCGCCGC
Source organism: Streptomyces sp. NPDC093984 (assembly GCF_044764595.1). Taxonomy (NCBI): domain Bacteria; kingdom Bacillati; phylum Actinomycetota; class Actinomycetes; order Kitasatosporales; family Streptomycetaceae; genus Streptomyces; species Streptomyces sp. NPDC093984. The sequence continues at coordinate 826,540 of NZ_JBIWIM010000001.1, read as the reverse complement.
GCCCACGGGCTGGACGTGGGGGTCGGCCGGCCGAGGGTGACCTACCGGGAGACGGTCGCCCGCGGGGTGGCCGGACTGGTCTACCGGCACGTCAAACAGGACGGCGGCGCGGGCCAGTTCGCGCACGTCGTCCTCGACGTGGAACCGCTGGAGGACGGCGCGAGCGGATTCGAGTTCCGCTCGGCCGTCGTGGGCGGCCGGGTGCCGCAGGAGTACGTCCGCGCGGTGGAGGCCGGTTGCCGGGACGCGCTGTCCGAGGGTCCGCTCGGCGGCCATCCGGTGACCGGGCTACGAGTGGTGCTGACCGACGGGGCGACGCATCCGAAGGACTCCTCGGAGATGGCGTTCCGCACAGCCGGCCGGTTCGCGCTCCGGGAAGCGCTGCGGGCGTGCGTAATGGTGCTGCTGGAGCCGGTGGCCGAGGTCACGGTCACCGTGCCCGACGACGCCGTCGGCTCGGTGCTCGGCGACCTTGCGGCACGCCGCGGCCGGGTCTCGGGCTCCACGGCACGGGCCGGCGCGACGGTGGTCACCGCGACGGTGCCGCTGGCCGAGCTGTTCGGCTACGCGACCCGCCTGCGCAGCCGCACCCAGGGCCGGGGGGCCTTCGCCACCCGCCCCGCGGGGTACTCCCCGGCCCCGCACGGTACACCGACCCGGTAGTCCGACGACGGTCTGTTCCGCTAGCCCGAGGACGGTCCCGCCCCGCGCGTGGGGCGGGACCGTCCGCACGTGTCCGAAAGTCCGCCCGCGTCCGCCCGCGTCCGCACGTCCGAACGTCCGTACGTCGCCACGCCTGTGCCGCGCAGGCACCCGCACCTGCCGTGCGCCGTCGTGTGCGGCCCGCGCTCCGGTGGCTGCCGCCGCCGGTCGTCCCACGGGACGTTTCCCCTATCCCTGGCACAACGGGACGGAATCCCCGGCCGTCCACGCGGAAACGCTGGGCGACATGAGATCACGCAGACCGTGATCGGCATCGTCAGCACGGAGGTTCCCATGATTCGCCGGACACTGCAGAGCGGCCTGGTGGCCGCGGTCGCGATGTTCGCGCTGGTGCCCACGGCCGCCGTCGCCGCCGACGGCGGCCGGTCCACCTCGGCGCCGGTCGTGCGGACGGTTCCGCACCGCCCGCACATCCTGCTCCCCGCCCCGGCCCGGCACATCCCGGCCCGGCACCGCGCGCACCGCTCCACACGGTGCTCCCACCCCGTCCGCCACACCAGGCACGTCACGCGCGTGGTCCACCACCGGCGCCCCGTCCGCCTCGTGGGACACGTCGCCACGCGCCACGTCAGGCTGAACGTCCGCTCCGGTCCCGGCTTCCGCTACCGCGTCGTCGGCCACGCGAACGTCAACGGCAGCCTCGTACTGGTCTGCAAGAAGAACGGCTCGTACGTCTTCGGCAACCGGCACTGGTACAAGCTCTCGGGCAACCGGGGCTACGTCTCCGCCCACTACGTCCGCACGCGGGGCGCCCTGCCCTGGTGCTGACACCGCGACCGCTCTCTCTCCTCCAAGGGACGGCCTGCCCGGTCACCACGTGACCGGGCAGGCCGTCGGTGTGCTCCGTCCCGGCTCCCGGTTCGCATTTCTCATACCGGTGCCGATGTGTGGCGGCACCGCACCCCCGGGAACACATCTCGACAACCAGGGCGAACCGCCCAAATAGGATTAGGTGTTGAGGGACAGGTCATGCGACAGCCCCAAGGATCCAGACCGTGAAGGCCGGCGCGGCACGGACGGCGGCGCCCTGCGGCCCCTCGGCCGCACCGCCCGCACAGACGGACGAGGCGCTCGTGACCACGCTGCGCGATCTGAAGGAGCGCACCGGTCTCAGCCTCGCGGCCCTCGCCGCGCGCACCCCGTACAGCAAGTCCGCCTGGCACCGCTATCTCACCGGCGCCGGGCGGCCCCCGCGTTCGGCGGTCGAGGCGCTCGCCGCACTCGCCGGCGCCGACCCGGAACCCGCGCTGACCCTGTGGGAGGCGGCCGACCGGCAGCCGGCGGACACGCTGCCGCACGACGGCCCCCCGCCGCGGACCGCCCGGCCGCGCTGGCCGCGCCGGCTGCCGCTGTCGGCGGTCGCGCTGATCGTCACGGTCACCGCGGTGGCCGTCGCCCTCCTCGCCTCCGACCGCTCCGGTGCGCCGGGCGGACGGCTCGCCGCGGCCTCGCCCCGGTGCCGGGGCGACGCCTGCCAGGGGCAGCTGCCCGACGTGTCCGCCTGCGACCGGGACGCGCAGACCAAGAGCAAGGTCCGCGACACCTCCTATGCGGTGCGCCTCGAGTACTCCGCGACCTGCGGCACCGCCTGGGCCGAGGTCGACGTGGACGCCTCCGACGCCCGCGTCATCTCCGTCCGCAAGGGGCGGGACGTGCTCTCCGCGGCGTATCCGGGAGACGGTTCCGGCGGCTCGGCGAGCCCCATGCTCGCCGTGACGTCACCCGACGACGTGGAGGCGTGCGCCAAGGTGGACGGCAAGCTGGCGTGCACCGGCCTGGACGCCGAACCCGCCGAGGAGCACTGACCGTATGCCCGAGCAGGCCGCCGCCCCGGGGAAGGTTTGGTCTCAACGCTCTGCCCCTGCCGTAGGTCCTACATGTTGTAGGGTTTGGCTCGTTCGTCCGCCGGTCGGTATCGGCCGGCCCGTTGTGCGCCGATCGGGGGATCTGTGCGGGAGTCCGAGGAGCCGTCACCAGCGGGCGGCCCGATCTTCGAACGGATGGTTGACCGGGCCCTCGGTCATCCGGGGGTCGCGGCTGCGATCGGCGCCACCGATGCGGGACCGGCGCGCGAGCAGCTGCGTGCGCGGGCGCTGGAGGCGCGCGCCCGCCTCGCCGGGATCGCCGCCGACGAGTACCACCACTACCTCGCGCTGCGGGCCGCGGCGGCCCACCGTGACAGGCCGGAGGGGTACGGCGACGATCGTACGCAAAAAAGACTGCTGCCGGCGCTCGCGGTCCTGGTGCCGAGCCTCGGAGCCGCGGCCACAGGAGTGTTCCTGCTGTGCGGCTTCGGACTGCGGGCCTTCGCCGTGCGCCCGCACATCGGCGACGGGCTCGTGATGTCCGGGGTGATCGCCGCCGTCGTGACGGCGGGAGCGGCCCTCGGGGACCTCGCCTGGCTCCTGGCGGCCCGCGCCCGAACCCGCCGCGACGACGGCGACGACCCCACGGACCGCGATCCCCGGGTGCGCCGGGCCCGCGAGGTCTGGGAGCGCGCTCTGCTGGAGCGGGCGATCGTGCCGTTCCTGCTCGAACACGCGGACCTCGAACGCGCCGGACTGGAGCACGCCGAGGAGAGAGCCCCCTAGGCAGACCCGTAGACTTCCAGGGGTTCCCGTACCCGTACGGGTGAACCTGTCGGCCCACCGGCGGGCCGTCCCGCGCCGCCCCTGCCGGGTGCGCGGGGAACGAGATCGTCCTTGCCGGACTCCTACCCTAGGAAAAGCCACCGTTACCCCTACGAAATGTAGGGTCGATGCGAGTGCTTCCGTCCACGCCGGTCGCTCCGGCCTCTCTCTCGTCAAGGTGAGTCATCGCGGTGCCCCCACAGCAGCAAGCAGAGATCGTCCAGCAGCGCGCCCGGCGCCCGCAGGGCGCGGCGGGGGAGGGCCCGTCCCTGCCCGCCCGCCTGGGACCCGGGGCGGCCGTCGCCACGGTCTGGTACCTGCGGCTGATGGCCCTGCTGAACATCGTGGCCGTCGTCTCGCTGCCCTTCCGTGAGGAGGTGCACGAGCACAACGGCGGTCAGTTCTTCACCCCGTACCTGGCCACCGCCGGACTGGTCTCGGCGGTCCTCGCCCTGTTCCTGGCCATGGTCATGCGGCGCCGCAAGCGGGCGGCCTGGATCGCCAACATCCTGCTCGCCGGCCCGCTGCTCGCGCTCTACGCGGCCGCCCTGACCCAACACCAGTACAACCGGCACGTCTTCAACTGGATCTCCGCCCTGCTCACCGGCCTGTTCGTGGCCGCGCTGCTGCTCGGCCGCAAGGAGTTCCGGGCCGTGGGCGACCGTTCCAACCCCAAGCTCGCGCTGATCGTCGCCGCCTGCGGCATCGTCGTCAGCGGCGGCATCGGCACCCTGCTGGTGGACGCCACCAACAAGGCGCACACCGAAGCCTCGGCCTCCCTCGCGGACGAGATCGTGTACGCGCTGCTGCGCGGCGTCAGCGTCGGCCCGCTCGCCGAGCACATCGAGCACGTGCACGCCCCCCGCTGGGTGGACATCACCATCAACGTCCTGACCGCGGCGACCTTCCTCCTCGTCCTGTACGCCTGCTTCCGCGCGCCCCGCGGCCGCGAGCTCCTCGGCGAGGAGGACGAGCGCCGGCTGCGCGAACTGCTCGCCAAGCAGGGCGAGCGGGACTCTCTCGGCTACTTCGCGCTGCGCCGCGACAAGGCCGTGATCTGGTCCCCGAGCGGCAAGGCCGCCATCGCCTACCGGGTGATCGGCGGTGTCACCCTCGCCTCCGGCGACCCGATCGGCGACCCCGAGGCCTGGCCCGGCGCCATCGAGGAGTGGCTGGAGGAGGCCCGTCGGCACGCCTGGACGCCCGCCGTGATGGGCGCGAGTGAAGAGGCCGGCACGATCTACGCCCGGCACGGACTGGACGCCCTCGAACTGGGTGACGAGGCGATCGTGGAGGTCGCCGACTTCAGCCTCGAGGGACGCGCCATGCGGGTCGTGCGGCAGGCGCACAACCGGGTCCGGCGCGCCGGGTACACCGTGACGATCCGCCGCCACGGGGACATCCCCGAGTCCGAGATGGCCGAGCTGATCGAGAAGGCCGACCACTGGCGCGACGGCGCCACCGAGCGCGGCTTCTCCATGGCCCTCGGCCGCCTCGGCGACCCCGCCGACGGGTGCTGCATGATGCTGGAGTGCCGCGACAGCGAGGGCGAGCCGCGGGCCGTGCTCAGCTTCGTCCCCTGGGGCGAGCACGGCCTCTCCCTCGACCTGATGCGCCGCGACCGCGACTGCGAGAACGGCCTGATGGAGTTCATGGTCATCGAGCTGCTGCTGCGCGCCCGCGACCTCGGCATCGAGCGGGTGTCGCTCAACTTCGCCATGTTCCGCGCCGTCTTCGAACGCGGCTCCCGCCTCGGCGCCGGCCCCGTGCTGCGGCTGTGGCGCTCGGTGCTGACGTTCTTCTCCCGCTGGTGGCAGATCGAGTCCCTGTACCGGGCCAACGCCAAGTACCGGCCGGTCTGGGAGCCCCGCTTCCTGCTGTTCGAGAACACCCGCGACATACCGCGCATCGGTATCGCCAGCGCACAGGCCGAGGGGTTCCTGACGGTGCCGAGCCTGCCGTCCCTCTTCCGTCGCCGGCACGCCCCGGCCGCCGGGGGACAGCCGAAACCGGCGTAGGCAGCGGCCGATGACCGGGCAAGGTCATTGAGCGGAAGGTCATTGGGCGGCAAAGTCCCGGGTCCGCGGTGAGACACCGCGCCCGGGACTTCGTATGGGTGGGGAGGGGGGAAGCCCCCCGCGCCGCCCGCTCCTTTCCGGAGGTACCCCGCCCGTGACCGTCGTCAAAGCACCCCCGGCCCCGGTCGACCGGGGCCACGACGAGGAGCCTTCGCAGGGCTGGCAGTTCAACTCCTCCCTCGGCCTGACCCTGCTGCTGCTCGTGCTGGTCGTCGGGCAGGGCCCGATCCGCCGGGCGCTGGGCGCCCCGGTGATGCAGAGCTGGATGACCGTGTTCCTCGCGGTGGTCGTCCAGGCGCTGCCGTTCCTCGTGCTCGGCGTGCTGCTGTCCGCGGCGCTCGCGGTGTTCGTCCCGCCGTCGTTCTTCGCCCGAGCGCTGCCGAAACGGCCCGCCCTCGCGGTGCCCGTCGCGGGGATGGCCGGGGCGGTCCTGCCCGGCTGCGAATGCGCCTCGGTGCCGGTCGCCGGGGCGCTGGTGCGCCGGGGGGTGACGCCCGCGGCGGCGCTGGCGTTCCTGCTGTCCGCGCCCGCGATCAACCCGATCGTGCTGACCGCCACCGCCGTGGCCTTCCCCCGTGACCCGGAGATGGTCCTCGCCCGGTTCCTGGCGAGCCTGCTGGTGGCGTGCGCGATGGGCTGGCTGTGGCAGCGGCTCGGCCGCACCGACTGGCTGCGGCCGCCGGCCCGGGCGTCGTACGAGGGGCAGAGCAAGGGGGCCGCGTTCTGGGGGTCCGTACGGCACGACGTGATGCACGCCGGGGGCTTCCTGGTCGTCGGCGCGATGGCCGCGGCGACCCTCAAGGCCGTGGCGCCGGCGAGCTGGCTGCGGACGGCGGCCAGCAACCCGGTGGTGGCGGTCCTCGCGCTGTCCGTGCTCGCGGTGCTGCTGTCGATCTGCTCCGAGGCCGACGCGTTCGTGGCGGCCTCGTTGTCGCAGTTCTCGCTCACCGCGCGGCTGGCGTTCCTGGTGGTCGGGCCGATGATCGACCTGAAGCTGTTCGCGATGCAGGCCGGCACCTTCGGCCGCTCCTTCGCACTGCGGTTCGCGCCCGCCACCTTCGTGCTGGCGATCCTGGTGTCGGTCCTGACCGGGGCGGTGCTGCTGTGAACCGACAGGCGCAAGCGGCCGTCCTGTTCCTGGTCGGCGGGGCACTGCTGCACGCCGGGACCACCAGCCTGTACCTGCGCTACGTCAAGGCGGGCCTGCAGCCGCTGCTGCTCGCGGCCGGCGCGGTCCTGATCGTGGCGGCGGCCGCCACCTTCTGGTACGAGCTGCGCCGCGCGTGGGCGGCCCGGAAGCCTCCGGGCGGCGGCGAGGCACACGACCGGCATGACGAACACGCCGACGGCCACGGCCACGTCCACCGCGAGCCGCGGATCTCCTGGCTCCTCGTGCTCCCCCTGTTCGCGCTCATCCTGGTCGCCCCGCCCGCGCTCGGCTCCTACAGCGCCGTGCGCTCCGGTACGGCCCTCCAGCAGCCCCTGGCCTATCCGGCCCTCCCGTCCGGCGACCCGGTCAGGCTCGGCCTGGTGGACTACGCGGGCCGCGCCGCGTACGGCCACGGACACTCCCTCGGCGGCCGGAAGGTGGAGATCACCGGGTTCGTCGCCCTGGACCACACGGGGACGCCCTACCTGGTCCGCATGGCCCTCAACTGCTGCGCCGCCGACGCCCAGCCGGTCAAGATCGGCCTGACCGGCAAGCTGCCGCCCGTCCTGCAGCCGGACTCCTGGCTCGACGTCACCGGCACCTACACCCCGAAGCGCACCAAGGACCCCGTCAACGGCGGGATCATCCCCTACCTCGACGTCATACAGGCGAAGCCGGTCGCGACCCCCAGCGATCCGTACGACGAGAGCTGGAACAGCTAGCCGGTCCGGCGCCTGAGCACGGTCAGGCGCCGGACACCCGCACCCCGTCCAGGGCCACGGTCAGGACCCGGTCCCGCTGGGCGTCGTCCAGGAAGTTCGTCGCCGTGATGCCGGCGACCATCCGCAGCAGGTCGTCGAAGGTCATGTCCGTGCGCGCCTCGCCGGCCTGCTGCGCGCGCTCGAAGAGCGGGCCGCCCGCCCGGTACATGGACTCCCGGCAGGCCAGGAAGATCTCCGACTCGTCGTCCATCGCCTCGCGGATGGCCCGCTTGGTCACCGTGTAGCCCACGAACCGGCGCAGCCACGAGGTGAGCGCCTCCCACGGCTCACGGTCCGCGACCTCCCGCGCCACCCGGCACAGGTCGTTCACCTCGCCCGCGTAGACGCTCTCGAAGAGATGGCGGCGGGTGGGGAAGTTGCGGTACAGCGTGCCGATCCCGACGCCCGCGCGGCGCGCGATGTCCTCCAGGGACGCCTCCGCGCCGTGCTCCGCGAAGCCCTCGCGGGCGGCGGCGATCAGGGCGTCGTAGTTGCGGGCGGCGTCCTTACGGTGCGGCCGCTGGGACGCCACGATCTCACTGACGGGGAACGGCGGGGTCGTCACTGCTGCCTCCCGGGGCCGGACGGGTTGAAGCGGAGGTATGCCTCCGTTAGAGTGGAGGAACACCTCCACTTTAGCAGTCGGGGTGCGCCCGCCCTGGGCGCGTGCGGCCGCACGCCCCCGGCGTCGGCCTCGTACCCCATGACCTCGTACCCGCGGGCGCTGCGCCGATCGCACCGCCCGCCCGTCAGCCCATCCGCTCCGCGACCGCTTCCACGCGGCCGTCGGCGCGCTCCACGCTGCCCTGCGGCACCACGGAGTCCTACGACCGCGGCCGGAAGATCTCGGCCGCGCCCTGTTCGGAGAGGCTTTTCATGCCCCGGAAGTCCACCCGCCTCACCTTCGCGGTCCTCGCGACCGGTGCGGGCGTGTTCTCCATGTTGCAGTCACTGATCGCGCCGGCCCTGCCGACCGTCCAGCACGCGCTGCACACCTCGCAGTCCACCGCGACCTGGGTGATGACGGCGTACCTGCTGTCCGCCTCGGTCTTCACACCGATCCTCGGCCGGGTCGGCGACCTCGTCGGAAGGAAACGCACGCTCGTCGCGGTGCTGCTGACGCTGCTGGCCGGCTGTCTGCTCGCCGCGTTCGCGCCGAACATCGGCGTGCTGATCGTCGCCCGGGTCGTCCAGGGCGCCGGCGGCGCGCTGTTCCCGCTGTCGTTCGGCATCATCCGGGACGAGTTCGCCCCGGCCGAGGTGAGCGGCAGCATCAGCAACCTGTCCGCCGTGATCGCCGCCGGTGGCGGCGTGGGCATCGTGGCGGCCGGTCCCATCGTCTCCGCGCTCGACTACCGCTGGCTGTTCTGGATCCCGGTAGCCGTCGTCGCCGTCACCACGCTGATCGCCGCGCGCTTCGTGCCCGAGTCGCCGAGCCGTGCCGAGGGACGCGTCAACTGGCTCGGCGCCGTCCTGCTGTCCGCGTGGCTGGTGGCGCTGTTGCTGCCGCTCAGCCAGGCGACCAGGTGGGGCTGGGGATCGGCCCCGGTGATCGGTCTCTTCCTCGCCGCCGCCGTGCTGTTCGCGCTGTGGCTGACGGCCGAGGCGCGTTCCCGCAGCCCGCTCATCGATCTGCGCGTCCTGCGGCTGCCCGCCGTGTGGACGACCAACACCGCCGCGCTGCTGTTCGGCGCGGGCATGTACGCGATCTGGTCCTTCCTGCCCGCCTTCGTGCAGACACCCCGCGCCGCCGGATACGGCTTCGGGGCCTCCGTCACCACGTCCGGGCTGCTCATGCTGCCCATGCTGGTGGCCATGTTCGTCTCGGGCGTCCTGAGCGGCCGCCTGGAGCCGGTGGTGGGAGCCAAGGCGCTGCTCACGGCGGGGGCCGCGCTGGGTGCGGTCGCCTGCGGGTTCCTCACCCTGTGGCACGACGCGCAGTGGCAGGTGGCTCTCGTCGCCGGTGTGTTCGGCTTCGGCATCGGGCTGGCCTTCGCCTCCATGGCCAACCTGATCGTCGGCAGCGTTCCGGCCGAGCAGACCGGTGCGGCGACCGGAATGAACGCCAACATCCGGACGATCGGCGGCTCCATCGGCGCGGCGGTCACCAGTGTGCTGGTGACGGGTCGGCTGCAGCCGACGGGACTGCCGTACGGCTCCGGGTACACGCATGGCTTCGGTCTGCTGGGAGTGCTGTGCCTCGGCGCTGCGCTGGCCGCGTTGTCGGTGCCCGGCAGGCGCGCGTCGCGCACCGAGGGTGCGCTGCGAGCCGCTTCGCGCCCGGAGCGGGAGGCTGCCACGTCGGGTACGTGACGTGGCCCGGCGGCCACCGGTCGGCCGGCGTCAGCTTCCGCTCGAAGACCCACTTTCCGCCGCCGGGAAGTCGCGCCGATCGCTCGGCGTGGCGAGCACGGGCCGTGCGGCGAGTTCGGTGAGGGGGCGCGCCGCGCCGACCGGCCCGCGCTCTCGGCGGGCAGCGCCTGAAGGAGGCCGTTCATGGCCCCTCATCCCTCACCGCCGTCCGCGGCCACCTGCGCGAGCGTGCGTCCACTGCGGACCGACCGGGCGCGGCGCGGGTCGGGCGTCCCGTGGCCGCCGGAGCCGGCGTGCCCCGCCTTCACCAGCAGCCAGGCCTCCTGCTCGCCGCCCCTCCCGCCACCGCGGAACCGGGTGAGCGCGTACTCGCCGTGCAGCTTCGACCCGTCCAGCCGGAACGTGGCGTGCCCGCGCTCCAGCGACTCCTCGAAGGGCATGGGGCGCCCGCGCCGGTCGTGGCTGAGCGGCTGATAGGTGCCGCGGTCCCAGACGATCACGGTGCCGCCCCCGTACTCACCCGCGGGAATGACGCCCTCGAAGTCCTCGTAGTCCAGCGGATGGTCCTCGGTGGGCACGGCGAGCCGCTTGTCGCCGGGATCGGCGGACGGGCCCTTGGGGATGGACCAAGACTTGAGGACGTCGCCCACCTGGAGCCGGAAGTCGAAGTGCAGGGTGCTCGCGTCGTGGATCTGCACCACGAAGTGGGGCTCCGCACCGGATGCCGCCGTGTCGCCCCGGGGCTCGGCGGTCCGGTCGAAGTCACGTTTGCCGCGGTACTCCCGCAGCCGATCGCTGCCGCCCACGTCCGGCTCCTTCCGCCTCGGTCCGGGGGCCGAGTACCCCGCAGGCCGGCGGAACCACCGGATGGGTGTGAGCGGGTACCCTCCGAGACATGCGGATCTCCGTCTCCTCGGACATGGACGAACCCGTGGCCCGCAGCCTGGTCGCCGAACTGCGCGGCCGTGGCCACGAGGTGCTCACGCACGGGGCGCTGCGCGCCGGGGACGACCCGCAGTGGGCCGCGTGCTCCGAGGCGGCGGCCCGCGAGGTCGCCGACGGCACCTCCGACCAGGCGGTCGTGTGCTGCTGGACCGGCACCGGCGCGTCGATCGCCGCGAACAAGGTGCCGGGCGTACGGGCGGCGCTGTGCACGGACGCGTACTCGGCGGACGGCGCCCGCCGCTGGAACGACGCCAACGTGCTCGCGCTCAGCCTGCGCCTGACCTCAGAGCCGCTCCTGAAGGAGATCCTCGACGCCTGGTTCGCCGCCCGCCCCAGCGAGGAGCCCGAGGACCGGGAGAACGTGGCCCGCATCGGACGGCTCGACGGCCCGAGGGCCGCCTCCTGACGACCTGAGGCGACGGCGCCGGTCAGCCGCCCGCCACCAGTTCCGCGACCGGCTCCACCACCACCTCGGCGGGCGTCGCCACCCTCGCGCCGCCCCGCACGCTCCACAGCCACAGCACGTCCCGCCCGAACGACCACACCAGCGACGACAGCGCGCACCCGACGACCCCCACGGCCGCCGCGTACGGCAGCAGCCCCGACGCGGCCACCAGCAGCGCGACGCCCTGCACCGCCGCCACCGTCTTGCGGGCCATGCTCGGCGGCAGTTCGCCGTTCAGCCACGGCAGCACCCGGGCCGCCGCCACGAACACGTACCGCATAGCGCCGATCAGCAGCACCCACGGGCCCAGCGCCATCGACACGTACACGCTCAGCACCAGGATCAGGAACGCGTCGACCTCCATGTCGAATCGCGCGCCCAGCGCCGTCGACGTGCCCGTGCGCCGGGCCACCTTGCCGTCCACGCCGTCCAGGATCAGCGCCACCGCCGTGAGCCCCACGAACACCGTCACCGGCGGGGCGCTCTCGAACGAGTCCGCGACCAGCGCCGTCACCCCGCCCACCAGGATCGCCCGGCCCAGCGTCACCCGGTTGGCCGGGCCGAACGAGCTGAGCCGGGAGCGGAGCACGGCCCGGGTGAGCACGGCCCAGGTGGCGAGCGCGAACGCCAGGCCCGTCAGCCAGCCGGCCGGACCCATGCCGATCGCCGTGCCCAGCAAGGTCAGCAGCAGTACCTGCACGCCCGCCCCCACGGTCGTCTCCTGCTGCAAGAGCCTCGCCTCGTATGTGTGGTTCAGGGCCACCGCTCACCCTCCGGCCAAGTGACAGATTCGATCTTCGCGCGTACCTTGTGCGCGACTTCTCGTAGCTGCGTACGTGGTGAAACGCCGGATCGTTCAGGGAGACGCACATGGACCTCACAGCTCGCGCCTTCTGGCTGCGCTCGCCGGGCCACGGGGAGCTGCGGGACGTTCAGCTGCCGAAGCCCGGCGACGGCGACGTGCTGGTGCGCGCGCTGTACTCCGGTGTCAGCCGCGGCACCGAGACGCTCGTCTTCCGCGGCGGTGTCCCGCAGAGCCAGCACGCCGCCATGCGCGCCCCGTTCCAGGAGGGGGACTTCCCGGCCCCCGTGAAGTACGGCTATCTGAGTGTCGGGCAGGTGGAGCAGGGGCCGGACGAGCTGGTCGGTCGGACCGTCTTCTGCCTGTATCCGCACCAGAGCCGCTATGTCGTCCCCGCCTCGGCCGTCACCGTCGTCCCCGACGCCGTGCCCGCCCACCGCGCCATCCTGGCCGGCACCGTCGAGACCGCCGTCAACGCCCTGTGGGACGCGGGCCCGCAGCTCGGCGACCGGATCGCGGTCGTCGGCGGCGGCATGGTCGGATGCTCCGTCGCCGCCCTCCTCGCCCGCCACCCCGGCGTCCGTGTCCAACTGGTCGACGCCGACCCGGAGCGCGCCGCGATCGCCCGCGCGCTCGGTGTCGACTTCGCCCCACCCGAGGACGCGCTCGGCGACTGCGACCTCGTCGTGCACGCGAGCGCCAGTGAACAGGGGCTCGTACGCTCCCTGGAACTCCTCGCGCCCGAGGGCACCGTCGTCGAACTCAGCTGGTACGGCGACCGGCGCGTCACCCTGCCGCTCGGTGAGGCCTTCCACTCGCGCCGCCTCACGATCCGCAGCAGCCAGGTCGGCACCGTCTCGCCGCGCTCCCGCACCGGACGTGACTACGCCGACCGCATGGCCCTCGCCCTCGACCTGCTCGCCGACCCCGCCTTCGACGCGCTCGTCACCGGCGAGTCCCCTTTCGAAGACCTCCCCGACGTGCTGCCACGCCTCACGCGTGGTGAGCTCAAGGGGTTGTGCCACCGCATCCTGTATCCCACCGACTGAGTCCCGCCCCGCCCGAGTTGCCCGCCCTTGGGGCGAACTCCCAAGGAACCTCCGAACAAGGAGAAGGGCAGCTGAACAACGCGGAGGGGTCAGCCGTACTACACGGCATACCCCGGAAGGGGACCAGACGCACCGTGCACCTGGAGGGTCGTCCGTTGTTCAGCATCACCGTCCGCGATCACCTGATGATCGCCCACAGCTTCCGCGGCGAGGTCTTCGGGCCCGCGCAGCGCCTGCACGGAGCGACGTTCCTCGTGGACGCCACCTTCCGCCGCGCCGAGCTGGACGACGACAACATCGTCGTCGACATCGGACTGGCCACGCAGGAGCTGGGCGCGGTGGTGAGCGAGCTCAACTACCGCAACCTCGACAACGAGCCGGACTTCGCGAACATAAACACCTCGACGGAGTTCCTGGCCAAGGTGATCGCCGACCGCCTCGCCGAACGGATCCACAAGGGCGCCCTGGGCGAGAACGCCCGCGGCATCGCCGGCATCACCGTCACGCTGCACGAGTCGCACATCGCCTGGGCGAGTTACGAGCGTGCCCTGTGACCGACACGACCATCGACCACGCGTCCGTGAATATTGCCGGGCAGCCGGCCCAGCCCCGTCTCGGCTATGTGCCCGTGCAGAACACGGCCCTCAGGAACGCCGACATCATCCCCATGTCCCTGCGCACCGTGCACTTCGTGATGCCGGGCGGCGTCGACGACCCGGCCACCCCCAGTGGCGGCAACGCCTTCGACCGCCGGGTCTGCCTGGACCTGCCAGGCTTCGGCTGGCAGGTGGAAAGGCACCTGGTGGAGGGCTCCTGGCCCCGGCCCGGCGCGCAGGCGAGGGCCGAACTCGCCCGTACGCTGCGGGACCTGCCGGACGGCACGGTCGTCCTGCTGGACGGCCTGGTCGCCTGCGGCGTCCCCGAGATCGTCGTGCCCGAGGCCGGACGTCTGTGCCTCGCCGTCCTGGTGCACCTGCCGCTCGGCGACGAGACCGGTCTCGACCCCGAGACCGCGGCCGAACTGGACGCCAAGGAGCGCGCCACCCTGCGGGCCGTGCCCGCCGTGATCGCCACCAGCGACTGGGCGGTGCGCCGGCTCGTCTCCCACCACGGTCTCGCCCCCGAGCGGGTCCATGTCGCCGCGCCCGGCGCCGACATCGCGCCCCTGGCCCCCGGCACCGACGGCGTCTCCCGGCTGCTGTGCGTCGCCGCCGTGACCCCCCGCAAGGGGCAGCACCGGCTCATCGAGGCCCTCGCCACGGTCAAGGACCTGCCGTGGACCTGCGAGTGCGTGGGCGGGCTCGGCCACGACCCGGAGTACGTCGAGCGGCTGCGCGCCCTCATCGACGGACACGGCCTGGCCGACCGGCTGCACCTGGCCGGACCGCGGTCCGGTGCCGAACTCGAGGCCAGCTACGCATCCGCCGACCTCATGGTCCTCACCTCGTACGCCGAGACGTACGGCATGGCCGTCACCGAGGCCCTGGCGCGCGGCATCCCGGTCCTCGCCACCGATGTCGGCGGCCTGCCCGAGGCGGTGGGGCGCGCGCCGGACGGCGGGGTGCCCGGCATCCTCGTCCCGCCGGAGGACCCCGCCGCGATCGCCGCCGAGCTGCGCGGCTGGTTCGGCGAGGCGGACGTGCGGCGCCGGCTCAAGGCCTCCGCGCGCGGCCGCCGGGCGGCACTGGACGGTTGGGCGACCACGGCACGCAGCCTGGCGGGTGTGCTGGGCCGGCTGCACGACCCTCGGAGGGCGGCATGAGCACGGGTACGACATCGGAGGCGGGGTCCGACACGTCCACGGAACCGGAGCCCGGGGTGCCCCCCGCGATCCCCGCGCCCGGCGGCGGCGAGACCGAGGTGCCGCGATACGCCCCGCAGTGGCTGAGGCTGCGGGAGCCCGCCGACGCGGAGGCGCGGGCGCACGAACTGCTCGACCCGCTGCGGATCCGCCTAGCGAACCGGCCCCGGCACGGTACCGAGCTGATCGTGCACGACCTGGGCTGCGGCACCGGTTCCATGGGCCGCTGGCTCGCCCCGCTGCTCGACGGCCCCCAGCACTGGGTGCTGCACGACCGGGACCCCTACCTGCTGCACTTCGCCTCGGTGGGGGCGCCCCGCGCGGCGGGCGACGGCAGCCGGGTGACCGTCACCACCCAGCGCGGCGACATCGGACGGCTCACCGCGGACGCGCTGGCCGGGGCGTCGCTGGTGACCGCGTCCGCGCTGCTGGACGTGCTCACCGCCGAGGAGATCGACACGCTCGCCCGGGCCTGCGTGGGCGCGGGCTGCCCGGCGCTGCTCACGCTGTCCGTCGTCGGCCGTGTGGAACTGACGCCCGAGCACCCCCTGGACCGGGAGATCGGCGAGGCGTTCAACGCCCACCAGCGGCGCGGTGACCTCCTCGGCCCCGACGCGGTGGGCGCGGCCTGTGAGGCCTTCGACCGGCTCGGCGCGAGCGTACGGGTCCATCCGAGCCCCTGGCGACTGGGCGCCGGGCAGCGGGAGTTGACGCAGGAGTGGCTGCACGGCTGGGTCGGTGCGGCCGTGGAGCAGCGCCCTGACCTCGCGCCCCGCGCAGAGACGTATCTGCGGGACCGCCTGGCCGTCTGCGCCGCGGGCGACCTGCGCGTGACGGTCCACCACAGCGACGTACTGGTCCTGCCCCGCCCGACGGGAGGCGCGTGATGACGACGCGGACGGCGGCCTTGGCGTCGGCGGCGGAGGAGGTGCGCGTGCCCGTGACGGAAACCGTCCCCGTGGCGGCCGCCGCCCGCACCGGGGCGCCCCCGCGCGGCCGGGTCCTGCGCGCCCTGCGCACCCACTTCGGGACCGTCGCCGGGGCGCTCATCCTCGGGGTGCTGCTGTGGCGGCTCGGGACCGGGGTGCTGCTCGACGGGCTGCGGCGGATCGATGTGCCGACCCTTCTGGCCGGGCTCGGGATCGGCGCGGTGACCACCGTGTTCAGCGCCTGGCGCTGGTGCCGGGTCGCCCACGCGCTCGGCATGAGGCTGCCGTTCGGCGCCGCCGTCGCCGACTACTACCGCGCCCTGTTCCTCAACGCGGCACTCCCCGGCGGCGTCCTCGGCGACGTGCACCGCGCGGTGCGGCACGGGCAGAGCGCCGGTGACGTCGGCCGCGGCGTCCGCGCCGTGGTCCTGGAACGCACCGCCGGCCAGGTCGCCCTGGTCGCGGTGGGCGTACCGGTCCTGCTCACGCTGCCCTCGCCGGTGCTCACCCAGGCCCGCCATCTGGCCGGCCTGACGGCGCTCGCCACGCTCGGTGCGTTCGCCATCGTCGTGGCCGTCCGCATGGGCCGCACCCCCCGCCCCTCCCGTCGGCGCCGGGCTCTCGGCGCCGCGCTCGCCGAGGCGCGTACCGCCCTGCTGGCGCGCGGGAGTTGGCCCTCCGTCCTGCTGTCGTCCGTGGTCGTGCTCGCCGGGCACCTGCTGATGTTCCTGGTGGCCGCGCGGGTCGCCGGATCGCACGCCTCCCCGGTCACGCTGCTGCCCCTGGCCCTGCTCGCGCTCATCGCGATGGGCCTGCCGCTGAACATCGGCGGCTTCGGCCCCCGGGAGGGTGTCACCGCCTGGGCCTTCGGCGCGGCGGGCCTGGGCGCGGACACCGGGCTGGGCGTCGCGGTCGTCTACGGCGTCCTCAGCTTCGTGGCGAGCCTGCCCGGCCTGCTCGTCCTCCTCGCCCGCTGGTACACGGGTCTGCGGCACCCGCGCACCGCGACGGAGAACGCCGCCGAGGAGGACCAGGCCCCCGTGGCACCCTCCCGGCCCCCCGTACCGGGCGCGGAGCGTACCCCCCACGCGCTCCGCGCCCCCCGTCCGCACATCCGCCGCACCCGCTCGGCCCCGGCGGCCTTTCTGACGCGGGGTCACCGGCGATGTGTCGCACCGTCCTCGTCGCCGTCCGACCCGACCAGGGAGAAATACGGCTCGAAGGACTCCGCGAGCGTCGCGAGCAACTGCTTCCCCTTGTCCGCGGAAGCCAGCGAAGGACGCCCGATGACACCGGACTCCGTATAGGCCGACATACCGAGGGTGAGCAGATGCCGTCGGTCGTCGGCGATGAAATCCGTGGTCTCGTGACCAGGCCTGACCAATTCGGGATGACAGTGCAGAAGAATGGAGGTCTCGATTTCCCCGGCATGCATGTCGCTGAGCAGCGAGGTGCGCACCCCGGCCCGTTCCCGGGCAGCCTCCCAGTCCTCCGGGGCCGGGAAAAGCGCCATCCGCACCCCGCTGCCCGAGGAATCCCGGACGGCATTGCCCTCCTGGACGACATTGCCGAGGACGTAATTACCGCCGTGACCGTTGACCAGGACCAGGGCCTGAACGCCCGAGCGTTCGAGCGACGCGGCGATGTCCCGTACCACCGCATGGAGAGTGACGGAGGAGATGCTCACCGTTCCCGGCCACGCCGCGTGCTCGTGCGAGCAGGAGATCGTCACCGGAGGAAGGAGGTGAACCGGATACGCGGCGGCCAGCTCGCGGGCGATCGCGCAGGCGACCAGCGTGTCGGTCGCCAACGGAAGGTACGGACCGTGCTGTTCGAAACTGCCCACGGGAAGGACGGCCACCTGACGGTGCGGGCCCTGAGCCCGCTCCCGCACGTCCCGCGAGGTGTCCGACGGCAGCACACCCGCGGTGTGGCCCCCGGCAGTGTCCGCAGTTCCCGAACCGCTCATCACTTCACGGCCTTTCGTCTCGTACCGCCTGCGCTTACCAGATAGGAATCAGATCATGACAGACATTGACGGCGTGCTCGGCGGGAATGCCCCCTCGGGAGTCACCCGGATCGCGAACGTGCCCACCGGGATCACCCGAGTCGTGAATGCGCCCCTGCCCACCAAGTACGGTGATTTCCAGGCCGTCGGCTACCTCGACCACGACCGCGGCGACGAACAAGTGGCGCTGGTCTACGGCGACATCGAGGAAGAGGGCATGCTCGTCCGCCTGCATTCCGAGTGCCTGACCGGGGACGCCTTCGGGTCCACGCACTGCGAGTGCGGGCCCCAGCTCTCCACCGCTCTCAGGCAGGTCGTGGCCGAGGGCCGCGGCATCGTCGTCTACCTGCGCGGCCACGAGGGCCGCGGCATCGGCCTGCTGGCCAAACTGCGCGCGATGAAGCTCCAGTCGGAGGGCCTGGACACCGTCGAGGCCAACCTGGCCCTCGGTCTGCCGGTGGACGCCCGCGACTACCGGGTCGCGGCGGAGATCCTGCACGACCTCGGCGTACGGTCGGTGCGCCTGCTCTCCAACAACCCGCGCAAGCGGGAGGCGCTGCTGCGGCACGGCATCAAGGTCGACGAGCAGGTGTCGCTGCTGATACCGCCGTGCGAGAACAACATCACCTACCTGCGCACCAAGCGGGAGCGGCTCGACCACTACCTGCCCCACCTGGACGCCGTGGTGCAGTCCTCGTGAGCGGCCCGCGCGGCGGCCGTCCGGCGCCGGCCGCCGCGCACCCCGCTCCCGTCGGTCCACCGACCGCGGTGGCCACGGCCTCCCGCCGGGACCCGCCGTCGACGAGATCCTGAGGGATGTCCTCCCGGGGCGCGTACCCTTCGTCGACGTCAGCCCCGTGAGCGTCGGACGCTTCGCCGCCGACGCCCCGCGCCCGGAGGTCAACCGCGTATGACCGCGCTCCACCTGTGGCTCCGCCACGAGTCCCGTACCACCGAACGGCGCACACCGATCGTGCCGTCCGACGCCCGGCGCCTGGTCGAGAGCGGCGTGACCGTGACGGTCGAGGACTCGCCGCAGCGGGTGTTCCCGGCCGAGGCGTACGAACAGGTGGGCTGCCGTGTCGCCGAGCCGGGCTCCTGGGTGTCGGCGCCGCCCGAGGCGCTGATCGCCGGTCTGAAGGAACTCCCCGACGAGCCTTCCGCGTTGGTCCACCGTCACCTGTTCTTCGGGCACGCCTACAAGGGGCAGCCGGGCGCCGAGGCCCTGCTGCGCCGGTTCGTCGCCGGCGGTGGCGCCCTGCTGGACCTGGAGTACCTGGCGGACGAGGACGGGCGGCGGCTCGTCGCGTTCGGCTACTGGGCCGGATACCTGGGCGCCGCCCTCGCCCTGCTCCAGCACCAGGGCCGGCTGACCGCGCCGCTGCGGCCGACGTCCAAGGAGGAGCTGGACGAACAACTGCGCGCCGCCTCGGGCGAGGTGCGGGCGCTGGTGATCGGCGCCCTCGGCCGCAGCGGACGCGGCGCCCGGGTCGCGCTCGGCGTCGCGGGCGCCGACCCCACCTGCTGGGATCTGGCCGAGACCCGGAACCTGGACCGTCAGGCCCTGCTCGCCCACGAGCTGATGGTCAACACCGTCCTGACGACCCGCCCCGTCCCGCCCTTCCTCACGGACAAGGACCTCGACGACCCCGGACGCCGGCTGCGCACCCTGTGCGACGTGACGGCCGACGTCGGTTCGCCCCTGAACCTCCTGCCGGTCTACGACACCCCAACCGACTGGGACCACCCGGTACGCCGGCTGCGTGAGCACCCCGTGCTCGACCTCATCGCCATCGACAACCTGCCGTCGCTGCTGCCCCTGGAGGCCAGCACCGACTTCTCGGCCGCGCTCACCCCGCTGCTGCAGGACTTCGAGGTGGGCGGCGCCTGGGGCCGCTGCCGGGAACACTTCGACGCGGCGGTCCGGGCACTCGGCGCCGGGGGAGGGGAGCGGGGCGATGCTTGAGTCCTCGACGTACGGGCCGGCCCCGGGCAGACCCGGCGGGGCCACTACCTGCCGGACTGCCTGCCGGCCCCCGCTGCGGACCTGACGCTTCCCGGCAGGGCCTCGTGCACGAGCTGCTTCAGCTCCGGGTACACCGTGTGCGAGCCGGTGGGCCGCAACTGGGTGAGGAACTGGACCGTCAGGTCGTGCCGCGGGTCCACCCAGAACGTGGTGGTGGCCACCCCGCTCCAGCCGAACGCGCCCCGCACCGCCGGGGACCGGGTGAGTTCCGGGTCGGTGACGACGGAGACGCCCAGGCCGAAACCGAGGCCCGCCTTGCCGGGCTCGCGGTGCACCCGGCTGCCGTACGACCGCAGATCGGCGTCGCCCGGGAGGTGGTTCGAGGTCATCGCGGTGACCGTGTCGGGGGCCAGCAGCCGGGTGCCGTCCAGTTCCCCGCGGCGTCGCAGGAACTCCATGAAGCGGTGGTAGTCGTACGCCGACGCCACCATGCCGCCGCTGCCCGAGAGGAAACGGGGCCGGCCGTGCAGCGGCAGACCCGGAATCGGGGTGATGCCGCCGCTCTCCGTCTCGCCGTACAGTTCCGCGAGGCGCGGCGCCCGGTCCTCGGTGACGTGCAGGCCCGCGTCGTCCATGCCCAGCGGCCCGAAGACCCGCTCGGCGAGGAAGGCGTCCAGGTCCCGGCCCGAGACGACCTCTATGAGCCGGCCGAGGACGTTGGTCGCCACCGAGTAGTTCCACTGCGTGCCCGGCTCGAACTGCAGCGGCAGCCGTGCGTACACCTCGCAGGTCTGGGCGAGGTCCGTGCCGGGCACCACGGACGAGTCGATGCCCGCCTCCCGGTACAGCGCGTCCACGGGATGCGTGTGGTAGAAGCCGAACGTCAGGCCGGCGGTGTGCGTGAGCAGATGGCGGACCAGGATGGGCCGCTGTGCGGGGCGGGTCCGGACGGCCGGGCCGGTGCCGTCGACGTACACCCGCGGCTCGGCGAACGCCGGCAGGAAGTCGGCGACGGGCGTGTCCAGCCCGAAGCGGCCCTCCTCCATCAGGATCAGCGCGGCGACGGACGTGACCGGCTTGGTCATCGAGTACATCCGCCACAAGGTGTCGGTCTCCACCGCGAGCCGCTCGGCGACGTCCCGGTGTCCGTACGTGGTGAGGTGGGCTATGCGGCCGTGCCGGGAGAGGGCCACCAGGTAGCCGGGCAGCCGGCCGTCGTCCACCTGGTGTGCGAAGTGCTGGTCGAGGCGGGCCAGCGCCTTCGGGTCGAGGCCGACCTCCTCCGGCTCGACCTCCTGCCGCAGGTGTCCCATCGTTCTCCTCCGGTCTCTCCCGGTGCGGTCCCGGGCTTCCGGGTCCAACCTTTCATGCTCCGCCACGGAACCGGGGCCGGTCCCTCCTTGGCGGAGCGGTCCGCCCCGGGGTGGGGCCGAGCACCCTCCTGCAGCAGGTAACTGCTCCTTACCCAGCCGATGCCGGGTGCCACCCCGATCGCCGCGCTGCCCCGGCGCAGAGGGTGTCCACCAGACGTGCGCAGACAGTGCCCAGTCGGGAATGTGCGGCTCGACCCCGGGAGTTGACCCGGGTATGACTCAGGACGGGACACAGAACGCGCTGCTCGCGCTGCTCTCCGAAGGGCACGGTGGGGTGCTGGTCACCCTCAAGCGGGACGGCCGGCCCCAGCTGTCGAATGTCAGCCACGCCTATGACCCCGGCGAGCGGATCATCCGGGTCTCGATCACCGACGACCGCGCCAAGACCCGCAATCTGCGCCGGGACCCCAGGGCCACCTACCACGTCACCGGCGCCGACCGGCGGGCCTACACGGTCGTCGAGGGCACCGCCGAGCTCTCACCCGTCGCGAAGGACCCGTACGACGCGACGGTCGAGGAGCTCATCCGGCTCTACCGCGACGTCCTGGGTGAGCACCCCGACTGGGACGAGTACCGCGCCGCCATGGTCCGCGACCGCCGCCTGGTGCTGCGCCTGCACGTCGAGCGCGCGTACGGCATCCCCAAGGGGGCGAACCTGGGTTAGGGAAACCTGCCAGGACAACACGCCCTAGCCGTGGAGGCCGTCCCGCGTCCGTGACTCGATCGCGCGTAGGACGGCCACCATGTCCTCGTGGCCGTGGCCCAGCGTCACCGTCTCCTCGAACAGGGCGTGGCAGACGTCGAGCAGCGGGGAGGCGACCCCCGCCTTGCGGGCGGCCTCGGCGATCAGCCGGTTGTTCTTCAGGACGTCGTGGGCCGCCGCCTGCACCGTGAAGTCGCGGGCGTACAGCTTCGGCGCCTTCATACGGGACACCCCGCTGGCCATCGGGCCCGCGTCCAGGACGTCCAGGAAGAGCCGCCGGTCCAGGCCGTGCCGGTCCGCGAAGTGGTACGCCTCCGACAGCCCGGTCACCAGCGTGATCAGGAACAGGTTGACCGAGAGCTTCATCAGCAGGGCGTTCGGCGCGGCACCGCAGACGAACGTCTCCCGGCACAGGGGTGCCAGCAGCGGCCGTACGACCTCCACGGCCGGCTCGTCCCCGGCCAGCATCGCCACCAGCTGCCCGTTCTCCGCGGGCACCCGCGACCCGGAGACCGGTGCCTCGACATAGCGCCCGCCCGCCGCGCGCACATCGGCCTCGAGGGTGCGCGAGTATCCGGGCGACGTCGTGCCCATGTGGACCACGACGCGTCCGGCGACGCGGGTCGCGAAGTCCGGGGTGCCGCGGCCCAGGGTGGCGTCGATCGCGAGGTCGTCGGCCAGCATGAGGATCACGACGTCCGTCCGCGCGAACACCTCGGCGGGACCCGCCGCCACCTCGGCGCCCGCCGCGCGCAGCGGCCCGGTGCGGGCGGCCGTGCGGTTCCAGACCAGGAGCGGGGTGCCGGCCCGGGCCAGCCGGAGAGCCATCGGCTGCCCCATGACCCCGAGACCGATGAAGCCGACGTCCATGGGGACCGCCCTCCCTGCGAGGCGTCGTCATGGGTTATGACAACCGTCATAGTAGCGGGCCTTATGACACCGGTCATAGGGTGGGTGGCGAAGTGTCGAGACGGAGGTCACGATGGCGGTGTCCGAGCGCGGGCCACGCGAGCGGATGGTCTTCAGCGCGGCCCAGCTGATCCGGCGCGACGGCGTCACCGCGACCGGTATGCGCGACGTCGCCGCGCACGCGCGGGCACCGCGCGGCTCGCTCCAGCACTACTTCCCCGGCGGCAAGGAACAGCTGGTCAACGAGGCGGTGGAGTGGGCCGGCCGGTACGCCGCCAAGCGGATCGCCCGCTTCCTTGCGTCGATGGCGGAGCCGACACCGAGCGGGCTGTTCGCCGAGATGGTCCGGCAGTGGACGGACGAATACGCCAGAACCGGCTTCGAGGGCGGCTGCCCGGTGGCCGCGGCGGCCGTGGACTGCGCACAGTCCACCGACTCCACGCGCGCGGCGGCCGCGGCGGCGTTCGCCCACTGGACGCGCCCGGTCGCCGAGGCGCTGACGGACATGGGAGTCCCGGCGGCCCGGGCGGAACCACTCGCGACGCTCATGATCAGCGCCCTGGAGGGCGCCCTGCTGATCGCCCGCGCCGAACGGGACGACCGGGCCCTGACGACCGTGGTGCGGGAACTCGGACCGCTGCTCGACGCGAGCATCGAAAGCGGCACCCCTGGGCAGGCCTAGGCGGTCCCGGGGCCCCGCTGTACGAGCATCATGGCCATGTCGTCGTTGAGCAGGCCGCCCGCGTACGCCCGGAGGTCGGTGGTGATCTCCTTCAGGAGCGGGCCGGGGGCCTGGTCGGCCCACCGCACGACGCGTTCGGCAAGCGGGTAGAACGTGCCCTCGCGGTCGCGGGTCTCGGTGACGCCGTCGGTGTAGAGGAGGATCCTGTCCCCCTCGTGGAAGGGGAAGGTCGCCGCCGTGTACGTGCCGTCGGACATGGCGCCGAGGCCGAGCGGCGGGGCGGGTTCGGTCACATGGAGCGCGGTGGCGATCCCGGTCGCCCGGCGCAGCAGCAGCGGCGGCGGATGCCCGCAGCTGATCATGTGGACCACCGGCTCGTCGTCCGGGATGTCGAGCATCACGGCGGTCACGAAGCGTTCGGCGGCGTCGGGCTCGCATTCCGAGAATTCCGCGAGGCCCCAGCGGACGGCGTCCTCGACGTAGGCGACCAGTTCCGTCAGCGGGATCCGCCGGTGGGCCGCGGCGCGGAAGGCGCCCAGCACGGTCGCCGTGTCGCTGATGGACGCGAGGCCCTTGCCGCGGACATCTCCCATGATCAGGCGGGTGGAGTCGGTGGTGCGGGCCGCGGCGTACAGGTCGCCGCCGATGTAGGTGTCGGCCTCGGCACTGTGGTACTCCGCGGCGAGGGAGACCGGCCCGGTCCGCTCCGGGAGCGGGCGCAGGACGACGCGCTGAGCGGTGTCCGAGACCGTGCGCGCTCTGACGAGTTCCCGATGGTGCCGGTCCCGCAGGTGGGTGAAGGCGACCAGGAGGACGGAGAGCACGGCGAGTGAAGCGAGTTCGACCAGCACACTCTCGGTGAGCAGGGTCCGCCGCTCGGCCCCTGCGGCGATCAGCGCGAGTACCGCGAGGGCACCGATCAGTGCCGTGGGTCGCGGACCGGCACCGATGGCGGTGACCGCGGTGGCGACGACCAGGAGATGGGCGAGGTGGATGTCAGGCGGCAGGAACGCGTCGGCCACCGGGATGGAGATGATCAAGGCCAGGGGGATGACCAGGAAGAGCGGGTGCGGCGCTGCCCGGCGCCAGACCTGGCGGATCCTGGTCGCGGACGTAGTGATGGTCGAAGCGCTCATTCCTGCTCCGGACGGTGGCGGCCGGGTGGGGGGTGACGGCCACGGTGGGGGAAAGCCGCGGTCGGGGGACCAGGGTGCCGCCGACACCACGTCCCTCAGCGGAGTCAACAGATCGGTGCTGCGCTCTATGCCGCGACGGGTGAGCAGGGCGTGTGCCACTCACCGACGGCGACTCACAGACACCCGAGTACCTGATACGTCGCGCGGGTCGTGGCGGCGATCTGCGACCAGGTGCGGTCACGGGCGACGAAGGCCCGTGCGGCGGCTCCCCGGTCGCGGCGCGTTCCCGGACTGCGCAGCAGCACCTCGAGCGCGTCCGCCCAGACGCGAGAGGATCCCGGCACCACCAGTTGCCCGTTCACGCCGGACTCGACCAGTTCCCTGATCGCGGGGAGATCACTGGCCGCCACGGGAAGACCGCTCGCCATCGCCTCGACCAGCGCCGGCGGGGCCACCGGACGGCCGCCGGGCTCGTCGGTGCGGGGCGCCGCGAACACGTCCAGCACGGCGTGGTGGGCGCGCACCCGGTCGTGCGGCACCCGGCCGGTGAACAGCGCCGTGCCGTCGTCCAGTCCCAGCCGGGCGGCCAGCGTCCGCAGCGACCGGCGCTCGGGGCCGTCGCCCACCAGCAGCAGCCGCAGCGGGACGCCCCGGCGACGCAGTTCGGCACCGGCTTCCAGCAGGGTGGCGAGGCCGCCGCGGCGAGTGAGGCCGCCGACCGTCCCGACGACGTGTTCGTCCGCTCCGATGCCGAGCCGGGCGCGCAGGGCGCTGCCGTCGGGCAGGGGCTGGAGGAAGACGGGATCGACGGCGTCCGGCGCGACGCGCACCCGCTCCTCGGGCACCCCGCGCGCGACGATCTCGGCCTTCACCGCCTCGCTCGGCGCCAGCACCGCGTCGGCCTCGCGCAGGCAGTACGTCTCCGACGCACGCAGGGCGACGTACGGATCGTCGTCGCCCGAACGCCCCGGGGTCCGCTCCGGCCCGTGCTGCGCCGGGAAGGCGCGCAGCTCGTAGACCACGGGCAGCCCGTACGTCTCGCGCAGGGCGAGCGCCACCTGGCCGTTGCCGTGGTCGCTCGCCGCGTGCAGCACCGAGGGCCGCAGCCGTTCGACGAGCCGCGCGGTCAGCTCGGCGTCGCGCGCGAGCAGCGGCCCGCCGCCGTGGGGCAGCCACCGGGGCAGGAGCCGGTGCTGGGGCACTCCACCGAGCAGATCCAGCGACCGCGCGTCGAACACGCCATGGGTGACCGGGAATCCGAGCCGCGTCACCACGTGCGGATCGAGCCCCGCCTCCGACTGCGCCCGGGCGAGGGCCTGGGTGCGCAGGGTGTAGTCCGTGCGCTGGTGCGGCAGCCCGCTGGTGACCAGGTGCAGCACACGCCCGGGCACGGGCCGGACCGGGCGCCCGGCGGGCGCCGGTACGGGTGCCGCGGGCGGCTGGAACGGGCGGGCCCGTGTCGCGAGGACGGACGCGGCCAGCGTGAGGGCACGCACGGAACGACGGGACGGACGACGGGACATGCCGCCAGGCTAGGTGTATTGACCCGCAGGGTGTGCGGCCCGGGCCGGGGCGGGCGCGGGGGTGCGGTGGCTGCGCGGGCTGTCGCCGCGGGAACGGCGAGGGTGGTGCGTCCGAGTCCCCGAACCGCCGGCGCGGTCGGGGACTCGGATGAGAGGGGCTCAGGCCGTGACCGTCTCCCGGCTCGCCGCATCGCCCGCCGGGCGCTCGCCGAGCCGTTCCGTCGGCACCTTGTGCGTCTCGCGGGCGGTGAGCGCGGCGACGACCGGCGGGACGCACAGGGCCGCGGTGAACAGGGCCACCGACGACCAGTCGGTGCCGTCCGGCCCGGCGATCTCGGCGGCGAACGTCACCGCGAACCCGGCGACCGCGAAGCCGATCTGCGTGCCGATCGCCATGCCCGACATCCGGACCCGGGTGGAGAACATCTCACCGTAGAAGGAGGGCCACACGCCGTTCGCGGCGCTGTAGACGACACCGAAGGCGACGATCCCCGTCAGCAGGATCAGCGGGTAGGAGCCGCTGGAGATCGCCCACAGGTACAGGAACATCGTCACCGCGCTGCCCACGGCACCGATGAGGTACACCGGGCGGCGGCCGATGCGGTCGGACAGTGCCGCCCACAGCGGGATCGCGGCGAGCGCGACGAGGTTGGCGAGCGCGCCCACCCACAGCATGGAGGAGCGGGACACGCCCACCGCGTCGCTCGTCGCGTACGCCAGCGCCCAGACCGTGAAGATGGTGCTCACCGAGGCGATGAGGGCGCCCGCGATCACCCGCAGTACGTCCGCCCAGTGTTCGCGCAGCAGCACCGCCAGCGGCAGCCGGGCCGGTCCCTCGGCGCCGGACTGCCGGGCGAAGGCCGGTGTCTCCGCGAGCCTGCGGCGGATGACGTAGCCGACGACGGCGACCGCGACGCTCAGCCAGAACGGCAGGCGCCAGCCCCAGGACAGCAACTGCCCCTCGGGGAGCGCGGCGACCGGCAGGAAGACGAGCGTGGCGATGAGCTGGCCGCCCTGGGTGCCGCTGAGCGTGAAACTGGTGAAGAACCCGCGCCGGTGCGGGGGCGCGTGCTCCAGGCTCATGGAACTGGCGCTCGCCTGCTCGCCGGCCGCCGAGATTCCCTGCAGGACGCGGCACAGCACCAGCAGGACGGGGGCCAGGGTGCCGACCTCGGCGCGGGTGGGCAGACAGCCGATGAGGAACGTCGACAGGCCCATCAGGACCAGCGTGAACACCATGATCTTCTTACGGCCGACCCGGTCGCCGTAGTGTCCGAGGAACAGCGCGCCGAGGGGACGGGCCGCGTACGCGACACCGAAGGTGGCCAGCGACAGCAGGGTCGCGGTGGCCGGGTCGGAGGCGTCGAAGAAGACCTTCGGGAAGATCAGCGCGGCCGCGCTGCCGTAGAGGAAGAAGTCGTAGTACTCCAGGGCGCTGCCGATCCAGGCGGCCGTCGCGGCCTTCCTCGGCTGGCCGGGCGGGGCGGCGGCGTCGTCGGGCGGGGCGGGGACGGACACGACGGGCTCCTTCGGGGGACTCCACCGTTGAGGAACGTGCGGAGTGAGCGGATGGGGGAGAGGCGCCGGATTCGGCTAATTAACCCACTGGGTAGTTAGTAGCGGTGGGTGGGATGTTGCGCCCGCGTTTCCCCGGTGTCAAGAGGTCGTGCCCGGACCTCCGGTGCGGCGGTCAGTCCTCCGTGCGGTCCGCCGTCAGGTACGCGATCACCATGTCCCCGAGCATCCGGCGGTAGTGTTCGCGCTGGTCGGCGGCGACCAGGTCCCGGCCGAAGAGGGCACCGAAGGTGTGCCGGTTGGCGACCCGGAAGAAGCAGAACGAGCTGATCAGGGCGTGCAGGTCGACGGCGTCGACGTCGGCCGTGAACAGCCCGGACTTCCGGCCCGCCGCGAGGATGCGGCCGGTCACCTCCAGGGCCGGCGAGCCGATCGCGCCCAGCTCCTCGGAGGCGGCGATGTGCTCGGCGTCGTGGATGTTCTCGATGCTGACCAGGCGGATGAAGTCGGGGTGCTGCTCGTGGTGGTCGAAGGTGACCTCGGCGAGCCGGCGGATGGCCGCGACCGGGTCCAGGTGCTCGACGTCCAGCTCCTGTTCGGCCTGGCGGATCACCCCGTACGCCCGCTCCAGGACGGCCGTGAACAGCTGCTCCTTGCCGCCGAAGTAGTAGTAGATCATCCGCTTGGTGGTACGGGTGCGGGCGGCGATCTCGTCGACCCGGGCCCCGTCGTACCCGGCGCGGGCGAACTCCTGGGTGGCCACGTCGAGGATCTCGGCCTTCGTGCGGGCGGCGTCGCGGATGCGGCCGTTCGGTCGTGCCGGTTCGTCGACGCTGGTCATGGGGTTCCTTGGGACGAGGGAAGGGCTGTCTGACTCGTTCGCGTGCCGCGATTGTAGAAGCCCGGCCGCCTTCCGTTCCCCGGAGGGCTTCCGCCGACCTGGTGGCTACTGCTATGACTAACGTACTAGTTCGTACATTGCTGCCAGGAGGACGCCGGTGCCCCAGGACTCGTATCTCGTCGGTCTCATCGGTTCGGGCATCGGTCCCTCGCTCAGCCCCGCCCTGCACGAGAGGGAGGCCCACCGGCAGGGCCTGCGCTACGTGTACCGGCTGATCGACCTCGACCGTCTCGAAGCCGGTCCGGCAGCCGTGGGCGATCTCGTCCGCGCCGCCCGAGACCTCGGCTTCGACGGGCTCAACATCACCCACCCGTGCAAGCAGCTGGTCATCCCGCACCTCGACGCGCTCGTCCCGCAGGCCGAGGCACTCGGCGCGGTGAACACCGTCGTCCTCGAGGACGGCCGGGCCGTCGGCCACAACACGGACGTCACCGGCTTCGCCGCCTCCTTCGCCCGCGGTCTGCCCGACGCCCCGCTGGACCGCGTGGTGCAGCTCGGCGCGGGCGGCGCGGGCGCGGCCGTCGCGCACGCCCTGCTGACGCTCGGCGCCGGTCACGTCACCGTCGTCGACGCCCTGCCCGAGCGCGCCGCGGACCTCGCCGCCTCCCTGGGCCGGCACTTCGGCGCCGAGCGCGCGACCGGAGCCGGCCTCGACGCGCTGCCGGCGGTCCTGACGGGCGCCGACGGCCTCGTGCACGCGACTCCCACCGGCATGGCAGCCCATCCCGGGCTGCCGCTCCCGGCCCGGCTGCTGCATCCCGGGCTGTGGGTCGCCGAGGTGGTCTACCGCCCGCTGGAGACCGAACTGCTGCGCACAGCCCGCGCGCTCGGCTGCGCCACGCTCGACGGCGGCGGCATGGCCGTCTTCCAGGCCGCCGACGCGTTCCGCCTGTTCACCGGGCGGGAACCGGACAGCACGCGCATGCTCACGGACATCACCGAACTGGCCGGGGCCACGGCCGCCCGTCAGTAGGGAAGGACCCCTGGTGCGTACCTCCATCGCCACCGTCTCCATCGGCGGATCCCTCACCGAGAAGCTCACCGCCGCGGCCCGGGCCGGGTTCGACGGGATCGAGATCTTCGAGAACGACCTGCTCGCCAGCCCGCTGACCCCCGAGGAGATCCGGGCCCGCTGCGCCGACCTCGGCCTGAGCATCGACCTCTACCAGCCCATGCGGGACATCGAGGCCGTGCCGGCGGAGGAGTTCGAGCGCAATCTGCGCCGGGCCCGGCGCAAGTTCGAGCTGATGAACCGGCTCGGCGCGGACACGGTCCTTGTCTGCTCCAGCGTCTGCCCGCACGCCGAGGACGACGACGCGCTCGCCGCCTGGCATCTGCGCCGACTCGCCGACGTCGCCCAGGAGTTCGGGATCCGCGTCGCCTACGAGGCACTGGCCTGGGGCCGGCACGTGAGCACCTACGACCACGCGTGGCGCGTCGTCGAGGCCGCGGACCACCCGGCGCTCGGCGTCTGCCTGGACAGCTTCCACATCCTCGCCCGGGGCAGTGACCCGAAGGGCATCGAGGACATCCCCGGCGAGAAGATCTTCTTCCTGCAACTGGCCGACGCCCCGCTGATGGCGATGGACGTCCTGCAGTGGAGCCGCCACTACCGCTGCTTCCCCGGCCAGGGCGGCTTCGACCTCGCCGGGCTCCTCGCCCATGTGATGCGCGCCGGCTACACCGGCCCGCTGTCCCTGGAGGTCTTCAACGACGTCTTCCGCCAGGCCGAGGCCGCCCCCACCGCCGTGGACGCCCGCCGCTCGCTGCTCGTCCTCCAGGAGGCGACCGGACTCGCGGCCCCGCCCCCGCCCGTGGTGCCGACCGGTGTCGCCTTCGCGGAACTCGTCACCCCGGACGTCGACCCGGTCTCCGCGGTCCTCGGCGCGCTCGGTTTCGCCCGCACGGCCCGGCACCGGACGAAACCCGTGGACCTGTGGGAGCAGGGCGCCGCCCGCGTCCTCGTCAACACCGGCCCGGCCGCACGCCGCGACGGCACCGCCCTTGCCGCCGTCGGTCTGGAGTCCCCGGACCCGGAAGGAGCCGCCCGGCGCGCCGAGGCGCTGCTCGCCCCGGTCCTGCCACGCCGCCGCGCCCCGCAGGACGCGCCGCTGGAGGCGGTGTCCGCGCCCGACGGCACGGAGCTGTTCTTCTGCGCCACCGGACGATCCCGACTCCCCGACTGGCGCGGGGACTTCGAGGACGTTCCGCACAAGGCGCCGGCCTCCGGCATCGACCGCGTCGACCATCTCGCCCTCACCCAGCCCTGGCACCAGTTCGACGAGGCGGCCCTCTTCCACCGCAGCGTGCTCGGGCTGCACGCCCAGGAAAGCGTCGACGTCGCCGACCCCTACGGACTGCACCGCAGCCGCGCGGTCACCAACGCCGACGGCAGTGTGCGCATCGCCCTGAGCATCGGGCCCGCCCCGACCGACGACGGCGCCCGAGCCCAGCACATCGCGCTCGGCACCGAGGACGTGGTCGCGGCGGCCCGCCGCTTCCGCGAGGCGGGCGGCCGGCTGCTCGAGGTGCCCGCGAACTACTACGACGACCTGGCCGCCCAGTACGAGTTCGCCGACGGGGAGCTGGAGACGTACCGCGACCTCGGCATCCTCTACGACCGCGACGCAGAGGGCACCTTCCTGCACTGCTACACGCACACCGTGGGCCGCGTCTTCTTCGAACTGGTCCAGCGGGACGGCGGCTACCGGGGATACGGCGCCCGGAACGCACCGGTGCGGCTGGCGGCGCAGCACGCGAGCCGGCCGGTGCGTTGACAGGTCGTGCTGACTAGAACGGACCGGGAGTCGCGGACGCCCCGGTCGTGTTCCACTCCGCGATCACGGGCCGCCCGTGCTCGGTGGAGAGCCGGCTGAGCGTGCCCGTGGCGAGCTGGAACAGCCGTCCCTCGGCGGCCGAGAGGCCGAGGTGCCGCGCGGTGAGGACGCGCAGGAAGTGGGCGTGGGCCACGAGGATCACGTCGCCCTCGGCGAGGCCGGGCGCGATGCGGGCCAGTACCCGGTCCGCACGTGCGCCGACCTCCTCCGGCGACTCACCGGGGTGACCGGGCGGGCCCTGCGGGACGCCGTCGGTCCACAGGTACCAGTCGGGGCGGGTGCGGTGGATCTCGACGGTGGTGATGCCCTCGTAGGCACCGTAGTCCCACTCGTGCAGATCCGGGTCGGGGACGGCGCCGGAGAGTCCGGCGAGTTCGGCGGTGCGTATCGCGCGGCCGAGGGGGCTGGTGAGGATGCGCGCGAAGGTGCGTCCGGCGAGCAGCGGGGCGAGGGACTTGGCCTGTTCCTCGCCCCGCTGCGTGAGCGGGAGGTCGGTGAAGCTGGTGTGCTGCCCCGAGACGCTCCACTCGGTTTCGCCGTGGCGGACCAGCAGGAGGTCGCCCACGGCTCGTTACTCCTTCGCGGACTCGACCGCGTGGCCGCCGAACTGGTTGCGCAGCGCCGCGATCATCTTCATCTGGGGGGAGTCGTCCTGCCGCGAGGCGAACCGGGCGAACAGGGACGCCGTGATCGCCGGGAGCGGGACGGCGTTGTCGATGGCGGCCTCGACCGTCCAGCGGCCCTCGCCGGAGTCCTCGGCGTAGCCGCGCAGCTTGTCCAGGTGCTCGTCGTCGTCCAGGGCGTTGACCGCGAGGTCGAGCAGCCAGGAGCGGATGACGGTGCCCTCCTGCCAGGAGCGGAAGACCTCGCGGACGTTGTCCACGGACTTGACCTTCTCCAGCAGCTCCCAGCCCTCGGCGTAGGCCTGCATCATCGCGTACTCGATGCCGTTGTGGACCATCTTCGAGAAGTGGCCGGCGCCGACCCTGCCCGCGTGGACGTAGCCGTAGGGGCCCTCGGGCTTGAGCGCGTCGAAGATCGGCTGGAGCCGGTCGACGTGCTCCTTGTCGCCGCCGACCATCAGCGCGTAGCCGTTCTGCAGGCCCCACACACCGCCGGAGACGCCCGCGTCGATGAAGCCGATGCCCTTGATGCCGAGTTCGGTGGCGTGCTTCTCGTCGTCCGTCCAGCGGGAGTTGCCGCCGTCCACCACGATGTCGCCGGGGGAGAGCAGAGCGGCGAGTTCGTCGACGACGGACTGGGTGGCGGCGCCGGCCGGGACCATCACCCAGACCACGCGCGGGGCCTCGAGCTTCTCGACGAGTTCACCCAGGCTCTTGACGTCGGAGACCTCGGGGTTGCGGTCGTAGCCGACGACGGTGTGGCCCGCGCGGCGGATCCGCTCGCGCATGTTGCCACCCATCTTGCCGAGACCGATGAGTCCGAGCTGCATGTCAGTTCACTTCTTCCTGAGCGTTCTTGAGCGTGCGGTAGGCGGCCACGAGGGCGGCGGTGGACGGGTCGAGGCCGGGGACGTCGGCGCCCTGAGTCAGGGCGGGCTCGACGCGCTTGGCGAGCACCTTGCCGAGTTCGACACCCCACTGGTCGAAGGAGTCGATGTTCCAGATCGCGCCCTGGACGAACACCTTGTGCTCGTAGAGGGCGATGAGCTGGCCGAGGACCGACGGGGTCAGCTCGGTGGCCAGGATCGTGGTGGTGGGGTGGTTGCCCTTGAAGGTGCGGTGCGGCACCTGCTCCTCGGGCACGCCCTCCGCGCGCTCCTCCTCCTCCGTCTTGCCGAAGGCGAGCGCCTGGCCCTGCGCGAACAGGTTGGCCATCAGCAGGTCGTGCTGCGCCTTGAGCTCGTCACTCAGCTCGGCGACCGGGTTCGCGAAGCCGATGAGGTCGGCCGGGATCAGCTTGGTGCCCTGGTGGAGGAGCTGGTAGTAGGCGTGCTGCCCGTTGGTGCCCGGGGTGCCCCACACCACCGGGCCGGTCTGCCACTGCACCGGGTGCCCGTCGCGGTCCACCGACTTGCCGTTGGACTCCATGTCCAGCTGCTGGAGATACGCGGTGAACTTGGACAGGTAGTGCGAGTACGGCAGCACAGCGTGCGACTGGGCGTCGAAGAAGTTGCCGTACCAGACGCCCAGCAGGCCCAGGACGAGCGGCGCGTTGGCCTCGGCCGGCGCGCCCTGGAAGTGCTCGTCGACGATGCGGAAGCCGTCCAGCATCTCCCGGAACCGCTCGGGACCGATCGCGATCATCAGCGACAGTCCGATGGCCGAGTCGTACGAGTACCGGCCGCCGACCCAGTCCCAGAACTCGAACATGTTGTCGGGGTCGATACCGAACTCGGTGACCTTCCCGGCGTTCGTCGACAGCGCCACGAAGTGCCTGGCGACCGCCTTCTCGTCACCGTCGAACGCCGCGAGCAGCCAGGACCGGGCCGAAGTCGCGTTCGTGATCGTCTCGATCGTGGTGAACGTCTTCGACGCGACGATGAACAGCGTCTCCGCCGGATCCAGGTCCCGCACCGCCTCGTGCAGGTCGGCACCGTCCACGTTCGACACGAACCGGAACGTCATCTCCCGCGCGGTGTAGGCGCGCAGCGCCTCGTACGCCATCGCGGGGCCCAGGTCGGAGCCGCCGATGCCGATGTTGACGACGTTCTTGATGCGCTTGCCGGTGTGGCCGGTCCACTCGCCGGAGCGGACCCGGTTCGCGAAGTCGGTCATCTTGTCGAGCACCGCGTGCACCTTGGGCACCACGTTCTCGCCGTCGACCTCGATCACCGCATCACGGGGGGCGCGCAGCGCGGTGTGCAGCACGGCCCGGCGCTCGGTGGTGTTGATCCTCTCGCCGCGGAACATGGCGTCGCGCAGCCCGAACACATCGGTGGCGGTGGCCAGTTCCTGGAGCAGCGCCAGGGTCTCGTCGGTGATCAGGTGCTTGGAGTAGTCGATGCGCAGATCACCGACGCGCACGACGTAGCGTTCCGCGCGCCCGGGGTCCTGGTCGAACAGGTCCCGGATGTGCGCGTGCCACTGGGCGCGGTGGTCCTCCAGTTCGACCCACTCGGGCCGCCGGGTGAGCCTCGGGCTGTCAGACATGAGCGGCACCCTCCTCGGCTCCCGCGCCCTCGCCGCGCAGGGCGATGGCGTACATCTCGTCCGCGTCGAGGCGGCGCAGCTCCTCGGCGATCAGTTCGGAGGTCGGGCGCACCTTCAGCGCCAGGGTGCGCGAGGGCTGGCCCGGCAGGGTGAGCGTGGCCAGCGGGCCCTCGGGGCGGTCGATGACGATCTCGCCCTTGTCGGTGCCCAGCCGAACGGCCGTCACGACCGGTCCTGCGGTGACCACCCGGTCCACGGACACCTTCAGGCGGGCCTCCAGCCAGCGGGCCAGCAGCTCGGCGGCCGGGTTCTCCGCCTCGGCCTCCACGGCCGCGGAGATGATCTTCGTCCGGGCCTGGTCGAGCGCGGCGGCCAGCATCGACCGCCACGGCGTCAGCCGGGTCCAGGCCAGGTCGGTGTCGCCCGGCGCGTAGGAGGAGACCCGGGCTCGCAGCACACGCAGCGGGTCCTCGACGGCGTACAGGTCGGTGATGCGGCGCTGGGCGAGGGCTCCCAGCGGGTCCTTGGCCGGGTTGTCCGGCGCGTCCACCGGCCACCACACGACGACGGGCGCGTCGGGCAGCAGCAGCGGCAGGACCACCGAGTCGGCGTGGTCGGACACTTCGCCGTACAGCCGCAGCACGACCGTCTCACCGGTGCCGGCGTCGGCGCCCACCCGGACCTCGGCGTCCAGGTGCGACCGGGTGCGGTCGCGCGGGGTGCGGGCCTGCCGCTTGATGACCACCAGGGTCCGCGAGGGGTGCTCATGCGAGGCGTCCTCGGCCGCCTTCATCGAGTCGTAGGCGTTCTCCTCGTCGGTCACGATGACCATGGTCAGGACCATGCCCACGGCGGGGGTGCCGAGGGCGCGGCGGCCCTGCACCAGCGCCTTGTTGATCTTGCTTGCCGTGGTGTCGGTCAGGTCGATCTTCATGGCCTGCGCCAGCTCCGTCCGTCTCGTGCGAGCATCTCGTCGGCTTCCCCGGGACCCCAGCTGCCCGAGGCGTACTGCGCGGGCTTGCCGTGCGTCGCCCAGTACTCCTCGATCGGGTCGAGGATCCTCCAGGACTCCTCCACTTCCTCCGTACGGGGGAAGAGGTTGGCGTCGCCGAGCAGTACGTCCAGGATCAGCCGTTCGTACGCCTCCGGGCTGGACTCGGTGAACGACTCGCCGTAGGCGAAGTCCATCGAGACGTCCCGGATCTCCATCGACGTACCCGGCACCTTCGAACCGAAGCGGACGGTCATCCCCTCGTCGGGCTGCACCCGGATGACGATCGCGTTCTGCCCCAGTTCCTCGGTGGCCGTGGTGTCGAAGGGCGAGTGCGGGGCCCGCTGGAAGACGACCGCGATCTCGGTCACCCGGCGGCCCAGGCGCTTGCCGGTCCTGAGGTAGAACGGCACGCCCGCCCAGCGGCGGTTGTCGACCTCCAGCTTGATCGCCGCGTAGGTGTCCGTGGTGGACGCGGGGTCGATGCCCTCCTCCTGGAGGTAGCCGCGCACCTTCTCGCCGCCCTGCCACGCGGCCGCGTACTGGCCGCGCACGGTGTGCGCTCCGAGGTCCTCCGGCAGCTTCACCGACTTCAGGACCTTCATCTTCTCGGTGACCAGCGACCCGGCGTCGAAGGCGATGGGCTCCTCCATGGCCGTCAGCGCCATCAGCTGGAGCAGGTGGTTCTGGATCACGTCGCGGGCGGCGCCGATGCCGTCGTAGTAGCCGGCCCGGCCGCCGATGCCGATGTCCTCGGCCATGGTGATCTGCACGTGGTCCACGAAGGACCGGTTCCAGATCGGCTCGTACATCTGGTTCGCGAAGCGCAGCGCCAGGATGTTCTGGACGGTCTCCTTGCCCAGGTAGTGGTCGATGCGGAACACCTGGTCCGGCTCGAACACCTCGTGCACGATCCGGTTCAGCTCGCGGGCGCTCGCCAGGTCGTGGCCGAACGGCTTCTCGATGACCGCCCGCCGCCAGGAGCCCTCCGGGGCGTCGGCGAGGCCGTGCTTCTTCAGCTGCTTCACGACCTTCGGGAAGAACTTCGGCGGCACCGACAGGTAGAAGGCGTAGTTGCCGCTCGTGCCCCGGGAGGCGTCCAACTCGTCGACGGCGGACTTCAGCTGCTTGAAGGCGGTGTCGTCGTCGAAGTCACCGGGGATGAACCGCATGCCCTCGGCGAGCTGCTGCCAGACCTCCTCGCGGAAGGGCGTACGGGCGTGCTCGCGCACCGCGTCGTGGACCACCTGCGCGAAGTCCTGGTCGGCCCAGTCGCGCCGGGCGAACCCGACGAGCGAGAAGCCCGGCGGGAGCAGGCCGCGGTTGGCCAGGTCGTAGACCGCCGGCATCAGCTTCTTGCGGGACAGGTCGCCGGTGACACCGAAGATGACCAGTCCGGAAGGGCCCGCGATACGGGGCAGACGGCGGTCCCGGGGGTCGCGCAGCGGGTTGTCCCAGGCGGACGAACCGCTGTGGGGTGGGGTGAGGGCGGCTTCGAGCACCAGCGTGCTCTCGGCCGGAGCCGCGCCCTGTGCCATGGTCTCGTCGCTCATTCCGCGTCAACTCCCTTGCTGTTCAGGGACTTCGTCACGGCGTCCAGCAGGTCCTGCCAGGCCGTCTCGAACTTCGCGACGCCCTCGTCCTCGAGCTGCTTCACGACCTCGTCGTAGGGGATCCCGAGCCGCTCCACGGCCGCGAGGTCGGCGCGGGCCTGCTCGTAGCCACCCGTCACCGTGTCGCCCTGGACGGCGCCGTGGTCGGCGGTGGCCCTCAGGGTGGCTTCCGGCATGGTGTTGACCGTGCCCGGCGCGACCAGTTCGTCGACGTACAGGGTGTCCTTGTACGCCGGGTCCTTCACACCGGTGGAGGCCCACAGGGGGCGCTGCCTGTTGGCGCCGGCGTTCTCCAGCGCGCTCCACCGCTCCGAGGCGAAGGCCTTCTCATAAGCCTCGTACGCGAGCCGTGCGTTCGCGAGCGCGGCCCGGCCCTTGAGCGCCAGGGCCTCGTCGGTGCCGAGCTTGGTGAGGCGCTTGTCGATCTCGGTGTCGACGCGGGAGACGAAGAAGGAGGCGACGGAGTGGATGACCGACAGGTCGAGGCCGGCCGCCCGGGCCTTCTCCAGGCCGGCGAGGTAGGCGTCCATGACCTGGCGGTAGCGCTCCAGGGAGAAGATCAGCGTCACGTTGACGCTGATGCCCTGGCCGATGACCTCGGTGATGGCCGGCAGGCCCGCCTCGGTCGCCGGGATCTTGATCATCACGTTGGGGCGGTCGACGAGCCAGGCGAGCTGCCTGGCCTCGGCGATGGTCGCCACCGTGTTGTGGGCGAGGCGGGGGTCGACCTCGATGGAGACCCGGCCGTCCCGGCCGTCCGTCGCGTCGTACACGGGCCGCAGGATGTCGGCGGCGGCCCTGACGTCCGCGGTGGTCATCATGCGGACGGCCTCCTCGACCGTCACCCCGCGCACGGCCAGGTCGGCCAGCTGCTCCTCGTAGCCCTCTCCGGAGCCGATGGCGGCCTGGAAGATGGACGGGTTGGTGGTGACGCCCACCACGTGCCGGGTCTCGATGAGTTCGGCGAGGTTGCCGGACGCGATCCGCTTGCGGGACAGGTCGTCCAGCCAGATCGACACGCCCGCCTCGGACAGGCGCTTCAGGGGCTCCGCTGCTGCGGTTGCTTCGGTCACTGTGATCATCTTCCTTCTGGCGATCGGATCAACCGCGGACGGCGGCAAGGGATTCCCGGGCGGCGGCGGCCACGTTCTCGGGGGTGAAGCCGAACTCGGCGAACAGGGTCTTGGCGTCGGCCGAGGCGCCGAAGTGCTCCAGGGACACGATGCGCCCTGCGTCTCCGACGTACCGGTACCAGGTCAGGCCGATACCTGCCTCGACGGCCACCCGGGCCTTCACGGACGGCGGGAGGACGCGCTCGCGGTACTCGGCGGGCTGCTCCTCGAACCACTCCACGGACGGCATCGACACCACCCGGGTGCCCACGCCCTCGGCCTCCAGCTGCTCCCGCGCGGCGACGGCGAGCTGCACCTCCGAACCGGTGGCGATCAGGATGACGTCCGGGCTCCCGGTGGAGGACTCCTGAAGGATGTAACCGCCCTTGGCCGCCTCGGGGTTGGGGGCGTAGGTGGGCACGCCCTGGCGGGTGAGCGCGAGGCCGTGCGGGGCGGGGTTGGTGGAGTGCCGCTTGAGGATCTCGGCCCAGGCGACGGCGGTCTCGTTGGCGTCGGCCGGGCGGACGACGTTCAGGCCCGGGATCGCGCGCAGCGCCGCGAGGTGTTCGACCGGCTGGTGGGTGGGGCCGTCCTCGCCGAGGCCGATGGAGTCGTGCGTCCACACGTACGTCACCGGCAGCTGCATGAGGGCGGACATGCGGACCGCGTTGCGCATGTAGTCCGAGAACACCAGGAACGTGCCGCCGTAGATACGGGTGTTGCCGTGCAGCGCGATGCCGTTCATCTCCGCGGCCATGGAGAACTCGCGGATACCGAAGTGGATCGTGCGGCCGTACGGGCTCGCCTCCGGCAGCGGGTTGCCCTTCGGCAGGAAGGACGAGGTCTTGTCGATGGTCGTGTTGTTCGACCCGGCGAGGTCGGCCGAGCCGCCCCACAGCTCGGGGATGACCGCGCCGAGCGCCTGCAGCACCTTGCCGGAGGCGGCACGGGTCGCGACGGACGCGCCCTCCTCGAACTCCGGAAGCGCCTGCTCCCAGCCGTCGGGGAGCTGACCGGCCACGACACGGTCGTACAGCTTCGCGCGCCCGGGCTGGGCGCCGCGCCACTCGGCGATCCGCTTGTCCCAGGCGGCGTGCGCCTCGGCACCCCGGTCCAGGGCCTGACGGGTGTGGGCGAGGACCTCGGGGGCCACCTCGAAGGACTTCTCCGGGTCGAAGCCGAGGACGCGCTTGGTGGCCGCGACCTCGTCCGCGCCGAGCGCCGAGCCGTGGGCGGCCTCGGTGTTCTGCGCGTTCGGGGCCGGCCAGGCGATGATCGTGCGCATCGCGATGATCGAGGGGCGCTCGGTCTCGGCCTGCGCCGCCCTCAGCGCCGCGTACAGCGCGTGGACGTCGATGTCGCCGTTCTCGGCGGGCTCGATGCGCTGGGTGTGCCAGCCGTAGGCCTCGTACCGCTTCAGGACGTCCTCGGAGAAGGCCGTCGCGGTGTCGCCCTCGATGGAGATGTGGTTGTCGTCGTACAGGAAGACGAGGTTGCCGAGCTTCTGGTGGCCGGCCATCGAGGAGGCCTCGGCGGAGACGCCCTCCTCCAGGTCGCCGTCGGAGACGATGGCCCAGATCGTGTGGTCGAAGGGGGACTCGCCCGCGGGTGCCTCCGGGTCGAACAGACCTCGCTCGTAGCGGGCGGCCATCGCCATGCCCACCGCGTTCGCGACACCCTGGCCGAGCGGGCCGGTGGTGGTCTCGACACCGGCCGTGTGCCCGTACTCGGGGTGACCGGGCGTCTTCGAACCGTGCGTGCGGAACGCCTTCAGGTCGTCCAGCTCCAGCTCGTAGCCGGCCAGGAAGAGCTGCGTGTAGAGGGTCAGCGAGGTGTGGCCGGGGGAGAGGACGAAACGGTCACGGCCCGTCCACTCCGGATCCGCCGGATCATGGCGCATCACCTTGTGAAAGACCGTGTACGCGGCCGGGGCCAGGCTCATCGCGGTGCCCGGGTGGCCGTTGCCGACCTTCTGCACGGCGTCGGCCGCCAGGATGCGGGCGGTGTCGACGGCACGGCGGTCGAGCTCGGTCCATTCGAATCCGTCGGTGCTCTGCGCACTCATCTTCAAAGAGTCCTCACTGGATGCGGAATCGCTGGTGGAACGCGTTCAAACCTAAAAGTCTGACTTTTGCCGGGGAAGGTGCGCCTGTGTCAGCCTTCGGTGAAAGTGGGACATCGACAGCGGTACCGAGGCGGCACGAGAAGGACATGGCGGACAGAACCATGCAAGACGGTGACGGGATCAGGACATACGCGTTCCCCGCCGACCGGAGCGTCTGCGGCGTCGGTATGCAGGTGGGCCCCATGGAGCCCGGGCGCACCTGGCACGAGGACGCGCCGCTGGACCGCGTCCACCGCATCGATTTCCATGTCCTGATGCTCTTCACTGGCGGCCCCGTGACACACATGGTGGATTTCGCCGAGTACGAGATGACCGACGGCGACCTTCTGTGGATCCGCCCCGGGCAGGTCCACCGCTTCTCCCGGGCGAGCGAGTACCGCGGCACCGTGCTCACCATGCAACCCGGCTTCCTGCCCCGTGCCACGGTGGAGGCCACGGGCCTCTACCGCTACGATCTGCCGCCCCTGCTGCACCCCGACCCGGGCCAGCTCGCCGCGCTCCGGGCGGCCCTCGCCCAGCTCCGGCGCGAGTACGAGGACACCACCACGCTGCCGCTCGGTCTGCACACCGAGGTGCTGCGGCAC
This sequence comes from Streptomyces sp. NPDC093984, assembly GCF_044764595.1. Classification (NCBI taxonomy): domain Bacteria; kingdom Bacillati; phylum Actinomycetota; class Actinomycetes; order Kitasatosporales; family Streptomycetaceae; genus Streptomyces; species Streptomyces sp. NPDC093984. The sequence goes on along the minus strand of NZ_JBIWIM010000001.1, from coordinate 785,823 downwards.
TCGCTGACCGCGTTCCTGGTACGCCTCGCGCACCTGGCGACCAGCTCCGCCGAGGCGGCCCGCGGCCAGGTCGACACCACCTTCACCCGCTTCCGCGACGCGGTGGAGAAGGACTTCGCCACCAACCACAGCGTCAGCGCCTACGCCGACGCCCTCGGCTACTCCCGCCGCACCCTGGTCCGCGCCGTCCGCGCCGCCACCGGTCAGACGCCCAAGGGCTTCATCGACAAGCGCGTGATCCTCGAGGCCAAGCGTCTGCTGGCGCACACGGACCTGCCGATAGGCCGGGTCGGCGCCGCCGTGGGCTTCCCCGACGCGGCGAACTTCTCCAAGTTCTTCCACCAGCACACGGACACGACGCCGGCGGTGTTCCGCGCGGAGCTGCGCTGAGTTCCGTGCACGGGAAAGGGGCCCCACGCGCACGTGGGGCCCCTTTTCCATGGGGGAGGGAGGTGGTCAGTGCCCGAAGTCGAACCAGTTCACGTTCACGAAGTCGCCCGGCTGACCGCTGGTGAAGGTCAGATAGACGTCATGCGTGCCGGTCACGGAGGTGATGTTGGCCGGGACCGTCCTCCAGCTCTGCCAGCCGCCCGTGTTGGCCACCGCGAAACTGCCGATCGGTGCGTTGCTCCGGCTGTCGAGGCGCACCTCGACCAGTCCGCTCACCCCGCTCGCCGCGCCGCTCGCGACCCGGCCGTAGAACTGCTTCGCGGCCGTGGAGCCGAAGTCGACGCCCTTGTACAGGGCCCAGTCGCCGTTCGCCAGCGAGCCGATGTCCTGACCGCCGCCCGTGTCCGAGGTCGTCTCGGTGGCCACGCCGGACTGGCTGTCGTACGACTCGGCCTGGATCGCGCTGTAGGCGTCCCGGTTGCCCGACGGCGGAGGCGTGGTACCGCCCCCACCGCCCGAGGACTGGAGGACCTGCACATAGTCGACGACCATCGGATGGCCGGGCTGGGTGTCGTTGTCCAGGCCGCCGCCGAACGCGTCCGGGAAGGCGCCGCCCATCGCCACGTTCAGGATGACGAAGAACCCGTGGTTCGTGGCGTTGGTCCAGGTCGTCGCGTCGACCTGGTTGGCGGTGACCGTGTGGTAGTTGACGCCGTCGACGTAGAAGCGGATCGCTTCCGGGCTCGCCGAGCGGTCCCACTCCATGGTGTAAGTGTGGAAGCCGGACTGGCACGTCGTGTTCGGGCACGCGGTGGAGTTGCCGATGCCGCTGGTCTCGTTGCACGGGCCGCCCGGGTTGGTGCCGCAGTGCATCGTGGCCCACGTCTTGTTCAGGCCCTGGACGTTCTCCATGATGTCCAACTCGCCGACACCGGGCCAGTTCTGGTAGTTGCCCCGGTAGGGCGCGCCCAGCATCCAGAACGCGGGCCAGTAACCCTCGGCGGCGGTTCCGGTGACGTTCGGCATCTGCAGCCGGGCCTCGACGCGCAGCTTGCCGCCGGCCGGCGGCTGGAAGTCGGTGCGGGTGGTCTCGATGCGGCCCGAGGTCCAGTGGCCGGAGGCGTCGCGGCGGGGGGTGATGAGCAGGTTGCCGTTGCCGTCCAGCGAGACGTTGCCGGTGCTGGAGGTCATCGTCTCGACCTCGCCGGTGCCCCAGTTGGCGGGGCCGCCCGGATACGACGTCCCGGTGTCGTACTGCCAGTTGGACGTGTTGACGCCGGAGCCGGACGCGCCGTTGAAGTCGTCGAGGAAGACCTGGCTCCAGCCCGACGGGGGAGCGGGGGCGGAGGCGTTGGCGGACGGCGTGGCGACCGTGGCGGCGGCCACGGCGAGCACCGTCGTGCCGAGGGCGGCGACGAACGCCCGCCTCACACTGCGCCGTCTGCGGGGTATGCCGGGGGAATCGCTCATGGGGGGTGCCTCTCGGGTACGGGGAGTCGATGCGCGGGTGCCTGCCGGAGAGCGCCCGCGGCTCCTTGAGAGCGCTCTCAAGCGATGGTTGCGCGCTCAATGTGCTCTCCGTCACTTCGGTCGTCAAGAGGTGAAGCAGAGAAAGTCCCTCGGAGGGAAGGGAGTTCAGGGCATGAACGCTGGGGCGAAGGGAGGGATGAAAGGGCCGTCCGGCGATACCCGGTCCCGTGGGACGCTGGGACCCCGGGGCTGACTACTATCCTCAATCGAGCCAGGCGCCACGGGAGTTGGGGGAACGATGCCGCACGTCCTGACCATTCCGCTCGACGGCGGGGAGCAGCTGCACGTCGAGGTCGAACAGCGGGACGAGAACGGCTGGGCCCGGGCCGGCCGGGCGCAGGACGCCGCCCTTGCGGCGGGCAGGAGCCTGCAGGAGGTGCTCGCTCCGATACGACCCGCCATGCAGGCGGTGGTCAGCCAGCTGCGCGCGGGCGTCGCACCGCCGGACAGGATCAGTCTGGAGTTCGGGATCAAGTTCTCCGCCGACGCGGGTGTGGTGGTCGCGCGCACGGCGACCGAGGCGAACTTCACCGTCGCGGTGGAGTGGAACCGCCCGGCCGAACGCCCCGCCGAACCGTGACCGCAGGGGAGTCCGTACTCGCCGACGCCGTCGCCCGGGTGCACGGCCGGGGCGGCATCGTCGGCGCCGCCTTCCTCGTGGCCCCGGGCCTGCTCTGCACCTGCGCCCATGTCGTGGCGCGTGCGCTGGGCACGGACGCACGGGACCCCGCCCCGCCGCCCGGACGGATCGGACTCGACTTCCCGCTGGCGGCGGCGACGGGCACGGGCGACGGCCCGCGGCTCGTCCGGGCCACCGTGGCGGGCTGGCACCCCGTACTCCCCGACGAGACCGGGGACATGGCGCTGCTGCGCCTCGAGGGGGATGTGTCCTCCGGCACGGTGACACCGTGGCTGGTGGAGGCGGACGAGCTGTGGGACCACGGCGTCCGCCTTTTCGGTTTCCCCTCCGGCAGCGACCACGGGGTGTGGGTCGCGGGCCGGCTGAGAGCCGTGCAGGGAGCCGGCTGGCTGCAGATGCAGAGCGAGGCCGGACCGCAGGTGGAGCCGGGGTTCAGCGGTACGCCGGTCTGGGACGTCGACCTAGGCGGGGTCGTCGGTATGGCGGTCGCCGCCGGACAGGGGAGCGCGGTCGGCACGGCGTATCTGCACCCCGCCTCGTCGATCCTGCGGGCATGGCCGGAGCTCGCGGAACACGCGCAGCCCTCCTCTCCCTACCGCGGTCTGCGACCGTTCACGGAGGAGGACGAATCGGTCTTTTGCGGCCGTGAGAAGGACGCCCTGCAACTGGAGGAGCTGGTCACCCGGCAGCCGGTCGTCGTGCTGTCCGGGCCGTCGGGCAGCGGGAAGTCCTCACTCGTCCGGGCCGGACTGCTGCCCAGGCTGAGACGGGCCGGCCAGGTGACGGCGGACTTCCGGCCCACTCCCGGGCTCGGCCCCGAGGAGACGCTGGCCGGCGCCGTCGAGCCGCTGCTGGACGGCGAACTGAGCCGCGCCGAGCTGGCGCAGCGGCTGTCCGCCGGGGACACCACCGAGGTGGCCGCACGCCTGGCACGCCGTCACCCCGATGGTGTCCTGCTGTTCGTCGACCAGTTCGAGGAAATCGTCACGACCGATCCGGTCACCGGCCGGGAACTGCTCAGGCTGGTCACCGCACTGGCCGAGGGCAGTCCGCGGTCCCGGCCGGTGCGGGCGCTGCTCACGGTGCGGTCCGGCTCCCTCGACCGCCTGCTGACCCACGACAACCAGAGCGGGCTGCAGGAAGGCATCATGCTCCTGGCCCCCATGGACCGGGACCAGCTGCGGGCGGCGATCACCGGGCCACTCGCCGCCGCTCCCGGTGTCGCTCACGAGGCGGGCCTGGTCGAGCGGATCCTGGACGACGCGGGCGACGGCCCCGGACGGCTGCCACTGGTGGAGTTCACGCTGACCCGGCTGTGGAACCGGCGCCGCGGCGGCACACTCACCCATGAGGCCTACGACGCCATGGGCGGGGTGTCCGGCGCGGTCGCCGGATACGCGGAAGAGGTGTACCACCGCCACCTGCGGGACGCGGAACGCGACGCCGCGAGGCGCCTGCTCGTCCAGCTCGCCCGGCCGGAGGACGACGGCGGCTTCGTCCGGCGCACCGTGCGCGTCGACTCCCTTCCCGAGGACCAGAGGCGGGTGGCGAGCCTGCTGACGGACCGCAAACTGCTCGTCTCCACCCAGGCGGTGGACGGGGCGGAGATGATCGACGTCGCCCACGAAGCGCTGATCCACCACTGGGACCGGCTGCTGTCCTGGCTGGCGGCGGACCGTGACTTCCGGGACTGGCAGGAACGGCTCCGACAGAGCCTGCGCCAGTGGCGGCAGCTCGACGGCGGGAGCAGAGGGGCACTGTTACGGGGGGCTCCGCTGGCGGAGGCCGTCCGGTGGCGGGAGCAGCGGCCACAGGAGATCACGGCCGAGGAAAACGCGTACATCCAGGCCTCCCAGGCCCGTCAGAGCTGGGAGGTGCGACGGTGGCGGATGATCACCGCGGTGATCACCGTGCTCGCGGTGCTGGCCGGCACCATGGCCGGGCTGACGTACGAGCGGTCCCAGGAACTGAACCGACAGCTGCGCGCCCAGGCGGCGCGTCTGCTCGGCCCCGACGCGGTGCGCAGGGCCGCCGACGACCCGAGCACCGCGGCTCTGCTGGCCCTGACCGCCTGGCGCACCGATGCACGTCAGCCCGAAGCCTACGGCGCGCTCCTGACGCTGTACTCACAACTGCGCAACACCGAGTACGCCCTGGACCTCCCCGGAACCGACCACGTGCTGCTGCTGACGGCCACACCCGACGGCCGGGCCGCGGCGGTGGTCGACCAGGTGGGGGCGGTGCAGGTCCTCACGAACCTCACCGGCCGGGTGACCGTGCACCGGCTGCCCCGCATCAGGTCGATCACCGCCCACGAGCCGGTCGTGCGGCTCAGCCGCGACGGCCGCAAGGTCGGTGTACTCGACGACAGGGAAGGGCTGTCGGTGTGGGACGTCGCGCACCCGGACCGTCCCGTGCGGCTGCCCGTACCCGCTTCCTGGAATGCGGCCGAGAATACCCGGGACATCGACTTCTCCTCCGACGGGTCCCGAGTGCTGGCCCTGTTCGCGACGGACGGTGACAACGCCAGGGAACGGCTCGGTGTCTGGGACGTGCAGCGCAGGGCGCTCCTGTCCACCACGCTGCTGCCCGCCGGTCGCGCCTTCTACACCGCGCGCTTCTCCCAGCCCTCCGAAACCGTCGTACTCAAGGAGACGGGAAGCTACGAGCGGTTCGACCTGCGCACCGGTGCTCAGCTCGGCAAGGTCCCGGTCGAAGGCCTGGACGCCATCGGCCTCGACGCCCAGGCGGTCGTCGACTGCCCCGACGACTCCTTCCGGGTGCGGCCGCTGACCGGGCGGACACCGCGGTACGAGGTCGGCGGGATCGACTGCGGAGGCGCGCCCCTGGACGCCACCGGCCGTTACGCCGTGATGCCGGTCGGGGACGAGGGGGTGAACTCGGTGGTGGCGATCGACCTCCGGACGGGCGAAGTGTCCCGCGGCCCCATCCCGGTCACCGATGGTGCCAAGGACGCCGCCTACGTCGTACTGCCCCGGAAGGACGGGCAGTTGACCGTGCTCGGCATCAGGGGCGGAACGGTGCTGCGCTTCAAGCTGCCGCGGCCGGGCGCCAACCCGGACCTGCCCACGCCGGGAAACGGGCCTCTCCCGTTGTTCACGCCGGACGGAAGGTTCCGCATCCTGGAGAACTTCAACGCGGGCGACGAGGCACTCGCGGTCCTCGACACCCGGACCGGCCGGAGGTACCAGGCCGGGACGGAGGCGCGTCGACAACTCCTGCCCACGTTCATGGCCGTGCGCCAGAACGCCGTCACCTCCGACGGCCGCCATCTGGTCGCCAGGGTCGGGAACCGGCTCGCCGTCTACTCCCTGCCCCGTCTGTCACCGGAGCGCCTCCTACCGCTGCCGGGCCCAGCGAAGTCCCGGGAGGACGCCACCGGGGCCGTCGCCGCCGCCGGTGACGGCAGTGTCATCACGCTCTACGCGGGCGTCCTCGCACGCTGGGACCCCTCCACCGGACGGGCCATCGGCTCACCGCTGCCTCTGCACACGCACGACACGACCCAGCAATGGCTCGCGACCAACGGCGAGTCGCTGTGGCCGCGCCCTGGGCACCCGCAGCAGGTACTGGTCCGGGGACGCGACGGAGAGATGAGCCTGTGGGATCTCCAAGAGCGCCGGGCGGTCGGGGAGTTCCAGGCCAACCCCGACGCGGATAGCACCTCGGAGACGGAAGTCTTCGACCCGTCGGGGAACACCCTCGCCACGCTCAGCAACGTCAAGACCATGGACGCCGCGCGGATCGAGTTCCGCAGCGTGCCCGAGTTCCGTCTGCAGTCACCCGCGATCTCCGCAGGCGGCACCAGCCACCTGATCGGCTTCACCCCGGACGGACATCTGCTCTCCACCGATTTCAAGAACCTCCAGGTGTGGCAGCAGGGAAGCACACTGCAGATCGCGAATCTCCCCGTGGGGAATGCCTATGCCCAGTGGAGCCTGCAAGGCGACACCGCCGTGGGTGCGACCAATTCGGGTGCGCTGACGCTCCCGCTCAACCCCGACGCCTGGTACAGAGGGCTCTGCCGTGCCTTCAACCGTCCGCTGACCGCCGACGAACGCCGGCTCCTGCCCGACGGGGGTGCCGACGCCTCAGGGTCCTGCCCCAAGGCCTGAAGCCGCGCCCCCGGGCCTCACCGCGCCTCCGGCTGCCACCCCAGCGCTCGTGAGATCCCCCGCGCGGCGAGCCGCACCGCCGGGACAAGAGCCGGTACCTGGGCCGTAGCGTGCGGGACCACGACCGACACCGCGGCGGTCACCCTCCCGTCGCGGCCGCGTACCGGGGCCGCCACCGACAGGGCGTCGTCCGTGATCTGACGGCTGCTCACGGCCGCACCCGATCGCCGCACTTCGGCCAGTTCGCGGCGCAGCCGCACCGGATCCGTGAGGGTGTACGGGGTGAACGCGGCCAGCGGTCCCTCGCAGTACTCCTCCTGGAACGCCTGCTCGCTGTGGGCCAGCAGCGCCAGCCCCACCCCGGTGGCGTGCAGAGGCCAGCGGGCGCCCACCCGGATGTGCACGCCGACGGCGGAGCGCCCCGAGAGCCACTCGATGTACACGACCTCAGCGCCGTCGCGCACCGCCAGCTGCACGTTCTCGTGCGTCGCCTCGTACAGGTCCTCCAGGTACGGCAACGCCACCTGCCGCAGCGCGAGCCCGCGCGGGGCGAGCGCCGCGACCTCCCACAGCCTCAGGCCCACGTGGTACACACCGTCCGCGTCCCGCTCCAGCGCGCCCCACTCGGTCAGCGCCCCCACCAGCCGGTGCGTGGTGGTGAGGGTGAGCCCGGCCCGGCGGCTGATGTCGGTGAGGCAGAGCGCCGGATGCGCGTGGTCGAAGGCCGCGAGGACGGCGAGCAGCCGGTCCGGCGCGGAGCGCACCGTCTGCGGGGGCAGGGCGTCGGCGGTCATCGGTATCGGGTCACCCGAGCCCGGTCTCGGCGACTCTGAGCAGCAGCGCGTGCAGGACCTCCCGCTCGTCGGCGTCGAGCGGCCGGAGCAGTTCGCCCGTGACCCGCAGTCCGGCCTCGTCGGTGTCGCGCAGGAAGGCCCGGCCGGTCTCGGTCAGTACGACGATGCGGCTGCGCCGGTCGTCCGGGGAGGGGCGGCGCTCGGCGAACCCCAGCTTCTCCAGGTCGTCGACCAGGCCGACGATCGCGCTCGGGTCGTAGCCGAGGGAGGTGCTCAGCTCCCGCTGGAGGGCGCCCTCGGAGGTGGCGAGGAAGCGCAGCAGGGCGTAGTGGCGCAGCCGCAGGCCGGACTCCTGGAGGAAGGCGTTGAACAGCTGACCCGAGCGCAGCCCGAGCCGGTACAGCAGATAGCCGGTGTCCGCGTGCAGCCCGCGCATCCACGGCTCCCGGGCGTCGATGGGGTCGGCGGAGGTCGGGGCGTGCTGCTGGCCGGTGATGACGGGCTCCCTGGGCCGGGCCTCCGGAGGGAGGCGGGACGGACTGCTGCCCACAGCATGCCGCAAGGATCGGTCGGCAACAACTATTGACGACAACAATGATTGTCCTTAGCTTCGATCTCGAAGCCGCACCGCCGCCGGAGCAGCAGGCGCCCCGCCGCAGCGCGCCCGGTGGCCGACCCGTCTGGAAGGGACCCGCTCGTGCCCAGCATCGATCTCACCGGCAAGGTGGCCGTCGTCACCGGAAGCGGCCGTGGCCTCGGCCTGGCCTACGCCCACGCCCTGGCCGCCCATGGCGCCGCCGTGGTCGTGAACGACGTCGACGAGGCCGTCGCCGAGCAGGCGGTGAAGTCCATCACCGAGGCGGGCGGAAAGGCCGTGGCCGAGGTCGTCGCGGTCGGCACCGGCGAGGCCGCCGACCGGCTGGTCGCCCGCGCCGTTGAGGAGTTCGGCCGACTGGACGTCCTGGTCACCAACGCCGGCATCCTGCGCGACAAGGTGCTGTGGAAGATGACCGACGACGACTTCGACGCGGTGATCACCACACATCTGCGCGGCACCTTCACCTGCGCCCGCGCCTCCGCCGTCCGCATGCGCGAACAGGGCGAGGGCGGCACCCTGATCCTGGTCGGCTCCCCGGCCGGCCAGCGCGGCAACTTCGGCCAGACCAACTACGCCGCCGCGAAGGCCGGCATCGCCGCCATGGCCCGCACCTGGTCGATGGAGCTGGCTCGCGCGAACATCACCGTCAACGCGATCGTGCCGGTCGCCGCCACCGCCATGACCGAGACCATCCCGGCCTTCGCCCCCTACATCGAGGCGATGAAGAACGGCGAGCCGCTGCCGGACTTCCTCCGCAAGGGCGAGGGCTTCGGCACCCCCGAGGACTGCGCCGCCCTCGTGCCCTTCCTCGCCTCGGAGGCGGCGCGCGGCGTGACCGGCCAGTGCATCGGCATCGGCGGCGACAAGGTGGCACTCTGGTCGCATCCGCAGGAGATCAGGACGGCGTACGCGGCGGGCGGCTGGTCCCCGGACACCCTCGCCGACGTGTGGGCCACCTCGGTCGGCGCCGAACCGCAGACCGTCGGCATCCCCGCGCCGAAGTTCCCGGAGGCGTGATGGACCTGAACGAACTCGTCGCGATCGACGTCCACACCCACGCCGAGGTCTCCTCCAAGGGGCACTCCTCGCTGGACGACGACCTGCACGACGCCTCCTCCGCCTACTTCAAGGTGGAGGGCAAGCGGAAGCCGACCCTGGAGGAGACGGCCGCGTACTACCGCGAGCGGAAGATGGCCGCCGTGATCTTCACGGTCGACGCCGAGTCCGCCACGGGCACCGCGCCGGTCCCCAACGAAGAGGTGGCTGAGGCCGCCGCCGCGAACCCGGACGTGCTGATCCCCTTCGCCTCCATCGACCCCTTCCGCGGCAAGGCCGGCGTCAAGCAGGCCCGCCGTCTGGTCGAGGAGTACGGGGTGAAGGGCTTCAAGTTCCACCCCAGCATCCAGGGCTTCTTCCCCAACGACCGCTCGGTGGCGTACGACCTGTACGAGGTCATCGAGGAGACCGGCGCCATCGCCCTGTTCCACACCGGCCAGACCGGGATCGGCGCCGGCGTACCCGGAGGGGGCGGGATCAGGCTCAAGTACTCCAACCCGCTGCACGTGGACGACGTCGCCGCCGACTTCCCGCATCTGAAGATCATCCTGGCGCACCCGTCGTTCCCCTGGCAGGACGAGGCCCTGGCGGTCGCCACGCACAAACCCGGCGTGCACATCGACCTGTCCGGCTGGTCGCCGAAGTACTTCCCGCCGCAGCTCGTGCAGTACGCCAACACCTTGCTCAAGGACAAGGTGCTCTTCGGCTCCGACTTCCCCGTCCTCACCCCCGACCGCTGGCTCGCCGACTTCGAGAAGCTGTCGATCAAGGACGAGGTCCGGCCGAAGATCCTCAAGGAGAACGCCGCCCGCCTGCTCGGGCTGACGAAAGCGTAAAGGGGCCGTGAGATGCGCAACGAGGGACTGGGGTCGTGGCCCGCACGCCGGGCCCGCAAGACCCCGCACCGCACCGCCCTGATCCACGGCGACCGGAGCGTCACCTACGCGGAGCTGCACGAACGCACCACCCGTCTCGCGCACGCCCTGCGCGCCCGTGGCGTCCGCCGCGGCGACCGGATCGCCTACCTCGGCCCCAACCACCCCGCCTACCTGGAGACACTCTTCGCGGCGGGCACCCTCGGCGCGGTCTTCGTCCCGCTCAACACCCGCCTCGCCGGCCCCGAGATCGCCTACCAGCTCGCCGACTCGGGCGCCAAGGCCCTCGTCTACGCGCCCTCCCTGGCCGCGCTGGTGGCCGGGCTGCCGGGCAGCACCGATGTCCGCGCGTACGTGGAAGTGGGCACCGACTACGAGGAGTTGCTGGCCGCCGCGAGCGACGAACCGATCGACCAGCCCGTCGCCCTCGACGACACCTGCATCATCATGTACACCTCGGGGACCACGGGACGGCCCAAGGGCGCCATGCTCACGCACGGCAACCTGGTCTGGAACGCGTTCAACGTCCTCGTCGACCACGACCTGATCGCCGACGAACGCGCCCTGGTCTCCGCCCCGTTGTTCCACACGGCCGGGCTGAACATGCTCACCCTGCCCGTCCTGCTCAAGGGCGGCACCTGCGTCCTGGTCGAGTCCTTCGACCCGGAAGCCACCTTCGACCTGCTCGAACGCCACCGGATCACCTTCATGTTCGGGGTGCCGACCATGTTCGACCAGGTGGCACGGCATCCGCGCTGGGACCGGGCCGACCTGTCCAGCCTGCGCATCCTCACCTGCGGCGGCTCCCCGGTGCCGACGCCGCTGATCGCGAAGTACCAGGAGCGCGGCCTCACCTTCCTCCAGGGATACGGCATGACGGAGGCCGCGCCCGGCACGCTCTTCCTGGACGCCGAGCACGCGGTCAGCAAGGCGGGTTCGGCGGGTGTGCCGCACTTCTTCAGCGACGTACGGGTGGTGAGGCCCGACCTCGCCCCGGTCGACGTCGGCGAGACCGGCGAGGTCGTGGTGCGCGGCCCGCACGTCATGCCCGGCTACTGGGGGCTGCCCGAGGAGACCGCGGCCGTGTTCGCCGACGGCTGGTTCCGCAGCGGGGACGCGGCCCGCGTGGACGAGGACGGGTACGTCTACATCGTCGACCGCATCAAGGACATGATCATTTCGGGGGGCGAGAACATCTACCCCGCCGAGATCGAGGACCAGCTCCTCGCCCACCCCGACATCGTCGAGTGCGCCGTCATCGGCGTGCCCGACGAGAAGTGGGGCGAGGTTCCGCGCGCGGTCGTCGTCCCTCGCGAGGGCGCCACGCTCGACCCTGACGAGGTGATCGCCTCGCTCTCCGGGCAGCTGGCCAAGTACAAGATCCCCAAGTCGGTGGTGGTCGCGGACGCCCTCCCGCGCACCGCCTCCGGAAAGCTCCTGAAGTCCCGGGTCCGCTCCCGGTACGGCACCAACTCCCAGGCAAAGGACCACAGATGAGCATCACCGTCAACGGCCTCGACGAACTCAAGAAGCTGGCCGGCAGCGACCTCGGCGCCAGCGAGTGGATCGAGGTCACCCAGGAGCGGATCAACACCTTCGCCGACGCCACGGGCGACCACCAGTGGATCCACGTCGACCCGGAGAAGGCGAAGGACGGCCCCTTCGGCGCGCCCATCGCGCACGGCTATCTGACCCTGTCCCTCTTCATCCCGCTCTTCACCGAGCTGCTGGAGGTCGAGGGCGTGTCGACGAAGGTCAACTACGGCCTGAACAAGGTGCGCTTCCCGGCACCGGTGAAGGTCGGCTCCCGCATCCGGCTGGTCGCGAAGCTCGCCTCGGTGGAGGACGTGCCGGGCGGGGTGCAGATCGCCGTCGACGGCACGATAGAGATCGACGGCGGCGGGAAGCCCGCGGCCGTCCTGCAGAGCCTGTCGCGGTTCTACGCCTGAGGCCGGGCGTTCTGCCTGAGGCAGGGCGTTCTGCCTCAGGCATGGGTTATGGGGCAGGCGCGTTCGGTCTGGCGGTCTGGGGCAGGGTCGTGGGACGCACGTCCGAAGCCCTGCCCCGGTTCCTCCGGCGGCCGGTGACAATCCGCACGGGAGTCCTCCCCGCGCCCGCCGCAACCTCGCCTCCGCTTCCTCCGTCTTTCTGGATGCAGGGCCCGCGTGGCGGGTCCCGCATCCAGACCAGGGGGAAGCCCATGCGCGTCCAGCAGTTCCGCAAGGTTCCGGCCGCCGCCGTGGTGCTCGCGGCGGGACTCGCGCTCACCGCCTGCAACGGCGACGACGGCAAGCAGAGTGGAGCGAGCTCCGCTGCGTCCGCCACGGCGTCCACGGCAGGCGCCACTCAGGGGTCCGGCAGCGGTCCGGCAGGCGGCACCTCGGCGACACCCACCTCCGGCACCGCGACCGGCGGCACGAGCAGCGCGTCCGGCTCGGCCACGGCGCCCGGCTCGGCCACGGGCTCTGGCTCGGCCACGGCGTCCGCGGGACCGCGGACCTCCACGAGGCCCGCCGCCCGGTGCAGGACCGCCCATCTGACCTTCGCCAAGGGCGACGCGTACGGCAAGGGCCCGTACTCGAACATTCCCGTGAGACTGACCAACTCCGGCCCCGCCCCCTGCACTCTGCACGGCTTCCCGGGCGTGGACCTGGTCGGCAAGGACGGACACGTCCGTGCCCGGCGAAGCGTCGAGGCCCCGCACACCGTCGTCCTCACCCCGGGCCGGAGCGCGACCTTCCTGCTGGTCGTGCCGCAGAACTACGGCGGCGGCAGCGGAGTCACCTTCACCCGCGCGGTGATCACCCTGCCGCGGGAGATCCACCCGCACATCCTGCGGCTCAGGGTGAACCTGCCCGCCAAGGGCGACGGCCCCGACGACCACACCGTGATCGTCGGCCCCGTCACCCGCTAGCGACCGCGGTCAGTGGTTCATGAACGACGTGACCGGCAGCGCCCGTTCGACGATCCGCACGTCGCCGAGGCGGCCGTGCAGGATCTGGTCGATCTTCCCGGCGTACTCGTAGCCGCCGAGCAGCCACGGCAGCCCGACTGAGGTGATCCCGACCGCGGCGGCCTTCGGGTTGCGGACGACCGGGCAGCCCTCGACGTACAGCGTCGTGTACGTGCCGTCGTTGACGACCGCGAGGTGCCACCAGGTCTCCAGCGGGGTCTCCTGGCCCCAGTTGGTGGCGATGCCCTCCTGGTTCAGCGGGCGCATCGCCCACTGCGGCTCGCGGTCGTTGGACAGCGAGAGGGTGGCCAGCGGCTCGTCGGGGTCGTCGGCGGTCTTCCCGGCCGCGCCGCCCGTGCCCGTACGGCTGACGATGCCCGACCAGGCGTTGTGGTCGGGGTCCCAGTCGGCGGGCAGCCGGTAGAAGGCTTCGATGGTGTAGCCGTTCCCGAAGGTGGCCGAGTTGAGCGGGGCTCCGTCCACCGTGCGCAGGTACGCGCCCTTCAGCGGCGACTTGAAGCCCTGGAACTCCAGGCTGCCGTGGCCCGGTTGGTCGGGGTGGTGGTCCGACGACCAGCCGAGCGAGCCGCCGCCCACCGAGACCAGGGTGAGGTCGTTGCCGCGGCCGGACAGGTCGCGGACGGTGCCGGAGACGGGCGACTCGAAGCGCCAGTAGGCGACCGTGCCCGATATCAGCATCTGCGACGCGGGCCGCGCCGGGCGGGCCGGCACCGGGTCGAATCCGGAGAAGCGCTCGGCGAAGTCGATCTCCACCGAGAACCGGTCGGCGTCACCGCTCAGCTCGATCTCCTGGCGCTCCAGCTCGTTGAGGCCCTTCGCGGCCCGCCCGAGGATCCAGGGGGAGACCGTCTCCACGTCGATGACGTTCCGGTCGAGGTCGAAGTGGTACAGGCGGATCATCGCCGCCCCGCCGAAGTAGCGGTTCTGGTAGTTCGTCAGGTGCAGGTGCACCTCGTTGCCCGCCGCGTTCTTGAGGGTGGCGCGGCCCGCGGGCCAGTAGTGGCCGTTCAGGGTCAGGAAGATCTGGTCGTGGTCCTCGATCAGCTGGTCCCACAGCTGCCGGCCGTACGCCGACAACTGGTCGTCCTCGACGACCAGTTCGTGCGTGGTGAGGATGACCGGCGTCTTCGGGTGCCGGGCGAGCACGTCCTTCGCCCAGGCGTACCCCTGCGCCGACAGCCGCCAGTCCAGCGCCAGCACCAGCCACTCCCGCCCGCCCGCCCGGAACAGGTGGTAGGTGTTGTAGCCGTCCGGGGAGGCGCCCCCGAACGTCGACTTGCTCCTGAAGCGCTGGGGCCCGAACGCGTCAAGGTACGGCGTCGGGCCGCGCTGGTCGTCCGTCGACGACTTGATGTCGTGGTTGCCGGCCAGGACGCTGTAGCCGACGCCCCGCCGGTCGAGGAGCTCGAACGCCTCGCTGATGGCGGCGAATTCCTCCTTGGCGCCGTTCTGGGTGAGGTCGCCGAGGTGGGACAGGAAGACGATGTTCTCGTCCCTGCCGTGCTCCAGCAGATAACGCAGGGACGCCTCGACGGGCGCCGGGTCGATGCTCGGTCCGTCGAAGAGGTACTGCGTGTCGGGCATCACCGCGAGGGTGAAGCGACGGCTCTCGGCGTCGGGTCGCCGGCTGCTCATCTCGGCCGCCTCGGCGACGGCCGGCAGCGCGGCCCCGGCCGTGACCGCGGCGCCCAGCAGCGCGGTTGCCCTGAGAAAACCGCGTCTTCCGGCACCGGCCTGCGCGGCCTCGCCCTGATGGTGGTCATGCGACGTACACACGTGTGCTCCGTGAGAGGTGACGTGACAAGAGAGGCGGGGGGTTTACAGAACGCGCAGGGTCCAGCTCCAGCGGTGGACGCCCGGTGGGATGCGGTACTCGGGGAAGGTGTCGGGGCCGCACGACGCCGTGCCCAGCCCCCGGTGCGCCGCGTCGATGTGCACCACGCACCCCGAACGCGGCACCAGCTCGTCGTGGTGCGTGGCGGCCGTCAGGTCCTCGGCGCGATGCCGGGTGACGGAGACCTGGCGCGGCTCGTCCAGCACGACCGTGAGGCCGGTCGCGTCCGGCGCCGACAGCGTGAACCGGCGTACGCCGTGCCGGCCGCCGCTCTCCTGCGGACGCAGATAAGGGGTGAACAGGTCGTCGACGCGGACGGAGTGATGGCCGACCGGCGCGCCCGCGCTGCGGTCGGGGTACGACTCCCAGGGCCCCTGCCCGAACCACTCCAGCAGATCCAGACCCGGCGTCGTCTCGAACACCGACCCGACCCGCGCCACGTCGTCGAACTCCTCGGGCAGCTGGGCCTCTTCGTCGACCCGGACGCCGCCCTCGACCGCCGTGAACACCTGCCGGTGCCGCACGACCCCGACGGTGCCCGCGTACTCGGCGTCCACGGTCACCCGGCCGTCGTCCTGCCGCACCGACACGACCTTGCGGACCAGCGCGTCGAGCCCCCAGGTCCGCCAGCGCAGCGCCATGCCGCCCAGCTCGTCGTTGTCGGTGGGCGCCCGCCACAGCGACAGCGTCGGGGCGGCCGTCAGCAGGGGATGGACCAGCAGGCCCTCGCCGTCGACCTCCACGAGCCGGTCCACGGCGGCGTCCCCGGTCACGTCGGGCCCGCGCAGCCGGACCTGCGGCACGCACACCTCGGTACCGCGCGGCGCCCACGGCTGGTCCTCCGCCACGCTCACCCGCAGCGTCAGCCAGGCCTCGCCGCCGTCGCGGGGCAGCTCGAAGGGCAGCGGCACCGCCGCCGTCTCGCCGGGCCGCAGATCGGGCAGTTCGGCGGGCGCGGTCAGCGTACGGCCGTCCGCGAGGGACAGCTCCCACCGGCCGGTCAGCCAGTCGAGGCCCCGGAAGTGCTGGTGGTTGCCGAGGACGATGCCCTCGTGCTTGAAGCACTCGATGCGCACCGGCGCCGCGATCTCCCGGTGCTCGTACAGTGCCGGCTTCGGGGTGCGGTCCGGGAAGACGACACCGTCCGCGATGAACGCGCCGTCGTGGATGGTCTCGCCGAAGTCGCCGCCGTACGCCCAGCGATGGCCGGGCGCGGCGACACCGCCCGCGTACAGCCCGGCGCCCGCGCGCCCGGCGGGTCTGCCGTCGCTCACGCGTTGCAGAATTCCGTGGTCCCAGAACTCCCAGATGAACCCGCCCTGAAGACCCGGCGTGGACTCGATGGCCGCCCAATGGTCCGCCAGCGTGCCGTTGCTGTTGCCCATGGCGTGCGAGTACTCGCACTGGATCAGGGGCCGGGTCTGCCGGCCCGACAGGGCGTGGGCCACGCAGTCCTCGAGCGGCGCGTACATGGGGCAGGCGATGTCGGAGGCGTCGCCGGTCGCCGCCCAGTCGAGCTTGGCGGCCCCCTCGTACTGGATCGGCCGCGTCGGATCGTGCCGCCGCACCCAGCCGGCCGCCGCGTCGTGGTTCGCGCCGTAGTCGGACTCGTTGCCCAGCGACCAGATGATGATCGACGGGTGGTTCTTGTCGCGCAGCACCATCCGCGAGACCCGGTCCACGAAGGCGTTCAGATAGCGCGGGTCGTCGGCGATCTCGTGGGCGTGGTCGTGGGACTCGATGTCGGCCTCGTCGACGACGTAGAAGCCGAGCTCGTCGGTGAGGTCGTACAGGGTGGGGTCGTTCGGGTAGTGGGAGGTGCGGATCGCGTTGAAGCCGAACCGCTTCAGCAGCACGAGGTCCGCGCGCATGTCGTCGTACGACACCGTGCGGCCGGTCAGCGGATGGAAGTCGTGCCGGTTCACGCCCCGGATGAACACGCGCTCGCCGTTGACCAGCAGGTCCCGGCCGACGATCTCGACGTCGCGGAAGCCGACGCGGTGCCGCGAGGTGTCGGCGAGGGTGCCGTCGGCGCGGTGCAGGCGGACCGTGAGGTCGTACAGCTCCGGCGTCTCGGCGTTCCAGGTGCGCACGTCGGGGACGGTGGTGTGGATACGGGCCTCGCCGAGGAAGTCGGAGACGCGGTCGTCCTCGGCGTTGAGGCGGTCGAACTCCGTGTCCTGCGTGAGGAGGTGGCCCTCCAGCTCGCCGCTGACGTACCACCCTTCCGGCAGTGCCCCACGCGCGTCGCGTACCCGGCAGTCGATGCGCAGCTCTCCGTCCTGCCGCGCCCGCACGGTCACGTCGGCGAGGTGCAGGGGGTCGGTGGCGTACAGCAGGACCGACCGCGTGACGCCCCCGTGCCACCACTGGTCCTGGTCCTCGATGTGCGAGGCGTCGGACCACTTGACGACGGTCAGGCGCACGGTGGCGCGCTCCCCGGGCCGTACGACCCCGCTCAGGTCGAACTCGGCGGCCAGATGGGAGTCCTTGGAGATGCCGACGGGCCGCCCGTCCACGTGCACCAGCAGCACGCTCTCGGCGGCCCCGACCTGGAGCACGATTCGCCGCCCGGCCCACTCGGCGGGCACGTCCACCTCACGCTCGTACACGCCCGTCGGGTTGGCGTCGGGCGAGCCGGGCGGGAAGTCGGGGAACGGCATGCGCACGTTGGTGTAATGCGGCAGGTCGTCCGTGCCCTGCAGGGTCCAGGCGCCGGGGACGTAGGCCGAGGACCAGGGACCGCCGACCGGCGCGTCCGGAGTGGGCAGCAACTGGAAGCGCCAGTCGCCGTCCAGGGGGAGTGCTCCGGAGCGCCGGTCGACGGCGTTCATGGGCAGGCGCCCCCAGGAAGTCACCTCGGGGGCCTTCCAGGGGCGAAGGGCGAGAAGTGCGTCGGTCATGACCATTCCGCAGTCGGTGGTGAGGTGAGTGGCATGGAGCCGGCCAGGACGCGGCCCTGCAGCCCCCAGGCGGGGTCGACGGGGATGCCGAGTCGGTCCAGGACGGTGGGGGCGATGTCGATGAGGCGGGGCGTGGGGAGCCGGGTGCCGCCGGGCACGCCGGGCTCGGCGAGGACCACGAAGACCTCTCGCTCGGCACGCGTGTCGCCTCCGTGGCCACCGGTGTCGAGGTGTCCGTGGTCCGTGGTGACCAGCACGGTCCAGCGCTCGTCCGCACGGGCGGGGTCGGAGCGCCGGGCGTCGATCGCCTTCAGCAGTCGCCCGAGGTGGGCGTCCTGGGTGAGGAGGGCGTGGTCGTAGGCGGGACCGAGGGGGCCGGTGGCGTGGCCGGCCTCGTCGGTGGCACCGAAGTACACGAACACGACGTCCGGGTCGTCCTCGGTGAGCCAGCGTGCGGCGGTGCGGGCGACGAGGCGGTCGGCGGTGTCGTAGCCGTCCGACTCGCCGTCGTGGTGCACACGCCGGCCGATGGCGGGGCCGAGGGTGCCGCGGTGGACCAGTTCCGGCCAGGACACCGCGGCCGCGGTGCGCAGACCGGGCCGGGCGGTGACGGCGCGGCTGAGGAAGTCGGGCCAGCGGGTGTAGTCGGCGCCGGTGAAGTCGTTGCCCCTCACCCCGTGGCGGTCGGGCCACACCCCGGTCAGCACGCTCGACCAGCCGGGCCCGGAGTCGGTGTAGGCCATGCTGGTCGACGGCCCGTTCTCGGCCTGACCGTCCGCCTCACCGTAGGGCAGCAGGCTGGTGCCGAAGGCGCCCGTGGCCATCAGGCCGTGCAGCACGGGTGCCGTGGACGGCGAGCGTAGCGAGATGGGGGTCCCCCCGGCCGGAGGCCGGGGGAGGAGCGGGACGGGGGTCCCTCCGGCCGGAGGCCGGGGGAGGGGCAGCCGGTCGAAGCGCACCCCGTCCATGCCCACCACGAGCACCTTGCCGCGCCCCGGCCGCCTTCCGTCAACGTCGTACGTCACCGCCCACCCCTCTCTCGCGACACCGGTTCAGCTTCCCTGTACCGCTCCTTCGGTGGCGCCCGCTATGAACCCGCGGGCGAAGATGCTGAAGACCACGACCAGCGGGAGGGCCGCCATGAGCACACCGGCCATGACCATGCTGTAGTCGGTGGTGTGGCCGACGTTGAGCTGGGCGAGTTCCACCTGGAGCGTCACATGGCCTGGGTCGGTGAGCACGATCAGCGGCCAGATGTAGTCGTTCCAGCAGTTGACGAAGGCGTAGATGGCGAGGAAGGACAGCGCGGGTCTGATCATCGGCAGCGCGATGTTCCAGTACTGGCGGAAGAACCCGGCGCCGTCGATGCGCGCGGCGTCGAGGAGTTCGTCGGGCACGCCGTTCTGGATGTACTGGTGCAGCCAGAAGATGCCGAAGGCGTTGGCCAGGGAGGGCAGGGCCAGCGCCTTGAGCATGCCGACCCAGCCGATCTTGGACATGAGGATGAACTGGGGCAGGATGGCCAGTTGGAGCGGCAGCATCATGAACAACAGCAGTGTGCCGAAGAGCACCTTGCGTCCGGGGAAGTCGAACTTGGCGAAGGTGAAGGCCGCCAGGGAGTCGATGAACAGCACCAGGGCGGTGGTGACGCACGCGACCATCACCGTGTTGAGCATCGACCCGAAGAAGTCGATGGTGTTCAGCACGTGCCGCATGTTCTCCAGCAGGTGGGAGCCGACCGTCAGCATCGGGGGGCTCTTGTAGATGTCCTGGGTGGTGTTGGTCGCCATGACGATCGTCCACACGAAGGGGAAGACCGAGATCAGGACGGCCAGCATGAGGATGATGTGCGTGGTCAGGCCCTTGGGGCGGCGCAGCCGCCTCACGCGCGTGGCCGGCCGCGCCGTGTCCGCTGTCGTCATGACTTCCTCCCTCCTCGCGTGATGCGCCAGTTGATGGCGACCAACACGATGATCAACACGAAGAAGGCCCACACGATGGCCGCGCCGTAGCCGTAGTCGTTGTTCAGGAAGGCCGACTGGTAGAAGTACAGCAACGTGGTCAGACCGGCCTGGCCCGGGCCGCCGAGGTTCGCGTTGGCGGCGTTGCTGGCGAACAGGACCTGGGGTTCGCTGAAGCTCTGCAGGCCGTTGATGGTCGAGATGATGACGGTGAACAGGATGATGGGCCGCATGATCGGGATGGTGATCTGGAAGAAGGTGCGGATGGGCCCGGCACCGTCCATCTTCGCGGCCTCGTAGATCGACGTCGGGATCGCCTGGAGACCGGCCAGATAGATGATCATGTTGTAGCCGGTCCACATCCAGGTCATCAGCAGCGCGATGACCAGTTTGATCAGCCACGGGTTGCTCAGCCACGGGACGGGCGAGATGCCGACCGTGCCCAGGATCGCGTTGACCAGACCGAAGTTGTTGCTGAACACCGCGCCGAAGAAGATCGCCACCGCGACGATCGAGGTGACGTTCGGGACGTACAGGGCGATGCGGTAGAAGCCCTTGAAGCGGCGCACCGAGTGCAGCAGCGTCGCCAGCACCAGGGCGCCGAAGAGCGTGGGAACGGTCGACAGGACCCAGATCACCAGGGTGTTGCGGATCGACAGCCAGAAGACCGGGTCCGACCAGAGGAACCGGAACTGCTGCAGGCCCACGAACTGCATGGTGCCCATGCCGTCCCAGCGCTGGAAGGCCAGATACAGCGAGTAGAAGACGGGGAAGAAGGAGAAGGCGATGAAGATCAGGTAGAAGGGCGAGATCGCCAGGTACTGCCGCCAGTACGACAACAGCCCGCGCCGCCTGGGCCGAGCGGTGCCCGCGGGCGTGGCGCGCCGCGGGCGGAACCGGGCCGGGCCCGGCCCGCCACGGTGCGCGGGCACCGTGGCGGGGCCGGTGACCGGAGGTGACGACACCTCAGTTCACCCCCTGTCGCCGGGCGATCTGCTTGGCCTGGCTGACCGCGTCCTTCCAGGCGTCGTCGGGCTTCTTGCCCTTGGCCTCGATGTTGGTCAGTTCCGTCATGTAGGGGGCCATGACGGCGGCGTCGGCGGGCGCCTCGTAGCTGTCCGGTATGGCCTTGGCGGCCGGGCCGAAGACCTCGATGATCTTCTGACCGCCGAAGAAGGCGTCGGGGCCCGTCATGGCCGGCATGGCGTACGCGGCCGGGGCGGCGGGGAAGATGGCGGCGTCGGTGAAGCCGCGGGCGTCGTTGTCCGGGCTGAGGATCCAGCTGATGATCTTGAACGCCTCTTCGGGGTTGCGGCACTGTTTGGGCAGGGCCAGGTAGGAGCCGCCCTGGTTGGCCGGTCCACCGGGCATGGCGCACACCCGCCACTTGCCCTTGGTGCCCGGCGCGGCCTGCTCGATGTCCAGCGCGTGCCAGGCCGCGCCGAGTTCGGTGGTCAGGCTCTTGCCGATGGCGGCGTTCCAGGTGTTGTCGTTGATCTTGGCGTCGAGGCCGAGGGTGTAGGGGCGCACCGCCGTGGTCCACGCGGTGCGGATGTGGTCCTGGTCGCCGATGAAGTGGTTGTTCTTGTCGATGAACCGCTGGGTGCCCTGGCCGACGGCCATGTTGAACACCGAGCTGATGTTGTTGACCAGGTAGGTGCCGGGGACCTTCTTCTTCAGCTCGGTGCCGAGCGCGAAGTAGTCCTCCCACGTCTTGGCCTGGGCGGCGACCTTGTCGGGGTCGGTGGGCAGCCCCGCCTTGGCGAACAGGTCCGCGCGGTAGAAGAGCGCGGTGGGACCGATGTCGATCGGGAAGCCGATCTGCTTGCCGTCGCCGGTCTGGGCGAGCTTGGTCTTCCAGTCCAGGTACTGGGACGAGATCTTCTTGAAGCCCAGGTCGTTGAGGTCGAGGAAGCGGCCGGCGTTGGGCAGGAAGGAGGCCATGTCCTCGCCCTTGATGCCGGTGATGTCGGGCACGGAGGTGCCCGCGGCGAGGGTGGTGGTGAGCTTCTGCTTGAAGTCGCCGCCGATGGACGAGACGGTCAGCTTGACCTGGCTGCCGAAGTGCGTCCTGGCCTCCGCGACCACCTTGTCGCTCAGTGCGCCGCCCCAGTACCACAAGGTGAGGTTCTTGCCGTTCTTGGTGCCGCTCGATCCCGAGCTGCCGCCGCATGCGACGGTCAGGCCGGACGCGGCCGCGGTGAGCGCGGCGGCCTGGAGGAAGCCTCTACGAGAAAGGTCCACGGGTCACTCCTGTTGTTCCTGTTCGTGGTGCTGGGGGGCGTTGAGAGTCAGTGCTGCCGTGCGGAAGCCCGTGGGCCGACGGGCGTGTGACGGATCGGCGGGGTGACGGGGGCGTGGCGCACGGGTGGGCCGACGTCCGCCGGGAGGCGGTCCGCCAGGAAGCCGTACGCCTGCTTGAGGCCGGGGTCGGTCAGGGAGCGCCACCAGCGGTCGACGCCGTACCAGCCGGGGGCGGCGAGGGCGCCGCCGTGGTGCTGTACGGACAGGCCGGCGGCGAGCACGGCGAACCGCAGCCGTTCCTGAAGCGGCCAGCCGCCGAGCGATGCGGCGACGAAACTCGCGCCGAACACGTCGCCGGCGCCCGTCGCGTCCAGTACGTCGACGTCGAGGGCGGGGGCCTCGGCGTACTCGCCCGTCGTCTGGTCGACGGCTATGGCGCCGTCGCCGCCCCGCGTGACCACGACGACCGGCACCGACTCGGAGAGCGTGCCGAGCGCCGCGACCGCGCTGTCGGTGCGGGTGTAGGCCATCGCCTCCGTCTCGTTTGGGAGGAAGGCGTGACACAGGGAGAGCTGGTCGAGGAGGTCCCGGGACCACTGCTGGGTGGGGTCCCAGCCGACGTCGGCGTAGATCTGGGTGCCGTTCGCGGCGGCCTTGGCGAGCCAGGCGCGGGGCTCGGCCTCGAGGTGCACCAGGGCGGTGCGCGCCTCGGGCACCTCACCCATCAGCTCGTCCTGCGAGTACGGGGGCTCCTGACCGTGCGTGACCAGGGCCCGGTCGTCCCCGTGCGCGAGCGAGACGGTGACGGGGGTGGGCCAGCCGTTCGCGGTGCGGGAGAGCGAGAGGTCGATGTGTTCCTGGTCGCCGATGACGTCCCGGCAGTACGCGCCGTAGAAGTCGTCGCCGAAGACCGTGGCCAGGGAGGTCCTCAGACCGAAGCGGGCGGAGGCCACCGCGAGGTTCGCGATGCCGCCCGGGCCGCAGCCCATGCCCGCCGTCCAGATCTCCTCGCCCGGCGTCGGTGCTTTGCCCAGGCCCGTGAGAACGAGGTCGTAGAAGAGCAGCCCGGTCAACAGCACCTCGGGCCGGTCGTCGTCCACCGCGTGGGTCCTCTCGTCAGAACTGCTCAAACTCGGTGCACGGAATCGTGCGCTCATCGACGAGATTGGTCAATACTCAAGCAGAAGTGAGCATAGAAATGATTGAAGATGACGAGTAGTGTTCGCGGCGTGCTGGCAGAACGACGACACCAACTCATCCTGCGGGTCCTGCGCTCCGGCGGCCCCGCGTCAGTGACCGATCTCTCCGAGCAGCTCGGTGTGAGCCCGGCCACCATCCGGCGCGACCTCGTCAAGCTGGAGGAGGACGGCCTGCTCACGCGGGTGCACGGCGGCGCGGTCGTCGAGGAGGGTGACCAGCCCTTCGCCGAGGTCGCTGAGGTGCGCGTGTCCGAGAAGGACGCGATAGCCGCGCACGCCGCCGCGATGATCACGGACGGACAGTCGGTGCTGCTCGACATCGGCACCACCGCCTACCGCCTGGCCCGCCAGCTGCACGGCCGCCGGCTCACCGTGATCACCAGCAACCTCGTCGTCTACGAGGAGCTCGCCGACGACGAGGGCATCGAGCTGGTGCTGCTCGGCGGCATGGTCCGCCGCGAGTACCGCTCGCTGGTCGGCTTCCTCACCGAGGACAACCTGCGCCAGCTGCACGCGGACTGGCTCTTCCTCGGCACCAGCGGGGTCCGGCCCGGCGGGCAGGTGATGGACACGACGGTCGTCGAGGTACCGGTCAAGCGCGCCATGATCAAGGCGAGCGACAAGGTCGTGCTGCTCGCCGACTCGGCCAAGTTCCCGGGCACGGGTATGGCGAAGGTCTGCGGTCCCGAGGACCTGGATGTGCTGGTGTCGGACGCGCCGGTGAACGCGGCGACCCGCTCCTCGCTGGACGAGGCGGGCGTCGAGGTGATCGTGGCAGGAAAGGTGCAAGCGTGAAGCTGACTATTCTGGGCGGTGGCGGCTTCCGCGTCCCGCTCGTGTACGGGGCGCTCCTGACGGACGGCGCCGAGGGCCGCGTCACCCGGGTCGTGCTGCACGACCTGGACGCGGGCCGGCTCTCGGCCGTGACCCGGGTCCTGGCCGAGCAGGCCGCGGGGGTGCCCGACGCGCCCGAGGTGACCGCCGCGACCGATCTCGACGAGGCCCTGCGCGGCGCCGACTTCGTCTTCTCCGCGATCCGCGTCGGCGGCCTCGAGGGCAGGGCGAACGACGAGCGTGTGGCCCTCGCGGAGGGCGTCCTCGGTCAGGAGACGGTCGGTGCCGGGGGCATCGCCTACGGGCTGCGCACGGTTCCTGTCGCCGTCGACATCGCCCAGCGGGTGGCCCGGCTCGCCCCCGACGCCTGGGTCATCAACTTCACCAACCCGGCGGGCCTCGTCACGGAGGCCATGTCCCGCCACCTCGGCGACCGCGTCATCGGCATCTGCGACTCACCGGTCGGCCTCGGCCGCCGTATCGCCCGGGTGCTCGGCGCGAACCCGAGGGAGGCGTGGATCGACTACGTCGGCCTCAACCACCTCGGCTGGGTCCGCGGCCTGCGCATCGCCGGCCGCGACGAACTCCCGCGCCTGCTCGCCGACCCCGACCTGCTCGGCTCCTTCGAGGAGGGCAAGCTCTTCGGGACGGAGTGGCTGCAGTCGCTGGGCGCGATCCCGAACGAGTATCTGCACTACTACTACTTCAACCGCGAGGCGGTCCGCGCCTACCAGCACGCCGAGAAGACCCGCGGCGCCTTCCTGCGCGACCAGCAGGCGCGCTTCTACGAACAGGTCGCGCGGCCGGACGCCTCCGCCCTTCAGGCCTGGGAGCGCACCCGCGCCGAGCGGGAGGCGACCTACATGGCCGAGAACCGCGAGACCGCGGGCGCCGGCGAGCGCGAGGCCGACGACCTGTCCGGCGGCTACGAGAAGGTCGCCCTCGCCCTGATGCGGGCCATCGCGCGGGACGAGCGCACGACCCTGATCCTCAACGTCCGCAACCGCGGCACCCTGTCCGTCCTCGACACCGAGGCCGTGATCGAGGTCCCCTGCCTGGTCGACGCGAACGGTGCGCACCCGGTCGCGGTCGACCCGCTGCCGGGCCACGCCACCGGACTGGTCTGCGCGGTCAAGGCGGTGGAGCGCGAGGTGCTCGCCGCCGCCGAGTCCGGCGACCGCGCGACGGCCGTGAAGGCGTTCGCCCTGCATCCGCTGGTCGACTCCGTGAACGTGGCCCGCAGGTTGGTCGAGGGCTACACGGCGGTCCACCCCGGGCTGGCGTACCTTAGGTGAACACCTGCCAGTAAGCGCTTTCCCCCTCTAGCCTCCCGCTCTCCCTGGAGACACCGAATGCACGACGAACGCCGCCGGATCGAGGAGCGCGTCCAGCGCCTCCACGACCAGCGCATCAAGACCGCGATCTACGCCGCCACGGTTCCCCTCGAGGTGGAGGCCTGGCAGGCCCCGGGGGAGCCGGTCCCGTTCGCCGAGGCCGCCGCCGCGCCGTACGCGCCCTTCGCGATGGGCACCCCGTGGGGCCCGCCGTGGGGCACCACCTGGTTCCGCATGCGCGGGCAGGTGCCCTCGGAGTGGGCCGGCCGGCGCGTCGAGGCCGTCATCGACCTCGGCTTCGTGGGCGACTGGCCCGGCAACCAGGCCGAGGCCCTGGTGCACCTGACCGACGGCCGGCCGCTGAAGGCCGTCAACCCGCTCAACCAGTACGTCCCGATCGCCCACCCGGCCGTCGGCGGCGAGGAGATCGACTACCTCGTCGAGGCCGCCTCCAACCCGGACATCCTCGCGAACGACTTCGCGGCCCCCACCCCGCTCGGCGACGTGCTCACAGCCGGCGACAAGCCGCTCTACACCTTCCGTCGCGCCGACATCGCCATCCTCGACGAGGACGTCTGGCACCTCGACCTCGACATCCAGGTGCTGCGCGAGCTGATGCTGGAGCTCGGCGAGCACGACCCGCGCCGGCACGAGATCATGCACGCCCTCGACCGCGCGATGGACCTGCTCGACCTCGACGACGTCTCCGGCTCGGCCGCCTCCGTGCGCGAGGCGCTGAAGCCCGTCCTCGCCAAGCCCGCGCACGCCAGCGCGCACATCGTCTCCGGCGTCGGCCACGCGCACATCGACTCCGCCTGGCTGTGGCCGATCCGCGAGACCAAGCGCAAGACCTCCCGCACCTTCTCCAACGTCACGTCCCTGGCCGACGAGTACGAGGAGTTCGTCTTCGCCTGCTCGCAGGCCCAGCAGTACGAGTGGGTGCGCGACAACTACCCGCACGTGTGGGCGCGTATCCAGGAGTCGGTGAAGAAGGGCCAGTGGGCGCCGGTCGGCGGCATGTGGGTGGAGGCCGACGGCAACCTGCCCGGCGGCGAGGCCATCGCCCGCCAGCTGATCCACGGCAAGCGGTTCTTCATCGAGCACTTCGGCATCGAGACCAAGGGCGTGTGGCTGCCGGACTCCTTCGGCTACACCGCGGCCTACCCGCAGCTCGCCAAGCTCGCCGGCAACGAGTGGTTCCTGACCCAGAAGATCTCCTGGAACCAGACCAACAAGTTCCCCCACCACACCTTCTGGTGGGAGGGCATCGACGGCACCCGCATCTTCACCCACTTCCCGCCGGTCGACACCTACAACGCCCGCTTCAGCGGCGAGGAGATGGCCCGGGCGGTGCGCAACTACCAGGAGAAGGGCGGCGCGACGCGCTCGCTGGCCCCCTTCGGCTGGGGCGACGGCGGTGGCGGCCCCACCCGCGAGATCATGGAACGGGCGCGGCGGCTGAAGAACCTGGAGGGCTCCGCCAGGGTCGAGGTCGAACACCCCGACGCGTTCTTCGCCAAGGCCCGCGAGGAGTACCCGGACGCCCCGGTGTGGGTGGGCGAGCTGTACCTGGAGCTGCACCGCGCCACCTACACCTCCCAGGCCCGCACCAAGCAGGGCAACCGGCGCAGCGAACACCGGCTGCGCGAGGCGGAGCTGTGGGCGACGACGGCCGCGCTGCACGCGCCCGGCTACGCGTACCCGTACGCGAAGCTCGACCGGCTGTGGAAGACGGTTCTGCTGCACCAGTTCCACGACATCCTGCCGGGCTCGTCGATCGCCTGGGTGCACCGCGAGGCCGAGGCCGAGTACGCCCGCGTCGCCCAGGAGCTGGAGGAGCTGACGGCGCAGGCGGTGGCCGCGCTGGGCGCCGGCGGCACCCGTGTCTTCAACACCAGCCCCTTCGACCGCGCCGAGGTCGTCCGCACGGCCACGGGCGTCCCGGCCTACGCCGAGGTGCCGGCGAACGGCAGCGCGCCCGTCGCGGTGGCCGACCCGCCGCAGCCGGTCACGGTGAGCGGCCGTGTGCTCGACAACGGCCTCGTGCGCGTCGAGGTGGCGGAGGACGGCACGCTGGCCTCCGTACGCGACCTGCGCGCCGGTGGCCGTGAGGTCCTCGCCGACAAGGGCAACCTGCTCCGCCTGCACACCGACCTCCCGAACTACTGGGACGCCTGGGACGTCGACAAGCACTACAAGAACCGCTACACGGATCTGCTGGACGCCGACTCCGTGACGGTCGTCGAGGACGACCCGCTGCTCGGCGCGATCCGCGTGGAGCGGAGCTTCGGCAAGGGCTCGAAGATCACGCAGACGATCACGCTCCGGGCCGGCAGCCCCCGTATCGACTTCGAGACGGACATCGACTGGCACGAGGCGGAGAAGTTCCTCAAGGCGGGCTTCCCGGTCGACATCCGGGCCCCGCACTCCTCCGCGGAGATCCAGTTCGGGCACATCCAGCGGCCCACCCACACCAACACCAGCTGGGAGGCGGCCCGTTTCGAGGTCTCCGGCCACCGCTGGGTGCACATCGCCGAGCCCGGCTACGGCGTCGCGGTCATCAACGACTCGACCTACGGCCACGACGTCTCCCGCACGGTCCGCGAGGACGGCGGTACGACCACCACGGTCCGCCTCAGCCTGGTCCGCGCCCCGCGCGTCCCGGACCCGGGCGCCGACCAGGGCCGCCACCGCTTCACGTACTCCCTCCTCCCGGGCGCGACCATCGATGACGCGGTCGCCGAGGGCTACGCCCTCAACCTCCCCCTCCGGGTGGCCGATGCGGCGGGCGCGCCGGAGCCGGTCGTCTCCGTCGACGGCGGGGGCGTGACCGTGGAGGCGGTGAAGCTCGCCGACGACGAGTCCGGTGACGTCGTCGTACGGCTCTACGAGTCCCGGGGCGGCCGCGCCGAGGGCGTGCTCCGCACGGGCTTCCCGCTCGCCGGCGCCCAGGTGACGGACCTGCTGGAGCGTCCGCTGGAGGACGCGGAGATCGTCGACGGCGGTGTCCCCGTCGCTCTGCGGCCCTTCCAGATCCTGACGCTCCGTCTGCGGAGGGGCTGACCTGTGGCCATGCAACCCTGGTTCAACGACGCCAAGTTGGGCATCTTCGTGCACTGGGGCATCTACGCCGTCGACGGCGTCCAGGAGTCCTGGTCGTTCTACGACGACATCGTGCCGCACGACCGGTACATGTCGCAGCTGGAGCGTTTCACCGGCGCCAACTACGACCCGAAGGCGTGGGCGGACCTGTTCGCCCGCGCCGGCGCGAAGTACGCCGTGCTGACGAGCCGTCACCATGACGGAGTGGCCCTGTGGGACACGCGGTACGGCGACCTCAACCTCGGCAAGGACTACATCGGCCCGTACGCCGAGGCCCTGCGCGAGAAGGGGCTCAAGGTCGGCCTCTACTACTCCCACTCCGACTGGAACCACCCCGACTACGCCTCCACCCGCAAGCCGGGCCGCCCACCGGAGCTGGAGGACAACCGCTACTCCGAGGTGGCGGCCGAGGACGAGGACCTCCAGGCCTGGGAGCGGTTCATCGCCTACCGGGATGGCCAGATCGAGGAGCTGGCCTCCCGCTACCGTCCCGACCTGATGTGGTTCGACGGCGAGTGGGACCGCAGCGAGGAGCAGTGGCGCATCCCCGAACTCGCCGCGCTCATCCGCGGCTACGTGCCCCACGTCGTCTTCAACGCCCGCATGCTCAGTGAGGGCGACTACGCCACCCCCGAGCAGGGCGCCCCCATCGTGCCTCCGGAGGGCCCGTGGGAGCTGTGCCTGACGATCAACGACTCCTGGGGCTACCAGCACCACGACCACAACCACAAGTCGCTGTCCCAGCTGATTCGCTACTTCACCGAGACCATCGGCGGGGGCGGCAACCTGCTCCTGGACGTCGGCCCGATGGAGGACGGCACCATCCCGCAGCCCCAGGTGGAGCGTCTGGAAGGCCTGGGGGAGTGGATCCGCAGGCATGCGGAGGCGGTGTACGGAACGGTGCGCGGCCTCCCGGCCGGGCACCACTACGGCCCCAGCACCCTCTCCGCCGACCGCCGCACCCTTTACCTGACCCTGTTCGACATCCCGCGCGCCGAGATGGGCGTCCGGGGACTCGCCACGCCGGTCCGCAAGGTCACCGTGCTCGGCACCGGCACCGAACTCGGCCACCGGGTCGTCGGCGGACTGCACGAGGCGGTCGGCGTGCTGTGGATCGACCCGCCGTCCGAGGCCGACCTGGACCCGTACGCCACCGTCCTCGCGGTCGAGCTGGACGGCGAGCTGGAGCTGTACCGGGGCTCGGGCCGTTTCTGACGGTCAGGGGGTGCCCGAAGTACCGGGCACCCCCCTTTTCCTTTTCCGCTCCTGGCTTCCTCGCTCAGCCGGTGAAGCCGGCCGTGATCGAGGTGAACTGCCAGGTGTTCTGGCTGATGCCGGAGCAGTTGCTCACCACGCCCCCGCCCGGGCACGGCCGGTCGCGGTTGACCGACCAGAAGGCCAGGCGGGCGATGTGGTGCGAGTTGGCCCAGTCCTTGATCTGGGTCCAGATCGCCGGGGTGGTGTTCTCCTGCTGGTCGGACAGGCCGTTCATGCCCGAGATGCCTATGTGGGAGTACGCGGTGGCGTCGTCCCAGCCGAAGGTCGACTTCAGCTTGGCCTTCAGGCCCTCGGCCGCGTTCACGGTGTTCCCGTACATGTCGGAGCCGCCGCCGAAGTCGAAGGGCATGATGGTGAAGACGTCGATGTCGGCGCCGAGCGACTGCGCCTGCTCGATAAGGCGGTTGCCGTAGTACGTCGGGCCGGTGGTGGACGTCCCGAAGGTGACGATGGTCTTCAGGCCGGGGTTGTTGGCCTTGACCGTCTTCAGAGCGGTGAGGATCTTCGCTTGGACGGCCTCGTTCTCGAACTCGTCGGTGTTCTCGATGTCCATGTCGATCGCCTTGAGCGAGTAGGCGTCGATCACCTTCTGCAGGGCCCCGGCGAGCGCGCTCGCCGAGGAGCAGTTGGCGCCGAGCTTGCTGCCCTGCCAGCCGCCGAACGACGGGACGATGTCACCGCCGGCGGAGCGGATGGCGTTGATGGCGGTCTGGTCGACACCGCCGGTCAGCGGCCTGCTGCCGTCCCAGGCGGGGTTGCAGCCACCGGAGTCCAGCATGAACGCCATGGTGAACCACTTGATGCCCGTCGCGCTCATCACCGTCGTCGGGCTCGGCGGGTCGCCCCAGCCCTCGTACAGGTAGGGCGCGGCCTGCTTGAAGCCGGTGCCGCCACCGGTGCCCGCGTTTGTCGTGACGGTCACGGAGTTGGAGGCCGCGGAGGTGTTCCCGGCCGCGTCCCGCGCCCTCACGGTGAAGGTGTAGGAGGTACTGGGCGACAGCCCGCCGACCGTGGCGGTCGTACCGGAGACGCTGAGCACCTGACTCGAGCCGCTGTAGATGTCGTACGCCGTCACACCGACGTTGTCCGTCGAGGCGTTCCATTTCAGCGACACGCTCGACGACGACTTGCCCGTGGAGGTCAGTCCACTGGGAGCGGTCGGCGCCTGCGTGTCCGAACCGCCGCCTCCGCCCGGGCCGTCGAGGCTGATGTCGTCGGCGTAGTAGGAGCCCTGGGCGTACCAGCCGTGGACGTAGATCGTGGCACTGGTCTGCGAGGCGCCCGTGGTGAAGGACACCGACAGCTGGCTGTACGCCGACGGGGACGTCGTCCACGTGGAGGCGCCGCCGTCGACGCCGAGGTAGACGTAGCTGCCGCGCACCCAGCCTTGAAGCGTGTACGTGGTGTTCGGCTTCACCGCCACGGTCTGGCTGCACTGGGCGTTGTCACTCGAACTCACCGCGCCCTGAAGGGCCTTGGACCCCCCGTGCACGGGCGAGGAGACGATCGAGCCGAGGTTCCCGGTGCAGGACCAGGGGGAGAGGGAGCCGGATTCGAAGCCGGGGTTGGTCAGAATGTTGGCCGCCTGGGCCGTGCCCGGAAGGGCGATGGCTCCACCGACCGCCAGAGCGGCGGAACCGAGCAGGGCGAGGAGCCGGCGTCTGGAACGCCTGAGTGTGTTGCGCACGCGATCTCCCTGGAGGATGTGGGGTGTTCGGGAGTGGCAGGGACATGCGAAACGATGCGCAACCAAGTTGGTATGGACCAATCCGCGTGTCAAGGAGAATGACGGAATTGGTCCATACCGGTGAGTGGAGAAACCCCGGGCTCGCGCCTACTGCGCTGAGCTACGGAGTCAGCACGATCCTGCCGAACACCTCGCCGGCGTCCATCTTCCGGTGCGCCAGGACGGCTTGCTCCAGCGGCAGCAGCTCGTGCACCACCGTCTGCAGTTCGCCGCGGCCCGCGGCAGCGAACTGCTCGGTCCTCACAGCACGTCGATCGGCTTCACTCACGGTGTCGGCGCTGAAGGTGGCGAACGATGTCGACTTCCGGAACGCTGCCATCAGGCTCGTGGCGAAGTCCGCCGCCTCGCCCACCGCGCCAAGGCCGCCGGCCATCTACGCCCCGACTTCGTCCTGGACGACCTGGTCCTCATGCTCATGGCCAACAGGGGCATCCAGGCCGCATCGCCGGCCGCCCGGGTCGCGGCGTCCCGGCGCTTCGCCGCGCTGGTGATCCAGGCGTACCAGACCTCCCCGACGCACTCGCCGCTCCCGCCGGCGGCACGGCTGGCATCCGCGGCACCGCTCAAGTACACGTGAGGACATCACCGGGCACGAAAGCCCCGCACCCGGCCGACGAACCTAGAGCGGCAGTGCCTGCGCCGCTGCTTCGACTGCCTCGACGGGCGCGGGAACCGTCGGCAGCAACGGCTCCGCCTGCTCGACCCGCTGCTGCGGCAGCGACACCGGACGCAGCGGCCGCGGCCCCGACACCACCGTGTAGTCCTGCCCCAGGAACGGCGGCGTGATCTCCCCGGGATCCTCCCCGAGCGCCAACTGCACAGCCGCCCAGGGCGCGTTGACCCCGCACAGGGACAGCTGGTGCAAGCCGCCGGCCGGGCGCGTGTTGACATCCATGAGCACGGGCCGCTCGCCGAACATCCGGAACTGGATGTTGGACAGGTAGTGGAGCCCGAACCCCTCCGCGATCCGCCGCGCCGGCTCCAGCCACTGCTCGTGCTGCGTGAAGCCGCGCCGACGGCCGTTCTTGGTGCGGCCGATGGCCAGCCGCACCCGGTTGTCCGGTCCGGTGAGGCAGTCCACCGACACCTCCGGCTGCTCCAGGCGCGGCATCACCAGCCAGTCGACCGGCTCGTCGGCCTGCTCCAGCGCCTCCACGACCAGGTCCAGCGGCACGTACGGGCTGGGGAACCCGGTGAGGTGCGCGAGCGAGAAGGGAGCGCGCGTGACGACGCGGAAGCCCACCCCGCCCGCACCGGACGCCGGCTTGAAGCACGCCTTGTGCCCGCCGGCCTCCAACTCCTCCACCGCGGCGACGAGTTGGTCCGCCGACCGCACCCGGAACCACGGCGGCACGGGCACACCGATCGCCTGCACGGCCTCGTAGGCGATCACCTTGTCCTCGAAGACGGCCACGGCCTCCGGCGGCGGCGCCAGCAGCGCCGTACCCACCGCCTCGAACTCGGCGCGGTGCGCCACGATCGCCGACTGGTGCAGGCGGGGCACGAAGACATCGATGCCACGCCGTGCGCACTGGTCGAGGGCGTACTCCACGTACGCGGCCGGGGACAGGGCCTCCGGCTCCAGATCGGCGGTGTCCGCGGCGGCCAGGACGGGCGAGTCGGGGTCACCGTGCGTGGCGTGGATCTCGACGGCCCGGTCGCTGGGATTTCTCCGCAGCTGGTCCATGAAGAACACGTTCTCCGCGTACGTGCGGTTGAGCCAGACGCGTACGCGAGAGACCATGCAGGCCGCCTTTCACGGTTGTGCGGGCAGGGCGAAGCAGGCCGTGCCCGGCCAGGGGAGAGGGAGATGCACCGAACCGCCGTACGCTTCTGCGGCGTCCGCGACGGATGTGCTGGGGCGATCATAGGCCCTTCCGGGCACCACCACTGCTACGCGCGTGTTACGGATTTTCCCCGGCTCTCGATCGGGCGGTGACGGGGTGTGTTCCGGGGCGGCTGAGCAGTCGTGCACCGCTGTTTCGGCCACGGCCGGGAACCTGCCGCGGGTCGCTCTTGTCCCTCCGCGGCGCGATGTGGTCTTGTGGAGCCAATTCGGATCTCGAAAGGGGCGAGAGTGGAGTCGACGGACGGCCGTGGACGTCTGCTCGCCATCAGCGACCTGCACGTCGGGTACGCCGAGAACCGCGCCCTCGTCGAGCGCATGCGGCCCACGTCGGACGAGGACTGGCTGCTGGTCGCCGGTGACGTGGCCGAGACCGTCGCCGACATCCGCTGGGCCCTGGAACTGCTCGCCGGCCGCTTCCGCAAGGTGGTCTGGGCACCGGGCAACCACGAGCTGTGGACCCACGGGAAGGACACCGTCACCCTGCGCGGCGTCGAGCGGTACGAGCACCTGGTGGCCGTGTGCCGGGAGCTGGGCGTGACGACACCCGAGGACCCCTACCCGGTCTGGGAGGGCCCGGGCGGTCCGGCGGTCGTCGCCCCGCTGTTCCTCCTCTACGACTACTCGTTCCTGCCGCAGGGATGCACGACCAAGGAGCAGGGGCTCGCCTACGCGCACGGCACCGGGATCGTGTGCACCGACGAGCGCCTGCTGCATCCCGACCCCTATCCCAGCCGCGAGGCGTGGTGCCGGGCCCGGGTGGCCGAGACCGAGCGCAGGCTGACGGAGATCCCCGGCGATCTCCCCGTGGTGCTGGTGAACCACTACCCGCTGGACCGGCACCCGACGGACATCCTTCGCTACCCCGAGTTCGCCATGTGGTGCGGTACCCGCCTGACCGCCGACTGGCACCACCGCTTCCCGGTGGCGTGCATGGTCTACGGCCATCTGCACATCCCGCGGACCACCCACCACGAGGGCGTCCGCTTCGAAGAGGTGTCCCTGGGATACCCCCGTGAGTGGGGCCCGCGCCCGCAGCCTCCAGGGGAGCTGCGGCGCATTCTGCCGATGGAGGACCAAGCAGGTGATCGAGGAGCTGCTTCCGGGGCCGGTCGCGGTCGTGGAGGCGCACGGCCGTGACGCGCTCGGCGACGGCGTCAGCCTCTACCCCGAGGAAGAAGCGGTCATAGCGCGGGCGGTGGACAAGCGGCGCCGGGAGTTCACCGCCGTACGGGCCTGCGCACGGCACGCCATGGAGAAGCTCGGAGTCCCGCCGCAGCCGGTCCTGCCCGGCGAGCGCGGCGCACCGCGCTGGCCGGACGGGCTGATCGGCAGCATGACGCACTGCGTCGGCTACTGTGCCGCCGCACTGGCCCGGGCCGGCGAACTGGCCTCGCTCGGCATCGACGCCGAACCCCACGACCGGCTGCCGGACGGCGTACTGGACGCGGTGGCCCTGCCCACCGAGCGGACCCGGCTGCGGGGCCTTGCCCACAGCCGTCCTTCCCTCCACTGGGACCGGCTGCTGTTCAGCGCCAAGGAGTCGGTCTACAAGGCGTGGTTCCCCCTGACCGGCAAGTGGCTCGACTTCCTCGAGGCCGATGTGGAGATCGACCCGGGCGCCGCCCTCCGGGCCCCGGACTCGCCGGACTCGTCGGACCCCCGGGCCGCTTCGGAGCCGTCCGGCTTCCGGCCCGCCCCGGACGCCTCCGGCGGCTTCCGGGCACGGCTCCTCGTGCCGGGCCCGCTGGTCGACGGCCGCCGCGTCGAGGCCTTCGACGGCCGCTGGACCGTACGCGGGGGCCTGCTCGCCACGGCCGTCGCCGTGCACCACTTCTGAGCCGCCCTCCGAGTCGTCCACCCGGTCATCGGGGGCACCAGTCGCCGAGCAGGCGGAAGAACTCCTCCTCGGTGCCCGTGAGCCCCGCCTCCGCCAGGGCCAGGTCCGCCTCGGCCAGCGCGGCGGTCGGGACCACGGGTGGTCGGTGCGCGTCCGGCGAGCCGTCGAAGGCGGCTCGTACGGTGTGCAGGAGACGCAGATAGGCCTGGACGGCGGCGCGCTGGCGGTCGGTCAGGACGGCGGTCGGCATCGGTCGGCTCTCCCCGGTTTCGGCCGTACGACGGGGCGTCGCGCGGCGGTTCGTGCACGGCACGCGCCGGCGGTACGCGGACGGCCGCCGCGCGCACCTCGGGCGCACCTCCCAAGCTTGCCGTCCGCCACTGACAATCCCGTTCGCCTCCCTGCGGGTTCGCCCGCTTAGCCGAGGCGAAACCCGGCCGAAATCCAGCGGGGAACACGCCCCCTACGCTGGTGAACAAGGGCTTTCACACGCCTTCGCGGCGGCCGGCGGAAGGGAGGCGGGCGGTGGAGGACGTCCCGGGCGGGCGCCCGCGGCGCGCACCCGGGCTGCGCCCCGTGGGCGAGGGCGAACTGCGCCCGCGCCACCGGATCGTGCACGGTTACCGGCGCGCCTATCGTCTGGCCGGCCAGGGCCCGGCGCTCGTCCTCATCCACGGCATCGGCGATTCCTCGGCGACCTGGGCGGAACTGATCCCCGACCTGGCCCGCACCCATACCGTGCTCGCGCCGGATCTGCTCGGCCACGGAGCCTCCGACAAACCGCGCGCCGACTACTCCGTGGCCGCGTACGCGAACGGGGTTCGCGATCTGCTCACCACTCTCGGTTTCGAGTCGGCGACCCTGGTGGGCCACTCGCTGGGCGGCGGCGTCGCCATGCAGTTCGCCTACCAGTTCCCCGAGCGCACCGAGCGGCTGATTCTGGTCAGCGCCGGGGGAGTGGGCCGGGAGGTCAACCCGGTGCTGCGGGCCGCCTCCTTGCCCGGAGCGCACCTGATCCTCTCCGCGCTCCGCCTGCCCGGTATGCGGCTCAACCTCGGCCTGTTCGCCCACCTGATGCGACTGCTGGACACCGATCTCGGCCAGGACGCGGCCGAGTTGCTGACCCTGGTGGACGCGCTGCCGGACGCGACGTCCCGCAGCGCCTTCATCCGCACGCTGCGGGCCGTGGTCGACTGGCGCGGCCAGGCGGTCACCATGCTCGACCGCTGCTATCTGACCGAGGGCATGCCCACCCTGCTGATCTGGGGCGACCGGGACGGTGTGGTGCCGGTGCGGCACGCCCACCGGGCGCACGAGGCGATGCCCGGCAGCCGTCTGGAGATCTTCGAGGGCGCGGGCCACTTCCCGTTCCACAGTGACCCCGCGCGCTTCCTGGCCCTGGTCGAGGAGTTCACCAGCGGCACACCCCCGGCGCAGTGGAGCCGCGACCACTGGCGGGCGCTGCTGCGGGCCGGCCGTCCCGGCACGTCCGGGAAGCGGGCGCCGGACAGGGACGCACGGGAGGCGAGCGAACGCAGCGCCACGTGACGGTCATCTGGTCGAAGCGCGGCCGCCGGCCGCCACCAGCAGGGCCGTCACAAGGTACGGCAGCGCGGCCCATACGAAGGCGGTGCTGTGCGCGGTGGCCGAGCTGACCGCCGCGTACGCGGCGTACACCGCCATCGTGGCCACGTCGGTGCCAAGGCTTGCCACCGAGGTCAGGGTGGCCCGGTGCCCGTCGTCGATGCGCACCTGGAGCCGGGCGTCGGCCAGCACCGTGGCCAGTTGGAAGCCACCGAAGGCGAGGCCCACGAGGACGAGGCCGGCCGGGGTCCGCAGCGCTGCGCCGATGGCCAGGGCGAGCGCGGCGCCCGCGAGGAGTCCGGAGAGTCCGGCCCGGCCCAGGCGTGCGCACGCCCCGGCCGACAGGCCGCCGGTCGTGGCCCCGGCCCAGACGAGGAGGAGCAGGTAGGGGACGGCTTCGTCGGGCACGCCGGTGCCCCGTACCAGGAGCGGGGTGTACTCGTCGAGCGCGCCCCACACGGCGCCCACGGCCGGGACGAGCAGCAGGGCTCCGCGCACGGACCGGTCGGCCCGGGCCTCGGCGAGCCCCGCCCGCAGCGTCGTGGCCCAGTCGCCGCTCCGTGCGGCCGGCGTCCGGTGTTCCGGCAGCCGGGCCGCCGTCGCCGCCGCGAGGAGGCAGGCCAGCACGCTCGCCGCGCCGACGGCCGGATAGCCGCCCAGGGCGAATACCGGGCCGGCGAGCGCCATCGCCGCCATCACGGCCACCAGCCCGGCCGCGCGGACCCGGCCCATGACGCGGGCGTACCGCTCGGCGGCGCCGAGTCGGCCCAACTCGTCGTACACGAGCGCCTCCAGCGCCCCGGAGCCGAGAGCTCCGCCGGCGCCCCAGAGGACGAAGCCGAGGGCGAAGGCCCCGTACGACGGGACGAGCACCCACAGGGCGAAGGCGACGGCGGTGAGGAGCGGGCCCAGCCACAGCAGCAGCCGACGGGAGACTGCGTCGGCCCAAGCGCCGGAAGGAATCTCCAGGAGTACGCCGGTGGCGGACCAGAGGGCGAAGAGAGAGGAGATCTGCCACAGCGACAGACCGGTGTCGCTGAACAGCAGCGCGTACACCGGGTAGAGCAGCACGAAGTCGTCGAGGAACGCGTAGCAGTACAGCTTCGCGGTCAGCCGCCGGATCCCGGTGGCGGCTACACGTGCAGGTGAGAGTGTCATGAGGCCTTCCCGCAGGGACAGTTCGGACGCCGGGAGCAGGGCGTCCGAGGCGGCCCTCGGGAGGCATGGCTGCGGGATCAATGTCGCCAGGTCATGGCACCGCATCGTAGGCGGCGGGTTCTTTGCGGCGCAGGGAATTGCGCACGACCGTCCGCCCGGCGTCCGTTCGCTGCCGTCAGCCGCTGTGCACGTTCGGCAGGAACTTCCCGCGGAGCCGTCCCGCCGTTCCCCCACCCTTGGCGATGTCCCGGCAGGTCACAGGGGGTGGGATCCCGTAAGGACGTCATCTGCCCGAAGATCGCTGGGGCGGGCCGGGGCGGCCGGGCACGGTGGTGTCGTGCCGACGGACCACGAGGGACCCACCGGGGGACCGTCCGCCGGCCGACGGAAGGGATCCACTGTGATGTCACGCAAGCGCATCGCCCTCGTAGCCGCCGGACTGGCCCTGGTGGGCGGCCTCGCCGCCGCACCGGCAGCGACCGGCGCACCGTCCGCCCGGTCTGCTCAGTCCGCCGCGAGCGTGGAGGCCGCGGCCAACAAGTGCTCCGGCTGGAAGGAGATCCATATCACCGGCGGCGCCGCCAAGTACATGGAGTGCACGAAGAAGGTCAACGGCAAGTCGTACGTTTCCGGCGCCTTCTACCTGTGGGACACCAAGCGCGACGGCAAGGCCGTCCAGGCGTATGCGGAGACGGACTACGACCACTGGTACGGCGACGACGTCACCTGGTCGCACTTCTACAGCTGGGCCGACGACACCCACCACAGCCCGAAGATCAGCACGGGCTGGCACCGGGGCGACGACTTCGGCCTGGTGATCGAACTCAAGTAGGCGCCTCGGCCTCGGTGACCACTTCGTCGGGCTGGTCACTGCCCGGTGGGCGGTTCGATCAGGTCGCTGGGGTCGGTGTTGGCGCCGCACAGCACGACGCAGACCTTCTCCCCTCTTCCGGGCCGGTAGCTGCGGATGGGGGCGTCGGGCCGGACCGGCAGGTCGCCGCCGGGCAGACGTTCGTCGGGTGAGGTGAGTGCGGCGAGGGCGGTCGCGGCGCCGTGTTCGACGGCCACCTTGCGGTGGTCCCACAGTGCCTTGCGGGCGCGGACGATCTCAGCGTCCGGGACCAGTACGGAGTGCACGCCGTCCTGCTGGGCGGCGTGCAGGGCCATGGCGGAGGCGCGGCGGGCGCCGAGGGAGTCGGCGGCGACGGAGTCGACGGTGACGTCGACGGGGCGGCCGGCCCGCAGGGCGGCGTTCAGCGCGCGGCAGTTGTCCGGCTCGACGGCCACGGTGCGGATGCCGTGGTGCCGGGCGGCGGTCGCGACGCCGGCGAACAGGCCGCCGCCGCCGACCGCGACCACCACCGTGTCCAGGCCGGGGATCTGCTGGTGGATCTCCTCGAGGAGGGTGCCGGCGCCGGCCGCGATCAGTGGGTGGTCGTAGGCGTGGGAGGTCAGGGCGTCCGTGGTGGCGGCGAAGTCCTCGCACGCGGCCAGGGCGTCGGCGTACTCGGTGCCGGTCAGCCGTACGTCGGCGCCGTAGGAGCGGAGCTTGGTGACCTTCACCTGCGGGGCGGTGGCGGGCAGGAAGACGGTGGCCTGGATGCCCTGCTGCTGGGCGGCCCAGGCGCAGGCCAGGCCGGCGTTGCCGCCGGAGGCGATCGTCACCCCGGCCTCGGGTAGGGTGCCGGCGTCGCGGTGGGCCTGGAGGAAGTTCTGCGCGCCGCGGGCCTTGAAAGACCCGGTGTGCTGCATGAACTCCAGTGCCAGCCATACCTGGCACGGCTGTCCGGGGCGGTCGTCCAGGGGGTCGCGTCGGCCGGTGCGGATCGCGCCGGGATCGACGGGGGCGAGGGTGACGGGGCGGATGCGGCCGGCGATCCGGTCGGTGGCGGCCTTGACGTCGCCGTACGTGAGCTGGTGCACGGTGTCGCTCCTGCGGGTGGGAGAGGGGTGACGACCAGGCTGAGCCGGCCGGTGGCGATCAGGCCGAGGCAGAACGCGAACGCGATCCGGTGCGCGCCCGCGGTTCGGCGCGACCGCCCCGACGGTCGTCGCCCCGCCCGCCTCGGGGACCGCACCGAAGCGCAGGTGCCGGGGCCGCGAGACGGACCGGCGACAGGAACTCCCGGCGTGGCGATACGCTGTACCGTACAGTGACCCGTATGCCTGGGCAACCCACTTCGCTGGACCGCGCGACACCCGAACGCATCGCCGAAACGGCGCTGTCGATCGTCGACCGCGACGGGCCCGGCGCGCTCAGCTTCCGCACCCTCGCCGCCGCGCTGGACATCTCCCTCGCCTCACTCCAACGCCGCTGCACCACCCTGGCGGGACTGCTGGACCTGGTCACCGACCAACTCGCCGCCCGCCTGCCCCACATTCCGCCGGGCACCGACTGGGCCACCGCCACAGAGGCCCGCTTCACCGCCCTGTACGAGCTGCTGACAGCCCACCCCGGCCTCGTCGTCCTGCGCGGCAGCCGGCCCTGGCTCGGACCGCAGTTGCTCAAGCGCCTGGTGGAGCCACAGCTCGCCGACTCGATCGCTGCCGGGATGACCCCGGAGGCCGCCATCACCGCCTATCGGCGGATGTACCTGCTCACCCTCGGCAGTGCCGGCTTCGTCGACCACCGCGACCCCAGAGCCACCCAAGCCGCCACCCGGACGGCACTGGCAGCACTCGACCCCGAGGAGTTCCCGGTGCTGACCGGGCACGTCGCCGCGATCCTGCCCGCCACCGTCGACCACGAGGTCTACTACGGCGCACTCCGCCAACTGATCCACGCCGCCGACCCGACACGCGACGGCGAAGGGAACCGGACATGAGCGTCAGGCCGGCTCACCTCCGGGGCCGGTCCCGTCTGCGCCTCCCCGCGCAATCCGCCCCCCGTCGCCAGGCGCCGAGTCGGTGCAGCCCCTCTGAGAGACAGGGGCTGCTACGCCGCACTCTCCCGGGCCTCGCCGTCCAGTGGGCCTTCCGCCGATCCCGTGACCGCCTTCCACTCGTCCGCGGTCAGCGGCGGCGCCGTCAGGAGCGGGCGGCGGGGGCCGCGCAGGACGGCGATCACGACGGCCGGTCGGACCAGTTCGCTCATCGGCTTCGACAGGGTGACCACGTCGAAGAACGCCTTGGCGACGAGCGGCCGGCCGGTCGCGGTGAGCATCAGCCGGTTGACGTACGCGCCGAGGACGCGGTTGGCAAGGCTCGGTGCCTTGCCGATCGCGCCCGGGTAGTGGATGTCCGTGCTGGTCGCGAACTCCCAGGCCGTCGCAACCGGACGGGCCACCGCCCGCTGCGCCCGCCGAGCGAGTCCCGGGGCGGCAGGCCCGTGCCGGGCCACGAGCTCGCCCAGCGCCACGGCACCCTGCGCGGCGACCGAGAGCCCGTGCCCGTAGACCGGGTTGTACGTGGCCACCGAGTCGCCGATCGCCACGAACCCCTCGGGCCAGCCGTAGACCTTCTCGTAGAACCGCCGGCGGTTGACCGTGCTGCGGGTGACGACCGGGTCCGACAGCGGCTCCGCGTGCGCGATCAGCTCGCCCACCACCGGATGCCGCACGCTCTCGCGCGCGAACGCCTCGAACTCCTCGGCGGTGGAGGGCGGTTCGCCACCCCGCGTGCCCGACAGCGTCACCAGCCACCGTCCGCCCTCGATCGGCTCGATGGTCGTGGTCCGCCCCGGCACCGGCACCGTCGCGTCCGACTGCACATTGACCAGTGGGAACTCCTCGGTGCCCGCGGGTGCCCGGAAGATACGGCTGGAGTAGACGAGCCCCGAGTCCACCTCCTCCAGCGGCGCCGCGGGCACGCCCAGGTCCTTCAGCCAGGCCGCCGCGCGCGAACCGCGTCCCGCGGCGTCCACGACGAGGTCGGCCGCCAGCACCCGCTCCTCGCCGTCGGCCGTCCGCACCCGCACGCCCGTCACCCGCGACGCGTCGCCCTCCAGGCCCAGCAGCTCGGTCCGCTGGAGCACCGTCACCCGCTCGCTCCCGGTGACGCGCTCACGCACCACCCAGTCGAGAAGATCACGGCTGCACGCGATCATGAACTGCATCTCGGGCCAGCGCCGGAACCAGCCCCGCGGCTGCAGCGACACGAGCCCCGTGGGCAGCGGGACGCGCCGGGCGCCCGCCGCGAGCCACGCCTCGGTCACCCCCGGCAGCAGCTGTTCCATGGCGCGGGCGCCCCCGGACCAGATCACGTGCACATGCCGGGCCTGCGGGAGCCCCTTGCGCGGTTCGGGGCCCTCGGGCAGCACATCCCGCTCGACGACGGTGACGTCGGCGTGGGCGCGCAGGGCCGCGGCGGCCAGCATGCCGGCCATGCCGCCGCCGATCACGACGGCTCGACGCGGTCTCGCGTCCGGGGAGGTGCTAGCGGGTTCGCTCATGGAAGTCGCTTCCTGGGCTGGTCCCGGCCGGCCCCCGGGCGGCCGCGACGACGGGTGACTGACGCAGGGCGACCGACATCCGCACGAGGTCGCGGGGGACCTCCAGGGACGCGGCGGGAGCGCTGTCCGTTCCCGCCGAGCTGATCACCCTGCCCTCCGGATCGGCGGCCCTCGCCCGCACGGCCGCCGCCACCATCGCCGCGTCGGCCTCGGCCTGCGCGTGGACGGGGTCGGAGCCGGCCGCCAGGGCGGCGGCGTAGGCGCGGGAGCGCACCTCGGAGTCGAAGTAGGGGTACAGGCCGAGCATGCCGTCGTGGATGTCGGACTCCCGCTGGGTGACCTGGAGTTCGACCGGCGACCACCAGGAGATGCGCACCCTGTGGTCCGCGTGCGCGGACACCGGCCGCAGCTCGCGCCACAGCGGCCCCAGCCGGCGGTAGGTCGTCCAGGTGCTCCAGCTGTCCCCGACGCGCTGGCAGGCCAGCGGAAGGCAGAAGCCGACCGCACTGATCTGCGCCCCCGCGGACGCCAGCACCGGCGCCGCGTCGCTGCTGAGATAGTCCAGGTCGTGGCCGTACCAGCGGGCGACGACGGCGGTGAACTTGGTCGTCAGATAGGCCAGGTTGAACAGA
Source organism: Streptomyces sp. NPDC093984 (assembly GCF_044764595.1). NCBI lineage: Bacteria > Bacillati > Actinomycetota > Actinomycetes > Kitasatosporales > Streptomycetaceae > Streptomyces > Streptomyces sp. NPDC093984. The sequence goes on along the minus strand of NZ_JBIWIM010000001.1, from coordinate 742,944 downwards.
TAGCCGGTCACGATGATCAGCAGTCCGACGCGCAGCCAGCCACGCACCTGCAGCGCCCAGCGCCCGCACATGAAGTTCATCGCGACGCCCGCCACGGTGAGCGCCAGCAGGTACAGCACGATCATCTCGCGCATGTACGGGGTGCGGGCGTAGTACGTGTCGAAGTCGACCAGACGTTCCACCGGGGCGTCGCCGAGCGCGAACAGCGTCACCAGGGCGACGACGACCACCCCGTACCCGGTGATGATCCTCCGGGTGGTGCGCCGGGTCTCCTCGGGCGGGCCGCCGCGCCAGTTGACGACGAGGACCAGGCAGGACGCGCTGAACGCGCTGAGCAGGCAGTACACCAGGGGTGCCGAGACATTGGTGATGCCGGTGAGGTCGTTGACCTTCGCGATGGTCGGGGGCGCGGCGAAGAAGAACACCAGGCCGGCCAGCGCCATCAGCGCGCACACCGACCTGAGCAGCGGATCGCGCCACGAACGGGCCAGCGCGGGCGCCTTGAAGGCGAGCGCCAGACCCATCGCCGCGGCCGGAATGTAATAGCTGGAACCGTCCATGGAATCGGCGCCCGCGCCCCTCAGCCCCGCGGTCCGCGATAACCGAGCGACGCCTCGATCCGCCCGGCCAGGTCGTCCCGTTTCACGGGCCCGCGCAGGGACGAACCGACCAGCCAGGTACGGCACTTGCTCGCCAGCAGCAGCCCGAAGCTCTCGGCGTCCTTCTCGTCGGCGAGGTCGAAGTGCGTGCGCGCGGCGACCTTGTGGACGGTGGCCCGCAGATCCGCCGTGTCGCTCAGCAGCCGCGCCGCGACCGCGGCGCCCTCCACATGGTGGCCGTGGTGCCCGGCGTTCATGTGCCACAGCTCGTGGCCGAGGATCACCAACTGGTGGTCGGGGGCGGTGCGTTCCTCGATGACGACGAGGTCCTGGTCGGCCATGTCGAGCCAGAGGCCGCTGGCCGTGCCCGGTGGGAAGGGAGCCGTGCGGAACTGGACGGGACGGCCGCGGCGTCTGCTCATGCCGTCGCACAGCGCGGCGTACAGGTCGGCGGGTTCCGCCGGCGCCGGGAGCGACAGCTCCGCGACCAACTCGCCGCACAGGCGGCGCATTTCCCTTCCGATGCCCACGGTTCTCTCCCGGATCACGACTCGGGCCGCTTGACGCTCTCCAGGAGCATGTCCAGCCACTCGGCGACCTTGTCCCGGTGCTGGTCGGTGGGCAGCTGGGCCGCCCGCCAGGCGATGCCGCGGACGCCGTGGTCCTGCAACAGCCGCTCCAGCGGGTCGTCGGCGGCCTCGGCCGTCGCGCGCTCGCGGTCCGCGAGCTGCTGGAGGAGCTCCTGCTCGGAGCGCTGGAGAGCGTTCGCGAGCGCCTCCGGGTCCTCGGCCGTGAGGAACCCGGCATGCACGCCGAAGAAGCGCTGAATTGCGTCGCAGTGCTCCATGGTGGGGCGCCGGTCGCCATTGATGAGGGCACCCGCCTGCTGCCGCGACATGCCCGCGCCGTCGGCGATCTCCTGCTGGGTGTACTTGCGCCCGTTGGGTTTGAGCCGGGTGCGGCGCAGCAAATCCAGACGCTGCAGGAAACGCGCCTGCAGGTCCGGCTCCCCGGCGGGCACTCCGCTCAGCAGGGCCTTCACCACCGGCTCCGGGACGCCGGACTCGACCGACAGCCGTGCGACGTCGAAGATCCGCTCGTACGGCACGCCCAGCCGGTCGGCGAGGGCGGTGACACGGGCCACGACGGCCGGCAGCAGACCCGGCGCCGCGGCTCCCGGCACCTCGAAGCCATCCGTCACCGACAGGTCTCCTACGTCTCGCTCAGGTCGTTGTTCTCGCTTGCCCGGAACCAAACGGAGAGTAGCCGTTCCCTCGAACAGACATCCAGGTCTCGCCACAACTGTGGCGAGATTCAGCCGTCAACAGACGCCAAATGCCACGATAGTTGACACGCCGGATGCGGGGCACCAGGATCAAGGCGCCACGTGAAGGCCGCAAGGGCAAGAGGGGTGACCTCCCGATGGCGTTTCAGGCAGGAGGGCAGCGGTCGCAGCCGCGATCCCTCCCCGAGAGTCCAGAAGCACGGGCGTATCTGCAGGACTATGCCACGCTCCTCGAGGCCGTCCCCTTCCCGTCCGTCGTCTTCGACCACCGCTGGGACGTGGTGCTCGCCAACAGCGCGTTCAGGACACTGTTCCGCGGGGTGGCATCCCATCCGACGGCCATGCCCTGCGACAACTTCCTGCGGTTCGTGCTGTTCCATCCGGACGCGGGCACGGTCCTCGGCGAGCACGAATCGAGCTGGTGCCTGCCGATGCTCGCGCACTTCGCCGCGGCCGTGGAGCGGCACGGGCAGGACCACGGGCTGCAGTCCATCCGCCGGGACATCGCCCAGGACCCGATCATGGAGGCCGCCTACCGGGACGGCCTGCCGCACTGGATCCGCGCGGCCGGACCGCACGCCGTGGAGCACGACGGGGCGGTGCGGCCGTTGCTGCACCCCGACCCGCGCTGGGGCACCGACTGCCGGGTGGTGGGGGAGACCCCCAAGACCCTGCAGGACATGGGGTACTCCCGGCTGACCCTGGTGCTGCGCGAGGCCCGCCGCCCGGCACCGGCCCCCCGCCGCCCGCGCCGCGCCCGGCACGCGGCGAACCACCTCAGCGTGGTGCCCGAGCTGCCGGCGTAAGGCTGCTGCGGAGGCCCCGGCTCCGTCGGTGTTCAGGTCACCGACGGCGCCGGGGCTCGTTCTTGCCGTGCGTCAGCCCTCGCGGTCGCCGGGCAGGCGACAGTACGGCGGCGGGACCCGGTGCGGCGGCAGCATCCGGTACGGCGGCGGCAGGACCCGGTGCGGCGGCGGGACCCGGTACGGCGGCAGCATCCGGTACGGCGGCGGCAGGACCCGGTGCGGCGGCGGGACCCGGTACGCCGGCAGGCCCTACAGAGTCACCCGTAGTGCGATGAGCCGAGCCGTCGATTCCTGGACGCACCGCTCGGCCAGTTCCCTGGCCGCATCCCGGGCCCCGTCCTGCACGGCGCGGACGAGGGAGCGGTGGCGGCCGGCCACCTCCTCGCGATAGGCGTCGTCCCCGAGGACGAGACACAGCAGTGCCCCGACCTCAGTCTGGAGCGCGATCTGTTCACGGGTGAGCCGGGCCGACTGCGCGGCGGCGGCCAGCTCCACGTGGAACCGGCCGTAGACGCGACTGCGCGCCGCCGCGTCCCCGGCCGCCGCGAACTCCTCCAGGGTGCGCCGCAGGTGCTGCAGGTCGTCCGGTTCGGTGCGCTCGGCCGCGAGCCGGGCGGCGGCACCGGAGACGGCCGTCCAGTGGTCGCCGAGGTCGCGCAGCTCCTCCGTGCTCCAGCCGGCCAGCCGCTGCCTGATCCGCTCCTCGGCCGGGTCCGCGGGCAGCGAGACGAAGCTGCCGCCGCCGCGCCCCCGTCGGGTGGTGACCAGCCCCTGCTGCCGCAGCGCCATCAGCGCCTCCCGCAGGGTCACCGTGGACACGCCGAGCTGCCCGGCCAGCTCCGTCTCCCCGGGCAGCTGCTCCCCGTCGGCGAGCAGCCCGAGCTCGATGGCGTCGCCGAGCCGGCGGACGACCGTCTCCACGCGCGCCCGGGTGTCCACCGGAGCGAACACGGCTCTCCGGGCGGCGCCGTCCCTGTTCTGCCTCACGGCCACCACCTTGTGCGTTGACTCAACCTTTACCTTAAGAGGGTCTTGAGCTTTGAACTATGACTTCATATCTTTACGACCCTAGGTAAGAACGGAAGAGTGCTCCAGAAAGGTTCCCGTCCATGGAGGGCAGCGCGATCCGGCTGCAGGGCCTGCGGAAGGAGTTCGGCGGCACCAGCGCCGTGGCCGGGGTCGACCTGGAGATATCCGACGGGGAGTTCTTCTCGATGCTCGGCCCGTCCGGCTCCGGCAAGACGACCGTCCTGCGCATGATCGCGGGCTTCGAGAGCCCCACCTCCGGCACGGTGGAGCTGGCCGGTCAGGACGTCACCGGCCTCGCCCCCTTCGAGCGGGACGTCCACACCGTCTTCCAGGACTACGCGCTCTTCCCGCACATGACCGTCGAGCAGAACGTCGCCTACGGCCTCAAGGTCCGCAGGGTGCCCAAGGCCGAACGGCTCCAGCGGGCCCGCAAGGCGCTCGCCGACGTACGCCTCGAAGGCTTCGGCAAGCGGCGGCCGAGCCAGCTTTCCGGCGGCCAGCGCCAGCGGGTCGCACTCGCCCGCGCCCTCGTCGGCCGCCCCCGCCTCCTGCTGCTCGACGAGCCGCTCGGCGCCCTCGACCTCAAGCTGCGCGAGCAGATGCAGGTCGAGCTCAAGGCCCTTCAGCGCGAGGTCGGGATCACCTTCGTGTTCGTCACCCACGACCAGGAGGAGGCCCTGACGATGAGCGACCGCATCGCCGTCTTCAACCAGGGCCGCATCGAACAGATCGGCACCCCCGCCGAGATCTACGAGCGCCCCGCGACCGCCTTCGTCGCCTCCTTCGTCGGCACCTCGAACCTGCTGCAGGGCGAGGCCGCCGAGCGGGTCACCGGCGCCCCGGGCACGTACAGCATCCGGCCCGAGAAGATCCGGGTGCTGAAGGAGTTCGCCCTCGCCGACGAGCCCGAGCACTCCACCGCCACCGGCACCGTCGCCGAGGTCGTCTACCTCGGCGACGCCACCCGCTTCCTCGTCGACCTCGACGCGGGCGGCCGCCTCACCGCGCTCCAGCAGAACCTGGAGACCTCCTCCGAGGACGTCGCCGCCTACCGAGGCACCCGGGTGCGCCTCACGTGGCACCGCCGCCACGCCGTCCAGGTCCCCACCGCCCGCTGACCATCCCCCACGCCAGGTCACCGTCACGTATGGAGAACGTCGTGCGTCTCACCCGAACCCTCCAGGTCGCCGCCAGTGCCGCGGTGCTGCTCGCGGCCACCGCCTGCGGCTCGTCCGGCTCCGGCTCGGGCGGCTCCTCCTCGTCCACCGGCCTCAACCCGCCCGACCTCGAGGCGCAGTCGAAGCTGGGCAAGACCGAGGGGCAGGTCAACCTGATCGCCTGGGCCGGCTATGTCGAGGACGGCTCCAACGACCCCAAGGTGAACTGGGTCGGCGACTTCGAGAAGCAGACGGGCTGTCAGGTCCACTCCAAGGTGGCGGCCAGCTCCGACGAGATGGTCAAGCTGATGAAGACCGGCGAGTACGACGCCGTCTCCGCCTCCGGCGACGCCTCCCTGCGCCTGATCGCCTCCGGTGACGCCGCCCCGGTCAACACCGACCTCGTGCCGAACTACAAGGACGTCTTCAGCGACCTGAAGCTGCAGGCCTGGAACTCCGTCAAGGGCAAGGCGTACGGCATCCCGCACGGCCGTGGCGCCAACCTGCTCATGTACAACACGGAGAAGGTCAAGCCCGCGCCGACGTCCTGGTCCGCCGTCTTCGACGACGCCGCCAAGTACAAGGGCCATGTGACGGCGTACGACTCCCCGATCTACATCGCCGACGCGGCGCTGTACCTGAAGGCCACCAAGCCCGAGCTGAAGATCAAGGACCCGTACGCGCTCGACCAGAAGCAGTTCGACGCGGCCGTCGACCTGCTCAAGAAGCAGAACGGATACATCGGCGAGTACTGGGGCGACTACCTCAAGGAGGTCTCCGCCTTCAAGAGCGGCGACTCCGTGGTCGGCACCACCTGGCAGGTCATCGCCAACCTGGCGAAGAGCGAGGGCGCCAAGGTCAACGCCATCGTGCCCAAGGAGGGTTCGACCGGCTGGTCCGACACCTGGATGCTCTACTCCAAGGCCAAGCACCCCAACTGCGCCTACCAGTGGATGAACTGGATCATCTCCCCGAAGGTCAACGCGCAGGTCGCCGAGTACTTCGGTGAGGCCCCCGCCAACGCCAAGGCGTGCGAGCAGACCAGCGACAAGAACTTCTGCACCACCTTCCACGCCGCCGACACGGCGTACTGGAAGAACATCGCCTTCTGGAACACGCCCATCGAGCAGTGCCTCGACGGCCGCAGCGACGTCAAGTGCGTGCCGTACGCCAAGTGGGTCCAGGCCTGGACCGAGATCAAGGGCTGAGGCACGACGATGACCGCCACCGCGCAGGCCGCCGGACGGGCCCCCGTTCGGCGGCTCGCCGGGATGCTGCACCGCCGCCCGCGGCTGCGGCTGTCCCTGCTGCTCACCGCCCCCCTGCTGTGGCTGGCCGTGCTCTACCTCGGCTCGCTCGCAGTGCTGTTCGTCTCGGCGTTCTGGACGACGGACTCCTTCACCTCCGAGGTGGTGAAGGTCTGGTCGACCGACAACTTCCACGCGCTGCTGACGACCTCCGTCTTCCGCCAGGTCATCTGGCGCAGCATCGTCGTGGCCCTCGCGGTCACCGTCCTGTGCGCGGTGATCGCCTTCCCGCTCGCCTTCTACACGGCGCGCGTCGCGAAGCCCAGGTGGCGACCGCTGCTGGTCGTCGCCATCCTCACCCCGCTGTGGGCGAGTTACCTGGTCAAGGTGTACGCGTGGCGGCTGATCCTGTCCGAGGGCGGGCTCGCCGACTGGATGCTGAAGCCGTTCGGGCTGAGCGGACCCGGGTTCGGCCTCCCGGCGGCGATCATCACGCTGACGTACCTGTGGCTGCCGTACATGATCCTGCCCGTCCACACGGCACTGGCGCAGATGCCCGCCAACCTGCTGGACGCCTCCGCCGACCTCGGGGCGCGGCCCGGCCGGACCTTCCGCTCGGTCGTCCTGCCGATGGTGCTGCCGTCCGTCGCCGCCGGCTCGGTCTTCACCTTCTCGCTCAGCCTCGGCGACTACATCACCGTGCAGATCGTCGGCGGCAAGACCCAGCTGATCGGCAACCTCGTCTACTCCAACATCGAGCTCAACCTGCCCATGGCCGCCGCGCTGGGCACGGTCCCGGTGGTGGTCATCGTGCTGTACCTGCTGGCGATGCGCCGCACCGGCGCGCTCAGCAGCCTGTAGAACTCCCGAGCCACCACAACTCGGCAGCCTCCAGAAGAGGTCCCACGTCATGCAACTGTCCCGTTCCGCGCGCATCGCGCTGCGCATCGCCGCCGGGCTCGGCTTCGCGGTCATCTACGTCCCGCTCGCGCTCGTCCTGGTCAACTCCTTCAACCCGGACCGCAGCGCGAGCTGGCCCCCGCCCGGGTGGACGTTCCACTGGTGGTCGGTGGCCTGGGAGAACGCGGGTGCCCGCAGCGCGCTTTGGGTCTCGGTGAAGGCGGGCCTCGGCGCCACGGCCATCGCGCTGGTGCTGGGCACGCTCATCGCGTTCGCGGTGGCCCGGCACCGCTTCTTCGGCCGCGGCACCATCTCGTTCGTGGTCGTCCTGCCGATCGCGCTGCCCGGCATCGTCACCGGCATCGCGCTCAACTCGGCGTTCAGCACGGTCCTTCAGCCCCTCGGCGTCGGTCTCGGCCTGTTCACCGTGATCGTCGGGCACGCCACCTTCTGCATCGTCGTCGTCTTCAACAACGTGGTCGCACGGCTGCGCCGCACCTCGGGCTCCTACGAGGAGGCGGCGATGGACCTGGGGGCCGACACGTTCCGCGCCTTCGTCGACGTGACCTTCCCGCTGGTGCGCTCGGCGCTGTTCGCGGGCGGGCTGCTCGCGTTCGCGCTGTCCTTCGACGAGATCGTGGTGACGACGTTCACCGCGGGCCCCGGCATCGAGACCCTGCCGATCTGGATCTTCAACAACATGACACGCCCTCAGCAGGCGCCCGTCGTGAACGTGGTGGCGGCGGTGCTGGTCCTGCTCTCGGTGATCCCGATCTACGTAGCCCAGCGACTGTCGGCGGACACGGCGACGGAGAGCCGGATCTAGGACCGGCCCCGGCCCCGGTCCCGGCACCGGGGCACCGGGACCGGCACTGGTACATGGGCCCTGGGACCGGTCCTGCGTACATGGGCCCTGGGACCGGTCCTGGATACGGGCACTGGGGCCGGGTCCTGCTACCGGGGCACGAGGACCGAGGGCTGCGGGGCGGGCCCGTAACCCCCCGGCCCATCGGGGAACGCCCGTCGGTCAGAGGTCGAGCACCAACCGCCCGCCCCGGCACCGCGACACGCAGATCATCATCGTCTCGCCGGACTCCCGCTCCTCCGGCGTCAGCACCGAGTCCCGGTGGTCCGGGGTGCCCTCCAGGACGTCGGTCTCGCAGGTGCCGCAGGTGCCCTCCGTGCAGGAGAACAGCACCTCCACGCCGGCGTCGCGCACGGTGTCGAGGACGGAGACGTGCGGCGGGACGGTGAGCGTACGGCCGCTCTGCGCGAGGACGACCTCGAACTCCCCGTCGTCCCCGGCCGGTCGCTCCTTGGGCTGGAACCGCTCGACGCGCAGCGTGCCGGCGGGGCAGCGTTCCTCCACCGCGTCCAGCAGGGGGCCGGGGCCACAGCAGTAGACGAGCGTGCCGTCGGGCACGTCGTCCAGCACCGAGGCCAGGTCCAGCAGCCCGGTCTCGTCCTGCGGGGCGACGGTGACCCGGTCCCCGTACCGCTCCAACTCCGCGGTGAACGCCATGGAGCGGCGGGTGCGGCCGCCGTACAGCAGGGTCCACTCGGCGCCCGCCGCCTCGGCCGCGGCGAGCATCGGCAGGATGGGCGTGATGCCGATGCCGCCGGCGATGAAGCGGTAACGGGGGGAGGCGTGCAGGGGGAAGTGGTTGCGCGGTCCCCGCACGCGCACCTTGTCACCCTCGCGCACCTGCTCGTGGACGTGAGCCGACCCACCCCGCCCGTCTGCCTCGCGGAGCACGGCGATCCGCCAGGCCTGCCGGTCCGCGGGATCGCCGCACAGCGAGTACTGCCGCTCCAGTCCCGGCCCGAGCAGGACGTCGACGTGGGCGCCCGGCTCCCAGGCCGGCAGTTCCTCGCCCAGCGGGTGGCGCAGGGTGAGGGCGATCACGCCCTCGGCCGCCGGCTCGCGACGGTCGACGACGAGTTCGGCTTCGTACGCGGTCATGAGGTGGTTCCTCGGGGCTGGTGTCCTTCGGGGTGGGCGAGCATCCACTCCCACATCTCCACCGGGTCCTGGGCGGTGTGCTCGGCGCCGCAGTGGCAGGTGCCGTGCAGGATGTCGGTGCCCGGGAGCCAGTCGATGCGGTAGACCTCGCGCAGCGCAGAACCGGGGGGCGTGCTCACTGGACCTTCTCCACCGGCTTGTCGCCCTCCTCGACCAGCCGGGCGAGGATACGGCGGGCGGCGAGACCGCCGGTGTCGATGTTGATGCTCAGCTCCTGGTAGCCGGCCCGCTCGGTGCCGAGCGTCTTTTGCAGCAGGTTGAGCGCGTCGACGTCCTGCATGACGACCGTGTGGTTGAAGTCGTGCAGGAACGTGGTGACTTCCTCGTCGTCCTTCGCGAAGTCCCGGGAGACGGCCCAGAAGTCGTACACCTTGCCGTCGGAGGACGGGGTGATCGCGTAGGTGATCTCGGTGTGGAAACCGTTCGGGTCGCTGCCGTCCGGCTCGGGCAGCACGCCGACCGGCGCGATCCGGCTGTGCAGCAGGTAGAGGCAGGGGGCGTGGTACTCGATGTCCTGCCAGCGGGTGATGCGGCCCTCGATACCGGTGGAGCGGGCGTAGAAGGGCGGGCACTCGGCGTCGTCCATGTGCCGGCTGACCCGCACGATGCCGGCGCCCTCGTCGACCTCGGTGGTGATCGGCGTCTCGGCGACCTCCGGGGTGCCGATGTAGCCGCCGTGCAGATACGTCTCGTGGGAGAGGTCGAGCAGGTTGTCGACCAGCAGGCCGTAGTCGGCGTCGATCGGCTCCATGCCGCGCACCGTGACCCAGTCCGGGGAGTCGAGGTGCTTCGCCCGCGGGATGGTGCCCGCGTCGGCGAGCGCCGGGTCACCGATCCACACCCACACCAGGGAGTCCTGCTCGACGACCGGGTACGAGGCGACACGGGCCGTACGCGGGATGCGCTTCTGCCCCGGCACGTACACGCAGGCGCCCGTCGTGTCGTACGTGAACCCGTGGTACCCGCAGACGATGCGGTCCCCGTCGAGCCGGCTCTCCGAGAGCGGGAAGCGGCGGTGGACACAGCGGTCGGCCAGGGCGACCGCGGTGCCGTCGTCCTCGGTGCGGTAGAAGACGAGCGGCTCACCGAGGATCGTACGGCCGAGCAACTCGCGCCCGACCTCATGGCTGTAGGCGGCGACGTACCACTGGTTCCTGGCGAAGGCGGTCATGTGAGGCATGGGGGCTGGCTCCCGTCTCTCTGTCGTGGCGACATGGTCCGGAAGGGGCTCGCAGGGGCGCAATACGGCTTCCGCCTCACGGAAGGATCGATCTAAAAGGCCTGTTCACAGGGCTGATTGGAGTGACCGGCGTGCTTTTGCGGCCGGCGAGCAGCTCGTCGCGCGCCTCACCGAGGCCGCGTCAAGCACACGCGTACCTGCCGAGGCGTCACCCGGGCGACGCCTCGGCAGGGCGAACGCGGCTCGCCGTGGGTCCTCGCAGTCGCGCCGCGGAACGGCGCCCGACGGACCCGCCGTGGGGAGTGTTCAGAAGCCGGTCAACGTGATCTTTCCGATGGCCTTGCCCGACTCCAGGACGCGGTGCGCCTCGCGCAGGTGCTCCGCGTTGATCGTGCCGAGGTCGGTGGTGGCGGTGGTGGTGAGGATCCCGGCGTCGACCAGGCGGGCGATCTGGGTGAGGATGTGCCGCTGCACTGCCTGGTCGGGTGTCTGGTGAAGCGAGCGGGTGAACATGAACTCCCAGTGGAACGAAATGCTCTTGGACTTGAGCAGGCCGATCTCGACCGGGCCGAAGTCGTCGATGGCGACGAGCCGTCCGAGCGGCTTGAGGATGTCCGCGTAGGCGGCCAGGTTCTGGTCCGTGCTGGCGGTGCTGAAGACGAAGTCCACTCCGTCCGGTGCCGCCTCGGCCACTTGCGGGGCCAGGGGCTTGCGGTGGTCGACGACGTACGACACCCCCATGCGGCGGGCGAACTCGGTGGTCTCCGGGCGCGAGGCGGTACCGATCACCGTCAGGCTGGTCAGCGCGCGCGCCAGCTGGGCCACCATCGCACCGACACCGCCCGCGGCCGCGGTGACCAGCAGGGTGCCGGTCTTCTCCAGGGCGCCGTCGCGCAGGCCGAGGTGCTCGAAGAGGCCCTCCCACGCGGTGAGCGACGTCAGCGGCAGGGCCGCAGCCTCGGCGAAGGAGAGGGTGGCGGGCTTGTGGCCGACGATGCGCTCGTCCACGGCGTGGAAGAGGGCGTTGGTGCCGGGCCGGTCAATGGCTCCGGCGTAGAAGACCTCGTCGCCGACCTTGAACGCCTCCACCTCGTCGCCGACGGCGACGACCGTGCCCGCGGCGTCCCACCCGAGGACCTTGGGCTCGCCGCCCGGGTCGTTGTTCTGCCGCACCTTGTAGTCCACCGGGTTGACCGCGATGGCCTCGACTCGTACCAGCAGGTCACGGGGGCCGGGCCGCGGCACCGGCAGCGTGACGTCGACCAGGCTCTCGGCGTCGTCCACGGGAAGGCTCTTGCGGTAGGCGACCGCCGGCATGGTGGTCGGGATCTCACTCATCTCTTGCTCCTTGTGGTGCCGCGGGTGCTGGCTGCGGCGATAACGTAACTCCGGGGAGGTAGTAACTTGCAACGGCACCTACTTCCCGATGGGAAGTAAGCTGGTAGAGGTCCAGGCACGAGGGAGGACGCGACCGTTGGTGACGACATGCACATCCGAACGACACGACCACCACGACGTCTATGCGGCCCAGTGCCCGTGTCGTGAGGTGCTGGATCTGCTGGCCAACAAGTGGTCGGCACTGGCGATCGGGGCGATGGAGGAGGGGCCCCAGCGCTTCGGAGCGCTGCAGCGGCGCCTGGAGGGCGTCAGCCCCAAGGTGCTCACCTCCACTCTCCGCCGCCTGGAGGAGAAGGGGTTCGTGGACCGGACCATCTACCCCGCGGTGCCGCTGCACGTGGAGTACGCACTCACGGACCTGGGACGCAGTGTGGCCCGGCCGCTGGCCGAGCTGCGGCTCTGGGTGGAGGACCACGTCGACGAGATCGCCTAGGAACGCCGTCTCGCTTCCGGTGCACGCGCCGCGGGCGAAGCCCCCAGGCCCCCTCCGCAGACGGAGCCGCCCGCGGTAGCCCGCGGGAAGGCGGCTCGCTCGGCGGGATGGTCCGCTCGCACCCGTCCCGTGCTGAAGCATGGGCGGAACGCGTCCAGACTGGAGGTGGGCGTGGTGAGCGGGAACCGGCCCGGTCTGCGCGGCAGGCGATCATCCGCGAGGTGACGGGGAGGCGGAGACGTGACGGTGGGACGTATCGGTCTGGTCGTCCACGGCGGCCGTGCCGAAGCCGTGGACGCGGCGCGGACCGTGCGAGCGTGGTGCGCCGAGCACGCAGTGCAGTACGCGGACATCGACGTGTGGCAGGACGGTGGGCGGCGCCATGCCCGGGACGAGGTGGACTCCGCGGGCGACCCGGATCTCATCGTGACGCTGGGCGGAGACGGGACCTTCCTGCGCGGTGCCCGGCTCGCCGCCGAGAACGACGCCCTGGTCCTGGGGGTCGATGTCGGCCGGGTGGGCTTCCTGACGGAGGTGCCCGTCACGCTGGTACGCCAGGCGCTCGACGCCGTCCGGCAGAACCGGTTCTCGGTCGACCACCGCATGCTGCTCACCCTGCGCGCCTCGCGCCGTCTGGAGGTGCCGCCGGAGATGGAGGCGCTCACACGGTACGGGCGCGGACCGCTCCTGCCGCCTCCGCAGGTGCGCGCCCACTGCGAGGTCTGCGACGACTGGGGCATCCCGCTGAACGTCATGGCGCTCAACGACGTCGTACTGGAGAAGCTGGCACGGGACCGGCAGGTGTCGGTGGGCGTCTACCTCGCCGGCCGGCTCCTGGCCTCCTACTCCGCCGACGCGCTGCTGGTGGCCACACCGACGGGTTCGACCGCCTACAGCTTCGCCGCCGGTGGCCCGGTCGTCTCGCCCCGCGCGGAGGCCCTGGTCTTCACGCCGGTCGCCCCGCACATGGCGTTCAACCGCTCGGTGGTGGCGGCGCCCGACGAACCCGTCGCGCTGAAGGTGCTCGAACGGTCGGGCCAGGCCGCCGTCAGCATCGACGGCCAGTTGCGCGGCGTCCTGTACCCCGGGGACTGGATCGGTGTGTATCCCGCCCCACGGCGCCTGAGGGCCATCCGGCTGGGCCCGATGGACTTCTACGGCCGCCTGCGCGAGCGGATGAAGCTGACCGACGCCCCGGCGGCCGTCGTCGACGGAACCCCCGCGCCGCTCTGGCCGGTGACCACCCCTCGGCCGGACGACCTGGCGCACCTGGCACTGCCCATCGGCCCGCCGGCGGACGGCCGACGCCACACCTGATCGAGCGGATTCGCCCGCGGGCCCGCCGCGTGAGCGACCCCCTTGGGCAGCTCTTGGCGGCTCCCACACCGGGTGTTGGCCGACACCGCAACGGCCCTTGGCCGGCCCCACATCTCCCGTACCGCCGACTTTCACATGGGCGCCACCGCACCCTTTCCTGACGTTTGGTGCTCCTGGAACACTCCCTTCGCGCAGGTTCCCTCACCACCCGGCGTATCGCGCCCCGTCAGGACAAGAGGTCACCCCGTCATGCCTGAAGTGAATCGGCGCCGATTCCTCCAACTTACGGGCGGCACCGCCGCGTTCACCGCGCTCTCCAGCAGCATCGAGCGCGCCGCGGCCCTTCCCGCCAACCACCGTTCCGGCACCATCGAGGACGTCGAGCACATCGTCGTCCTGATGCAGGAGAACCGTTCCTTCGACCACTACTTCGGCACCCTCAGAGGCGTCCGCGGCTTCGGTGACCCGCGCCCGGTGACCCTGCAGAACGGCAAGACGGTCTGGCACCAGTCGGACGGCACCAAGGACATCCTGCCGTTCCACCCCGACGCCGACGACCTGGGCCTCGCCTTCATCCAGGACCTGCCGCACGGCTGGAACGACGGGCACGCCGCCTTCGACGGGGGCAAGTACGACAAGTGGGTGCCGTCCAAGGGCTCCACGACCATGGCGTACCTGACGCGTGAGGACATCCCCTTCCACTACGCGCTCGCCGACGCGTTCACCATCTGCGACGCGTACCACTGCTCGTTCATCGGCTCCACCGATCCGAACCGCTATTACATGTGGACGGGCTACACCGGCAACGACGGCAAGGGCGGCGGCCCGGTCCTCGGCAACGACGAGGTCGGCTACAGCTGGACCACCTACCCCGAGCGCCTGGAGAAGGCGGGGGTCTCCTGGAAGATCTACCAGGACGTCGGCGACGGCCTCGACGCGAACGGCTCCTGGGGCTGGATCCAGGACGCCTACCGCGGCAACTACGGCGACAACTCGCTGCTCTACTTCACCCAGTACCAGACCGCGGGGCCCGGCGACCCGCTCTACGACAAGGCCCGCACCGGCACCGACGCCCGCAAGGGCGAGGGCTTCTTCGACCAGCTCAAGGCCGACGTCAAGTCCGGCAAGCTGCCGCAGATCTCCTGGATCGTCGCCCCCGAGGCCTTCACCGAGCACCCCAACTGGCCCGCCAACTACGGCGCCTGGTACGTCTCCCAGGTCCTCGACGCGCTCACCTCCGACCCGGCGGTGTGGGCGAAGACGGCCCTGTTCATCACCTACGACGAGAACGACGGCTTCTTCGACCACCTGATACCGCCGTTCCCGCCCGCCTCCGCCGCGCAGGGCAAGTCCACCGTCGACGTGGGCCCGGACCTCTTCAAGGGCGACGGCAGTCACGTCCCCGGCGCCTACGGACTCGGGCAGCGCGTGCCGATGCTGGTCGTCTCCCCGTGGAGCAAGGGCGGCTACGTCTGCTCCGAGACGCTCGACCATACCTCCGTCATCCGGTTCATGGAGCGCCGCTTCGGTGTGCACGAGCCGAACATCTCCCCCTGGCGGCGCGCCATATCCGGCGACCTGACCTCCGCCTTCGACTTCTCCCGCAAGGACACCAAGCCGGTCGTGCTGCCGTCCACCGACGGCTACCAGCCGCCGGACCGGGATCGCCACCCCGACTACGTGCCGACCCCGCCCGCCAACGGAGTCCTGCCCAAGCAGGAGCGCGGTCTGCGGCCCACCCGCCCGCTGAAGTACGCGCCGTCCGTGGACGGTTCGACGGACACCGCGGCCGGGACGTTCACCCTGGCCTTCGCCTCCGGCGCGCACGCCGGTGCCGCCTTCCTGGTCACCTCCGGCAACCGCACCGACGGCCCCTGGAGCTACACCACCGAGGCCGGCACGTCGGTCTCGGACACCTGGAACTCGGCGTACTCCGGCGGCTCCTACGACCTGACCGTGCACGGCCCGAATGGCTTCCTGCGCGTCTTCAAGGGCCGCGGCACGGCCGCCGGTCCCGAGGTCACCGCCCGGCACACCGGTGACGACCTCGCGCTGACCTTCACCAACAAGGGTCCCGGCACGGTGACGCTGAAGGTCACCAGCGGCTACGGCGGCCGCCCGCAGACGGTCACGGTGCGCCCCGGTGCCACCGTGAAGCGCACCGTCGACCTGGGTTCGAGCAGCCGCTGGTACGACCTCACCGTCACCTCCGACGCCGACCCGTCCTTCGTGCGGCGCTGCGCCGGGCACGTGGAGAACGGGCGGCCGGGTGTGAGCGACCCCGCGATCGTGACGGAGTGACGGGAGACTCCGGTGCCGGTGGGTTTCCGGCCGGCTCGCGGTAGTGTGCCCCGGTGACCACGTATTCGAACACGCCTGCAGGCTGGTACCCCGATCCCCACGGCGCACCGCACACGCTGCGCTACTGGGACGGCTCGCAGTGGACGCAGCACACCCACGCCGACCAGCAGGCCCAGTCCGCGTCGCAGGCGCCGCAACAGGCGCCCGCGGCGCAGCAGGCGCACGGTCCGCAGGGACACGGTCAGCAGGCGTACGGTCAGCAGCCCCATGGTCAGCAGGGGTATGGCCAGCAGCCCCATGGCCAGCAGCCGTACGGTCACCAGGCCGCGGCCCACGATCAGCGCGTCCAGCACCAGGTGCAGCAGCAGGCCGGGGCCGCCCCGAGCGGCCCCGGCGGCGGCACGCTGTTCACCGAACCGGTGCTGGTCGTGAACCAGAAGGCCAAGCTGATCGAGCTGACGAACGAGTACAGCGTCTTCGACCAGAACGGCAACCAGATCGGATCGGTCACGGAGGTCGGGCAGAGCGCGCTGAAGAAGGCGGTGCGCTTCGTCTCCAGTCTCGACCAGTTCATGACCCACAAGCTGGAGATCCGCGACGCCTACGGGCAGCCGCAGCTGGTGCTGACCCGGCCCGCGAAGGTCTTCAAGTCGCGGGTGGTCGTCGAGCGCCCGGACGGTCAGGTCGTGGGCGAGATCGTCCAGCAGAACATGATCGGGAAGATCCACTTCGCGATGAACGTGGACGGCCGGCAGGTCGGCGCGATCAAGGCGGAGAATTGGCGCGCCTGGAACTTCGCGATCATCGACCACGCCGAGAACGAGGTCGCCCGGATCACCAAGACCTGGGAGGGCCTGGCGAAGACCATGTTCACGACGGCGGACAACTACGTCCTGCAGATCCACTACCAACTGCCCGAGCCGCTGCTGAGCCTGGTGGTGGCGACCGCATTGACCGTGGACACGGCGCTGAAGCAGGACTCCCGCGGTCTCGGCTGAGCCGCGGGAGCGAAGACGGAGAACGACGGTGGCCGGCACGTGCGTACACGTGCCGGCCACCGGTGTGTTCACAGGGCGGTCAGGTGCTCCGGCGCGGCCGGCCGCTGAGCGGGCAACGACGGCTCGCAGGGGGCCGGCCCGGGCTCCAGGGCCAGCACCGCGGCGACCGGGTGGTCGTCGTCGACCGGGGCCGGGGTGGCCGGGCCGGACCGCGACAGCGTCACCACGCCCCAGGACGCCAGGCCCGCGCCCGCCGCCGCGAGGAGCAGACCTGCCGCGCCGCCCTGGAGGCGCTCGCCCAGCAGGCTGAGGCCGATCACCGCCGCCGCGAGCGGGTTGGCGAGGGTGACGAGGGCGAGCGGCGCGCCGAGGCCGTCCCGGTACGCGGTCTGCGACAGCAGCAGGCCGGCCGTCGCGAACAGCGCCACCAGCAGCGCCACCACGACGACGTGCGCGCTCAGCGGCGCAGCGGAGCGGTCCGTCGCCGCCACCGTCACGGTCTGGGTGAGCGCCGAGGCGACACCGGACGCGAAGCCGGAAGCGGTCGCGTGCCGCAGTCCCGGGCGGGCGCCAGGCCGGGAGAGCACGCCGATCACGGCGGTGGTCGCCCCGGCCACGGCCAGCGCCTCGGGCAGGCTCATCACCTCGTCCGGCTCCGGCCCGGACGCCGTCACCAGCAGCGCGGCCAGACCGAGCAGCGTCAGGGCCGTGCCCCGCCACTCCACCCCCCGGACGCGGCGCCCAGCCGCCCGCGCCCCCAGCGGCACCGCGGCCACCAGGGTGAGCGCGCCGAGCGGCTGCACCAGCGTCAGCGGTCCGTACTTGAGGGCGGCCACGTGCAGCAGTGCGGCGGAGGCGTTCAGCGCGACCGACCACCACCAGGCGCCGCGCACCAGCAGCCGGACCACACCGGTCCCGCTCTCCCGGGCGGCGAGCCGCTCCTGTGCCACGGCGGCCGCCGCGTACGCGACCGCGGAGAACAGGGACAGGACGATCGCGAGGACGGCGGCGCTCATCGCCCGGCCCCCACCAGACCGTGGCCGTCGGCGGTCCTGGGCTCCGCGGACCTCGCCGCCGGCACCGCGCGCCGCGCCGCCGGCGCGATTTCCCGCGGCTTCGCCGACGGGCTGGGGACCACGGCCACAGCGATGCCCAGCAGAGCCGCCGCCACGACCGCGTCGAGCCAGTAGTGGTTCGCCGTGCCGACGATCACGAGCAGCGTGACCAGCGGATGCAGCAGCCACAGCCACCGCCATCGGGACCGGGTCGCCGCGATCAGGCCGATCGCGACCATCAGCGCCCAGCCGAAGTGCAGCGAGGGCATGGCGGCGAACTGGTTCGCCATCGAGTCGGTCGCGGGCTTCGCCCCGTACACCGTCGGCCCGTACAGCTGACCGGTGTCCACCAGGTGCGCCAGGTGGAGCATCCGCGGCGGGGCGAGCGGAAACGTGAGGTGCAGCGCCAGCGCCGCGCCGGTGACCAGGGCGAGGGCCTGGCGGGCCCACAGGTAGTGGTCCGGCCGCCGCAGGTACAGCCACACCAGGAACGCCGCGGTGGCCGTGAAGTGCACGGCCACGTAGTAGAGGTTCGCGGCGCGGACGAGGGTGTCGCCGTGCAGCAGTGCGGACTGCACGGCACCTTCGCCCGGCAGCCGCAGCGCGCGCTCCCAGTCCCAGACGCGGTGCGCGTTGTGGAACGCCTCCGCGGTGTGGCCGTTCGCGAGCTGCCGGCCGAACTTGTAGACCAGGAAGAGCCCGGCGACGAGAAGGAGCTCGCGGACGAGGGGCGGCCGGTGTATCGCGGCTGCCCCTTCTCCTTCGGGCTCGGTGCGGGAATCCATCCCCGCCCCCCTTTGCTGACAGTACGTGTGGGGTGGTGTGTGGTGAGCCCAGGAGGGGACCCACTCGACACAGGGGTGGGTCCTGTCCAAGGCTCATCGATACGCCAGTGTACCGATACGCTCGCGTACCGGTACACTGGCGTATCGATACACTGGTGTGAAGCGGCCCACGCGGCCGGCACCACGACCGAGGAGCAGAAGCCATGACGTCGCAGGCAGCGGAGGTACCGCAGTCGGCGGCCGCCTCGCGCCGCTCCAAGCTCACGCCCGAGCGCGAGCAGGAGTTCTTCGACGCCGTGCTGGAGCAGATCCGCGAATGCGGCTACGACGCGGTCACCATGGAGGGGGTCGCCGCCGTCACCCGGTGCAGCAAGTCGACGCTGTACCGGCAGTGGAAGACGAAGCCGCAGTTCGTGGCCGCCGCCCTGAGGGCCAGTCGCTGCCCGCGGTTCGCGGGCGTCGACACCGGTTCGCTCGCCGGGGACCTGCGCGCGGTGGCACGGGCCGCGGCCGAGTGGTCGCGCCGGGACACCAAGCTCCACCAGGCCCTCGGCCACGCCGCGATGCAGGACCCGGAGCTCGCGCAGGCGCTGCGCGAAGCACTGGTCGAGCCCGAGGTCAGGGCATTGCAGGAGATCGTCCGCCGTGGTGTGGAGCGCGGGGAGGTGCCCGCCGGTCATCCGGCGCTGGAGTACGTCCCCGCGCAAGTGCTGGGCGTGATGCGGGTCCGCCCCCTGCTGGAGGGGGAGTACGCGGACGAGGAGTACCTCACGCGTTTCGTCGAGGCCGTGGTGCTCCCGTCGCTGGGACTCACCTGAGGACCGGGTCGCCGTCCGTGGGATGACCGGACGTCGGCCCGACCGCGCCGCACCGTGGGGACGGGGGCGGCGCGCATCCCCGGCCGGGCGGGGCTCCTCCAGAGCGGAGGGGAGCCCCGCCCGGCCGCATCGCATCGGCCGGGGCGGCCGGGGTTTCGTCCCCGCAGGAAACCCCTAGACCTTCTGTCCGGCGCCGCCCGCCGACGACTCCTTGATGCCCTTGGTGATCTGGTCCAGGACGGACGGCTTGGGCGCGCCGGACCCGGCGTCGAGGCCGAAGCGTACGACGACGAGCTGCCGGGAGTCGGCGGGCGACGGGAAGACCAGCGACTCGACATAGCCGTCCGTGCCCTTGGCCGTGACCGCCTTCCAGCGGACCATGTAGCCCTTCTGCCCGGCCACGGTCACCGCCTCCGAGGCCAGCACCTGGTGCGAGGTGATCCCGCCGTAGGACGTGCCGCCGTAGGACTCCTCGGCGTTCTTGGCGATGTCCTGCTCGGCCGCCGCCCGAGCGGTCGTGGCCGTCAGCCCCTGCTGCTCGGCAGAGGCCGAGTAGGCCCCGCCGGTGTTGCAGGTCTTCGAGGTGTCACCGGGGCACTTGTAGGTGTCGCTCGACTGGACGGCCGCCCCGCCCTCGACGGTCTGGCCGGTCCACCCGGCGGGCACCGGGATGCTGATGCCGTTGAACGGGTCGCTGGCGTACCCGTCCTCGGTCCCCGGCTGCCTGGACCGACCGGGCGCGGGCGTCTGACCGTCCGAACCTCCGGAACCACCGCCGAAGGGCCCGCCCTGCCCGCCGAACGGACCGCCCTGGCCCCCCTGGCCGCCCTGGCCTTCCTGGCCACCGAAGCCACCCGGGCCGCCCGGGCCCTGGGCACCCGCGGAGCGGCCGCTCCCGCCGTCCTGGGCCGTGAGCGCGTAGACACCGCCGCCTATGCCCGCCAGCACCACGATCGCCGCCGCCACGGCTATCCCGGTCCGCACCCCGTGCCGCGCCGGGGCGGGCCCGGCACCGGGGTAGGGGGCGGCGGCGAACGGCTCGCCCGGATACGCGCCGGCGACCGGCGGCTGCTCCGGTGGACCCCACGAGGCGCCCGCGTCCACGGGGCGGACCCGGTCCGTCCACGCCTTGCCGTCCCACCAGCGCTCGGTGGCGGGCCCGTCACTTGTCTGCCCCGGGTCGGGGTACCACCCGGGAGGAGTCACCTGCGTCATGCCCCCACGGTATGAGGCGGGAGTGAAAGGCAGATGAGAGCGCCCGACCTGGGCACCCCACCCACGGTGAGCCGACTGCCCGACTGCCCGACTGCCCGACTGCCCGACCGCCCGACCGGCCGGGCGCGGCGGCGCCCGGCCGGCCCGCGGCGCCGCGTGTCCGCGTGCCGGGCTCGAAGCTGCCGCACGGCGCCACGTCACGTGGAACCCGGCCGTCGCCGCGAAGGTGGAGAACGCGCTTGCTCCGCACGGACTTTGACGTCCTATTACCCGCGCCCGGCCTGGTCGGCGCCCGATCGCGTCGCCCCGGGGTCCCGCGTGTCACCCGTCACGGCAACAGGTGCTCCGACCTCCCTCCACCGGGGCGCGGGGAGGGCTAGGCTCGATGTCCGTACGTCGTTTGGGCGACCTGGGGAGGTACCGGGATGACGGAGGCACGGCCCGGCGCGGCCGCCTCGGCTTCCCTGTGGGAACGCGACGCGGAACTCGCCGTCATCACCGAGGCGGTCGACGCGCTCAGCGACGACGCGTCGCCCTCGGAGTCGGGGAGTCTGCTCGTGTTCAGCGGGGAGGCCGGCATCGGCAAGACCGCGCTCCTCGCCGAGACACGCCGCATCGCGGAGGAGCGCGGCTGCGCGGTCTGGTGGGCGCGCGGCGGAGAGACCGTCACGTCCGTGCCCTTCAACGTCGTACGGCAACTGCTCCAGCCCGTGCTCCTGTCCCTGATGCCTCAGGAGGCGCGGGAGTACCTGGGCGACTGGTACGAGGTCGCGGGCCCCGCCCTCGGCATAGCCGACCCCGGAGAGCGGCAGGCCGACCCGCAGGGCGTGTGCGACGGCCTGGTCGAGGTCGTCTCCCGGCTCGCCCGGCGGGAGTGGCCGCTGGTCCTGATCGTCGACGACGCCCACTGGGCCGACCAGGAGACCCTGCACTGGCTGGCCGCCTGCTGCGAACGCCTCGCCGACCTGCGCGTGCTCCTTGTGGTGGCCCTCCGCCCCGGCGAGGCGTCCGGCGAGGGCGCCCGCCACCTCGACGCGATCACCGCGACCGCCCGCCGCCCGGTCAGCACCCTCAGCGCGCTCACCCCCGAGGCGACCGCCGGACTCACCCGGGCCACCGTCGGCGCGCACGCCGACGCCCCGTTCTGCCGCGAGGTGTGGGCCGTGACCGGCGGCAACCCGTACGAGACCGTCGAACTGCTCGCCAAGGTGCAGGACAGCCAGCTCGAGCCGGTCGAGGCATCGTGCGCCGAGCTGCGCGACCTCAACCGCTCGGCCCGCGGCAACGGCCTCGTCGCCCGCCTGGAGGGCCTCGGCATCGACGCCACCCGGTTCGCCTGGGCCGCGGCGATCCTCGGCACCGGCATCACCCTGGACCTGGTGGCCGAGCTCGCCACCATGCGCCCCGAGGAGGCCGCCCGCTGCGCCGAACTGCTCAGCGCGGCCCGCATCCTGACCGCACCGGACGCGGCGGGCCGCCGGACGGACGGCGCGGAGCTGGAGTTCGTCCACCCGCTGATCGCCAGCGCCGTCTACCGCTCGATCCCCGACGGCCTGCGCACCGCCATGCACGGCATCGCCGCGCGGGTCGTCACCGACTCCGGGCTCGGCGCGGCGGCCGCCTCCCGCCACCTCCTCGAAGTCCACCCGGACGACGACGAGGAACTGGTCGAGCAGATGCGGGAGGCGGCGCGCGAACACCTCGCCGTCGGCGCCCCCGAAGCGGCCCGCCGCTGTCTGGAGCGCGCCCTGGCCGAACCGCCGACGCCCGAGGTCCACCCGTACGTGCTCTACGAACTGGGCTGTGCCACGCTGCTGACCTCACCGGCCACCACCATCGACTACCTCCAGGCCGCCCTGGCCATGCCGGGCCTGGAAGGCGACGACCGGGTGGACGCCGTCCACCGCCTGTCCCAGGCCCTGCTGCACAACGACCAGCTCGAAGACGCCATCCGCACCGTCGACGAGGAGGCCGACCGTCTCGAACCGGGCCCCTCCAGGATGCGCCTGCAGGCCGTCCACTACATGTGGGAGAGCATCCACGCGGCCGAGGAGGACTCCCCGGCACGCTCCCGCGAGCTGGCCGAACTCGCCCGCACCTGCACCGGCAGGGACAACTCCGAGCGCGCCCTGCTCATCCTGCGCGGCTTCGACGCGATGACCCACGGCGAGAACGCCGAGGAGGTCGTGGAAGTGTGCGACCGCGCCCTCGTCAACGGCCGGCTCGCCCCGGGACTCGGCTGGACCGACACCGAGTGGGGCATCGAACTGCTGCTGATGCTGGGCAGCGCGTACGCCTACAGCGACCGGCTCGACCGGGCCGAGAGCCTGTTCACCGAGGGCCTGCGCGCATACGAGTCCGCCGGCTGGAGCGGCGGTCATCTCGCCCTGGCCCACGCCTACGTCGGACTCGCGCATCGCAGGCGCGGACGGCTCCGGGACGCGGAGGCCTCCCTGCGCGAGTCGCTGCGCCTCGCCGAGCGCGTCGGGCGCGGGCTGCCCCTGTACTGGTCGGCGACCTGCGGCCTGGTCGACACGCTGCTCGCCCGCGGGCACGTCGAGGAGGCCTGGTCCCTCGCCGAGCGGTACGGCTTCGCACCTCCGTACCCGTCCACGATCGTGCTGCCCGACACCCGTTCCGTGCGCGGCCGGCTGCTCCTCGCCGTCGGGCGGACCGAGGAGGCTGTGGGCGAGCTGGAGGCCGCGGAGAAGGCGTGCGCGGGGCGCGGCCACAACACGGTGCTGGCCCCCTGGGCGGGGGACCTCGCGCGGGCACTGGCCACCGACGATCCGCGGCGTGCGGCGGATCTGGCCGCCCTTGCCCGCCGGCAGGCCGAGCTCCTGGGCACCGACACGGCCATCGGCGAGGCCCTTCGGGTGGCTGCCGCGCTGGAGACCGGGCAGCGTGCGGTGCGCCTGGCCGGGCAGGCCGTGACGTACCTCGAGGCCTCGCCCTGCCAGTACGAACACGCCGCCGCGCTGGTCGAGTACGGGATCGCCACGAGGTCGGTGCCCGAACTCGAACGGGGGCTTTCCCTGGCGGAGTCCTGCGGGGCGGACGGGTTGACCGTCCGGGCCCGGGACGCGTTGGAAGCCGCCGGAGCACCGTGACCGCGCGCCCCTTGCGGGGCGTGTCTAGGGCCTGTTGCGAAAATCCCGTCGTCCCCCGGGGACAGGCGGGGCCTTCGCAACAGGCCCTACAGGGCCAGTAGCTGATCCGTGACCGCTTCCAGGCGCTTGCGCACCTCCCGGTCGTACGTCCTGTCATGCGCCCGTGAAGGGCTGGTTCCGTCGAAGTAGCCGCCGCTGCCCACCTCCTGCGTCGCCAGCGCC
Source organism: Streptomyces sp. NPDC093984 (assembly GCF_044764595.1). Taxonomy (NCBI): domain Bacteria; kingdom Bacillati; phylum Actinomycetota; class Actinomycetes; order Kitasatosporales; family Streptomycetaceae; genus Streptomyces; species Streptomyces sp. NPDC093984. Next base: position 719,066 of record NZ_JBIWIM010000001.1, on the reverse strand, counting down.
AGCACCCCCGCCGCCCCGTCCGCCACCGTGTTCCAGGGAGTGACCCCCGCCTCGCGGACCATCGCCGTGTCCATGTAGGTCGCGGGGTGCAGGACGTTCACCGACACTCCCGTGCCCTGGAGCTCCTCCGCCAGCGTGAACGTGTGCGCGGCCAGTGCGAACTTGCTGCGGCAGTACGCCGAGACGCCACTGTAGCCGCGGGTCAGCTCCGGGTCGTCGAAGTCCACGGGCTCCTGGCCCGCCGAGCCCACGTTGACGATCCGGGCGGGGGTGTTCTGCCGCAGCACCGGCAGCAGGGCGCGGGTGAGGGCGACCGGCGCCAGATAGTTGACCGCGAGGCGCAGTTCGTGGCCGTCGGCGCTGACCTCGCGCCCGGAGCCGGGCGCGCCGCCGCCCACCCCCGCGTTGTTGATCAGGACGTCCAGCCCGGGGTGCGCCGTGGCGACCTCGTCGCCGAGCCGGCGCACCTCGGCGAGCGAGGCGAGGTCGCCGACGAAGCCGTGCGCCTCACCCTCGGTGCGCAACTCCGCGACGAGCCGGTCGGTGCGGCCCGCGTCGCGCCCGTGGGCGAGGACCACGTGTCCGGAACGGACCAGTTCGAAGGCGACGTACCGGCCGAGTCCGGAGGTGGCACCGGTGATGAGAACAGTCGACATGCTTCCACCCTAGGCACGCGCGGGCGGGCTGTGAGGGGTGCTGCTGAAGCTACGACCAGCAGGGTCACCCTCCGGCGGCCTCCTCCTCCGCGAGCACCCGCTGCGCCACCGCGAACGCCGAGTTCGCCGCCGGCACCCCGCAGTAGACGGCCGTCTGCAGCAGCACCGCGCCGATCTCCTCCGGTGTCAGACCGTTGCGCCGGGCCGCCCGAACGTGCATGGCCAGCTCCTCGTGATGGCCGTGGGCGACCAGTGCCGTCAGCGTGATCATGCTGCGTTCGCGACGGGAGAGCGTCGGGTCGGTCCATATCTCACCCCAGGCGTACCGGGAGATGAAGTCCTGGAAGCGCGCGGTGAAGGGGGTCTGGCGCGCCTGCGCCCGGTCCACGTGGGCGTCGCCCAGGACCTGGCGGCGCACCTCCATGCCGCGCTCCGGGGCTCCGGTCAGGTGCGTGCGCAGTGCCGCCAGGACGGCCTTCGGGCACTGTGCGGGCGCCAGGTGCGAGGCGCCCGGGATCTCGACCAGCGCGGAGCCGGGCACCGCGTCGGCGATCTCCCGCAGATGCGCGGGCGGCGTCGCCGGGTCCTGGCGGCCCGCGATCAGCAGCGTCCGTGCGGTGATCGACGCCAGCCGGTCACGGATGTCGAACGCGGCGAGCGCGTCGCAGCAGGCGGCGTACGCGTCCGGATCCGCCTCCCGGTGGTCCTGCACCAGCCGGGGCACCGTGAACCCGGCCGTGAACCACCGGGAGTCCGCCGTCGCGGCGACCGGCGCCAGCCCCTCGCGGCCTACCAGGGCGGCGCGTTCCTCCCACGGCTTGGAGCCGTTGAAGTGGGCGGAGGAGCAGATGACGGCCAGTGACGAGATCCGCTCGGGGTGGTGCACGGCGAGGTGCAGCCCCACCGCGCCGCCGAGCGACACGCCGGCGTACGCGAACCGGCCGACGCCCAGCGAGTCCGCGAGCTCCAGGACCAGTTCGGCCAGGTCGCCGACCGTCGCGCCCGGCCTGACGAGGTCCGGGGCCGAACCTCCGTGGCCGGGCAGGTCCCAGCGGATCACCCGGTGCGTGACGGACAACTCGGGTGCCACCGCGTCCCACAGGGCGTACGAGGTGCCGAGCGAGGGGCCGAGGATCAGCGGGGGAGCGGTGGCGGGACCCTCGATGCGGTGGTGCAGCAGCTTGTCGGTCACGAGCGCTCCAGGGCACGGTCGGTGAGGGCTCCCGCGGAGCCGGTGTACTGGGCCGGGTCGGTGAGGGCGTCGAGGTCGACGTCCTGCAACTCGGTGAATTCGGCGAGGAGTTCGGCGAGCGCGCGGCCCCCGGTGCGGGCGCGCCGGGCGGCCTCCGTGAGCAGCTCCTTGGCGCGGGCGCGGCCCAGCACGGGAGCCAGCCGGGCCGCCAGCAGCTCGGAGACGATCAACCCGTGGGTGAGGCCGAGGTGTTCCCGCATGGCATCCGTGTCCACCCGGAGGCCTTCGGCCAGGTGCGCGGCGTCGTGCGCGGCGCCGCCCACCAGCCGCAGCAGGTCGCGCAGCGGCTCCCACTCGGCGTGCCAGGCTCCGGCCGGGCGTTCGTCCTCGGCGGCCAGTGACCCGTGGAGGGTGGCCGCGAGCTGCGGTGCCCGCCGGGCGGCCGCCGCGATCAGTGTCGCCCGTACCGGGTTCGCCTTGTGCGGCATCGCGGAGGAGCCGCCGCCCGCGCCCTCGGCGACCTCGGCGATCTCGGTACGGGAGAGGGTGAGGACGTCCGTGGCCGTCTTGCCCAGTGCCCCGGCCGTGAAGGCGAGCGCGCCCGAGAGGTCGGCGATGGGGGTGCGCAGGGTGTGCCACGGCAACTCGGGTGCGCGGAGGCCGAGTTCCCGTGCGTACGCGGCCACGAGCGCCGTCGGATCCTCGGCACCGTACGCGGTGAACGCGGCCAGCGTGCCCGCCGCACCGCCCAGTTGAGCGGGCAGCCCGTCGCGCACGGCCCGTAGCCGGTCCCGGGCGTCCAGCACCAGTGACCGCCAGCCGGCCGCCTTCAGCCCGAACGTCGTCGGCACCGCGTGCTGGGTGAGCGTCCGCCCGGGCAGGACCGTGTCCCGGTGGCGGGCGGCGAGCCGGGCCAGCGCCTCCTGCGTGCGCTCCAGATCGGCCAGGACCAGGTCCAGCGTGCGCGCGGCGACCAGCATCGTCGCGGTGTCCAGGATGTCCTGGCTGGTGGCGCCCCGGTGGACGTACGGCCCGTACTCCTCTCCGGCCGCCTTCGTCAGGTCGGCGACGAGCGGGATCACGGGATTGCCGCCGTCCCGGGCCCGCAGCGCGATGTCCCGGACGTCGAAGCGACCGGAGCGGGCCGCCGCGGCCACCGCCGTAGCCGCCTCCTCGGGGACCAGCCCCAGCCCGGCCTGCGCACGGGTCAGTGCCGCCTCCGCGTCGAGCAGCGCCCGCAGATACGCGGTGTCGCTCGTCGTGGACGCGGCGGGGGAGCCGGCCCACCCGGGGGCGAGCAGGCCGGTGCCGGACTCTGCAGAGGTCACCGGAACTCCAGGAAGACCGTCTCGCCTTCGCCCTGAAGGCGGATGTCGAAACGGTACGTGCCGTCGCCCCCGTCCACCGCGATCAGCGTGTCGCGGCGCTCCGGCTCCAGCTGGGCGAGCAGCGGGTCCGCGGCGAGCGCCGCCTCGTCCCCCGGGAGGTACATCCGCGTGAACAGGTGCATCAGCAGACCGCGCGCGAACACGCAGGCGCTGATGTACGGGGCGCTGCGCCCGCGGGCGCCCGGCCGCAGCGTACGGGCGTACCAGTGGCCGTTGGCATCGGTCTGGACGCGGCCCCAGCCGGTGAACTCGACCCCGTTGCGGCCCAGGTAGCCGCCGGTCGCCGGGTCGCGCCGGATCGAGCCGTCGGTGGTGGGGACCGCGCCCTGCGGGTCCGGGCCCCACAGCTCCACGAAGGCGTCCGGCAGCGGGTTGCCCTCGCCGTCGAGGACGTACCCCTGGAGGGTGATCGTGTCCGGGTGGCCGACCGGCGCGATGTCACCGCCGCCCGGGAACGGCAGCGCGTACCCGTAGAAGGGGCCGACCGTGTGCGACGGGGTGGGCAGCACGCTCTCCGGCCTGCTCGTGTCGATCCTCGTCATGGCAGGTCAGCGTCCTTCCTCGATCCAGGTGGCGTGCGGGCCGTCGAGCACGATGTCCCAGTGGTAGCCGAGCGAGAACTCCGGCACCGACAGGCTGTGGTCGTACGTCGCGACCAGCCGCTGCCGGGCGGCGTCGTCCGTCACGGACTGCAGGATCGGGTCGTAGGCAAACAGCGGGTCGTTCGGGAAGTACATCTGCGTCACGAGCCGCTGCGTGAACGCCGTGCCGAAGAGCGAGAAGTGGATGTGGGCCGGCCGCCAGGCGTTGACGTGATTGCGCCACGGGTACGGGCCCGGCTGGATGGTGGTGAAGCGGTAGAAGCCGTCGTCGTCCGTGAGGGTGCGGCCGACGCCCGTGAAGTTCGGGTCGAGCGGCGCGTCGTGCTGCTCGCGCTGGTGCGCGTACCGGCCGGCCGCGTTCGCCTGCCATATCTCGATGAGCTGGCCGCGGATCGGACGTCCGCCGCGGTCGAGGAGACGGCCCGAGACGGTGATCCGCTCCCCGATGGGCTCGCCCCGGTGGTGCCGGGTGAGGTCGTTGTCGATCTCGGTGATGTCCCGCTCGCCGAAGGCCGGGGAGGACAGCTCCACCAGCTCCGGGTCCTTGCTCACGTCGATGGTGACCGGCGGCTGCTTCGGGTGGCGCAGCACCGAGGAGCGGTAGGGCGCGTAGTCGCGGCGCGGGTGGTGCTCGACGGCCCCGCCGTCGGCGACGCGCTTCTCGTAGGCGGCGTGCTCGGCCGCGATCTCGAGGTCGATGTCCTGCTGTGTGAGAGCCATGGGGGTTCCTAACGCTTCCTTAGCGTTCGAGGACGAGGGCGAGACCCTGGCCGACGCCGATGCACAGGGTGGCGACGCCGGTGCCGGAGCCGCGGCGGGCGAGCTGGTGGGCGACGGTGCCGGCGAGACGGGCCCCGGAGGCGCCGAGCGGGTGGCCGAGGGCGATGGCGCCGCCCTGCGGGTTGAGGATCGCCGGGTCGAACTCGGGCCATTCGGCGAGGCATCCGAGGACCTGGGCGGCGAAGGCCTCGTTGAGTTCGAGGACCGACAGGTCGTCGAAGCTCCTGCCCGCCTTGGCCAGGGCGCGGCCCACCGCCTCGACGGGGGCGAGGCCGAAGTACTGCGGGTCGATGGCCGACACGCCGGTCGCCGAGACCCGGGCCAGGGGCTCGCGGCCGACGGCCCGCAGACCATCGTCGTCGGTCAGGAGCAGGGCGGCGGCGCCGTCGTTGAGCGGGGAGGCGTTGCCCGCGGTCACCGTCCCGTTCTCCGCACGGAAGGACGGCTTGAGCCGGGCCATCGCGGTGAGGGAGGCGTCAGGGCGTACGCACTCGTCGGTGGCGAAGACGACCGGGTCGCCCTTGCGCTGCGGGAGGGTGACGGGGGCGAGCTCGGCGTCGAAGTGGCCTTGCCGCTGTGCGCCGGCCGCCTTCTGGTGGCTGTGCAGGGCGAACTCGTCCTGCTGCTCGCGGCTGATCTTGTGTTTGTCCGCGATCAGCTCGGCGCTCTCACCGAGGGGGATGGTCCACTGCGGGTCCATCTTCGGATTCACCATGCGCCAGCCCAGCGTGGTGGAGTACAGCTCCGTGTGGGCGGCCGGGAACGGCTTGTCGCTCTTGGGCAGCACATAGGGGGCGCGGGTCATGGACTCCACGCCACCCGCCAGCGCGATGGAGGCGTCCCCGACGGCGATGGCGCGGGCGGCCTGGATCACGGCCTCCAGGCCGGAGGCGCACAGCCGGTTGACGGTGACGCCGGGCACGGAGGTGGGCAGACCGGCCAGCAGGGCGGCCATGCGGGCGACGTTGCGGTTCTCCTCGCCCGCGCCGTTGGCGTTGCCGAAGTAGACGTCCTCGATCCGGGACGGATCCAGGTCGGGCGTACGGGCCAGCAGTTCGCGGATGGCGTGGGCGGCCAGGTCGTCCGGGCGGACGCCCGCGAGGCCGCCGTTGTAGCGGCCGATCGGGGTGCGGACCGCGTCGACGATGTAGACGGTCTTCACTGGCGTTCCTCCGCGACGGTCAGCGGGGCGTCGGTCTTGGCGGTGATCTCCTCGACACTCACGTCGGGCGCGGTCTCGACGAGGACCAGCCCCTCGTCGGTGACGTCGAGGACGCCGAGGTCGGTGATGATCCGGTCGACGCAGGCCTTGCCGGTCAGCGGCAGCGCGCACTCCTTCAGGATCTTCGGGCTGCCGTCCTTGGCGGTGTGGGTCATCACGACGATGACGGTGCGGGCGCCGTGCACCAGGTCCATCGCCCCGCCGATACCCGTGATCAGCTTTCCGGGGATCGCCCAGTTCGCCAGGTCGCCCTTCGCCGAGACCTGCATGGCGCCCAGCACGGCGACGTCGATGTGCCCGCCGCGGATCATGGAGAACGACAGAGCCGAGTCGAAGAAGGCGGCGCCGGGCAGGACCGTGACCGTCTCCTTGCCCGCGTTGATCAGGTCCGGGTCGACCTCCTCCTCGGTGGGGTAGGGGCCGGTGCCCAGGATGCCGTTCTCCGACTCCAGGATCACCTCCACGCCCTCGGGCAGGTGGTTGGGGATCAGGGTCGGCAGTCCGATGCCGAGGTTGACGTACTGACCGTCCCTCAGCTCGCGCGCCGCGCGGGCCGCCATCTCCTCACGCGTCCACGCCATCACGCACTCACCGTCCCTCGTGCCTCGGGCGCGGAGACCGTGCGCCGCTCGATCTTCTTGTCCGCGGCCTGCTCGGGCGTGAGCGCGACGACCCGCTGCACGAAGATCCCCGGCAGATGCACGGCGTCCGGTTCGATCTCTCCCGGCTCCACCAGCTCCTCCACCTCGGCGATCGTCACGCTGCCGGCCATGGCCGCCAGGGGGTTGAAGTTGCGGGAGGACTTGTTGAAGACGAGGTTCCCGTGCCGGTCGCCCTTCGCCGCCCGCACCAGCGCGAAGTCGGTGCGGATGCCGCGCTCCAGCACGTACTCGGTGCCGTCGAACTCCCGCACCTCCTTGGGCGAGGAGGCCAGAGCGACCCCGCCCTGCCCGTCGTAGCGCCACGGCAGCCCGCCCTCGGCGACCTGCGTCCCCACACCCGCCGGGGTGTAGAACGCGGGAATCCCGGCCCCGCCCGCCCGCAGCCGCTCGGCCAGCGTGCCCTGCGGGATCATCTCGACCTCGATCTCACCGGCCAGGTACTGGCGGGCGAACTCCTTGTTCCCCCCGATGTAGGAGCCGGTCACCCGGGCGATCCGCCCGGCGGCCAGCAGCACCGCGAGACCGGACTCCATCGCCCCGCAGTTGTTGGAGACGACGCTCAGGCCGCTGACCCCGCGCTCGTGCAGCGCCTGGATCAACGCGTTCGGCACACCGCTCAGCCCGAACCCGCCCACCGCCAGCGACGCGCCGTCCGGCACGTCGGCCACCGCATCCAGGGCCGTGGCGACCACCTTGTCCATCCGTCAAGCCCCATCCGTCTTCGAAACCACGAGGACCGCCGAATTGCTCAGCACACTGACTATTTCTACGAGGTCTCGCTCACGCTGCCACCCGACGCTTGAGTCGTCAAGAGTCCAGCGGAATCAGCAGATGAGTACCGTGGGCCGAGGTGGGATGCAGACGGTATTGTTCAGTGCACCGATGGAATGACCGAAGCATGACGGACGGACCCTGAGGAGCACTCATGGCCGCGGTGGATCTCTCCGCCCACCCCGGGCACCTGGCCCGGCGGCTGCAGCAGGCGCACTACCTGCTGTGGAACACGATGGTCTCGGAGGAGATCACCTCGCCGCAGTTCGCGGTCCTGAACGCGCTCGTCGCCGAGCCGGGCCTCGACCAGCGCACCGTGGGGGAGCGGGTGGGCCTCGACCGGTCCACGATCGCCGAGGTGATCAGCCGGCTGGGCCGGCGCGGCCTCCTCGACAAGGTCCGCGACCCGCAGGACGGCCGCCGCTTCCTGCTGCGCCTGACGGAGGACGGTGTGCGGACGCACCGCAAGCTGACCGTGCGCACGGCCCGGATGAACCAGGTCTTCCTGGCCCCGCTCACCCCCGAGGAACAGACCCTCTTCCTCGACCTCATCCGGCGTGTCGCGGACGCCGCCGAGGACCTGCGCAACCCGGCGGAACCCCTCGCGGCCAAGGCCTGACCCCGCATTCCGAGGAGCCGGAGGTCGGCGGAGAAACGTGGGCCGGTCCGCCGCTCGGAGGGCGGACCCGGGGCGGCCCGCTGGTCCGTTCAGCGGACGGCGACCGCCGCATTCCGGATCGACGGACCTAGACTGGGCTGCCCCGCGGCACCCCAGACGCGTATCCGCGAAGGAAGGCGGCACCACCGTGGACCGGACCCTCGCCACCCGTTCCCCGCACACCTCCGCGGACTGGTGGGTCACCGCCGACCAGGCACGGCACGCGGCCCAGAGCGGCCTCGCGGACGCCGCGACGGCTCCCGACCTGCTGCGCACCCTCACCGAACTGGACCGGGCCCGCCATGAGGCGGGCGTCGCCGTCGGTGCCGCGGTGGAGGCGCTGCTCGCGGGCGGCGTCGCCTGGGAGGCGATCGCGGCCGCTCTGGGGTTCGGCTCGCCCGAGGACGCCCGCCAGGCGCTCGCCCCCGACCGCCGGGACGCGGGAGCGGCGATCGAACGCCGACTGGCTCGCAGGGCGTAGACCCCGGACAGCCCCTCACGCCCCGGGTGGGCGTCATCCGCCCCCGTCGGTGGTCGTGGTTCGCATTCGTCCCCGGTCGGCGGTCGTCACCCGCACCCGCCCCCCGGCCGGCATTGTCACCCGCACCCGCGACCAGGCAAGTCCGCCGAGTGCCGTCCGCCGGAGGGTCGGTGTCCGCCGCGGGTCAGTCCGGGATGCCGAGGATCTCCGCGAGGTCGTAGCGCACCGGTTCCTGCAACTGCGCGTACGTACAGCTCTCGGGGGCGCGGTCCGGGCGCCAGCGGCGGAAGCGCGCCGTGTGCCGGAAGCGCTCGCCGTTCTCCATGTGGTCGTACGCCACCTCCGCCACCCGCTCCGGCCGCAGCGGCACCCACGACAGGTCCTTCTTCCCCGACCAGCGGCTCGGCGCCCCAGGCAACCGGGCCGTCTCGTGCGCCTCCTCGTCCGACCAGGCCGCCCAGGGATGCCCGGCGACATCGTCCATCCGCAGCGGCTCCAGCTCCTCCACCAGCCGCTCCCGCTGCTTCATCGGGAACGCGGCCGACACCCCCACGTGCTGGAGCGCGCCCCGGTCGTCGTACAGCCCGAGCAGCAGCGACCCCACGACCGGGCCGCTCTTGTGGAAGCGGTAGCCCGCCACCACGACATCCGCCGTGCGCTCGTGCTTGACCTTGAACATCACGCGTTCGTCCGGACGGTAGGGCAGGGAGAGCGGCTTGGCGATCACCCCGTCCAGGCCCGCGCCCTCGTACTGCTCGAACCACTGCTCGGCCACCGCGCGGTCCGTCGTCGCCGGCGCCAGGTGGACGGGCGGCCGCACTCCCGACAGCGCCCGCTCCAGCAGGGCGCGCCGCTGACCCAGCGGAACGTCGAGCAGCGAGTCGTCGTCCAGCGCCAGCAGATCGAACACCACCAACGACGCCGGGGTCTTCTGCGCCAGCATCCGCACCCGCGAGTCCGCCGGATGGATCCGTTCCGTCAGCGCGTCGAAGTCCAGGCGGCCCTCCCGCGCGATCACGATCTCCCCGTCCACCACGCACCGCTCGGGCAGCCGCTCCCGCAGAGCCTCCACCAGCTCGGGAAAATACCTGGTCAGCGGCTTGCCCGTACGGCTGCCCAGCTCGACCTCCACGCCGTCGCGGAACACGATGGCCCTGAAGCCGTCCCACTTCGCCTCGTACTGCATGTCCGGCGGGATCGCCGCCACGGGTTTGGCGAGCATCGGCTTCACGGGGGGCATCACCGGCAGGTCCATGCCTTCGATTCTGCTGCCCGGCGAGGCGGTTCGCCCGGTGTGCGAGGAGGGGGGCGGGCGCCTACCGTGGCTCGCATGGGCGATGCGGTGGAGCTGGAGGTGGCGGGCCGGACGGTACGGCTGTCCAACCCGGACAAGGTCTTCTTCCCGGAGCGCGGCTTCACCAAGCTCGACCTCGCGCAGTACTACATGGCCGTCGGGCCCGGCATCCTGCGCGCCCTCCGCGACCGGCCCACCACCCTGGAGCGCTACCCGGACGGGGTGACCGGCGAGTGGTTCTTCCAGAAGCGGGCGCCCAAGAGCATGCCCGACTGGATCCCCACCGCGCACATCACCTTCCCCAGCGGCCGCAGCGCCGACGAAATGTGCCCGACCGAGGCCGGCGCCGTCGTCTGGGCCGCGCAGTACGGCACGCTCACCTTCCATCCGTGGCCGGTACGCCGCGCAGACGTCGACCGCCCCGACGAACTGCGCATCGACCTCGACCCGCAGCCCGGCACCGACTACGCCGACGCGGTGCGTGCCGCCCATGAACTGCGCGCCGTCCTCGACGAGTACGGCGGGCTGCGCGGCTGGCCCAAGACCTCCGGCGGCCGCGGCCTGCACGTCTTCGTACCCATCGAGCCCCGCTGGACCTTCACCCAGGTGCGCCGCGCCGCGATCGCCGTCGGGCGCGAGATGGAGCGGCGGATGCCCGAGCACGTGACCATCGCCTGGTGGAAGGAGGAGCGGGGCGAGAAGATCTTCCTGGACTACAACCAGACCGCCCGCGACCGCACCGTCGCCTCCGCCTACTCGGTACGCCCGAGGCCCCACGCCCCGGTGTCGGCGCCACTGCGCTGGGAGGAGGTCGACGACGCGGAGCCCCGCGACTTCGACCTCGCGACCATGCCCCGCCGGTTCGCCGAGCTGGGTGACGTCCACGCGGACATGGACGACCACGCCTTCTCTCTCGAGGCGCTCCTCGAACTCGCCCGCCGCGACGAACACGACCACGGGCTCGGCGATCTGCCCTATCCGCCGGAGTACCCGAAGATGCCGGGCGAACCGAAGCGCGTGCAGCCGAGCAGGGCACGGCGGGAGCGGAAGCCGGAGACCCCCGAGGGTCCGGCCGCCTCCTGACGTGTTCTGACGTCCCCGGTGACCCGACCTGTTCTGACGTCCCCTGACCCGCGCGGACGTCACCCGCCCCACGACACTCAGCCCCACGACACTTATATGTCGGTATGTCGTCAATACGAAGAATCTGTCTTTTGTGCGGATAAGCTCGCGCTGTGCCGCTACCGATCCGTTGTAAGTACGCCCAGCGGCTCTTCTCCATGAATTGCGTACGAGGATGGGGAGTTCCGCATGGACAGACGCAGCTTCAACCGGCGCATGCTGATCGGCGGCGCGGCCGTCGCGACATCGTTGTCACTCGCTCCGGAGGCCTTCGCGGACGGTGGGCCGCGGACGGCGCCCGCCGGTGGCAAGGAGAGGCACATCAAACTGTTCGCCGCGGAGCTCGGTAAGGGACGGATGGGCTACGGCCTCGTAGGCAAGAAGGCGACGATCCCCGGTCCGGTGATCGAGGCGGTCGAGGGTGACACGCTGTACATCGAGTTCGAGAACCGGCTGGACGTCTCGACGGGCCTGCATGTGCACGGGGTGGACTACACGATCGGCAACGACGGAACGAAGCTCACCGGAAGTCTCGTGAAACCGGGCCGCAAACACACCTACGTGTGGAAGACACACGCCCCCGGCCGCCGCAAGGACGGCACCTATCGGGAGGGCAGCGCGGGCTACTGGCACTACCACGACCATGCCATCGGCACCTCGCACGGCACCGGTGGCGTACGCGCGGGCCTGTTCGGGGCCCTGATCGTGCGCCGTCAGGGCGACATCCTCCCCGACACCACGCACACCCTCGTGTTCAACGAGACGTCGATCAACAACGGCAAGGGGCACTCCGGACCCACCTTCGAGGCCGTCGTGGGGGAGCGCGTCGAGTTCGTGATGATCACGCACGGGGACGACTTCCACACGTTCCACCTGCACGGTCACCGGTGGGCGGACAACCGCACCGGACTGCTCGCCGGTCCCGAGGACTCGAGCCCGCTCATCGACACCAGGGTCGTCGGTCCCGGTGTCTCCTTCGGCTTCCAGGTCATCGCGGGAGAGTCGGGCGGCGCGGGCGCGTGGATGTACCACTGCCACGTCCAAAGACACTCCGACAAGGGGATGGCCGGGCTGTTCCTCGTGCGGGGAGACGACGGAAGGATCCCCGAATACGACGATTCGTCGCACAAGCACTAGACCTGGGAGCGCTCTCAGCAGCAGGGCGGCCGGGGCTATCCTGATCGGCAACCGCCGAGGAGGAGCCCCACGTGACCGAGACCGCGCCGCGCCCCACGCTGGAGGCCGTGGCTGCCCGGGCCGGGGTCTCCCGGGCGACGGTGTCCCGCGTCGTCAACGGCGGCGACGGAGTGCGCGAACCTCTCGTCGAGCGGGTGCGCCGCGCCGTGGAGGAACTCGGGTACGTGCCGAACCAGGCCGCGCGCAGCCTGGTCACCAAGCGGCACGACGCGGTCGCCGTCGTGATCGCCGAGCCGGAGACCCGGGTCTTCGCCGACCCCTTCTTCGCCCTGCAACTGCGCGGCATCAGCAAGGAACTGACGGCCCACGACTCCCAGCTCGTCCTGCTGCTGACGGAGGGCCGCGCCGACCACGCCCGGGTCGGCCGCTATCTCGCAGGCGGGCACGTCGACGGCGCGCTCGTCTTCTCACTGCACCTCGACGACCCGCTGCCCGAGCTGGTGCAACGGGCCGGGGTGCCCACCGTTTTCGGCGGGCGGCCGGGCTGGGGCGACGGCACCCGCAGCGCCGTCTACGTCGACAGCGACAACCGCGGCGGTGCCCGCGAGGCCGTGCGCCATCTCGTGGGGCTCGGCCGCCGCCGCATCGCGCACATCACCGGCGCCCTCGACCAGACGTCCGCAGTGGACCGGCTCGACGGGTTCCGCGACGTGATGGTCGACGCCGACCCGGGGCTCGTCGTGGAGGGGGACTTCACTCCGGCGGGCGGCGAACGGGCGATGCGGGAACTGCTGGGCCGCTGCCCGGACCTGGACGCCGTGTTCGCCGCCAACGACCTGAGCGCCTCGGGCGCCCTGCGGGTGCTGCGCGCCGAGGGCCGCCGGGTGCCCGACGACGTCGCCGTCATCGGCTTCGACGACATGCTGCCGGTCGCCGAACAGACCGACCCGCCGCTGACGACGGTCCGCCAGGACATCGAGGAGATGGGCCGTTTGATGGCCCGGCTCCTGCTCCGCGGCCTCGACGGGCGCGGTGGCGAGCCGGGTGTGGGCGGCGCGCCGTCGAGCGTGGTACTGCCGACGACGCTGATCCGCCGCGCGTCGGCGTGACGGCACGGTCATGAACCGACCGTCACCGTGAACCGGCGTGGGTTGCCGTCGTACGCCGCCCCCGACACGTCCGGCTGACCGTCCGGACGCACGTCGTCGTACGGGAACGCGTACCCGATCGGCGAGTTCGCGTGCACGACGCGCGCCCAGTGGTTGGTCACCGCGCCCTGGTAGTAGTCGGCGCTGGTCAGGCCGTTCGGCTGGTACGGGTGGGTGAGCATCAGCGAGCGGTTGAAGCCGGCGGCGAGACGCGCGAGGAGGGCCTTCCTGTCGTCCGGATCCCCCGGGTTGTTGGCGAACGGCCCGTGGTCGCAGGTGAAGACGTCCCTGGAAGTGGGCTTGGAGAAGGTGTGCCCGCCCGTGAAGGTGAGCGTGTCACCGGTGACCCGGCCGGTGAACACGCCCCGGCCGCCCTGGAGGTCGATCCTCAGGTCCGTGGCGCGGTACTTCGCCCAGACCTGGTCGATGTAGGCGGTCCACAGGTCGCGGAAGGGCATCCGGTCGGGTTGGCCGAAGTACGGCGCCATCAGGTTCTGTGGGGAGACGGCCCGTAGCACCTTGCCGTCCGAGCCGTGGATCACCAGCTTGTCCCAGGGCTGCCCGTCCTTCGCGGCCTGGGCCGAAAGGGCCGAGGCGATCCTGTCCACGGCGCCGTCGGGGAGCGGTGCGACGGTGTGGGTGGCGTCCCCTTCCAGGGTGAGTCCGATCGGGAGGGCGGTCACCAGGTCGACATAGCTTATGTTCGCGTACAGCTGCGCCGAGTTGAAGGTGAACTCGCAGAACGACCAGGTCTTGCCGTAGTTGGGGTCGGCGGGGGTGGCGAAGGCGGGCTCCACCAGGGCCGGGCCCGGGTTGAGGAAGAAGTCGAGGGTAGCGTTCCGCACGAAGTAGATCCTGGCACCGTACATCTGGGGAAGCGTCAGCACGGTGGGGGGCGAGCCCGCGGGGCCCAGGGGGATCGCACAGTCGACGGGGAGCGGCGTGTGCGGCGCGGAGGGGGAGCCCGGCCGGTAGACGCTGCCGTCGGCGCGCAGGAGCATCCAGTTTCCGGTCGACTGCTCGTGTCCCGTGACGTATGCCCGGACCGTCCCCGGCAACGAGGCGTTGCGGAGGGCGAGTTGGCAGGTGGCCGGGGCTGCCTGGGCGGTGGTGGGGGCGAGGGCGGCCGACCAGGCGGGGGAGGTGGCGGCCGCGGTGGCCGCGGACAGAAACGCTCGGCGCGATATCACGAGGGGGCTCCTGGGATGTGGGGGGAGGAGGAGTGTTCCCACTGTTCCCAGGAGGAGTTGAAGCGTCAAGGGTTATGACTGAGAGCGCTCTCAAGAATTTTTCGCGTTCAAGAAGTGACAGTGTGGGGACCGCCTTTGGGGCGGAAGGAAGGGGGCCGCGGTGCGTGCGAACAGGACTGCGGCACCGCGCCCGGAACCGACCGGCGTCAGCTCTGCTGCGGCTGCGGCGGTGCGCTCTTGATCACCGCGAAGCGGGCTCCGTACGGGTCGGCGAGCCGGGCGATACGGCCCACCCCTTCGATGTCCGTCGCGGGCCTCAGGACGCTGCCGCCCAGCTCCTGCGCCTGGCTCACCGTGGCGTCCGTGTCCGTGACCTCGAAGTACGGCAGGAAGTGCGCACCGGCCTCCGCTTCCGTGGGGTCGTCGGCCAGCGGGACCAGGCCGCCGAACATGTCGTCCCGGCCGCCGCCCTCCGGGTTGATGCACGTGTACGTGCCGCCGGGGAAGGGGACGCCCTCGGTCTCCCAGCCGAGCACCTGGCGGTAGAACGCGGCGGCGCGGGCGATGTCCGGCGTGTACAGCTCGACCCAGCACAGCGAGCCCGGGTCGCCGGCCACCTCGATGCCCTTGGTGCGGCCCGGTTGCCAGATGCCGAACGGCACGCCGGCCGTATCGGCGAGGACGGCCATGTGGCCCTCACCCATCACGTCCATGGGCCGCATGAGCACGCTGCCCCCGGACTGCTCGGTCGCCTTGGTGGTGGCCTCCGCGTCGGCACTCTGGAAGTAGACGGTCCAGGACGGCGGCCCCTGCTCCGGGGTGGTCTGCATACCGCCGGCCGCGGTCCTGCCGGACAGTTGGAAGAAGCCGTAGCCGCCGGCGTCGGGGCCCGCCGACTCGAACTGCCAGCCGAAGAGACCGCCGTAGAAGGCGTTGGCGCCGTCGATGTCCGGGGTGCCGATGTCGAGCCAGTTCGGAGCGCCGTTGACGAAACGGGTGGTGAGCATCTCTGCCCTCCTTCGAGGGTTCCCGGTGCCTGCTCTGCCGAGTCTTCCACCCCCCACTGACAATCGCCGCCGGAATGACGCGGCGGCTTCCTGTGACGGTTTGTATCGGCAGGGTGCGCTCTCGTCACGGTTTTCTCGGCGCGCCGCCGTGCGCGGCGCCGTGCGGCGAGGACATCATCGGGGGCCGTACGAGGAGGGGAGCCGTACCGGGCCGTGAGCTCACGAGGTCGTGCGCCACGACGTCGTGCCGCACGAGTCGAGCCCTGCGAGGTCGTGGGGCGTCGCCCCCGGTCGCGGTGGGCCCGGGGGAGGGCCGGTCCGCCGTTGATCACGCGTTGATCGAACGTTTTTCGCCGCGCGGCACGATCTCGGCCATGCACATCGAAGCGATCATCGCGTCCGACACCCCCTGGCAGGACCAGGCGCTCTGTGCGCAGACGGGGGGCGATTTCTTCTTCCCCGAGCCGGGCAGTTCGGTGCGGGAGGCGAAGCGTATCTGCGGGCTGTGCCAGAGCCGTGCCGCGTGTCTCGAATACGCGCTCACCCACGACGAACGGTTCGGCGTCTGGGGCGGGCTGTCCGAGAAGGAGCGGCTGCAGATGAGGCGGACGCCGGACGGCAGCTGAGAGGACTCACCCGTCCGGATGCGCGGCCGGACGCCCGGGACGATGCTGGAGACATGTCCGGACGGGCTCCTGTCATCGTTCATCCGCCGTCGGGCACCGGCGGCCGCCGGGTGACCGCGCGCGGAGAGAGCCTGGGGGTGGCGTTCTCCGACGAGGACGTGATCGAGTTCCTCGGCCGGGCCGGGCTGCCCGACGCCGAGGACCTGCTCGACGATCCGGCGTGGGTGAAGTGGCGAGGCGCGGACGCCCACCACTACGAAGCCGCCTAGGACCTGGACCCCCGCGACCGGGGCTGGCCCGGGGTCAGTCCTCGCTGACGGTTGCCAGCACGGCGAGCGTCTCGCCCGCCCGGCGCAGCGCCCGACGCAGGACGACAGGGGAATGCAGCAGCCCGCTTCCGTCGGGCGGGACGATCCACTCCAGGGAACCGGCGGGCCGGTACGGCGGGGGCACGGCGACCCAGGCACCCCGGCTCGCATGGCGGACCCCGGCGCCGGTCCAGTGACCGGGCGGATCCGGCGGCACGAGGAAGCCCACCCTGAGCGCCGCCGAGTCCACCAGCGTCGGTCCGGGTGTCCGCAGCGGGTCGTCCCACAGAATGTCCAGGGCGAGCAGCCCCAGCCGGCGCGGAACGCTCACCACGTCCCAGTGGTGTCCGGCCTCCAGCAGCACCGTGCCGTCGCCCCGCTCCCACTGCTGTGCGCAGGCGTGCGGGTCCGGTGCGGCGGCGGCCAGCCACTGGACGCCTCGCATCCACATCGCATTCGTCATGACCCGCTCCAGGGGCGCCACCCGGCCCGAGCGGCCCGACCAGGCGTACGACAGGGACAGGCCGGGCGGGTTGCCCCCTGCGGACGTCCGCCCGGCATATGCATCCTGAGGGATGCTTCAGTGCGGCGAACAGGGTGGCGCGACGTGGCGTTTGCGGCGGATACGGCTCCGGAGCCGGATACGGACTCGGATGCGGGCACCCGACGCGGTTACGCCTCGGCCCTGGCGGCCATCCTGGCCTTGCGGGCGGCCAGCTTCTCGTCGAACCGCGTGGCCTCGCTGTCGAGGCCGTCCATGAACAGGCCGAGTTCCTCCTGAGCCCGGAGGCCTTCGGGGCCCAGGCCGTCGATCTGCAGGACCTTCAGGAAGCGGAGCACCGGCTGGAGTACGTCGTCGTGGTGGATGCGCAGGTTGTAGACCTCGCCGATCGCCATCTGCGCGGCGGCACGCTCGAAGCCGGGGATGCCGTGGCCGGGCATGCGGAAGCCCACCACGACGTCCCGCACCGCCTGCATGGTCAGGTCGGGCGCGAGCTCGAACGCGGCCTTCAGCAGGTTCCGGTAGAACACCATGTGCAGGTTCTCGTCGGTGGCGATGCGGGCCAGCATCCGGTCGCAGACCGGGTCGCCGGACTGATGGCCGGTGTTGCGGTGCGAAATGCGGGTGGCCAGCTCCTGGAAGGCGACGTAGGCGACGGAGTGCAGCATCGAGTGCCGGTTGTCCGACTCGAAGCCCTCGCTCATGTGCGCCATGCGGAAACGTTCCAGCTGGTCAGGGTCGACCGCGCGGGAGGCGAGCAGGTAGTCCCGCATCACGATGCCGTGCCGGCCCTCTTCCGCCGTCCAGCGGTGCACCCAGGTGCCCCACGCGCCGTCGCGGCCGAACAGCGTGGCGATCTCGTGGTGGTAGCTGGGGAGGTTGTCCTCCGTCAGAAGGTTGACGACCAGCGCGATCCGGCCGATGTCGGTGACCTTCGACTGCTCCTTCTCCCAGGCCACGCCGTCCTCGAAGAAGCCCGGGAAGTTGCGGCCGTCGCCCCAGGGGACGTACTCGTGCGGCATCCAGTCCTTGGCGATCTTCAGATGCCGGTTCAGCTCGTTCTCGACCACTTCCTCCAGGGCGTACAGCAGCCGCGCATCGGTCCAGACGGAGGAGCTGCCAAGGTGGGGAGAGGTGATCGTCACAGGACCTCCAGGGAGACGGGGAAGAACAGCGTTGCAGCCGGCGAGCGGTGCCGGAACTTACGGGATCGTAGGCTACGAATACGTAGGTTACGAATCCGTAGGTTAAGCGCGCTGTAAATACCCTGCCCATACGCCCGGAAGACCCCAAGGGGGGAGGCTCTGTCCGGTATACGGAAAGTCCCCGCCGACGCGAGGTCCACGAGGACGAAGGGGGACGACGGGAAGGAACGGGTGGCCGCTTCAGCCGGTCAGTCGTACAACTCCCGCAGCCGCACCGACAGGCACGTCACACACCCCTCGAGCTTCTCGAACTCGCTGATGTCCACCAGGACCGGTTCATGACCGAGGTCGGCGAGCAGGTCCGCCGTCTTCGGCGCGCCGGCCGACATGAGCAGCCTGTCGCCGCCGAGCAGCACGACGTGCGCTCCGGACTCCTCCGGCACCGGAAGGAAGCGCGGGAACAGCGACGGCTTGTCCACCAGCGGTACATGGCCGATGACCGTGCCGTCGGGCAGCGCGGTGACCGCCGACTTCAGGTGCAGCACCTTGGTGACGGGCACCGGGACCACCCGGGCGCCCAGTGGTTCGAACACCGCGCGCATCTGCTGGACGGCGGCCGCGCTGGTGCGTCCGCTCCGACCGACGTAGATCGTGTCGTCGATCTTCAGGACGTCGCCCCCGTCGAGGGTGCCCGGCTCCCAGATCCAGTTCACCGAACAGCCCAGCCGGGCCACGGCCTCCTCGACGCCCGCCGTCTCCTCGCGCCGTGACTCGGCGCCCGGTCGTGTGATCAGAGCGACGTTCTTGTACATCACCACCGTGTCCTCGACGAACACCGAGTCCGGGCAGTCGTCGGCCGGTTCGACCTCGATCGTCTCCCAGCCGTGCTCGCGCAGCGTCCGCGCGTACGCCTCCCACTGCTCGAGCGCGCGATCGACGTCGACCTTCTCCCGCTCGATGTGGGTCACCAGCCCCTCGGCAAGGCGCGGGCTGGGTCGGCGGATGAGGGCCTTCTTGCTGGGCACGTGCGGAACTCCGTCTCGGCTGATGATGTCGCCCGCCATCATGCAGGGGCCGGAACCCGGGGACAAAGCCCCGGGTTCCGCCACCGCGCGGACCAGGCGCCGACCCGGTCAGGGCCGGTCGGGCTCCCCGACGGCCTCCGGCGTGGTCTCCTTCAGCTCTCCGTCGAGCAGCAGCCAGCGTGTGATGCCGATCGACTCCAGGAACGGCAGGTCGTGGCTCGCCACGATCAGCGCGCCCTCGTACGACTCCAGGGCCGTGGTGAGCTGCCGCACACTCGCCATGTCGAGGTTGTTGGTCGGCTCGTCCAGCATCAGCAGCTGCGGCGCGGGCTCGGCGAGCATCAGCGCGGCCAGGGCGGCGCGGAAGCGCTCGCCGCCCGACAGGGTCCCGGCCGGCTGGTCGGCCCGGGCGCCGCGGAACAGGAAGCGGGCCAGGCGTGCCCGGACCCGGTTGTTGGTGGCGGCGGGTGCGAACCGGGCCACGTTCTGGACCACCGTCAGCCCGTCGTCGAGGACGTCGAGCCGCTGGGGCAGGAAGCGCAGCGGCACATGCGCCGTCGCCTCGCCCGCCACCGGGTCCAACTCGCCGGCGATGGTGCGCAGGAGCGTGGTCTTGCCCGCGCCGTTGCGCCCGATCAGCGCGATCCGCTCGGGACCGCGCAGTTCCAGGCCGCCGTGCACACGGGCGCCGTACGTCAGCTCCAGGTCCCGCAGCGTCAGGACGGACCGCCCCGGCGGTACCGCCGTGTACGGCAGGTCGACGCGGATCTCGTCGTCGTCCCGCACCGCCTCGACGGCCTCGTCCAGCCTTTCCCTGGCCTCGGCGAGCCGCTCCTCGTGCAGGAGACGGTGCTTGCCCGCCGACTCCTGTGCGGCCCGTTTGCGCGCCCCCATGACGATCTTCGGTTCGCGCTTGCTGTCCCACATCTTCTGCCCGTACCGCTTGCGGCGCGCCAACTTCACCTGTGCGTCGACCAGTTCACGCTTCTGCTTGCGCAGATCGGCCTCGGCGACGCGCACCATGCGCTCGGCCGCCTCCTGTTCGACGGCCAGTGCCTCCTCGTACGCGGAGAACGTGCCTCCGAACCAGGTGACCTCCCCGGCGCGCAGGTCGGCGATCTGGTCGACACGGTCGAGGAGTTCCCGGTCGTGGCTGACCACGACCATGAGCCCCGGCCACGCCTCCACCGCCGCGTACAGCCGTCTGCGCGCGTACAGGTCGAGGTTGTTGGTGGGTTCGTCGAGCAGCAGCACGTCCGGACGGCGCAGCAGCAGCGCGGCCAGCCGCAGCAGAACGGACTCGCCACCGGAGACCTCGCCGATGGTGCGGTTCAGGCCGATGTGACCGAGGCCGAGTTCGCCGAGCATCGCCTCGGCGCGCTCCTCCACGTCCCAGTCGTCGCCGACGGTCGTGAAGTGCTCCTCCGCCACGTCGCCCGCCTCGATGGCGTGCAGCGCGGCGCGCTGGGCGGCGATGCCGAGGGCCTCGTCGACCCGCAGGGCGGTGTCGAGCGTCACGTTCTGCGGCAGATGGCCGACCTCCCCCGCGACGCGCACGGTGCCCGAAGCCGGTGTGAGTTCACCGGCGATCAGCTTCAACAGGGTGGACTTCCCGGAACCGTTGGTGCCGACGAGTCCGGTCCTGCCGGTGGCGAAGGCGACCTGGAGGTCGTCGAAGACGGGGGTGCCGTCGGGCCAGGAGAAGGTCAGGGAGGTGCAGGTGATGGAAGATGACATACGGCCTCGTGGTTGCTGAGGGGCGGGTGTCGGGCAACGCGTGTGAGACACCGCATGAGGCGACGGTCCGCGAACGGAGGAAAAAAGGAAGCTCCGCACCGGAAGGACGGCTCGAACGCCGAGGTCGCACGCGACGCACACAGACACGGACAGTGCTGTGTGACGCGGTGTCTCAAGACCTCAGACGAGCAACGTCCTTCTCCTCCCGGCGGCAACAGAAGCGTTGAACACGGTACGAGGGGCTCGTGAGAGCGTCAACGCATTTGAATGCGCGGAGTGAGCCCCCGGTCCGTCGCCTCTGACCGCCGTCCTCGCCCCCACCCGTATGTCGGATTTCCGCCAGCCACCGGCCTCCGCTCCCTGGTTGACTCGTCCGCATGACGAACAAGACCTCGCCGCGTGAGCAGGCCCTCGCCTTCCGTTCCCTGCATGTGCCTGGCCATCCGCTCGTGCTGCCCAACGTCTGGGACGTCGCCAGCGCGAGGCTCGTCGAGGACGCGGGGGCCGCGGCCGTCGCCACCACGAGCGCCGGGCTCGCCTGGGAGCTGGGCGCCGCCGACGGCGACCGGCTCTGTGGCGGCGACGCCCTCGCGGCCCTGACCCGGATCGCGGACGCGGTGGCCGTGCCGGTGAGCGCGGACATCGAGACCGGGTACGCCGAAGACGCCGCGGGCGTCGGCGACACGATCAGGGCGGTGCTGGCGGCGGGCGCCGTCGGCGTCAACATCGAGGACGGCCTGTACGGCGGCGGCGCCCCGCTGCGCCCGGTCGCCGAGCAGGCGGCGCGCATCGCCGCCGCGCGCGAGGCCGCCGAGGCGGCCGGGGTGCCGCTGTTCGTCAACGCGCGCGTGGACACGTATCTGCGCGGCGCCGGAGGCCTGGAGGAGACCCTGGAGCGGGCCGCCGCGTTCCTCGCCGCCGGGGCGGACGGCGTCTTCGTCCCCGGGGCCGTCGACCCGGTGACCGTGAAGGCGCTGGCCGAGGGCATCGAGGGCCCGCTGAACGTGATGGCCGGCCCGGGCGCGCCCGCGGTGCCCGAACTGGCCGCCCTCGGCGTCGCCCGGGTCAGTGTCGGCTCGGGCATCGCGCAGGCCGCCCACGCCCTGGTCCGCCGCGCCGCACGGGAGCTGCTCGACGCGGGAACGTACGACGCACTGGCCGCCGGCCTCGACTACGGGGAGCTCAACGGGCTGCTGGGCGGGGACCGTCAGAAGGCCTGAAGGGGTGCGGGGTGGTGACCGTGTCCGGCTCCGCCGAGTGGGCGTGACCGGCCACGGACGGCCCGCACGCGCCGTCGGACCGAAGGACGGCGAGCGGGCGCACCGAGGAGCTCAGCACGCGTCCCGCATCAGCTCCGCCAGGTCGTGGTCCAGGTCGACCTGAAGATGCTCCAGACCCACCGGCACCAACTCGGTGGTCCGCCGAAGGAAGCTCTGGATCGCGTCCGAGTGGACGTGCACCACGGCGGTGCCCTCCGGGGCGTGGAACTCCAGGACGGTGCGCTCATAGCCGTACGGCCGCACCCGGACGTCCCCGTGACCCTCCGGGCCCTCCAGGCCGGCGGCGAGGAGTTCGCGGGCGAAGGTCCAGCACACCTCCACACCCTCCAGGGTGGCCGGGGCGGGGAAGGTCATGCGGACGGCGAACGGGTCGCGCCGGTCGTAGTGGAGCACGGCGGGAATGCTCGGCATTCGCGGCGCGGCAGCGACGAGTCGGGCCTCCACGGGCTGCTCGATGACGGTGGACAACGCCTTGCTCCCTTGTGACGGCTGGACGGACTTCGGGCGGATGAGGCCAGGCACTTGAAGAGACGATGGATTCGGCCAATCCGTGCACATGAAATGCGAGTGACCTCTGTCACCGAGTCCATGCCACCGGACGGCGCACGGTGAGGGCGATCACTTCGGTGTCCCGCGGCCTCCGGGACACCGGAGAGGACACCCGCGCACGCCTGTACGGTTCCCGGGCGGGCGTTGACGGTGAACCGCTGCGAAAGGGGTACTCGTAGGGCACCGCATCCGGAGAGGAAGTGACGGTCATGCCACGCGGCTCGAGCCCCAAACGGGAACGTCAGTACGAGCACATCAAGGAGAGCGCGCGCGACCGCGGGGAGAGCGAGGGGCGCGCCAAGGAGATCGCGGCGCGGACCGTGAACAAGGAGCGCGCCCGTTCCGGTGAGTCCAAGACCGCGAGCCGCACGTCCACCCAGGACAAGTCGTCCGCCAAGCGCGGCGGACAGCGCTCGGGCAAGGGCTCCCAGGGGCAGACGTACGACCAGCTGTACGAGGAAGCCAAGCGGCGCAACATCCGCGGCCGCTCGGACATGAACAAGAGCGAGCTGCAGCGCGCGCTGGGCAAGTGACGGCGGGCCGCGGGGTCGTACGCTCGTCACGCACCCCCGCGGGCTGGCCCGCGACCGAAGAAGAGGCCCGTGCCGTGCAGGACGAGCTGCGCGGCCGGGTGATCCTCGACGAACCGGGGCCGCCGCCCGGGACCGGCCCCGTGACGGGGGTCGACGTCGCCTACGACGACGAGCGTGGCGTGGTCGCGGCGGCGGCCGTGGTCCTGGACGCGGGCACGCTCACGCCTCTCGCCGAGGCCACGGCCGTCGGCGAGGTCTCCTTCCCGTACGTCCCCGGTCTGCTCGCCTTCCGGGAGATCCCCACCGTCCTGGCCGCGTTGGAGGCCCTGGACCGCGATCCCGGTCTGGTCGTCTGCGACGGCTATGGCCTCGCCCACCCGCGCCGGTTCGGTCTGGCGAGCCACCTCGGCGTCCTCACCGGACTGCCCACGATCGGCGTCGCCAAGAACCCGTTCACCTTCACCTACGCGGAGCCGGGCAGCGAGCGCGGCAGCAGGAGCCCGCTTCTCGCGGGCGCCGACGAGGTCGGCAGAGCCCTGCGCACCCAGCCGGGCGTCAAGCCGGTGTTCGTCTCCGTGGGGCACCGCGTCGGCCTCGGCACCGCCTGCGCGCACACCCTCGCGCTCGCCCCGGCGTACCGCATCCCCGAGTCCACCCGGCGCGCCGACACCCTGTGCCGGCGCGCCCTCAAGGAGGCCGTCGGCTCCGCGGCCTGAGTACGGCGCCTGAGTACGTGTACGGATGTGGCCGCAACCCCGTGATCGGCAGGGTGGGGCGCATGACGACACACCGTGCGCCCAAGTCCGTGAGCCACCCCGCCCAGCCCGTCGAGCGTGCCGTGACGGCCGCTCTGCTGCTCGCCGTTCTGGCGGGACTCGCCTGGATCGTCGGGATGGTCGTCACGGTCCTGGCGTGGGGGTTCTGACGCCGGCCGATCGCTTCCTCCCGCGCCGCTGTCGGTGGCGGCGGCTACCGTGAGGCGAGAATGTGCATACGGAGAGTGTGCGGTCGGGGCCCGTGCTTGACTAAGCGCTTGCTCGATCGGATAGTGCCCCGTACTGGAACACGTTCTCAACAACGCCCATCTCGCATCGGGTGTGTCACGGAGCTGGGGGCCGGATGGCAGTGGCAAGGACGCCGGGGCAGGGTCCCCTCGCCGGCGTGCGCGTCGTCGAGTTGGCCGGTATCGGGCCCGGCCCGTTCGCCGGCATGCTCCTCGCCGACCTCGGCGCCGACGTGGTCCGCGTGGACCGGCCGAACGGCTCCGGGCTCGCCGTCGACCCGGAGTACGACGTCACCAACCGCAACAAACGCTCGGTGATCGTCGACCTGAAGACCGAGGAGGGCCCGGCCCGAGTCCTGGACCTGGCCGAGCGCGCCGACATCCTCATCGAGGGCTACCGCCCGGGGGTCGCGGAACGCCTCGGCGTCGGCCCCGAGACCTGCCACGCCCGCAACCCCCGGCTCGTCTACGGCCGGATGACCGGCTGGGGCCAGGAGGGCCCGCTCGCCCCGCGCGCCGGACACGACATCGCCTACATCGCGCTCACCGGCACGCTCGGCATGATCGGCGCCCCGGACGCGCCGCCCGCGATCCCCGCGAACCTCGTCGGCGACTACGCGGGCGGTGCGCTCTACCTCGTCGTCGGCGTTCTCGCCGCCCTCCACCACGCCCGCGCGACCGGAACGGGCCAAGTGGTGGACGCGGCCATCGTCGACGGTGCCGCCCACCTGGCCTCGATGATCCACGGCATGCTCGCCGCCGGGGGCTGGCAGGACCGGCGCGGCGCCAACCTGCTCGACGGAGGCTGCCCGTTCTACGGCACCTACGAGACGGCCGACGGCCGGTACATGGCGGTGGGCGCCCTTGAACAGCAGTTCTACGGGGAGTTCGTGGAGTTGCTGGGGATCGCGGACCGGGCCCCGGCCCGCAAGGACGTCGCCCGTTGGGGTGAACTCCGGGAGCTGGTCGCGGCCCGTTTCAAGACCCGCACGCGCGACGAGTGGACCGCCGTCTTCGAAGGCTCCGACGCGTGCGTGGCGCCCGTCCTGTCGCTGCGGGAGGCGCCGGCGCACCCCCACCTCGCCGCCCGCGGCACCTTCACCGACCACGGCGGCATCACCCAGCCGGCGCCCGCGCCCCGCTTCTCGGTCACCCACACGGCGGTGCGCGGCGGGCCCGCGCAGCCCGGCGCCGACACCGAGGACGTCGCCCGCGACTGGGACGTGCCCCGACTCCTCGGGGCGGCGACCGATGAAGCTTTCGACCCTCCTGAGCCGCGCCTTCCCGGCCGACCCTCCTCGAAAGGCTGACAGTTGAGCACCGAAGCGTACGTCTACGACGCGATCCGCACCCCGCGCGGGCGCGGCAAGGCCAACGGCGCCCTGCACGGCACCAAGCCCATCGACCTGGTGGTCGGGCTCATCCACGAGACGCGGCGGCGTTTTCCCGATCTCGACCCCGCCGCGATCGACGACATCGTGCTCGGTGTGGTGAGCCCGGTCGGCGACCAGGGCTCCGACATCGCCCGGATCGCCGCGATCGCCGCCGGACTGCCCGACACGGTGGCCGGCGTCCAGGAGAACCGCTTCTGCGCGTCCGGTCTCGAAGCGGTCAACCTGGCCGCCGCCAAGGTCCGCTCGGGCTGGGAGGACCTGGTGCTCGCGGGTGGCGTCGAGTCCATGTCCCGGGTTCCGATGGCGTCGGACGGCGGCGCCTGGTTCGCCGACCCGATGACCAACATGACCGTCAACTTCGTGCCGCAGGGCATCGGCGCCGACCTCATCGCCACCATCGAGGGCTTCTCCCGCAGGGACGTCGACGAGTACGCGGCGCTGTCCCAGGAGCGGGCGGCGGCGGCCTGGAAGGACGGCCGCTTCGACCGCTCCGTGGTCCCGGTGAGGGACCGCAGCGGTCTCGTCGTCCTCGACCACGACGAGCACATGCGGCCGGGCACCACCGCCGACTCGCTCGCCAAGCTGAAGCCGTCGTTCGCGGACATCGGCGAACTGGGCGGCTTCGACGCGGTGGCGCTGCAGAAGTACCACTGGATCGAGCAGATCGACCACGTCCACCACGCGGGCAACTCCTCCGGCATCGTCGACGGCGCGGCCCTCGTCGCCATCGGCTCCAAGGAGGCCGGTGAGCGGTACGGGATGCGGCCCCGGGCCAGGATCGTGTCCGCGGCCGTCTCCGGCTCCGAGCCGACGATCATGCTGACCGGACCCGCGCCCGCCACCCGCAAGGCCCTCGTCAAGGCCGGGCTGACGATCGACGACATCGACCTCGTCGAGATCAACGAGGCGTTCGCCGCGGTCGTGCTGCGCTTCGCCAAGGACATGGGGCTGTCCCTGGACAAGGTCAACGTCAACGGCGGCGCCATCGCCCTCGGTCACCCGCTCGGCGCGACCGGCGCGATGATCCTCGGCACGCTGGTGGACGAACTGGAGCGGCAGGACAAGCGGTACGGGCTGGCCACGCTGTGCGTGGGCGGCGGCATGGGCATCGCGACGATCGTCGAACGCGTCTGACCTTCCCCAACGGATCGAACGGATCGAACGGACCTTACGGAGCACCCCGATGAGCACAGAGTCCACCACCATCCGCTGGGAGCAGGACGACACCGGCGTCGTCACCCTCGTCCTCGACGACCCGAACCAGTCCGCGAACACCATGAACCAGGCGTTCAAGGAGTCGATCGCGGCGATCGCCGAGCGGGCCGAGGCCGAGAAGGACTCCATCCGCGGCATCATCTACACCTCCGCGAAGAAGACCTTCTTCGCGGGCGGCGACCTCAAGGACATGATCAAGGCCGGCCCCGAGGACGCCCAGCAGGCGTTCGAGACCGGTGTCGCGATCAAGAACTCCCTGCGCCGTATCGAGACCCTCGGCAAGCCGGTCGTCGCCGCCCTCAACGGCGCGGCCCTCGGCGGCGGCTACGAGATCGCGCTCGCCTCCCACCACCGCATCGCCCTCGACGCCCCCGGCTCCAAGATCGGCCTCCCCGAGGTCACTCTGGGTCTGCTCCCGGCGGGCGGCGGCGTCACCCGCACCGTACGCCTGATGGGCATCGCCGACGCCCTGCTGAAGGTGCTGCTCCAGGGCACCCAGTACTCGCCCCGGCGAGCGCTGGAGAACGGTCTCGTGCACGAGGTCGCCGCCACCGTCGAGGAGATGATGGCGAAGGCCCGCGCCTTCATCGACGCGAACCCCGAGTCCCACCAGCCGTGGGACAAGCCCGGCTACAAGATCCCGGGCGGTACGCCGTCCAACCCGAAGTTCGCCGCCAACCTGCCCGCCTTCCCGGCCAACCTGAAGAAGCAGCTGAACGGCGCCCCCTACCCGGCCCCGCGCAACATCCTCGCGGCGGCCGTCGAGGGCTCCCAGGTCGACTTCGAGACCGCCCTGACCATCGAGGCCCGCTACTTCACCGAGCTGGTCACCGGGCAGACCGCGAAGAACATGATCCAGGCGTTCTTCTTCGACCTCCAGGCCGTCAACTCGGGCGCCAACCGGCCGGGGGGCATCGAACCGCGCCGGGTCCGCAAGGTCGCCGTCCTCGGCGCCGGCATGATGGGCGCGGGCATCGCGTACGCGTGCGCCCGCGCGGGCATCGAGGTCGTCCTGAAGGACGTCTCCCTGGAGGCGGCCGTCAAGGGCAGGGGTTACTCCGAGAAGCTGTGCGCCAAGGCGGTCTCCAAGGGGCGCACGACCCAGGAGAAGGCCGACGCGCTGCTCGCCCGCATCACCCCCACCGCCGAGGCCGCCGACGTCGCGGGCTGCGACGCGGTCATCGAGGCCGTGTTCGAGGACCCGGCGCTCAAGCACAAGGTGTTCCAGGAGATCGAGAACGTCGTCGCGCCCGACGCTCTGCTGTGCTCCAACACCTCCACCCTGCCGATCACCGCGCTCGCGGAGGGTGTGGAGCGGCAGTCCGACTTCGTCGGGCTGCACTTCTTCTCGCCGGTCGACAAGATGCCGCTCGTCGAGATCATCAAGGGGAAGCGGACCGGTGAGGAGGCGCTGGCGCGCGCCTTCGACCTGGTGCGCCAGATCAACAAGACGCCGATCGTGGTCAACGACTCGCGCGGTTTCTTCACCTCCCGTGTCATCGGCCACTTCATCAACGAGGGCGTCGCGATGGTCGGCGAGGGCATCGAGCCGGCGTCCGTCGAGCAGGCGGCGGCCCAGGCGGGCTACCCGGCGAAGGTGCTGTCCCTGATGGACGAGCTGACGCTCACCCTGCCGCGCAAGATCCGCAACGAGACGAGGCGGGCCGTCGAGGAGGCGGGCGGCACCTGGACACCGCACCCGGCGGAGGCCGTCATCGACCGCATGGTCGACGAGTTCGGCCGCATCGGGCGCAGCGGCGGCGCCGGGTTCTACGAGTACGGCGAGGACGGCAGGCGCGGCCGGCTGTGGCCGGGCCTGCGGGAGCACTTCACCGAGCCCGGGTACCGGATCCCGTTCCGGGACATGCAGGAGCGCATGCTGTTCTCGGAGGCGCTGGACACCGTCCGGCTCCTCGAGGAGGGCGTGCTGACCTCCGTCGCCGACGCCAACATCGGCTCGATCTTCGGAATCGGCTTCCCCGGCTGGACCGGCGGCGTCCTGCAGTACATCAACGGCTACGAGGGAGGCCTGCCCGGTTTCGTGGCCCGCGCCCGGGAGCTGGCCGAGCGGTACGGCGAGCGGTTCACGCCGCCCGCGCTGCTGGTGGAGAAGGCGGAGAAGGGGGAGAGGTTCACCGACGCTCACTGAGACGGCGAACGACGCCCGCTGAGACGGCCGGGGGACCCGGGGCCAGGAGTCCCGCACGGGTCCCCCGCCGTGCCTTTATGACCACTCTGGGACGCCCATGTGGTGAACATGTGAGAAGTCCAGCTCTGTGACGTGCGCCATCGCATGGAAATCGGCCTCTGCGAGAAGGTGAGCCCTTGGTCTGTGCCGCGTCAGGGGTGGCCGGACCGAGCCCCATCCGGAAACCCGCGCACCACCCCAGCGCCGGGCGTACCAGAGAGTAGATCCACTCGTGAGCAAGGACGCCGTGAACACGGCCGCGGTCGCATCCCACACCGATGCGACCCGGGCGCCCGCGGACGCGGGCGACGCCGGTTACAGCAAGGACCTCAAAGCCCGCCACATCAACATGATCGCGATCGGCGGGGCGATCGGCACCGGACTCTTCCTCGGTGCCGGAGGACGGCTGCACAACGCGGGTCCCGCCCTCGCGCTGGCGTACCTGGTCTGCGGCGTCTTCGCCTTCTTCGTCGTGCGCGCCCTCGGCGAGCTGGTCCTGTACCGGCCGTCGTCCGGGTCGTTCGTCTCGTACGCGCGCGAGTTCCTCGGCGAGAAGGGCGCGTACGTCGCCGGCTGGATGTACTTCCTGAACTGGTCGACGACCGGTATCGCCGACATCACCGCCATCGCCCTGTACACCCACTACTGGAGCTTCTTCACCTCCATCCCGCAGTGGGTGCTCGCCCTGATCGCCCTCGCGGTCGTGCTGGCGGTGAACCTGATCTCGGTGAAGATCTTCGGCGAGATGGAGTTCTGGTTCGCGATCATCAAGGTCGCCACCCTGGTGGCCTTCATGTTCGTCGGCATCTTCCTGCTGGCCACGCGGCACGAGGTGGACGGCCGCACGCCCGGTCTCGGCGTGATCACCGACCACGGCGGGATCTTCCCGCACGGGCTCATGCCCGTCGTCCTGGTGATGCAGGGCGTGATCTTCGCCTACGCGGCCCTGGAGCTGGTGGGCGTCGCCGCGGGCGAGACCGCGGAGCCCGAGAAGGTCGTGCCGCGCGCCGTGAACTCGATCATGTGGCGTGTGGGTCTGTTCTACGTCGGCTCGGTGGTCCTGCTTGCACTGCTGCTGCCGGGTTCGGTCTACTCCGGGGACCAGAGCCCCTTCGTCACCGTGCTGTCGAAGATCGGTGTCCAGGGCGCGGGTGACGTGATGAACCTGGTCGTCCTCACCGCCGCGATGTCCTCGCTGAACTCCGGCCTGTACTCCACCGGCCGCATCCTGCGCTCCATGGCCATGGCGGGCTCGGCGCCGAAGTTCACGGCGCGGATGAACCGCAGCCAGGTTCCCTACGGCGGCATCCTGCTGACCTGCGCGGTCTGCGTGATCGGCGTCGGCCTGAACTACTTCGTGCCGAGCCAGGCCTTCGAGATCGTGCTGAACGTGGCCTCCCTCGGGATCGTCAGCACCTGGGTGATCATCATGATCTGCCACCTGGTCTTCGTCCGCCGCGCCCGGGCGGGCCACCTCACCCGGCCGACCTTCCGGCTGCCCGGCAGCCCGGTCACGGAGATCGCGACGATCGTCTTCCTGCTGGTCTGCCTCGGCCTGATGTGGAACGACCCCGAGGTCGGCCGCAAGACCCTGCTGCTCATCCCCGTGATCGCGGCCCTGCTCGTCGGCGGCTGGTTCGCGCTGCGCCGCCGCATGGAACAGGCCACGAACCAGGAACTGACCGACCTCACGAGGTAACCGCTTGGCGGCCGGAGCGGCGCCTGCCTCGCGCGCCGTGCCCGAGGCCGAGCTCCGCGTACGTCCACGTCGCGGAGCCGGCCTCGGCCCCGGCGAGCCGGTCGGGGCCCCGGTGGGGGCCGCCGATCAGCCGGAGTGCACGGCGTTCGTCGCCTCGATCTTCTTCCAGGACTTCGGCTGCGTCACGGCCGTCGGAGCCGGTGCGACGGACGCGGCGCGCGCCGCCGGTGCCGCCGGCTTCGAGGGCTGGAACAGCCAGGTGTCGAAGAGCGCCCCCAGCGGCTTCCCGGACACCTTCTCCGCGTACGCCTGGAAGTCGGCGACCGAGGCGCTGCCGTACGCGTGCTCCTTCGGCCAGCCCTTCAGGACGGCGAAGAACGCGTCGTCCCCGATCTCGTTCCGCAGCGCCTGGACGGCCAGCGCACCCCGGTCGTAGACCGCGATGTCGAACTGGTTCTCCGGCCCCGGGTCACCCGGCTTCACCGTCCAGAAGGCGTCGTCGGCCGGGTGCGAGGCGTACACGTAGTCCGCCAGCTCCTGCGTCGTGCCCTCGCCCTCGTGCTCCGACCAGAGCCACTGCGCGTACCGCGCGAAGCCCTCGTTGATCCAGATGTCCTTCCAGCCCTTCAGCGACACGTCGTCGCCGTACCACTGGTGCGCCAGCTCGTGCACCACGACGGACGTGTTGGAGCCGTTCGCGAACTGCTTGGGGCTGTAGTACACCCGGGTCTGCGTCTCCAGCGCGTACCCGGTGGTCGTGTTCGGCACATAGCCGCCCGCCGAGCTGAACGGATACGGCCCGAAGTAGCCGCTGAGCCAGTCGACGATCTCCCCGGTGCGCTCCACGCTCGCCCGCGCGGCCCCGTCGTTGTCGCCGAGGTCCTTGCTGTAGGCGTTGACGACCGGGACACCGCCGTCCGAGGTGCTCGTCGTGATGTCGAACCTGCCGATGGCGAGGGTGGCGAGATACGTCGCCTGAGGCTTGTTCTCCCGCCAGTTGTAGCGGGTCCAGCCCAGCTTGGAACTCGTCGACTGCAGCGTGCCGTTGGATATCGCCTGCGTGCCGTCCGGCACGGCCACCGACACGTCGTACGTCGCCTTGTCGCTCGGGTGGTCGTTGCTCGGGAACCACCACCACGCCGACTCGGGCTCGTCCGCGGCGACCGCGCCGTCCGGGGTGCGGTGCCAGGTGGTGAAGCCGTACGCGCTCTTGGTGGACGGCACGCCGCTGTAGCGGACCACGACGCTGATCGGCGTGCCCTTCGGCAGCGGGTTCGCGGGCGTGACCACCAGCTCGTGCTGGCCCGAGGTGGTGAAGGACGCCTTCGCCCCGTTCACCCGCACCTCACTCACATCCAGCAGGAAGTCCAGGTCGAACCGCGACAGGTCCTGTGTCGTCCGCGCCAGGATCGTCGCCGTGCCCTGCAGCTCGTCCGTCTTCGGCTGGTACCTGAGTCGCAGGTCGTAGTGGGAGACGTCGTATCCGCCGTTGCCGTAGTACGGGTAGTAGGGATCGCCGATACCCGGGGCACCGGGCTGGGAGGCGGCCGCCGATGCCGGGATCGCCAGCAACAGGGAAGCCGCCGCGAGTGCGCCCGGGGCGATGAGTCTGCGGTGCACGAGAACTCCAAGTCGTAGGGGCACGAGGTCAGTTGCGTCCGCAGCCTATTCAGCTCCGGCGTTCCCCGGCATGTCCATGGCACCCTCTGTCACACGATCGCCATCCGGCCTACATGAGCCACCCGTCCATCCGGCCCCACCGGCCCCGCCGAACACGACAGTCCCTCAGATGCCCCCTTCTGCACGAGAGTTGATCCCGGTACCGTCCCGCGCATGCGGATCAGCACCCCCCTCAGAGTCTTCAGACCGCTCGCGGCGGCGGCCATCGCCGCGCTCCTGGCGGTCTTCCTCACCCCGTCGGCCGCCCACAGCGCGCCCCGGGAGAGCCGGCCCGTCTACTCGTACGACAACGCCATCCGTGAGTCGGTCTGGGTGGACACCGGCCTGGACGGCGACGGCGACGGGAAGCCCGACCGTGTCGCCGCCGACGTCGTCCGGCCCCGTGAACCCGCGGCCCAGGGCCGCAAGGTGCCCGTCATCATGGACGCCAGCCCCTACTACTCCTGCTGCGGGCGCGGCAACGAGAGCCAGAAGAAGACCTACGACGCGAGCGGCCACGTCGTCCAGATGCCGCTCTTCTACGACAACTACTTCGTACCGCGCGGCTACGCCTTCGTCGGCGTCGACCTGGCCGGAACCGATCGCTCCGACGGCTGCGTGGACGTGGGCGGCCGCTCCGACATCCAGTCCGCCAAGGCCGTGATCGACTGGCTGAACGGCCGCGCCAAGGCATACACCACCCGCACCGGCACCACGCCCGCCACGGCCACCTGGACCAACGGCGCCACCGGCATGATCGGCAAGAGCTGGGACGGCACCATCGCCAACGGAGTCGCCGCCACCGGCGTCAAGGGCCTGAAGACCATCGTGCCCATCAGCGCCATCTCCTCCTGGTACGACTACTACTTCGCCAAGGGCGCACCCCTGTACGACTCCGGCCCGGACTGGCTGTCCGACTACGTCGAGAGCCCCGACGCCCGCGCCAAGTGCGCCGCAGTGCAGCACAGACTGGTCGACGGCGCGCCGCGCACCGGTGACTGGACACCGCTGTGGACCGAACGCGACTACGTGAAGGACGCGGGCAAGGTCCGCGCGAGCGTCTTCCTCGTGCACGGCATGCAGGACCTCAACGTGCGCACCAAGCACCTCGGCCAGTGGTGGAACGCGCTCGCCGAGCACGGCGTGAAGCGCAAGATCTGGCTCTCGCAGACCGGGCACGTCGACCCCTTCGACTACCGGCGCGCCCCATGGGTGGACACCCTGCACCGCTGGTTCGACCACGAACTCCTCGGCTACGACAACGGCATCGACCGCGAGCCCGTGGCCGACATCGAACGCCACCCCGACCAGTGGGTCACCTCCACCACCTGGCCACCCCGCGGCACGGCCACGACCACGCTGCGTCCCGGCCACGGCGACCGGGCCGGCGTCGGCACCCTCGGTCTGCGCTCCGGCGCCGGCACCGAGACCTTCACCGACGACCCGCAGCTCGGTGAGACCGACTGGGCCGCGCACATCGACCGGCCCACCCCGGACAAGGCCGGATTCGTCACCCCCGCACTGTCGAGGGACCTGCGGATCTCCGGCTCCTCCACGGTGACCGTCACCGTCACGCCCACCACCTCCTCGGCCCACCTGTCCGCCGTGCTCGTCGACCTCGGCCCCGACACGATCCGCGACTACGCCGACTCCGCGGAGGGCATCACCACGCTCACCGACCGCACCTGCTGGGGCGCGAGCACGGCCGGCGACAGCGCCTGCTTCAAGGTCACCCAGGCCAAGAAGACGGACGTCACCTCCACGGTGTTCAGCCGCGGCTGGGCCGACCTCGGCCACTACGCCTCGGACGCGAAGGGCGTCCCGCTGACCCCGGGCAGGCCCTACACGATCACGCTCGACCTCGCCGCGACCGACCACGTCGTCCCGAAGGGCCACCGGCTGGCCCTGATCGTCGCCGGCACCGACAAGGACCTCATCGACCCTGCGTCCACCACGCCCACCCTGACCGTGGACCTGTCCCGCACGGCGGCCCGGGTGCCGCTCGTCGGAGGGGCCGCGGCGTTCGCGGGCGCCACCTCCGGGGCGGCGTCGGCCACTGCGGCGCCCACCACGCCGTACGGCCTGCGCAGCCCGCACAGGGCCCACCGCATCCCTGACGGCCGCTGACGGCGGCAGGGCATCCCACACAGCCTCGGGCGGCCGGGTCCACGGCCCGGCCGCCCCCCGCCGGCCCGGTACTTCGACCGAATCCGTTCTGCCGTGCTCACATCACTCCCCGCGTGGGGATACTCACGGCATGTCTGCCGAATACGCGACCTTCGGCCTGGCACCGGCCATGCGCGCCGGTGCCGTCCTCACCGGTGGCGACTACGAAGCGCACCGGGACTTCGTGGACTTCGTCGTCGACGGAAGCCCGCTGCTGCACCGGCTCTCCGACCTGGACGCCGTCTCCCCGCTGGCCTCCGACATACCGCCCGCGATCTTCACCGCGCAGGTGCGCGGGCTGCTGCTGGAGACCGGGGCGCCGCTGCCGGGCGGCCGGTACGTCCTGTACGGCTGCCCCGAGTGCGAGGACCTGGCGTGCGGAGCGGTCACCGCGGTCATCGCACGCGACGGCGACGACTACATCTGGCGGGACTTCGCCTGGCAGACCGACGACACCGCCGATCTCGAACTCAACGGCTACCACGGCATCGGCCCCTTCCGCTTCCACGGCGCCCAGTACCGTGCCGCGCTGGGCGCGCTGCTGGACGGCGGCGCCCCCGCCTCCCGACGCCGCGTGCTGCTGATCGGCGCCCGTGTCGCCGTGCTCGCCAAGCTCGCCGCCGCCCTGCGCACCATCGGCATCGGCGCCGACATCACCCGCGACGCGACCGGCGTCCCCGCCGAGGAACTGCGCCGGTACAGTGCCGTCGCCTTCGGCCGGGCGGTCACCGCGGAGGAACGGGCCGCCGTACGCCGCTCCTTCAAGGACGCCGGGCTCGACGTGGCCCACGTCGACGGACTCGCCCCGATCGTCCCGCTGCTCGTCGCCCAGATCGAACAGGCGCTGGACCGCGCCCCGGTGCGGCAGCGCCGCCTGACGGGACTGGCCGCCACCGACGGCGCGGCGTACGTCGAGGTGACCTCCACCTGCCGCGTCCGTCTCACCGCCCACCGCCTCGACCGCCTCTACCGCACCCACACCAGTGAGGTCTTCGACGGCATCCTGGAGCCGGGCCGTCACCGTGTCGCCCTTGACCCCAAGGCGGTGAAGGGCGAGGCGTTCCTCGTGGCGCGGACCTCGGGAAGTGTGCTGGTGGAAGCCGTGACGCGGTGAAAACCGGGGCGCGGGCGGCACCGGGCGGCGGTTAGGATCGGCGGTCTGATGACTGCCACCCTCGTCGCCAAGAACCTCGCCGCCGGGCACGGCGACCGCTCGCTCTTCACCGGGCTCGACCTCGTCGTCGCGCCCGGTGAAGTGATCGGGCTCGTCGGTGCCAACGGCGCGGGCAAGTCCACCCTGCTGCGCATGCTCGCCGGGCTGCTCACCCCCGAGCAGGGCGAGCTGCGGCTGTCCCCGCCCACCGCGACGGTAGGGCATCTCCCGCAGGAGCCGGAGCGCCGGCCGGGGGAGACCGTATGGGAGTTCCTGGCCCGCCGCACGGGCGTCGCCGACGCCCAGCGCGCGATGGACGAGGCCACGCAGGGACTCGTCGACGGGGCGCCCGGCGCGGACGACGCGTACGCGGCGAGCCTGGAGCGCTGGCTCGCCCTCGGCGGCGCGGACCACGACGAACGCGCCGAGGAGGTCGCCGACTCCCTGGGCCTGGGCGTCGGCCTGGACCAGCCGATGACGTCCCTGTCCGGCGGGCAGGCGGCCCGCGCCGGCCTCGCCTCCCTGCTGCTGTCCCGCTACGACGTCTTCCTGCTCGACGAGCCCACCAACGACCTCGACCTGGACGGCCTGGAGCGGCTGGAGCGCTTCGTCAGCGGACTCCGCGCCGGGACGGTGGTCGTCAGCCACGACCGGGAGTTCCTCACCCGCACGGTCACCAAGGTCCTCGAACTCGACCTCGCGCAGGGGCAGATCAACCTCTACGGCGGCGGATACGAGGCCTACCTCGAGGAACGCGAGCGGGCCCGCCGGCACGCCCGCGAGGAGTACGAGGAGTACGCCGACAAGAAGTCCGCCCTTCAGGACCGCGCCCAGATGCAGCGCACCTGGATGGACAAGGGCGTCAAGAACGCACGCCGCAAGGCGAGCGACAACGACAAGATCGGCCGCAAGTTCCGCAGCGAGGCCAGCGAGAAGCAGGCCGCGAAGGCCCGGCAGACCCAGCGCATGATCGAGCGCCTGGAAGTCGTCGAGGAGCCCCGCAAGGAGTGGGAGCTGCGCATGGAGATCGCGTCGGCACCCCGCTCGGGCGCGGTCGTCGCCACGCTGCGGGACGCGGAGGTACGGCGCGGCGACTTCACGTTCGGCCCGGTGTCCCTCCAGATCGACTGGGCGGACCGGGTGGCGGTGACGGGCGCGAACGGCGCGGGCAAGTCCACGCTGCTCGGCGCCCTCCTCGGCCGTGTCCCGCTGGACGCGGGCCATGCCTCCCTCGGCTCGGGCGTCCTGGTCGGCGAGGTCGACCAGGCCCGCAAGCTGTTCCACGGCCCGGAATCCCTGCTGGACGCGTTCCGCGCGGCGGTCCCCGACACCGAGCCGGCCGAGGTCCGCACCCTGCTCGCCAAGTTCGGCCTGAAGACGGACCACATCCTGCGCCCGGCGGCGACCCTCTCCCCGGGCGAACGCACCCGTGCCGCGCTGGCGCTGCTCCAGGGCCGGGGCGTCAACCTGCTGGTCCTGGACGAGCCGACGAACCACCTGGACCTGCCGGCGATCGAACAGCTGGAGTCGGCCCTGGACTCCTACGAGGGCACCCTGCTCCTCGTCACGCACGACCGCCGGATGCTGGACGCGGTGCGGGTGACACGCCGCCTGGAGGTGGCGGACGGCAAGGTGACGGAACACCGGTGACCGCGTCGGGTAATCGGGTTGTTCCCCGAACTCCCATCGCTCTACAGTGAGTTCACTCCGATGAGACGTTCCCCCGAAGTACGCCGCAGAGCGGGAGCGTCCCACCTCACCGAGGTGCCGGAGGGGCGGCAGCTTTCCTTGTCGACCCTTCCTGTCGGAGGTCTCCCGCATGAACATCGGTATCGGTCTGCCCATCGGCGACCCGGCCACCCTGCTCACCTGGGCGCGGCACGCGGACGCCGGGCCCTTCAGCACCCTCGGCCTGCTCGACCGGCTCGTCTACGACAACCCCGAACCCCTGGTCGCGCTCTCCGTCCTCGCGGGAGCCACCTCGCGCATCCGCGTCCAGACCGAGGTGCTGCTCGCCCCGCTGCGCGACACCGCCCTGCTCGCCAAACAGGCCGCCACCCTGGACCGGATGACCGGTGGGCGGCTGGTCCTCGGCCTGGGCATCGGCGGCCGTGACGACGACCACCGGGCCACGGGCACCGACCCGCGCACCCGGGGCCGGCGACTCGACGAGCAGATGGAGGCCATGCGGCGCCTGTGGTCCGGCGAGCCGTACGGTGAGGGCGTCGGCCCGATCGGGCCGGAGCCCGCTCGCCCCGGCGGCCCCGAGGTCCTCTTCGGCGGGTTCAAGCCGGCCGCGCTCGAACGCGTCGCGCGGTGGGGCGACGGCTTCCTGGCCGCCGCGCCACCCTCCTGGGCGGGCGGCCTGTTCGACACCGTCCGCGGGTTCTGGCAGCGGTACGGCCGCGACGGCGAGCCCCGCCTCGTCGCGCAGGTCAATGTGGCGCTCGGCCCGCAGGACGTGATCGACGACGCACGGACCGCCATGCACGCGTACTACACCTTCACCGGCATGGCCGACCGGATGGTCGCCGGGATGCTCACCACACCGACGGAGATCCGCGAGGCGATCACCGCCTTCACCGACCTCGGCGCCGACGAGGTGATGCTCTACTGCTACGGCCTCGACCCCGCCCAGGTGGACCGCCTCACCGACGTCCTGTAGCGACCCGGACGACGGACCAGGGGCGGTGACTCGGGACACCGGGCCCCGCCCCTCCGTCGTGCGCGGAGCAGGGGGCGGGGCCCGGCGTCGCCGCATCGGCCGCCCCACAGCCCGGGCGCGCTCCTGTGCGGCGGGCCCGGGCGCTGCGGCGTGAGCCCGCCCTGCCCGACAGGGCGACACGGGGGCACCCTCACGGGGGGCGGGCGAAAGGCCCGGGTGTTCCCGGCCGGAGGCGTCAGCGGCGGCCCGGCTTCTGGTCGAGCAGACCTGCACGGCGCAGTGCGTCCGCCATCGCGCTGTTGGCCGGCGGGGGCGCCTGACGGGAGCCCGTGCCCTGGCGGCCCTGACGCTGCTGCGGGGGACGCCCGCCGCGCTGCCGGGCGCCGCCGGAGGGCTGCCCCTGCGGGGCCGCCTCGTCGTCCAGCCGCAGCGTCAGCGAGATCCGCTTGCGCGGAATGTCGACGTCCAGGACCTTCACCTTGACGATGTCACCCGGCTTCACCACGTCCCGCGGGTCCTTGACGAACGTCTTCGACATCGCGGAGACGTGCACCAGACCGTCCTGGTGGACGCCGACGTCGACGAAGGCGCCGAACGCGGCGACGTTCGTGACCACGCCCTCCAGGACCATCCCGGACGACAGGTCGGAGATCTTCTCCACGCCCTCCTTGAAGCTGGCCGTCTTGAACGCGGGCCGCGGGTCGCGCCCCGGCTTCTCCAGCTCCTTGAGGATGTCGGTCACCGTCGGCAGACCGAACGTCTCGTCCACGAAGTCGGACGCCTTCAGCGAGCGCAGCACCGCCGTGTTCCCGATCAGCGACGCCACCTCCTGCCCCGTCGTCTTCACCATGCGCCGGACCACCGGGTACGCCTCCGGGTGCACGCTGGAGGCGTCCAGCGGGTCGTCACCGCCCCGGATCCGCAGGAAGCCCGCGCACTGCTCGTACGCCTTGGGCCCGAGCCGCGCCACGTTCTTCAGCTGGGCGCGCGACGTGAACGGGCCGTTGGCGTCGCGGTGCGCCACGATGTTCTCCGCGAGCCCGGAGGAGATGCCGGAGACCCGGGCGAGCAGCGGAGCCGACGCCGTGTTGACGTCCACGCCCACGCCGTTCACACAGTCCTCCACCACCGCGTCCAGCGAGCGGGACAGCTTCACCTCGGACAGGTCGTGCTGGTACTGGCCGACACCGATCGACTTCGGGTCGATCTTCACCAGTTCGGCGAGCGGGTCCTGCAGACGGCGGGCGATGGAGACCGCGCCACGCAGCGACACGTCCATGTCCGGCAGCTCCTGCGAGGCGAACGCGGAGGCGGAGTACACCGACGCGCCCGCCTCGGACACCATCACCTTCGTCAGCTTCAACTCGGGGTGCTTGGCGATGAGTTCACCGGCGAGCTTGTCCGTCTCGCGGGACGCCGTGCCGTTGCCGATCGCGACCAGCTCGACCGCGTGCTCCTTGGCCAGCCGGGCCAGCTTGGCGATCGCCTCGTCCCACTTGTTGGCCGGGACGTGCGGGTAGATGACGTCCGTGGCGACCACCTTGCCGGTCGCGTCCACCACGGCCACCTTCACACCCGTACGGAAACCGGGGTCCAGGCCCAGCGTCGCGCGCGTGCCGGCGGGGGCGGCGAGCAGCAGGTCGCGCAGATTCGCCGCGAAGACCTTCACGGCCTCGTCCTCGGCCGCCGTACGCAGCCTGAGCCGCAGGTCGATGCCGAGGTGCACCAGGATGCGGGTGCGCCACGCCCAGCGGACCGTGTCCAGCAGCCACTTGTCGGCGGGACGGCCGCGGTCGGCGATCCCGAAGCGGTGCGCCACCATCCCCTCGTACGACGACGGGCCGTCCGTCGGCTCCTCCGGCTCCAGGACGAGGTCGAGGACCTCCTCCTTCTCGCCGCGCAGCAGGGCGAGGACCCGGTGCGAGGGCAGCTCGGTGAAGGGCTCTGTGAAGTCGAAGTAGTCGGCGAACTTGGCGCCCGCCTCCTCCTTGCCCTCCCGCACCTTGGACGCCAGGCGCCCGCGCACCCACATCCGCTCGCGCAGCTCGCCGATCAGGTCCGCGTCCTCCGAGAACCGCTCGGTGAGGATCGCCCGCGCGCCCTCCAGCGCGGCCTGCGGGTCCGGCACCCCCTTGTCGGCGTCGACGAACGCGGCCGCGGCGGCCAGAGGCTCCACCGCCGGGTCGCCGAGCAGCCCCTCGGCCAGCGGCTCGAGTCCCGCCTCGCGCGCGATCTGCGCCTTGGTGCGTCGCTTCGGCTTGTAGGGGAGGTAGATGTCCTCCAGGCGCGCCTTGGTCTCCGCGCCCCGGATCCGCGCCTCGAGCTCCTCCGTCAGCTTGCCCTGCTCGCGCACCGACTCGAGGATCGCCGTGCGCCGCTCCTCGAGCTCACGCAGATAGCGCAGCCGCTCCTCGATCGCGCGCAGCTGCGCGTCGTCGAGCATCTCGGTCGCTTCCTTGCGGTAGCGGGCGATGAAGGGCACAGTCGAGCCGCCGTCCAGCAGCTCGACCGCGGCCTTCACCTGCCGCTCCCGTACGCCGAGCTCCTCGGCGATCCTGCCTTCGATGGACCCTGCTCCGAGGGACCCGGGTGTCGTCACGATCCCGTACCGCCTTCTCCACTGAGGTTGCGCGGCAATTGTGGCAGGTCGCACCGACAACGGGGGCTCAAGGGCACGAGGACGGGGCGGCGCCGTCCGCGCCGCCCCGTGGGCTGGGAGTCCTCGGGCCCGCTCAGGCCCGGCGGGCGGAGCCCGAAGCCCCGCCGAACAGCCGGG
This sequence comes from Streptomyces sp. NPDC093984, assembly GCF_044764595.1. Lineage (NCBI taxonomy): Bacteria > Bacillati > Actinomycetota > Actinomycetes > Kitasatosporales > Streptomycetaceae > Streptomyces > Streptomyces sp. NPDC093984. Next base: position 678,133 of record NZ_JBIWIM010000001.1, on the reverse strand, counting down.
CCAGTGCCCGCAGCGGCAGCGTCACGACGGTCGCGACGGCGCCGCCGATCTGGCGCAGTACGTCTGCGATCGCACGGAACACAAGCTTCCCCTTTCGTCTCCCGGTGTGAACCATCGGGTGACGGCCGGGTACCTCATCCCTTGCCGATCATGTCCTCCGGGAAGGCCCCGGCCGTAAGAGCCCTGGTGAGCAGCGCGCCCGCGAGATCCGTCAGCCGTTCGACGCCCGCGGCGCCGAGGTGTTCGTAGGGGGCCCGGTCCAGGCGGTCGGTCTCCGCCTCGATCTCCCCGCGCAGCGCGGTGCCCGCCTCGGTCAACTCGCCGTCCGCACCGAGCAGTCCACGCTCGCGCAGCCGCCCGCACGCCGCGTCCCAGTCCTCCCGGCTCCAGCCGCGCGTGCCGAGCGCCCACTTCGGGGACATGCCCTTGCCGGTCGCGGTGTGCGTCACCAGCGCCTCCACCGGATCGAGGTCCGCGGCCAGCAGCACCGCGAGATGGCCGTCGCCGCGGTGCTCCCGCAGCAGTGTGGCCGCGTGCCAGAACGCCAGGTGCGGCTCGTCGGGCACCGGCAGATCGGCGTGCGCGGCGTACAGGGGGCGCGCGTGCCGCGTGCACGCCTCCGTCGCGCGCAGCGCGAGCTCCGCCGCCTCGGCCATCTCCTTGGCGGCGACGGTCTCCTCGCCCAGCAGCCGCCGCAGCGTCGCGTCGACGGCACGCGCGCGTGCCGCGAGCACCACCTGGGGGGACGCCGTCTCCCACACGGCGGGCACGTGCCGTGCCACCAGCCCGGGGTGGAAGTTGAAGAACGTGGCCGTCACCACACCCGCGCCCACGGGGCCCATGGCGGCGGCCCGCACCGCGAAGTAGGCGGCCCTGCTGTCGGACACGCCCACGGCGGTCAGTTCCCGGTTCAGATCCGGCGAGAAGTAGTGCGTCGAGTGCAGCGGATTGATCACATTGTGGCAGCGCCGCGCGGCGCGCTCCGGCAGAGGAGAGGTCATGACCGGCAGGTTACCGACTGGTCGGTACGTCGGGAAGGGTGGGCCGCCCGGCATGGCTGCGAAGCAGAATGCCCGACCCGGGAGGGAAGGAACCTCCGTCGTTCACCGCGGGGAGGAGGTCAGCCTGACGTGGTCCAGCCGAAGCGCGGCTGCCTGCGCTCCAGGAACGCGGCGACGCCCTCGGCGGTGTCGCCGCTGCCGCGCGCCTGCTCCGCCCAGTGAGCGTCCCGGTCCGTCCGTCCGTTCGCGAACTCCTTGGCCGCCGCCTGCGTCAGCTGCGAGCGTGAGGCCAGCACGCGCGTGAACTCCGCGACTCTTTTGTCGAGTTCCCCCTCGGGCAGCACCTCCTCGACCAGGCCGGTGCGCAGCGCCCGTTCCGCCTCCACCAACTCGCCCGAGAACAGCAGGTACTTGGCTGTGCCCGGCCCCACCAGCGACACCAGCCGCCGGGTCGAGGAGGCCGGGTAGACGATCCCCAGCTTGGCGGGCGTCACCCCGAACAGCGCGCCCTCCTCCGCGAAGCGCAGATCGCAGGCCGCCGCGAGCTGGGCGCCGCCGCCCACGCAGTGCCCGCGGACCGCCGCCAGCGTCGGCTTCGGGAACGCGGCCAGCGCCTCCTCGGCCCGCACCGCGAGTGACTGCGCCCGCTCCGGCGACCCCCTCAGCGTGGAGATGTCGGCGCCCGCGCAGAACGTGCCGCCCTCCCCGGTCAGCACCAGTACCCGGACCGTGGGGTCGGCGGCAAGGGCGTCGAGCAGCGGCGGCAGCGCCTCCCACATGCCGGCCGTCATGGCGTTCCGCTTGGCCGGATGGTGGATGACGACGGTCGCGACCCCGTCGGCGACGCGGTGCAGCAGCTGGGGCTCCATACGCCGGATGCTATCCGCAGCCCCCGAAGGCTCGACGAACGCCTACAACCCGAAGAGTTCGCAAGATGGCGCGGCAAGGAGCAGGAGCGGTCACACAACTGACCGTGTCATACGCCAATGGTCAGATGTCGTCGATACCTGCTGACTTGTGTTCAGTCTTTTGGGACGGACCAGCGCATTCCCAACACTCGAGGTGTGGTGACAATCGAGCGCAAGGGTGGCGACCGGACGATGGAGAACGAAGGGCGAGGGTCCGGCCCGCGCCCTGAAGGCGGCGGAAGGGCGCCGGAAGGCGCGAGGCCGGCGGGACCGCTGCCGTACGAGGGGGTGTGGCGGTTCACCGCCGCCGCCGTGGACGCCTCGGTGCCGCAGGCGCGGCACGCCGTGCGGGACCTGCTCGTCCGCCAGGGCGTGCCGGTCTCGGACGACACCTTGCAGGCGCTGTTGCTGATCGTCTCCGAGCTGGTCACCAACGCGGTCCGGCACGCGGCGCTGCTGTCGCCGATGCTCGCCGTGGAGGTCGCCGTCGGTCCCGAGTGGGTGCGGGTGGCGGTGGAGGACGACCACCCCTACCGCCCGAGCGCGCTGGAGGCGGACCACGGCCGCACCGGGGGCCGGGGACTGCTCCTGGTCCGGGAGGTGACGAGGGAGGCCGGCGGGGTGTGCGACGTCGAGCACACGGCCGGCGGCGGCAAGGTGATCTGGGCCGCGCTTCCGCTCAAGCCCACGGGCGTCTTCTGAGCCGGCAGGGACTTCTGCCGAGTCGAGCCGGTCCGGCATCCGCGGACCGTGCGGGTCCGTCCGGGCGGGCCGGACGGACCCCCCGCTTCACCAGCCCGCGGACGGCCCGGTCAGCTCCCTGATCGCGGGCCGCGCCGCGTCCAGGACCGTCATGAACCACGAGGAGAACCTGTCCTCGGCGTGCCGCTGGGCCAGCTCCTCCGCGGTCACGAACGCCGTCGCCCCGACCTCCTCCGGGTCCGGGTGCAGAGGGGACTGCACCAGACCGACGAAGAGGTGGTTGTACTCCTGCTCCACCAGGCCCGAGTCCGGATCCGGATGGTTGTAGCGGACCGTGCCCGCCTCGGCGAGCAGCGACGGGGAGACGCCCAGCTCCTCGTACGTCCGCCGGGCCGCCGCCGTGAACGGCGCCTCACCCGGGTAGGGGTGGCCGCAGCAGGTGTTCGACCAGACACCGGGGGAGTGGTACTTGCCCAGCGCCCGCTGCTGGAGCAGCAGCCTGCCCCGCTCGTCGAACAGGAACACCGAGAACGCCCGGTGCAGCCGGCCCGGCGGCTGATGGGCGGCGAGCTTCTCGGCCGTGCCGATCGTGGTGCCGTTCTCGTCGACCAGCTCCAGCATGATGGCTTCGGCGGTGCCGTTCGACGAACGGTGCGTCGCGGTGGCAGGTGTGATCGGCATACCCATCCTTCGCATCGGTTGTCCAGCCCCAAGTCTGCCGTACGAATCCGGCACTCCCGGCACTTCGCTCCTCCCCGCATGTCCCGGCACGGACGCATCGAAAGCGGTCCGGGACCCCACGGAGAGGACGCCGGAAGCGGTCGGATACCTGATCGTGCCCGTCGCCACCGACGGGGAACCGCACGGGCGCGCGCCCGCGGCGACTCGCGCCCGCGCACGCGCCGCGCACCCGTGGCGCAGCCCCGCGTCCCCCCGCCGAGGGGCTCGCATCCCGCTCAGTCGTGGCGTGCCTCCGGGTGGTGCAGCAGCCACCCCTGCCAGGCCGACTCCACCATGTCGCGCACCCCGCGCCGGGCCCTCCAGCCCAGCTCCCGCTCGGCGAGCGCGGACGACGCGACCGCCCGAGGCGCGTCCCCGGGGCGGCGCGGCTCGACGACCGCGGGCGTGCTGTCACCGGTCACCTCGCCGATGAGCGTGACGAGCTCCCGTACCGAGACGCCCTCACCGCGGCCGACGTTGACCGTCAGATCGCCCGTCGCGCCCCCCGCCAGCCGCCGGGCCGCCGCGAGGTGCGCCTCGGCGAGGTCGGCGACGTGGATGTAGTCGCGGACACAGGTGCCGTCCGGTGTCGGATAGTCGTCGCCGAAGATCCGCGGGGCCTCGCCGCGGGTCAGCCGGTCGAAGACCATGGGCACCACGTTGAACACGCCCGTGTCGGCCAGCTCCGGCGCCGCCGCGCCCGCCACGTTGAAGTAGCGCAGACACACCGTCGCCATGCCGTGCGCGCGGCCCGCCGCCCGCACCAGCCACTCGCCCGCGAGCTTCGTCTCGCCGTACGGGCTCATCGGGGCACAGGGTGTGTCCTCCGTGATGAGGTCCACATCCGGGTCGCCGTACACGGCCGCGGACGAGGAGAACAGAAACCGCCCGATCCCGGCCTCCGCGACCGCGTCCAGCAGCGTGGCGAGACCGCCCACGTTCTCCCGGTAGTAGTGCGTCGGCCGCTCCACGGACTCGCCGACCTGCTTGCGCGCCGCGAGGTGCACCACACCGGTCACCTCGTGCTCGGCCAGGACACTCTTGAGCAGCTCGCCGTCCAGCGCGGAGCCCCGCACCAGCGGAACGCCCTCCGGAAGCCTGGAGGGAACGCCGGCCGAGAGGTCGTCCAGGACCAGGACGCGCTCACCCTCGGCGACCATCGCCCGCGCCACATGGGCTCCGATGTACCCGGCCCCGCCGGTGATCAGCCATGTCATGGAGCCTCACCCTATGCCCGTCCGGCGAACGCCGTCCGGCCCGCCGGCTCAGCTGCCGGGAATGGGTGGATCCGCACCCGCGGTTTGTGGCCTGCCCGTCCCATCCCCGATGATGATCGCGGCGGTGGCCGCGCAGGCCGGGTTGATCAGCCCATGAACGCCCGGTGAACGCGGGCTTCCAGGCATCCGATAGCCTCTGCCGACATGCCGCCCGACCCCTGCCCGGGTCTACCGCATCGCACACATGACCGGCGCCCGTAGCGCGCGTCGGGCCTTCAGGGAGTGAGTTCGTCTGTCGACCGCCATCCTCACCGGACAGCCGGTCCCCGGATCGTCGCTCGAGGGCGATCTGCGGTCCCTCGGCTTCGACGTGCGGGTCGCCACCGGCACCGGTGACGCCGAGGCCCTCCTCGCCGCCGTGCCTGCGGGCCGGCGGGTCGCGATCGTCGACGCCCGCTTCGTGGGGCATCTGCACGCGCTGCGCCTCGGTCTGACCGACCCCCGCTTCCCGGCCGCCGCCGTGCCCGGTGCCGTCACCGCCCAGCCCGCCGCCCGCCAGGCCCTGGCCCGTGCTCTGGCCCGCGAGAACTCCGCCGCGGCCGGCGGTGCGGCCGTGGTCACCGACAACCTCGCCGAGCGCATCACCGCCGCCCTCGACGCCGACGGGATCCCGGTCCACCGCCCCGAACTCGGCACCCTGGTCGCCGCCGTCCCCACCGACCCACAGTCCCGCAACGAGGCACGGCAGGCGGTCGCCGCCGTCGACGACGAGGCCGTCCGGCTGCGCAGCGCCGTCAAGGCCCGCGACGGCTTCTTCACCACCCACTTCATCAGCCCGTACTCGCGCTACATCGCGCGCTGGTGCGCCCGCCGCGGTCTGACCCCCAACCAGGTCACCACCGCCTCGCTGCTCACCGCCCTCATCGCGGCGGCCGCCGCGGCCACCGGCACCCGGGGCGGTTTCGTCGCGGCCGGCGTCCTGCTGATCCTGTCCTTCGTCCTGGACTGCACCGACGGCCAGCTCGCCCGCTACTCCCTGCAGTACTCGACGCTCGGCGCCTGGCTGGACGCCACCTTCGACCGGGTCAAGGAGTACGCCTACTACGCGGGCCTCGCCCTCGGCGCCGCCCGCGGGGGCGACGACGTGTGGGCGCTCGCGCTCGGCGCGATGGTCCTGCAGACCTGCCGGCACGTGGTCGACTTCGCGTTCAACGAGGCCAACCACGACGCGACCGCCAACACCAGCCCCACCGCGGCCCTCTCCGACCGCCTGGACAGCGTCGGCTGGACGGTGTGGGTGCGCCGGATGATCGTTCTGCCGATCGGGGAGCGCTGGGCGCTGATAGCCGTCCTGACGGCCGCCACCACTCCCCGTGTCACCTTCGTCGTGCTGCTCATCGGCTGTGCCTTCGCGGCGACGTACACCACGGCGGGCCGGGTGCTGCGGTCGGTGACGCGCGAGGCGCGCCGCACCGACCGGGCGGCTCGGGCGCTTGCGGACCTCGCGGACAGCGGACCGCTCGCCGAGTTGCTGACGCGCATCGCGCGCCGGGTGTCCCTGCGAGCACCCGCCTACACCGCCCTGGTCGGCGGCGCCGTCGTCGCGCTCGCGGCCTCGCTCGCCGGATACGGCAGCTGGTGGCCCGTCCTGGGCGCCGTCTTCTACGTGCTCCAGTCGCCCCTGGCCCTCGCCCGGCCCCTCAAGGGCCCCCTCGACTGGCTCGTCCCCCCGCTCTTCCGCGCCGCCGAGTACGGCACCGTCCTCATCCTCGCGGCGAAATCCGGGGTGAACGGGGTGCTACCGGCGGCTTTCGGACTGGTGGCGGCCGTCGCCTACCATCACTACGACACGGTGTACCGCATCCGCGGCGACGCCGGCGCGCCGCCGCACTGGCTGGTGCGCGCGATCGGGGGACACGAGGGCCGGACGCTGCTCGTCACGGTTCTGGCCGCAACGCTCACCGCGGCACAGTTCAAGGTCGCCCTCACGGCCCTCGCCGGGTACGTGGCCCTCGTGGTGCTCGTCGAGAGCATCCGCTTCTGGGTGGCCGCACACAAGGGCGGCGCACCCGCCGTACACGATGAAGGAGAACCCGCATGATCGGCCTCGTGCTGGCGGCCGGCGCCGGACGGCGTCTGCGCCCCTACACCGACACCCTGCCCAAGGCTCTGGTGCCGGTGGGGCCCGAGGGCGCGGAGGACAGCCTCACGGTCCTGGACCTCACGCTCGGCAACTTCGCCGAGGTGGGCCTGACCGAGGTCGGCGTCATCGTCGGCTACCGCAAGGAGGCCGTGTACGAGCGCAAGGCGGCCCTGGAGCAGAAGTACGGCCTGAAGCTCACCCTGATCGACAACGACAAGGCCGAGGAGTGGAACAACGCCTACTCCCTGTGGTGCGGCCGTGACGCCCTCAAGGACGGCGTGATCCTCGCCAACGGCGACACCGTCCACCCGGTGTCGGTCGAGAAGACCCTGCTCGCCGCCCGCGGCGACGGCAAGAAGATCATCCTCGCCCTCGACACGGTGAAGAACCTCGCCGACGAGGAGATGAAGGTCGTCGTCGACCCCGAGAAGGGCGTTCGGCGGATCACCAAGCTGATGGACCCGGCCGAGGCGACCGGTGAGTACATCGGCGTCACCCTCATCGAGGGGGAGGCCGCCGCGGAGCTGGCCGACGCGCTCAAGACCACCTTCGAGCGCGACCCGCAGCTGTACTACGAGGACGGCTACCAGGAGCTGGTCAACCGCGGCTTCAAGATCGACGTGGCGCCGATCGGCGACGTCCCGTGGGTCGAGATCGACAACCACGACGACCTGGCCCGGGGGCGGGAGATCGCGTGCCGGTACTGACGAGGCTCATCCCCTCGCCGGTCGTCGTCGACATCCGCCCGGGTGCCCTCGACGACCTGGCGGGCGTGCTCGCGGACGAGCGCATCTCCCACTCGGGCAAGCTCGCCGTCGCGGTCAGCGACGGCTCCGGCGCCCGCCTGCGGGAGCGGCTCTCCCCGAGCCTGCCCGGCGCCACCTGGTACGAGGTCGGCGGCGGCACCCTCGACGACGCGGTCAGGCTGGCCGGCGAGATGAAGTCCGGCCACTACGACGCGCTCGTTGGCCTGGGCGGAGGCAAGATCATCGACTGCGCCAAGTTCGCCGCGGCGCGCGTCGGCCTGCCCCTGGTCGCCGTGCCCACGAACCTCGCGCACGACGGCCTGTGCTCCCCGGTCGCCACCCTCGACAACGACGCGGGCCGCGGCTCGTACGGCGTGCCGAACCCGATCGCGGTCGTCATCGACCTCAACGTGATCCGCGAGGCTCCCGTCCGTTTCGTGCGCTCCGGTATCGGCGACGCCATCTCCAACATCTCCGCGGTCGCGGACTGGGAGCTGGCCAACCGCGTCAACGGCGAGAAGATCGACGGCCTCGCCGCGGCCATGGCCCGGCAGGCCGGCGAGGCCGTGCTGCGCCACCCCGGAGGCATCGGCGACAACGACTTCCTCCAGGTCCTCGCCGAGGCCCTGGTCCTCAGCGGCATCGCCATGTCCGTGTCGGGCGACTCCCGCCCCTCCTCCGGGGCCTGCCACGAGATCAACCACGGTTTCGACCTGCTGTTCCCCAAGCGCGCGGCCGCCCACGGCGAGCAGTGCGGCCTGGGCGCCGCCTTCGCGATGTACCTGCGCGGGGCGCACGAGGAGTCGGCGTTCATGGCCCAGGTGCTGCGCCGGCACGGGCTGCCCGTGCTGCCGCAGGAGATCGGCTTCACGGTGGACGAGTTCGTCCGGGTCGTGGAGTACGCCCCGCAGACCCGGCCCGGCCGCTACACGATCCTCGAACACCTCGACCTGAAGCCCGAACAGATCAAGGACACCTACGCCGACTATGTCAAGGCCATCGGTAGCTGAACTCCGGCCCGTCGTGCACCCCGCAGGGGTCAAGGACCGGCGCAGCGGTGAGCACTGGATGGGACGCCTCTACATGCGAGAGGTGTCCCTGCGGGTCGACCGCTACCTGGTCGACACCCGGGTCACGCCCAACCAGCTCACGTACCTGATGACCGTCTTCGGCGTGCTCGCGGCCCCGGCACTGCTCGTGCCGGGGATCCCGGGCGCCGTGCTCGGCGTGGTGTGCGTCCAGCTGTACCTGCTGCTGGACTGCGTCGACGGGGAGATCGCGCGCTGGAAGAAGCAGTACTCGCTGGGCGGGGTGTACCTGGACCGCGTCGGCGCCTACCTGACCGATGCCGCCGTGCTCGTCGGCTTCGGTCTGCGCGCCGCCGACCCGTGGGGCAGCGGCCGTATCGACTGGCTGTGGGCCTTCCTCGGGACGCTGGCCGCGCTCGGCGCCATCCTGATCAAGGCCGAGACCGACCTGGTCGGCGTGGCCCGGCACCAGGCCGGGCTGCCGCCGGTGAAGGAGGCCGCTTCGGAGATGCGCTCCTCGGGCATGGCCCTGGCCCGCAGGGCCGCAGCCGCGCTCAAGTTCCACCGGCTGATCCTGGGCATCGAGGCGTCCCTGCTGATCCTGGTCCTGGCGATCGTGGACACGGTGCGCGGCGACCTGTTCTTCGAGCGGCTCGGCGTGGCCGTGCTGGCCGGTATCGCGCTGCTCCAGACGGTGCTCCACCTCGTGTCCATCCTGGCCTCCAGCAGGCTGAAGTGAGCGGCCCAGCACAGAGCGGCGCCACCCCGGGCGGCGCCATGAAGGTCGGGGCCGTCATCATCACGATGGGCAACCGCCCGGCAGAGCTCCGCGCCCTCCTCGACTCGGTGGCCAAGCAGGACGGCGATCCCGTCGAGGTGGTCGTGGTCGGCAACGGCTCCCCGGTCCCGGACGTCCCCGACGGCGTCCGCACGATCGAGCTGCCCGAGAACCTCGGCATCCCCGGCGGCCGCAACGTCGGCATCGAGGCCTTCGGCCCCGGGGGCACCGACGTCGACGTGCTGCTCTTCCTCGACGACGACGGCCTGCTCGCCCGCACCGACACCGCCGAGCTGTGCCGTGAGGCCTTCGCCGCCGACCCTCGGCTCGGCATCATCAGCTTCCGCATCGCCGACCCCGACACCGGCGAGACCCAGCGCCGCCACGTGCCCCGGCTGCGCGCCTCCGACCCGATGCACTCCTCGCGGGTGACCACCTTCCTGGGCGGCGCCAACGCCGTCCGCACGAAGGTGTTCGCCGAGGTCGGCGGCCTGCCGGACGAGTTCTTCTACGCCCACGAGGAGACCGACCTGGCCTGGCGGGCCCTGGACGCGGGCTGGATGATCGACTACCGGTCGGACATGGTGCTGTACCACCCCACGACCGCGCCCTCCCGGCACGCGGTCTACCACCGGATGGTCGCCCGCAACCGGGTGTGGCTCGCCCGCCGCAACCTGCCCGCCGTCCTCGTTCCGGTGTACCTGGGTGTCTGGATGCTCCTGACGCTGCTGCGCCGCCCCTCGCGGGCCGCCCTGAGGGCCTGGTTCGGCGGCTTCCGGGAGGGCTGGACGACCCCGTGCGGGCCCCGCCGGCCCATGCGGTGGAGTACGGTCTGGCGGCTTACCCGACTGGGCCGGCCCCCGGTGATCTGACAAGCTCGGTACTCGGAAGCCAGCGGGCGGGGGCCCACATCGCGGCTCCCACCCGAGCGCGGGCCGTCCGCGCATCCCGAAAACGGAGAGTTTGCCAACCTGTGAGTGAGACAACGCATGACGGGCGCGTCGCGGTGACCACCGACCCGTCCGCCGATGGCGGGCTGAGCCCGGCCGAGCTGGCCGCCAAGTACGGCCTCTCGGTCAGCGGTGCCCGGCCCGGACTCGTCCGCTACGTCCGCCAGCTGTGGGGACGGCGTCACTTCATCCTCGCCTTCTCGCAGGCGAAGCTCACCGCCCAGTACAGCCAGGCCAAGCTCGGCCAGCTGTGGCAGGTCGCCACCCCGCTGCTGAACGCGCTCGTGTACTACTTCATCTTCGGGCTGATCCTGAAGGCCAGCCGGGGCATGTCGCACGGGACGTACATCCCGTTCCTGGTGACCGGCGTGTTCGTGTTCACCTTCACCCAGAGCTCGATCATGGCGGGCGTCCGGGCGATCTCCGGCAACCTGGGTCTGGTGCGGGCCCTGCACTTCCCGCGCGCATCACTGCCCATCTCCTTCGCGCTGCAGCAGCTCCAGCAGCTGCTCTTCTCGATGATCGTGCTGTTCGCCGTCGCCATCGGGTTCGGCAGCTACCCGAGGCTGTCCTGGCTGCTGATCGTCCCGGTCCTGGTGCTGCAGTTCCTCTTCAACACCGGCCTGTCCCTGATCGTGGCGCGGATGGGTGCCAAGACCCCGGACCTCGCGCAGCTGATGCCCTTCATCCTGCGCACCTGGATGTACGCCTCCGGAGTCATGTTCTCCATCCACACCATGCTCGCCGGCCGTCCGGAATGGGTCGTCCGCGCGCTGCAGGCGAACCCGGCCGCCGTCTACATGGACCTGATGCGCTTCGCGCTCATCAAGAACTACGGCGCCGCCAACCTCCCGCCGCACGTGTGGGCCATCGCGCTGTTCTGGGCCGTCGTCGTCTTCGCCGGCGGGTTCGTGTACTTCTGGAAGGCGGAGGAGCGGTACGGCCGTGGCTGAGCAGAACACCGGGGCCAGGGTGCCCACCGTCATCGCCGACGACCTGCACATCGTCTACCGCGTCAACGGTGCCGGGACCGGCAAGGGCAGCGCGACCGCCGCTCTGAGCCGCATCCTCAAGCGGGGCTCCGACGACGCGGCGCGCGGTGTCCGCAGGGTGCACGCGGTCAGGGGAGTGTCGTTCGTCGCCTACCGCGGCGAGGCCATCGGCCTGATCGGCTCCAACGGCTCGGGCAAGTCCACCCTGCTGCGCGCCATCGCTGGACTGCTGCCCCCGGAGAAGGGCAAGGTCTACACCGACGGCCAGCCCTCGCTGCTCGGCGTCAACGCGGCCCTGATGAACGACCTGACGGGCGAGCGCAACGTCATCCTGGGCGGTCTGGCGATGGGCATGTCCCGGGAGGAGATCAAGGCCCGCTACGAGGAGATCGTCGACTTCTCCGGTATCAACGAGAAGGGCGACTTCATCACACTCCCCATGCGGACGTACTCCTCCGGCATGGCCGCCCGGCTGCGCTTCTCCATCGCCGCCGCCAAGGACCACGACGTCCTCATGATCGACGAGGCCCTCGCCACCGGCGACCGCGCCTTCCAGAAGCGGTCCGAGGAGCGCATCCGGGAACTGCGCAAGGAGGCGGGCACGGTGTTTCTGGTCAGTCACAACAACAAATCCATCCGTGACACCTGCAACCGCGTCCTGTGGCTGGAACGCGGTGAACTCCGGATGGACGGCCCCACAGAAGAGGTTCTCAAGGAGTACGAGAAGTTCACGGGCAAGTGATCCACACCGCCCAGGGCCCCGTCGCAACGTTTCGGCGGGGCCCCGCGTCTGCAAAGGAAACGTCAACTCGGGCTTGTCTCAGGAATCTTGGCGCCAATCGGTGTGTTGTTGTGATGTGCAGGACACCCCGCCGAAGCTCCCTGCGTTGTACAACGTAAGCTGTGACGGTGCTGATTCGCGGCAAGTGGGGCGATAATGCCATACACCCCCACACCTGCCGCGCTGCACGGACAGTCGGGCGGCGTGTCCGAAAGAGGATGTATTGGGTCGGCGGTGTAGAACGGGAGATGTGACGGCAATGGCTACGGAAAGTCTCCAGCTCCGCGGGACATGTGCCGTCCCCGCGTCGGGCGGCGAGCGGTGACGCATGCCGGGACGGCGCGCACCGGCGACCCGGAGCGCGGCACCCTCGACAAGGCCGCGGACGAGAACTTCCCCGTGGCGCCGTTCTTCCTGCCGAAGGCCTGGCGGGAAGACCTCATGGCCGTCTACGGCTTCGCCCGGCTGGTCGACGACATCGGAGACGGCGACCTCGCCCCCGGTGGGTCCGACGCCCGCCTGCTCGGCGTGTCGCCCGAGGAGGCCGAGGACCGCCTGATCCTCCTGGACGCCTTCGAGGCCGACCTGCGCCGGGTCTTCGACGCGACACCCCGTCACCCCCTCCTGCGCCGGCTGCAGCCCACGGTCCGGCGCGCCGGCCTCACCCCCGAGCCGTTCCTCGGCCTGATCGCCGCCAACCGCCAGGACCAGCTCGTCAAGCGGTACGAGACGTACGACGACCTCCTCGCCTACTGCGAACTCTCCGCCAACCCGGTCGGCCGCCTCGTCCTCGCGGTGACCGGCACCTCCACCCCCGAGCGAGTCCGCCGCTCCGACGCGATCTGCACGGCGCTGCAGATCGTCGAACACCTGCAGGACGTCGCCGAGGACCTCGGCCGCGACCGCGTCTATCTGCCCGCCGCGGACATGAAGCGCTTCCACGTGCAGGAGGCGGACCTCGCCACGCCCACAGCGGGCGCATCGGTGCGCGCACTGGTCGCGTACGAAGCAGAACGCGCCCGCGGTCTCCTGAATGAAGGCGCCCCCCTGGTGGGTAGCGTCCACGGCAGGCTGAAGCTGCTGCTCGCGGGCTTCGTGGCGGGAGGAAGGGCGGCCATCCACGCGATCGCCGCAGCGCACTACGACGTACTTCCCGGCCCGCCCAAGCCCGGCAAGCTCCGGTTGCTGCGCGAGGTGGGCGTGACTCTGCGAGGAGAGGGGTGATCCGGACCGTGGAGTCGGAAGAACACGTGTCCCCACCGGTACTCGCCGCGTACCGCTACTGCGAGGCCGTGACCGGGCAGCAGGCCCGTAACTTCGCCTACGGGATCAGGCTCCTGCCGACGCCGAAGCGCCGCGCGATGTCGGCGCTCTACGCGTTCTCCCGGCGTGTCGACGACATCGGTGACGGCGCGCTGGAGGCCGACGTCAAGACGGCACGGCTGGAGGAGACCCGCGCGCTGCTGGCCCGTATCCGCGACGAGGAGGTGGCCGAGGACGACACCGACCCGGTCGCGGTCGCCCTCACCCATGCCGCCCGGCACTTCCCGATCCCCCTCGGCGGCCTCGACGAACTCATCGACGGCGTCCTGATGGACGTACGCGGCGAGACCTACGAGACCTGGGACGATCTGAAGGTCTACTGCCGCTGTGTCGCCGGGGCCATCGGACGGCTCTCGCTCGGCGTGTTCGGCACGGAACCGGGGGCGCGCGGCACCGAGCGCGCGCCGGAGTATGCCGACACGCTCGGGCTCGCACTGCAACTCACCAACATCCTCAGGGACATCCGCGAGGACGCCGAGGGCGGCCGCGTCTACCTTCCGGCCGACGATCTCGCCAAGTTCGGCTGTTCGGCCGGGTTCCACGGACCGACCCCACCCGAGGGCTCCGACTTCGCGGGCCTCGTGCACTTCGAAGTGCGTCGGGCCCGCGCCCTTTTCGCCGAGGGCTACCGGCTGCTGCCCATGCTCGACCGGCGCAGCGGCGCCTGTGTCGCCGCCATGGCCGGCATCTACCGCCGGCTCCTGGACCGTATCGAGCGCGAGCCGGAGGCCGTGCTGCGCGGCCGGGTCTCGCTGCCCGGGCGTGAGAAGGCGTACGTCGCCGTGCGCGGCCTGTCGGGGCTCGACGCGCGGAACGTGTCCCGGCGGACCGTCAGGAGGCGTGCGTGACCGACACCCCGGTTCCGGCACCAGCGCCCCGACAGGCAACGTTCGCCCGGTCGCGACGCCCGGCAGGCTCCCCCAAGCTCTTCGAGCAGGGGGTACCCCCACTCGCCGCCTCCGAAAAGCGGCAGGCAACCCTCCGGTGCGGCGCGGCGTCCCTGACTGCGACGGCCTGCCGTGCATCGTTCAAGCACCACGGTGGACCGGCACGGGAGGAAGCACGATGAGCGACGGCACCCAGGCGGAGGACCCGGTCGCGGACACCGCGGGTCACCGCGGCATGCCGTCCTCGCCCGGGACGTCCGCCGTGGTGGTCGGCGGCGGGCTCGCCGGGATCACGGCCGCGCTGGCGCTCGCCGACGCCGGGGTGCGGGTCACCCTGCTGGAGGGACGGCCCCGGCTCGGCGGACTCGCGTTCTCCTTCCACCGCGGCGACCTGACCGTCGACAACGGCCAGCACGTCTACTTGCGCTGCTGCACCGCGTACCGCTGGTTCCTCGACCGCATCGACGCCTCCACGCTGGCGCCCCTGCAGGATCGTCTCGACGTGCCCGTCCTCGACGCGAACGCCGCACCGGGACGGCGGCTCGGCAGACTACGGCGCGACGCGCTGCCCGTACCCCTGCACCTCGGGCGCAGCCTGGCCACCTATCCGCATCTCTCGCTCGCCGAGCGCGCCAAAGTGGGGCGTGCCGCACTGGCGCTCCGGGCACTGGACCTCGCGGACCCCGCGCTCGACGCGCAGGACTTCGGCAGCTGGCTGGCCGCGCACGGTCAGTCGGCGCGTGCCGTCGAGGCACTGTGGGACCTGGTCGGGGTCGCCACCCTCAACGCGGTGGCCGGCGACGCCTCGCTCGGGCTCGCCGCGATGGTGTTCAAGACGGGCCTGCTGTCCGACCCGGGCGCGGCCGACATCGGCTGGGCACGCGTCCCGCTGGGCGAACTGCACGACCGGCTGGCCCGCAAGGCGCTCGACTCCGCGGGCGTCCGTACCGAGCTCCGTACACGCGTCACCTCCATCTCCACTGACGAAAACGGGCTCTGGAGCGTTCAGGTTCCCGGCGAGCGCATCGAAACGGACGCCGTCGTCCTCGCCGTACCGCAGCGCGAGGCCCACGATCTGCTGCCCCCCGGCGCCCTGGAGGCCCCCGAGCGGCTGCTGGACATCGGCACCGCGCCGATCCTCAACATCCATGTCGTCTACGACCGCAAGGTGCTCAACCGCCCGTTCTTCGCGGCCCTCGGCTCCCCGGTCCAGTGGGTCTTCGACCGCACCGAGGCCTCCGGACTGCGCGAGGGCCAGTACCTGGCGCTGTCCCAGTCGGCGGCCCAGGGGGAGATCGACGAGCCGGTCGCCGTACTCCGCGAGCGGTATCTGCCCGAACTCCAGCGGCTGTTGCCCGCCACCCGCGGCGCCCAGGTGAAGGACTTCTTCGTGACCCGGGAGCGCACGGCGACGTTCGCCCCCAGCCCCGGCGTCGGGCGCCTCAGGCCCGGCGCCCGCACCAAGGCCCCCGGCCTCTGCCTGGCCGGAGCGTGGACCGCCACCGGGTGGCCCGCGACCATGGAGAGTGCGGTCCGCAGTGGCATCAGTGCGGCGGGCGCCGCACTCGGCGCGCTGGGCCGGTCCGGCGCCCACCTCCCCGATCTCTTCGAGGAGGCGGCATGAGCGTCGATTCGCTGGAGACAGGCCCCCGCACCCCCGGTATCGCAACAAGAGGAGAGACCGTGCCCACTGTGCCCCCGGCCGAGACGGCCGCCCCGAGGACCGCGGTGGACGTGTCCGCGCTCCTGGAGCGCGGCCGGACCCTGGCCGCCCCGGTGCTGCGGTCGGCCGTGGACCGCCTGGCGCCGCCGATGGACACCGTCGCCGCCTACCACTTCGGCTGGATCGACGCCCAGGGCAACCCCGCGGACGGCGACGGCGGCAAGGCCGTGCGCCCCGCGCTGGCCCTGCTGTCCGCCGAGGCCGCCGGCCGGGCCCCCGAGGTGGGCGTGCCCGGCGCGGTCGCGGTCGAGCTGGTGCACAACTTCTCCCTGCTGCACGACGACCTGATGGACGGTGACGAGCAGCGCCGCCACCGCGACACCGTGTGGAAGGTGCACGGCCCCGCACAGGCCATCCTGGTCGGCGACGCGCTGTTCGCCCTGGCCAACGAGGTCCTGCTGGAGCTCGGCACCGTCGAGGCCGGCCGCGCCACCCGCCGGCTGACCACCGCCACCCGCGCCCTGATCGACGGTCAGGCGCAGGACATCTCCTACGAGCACCGCGAGCGGGTCACCGTCGCCGAGTGCCTGGAGATGGAGGGCAACAAGACCGGCGCCCTGCTCGCCTGCGCCTCCTCCATCGGCGCGGTCCTCGGCGGCGCGGACGACGCGACGGCCGACACGCTGGAGAAGTACGGCTACCACCTCGGCCTCGCCTTCCAGGCCGTCGACGACCTCCTCGGCATCTGGGGCGACCCGGAGGCCACCGGAAAGCAGACCTGGAGCGATCTGCGCCAGCGCAAGAAGTCCCTGCCGGTCGTGGCCGCGCTGGCGGCGGGCGGAGAAGCCTCCGCGCGGCTCGGCGAGCTGCTCGCGGAGGACGCCAAGAGCAGCGACTTCGAGAACTTCTCGGAGGAGGAGTTCGCCGCGCGCGCCGCGCTCATCGAGGAGGCCGGCGGCCGGGAATGGACCGCTCAGGAGGCGCGTCGCCAGCACGCGATCGCCATCGAAGCCCTGGACGCCGTCCGGATGCCCCAGGAGGTGCGCGACCGGTTCACGGCGCTCGCCGACTTCGTCGTCGTACGAAAGAGATGATCACTATCGGTCGAATACACCTCGCGTAGTCGCCGGCCGGTGCCCTGAGCGCACGCGCACCGGCCGACGGCGGACCCACAGCAGCACGATTTCGTACGACTGCACGAAGGGGAAGCCATGACAGCGACGACCGACGGAAGCCCCGGGGCCCTGCCGCCCCGTGCTGCCTCGGCCAGCGACACCAGCGAACCGATCCCCGGGGCGGCCGGGGCCGGGGGCACTCGAGACGCCGCCGAGCGCGCCATGCGGCGCGCCACAGACTTCCTGCTCGCGCGGCAGGACGCCCAGGGCTGGTGGAAGGGCGACCTCGAGACCAACGTCACGATGGACGCCGAGGACCTGCTGCTGCGTCAGTTCCTCGGCATCCGTGACGAGAAGACCACCCACGCCGCCGCGCTGTTCATCCGCGGCGAGCAGCGCGACGACGGCACCTGGGCCACCTTCTACGGCGGACCCGGCGAACTGTCCACCACCATCGAGGCGTACGTCGCCCTGCGCCTGGCCGGCGACGCGCCGGACGAACCCCACATGGCCAAGGCGTCCGCCTGGATCCGCGAACAGGGCGGCATCGCCGCCGCCCGCGTCTTCACCCGGATCTGGCTCGCCCTGTTCGGCTGGTGGAAGTGGGAGGACCTGCCCGAACTCCCGCCGGAGCTGATCTGGTTCCCGAAGTGGATGCCGCTGAACATCTACGACTTCGGCTGCTGGGCACGGCAGACCATCGTGCCGCTCACCATCGTCTCCGCCAAGCGCCCGGTGCGGCCCGCGCCGTTCCCGCTCGACGAGCTGCACACCGACCCGGACCACCCCAACCCGGAAAGAGACCTCGCCCCGGTGGCGAGCTGGGACGGGGTCTTCCAGCGGCTCGACAAGGCGCTGCACCAGTTCCGCAAGGTCGCCCCGCGCCGGCTGCGCAGGGCCGCGATGAACACCGCCGCCCGCTGGATCATCGAGCGGCAGGAGAACGACGGCTGCTGGGGCGGGATCCAGCCGCCCGCGGTGTACTCGGTCATCGCCCTGCACCTGCTCGGCTACGACCTCCAGCACCCGGTGATGCGCGAGGGCCTCGCCTCGCTGGACCGTTTCGCCGTCTGGCGCGAGGACGGCGCCCGCATGATCGAGGCGTGCCAGTCCCCGGTGTGGGACACCTGTCTCGCGACCATCGCGCTCGCCGACGCGGGAGTGCCCGCCGACCACCCGCAGCTGGTCAAGGCGGCCGACTGGATGCTGGGCGAGCAGATCGTGCGCCCCGGCGACTGGTCGGTGAAGCGGCCCGGACTCCCGCCGGGCGGCTGGGCGTTCGAGTTCCACAACGACAACTACCCCGACATCGACGACACCGCCGAGGTCGTCCTCGCGCTGCGCCGGGTCAGGCACCACGACCCGGACCGGCTGGAGAAGGCCATCGGGCGCGGGGTGCGCTGGAACCTCGGCATGCAGTCGAGGAACGGCGCCTGGGGCGCCTTCGACGTGGACAACACGAGCCCGTTCCCCAACCGGCTGCCGTTCTGCGACTTCGGCGAGGTCATCGACCCGCCGTCCGCCGACGTCACCGCGCACGTCGTGGAGATGCTCGCGGTCGAGGGCCTCGCCCACGATCCGCGCACCCGCCGCGGCATCGAGTGGCTGCTGGCCGAACAGGAGCGGGACGGCTCGTGGTTCGGACGCTGGGGCGTCAACTACGTGTACGGTACCGGGTCCGTGGTGCCGGCCCTGGTGGCGGCCGGCATCCCCGCCGCGCACCCGGCGATCCGGCGTGCCGTCGCCTGGCTGGAGAGCGTGCAGAACGACGACGGCGGCTGGGGTGAGGACCTGCGCTCCTACAAGGACGCCGGGAAGTGGAGCGGTAGGGGCGCCTCCACCGCCTCGCAGACGGCGTGGGCCCTGCTCGCGCTGCTGGCCGCGGGGGAGAGCGAGTCCAAGGCCGTCGAGCGCGGCATCGAGTTCCTCGCCCAGACCCAGAACGAGGACGGCTCCTGGGACGAGCCGTACTTCACCGGCACCGGCTTCCCCTGGGACTTCTCCATCAACTACCACCTCTACCGGCAGGTCTTCCCGCTCACCGCACTGGGCCGCTATGTGCACGGCGAGCCGTTCGCCAAGGCCAAGGGGAGCTGATGAGCGTCAAGCCCGAGCCGGCCCCGTTGCTGATCGCCTGCGCGCTCGGCATCGAGCACCTCGCCCTGCGCAGCGGCGGCCACAGCGTGAGGCGGAGGGGCGCGCCGGGGTCGAGAGGTCGTGGGGGTCCCCCCTGCTCATGGGGGTCCCCCCGCTCGAGCGAAGCCGAGAGTGGGGGAGGAGCCGAGAGCTTGGGGGAGCGCGGAGGCCCGGACGAAGGAGGGGCTGAGCACGGTCGACCTCCCGGCACCGGCTTTCAGCGCCCCGCAGCCGAACCGAACAATTGGGGCTCCGACGGGCCCGTGACCATACTCCGTACGGGTATGGGACCCCGGGCGGCCGAACGCTCGGTCACCCGGGCGCTCGGCGAGCCGGGCTTCGCTCTCGCGGCTGTCCTCGCCACGGGCTTCTGCGCGGGACTCGCACCCGGGATGCACCCCGGTGACCTGGTCGTCGCCGAGGAGACCCGGGATCCGCGCGGCACCACCCCGTGCGAGGGCACCGATCTGCTCGTCAAGGAACTCGTGCGCGCCGTCCCGGGCCGCACCGTCCACACCGGACCGCTCACCGGCTCGGACCACGTCGTGCGCGGTCAGGAGCGGTCCGAACTGCTGGCGACCGGCGCGATCGCGGTCGACATGGAGTCCGCGGCCACGCTCCTGAGCGCCGTTCGCACGGGCGCCCGCCCGGTTGCGGCCGTCCGGGTGGTCGTGGACGCTCCAGAACATGAACTCGTCCGTATCGGCACCGTTCGCGGTGGAATATCAGCTTTCCGTGTTCTTCGTGCCGTGCTGCCTGTTTTCTTTGAATGGCACCGTTCTTTGCTGCTCCCCAGGAGGTGAGCCAGATGGCCATGCCGCTGCGCCAGTCCATCAAGGTGGCGACCTATCTCTTCGAACAGAAGCTGCGCAGGCGGGACAAGTTTCCGCTCATCGTGGAGCTGGAACCGCTCTTCGCCTGCAACCTGAAGTGTGAGGGCTGCGGCAAGATCCAGCATCCGGCGGGAGTGCTCAAGCAGCGCATGCCGGTGGCGCAGGCCGTGGGAGCGGTTCTGGAGTCCGGTGCGCCGATGGTGTCGATCGCGGGCGGCGAGCCGCTGATGCACCCGCAGATCGATGAGATCGTCCGGCAGTTGGTGGCGCGCAAGAAGTACGTCTTCCTGTGCACCAACGCCATGCTGCTGCGCAAGAAGATGGACAAGTTCACGCCGTCCCCGTACTTCGCGTTCGCCGTGCACATCGACGGCCTGCGCGAGCGGCACGACGAGTCCGTGGCGAAGGAGGGCGTGTTCGACGAGGCGGTGGAGGCCATCAAGGAGGCCAAGCGGCGAGGCTTCCGGGTCACCACCAACTCGACCTTCTTCAACACGGACACCCCGCAGACCGTCATCGAGGTGCTCAACTACCTCAATGACGACCTGAAGGTGGACGAGATGATGATCTCGCCCGCCTACGCCTACGAGAAGGCGCCAGACCAGGAGCACTTCCTCGGCGTCGAACAGACGCGTGAGCTGTTCAAGAAGGCCTTCGCGGGCGGCAACCGCGGTCGCTGGCGGCTCAACCACTCGCCGCTGTTCCTCGACTTCCTCGAGGGCAAGGTCGACTTCCCGTGCACCGCCTGGGCGATCCCGAACTACTCCCTCTTCGGCTGGCAGCGGCCCTGCTACCTGATGAGCGACGGGTACGTGCCGACGTACCGGGAGCTGATCGAGAAGACCGACTGGGACAAGTACGGCCGCGGCAAGGACCCGCGCTGCGCCAACTGCATGGCGCACTGCGGCTACGAGCCCACCGCCGTCCTCGCCACCATGGGCTCCCTGAAGGAGTCCCTGCGGGCCATGCGCGAGACCTTCCAGCAGAACGGGTGACGTGATGACCGCCGTTCCTCTGGGCGTCCCCGAGGTACCGGTCCGGCCGATCGCCGAGCGGCGCATGTCGCGGCAGATCCATGTCGGGCCGGTGGCGGTCGGGGGCGGGGCCCCGGTGTCGGTGCAGTCGATGACGACGACCCGTACGTCGGACATCGGCGCCACCCTGCAGCAGATCGCGGAACTCACCGCCTCCGGCTGCCAGATCGTCCGCGTCGCCTGCCCCACGCAGGACGACGCGGACGCCCTCGCGACGATCGCGCGCAAGTCGCAGATCCCGGTGATCGCCGACATCCACTTCCAGCCGAAGTACGTGTTCGCGGCGATCGAGGCGGGCTGCGCGGCCGTTCGGGTGAATCCCGGGAACATCAAGCAGTTCGACGACAAGGTGAGGGAGATCGCCCGGGCGGCCAAGGACCACGGCACCCCGATCCGGATCGGGGTGAACGCGGGTTCCCTGGACAAGCGGCTGCTGAAGAAGTACGGCAAGGCGACCCCGGAGGCGCTGGTGGAGTCAGCGCTGTGGGAGGCCTCGCTCTTCGAGGAGCACGACTTCCGGGACATCAAGATCTCCGTCAAGCACAACGACCCGGTCGTGATGATCGAGGCCTACCGGCAGCTCGCCGCCCAGTGCGACTACCCGCTGCACCTCGGCGTGACGGAGGCCGGTCCCGCCTTCCAGGGCACGATCAAGTCGGCGGTGGCGTTCGGCGCGTTGCTGTCGCAGGGCATCGGCGACACGATCCGGGTGTCGCTGTCGGCGCCTCCCGCCGAGGAGGTCAAGGTCGGCATCCAGATCCTGCAGTCGCTGGGCCTCAGGCAGCGGCGCCTGGAGATCGTCTCCTGCCCGTCCTGCGGGCGCGCCCAGGTCGACGTGTACAAGCTCGCGGACGAGGTCACCGCCGGCCTCGAGGGCATGGAGGTGCCGCTGCGGGTCGCGGTGATGGGCTGTGTGGTCAACGGCCCCGGGGAGGCACGGGAGGCGGACCTGGGGGTCGCCTCCGGCAACGGCAAGGGCCAGATCTTCGTCAAGGGGGAGGTCGTCAAGACCGTGCCCGAGTCGAAGATCGTGGAGACCCTCATCGAGGAGGCGATGAGGATCGCCGAACGGATGGAGAAGGACGGCGTCGGGCCGGGAGCGCCGGCCGTCACCGTGAGTTGAACAGCACGGACCGAGAGGGGGCCCGGCGTGACCATTCTGGAGAACATCCGGGGACCACGCGACCTGAAGGCGCTGTCCGAGGCGGAACTGAGTCAACTGGCCGAGGAGATCAGGGAGTTCCTGATCCACGCGGTCGCCAGGACCGGGGGGCACCTGGGGCCCAACCTGGGGGTGGTGGAACTCTCCATCGCGCTCCACCGGGCCTTGGAGTCACCGGTCGACCGCATCCTGTGGGACACCGGCCACCAGAGCTATGTCCACAAGATCCTGACTGGGCGTCAGGACTTCTCCAAGCTGCGCGGCAAGGGCGGTCTGTCCGGTTATCCGTCGCGTGAGGAGTCCGAGCACGACGTCATCGAGAACAGCCACGCGTCCACCGCGCTCGGCTGGGCCGACGGGCTCGCCAAGGCCCGCGAGGTGCAGGGGGAGAAGGGCCACATCGTCGCCGTCATCGGCGACGGCGCGCTCACCGGCGGCATGGCGTGGGAGGCGCTCAACAACATCGCCGCCGCCAAGGACCGCCCCCTGATCATCGTCGTCAACGACAACGAACGCTCCTACGCGCCCACCATCGGCGGCCTCGCCAACCACCTCGCCACCCTGCGCACCACCGACGGCTACGAGAAGGTCCTGGCCTGGGGCAAGGACGTGCTGCAGCGCACGCCCGTCATCGGCCCCACCGTCTACGAGGCCCTGCACGGCGCGAAGAAGGGCTTCAAGGACGCGTTCGCCCCGCAGGGCCTCTTCGAGGACCTGGGCCTGAAGTACGTCGGCCCGATCGACGGCCACGACATCTTGGCTGTCGAGTCCGCGCTGCGCCGCGCGAAACGCTTCCACGGTCCGGTCCTCATCCACTGCCTCACCGAGAAGGGCCGCGGCTACGAGCCCGCACTCGCCCACGAGGAGGACCACTTCCACACGGTCGGCGTGATGGACCCGCGCACCTGCGAGCCCCTCGTGCCGTCCCAGGCTCCGTCGTGGACCTCGGTGTTCGGTGACGAGATCGTGCGGATCGGCGAGGAACGCGAGGACGTCGTCGCCATCACGGCGGCCATGCTGCACCCGGTGGGCCTCGGCAGGTTCGCCGAGCGGTTCCCCGACCGGGTCTGGGACGTGGGCATAGCCGAGCAGCACGCGGCGGTCTCCGCGGCCGGTCTGGCCACCGGCGGACTGCACCCCGTCGTCGCCGTCTACGCCACCTTCCTCAACCGCGCCTTCGACCAGGTCCTGATGGACGTCGCCCTGCACCGCTGCGGCGTCACCTTCGTGCTCGACCGGGCCGGGGTCACGGGCGTCGACGGACCCTCGCACAACGGCATGTGGGACATGTCCGTCCTGCAGGTCGTGCCGGGCCTGAGAATCGCCGCGCCACGCGACGCCGACCAGCTGCGGGCCCAGCTGCGGGAGGCGGTCGCGGTCGACGACGCGCCGACCCTGATCCGGTTCCCGAAGGAGTCGGTGGGCCCGGCGATCCCGGCCGTGGACCGGGTGGGCGGCCTGGACGTGCTGCACCGCGACGAGGCGCCCCAGGTGCTGCTCGTCGCCGTCGGCGTCATGGCGCCCGTCTGCCTGCAGGCCGCCGACCTGCTTCAGGCCCGCGGCATCGGCTGCACGGTCGTCGACCCCCGCTGGGTCAAACCCGTCGACCGCTCCCTGCCGGGCCTGGCCGCCGAGCACCGGCTCGTCGCGGTCGTCGAGGACAACAGCCGCTCCGCCGGCGTGGGCTCCGCGGTCGCCCTCGCGCTCGGCGACGCCGACGTGGACGTACCGGTGCGGAGGTTCGGGATCCCGGAGCAGTTCCTCGCGCACGCCAAGCGCAGCGAGGTGCTCGCCGACATCGGCCTCACGCCCGTGGAGATCGCCGGGCGGATCAGCGCCTGCCTGGCCGCCAAGGACGAGCTGTCCAAGGACGAGCTGTCCCAGGAGAAAGTGAACGCGGAATGACCATCCCCACCGGGCAACGGGAGTTCGACCTCGGCGCGCTCCTGGCCGAACGCGGGGCCGAGCGCTACGAGCTGCACGCGAAGTACCTCAACCACCAGCTTCCGCGCATGCTCCACACCATCGGCTTCGACAAGGTCTACGAGCGGGCCGAGGGCGCCCACTTCTGGGACGCGGACGGCAACGACTACCTGGACATGCTCGCCGGGTTCGGGGTGATGGGCCTCGGCCGCCACCACCCCGTGGTCCGCAAGGCGCTGCACGACGTACTGGACGCCCAGCTCGCCGACCTCACCCGCTTCGACTGCCAGCCCCTGCCCGGCCTGCTGGCGGAGAAGCTGCTCGCCCACAGCCCGCACCTGGACCGGGTGTTCTTCGGCAACAGCGGCACGGAGGCGGTCGAGACCGCGCTGAAGTTCGCCCGGTACGCCACCGGCAGGCCCAGGATCCTGTACTGCACCCACGCCTTCCACGGTCTGACCACCGGGTCGCTCTCCGTCAACGGCGAGGACGGCTTCCGCGACGGCTTCGCCCCGTTGCTGCCCGACACCGCCGTCCCGCTCGGCGACCTCGACGCCCTCGCCCGGGAGCTGAAGAAGGGGGACGTGGCGGCCCTCATCGTCGAGCCGATCCAGGGCAAGGGCGTCCACGAGGCCCCGCCCGGCTATCTGCGCGCCGCGCAGGAGCTGCTGCACAAGCACAAGGCGCTGCTCATCGCGGACGAGGTGCAGACCGGCCTCGGCCGTACCGGCGACTTCTACGCCTACCAGCACGAGGACGGCGCCGAGCCCGACCTGGTGTGCGTGGCGAAGGCGCTCTCCGGCGGCTACGTCCCGGTCGGCGCGACGCTCGGCAAGGACTGGATCTTCAAGAAGGTCTACTCGTCCATGGACCGGGTCCTCGTGCACTCCGCGAGCTTCGGGTCCAACGCGCAGGCCATGGCGGCCGGGCTCGCCGTCCTGTCCGTGATGGAGAACGAGCAGGTCGTCGCGAACGCCCGGGCCGTCGGGGAGCAGCTGAAGTCCCGGCTCACCGAGCTCGTCGACAAGTACGAGATGCTCAGCGAGATCCGCGGCCGGGGCCTGATGATCGGCATCGAGTTCGGCCGGCCCAGCTCGCTCAAGCTGCGCAGCCGGTGGAGCCTGCTCCAGGCCGCCCGGAAGGGCCTGTTCGCGCAGATGGTCGTCGTGCCGCTGCTGCAGCGCCACCGGATCCTCACCCAGGTCTCCGGCGACCACCTGGAGGTGATCAAGCTGATCCCGCCGTTGATCATCGGTGAGGCGGACGTCGACCGGTTCGTGGACGCCTTCACCGCGGTCATGGACGACGCACACGGCGGCGGGCTGATGTGGGACTTCGGCAAGACGCTGATCAAGCAGGCGGTGGCGAACCGCTGACCCTCCGGGAGCCGGGCTTTTGCCTCTGAGGCAAGAAATTTGCCGCAGGGGCAAGCCTCCGGCTCAATGGAGGCATGAGCTCTCCTGAGACCGATCCCGGCACCGGGACCGAGGACGGGCCGTCCGAGGACCTGCCCGTCGTCGCGCCGCAGCTGCGTGCGCTGCGCCGCCGCGCCGGGCTGACCCTGGAGGCCGCGGCCCGTGCCGCCGGGCTCTCGCCCGCGCACCTGTCCCGGCTGGAGACCGGCCGGCGGCAGCCGTCCCTGCCCATGCTGCTTGCGCTCGCCCGTATCTACGGTACGACCGTCTCCGAACTGCTCGGCGAGAACGTCGCCGACCGGGACGCCGTCGTGCGCGCCGCCGACATGGAGCCGACCCGGGCGGGCGGCTGGGCGTACTGGCAGGCGGGCGGGTCCGGACGCGGTATGCAGGCCCTGCGGGTGCACATCCCTTACGGCACCCAGGGCGACATCGTGCGCGTCCACCCGGGCGAGGAATGGCTGTACGTCCTCAAGGGGCGGCTGCGGCTGCGCCTCGGCGACTCCACCCACGTACTCGCGCCGGGCGACAGCGCGCACTTCGACTCGCTGACCCCGCACCGTCTCGCCGCCGCCGACCACGACGGCACCGAGCTGCTCTTCGTCCACACCCTGCTGCAGAGCCCGACCGCCGCGCTCTGCCTCGGCCCCACCCCTGGAGAGATGCCATGACCGAGCAACCGGAATCCCGCCCCCGCAAGGTGATGGAGGAGAAGTTCCCGCGCGCACTGTGGGTGCGGCTGATCGTCTACATCGCGGTCGGCCACCTGTTCGCCGCCTTCGTCTACCTGCTGTTCGAGCTGGGCGCGAAGTGAGCGCCCACCCCGGACCGCACTTCAGTCCAGCAGCCGGTCGCGCAGCCGCTCCCGCACCGCGGGCGTGATCCGCAGCCCCTTCTCCAGGTAGGTGTCGACACCGCCCCAGGTCTCCTCGACGGTCTCCAGCGCCGCCGCGAGATACTCGGCGCGCGCGTCGAAGAGGGGGCTGAGCAGCTCCATCACCTCGGGGGAGTACGCGTCGGGCGACGAGCCGTTGCGGCGCACCTTGTAGCGGCGGTGCTTCGCGTTCGACTCCAGGTAGTCCGCGACGATCGCCTCACGCTCGACCCCGAGGGCGAGGAGCGTCACCGCGATCGAGAGCCCCGCGCGGTCCTTGCCCGCGGCACAGTGCATCAGCGCGGGGACGCTGTCCTCGGCCAGCGCGTGCAGCACCTGGGAGTGCTCGGCCGTGCGCTCCTTGATGATCGTGCGGTACGACAGGATCATCCTGTTCTCCGCCTTGCCGTCGGCGAGCAGCGCGCGCAGCTGCTCCAGGTCGCCGTCGCGGACCATCTTCCAGAACTCGGCGCCGTGCGCCGGGTCGGTCAGCGGCAGGTTGACGTTCCGCACGCCGGGCAGCTCGACGTCCGGGCCCTCCAGCTTCTTGTCCGCCGCGTTGCGGAAGTCGAAGATCGTGTGCAGGCCCAGTGAGGTGAGGAATGCCGCGTCCCGCTCCGTCGCGTGCGCGAGGTGGCCGCTGCGGAAGAGCACTCCGCGCCGCACCCGCCGCCCGTCCACGGTCGGCAGGCCACCCACGTCGCGGAAGTTGCGTACGCCGGTCAGCTCGGGCTCGGTAGACGGGACCTGCTGCGTCACGAGGGCTCCTCCCATCCGTCCGCCGGCGCTGTTCGCCGGCGGGCCGCGCCTCGACGATACGGCACCGTGTGATCAGGCGATCGTCCCCGGCAGGCGCCCGCGTGACGGACAGGCGTTGCCCCCGAGGCACCTCACACCCGATGATGTTGAGGCCTGATCGCACCTGTTCGAATCTGTGGGGGCATGTGATGCTGGAGATCGCCGCGGACGGCCGCACCTGGCTGCTGTCAGGGCCCACGAGCAGCTACGCCCTGCGGCTCGCCGAGGACGACACGCTGCTGCACCTGCACTGGGGCCCGCGGATCGCCCTCGCCGACGCCGAGGCGCTCGCGGCCCTGCCGGCACCGCCGTACCGGCCCTTCGAGTCCCCGCTCGACGGCCGCGAGGAGTACCCGGTCGAGGGCGGCCCCCGTTTCGTGCGCCCCGCCCTGTCCGTGCGCACCGAGGAGCGCCGCGGCACGGAGTGGGCGTTCGAGGCGTACGAGGCCGACGGCGACGAACTGCGGCTGCGCTTCACCGACGCCGGACTCCTGATCATCCTCCACTACCGGATGCGCGGCGATGTCGTAGAGCGCTGGGTGACCCTCGCCAACGACGGCCCCGCCCCCGCCGAACTCCTCCGCGCCGACTCCGCCACCTGGACCCTGCCCGAGCGCGAGGGCTGGCGCCTCTCCCACCTGCACGGGCGCTGGGCGGCCGAGTCCCGGCTGGTGCGGTCCGACCTCACCCACGGCGAGAAGGTCATCGGCAGCCGCCGCGGCCACACCGGTCACCAGCACCTGCCGTGGGTCGCGCTGGACACGGACGCCACCGAGGAGAGCGGCGAGGTCTACGGCTGCGTGCTCGCCTGGTCGGGCACCTGGCGGATCGCCGTCGCCCAGCTCCCGGACGCCCGGGTGCAGATCACCGGCGGCGCCGGGTACGACGACTCGGGTCTGCTGCTCCTCGCGCCGGGGGAGACGTACACCACCCCCGTCTTCGCGGGACTGTGGAGCGACGGCGGCCACGGCGGCGCGAGCCGTGCCTGGCACGCCTACCAGCGCGCGCACATCGTCCCGGACGCCGACCGGGACCGCCCCGTGCTCTACAACTCCTGGGAGGCCACCGAGTTCGACATCTCCGAGGAGCAGCAGGGGGCGCTGGCGCGGCGGGCGGCGGCCATAGGGGTGGAGCTGTTCGTGGTCGACGACGGCTGGTTCGGCACCCGTACCAGCGACCGCGCCGGGCTCGGCGACTGGCGGCCCAACCCGGACCGCTTCCCCTCCGGCATCAAACCGCTCGCCGACTACGTGCACGCCCTCGGCATGCAGTTCGGCATCTGGGTCGAGCCCGAGATGGTCAACCCGGACAGCGACCTCTACCGCGCCCACCCCGACTGGGTGCAGTACCAGCCGGGGCGGAAGCGGACGGAGTTCCGCAACCAGCTCGTGCTCAACCTCGCCCGCGAGGACGTCCAGGAGTACCTCTGGGAGCAGCTCGACGCCCTGCTCTCCAGCGCCCCGATCGACTATGTGAAGTGGGACTTCAACCGCTGCTTCACCGACGCCGGCTGGCCCGGCGAGCCCTACCCGCAGCGACTGTGGGTCGACCACGTGCGCGCCTTCTACGCCCTGCTGGACCGGCTGCGGGCCGCGCACCCCCATGTCGCCTTCGAGTCCTGCTCGGGCGGCGGCGGACGTGTCGACCTGGGCGTCATGAGCCGTACGGACCAGGTGTGGACCTCCGACAACACCGACCCGCTCGACCGACTCGCCATCCAGCACGGCTTCAGCCAGATCCATCCGGCCCGGGTGATGGCCGCCTGGGTCACCGACAGTCCGAACGCGATGCTCAACGGGCGGGTGAGCGCGCTGCGCTTCCGGTTCGTCAGCGCCATGGCCGGGGTGCTCGGTGTCGGCGGCGACCTCGCGCAGTGGACCGAGGAGGAGCTGGCCGAAGCGCGGGACTGGGTCGGCCTCTACAAGGAGATCCGGCCCGTGGTCCAGCGCGGTGACCTGTACCGGCTGCGGCCGCCGGCGGGCGGGTTGAGCGCGGTGCAGTACGTCCTCGGCGACGAGAGCGTCGTCCTCGCCTGGCTCCAGGCACAGCACTACGGCGAGCCGGTCGCCCCGCTGCGGCTGCGCGGCCTGGACCCGGCGGCGACGTACGAATGCCGGGAAACCGGCGAACTGCACCGGGGCGCGGTCCTTCTGCATCATGGGCTGCGGCCCGCGCTGCGCGGTGACTTCGATGCGACGGTCATCCGGCTGCGCCGGATCTGAATCTGCGTCTGAATTTGAAATCGTCGTGCCCGGATTGACTGATTCCTTGTAACTCGGCCTGGATGAAGGGCTTCTGAAGAGCCGGCACGTGAGCAGTGTCATAGGCGTGACGCTCCGCTGTTGCCATGTGCATGTAATTCGGTGATTGTCCAGGGAAATGGTGAAGCCCCGAGCCGCCGGATCGACGGAGCGTCACCGGGGGCTTGCGGTGAGGAGCATGAGAAAGGTGCGCGCCGGGAGGCGAACAGTTGTCGCTGCGCGTCCTGTTCGCTTACGTTCCCCATCCATCCGGACGGAACGCCGAATCCTGCCGCCGCCCGGAGCCCGCACACACACCCATGCCCGGCAGGAGCGGGGGACCCACAGGAACCATGCCTGTTCCGGTCTCCGGAACGGCTAGGGGTAAAGCCGTGCGTGAGCACGGCCGGACATCTCCAGTCCGCACCCGACAGCTCACCTCGCAGGCGCCGGAGAGGAATTCACCATGCCCGCGAAGGGTAAGCACCGCCGTCCCAAGCCCCGGCGTTTCACCCGTTCCCTCGCCGTCGCCGGAACCGGCGGCGCCGCGCTCGCGCTGCCCCTGGTCGGGGCGGCCGAAGCCCATGCCGCCACCCCGGCCTCGTCCGTTGCCGAGAAGGCCGCCACCGCCTCCCAGGAGACCGCCACCGCTTCCCAGGGGATTGCCACCGCTGCCGAGAAGGCCGCCACCGCGGTTCCCGTCACCGTGAAGCAGGGTGCGGACCGGGCGACCGGCAGCAGGACCTACACGGTCGAGGCCGGCGACTGGCTGGAGAAGATCGCCCGCGAACAGCACGTCGACGGCGGTTGGCACAGGCTCTACGAGGACAACCGCTCGGCCGTCGGCTCCGACCCGTCGCTCATCCACCCGGGGCTGAAGCTGACGTTGGACGGCGCCCGGGCCGCGACGAGGACGACCACCCCGCCGGCCGCAAAGTCCAAGCCGTCCAGGGCCGTCACGAGGAAGGCCGCCAGGACCGCCACGGTCTCCGCCGGTTTCACCCTGCCCGTCACGGGTGCCGTCCTCGGCACCGGTTACCACGTCGCGGGCGGCATGTGGTCCAGCGGCCACCACACCGGAGTGGACTTCGTCGTCCCGACCGGCACCAGCGTGCAGGCCGTCGCCGCGGGCACCGTGGTCGCCGCCGGCTGGGGCGGCGCGTACGGCAACCAGGTCGTCATCAGGCTCGCCGACGGCCGCTACGCCCAGTACGCCCACCTGTCCCACATCTCCGTCGCCGCCGGCCAGACCGTCGCCGAGGGGCAGCAGGTCGGCCGGTCCGGCGCGACCGGCAATGTCACCGGACCGCATCTGCACTTCGAGATCCGCACGACCCCCGACTACGGGTCGGACGTCGACCCGGTGGCCTACCTGCGCTCCCACGGCGTGACCGTCGGCTGACGCCACCCGCCGCGATTTTCCGCGAGGCCGGGCCCCGTTGGGGGTCCGGCCTCCGGCGTTCACGCGGTCTCGACAGGAGTGCGACCACGGCCCACAGTGATCGGGAGCAAGCGCTTTCTGAATGTGCCGCCGCGCCCACCCAAGGAGTCGTACCGCATGACGACCACTCGCAGAGCCTTCGGAGCACTCGCCTCCGGTGCCGCCCTGGCCGCGCTCGCACCGGCCGCGACCGCGAACGCCGCGCCCCGCCACCGCCGGGGGCGACTCCTCGCGTACGACGACTTCCGGCACGGACTCGGACAGTGGGCCGTGGAACTGCAGGACGGCGGCACGGTCACGGCCGACCGCGGGGTGCTCGACATCGACGTACCGAGCGGCGCCACGGTCTGGTTCCGGCAGCGGCTCCAGGGGCCGTACGTCCTCGGGTACACGGCGACCGCGGTCTCGGCCGGCGGCGCGAACGACCGTGTCTCCGACCTCAACAACTTCTGGAACGCCGTCGACGTCCGCTCCCCGGACGACCTGTTCGCCACCCCGCGGGGCGGCGCCCTGGCCGAGTACGACTACCTGAAGACGTACTACGTGGGCTACGGCGCCAACTCCAACACCACGACACGAATGCGCCGCTACGTGGGCGAGCCGGGCGTCCGCCCGCTGGTCCACGACTACACGCAGCCGCTGCTCGTCGCGGGCGAGCCGAACCACGTCCGGATCGTGTCCGACGGCAGCCGGGTCCAGTGGTGGAACAACGGCCGCCTCGTCTTCGACTACGTGGACTCCGAGCCGTACACAAGCGGGCACTTCGCGTTCCGGACGGTCTGGAGCCACTTCCGGATCACCGGGTTCAGCGTCCGGCGGCTCGCCCAACACCCCCGATCAGAGGCCTATTCCTGATCGGCGCAGATGCGGCGAGTGGTTTATCTCACCATCCGTCAACCTTTTCCTACGGTCGCGTAGCTCACATCACAAGGTGAATCATGGACCGATGTGGCAGACGATTCGAAGAATGACAACAGATCAGTGATCGGGTCGTACGTGGCGGTGGGGGACAGCTTCACCGAGGGTGTCGGCGACCCGGGGCCCGACGGGCAGTTCGTCGGCTGGGCCGACCGGTTCGCGGTCCTCCTCGCCGACCGGCGGCCCGAGGGCGACTTCCGGTACACGAACCTCGCCGTGCGCGGCAAACTGCTCGACCAGATCGTCGAGGACCAGGTCCCGAAGGCCGTCGAACTGGCTCCGGACCTGGTCTCGTTCTGCGCGGGCGGCAACGACATCATCCGGCCGGGCACCGACCCCGACGACGTCGCCGAGCGGTTCGAGCGGGCCGTCGCGGTCCTGACGTCCGCCGTCGGCACGGTGATGGTGACCACCGGGTTCGACACACGGGACGTGCCGGTGCTCAAGCATCTGCGCGGAAAGATCGCCACCTACAACGGCCATGTGCGGGCGATCGCGGACCGGTACGGCTGCCCGGTCCTCGACCTGTGGTCGCTCAAGTCCGTGCAGGACCGGCGCGCCTGGGACGACGACCGTCTCCACCTCTCGCCCGAGGGCCACACCCGCGTCGCCCTGCGGGCGGGCCAGGTTCTCGGCATGGAGGTACCGGCCGATCCGGACCAGCCGTGGCCGCCCCTGCCGCCGCGCGGCACGTTCGAGGTACGGCGCGACGACATCCACTGGGCGCGCGAGTACCTGGTGCCGTGGATCGGACGGCGGCTGCGCGGAGAGTCGTCGGGGGACCGGGTGGTGGCCAAGGGGACGCTGTCGCCGGACGACATCAGGGTGCGGATCGCGCAGGCGGTGTGAGGCCCGGGCCTCCACTCCTCGACCGCCGGAGGGGCTGATGTGCCCGAACCGGCTGCACCGGACGGCATCATTCAGCTGGTCTGCGAGTCCCCCTGCTCGAAGAGCTCGGGGGAGGGGGGAGGCCGTTCAGGCCGAAGCGTGGATCCGGGGGCGGAGCCCGGGGCCGGTGGCTGGGGGCGGCAGCCCTCAGCCACCCGGACCGCGCCCTGCCGCCGATGGCCCAGACCGGGGCGTCCACGCGGTCGGAGCCCGTGCCGACGATCTCGGCGGCGACTGCGGAGCTGTCCGTCGACGACGTCGAGGCGCCCGCCGCCGCGGTTCACGGGCGAGGACCCGGGGCTCGCCCAGGAGCCGAGCGCGGCGGACCCGCAGGGCCGGGGCCGCTCGTCCGGCCCGTCGGACACCCGCCTACCGAAGCCTCAAAGGAGTCACCCGCTTCCTCTGGAAGGCCGGCACGGCGGTCGCCGAAGCCGGCCGGAACCCCATGCTCTGGGAGTGACCGCTACCGCGCGGAGGTCGTCCGCCGTTCCCCCACGGGCGGCAGGTCACAGGAGTCCTTGAAGCCCTGGCTCGTCAGTCCGAGCGCGGCGTTGATGCGCGAGCGCAGGTTCTCCACCGCGACCATCGCCGTCAGCTCAACGAACGCGGGCTCGCCCAGCCGGCTCAGGAGCCGGGCCGCGAGGGCGTCGTCGACGGCGGGCGGGGTGGCCGTCATCGCCTCGGCGTATTCCATGACGTCGCGCTCCAGTTCCGTGTACACGTCGCTGTCGCGCCAGCGCGGCACGTCGACCAGCTTCTCGCGGGCCATGCCGCGCTCCCGGCTCACCCAGTACCCGAAGTCCATGCACCAGGCGCAGCCGATCGCCGCGGCCGACGCCATCTCGGCCAGCGCCTTCAGGTCCGGGTCCAGCTTGTTCCACTTCGCCACCGACTGTTCGAACCGCAGATCGCTCCACAGCACGCGAGGCTGGTGGGCGAGCGCCTTGCCGGGGTCGAGGACCTTTCCGTACGTCCGCTTCGAATACCACTCCATGACGCGGAAGAAGAGCGTGCGGCGCGGGGTTAGGGAGATACGGGCCATGGGGCACCTCCAGTGCGTCGTTCCCGGGCGCTCCGTGCCGAGCGCCCACACGGGTACGACGGACCGGCGCGCACGGATGTGACATCCGGCCCGCGCGGACGTGAAATCCGGCCGGCGCGGCGAGCCGCGACCGGGACGGACGCCGCCGTGTGACGTTGGCCGACCCGGCACTGTCGTACGGGCCGACCATAATGAGGACCTCACCCACTCCACTGGAGGTGCCGTGACCGGTTTCGGTCCCTTGAGCTCCGGGCTCCGCGCGCTGCGACCCACCGCCTTCGGCGTGGATCCCAGCGGGGAGCGCCTGGCGCGCATCCGCAGATCACCGCACTTCGCGGACGGCGCCTTCGTGAACCCGGAGGGCACCCGGACCCGCCCCTCCGGTGGTTCCGCGCTGGAGCTGGCGAAGATGTACTTCCGCAAGGAGGAGCGCGCCCGCCGCGCCCCGGCCGGCCCGATCCCCGTGCACCCGACGACCTACGCCGACCTGGCCAGGCCCCCGGCGAGCGGACTGCGGCTGACCTGGATGGGTCACTCCAGCGTGCTCGCGGAGATCGACGGGCACCGGGTGCTGTTCGACCCGGTGTGGGGGCAGCGCTGTTCGCCGTTCGACTTCGCCGGACCCAAGAGGCTGCACCCGGTGCCGCTGCCGCTGGCCGCGCTCGGCCCCGTCGATGTCGTCGTGATCTCCCACGACCACTACGACCACCTCGACCTGCCCACCATCAAGGCCCTGGCCGGCACGGACACCGTGTTCGCGATACCGCTCGGCGTCGGCGCCCACCTGGAGCACTGGGGTGTGTCCGCGGACCGGCTGCGCGAGCTGGACTGGCACGAGTCCACGCGGGTCGGCGGCCTCACACTGACCGCCACCCCGGCCCGCCACTTCTGCGGCCGCGGCCTGCGCAACGGGCAGCACACGCTGTGGGCGTCGTGGTCCGTGGCGGGCGACGAGCACCGCGTCTACCACAGCGGCGACACCGGCTACTTCGAGGGATTCAAGGACATCGGCGCGGCGCACGGCCCGTTCGACGCCACGATGATCCAGATCGGCGCGTACTCCGACTTCTGGCCGGACATCCACATGACCCCCGAGGAGGGCACGCGCGCCCACCTCGACCTCCAGGGCGGCGAGCCGCACGGTGTGCTGCTCCCCATCCACTGGGCCACCTTCAACCTCGCCCCGCACGCGTGGGCGGAGCCCGGCGAGTGGACGAAGGCCGCCGCCGATGCCGTCGGCCAGGCAGTGGCACTCCCCGTTCCCGGCCAGCCGTTCGAGTCTGCTGGGGACCTGCCCACCGAGCCGTGGTGGCGCGGTGTGGGGTACGTACCCGACCACAGGTGGCCGGTCCCCGAGTTGCCCCGGACGACGACCCATGAAGACCTCGACCTGGTGGCGGAGGGCTGACCTCGGACCGACTGAAGCGCAGGCGGCTGCCCTTCCTCGTTCTCCGGGCTGAGCGGAAGTCGGCTCCGCGAGCCGCTCGCGACCCGCGTCGTAAGAGTGGAGCCGATGCACGTGCCAGGCACCCTGGCGGGGGCCGTCACGCTCTCCCACCCGGGCGCCTGGAGCGTACGGGCCGTCGATGGGACTGGGCAGCGGCAGGCGGTGGTCCGGGGTTATCGAGCGGTCGCGTCGGCTGGTTCCGGTTCGTTCGCCGGTGTGCGGACGGGGCGCTGTGGGCCTCGGGCGAGGACGTGGAAAATGAGGGCGGCCATGACGGCGACCCCTGCCCACATGGCGTGCTGCCAGCCGTCGACGAACGACTCCTGGGCGGCGCGGATCAGAACCTGCGCATGGGGGCCGGCCTGGTGCGCGGCGTCGACGGCGTTGGCGACGCCTTCGCGCGCGGCATCGGCCGGGCCCTTGGGAACGCCGGTGAGTCGGGAGTCGATGGCGCCTCGGTAGCCGGCGGACAGGAGCGCTCCGAGCAGGGCAACGCCGAGCGCGGTGCCGAATTCGCGGGTGACGTCGTTGAGTGCGGACGCGACGCCCTGGCGCTCGCGGGGGAGGGCACTGGTGATGGCCTCGGTGGAGGGTGTCATCGACAGCCCCATGCCGATTCCCATGGCGAGCATGCCGGGCAGGACGGACGGATAGCCGCCGTCGACGGAGACGGTGGCGGCCATGAGCGCCAGACCGGCACCGGCCAGGAGGATTCCGGTGGCCGTAGTCGCTCGGGGGCCGATACGCGCGGCCAGCTTGGGGGCGAGGCCGGAGGCCATCATCATGAGCACGGCCATGGGCATCAGCGCCAGGGTGGACAGCAGCCCCGACCAGCCGAGGACGGCCTGGAAGAAGGGGAAGAGGACCACGAAGATGCCCGCTTGGACCCCGAAGACCACCAACAGCGTGGTGGAGCCGCCGGCCAGAGAGCGTTCGCCGAACAGGCGCACGTCCAGGAGCGCGGCATCCCGGCGGCGCAGTTCCCAGGCCACGAAGGCACCGGCGGCGGTGATGCCGACGGCGAGGCCGAGCAGGGTCGCGGGCGCGGTCCAGCCGCGCACCGGGCCTTCCTGAAGGACGAAGATGAACCCGACCACGGCGACGATGGAGGTCAGCGCGCCGACGGTGTCGAAAGTGTGCCGAGGCGTCTCGCGGGAGTCGGGTACGGATCGCAGCGTCCTGGTCAGCGCGACGATGACGAGTGCGACGGGCAGGACGAACAGCCACCGCCAGCCGGCCACGTCGACCAGGGCGGCGGAGAGGAACATGCCCAGGATGCCGCCGCCTCCGGCGACGCCGGTCCACACGCCGATCGCCCGTCCCCGTTCCTCTTCGGGAAAGGTGGAGGTGATGACGGCGAGCGTGATGGGCATGATCATCGCCGCGCCGACGCCGCTGAACAGGCGTGCGGCAAGCATGACCGCTGCTGACGGGGCGAGACCTGCCGCTGCACTGGCGACGCCGAAAATGGTCAGGCCCGCCAGCAGCATGGGCTTGCGGCCGAAGCGGTCGCCGATCGCGCCGAGCGGCAACAGGAGTGCGGCCAGGCTGAGGGTGTAGACGTTGATGATCCACAGAATCGTGCTCTGCGAGGCGCCGAAGGCGACGGCGAGGTCGGGCTGGGCGACGTTGAGCCCGGACACCGAGGCGATGACGGCCATCAGCGCGACACAGACGGCGATCAGGATCGTCCGACGCTGACGCGCGTCGGGCACCCCCTCGCCAGGGACGCCGCTCGGCTCAGCGCTCACCTTGCCAGGCTGGTTCGTACTCATCAATTCCTCTCAACAGGACATGCCGATCTCGGCGCCGGAGCAAAGCTGGATCACCAAGGGGCCCAGGGCTGGGCCCCGCCCATCGCTGACGCGGCGGGAGTGCAGCGGCTGCGGGGCCGGTGAACGGGCAGGCGGTCAGGCGTGAGTGATGTCGCGCTGCGCGGCGGCGAGGGCCGCCTCGGTGTCGGCGGTGGCCAGGTCGGCGTTCATGCGGGCCCCGGCCAGGGCGCCGGCTGCTGCCGAGGCGCCGACCTGGGCGGTCGGATCAGTGGCGTTGCCGGCCACCCACACGCCCGGCACCTCGGTGGTCCCGGCCATGCCGGTGACGAAGTGGCGTCCCATCCCGCCAGGCAGGTCCTGCATCGGCAGCCCCAGACCCTCCAGGCCCGCGGAACGGGCCCGCATGGTGGTCGCGACGGCGAGGACGCGGCGAGGGACGATCTGACCGTCCGTCAGACGCACGCCCGCGATACCACCGCCCTCGGCCGCCACGACCTGGTCGACGGGGGTGTCGACGATACGGATGCTGCGGGCGGCGAAGCGCGCCCGGGTGTCCTCGTCGAGTCGGGTGCCGCGGGTGAAGTAGATGAGGTCGTCGGTCAACTGGCGGAACAGCAGCGTGTGGTGGAGGGAAGCCGGGCCCACCGCCAGGACACCGATGGGCTCGTCGCGTACCTCCCAGCCGTGGCAGTAGGGGCAGTGCACCACGCTGAGTCCCCAGTGCTCGGCCAGCCCGGGAACATCAGGCAGAACGTCCCGAAGACCGGTGGCGACCAGGAGGCGGCGCGCGTGCAGGGTGGTGCCGTCGGCCAGGGTGACAGTGAAGCGTGGATCCCCGTCAGCGGAGGGATCAGCCGCAGCGGCCTCAATCACCTCACCGGTTCTTACCGTGCCGCCGTAGCGGCGGACTTCTTCACGTCCCCGTTCCAGCAGTTCGGCCGGGGGAGTGCCGTCCAGGCCGAGCAGCCCGTGCACGCCCTCGGCGGGCGCGTTGCGCGGGGTGCCGCTGTCGATCACGACGACCGACCGGCGGCAACGGGCCAGCGTCAGCGCTCCACTCAGACCGGCGGCGCCACCACCGATCACCACGGCGTCCACGGTCCCGCCCGGCAACTCGGCGGCCGCGCGTGCGGTAGTCGTCGCAGGCATGTCGTCGTCCCCTTTCCGTCGCTGCCCCACCAGTCGTTGTGGGGCCGAGCACGAACGACGCTAACCGCACCTTGCTCTACTGGCATACGATGTTGCCTATGACGCAAGACAATGGCGAGCTGGACAGCCTGGTACGCAAACGCATCCGCGCACTGCGTGTGGCCCACGGCTGGTCCTTGGAGGAGCTGGCCGCCCGCGCCAAGGTCAGCCAGTCCACGCTCAGCCGCATCGAGAACGGCCGGCGCCGCCTGGCCCTCGACCAGCTCGTCACCCTCGCCCGCGCCCTGGACACCACCCTCGACCAACTGGTCGAGACCGCCACCGACGACGTCGTCTCCAACCCGATGATCGACGCGGCCCACGGGCTGATGCGCTGGCCCGTCAAGGCAGACCCCGGCATGACCGTCGTACGTCAGCGCATGACCAACCCGCCGCCCGACAATACCTCGCGCATGCGTGCCCACCCGGGCCGCGAATGGCTCGTCGTCCTGTCCGGCACCGCGATCCTGCTGCTGGGCAACCGGCACTTCCGGATCGAGACCAACCAGGCGGCGGAGTTCCCCACGATGCTTCCACACGCCATCGGCGCCGAGGGCGGACCGTGCGAGATCCTGGGCATCTTCGACCGCGATGCCCGCCGCGGCCACCAGCGCGGCGAGGACGCCGACAAACCGAACCGCCCGTCACCGTGACCTGTGCCGTTCAGAGGTGTGGTGGAACCCGCGGGCAGCACCGTGTTTTCGTGCGGCAGCAGTAGGGACGACTCGGGCCTTTTGGTTGCTCAGGCGAAATCAGTTGGCGGGCTTGCCGAACCAGCGGGAGAGGTGGTCGTCCAGGTCCTGCTGATCGTCGCCGATCCAGGCGACGTGGCCGTCGGGGCGGAGCAGGACGCACGGAACATCCAGTACCGCGGTGGGATCCGCGAGGTAATCGACCCGGTCCGACCAGCCGCCGACCGTCAGGCGTTCGG
This sequence comes from Streptomyces sp. NPDC093984, assembly GCF_044764595.1. Lineage (NCBI taxonomy): Bacteria > Bacillati > Actinomycetota > Actinomycetes > Kitasatosporales > Streptomycetaceae > Streptomyces > Streptomyces sp. NPDC093984. The sequence goes on along the minus strand of NZ_JBIWIM010000001.1, from coordinate 639,134 downwards.
TGCGGTCCAGCAGCAGTCCGCGGCCGCGATGCAGCAGACCGTAGAGGTGGCCCTGTTTCACGTCGATGTCGCGCAGGCGGCGGCCGAGCAGGTCGGGGCCTTCGCCGAAGTCGTAGCGGATACCGATCGCGGTGATCTTCTCGATCAGATAGCGGTTCACCTCGTCGAAGTCCATCAGTTCGGTGAGCAGCCTGCGCACGGCCTGCGGGCCCGGTTCGGTGGACAGCAGTTCCATCTGGGCGCGGGTGTTGTCCAGCACATCCTCGGCCACCGGATGACGTTCGGCCTGGTAGGTGTCCAGCAGTGTTTCCGGCGCCCACCCGCGGATCTGTGCGGCCAGTTTCCAGCCGAGGTTGAATGCGTCCTGAACGCCCAGGTTGAGGCCCTGTCCCCCGGTGGGTGGATGGATGTGTGCCGCATCGCCGGCCAGCAGCACCCGCCCGACCCGATAACGTTCGGCCAGCCGGGTGGCATCCCCGAAGCGGGACAACCAGCGCGGGGAGTGCACGCCGAAATCGGTTCCGGCGACGGCGCGCAGCTGTTGTCTGAAATCCTCGAGGGTGGGCGGTTCCGCGCGATCGCCGACTCCCGCGACGGGGACTACGACGCGATAGACCCCCTCGCCGAAGGGCCTGAGACTGAAAGTCTTGTGGGTCTCTTGGATTTCGGTCACCTTGGCGGCGATCTCCTCCTGCGGCACACCCACTTCCATCTCGCCCATCAGCGTTTCGGTCCGCGAGGGCTCGCCGGGGAAACCGACGCCGAGCAGTTTGCGCACCGTACTGCGCCCGCCGTCACAGCCGACGAGATAGCGCGAACGCAGCTGTTCGCCGTCTGCCAGCCCGACGGTCACGCCCTCGTCGTCCTGCTCGAAATCGACCACCGCACTACCGCGCCTGACCTGCGCACCCAGTTGGATCGCATGTTCTTCGAGCAGGCGAACGATGACCGGCTGCGGGATGCCCAGCAGATAGGCGTGTGCGGAATCCAGGCCCTTGGGCGCGGGTTTGGTGATGGCGGCGAAGAATCCGCCGGCCGGACGCTGCCTTCCGTGTTCGAGAACGCGATCCAGCAGTCCGCGCATTGCCATCAGCTCGATGCTGCGAATGTGCAGACCGACTATGCGGACGAACGACACGGGCTCGGTTTCCTTCTCCAGAACGAGTACCCGCACACCGTGCAGGCGCAGTTCGGCGGCCAGCATCGCGCCAGTCGGCCCGCACCCGGCAATGATCACGTCGAACATGAGAGGCGCGCGATCGGCGCCGGAGGCCGACGACCGGAGTCCGGGGACGTCGCCCACGGTGAAGTCGCGCTCGACCGTATCGTTCGACGACGGCTCGACGGTGAACTGCGGAGAGTGCATAGGTGTTGCCTTTCGGGAGTGCCCTGTTGTCGAGGCGCTCCCGGCGACACCTACGTCATTCGCCCGACCGTGACGGGAAGGGGGAGCACCCACATCGATACAGCGTTCATGGGTCTCACCTCCTCGGGCGGCGTCACGGGCAACTGCAAGCTACAAGCCCGGGCATCACACCGTCCAATCCTTTCTCAGCCCGCCGCTGCCCGGTCGAGACCGTCTTCACCGTCGCCACCGCCACCAGCCGCCAGATCTACTGTTCACCGACCTGCCGCAAGGATGCGGAACCGGCCCTGGAGGGGACCCGGCCTCGCCGCCGGAGCCCCTCGACATCGTTCCGCTGCGACAAACTTCGTGAGGTCCACTGACCGTCCCTGATCACCGGGCCGCCGACCTGACGGTCGCCGGGCCCGCTCCATCAGCCGCTCAAACGCAACTCGTCCAGTTCACTGCCGATCGCATCCCGCAGCACATCGTGCTGCGGACCGAGCCTGAACCGCTCCTCACTCCACCGCTCACGCGGGTACAGCCACACTGGCCTGCCCACCAGTTCGGCCGGCTCCCACTCGAACCGCGGCCAGACATGGGCATGCAAGAACGGGTCCGTATTGCCGAGGATCTCCAGGTTGACCCGGCGGAAATCGGGGTCCAGCCGCCGACAGGCCCGCTCAACCGCTTCTCCGAGTTGGTCCATGTCGGACAGAAACGAAAGCCGCTTGGCCCTCGGCAGGTCAGACAGCCGTTGAACACCCGGCTCGTCCGCGAGGAGAACTGAGTACCCGGGCAGGAACTGAACGTCGCCGATCACCGCGAAGCCAGACTCAAGCCGCCGCAGCACGGTCGGATTCTCACCGCGCAGAGCAGCCCCGATCCGGTCCATCCGCCACTCACCAGTCATGGCCCGAACCTACCCACAGGCGATCAAGAACTGCTCTTTGCTCCCCCTCCTCCCCACTCACTTCAAAGACCGACCAAGCGAGGCGAGGAGCGACCCCGGCCGTTTCAGGGCTCTGGCCGCAGTTCCGTGATGCCGGCGGTCAGTGCTGTCGCTCGTCGATGACGTCGTTGTTCTCGTCGGAGAGCTCGAGGCTGTGTCTCAAGCCGAGTCCGGCAAGGAGTTCGCTCAGGTCGTCGATCCGCTGTGGGGCAACGACGCCGTTGATCAGAGTTGTCCCATCGTCGGTCTTGTCGATTTCGATCGCGCACCAGGCGGTTGCTGCTTCGTAGGAGTACCAGGAGGCTGACCGCGTCCTCCAGCCAAGCGACTCCAAGCGGGATGCGAGCTGAGCGGGATCGATACCTCCTTCGACGATGCCGCAGACGTTGTTGGCCATATCGGTTGGCGCGGGATCGAGTGACCGGTCGCTGTCGCCGCTGATAGGTGTGCTCACCTGCACAAGTATCGGATGTTCGGAGTTATCGACGGCCGCGGGCTCAAAGCTCCCCTGCTGGAGCACCTGGGGATCGATGCACTCGTCAGCCTGCCCAAGACTGCGCCCGGCTGGGAGACCCGCGACCAGCACTGACCACTGAGCTGCTGCTCTTGGGGCGGTACCGGACCGGTACCGCCCTCACAACTGTCTTCCCTTCAGGCCGTGGTCGGAAGGACCGTATGCGGTCGGACGGGGAACCCAGCCGCCTGGTAGCACTCGTCGATGAGCCGCATGCTCGTCAGCGCATCTCCGGCCTCGAGCGCCAGCGGTGCACCGTCGCGCAGATGCGCGGTGAAGGCCTCGAGCTGATAGGTGTACGAGGAGCGGCGACCGAGTTCCTCGGTGCGCTCACCGGCGGCCGTGCGCACCACCACCCGGTCGTCCAGGTGCGGCTGTACGAAGTTCATTGCCGTGGCCTCGCCGCGCGTGCCCACGATGCGGCAGCTCATCTGCCATCGGTGGTACGCCATGTGGCAGCGGGCGGTGCCGGTGACACCGCCCGGGAACTCCAGATCGGCGTACAGCCACTCGTCGACGCCCGGAGCCCCCTCCCGCTCTCCACCGCGAGCGGCGACCAGCCGGGGCGCCCCACCGGCCCAGGGAGCGAGCATCCGCAGGGCGTGCAGGCTGTAGCACCCGAGATCCATCAGCGCACCGCCGGCCAGTGGAAACGACCACCGTACGTCGTCGGCCGACGGTGCCGGCATCGCGACCATGGCCTCGACATGCCGTAGGTCGCCCAACTCCCCGTTGTCGAGCAGCTCGTGCAGGCGCTGGGTGACCGGATGGAACAGGTAGTGGAAACCCTCCATGAACACGGTGCCCGCCTTGGCAACGGCCTCGCCGACCTCGGTCGCCTCCTCGGCGTTGCTCGCGGACGGCTTCTCGGTGAGGACGTGCTTGCCGGCCTGAAGGGCGGCCAGGTTCCACGGTCCGTGCAGGCTGTTGGCCAACGGGTTGTAGACGACCTCGACTTCGGGGTCGGCGACGAGGTCGGCGTAGGAGTCGGCCACGCGCTCGACGCCGTGCGCGGCGGCGAACGCCTCGGCACGGTCGCGGTCGCGGGCGGCCACCGCGACGAGGCGGTGGCCGCACGTCCGGGCCGGCTTCACGATGGAGAGTTCGGCGATCCGGGCCGCGCCCAGGACACCGATCCGCAGGGGCTCGTTCGTCGTCACTTGCGTACCTCGTCGAGTCGTACGGGCCGGTGCTCGTGCAGCGACAGCGTGCACGCGTCGGCGATCCGGCTGGCCTCGACGGCGTCCGCCACGGTGCAGGGGGAGGGGGCGGTGCCGGCGACGACCTCGGTGAAGGCGGTGAGCTCGGACCGGTAGGCGTCGGCGAAGCGGTCCATGAAGAAGTCGTGCGGCGTGCCCGCGGGGAACGTGGCTCCCGGCTCGACGGAGCGCAGCGGCAGCCTGTCCTCCAGGCCCACGGCGATGCTGTCCTTCATGCCGTGCAGCTCCAGGCGTACGTCGTGACCGCGGGCGTTGTGCCGGGAGTTGGAGATGACGGCGATGGTGCCGTCGTCGAGGGTGAGCAGTGAGGACGCGGTGTCGACGTCGCCCGCCTCACGGATGTACTCCGCACCCCGGTTGCCGCCCGTCGCGTACACCTCCACCACCTCGCGCCCCGTGACCCAGCGCACGATGTCGAAGTCGTGCACACTGCAGTCGCGGAAGATGCCGCCCGAGACGGCCACGTAGGCGGCCGGCGGCGGTGCGGGGTCCAACGTGGTCGACCGTACGGTGTGCAGCTTGCCGAGCTCACCGCTCACCACGGCCTGGCGTGCCGCCACACAGCCCGCGTCGAAGCGCCGGTTGTAGCCGATCTGCACCTCGACACCGCTGCCCTCCACCGCACGCAGCACCTGGAGGCTCTCCTCGAGGCTGCGGGCCACGGGCTTCTCACAGAAGACCGGGACGCCCGCCTTGACCGCGGCGAGGATCAGCTCCGGGTGCGCGTCGGTCGCGGCGGCGATCACGACGCCGTCCACTCCTGCCGCGAACACGGCCTCGGGAGAGTCCACCGTCGTGGCCCCGAACCGTTCGGCCACCGAGGCGGTGGCAGCAGCCACCGGATCCGTGACCACCAGGGAGTCCACCGCATCGAGCCCGGAGAGGGTCTCCGCGTGGAACGCGCCGATCCGGCCCAGCCCCATGATGCCTATACGCATGACAGTCGTGCTCCTTCAGCCCAACAGGGCGGCTCAGTCCTGGCCGCCGAAGACGATCTGGTCCCAGTCGATGACCGAGCCGGTGACGACACCGCTGCGGTCGGAGAGCAGGAAGACGACGAAGTCGGCGATCTCGTCGACCTGCCCGAGCTTGCCCATGGGCAGTGATGCGGCGGCCCTCTCCCGCCAGTCGTCGCCCGCGTCGTGGAATGCGCGCTGTGTGGCGTCCTCGCCCTCGGTGTCCGTCCAGCCGATGTTGAGGTCGTTGATCCTGACGCGGTCCCAGCGGTGGGCGTGGGCGGCGTTGCGGGTCAGTCCGGCCAGACCGGCCTTGGCCGCGGAGTAGGGCGCCAGGTGGGGCGGCCCGCCGTGGGCGCAGTTCGATCCGATGTTGACGATGCTGCCCGGCGCCTTTCGGGCCGTCATATCGGCCACCGCCGCCTGCATCGCGAAGAACGGCGCGCGCAGATTGATCGCCATGTGCTGGTCGAACAGTTCCGGCGTGGTGTCCAGCAGTGAGCCCCGTGTCGTCAGCCCGGCCGCGTTGACCAGGCAGTCGATGCGCCCGTGGGCGTCCACGGTCTGTACGACGCTGTCGCGTGCCTGCGCCGGATCGGCGAGGTCCGCCCGCACGAAGTGCGCACCCGTCTCCGCCGCCAGCTTCTCGCCCACGTCGGCCCGGCGGCCGGTGAAGACGACGGCCGCGCCCTCCCGTACGGCCGCCCGCACAATGCCGGCGCCGACGCCCTGGCTGCCCCCGTTGACGAGGACGACCTTGCCCTCAAGCAGTCCCATCAGTGCTGTGTCCTCGTCACGATCAGGCGGCGCTCGGCGCTCGCTCGCAGTACGTCCTGCAGCCGCTCGGGAGTCCAGCCCTCCGTGACGGCCTGCCAGAGGGTGTCCGCCTGGGAGGGCGGTGCGAGACCGTCGACCGGCGGGTCGAGGTCCAGGTTGGTGGGGAAGGGATAGCCCTCGGCGGTCGCGGCGACCACGCGGCGCAGCCAGTCCTCCGAGACGCCTTCCGCCTTGCGTCGCCGCAGCACCGGGAACAGGGCGTTCGCCATCGCCGCACGGTCCACCGTCTCCATGGCGCGCCCGAAGGCGGAGGAGATCTGCAGCAGGTTGGCCATGCGCCGGATGCTCGTCGAGCGGTTGTGCCCGGCGGCGTGGAAGAGCGCGGGGTTGAAGAAGACCGCGTCGCCCTTCGCCAGCGGGAGCTGGACGTGGTGGGTGCCGAAGTACTCGACGAACTGCGGGAGCCGCCATGCGAGATAGCCGGGCCCGAACTTCTGCGAGTGCGGCAGGTAGAGCGTCGGGCCGGACTCGACGGGCATGTCGCAGTGGGCCACCGCGCCCTGCAGCGTCAGCACGGGCGACAGGCGGTGGACGTGCGCAGGGTAGGCGGCGGCGCGCTCCTGGGTGAGGAAACCGAGGTGGTAGTCGCGGTGCACGCGCTGCGCCGCTCCGCCCGGATTGACGACGTTGACCTGCGAGGTCACCTGGTAGGCGGGGCCCAGCCAGGCGTCGGCGATCATCGCCAGCATGTCGTTGGCGTAGTAGTCGGCGAAGACCTCCGGTGTTCGTAGCGCCACCTTGTCCAGCGCGTTCCACAGGCGGTCGTTGGCACCCGGTGCGGCGAAGTGGTCGCCTCGAGCGGCGCCGCTCGCGCGCTCCTCCTCGATCAGCGCGTCGAAGGCCGCGGACGCCCGGTCCACGACGGCATCGTCCGTGAACGCGCCCTTCAGGACCACGATGCCGGGTCCGTCGAGCAGCGCCCGGATCAGTTCACCCTGTACCTCCCGGCGGCCCTCGGCGGAGGCAGCGAGGATGCGGAGCCGCTCACTGTCGTAGAGCAGCACGTTCTGTTCCACGCCTGCGGCCAAGGGGTGGTCGTCGGCGTCCGTCTTCTGCTCCACGAGCGAGCGGAGCGCGTCGAGATCGCAGTCGGCCTCGGTCAGCCAAGTCCGCTTTCCCACGGCTTTGGAGGGCATCCGGGTCCTTTCGCAGTTCTTGCCTTTCTGCCAGTCTTGGGAACCCGAACTCATCATTCAATCCTCAGCAGTACATCAAAAATCCATCATCGCCCTTTGGGATCACCATGCGTCACCCTTATCCGATCAGGGAAATCGCCCGTCAGGCCGGACTGAGCACGGCCACGGTCGACCGCGTGCTCAACGACCGGGGCAATGTGCGCGAGAGCACCGTCCGGGAGGTGCACGAAGCCATCAAGGACCTGGACCGCCAGCAGACCCAGGTCCGGATCGCGGGCCGCACCTTCATGATCGACATCGTGATGCAGACGCCGGAGCGATTCTCCACCGCCGTACGCGAGGCGCTGGAGGCCGAGCTTCCCTCCTTGCATCCCGCCGTCGTACGCTCACGCTTCCACTTCCGCGAGACCTGTGCACCCGACGAACTGATCGGCACCCTCGACAAGATCGCCAAGCGTGGTACGAAGGGCGTGATCCTCAAAGCCCCCGACCTGCCGGAGATCGCGGCAGCAGTCGGGCGACTGGCTGCGGCAGGCATACCCGTCGTCACCCTGGTGACCGACCTGCCCCACAGCGCGCGGCTGGCATACGTCGGCATCGACAACCGCGCGGCGGGCGCCACCGCCGCCTACCTCCTTCAGCAGTGGCTCGGCGACCGTCCCGGCAACGTGCTCACCACCATCAGCCGGGGCTCCTTCCGAGGCGAGGAGGAGCGCGAGATGGGCTTCCGCAGCGCCATGCGCCTCGCCGACTCCAAGCGTTCCCTGGTGGAGGTCACCGACAGCGACGGACTGGACGCCACCCAGCACGACCTGGTTCTCCAGGCACTCAAGAGCGACGAGGACATCGTCGCCGTCTACTCGATGGGCGGAGGCAACCTCGCCACACTGGACGCGTTCCGCGCCCTGGACCGGCCCTGCGCCGTCTTCATCGCGCACGACCTCGACCACGACAACACGCGCCTTCTGCGGGAGCGCCGCCTCTCCGCGGTGCTCCACCACGACTTGCGCCAGGACGTACGCCGCGCCTGCCAGACCATCATGCGGGCCCACAACGCACTGCCGGACGACGGCCCGATCCTGCCGTCGGCGATCCAGGTGGTCACGCCGTTCAACCTGCCGCCGGATGTTTCTCCCGCGCCCTCCACAGGGTGAACCCGGCCACCGAGGTCCAGGCCGCCGGCAGGTCGACGTGGGCTGCGGTGGCGGGGGAGAGGCCGCCGATGACCGAGTACCACGCCTCGCATCCGGCGTTCAGCCCGCCCGCCGCAGCCCATGAGGGGCGTCTGCCGACGGTTTCCCCGCCCGCCGCCCGCCGCCCGCCGCCCGCCGCCCGCCGGCCGCCGGCCGCGGACGGGGTGACGCAGGGGCTGCTGCCACGCAGTGGCTCTCAGGCGATCTGCTGCCCGTCCGGGAAGTCGGTGGACTTCGACAGCTCGCTCCAAGCGGCTGTCTCCGCGTCGAAGGCGGCGCGGCCGTCGGCGACGAGCCGGAGCGCGTCGCTGCCGAGTATGAGGTGGGTCGGCGGCTTCTCGGCCTCCACCACGGTGAGCAGGGCGCGGCCGGCCTGGTCGGGATCGCCGAGCTGCTGACCGCTCATGTCGATGCGGCGTTCGCGGATCGGGGCGAAGACCGGTTCGTAGTCGGCGATGGTGCTCTCCACGCGGTCCATGGAGCGGCCGGCCCAGTCGGTGCGGAAGGAGCCGGGCTCGATCGCCGTGACGTGAATGCCGAGCGGCGCGACCTCCTGGGCGAGCGTGGCGGCGATGCCCTCGACGGCGAACTTGGAGCCGTGGTAGGCGGCCAGGCCGGGGAAGGCGCGCAGACCGCCCATGGAGGTGACGAACAGGATGTGCCCGGCCCGGCGTTCGCGCATGCGGGGCAGAACGGCCTGGGTGACCGCGATGACGCCGAAGACGTTGACGTCGAACTGGCGGCGGAAGGTGTCGAGCGGGGTCTCCTCGAAGGTGCCCTCGACGCCGTACCCGGCGTTGTTCACGAGTACGTTGATGGGCCCTGTCTCGTCCTCGATCGCCGCGACGGTCGGCGCGATGGCGTCGGTGTCGGTGACGTCGAGCATGCGGGCATGGGCGCGGCCCGGGGCCAGTTGCTCGAATTCGGCGATCTGGTCCGGCTTCCGGACGGTGCCGACGACGGTGTGGCCGGCCTCGAGGGCGGCGGTGGCGAAGGCGCGGCCGAGGCCGCTGCTGACGCCGGTGATGAGGAACGTGCGGGGCATGTGTCTCTCCGTTGGGGTCATGAGTGTCAGTCGACGGGTCGCAGAAGCCCGTCCGACCCGGGCAAGGGGGCAGTGAAGATTCAGACCGCGGTGGCGAGTGCCTCGAAGTCCTCGTCGGACAGCTCGACGGTTGCCGCCGCGACGTCGTCCTCCCCGTGCGCGACCGTCGAGGTGCCGGGGATCTGCAGCACGACGGGCGTACGCTGCAACGGCCGGGTCAGCTCGCCACCGATCGTGAAGAATCCCCGTGCCGCGGCGATCCATGCAGTCATGTCGCGTTTCTCCACACCGGATTGAACGACTGGTTGGGTGTACGCGCCACCAGTGCGTACAGGCGTACAGGATGCCCTCGCGCAGGTGTGGACGGGAGGCGATCTCCGTAGCCGACCGACTTTTTTCAGGCACCGTCCATCAGGCGCTCCGCCCACGACTCCCAGTCGATCGCGTCTGTTTGTCCGGCATGGCGCCCCTCCCTTCCTCGACTCGGCGGCATGCGGCAAGCATCGCGCCGGATCAGCCCTTGAGGCATCGGTCACCTGACCGCATCCGTGGAGTCCCCGCCTGGGGCGAGGACGAGTCGTCATCTGACGGATCGCTGTACGGGCCGCTGTCGCACGGCGCCACCCGAGGCAGCCGCAGTGTCACGGTGGATCGGAGTAGGTGTGCTGGTCAGGGGGAGTCCCGAGCCGCCGTGGCGGTCGGCGACGAACTCGGCGACGATCGACAGAGCCGTCTCCTCGGGCGTGCGCGCGCCGAGGTCGAGGCCGATCGGTGAACGCAACCGTGCCAGCTCCTGATCTGTCACCCCCGCTTCGCGCAGGCGCCGCGTGCGATCCTCGTGGGTGCGCCGGGACCCCATGGCCCCTACATAGGCGACCGGCAGCTTCAGCGCGCGTTTCAAGAGCGGTACGTCGAACTTGGCATCGTGCGTGAGCACACACAGGACCGTCCGGTGGTCGACCTCAGTGGCCTCCAGAAAGCGGTGAGGCCACTCGACCACCACTTCGTCCGCCTCAGGGAAACGCGCCCGGGTCGCGAACACCGGCCGGGCATCGCAGACGGTCACGTGGTAGCCGAGGAATTTGCCGAGCCGTACCAGAGCCGCCGTGAAGTCGATCGCACCGAAGACGATCAGTCGGGGGGCGGGCACGCCGGATTCCACCAGCAGTGTCAGCGGGCGACCGCACTCGGGCCCCTTCTCGCCGATCACCACTGTTGCGGTGCGCCCCAGTTCCAGCATCGCCTGAGCCTCGGCCGCCGCAGTGCGATCCAACTGGCGTCGGACGCCGAGCGTCCCCTCATAGGACCCGTCGGGGTGGACCGTCAGCCCGCGCCCCAGCAGTTCGGCCCGCCCGTCGGCGACACGAGCCAGCGCGACCGTCTTTCGCGAGCACGCAGCGGACAACGCGGCGGCGACGACGTCCCGGCCCGGATCACCGACCCGCACCGGCGTGACCAGGATGTCGATGACACCGCCACAGGTCAGGCCGACGGCGAAGGCGTCTTCGTCGCTGTACCCGAACCGCTGCAGCACGGTCTCACCGTCTCTCAGCGCTTGCCGGCACAGGTCGTACACCGCGCCCTCCACACAACCGCCGGACACCGAGCCGATGGCGGTGCCGTCCTCGTCCACGGCAAGAGCGGCGCCCGGCGCACGCGGTGCGCTGCCGCTGACCGTGACCACGGAAGCGACGGCGAAGTCACGGCCCTGCTCAATCCACTGCCACAACCCTCGTGCGATGTCGAGCATGTGTTTCTCCCCGGCGACGAGGATCGCTCCGCGGCCGATGGGCCGCGGAGCGGATCTCAGAGCATGAGCTGGTCGATGGTGATCGGAAGGGAGCGGATGCGGCGTCCGGTGGCGTGGAAGACGGCGTTGCCGATGGCCGCTGCCAGACCGACCAGACCTACCTCACCGATTCCTTTGGATCCGACGGCGGTTGCTCGGTCGGGACCGCCGACGAACAGCACGTCGATGTCGGGGATGTCGGCGTTCACCGGCATCAGATAGTCGCCGAAGGTCGCGTTGGCGATGCGCCCGGTGCCCCGGTCGGTGGCCGTCTCCTCGAACATGGCCTGGCTGATGCCGCCGACCGTGCCGCCGACGATCTGGCTGGTGGCGGTCTTCTCGTTGAGGACGCGGCCGCCGTCGATGGCGGAGACCACGCGTGCCACGCGCAGCAGGCCCAGTTCGGGATCGATGCGCACCTCGACGAACTTCGCACCGAAGGCGCCGGAGAGGGCCATCCCCAGCTCCTCGCTCGAAGGCGGTGTGCTTCTGCCGTCGGCGCTTAGTTCCTCCAGGCCGTGACGGGCCAGGATGTCGACGTAGGACTCTCCCCGCCCCGGATCGCCGGCGCGGTGAATGCGCCCGTCGGTGACCGTCACGTCATCGACGGCGGCTCCGCGGAGCGGGGATGCGGCGTCGTCGCGCACCACGTCGAGGAATTCCTGCACCAGGTGACGGCAGGCGGCGTGGACCGCGTTGCCCAGGGCCCCGGTGAGACCGGATCCGCCGGCCTGGGGAGAGTAGGGCATGTCGGAGTCGCCGAGACCGAATCGCACCCGGGAGACGTCGAGCCCCAGAAACTCCGCCGCAAGCTGGGTCATGACCGTGTAGGTGCCGGTTCCGATGTCGGTGGCGGCGCTGCGCACATACGCCGAGCCGTCGCGGCGCATGGAGGCGCGGGCCTGGCACGGTACCTGGTAGAAGGGGTAGGAGACCCCGGCCAGGCCGTAACCGACGAGCCAGCGGCCGTCACGCATGGAGCCCGGTTCCCGCGTGCGCCTCGACCAGCCGAACCGCTCGGCGCCTTCGAGATAACACTCCCGCAGTGCCTTGCTCGACCAGGGGAGGTTGAGGACCGGGTGCGTTTCCGCATAGTTGCGCAGCCGGAACTCGAGGGGGTCCATGCCCAGGGCGTGGGCTACTTCGTCGATCGCGGACTCGAGAGCGAAGTTGCCCTGGCCCTCGGCCGGCGCGCGCATGGAGCCCGGGCAGGGGATGTTCAGGCGCGCCTGGCGGTCACGGGTCCGCACGTTGGGGCAGGCGTAGGAGACGGCGGACCCGGAGGAGACCGGTTCCCAGTCGTCGTCCTCCATGGCGACCGACGAGATGCTGTGATGCTCGATGGCGACGAGGTCGCCCTCGCGGGTGGCACCGACCCTGATCTGCTGGACACTGTTGGGCCGGTGCCCCACGGAGGTGAACATCTCGGGCCGGGTCAGGACCAGCTTGACCGGACGGTCGACCTCGCGCGCCGCCAGCACGGTGAGGATCACGTGCGGCCACATCCGCAGCCCGGCACCGAAGCCGCCCCCGACGAACGGGGCCAGGACCCGGACGCCGCTCTCCGGGATCCCGAAGACCGCGGCGAGCGAGGTGCGCACATTGTGCGTCCACTGCGTCGAGTCGTGCACGGTCAGCGAATCGCCGTGCCAGGACGCGACGGTGGCCATCAGCCCGAGTGGGTTGTTGGTGTTGTCGGGGGTGGTGTACGTCCCCTCGACGACCACGTCCGCCTGGGCGAACCCGGCCGCGACGTCACCGCGCTCGGTGTCCATTCCCCACGGGTTGACGACGATCTCGGCCCGAGGATCGTCCACTTCGAGCACGGCCTCGGTCGCCTCGTACTCGACGCGTACCAGACGTGCGGCGTGCCGGGCCTGCTCGGCACTCTCGGCCACCACGATCGCGATGTGCTGGCCGTAGTGCAGGATGCGGTCGTCCTGCAGCGGAGCCGGAGGCGATCCGCCCAGCAGAGTCATCGGGCCGCGTTCCAGCTTCGGCGCGGTCAGATGCGTGATGACGGTCAGCACACCGGGTGCCGCCAGGGCGTCGGCCACATCGATGCTGCGGATGCGGCCGGCGGCGATGGTGCTGCGGACCAAGGCGGCGTGCGCCATACCGGGGAAGGAGAAGTCGTTGGGGTACTGGGCCGCTCCGGTCACCTTCAGCGGGGCGTCCACGCGGTCGATGCCCGCGCCGACGATCTCGCCGGTTCCGAGAGTCGTCATGACAGCGCTCCTTCAACGGTCTCCAGAGCGCGTACGAGGGTGCGCTTCGCCAGTTCCACCTTGAACGCGGTGCCAGGCAGCGGCCTGGCACCCTGGAGGGCCGCCTCCGCCGCGCTGCGGAAGGAGCCGGAGCCCGCGGGTGCCCCGCGCAGGACGTCCTCCGCGTCCCAGGCCCGCCAGGGGATGGTGCCCACCCCGCCCAGCGCCACGCGTGCCTCCTGAACGAGGCCGTCCTCGATCACGAGAGCGACTCCGGCAGAGGCCAGCGCGAACTCGTAGGAGACACGGTCACGGACCTTGAGGTAGTGGGACCGCGCCCCTTGCGGAAGCAGGGGGATCTCGACCGCGGTGATCAGCTCACCGTGCCGCAGCACGTTCTCGATGTGGGGTGTGCCGCCCGGCGGCAGGTAGAACCGGGTCAGCGGAATCGACCGTGAACCATCCATGCCCTGGACGTGGACGATCGCGTCGAGCGCTGTCAGCGGTACCGCGACGTCCGAGGCGTGCAGGGCGATGCAGTGGTCGCTGGTGCCGAGAATGGCGTGCATCCGCTGGATTCCCGTGATGGCGGCGCAGCCCGAGCCGGGGTCGCGCTTGTTGCAGGCGGCGACGGTGGGATCCCTGAAGTAGCGGCACCGGGCCCGCTGCAGCAGGTTGCCGCCGATGGTGGCCATGTTGCGCAGCTGCGTCGAGGCGCCGAGCAGAAGCGCTTCCCGTACGAAGGGCAGCCGCTCGCTCACGACGCGATCGGCGGCCAGCTCTTCCATCGTCGTGAGGGCGCCGACCCGGACGGCCGAGTCGGTGTGCGTGATGCCGCCGAGGGGGAGCCGGGTGATGTCGATGAGCCGGTCGGGGCGGAGGACCCCGTCCTTCATGAGGTCCAGCTGCGTGGTGCCGCCGGCGAGGAACGACGCGTGCGGATCAGCGGTGACCACGGCCACGGCCTGGTCGGCGTCGGTGGCCCGGGCGTACTCGAAGGGCTCCATTGTCAGCCCCTCGCCGTCACTTCGCGAATGGCCGCGCGAATGTTCGGGTAGGCGCCGCAACGGCAGATGTTGCCGCTCATGAACTCGCGGATGTCGTCCTCCGAGTTCGCACGTCCCTCGGCGATGAGGCAGACCGCGGACATGATCTGCCCCGGCGTGCAATAACCGCACTGGAACGCGTCATGCCGGGCGAAGGCCGCCTGCATCGGGTGCAACTCGCCGTCGACGGAGAGGGCTTCGACAGTGGTGATCTCGCGCCCCTCGTACTGGGCGGCCAGCGCGAGACACGACACGACGCGCCGGCCGTCGACCATCACCGTGCAGGCCCCGCACGCGCCCTGATCACACCCCTTCTTCGCTCCGGTCAGACCCAAGTGGTCACGCAGTGCGTCGAGCAGCGTCACCCGCGCATCGAGTCGGAGCCGGTGGAGTGTGCCGTTGACGTTGAGGGTGATCTCGACCTGGGGCACGTCCGACAGCGACTGGCCGGACGGGCGTGCCTCGGTTTCCGCATCCTTCATGGTGCCTCAATTCCGAGATTTCCCAGTGGGATTGCTGCCGAGCAAGGGAAAGTTTCGTAACCCGCGACTCGTCACGTTCGGGTACTGCCGACGAGGGAAATCGGCTGCTGTGCATCTGTGCGCCTGCTCGCTTGTGCGCATATACATTGAAGGCCTATTTCGCCATTCTCGCGATCGGCGCATGAGAGATCCGGTAATTCCGGCGTCGACCTGGGTCGTGAAGGCACACCGCCAATGATTGGGCAGCCGATTTTTTGGCGTCGCGAAGCGTCACCGGTGACAGCCGCAGGGTCATGGTGGAGGGGTGGGCCTGTGACGTGCCTGTGACGGGAGGAGTGGCTTCCGTCACAGCCTGGCCGGTGTGGTGCTGATGGGCTGGGCGGATGCGCAGAACCATCGTCGACGTCGCCGCCCTGAGCGCCCTCGCCGCGGCGGCCGTCGTCGTGACGGGTTGCGGCGCGGAGAAGGCGGACTCGCGCGGCGACGGGAGGACCCGGACCGAGGTCACCAACGGTCCGGGAATCGTCAGCGCCGATCCGCTCTGCCCGTCCGCCGTTCCCCGGTACGGCGCCGAACCGTCCGACGATCCGGCGGCCACCACCGGGACCGGGCATCCCTCGGGTGCGCCGCTTCCCCTGCCCGGCGGTGAGGGCCCGGCCAAGGACGGCGTGCGGATCACCGGCCTGTTCGCCGGGGCCCGTGACCACCGCGGAGACTGTGATCCGCCGTCGTCGTTGTCCGCGGAGTTCGAGATCACCAACGGGGGCACGGCGCCGACGACGTACACGATCACATTCAGGGTGCTGCCCGGTTCGGGCGGCGCGATGGAGACCGCCGAGAAGACCGTGTTGTCCGTACGGCCCGGCGCGACCGTCAAGGGCACCGTCCCCGTGGGACACCTTCCCGGAGACATGAAGGGCGGGGCCCGCGTCGAGATCACCAAGGTCCGCAGCGTCCCCGACGACGAAGCGCCCTCCGCGGGGGGACCCTGCCCAGCCTCGGGGATACGCCTGTACGCCGACGACGGCGACGCCGCCATGGGCCTGCGCGTCATGAGCCTGCACCTGGAGAACTGCGGAACCGAGGTCTACCGGCTGGGCGGCTACCCGCAGCTCCAGATCCAGGACGAGAGTCACGGGCGCGTGGACGAAGTCAGGATCGTCCACGGCGATGAGATCGCCTCCGGCACCGGAGCCGACGGCCGCCCTGAGCCGGTGACCCTGAAGCCGGGGGAGCGCGCCTACGCGGGTCTCGTGTGGCGGAACACCACCGAAGCCGGAACTCCCGTGAACGCGCCGTATGTTCGCGTGTGGGCCAAGCCCGGCGCACACCCGGTGACGGTGACCCCGGAACTCGACCTCGGCACCACCGGGAAGCTCGGTGTCGGCCCGTGGAAGAAGGACACGGCATCGGGCTCCACCGGCACACGGCCGTCCACCACGCCGTCCACGTCATGACGCCGGCCTGCCCTACGGGCAGCGGCGCCGCCAGCGGGCGGGCGACGCCGCGCTCACCCGCCCGCCGGCTCTTGTTCAGGAGCGCGGACACTCCTTCCAGGCCATGTGGTACACGGTGCTGATGTCTCCGTCGGTCGAGTCCATGGTCATGAAGCTGACCTTGCCGGGCGCGGACGTGCCCGCGGTGACCCGCAGTTCGGTGTTGATGTTGAAGTTGCGCTGCGCTCCGCACGGCGCCCAGACGAGCTGCGCCCAGTCCGTACTGTCGGTGGCCTGCCAGTTGTCGTTGTAGGGGCCGTTGAAGGGGTGGCTGCGGTACGCCGTGTTCGAGGAGCCCTGGAAGTAGTACGAGGCCCGCTGGGTGCCGCTCGCGCCCTGCTGGAGCGAGGCGAAGCCGCGGTAGTCGGCACTGGCGATGGCGTAGGTGAAGCCCTGCGGGACGTGCACGACCAGGTTGAGCTGGCAGTTCTTGCGGAAGGCGGTGGGGTCGGAGGTCCCACCGGCCTGGGCGAGGTAGTCGCTGTAGGTCACCGTGAAGGCGGTGTTGTCCTCCGAGACGGCGACGGCGGTGGTTCCCTGGGGACAGCCGGAGCCGTTGACCGTGGCGACGTCGATGACGATCTTGTCCGGGGGCGGGTCGGTGAACACGGGCGAGCTGTGCTGTGCCGGAATCGTGGTGGTGAGAAGAGCGGCGATCGCGCCGCTCAGGAGCAGTCCGCCGGCCATGGTTCTCCTTCGTTCGGTGGGGGGTGGACACGCGCGGGCTAGTCATGAGCACGTCAAACTTGCCCGTGCGCACTCCCGGTCTGTGGAGAAACCATGAGCGGAATGTGAAGGCCGGGAGCGCTCGCATCGTACGCAGTCGCCCATCGGGGGGACAGGTCGATCCCCGGCCATTCACCGACGGGACCGCGCATGGCGGGTGCCGCAGGCGAACGCCGATCGTGGCCGCGCCCCGGCCCGTGCCGGGCCCTTGGTCGTGCCGCGCCGGTGGCTTCAGCGGGGGCGCAGTTCCCCCGAGCCGCGGGGGATGAGCCGGGTGGGTATCTCCGTGGTGCGGGCTCGGGAGCGGTCGCCGTCCAGGCGGGCCAGCGCGATCGTCGCCGCCGCGGCGCCCATGGCCGCCGGGTCCTGGGCGACCACGGTGAGGGCGGGCTCGAGGACCTCGGCGAGCGGTATGTCGTCGAAGCCGACCAGCGCGACATCCCTGCGGCCGGCCCGGGCAAGGCCCAGCACGGCTCCCATGGACGCGAAGTTGTTCGCCGCGAACAGGGCCGTCGGCGGGTCCGCCAGGCTCAGCAGGCGCTCGGTGTCGGCGGCCGCCGACTGCATGTCGTGGCCGCCGGCCACCAGTGCCCTGTCGTACGGCAGCCCGGCTTCCGTGAGGGCGTCCCGGTAGCCCTGCAGACGCATGCGGCGGGTGTAGAGATGGGTGGGCGTGTTCCCGATGAAGCCGATCCTGCGGTGGCCGTGCGCGATCAGGTGCGCGGTGCCCTCGCGTGCTCCCTGCCGGTTGGAGCTGAGCACGCTGTCCGCGGCCAGGCCGGTGCCGGGACGGTCGAGGAAGACCACCGGCAGTCCCGCGGAGCGCTCCGCCTTCAGGTACCCGTGGTCGGCTTTCACGATCGGCGCCATGAGCAGGGCGCTGACCCTGCGGGCCAGGAAGGTCCCGACCAGGGAGCGTTCGCGTTCGGCGTCCTGGGCTGAGGAGCCGACGAGCAGGGTGAGGCCCCGGCCGTGCGTCACCGACTCGATCCCGCTCACCACCGTGGCGAAGAACGGGTTGCTCATGTCCGGCACGATCAGCCCGATGGCGGTGTCGCTGCCGCCGAGGCGGATGTGCCGGGCCATGAGGTTGGGCCGGAACCCCAGCCGCTGCACGGCCTCCAGCACCCGCTCACGGGTCTCGGCGGCGACCGGTCCGTCGCCGTTGAGCACCCGTGACACCGTCTTGGCGCTGACGCCGACCTGCTCCGCCACGTCGCTGAGCGTGGGCCGGCGTGCCACAGCCATGGTCGTATCCCCTCACATGAGGGTGGCGTGAGTGAGCCGTCCTCCTCCGCGCCACCCGTGGTGCTGTCAGTTCTCCGAGGGACCGGCCGCCCCCGCGGCCTGCTCGTCGGCAACGACAGTACCCGTGCCGTCGTCCTCCGGCTGAAGCGCACCCGTCATGATCGGCAGACCTCGGACGCCGACTGGTCGCGCGGCTCGATCAGCTCCGTCCCGCAGCTCGATCAGCTCCGTCCCGCGGCGGCCGATCAGCAGACGGCCGCCGACACTCCGGGTGACGATCCCGGCGGGGCCGTCCAGGGTCCTGGGGAGCGTAAGCATCCCGGGCCGGCTGACTTTTCGATCAGCGTTCGAGCGGGGCGAGGGTCGCGGAGCGGGAAATTCCTCAGCGGCTCACCTTTTGCATGTGACCACTTCTGACCAGCTTTGATCGCTTCAATGGCAAGCGGGAACGCGTGATCGACACGGTTATCGGTCTGTCGTACGACAGGTCATACCAGAGCGGGAAGCTCTCCGGATGACTTTGTCAACAGCCCACCCCGCCTGCCTCAAGGACGACTACTCTGAGTGTCCGTCGGGCGACGCAGGGCCGGAACGTCGGCTCTCTCGACCGGCGCCGCGATGGCGCGTGCCCGAGTCGCGCAGACCCGCGGGAGCCCCCACGCCCCCGACGCACCCAGGACGAGGACGCCGATGTCTCACCTTCGCGCACCCGCCGCACGCGAAGACCGCCGCGAGGGCGGGCGGCACGGGCGGCCGGCCGCCCACGCGGTCCTCCCGCATCCCGAGATCCGGCTACGGCCCCAACTGCGGCGTCTGGCCGTCCTGCCGCCCCTCGCGGTGGCCCTCGCCGCCTGCGCCGCCGTGCTCTTCGCGGTCCGTACCACCGGCGCACGCCCCACTCCCGCGCTCTGGGCCGTGCTCGCGGGCTCCCTCGGAGTCACCGTGGTGGGCATCGTGATCGCCGCCGTGGCCGCCGAGCGAGCCGCCCGGTCCGTGACCGGCCGGCTCGACGCGTTGCGCCGCGAGAGCGCCCGCGACGAGGCCGACCTGCGCGCCCTCGTGGAGGCGCTGCGCCACGGCGAGACCCCGCCCGTGCGTGCGCCGCGCGGCACACCCGCCGCCGACGCCGACGAGTTCGAACAGCTCGCCGCGGAGCTGGCGCGCGCCCACGACGGTGCTGTCGCCGCGGTGGTCCAGGCGGCACGGCTCTCCAGCCGGGCGGACAGCGAACAGAAGCTCGAGGTGTTTCTGAACCTCGCACGGCGGTTGCAGTCGCTCGTGCACCGGGAGATCTCCATCCTGGACGAGCTGGAGAACGACATCGAGGACCCGGACCTGCTCAAGGGCCTCTTCCACATCGACCACCTCGCCACCCGCATCCGGCGCCACGCCGAGAACCTCGCCGTGCTCGGCGGCGCCGTCTCCCGCCGGCAGTGGAGCAACCCGGTCCCCATGACCGAGGTGCTGCGCTCCGCGACCGCCGAGGTCGAGCAGTACACGCGGGTCCGGCTCGTGCCGCCGGTCGACGGCAGCCTGCGCGGACACGCCGTTGCCGACGTGATCCACCTGCTGGCCGAACTCGTCGAGAACGCCACGGTGTTCTCTCCGCCGCACACCCAGGTGGTGCTGCGTGCCAGCCTCGTCACCTCGGGACTCGCCGTGGAGGTCGAGGACCGCGGACTCGGCATGCCCCAGGCCGAGCAGAACAAGATGAACGCCCTGCTCGCCGACCCGGACCAGTTCAGCGTCGCCGGTCTGCTGGCGGACGGCCGCATCGGCCTGTTCGTGGTCTCCCAACTCGCCCGCCGGCACGGCATCCACGTCCGGTTGCAGACCAACATCTACGGCGGTGTGCAGGCCGTGCTCGTCCTGCCGCAAGGGCTGCTCGGCCCGGCACCGGGCGCGGCCGAGACGATGACACCGGTGGCACCGCAGGGCACCGCGGTCGCCACGGGCGGCCGGAGTACCGCAGGCGCTGCCGGCACCCGGAGTGCGGCGACCCCGATCAGCCCGCGGGACACGGCCATTGCCGCGAACCCGTGGCCCACCGTCACCGCGGCCGACCCGCACACCACGACCGTCGCGGCCCCGCCGCACACCCGCCCCACCCCGCATCCCTCCGCCCCCGCGTCCGAACACCCCGTACCGCACGAACCGCGCCGACCGGCACCCGACGGCATCCCGGCCGGCCCCGTCAGGACCCCGTTGCCCGTCCGCGACACCGAGGCACCACGGCCCACCCCCGCCGAGGCCCGGCCCGGCATCCACCCCGCCGACCGCGCGACCCTCGCCGAGAACGCGACCAGACCGCCGGTGCCGCGGGTCGACACGGCGAGCGCGGCCCTGGGCAGACCCTCGCTGCCCCGCCGCCGCGCTCAGGAACACCTCGCGCCCCAGCTCCGCGGCGGCCCCACCCCGCCCGTCCACCAGGACGCCGACCGGTACACCGGCCACGACGCGGGCCTGATGGCCGCGTTCCGACGGGGCATCGGCCTCGCGGAAGCCCTGCGCGAGTCGAACCCGCCCGAACACGACCTGACAGACCGTCACGACGGGAGCGCTCCGGCCGGATGACCGCCCCGACCCCACCCGCTCCCGCAGACCCGCGTACCCCAAGGAGTCCATCCACCATGGCGAGCGAAGCGCCGACCGCCCAGTCCCATGACCTCGACTGGCTGATGAGCGGCCTCGTCCAGCGCGTACCGCACACCACGAGCGCGGTCCTCCTCTCCTGCGACGGGCTGGTGAAGGCCGGGCACGGCCTCGACCCGGACAGCGCCGACCACATGGCCGCCCTCGCCTCCGGCCTCTACGCCCTCGGCCGCAGCGCCGGCGTCCGCTTCGGGGACGGCGGCGACGTACGGCAGGTCGTCGTCGAACTCGACTCGACCCTGCTGTTCGTCACCACCGCCGGCTCCGGCACCTGTCTCGCCGTCCTGGCCGGCCGCGAGGCCGACGCGGCGGTCCTCGGCTACGAGATGGCGATGCTGGTCAAGAGCGTGCGACCGTACCTGACGACCGCGCCCCGCCGAAGCGCCGACCAGCCCACGGCGATGCGGCCTTGAGCGTCACCACGGCCGGTGACGGCCCCTGGCTCGACGACGCGGCCGGGCGGCTGGTGCGTCCCTACACGATCAGCAACGGCCGCACCCGCCCGACCGCCGCGCTCGACCTTTTGTCACAGGTGAGGGCCACCGGATCCACCCCCCTCGGCCCCCTCGCCCCGGAGCACGCCCAGGCGCTCGGCCTGTGCCGTTCGCCCGTCCCGGTCGCCGAGGTCGCCGCCCACCTGAGGCTGCCGGCGGCGGTCACGAAGGTGCTGCTGTCCGACCTCGTCGACTGCGGGGCGCTCACCACCAAGCCCCCCGCACACCACCACAACCCCACCGACCGGTCCCTTCTGGAGGCAGTGCTCGATGGACTACGACGACAGCTCTGATCCCTTCCCCACCGCGCTGAAGATCCTGGTGGCGGGAGGGTTCGGCGTCGGCAAGACGACCTTCGTGGGCGCGGTGAGCGAGATCGCGCCGCTGAGCACGGAGGAACTGCTCACCACGGCCGGCGCCGCCACCGACCGCCTCGACGGCATCGAGGGCAAGGTCGAGACGACGGTGGCGATGGACTTCGGCAGGATCACCCTGGACCCGAAGCATGTGCTGTACCTGTTCGGGACGCCCGGACAGGAACGCTTCTGGTTCATGTGGGACGAGCTGTCGGAGGGCGCACTCGGCGCGGTGATCATCGCCGACACCCGGCGCCTGGAGGACTGCTTCGCCGCCGTCGACTTCTTCGAGCGCCGCGGCCTCGGATTCATCGTCGCCGTCAACGAGTTCGACGGCGCCCACCGCTACGAGCCGGAGGAGGTGCGCGCCGCCCTCGACCTGCATCCCGGGATCCCCGTCGTGCGCTGCGACGCCCGGATCTCCAGCTCCGGGATCCAGACCCTGCTCACGCTCGTCCGCCACCTCCTCGCGCAGGCGCCGGCACCCGCCACGAGCCGCGGAGCCCGGGCATGAGACTGAGCCGACTGCTCCTGACCCCTCAGGACCTGGACGCCCCCGAGCGCGTCCGCAGGCTGCGCCGACTCGGCCTCGGGGAGCGCGCGGAACCGGCGTTCGACGCCTTCGCGGACCGGCTCGCCGGGCTCGCCGAGGTGCCGTACGCCATGGTCACCTTCGTCCAGGAACACCGTCAGTACTTCGCGGGACTCCACCAGCCCGACGACCGCCCCCTCACCGCACCCGCTGCCCCGGACGGCCCGGCCGGCGAACCGGCCCGCCACCTGGGCCGCGAGTACGGCTTCTGCCCGCATGTGGTCGTCCGGCGCAAGGCCCTGGTCCTGGAGGACGTCCGTGACTACCCCCGCTTCGCCGGCAATCCGCTCGTGGACGAGACCGGCGTCCGCTCCTATCTGGGCGCCCCGCTCATGGACGGCACGGGCATCGCTCTCGGCACGGTCTGCGCCCTCGATGTGCGACCGCGCCCATGGGGCCGCGCGGGCCTGGACACCATCAAGTCGCTGGCGGCAGAGCTCGCCGAGCGGATCGCCGCCAGGGAGACCGGTGATGCCGAGCGCGCCTGACGGCAGGCCCCGGGCCGTGCGGAAGCGCGGGGCGTGAGGGGAAGCGGTCCGCAGCGCGCGGCATGAAGGAAAGCGGTCGGCAGCGCCGGGCGTGAAGGAAAGCGGTCGGCAGCGCCGGGCGTGAAGGAAAGCTGCGGTCGCGCTTAAGAAATCCTCGATGGACCGCCGATCCCCGATGCGGCAGATTTCTGAGCGACTTCACATCCTTCCCCCGGCGCGGGCCCCTTCGGCATGCCCTGCGCCGGGCCTCACTCCCAGGAGCCGTAGCGTTGAAGGCGCTGGTCAAGGACAAGGCGGAACCAGGGCTCCGGCTCATGGACGTTCCGGAGCCCGCCGTCGGCCCGGGCGACGTACTGATCAAGGTGCTGCGGACCGGGATCTGCGGAACCGACCTGCACATCCGCGCCTGGGACGGCTGGGCGCGGCAGGCGATCCGCACGCCCCTGGTCGTCGGGCACGAGTTCGTGGGCGAGGTAGTCGCCACCGGACGGGACGTCACCGATGTGGGCGTCGGTGACCGGGTCAGCGGCGAGGGCCACCTGGTGTGCGGGAAGTGCCGCAACTGCCTCGCCGGGCGCCGTCATCTGTGCCGGGCGACCGTCGGGCTCGGTGTCGGACGGGACGGCGCGTTCGCCGAGTACGTGGTGCTGCCCGCCACGAACGTGTGGGTGCACCGCGTTCCCGTCGACCTCGATGTCGCCGCGATCTTCGACCCGTTCGGCAACGCCGTGCACACGGCCCTGTCCTTCCCGCTGGTCGGCGAGGACGTCCTGATCACCGGCGCCGGCCCGATCGGCCTGATGGCCGCCGCCGTGGCCCGGCACGCGGGCGCCCGCAACGTCGTGATCACCGACGTCAGCGAGGAGCGCCTGGACCTCGCCCGCAAGATCGGCGTGAGCCTCGCCCTGGACGTCTCCAAGGCGACCATCGCCGACGGCCAGCGCGAACTCGGCCTGCGGGAGGGCTTCGACATCGGCCTGGAGATGTCCGGCCGCCCCGAGGCGATGCGCGACATGATCGCCAACATGACGCACGGCGGCCGCATCGCGATGCTCGGTCTGCCGTCCCAGGAGTTCCCCGTCGACTGGGCGCGCATCGTCACCTCGATGATCACCATCAAGGGCATCTACGGCCGCGAGATGTTCGAGACGTGGTACGCGATGTCCGTCCTGCTGGAGGGCGGCCTCGACCTGGCACCCGTGATCACCGGCCGGTACGACTACCGCGACCACGAGGCCGCGTTCGCCGACGCGGCGAGCGGCCGCGGCGGCAAGATCATCCTCGACTGGACCGCGTAACTCCCTCCCGGCGTAAGCACTTTAGGAGCCTCTCCATGTTCGACTCCGTGCGCGACGACCTGCGCGCCACCCTCGACGAGATCCGCGCCGCCGGGCTGCACAAGCCCGAGCGCGTGATCGGCACCCCGCAGTCCGCGACCGTCGACGTCACCGCGGGCGGCCGCCCCGGCGAGGTGCTCAACTTCTGCGCCAACAACTACCTCGGCCTCGCCGACCACCCCGAGGTGATCACCGCCGCCCACGCGGCGCTGGACCGGTGGGGCTACGGCATGGCGTCGGTGCGCTTCATCTGCGGCACCCAGGAGGTCCACAAGGAGCTGGAGGCGCGCCTCTCGGCCTTCCTCGGCCAGGAGGACACCATCCTGTACTCCTCCTGCTTCGACGCCAACGGCGGTGTGTTCGAGACCCTGCTCGGCGAGCAGGACGCGGTCATCTCCGACGCCCTCAACCACGCCTCGATCATCGACGGCATCCGCCTGTCCAAGGCCCGCCGCTTCCGCTACGCCAACCGCGACCTCGCCGATCTGGAACGGCAGCTGAAGGAGGCCACCGAGGGGGGCGCCCGCCGCAAGCTGATCGTCACCGACGGCGTGTTCTCCATGGACGGCTACGTGGCCCCGCTGCGTGAGATCTGCGACCTCGCGGACCGCTACGACGCCATGGTGATGGTCGACGACTCGCACGCCGTCGGCTTCGTCGGCCCCGGCGGTCGCGGCACCCCCGAGCTGCACGGCGTCATGGACCGCGTCGACATCGTCACGGGCACCCTCGGCAAGGCGCTCGGCGGCGCCTCCGGCGGTTACGTCGCCGCCCGCGCCGAGATCGTCGCCCTGCTGCGCCAGCGCTCCCGGCCGTACCTCTTCTCCAACACCCTCGCCCCGGTGATCGCCGCGGCCTCCCTCAAGGTGCTCGACCTGCTGGAGTCGGCGGGCGACCTGCGCGAGAAGCTGAACGAGAACACCGCTCTCTTCCGCCGCCGGATGACCGAGGAGGGCTTCGACGTCCTGCCGGGCGACCACCCGATCGCCCCGGTCATGATCGGTGACGCCGCGAAGGCCGGACGCCTGGCCGAGCTGCTCCTGGAGCGGGGCGTGTACGTCATCGGCTTCTCCTACCCGGTGGTCCCGCAGGGCCAGGCCCGGATCCGGGTGCAGCTGTCCGCGGCGCACTCCACGGACGACGTCCACCGCGCCGTCGACGCCTTCGTGGGGGCCCGGGCGGAACTGGACGTCTGAGGCGACCCGGACCTCTTGCGATAATCGTTCGCATGATCGAAGCACGGCGGCTGCACATCCTCCGTGCGGTGGCCGACCACCGCACCGTGACGGCCGCTGCCGCCGCGCTCTACCTCACCCCGTCCGCGGTGTCCCAGCAGCTCACCGCGCTGGAACAGGAGACCGGCCACCGGCTCGTCGAGCGAGGCGCCAAGGGGGTACGGCTCACTCCGGCCGGCGAGATCCTGCTCAGCCACACCCATGCCGTCCTGGCCCAGCTGGAGCGCGCCGAGGCCGAGCTGGCGGCCTACGGCGCGGGCTCGGCGGGCACGGTGACGCTGGCCTCCTTCGCCACCGGCATCGGTCTGGTCGTCGCCCCCGCGCTGGCACGGCTCGCCCGCAGCGCGCCCGGCATCCGCATCCGCGTGCAGGACGCGGAGGGCGACGAGAGCCTGCCGATGGTCCTCGACCGGCAGGTCGACGTGGCGGTCGCCGTGGAGTACCGGGGCGCGCCGGACGCCGACGACCCCCGGCTCACGCACATCCCGCTGTACGCCGAGCCCTTCGACGCCGTCGTACCGGTCACCCACCGCCTGGCCGACGCCCCCGAGGTCCCGCTCGCCGAACTGGCCAAGGATCCGTGGATCGGACCGTATCCCGGCAACCCCTGCCATGACGTGGTGGTCCTGGCCTGCGAGCACGCCGGGTTCCAGCCCCGCCTCGAGCACTCCTCGGACGACTTCCGGGCGGTCGTCGCCCTCGCCTCGGCGGACGCGGGGGTGGCACTGGTGCCCCGCTCCGCCCTGCGCGGCATGGACCTCACCGGCGTGGTGGTGCGTCCGGTCGACGGTGTCGCGCCCACGCGCCGGGTCTTCGCGGCCGTGCGCCGGGGCGCGGAGGAGCATCCTCTGATCCGCCCGGTGCTGGACGCGCTGACGGAGGCGGCGACGGTGGACTGACGGGCGCGGACCCGTCTCCGAAGATCTGGAAAATCCCCAGGGTCCTGTACAGCCCCACGTATCTCATATTCGGGATAGCATCCCGCTTATGGGAAACGATCTCGTCGACTCCATCGACTCCATCGACTCCATCGACTCCATCGACTCCGTCGACTCCGTCGACGCCCGGCTCGCGGCCCGTCTCGCCGAGCTGCGGGCCGAACGCGGCTGGTCGCTGGACGAGCTGTCCGAGCGCAGCGGCGTCAGCCGCTCGACCCTGTCCCGTGCCGAACGCGCCGAGATCAGCCCCACCGCCGCGCTGCTGAACCGGCTGTGCGCCGTCTACGGCCGGACGATGTCCCGGCTGCTCAGCGAGGTGGAGGCGGAGCCCGCGCAGGTGGTGCGCGCCGCCGACCAGTTGGTGTGGCAGGACACGGCGTCAGGCTTCGTACGGCGGTCGGTGTCCCCTCCGCACCCCGGGCTGCGCGGCGAAGTCGTCGAGGGACGGCTCACGGCGGGAGCCGACATCGCCTACGACCGGCCGCCCGTGCCAGGGCTCGAGCAGCACATCTGGGTCCTCGACGGAACGCTGCAGGTGACCGCACAAGACGTCGAACACCGCCTCAGTGCCGGCGACTGCCTGCGGATGCGGGTCTGGGGGCCGACGCGGTTCCGCTGCCCGGGACCGGACGATGTGCGGTACACGCTGGTGGTGGTGCTCCCGTGACCGTCATCGACAGACTCGGCGGGGACGAGGTGCGGGCACGCTCCGAGGAACTGGCCGATCTGCTGACCGACACCGTGCACAGTGGGGCGTCCATCGGCTTCCTCGCACCGCTGGACCGGGCAGCGGCCGTGGTCTGGTGGAAGGCGCGGGCGGACGCGGTCGACGCGGGCGGCCTCGCGGTGTGGGCGGCCCGGGCGGGGGACCGGGTGACGGGCACGGTGAGCCTCGCCTTCCCGGACAAGCCGAACGGCCGCCACCGGGCCGAACTGGTCAAACTCATGGTGCACCGCGAGGCCCGCGGCAAGGGCCTTGCGCGCAGGCTGCTGGCCACCGCGGAGCGGGCCGCCGCCGAGGCCGGGATCACCCTGCTCCACCTGGACACGGAGACAGGCAGCCCCGCCGAGTCGCTGTACCGCTCCGCGGGCTGGACCAGCGTCGGCTCGATACCGGACTTCGCGGCGACCCCGGCGGGTGTCCTGCAGCCCACGACGATCTTCTACAAGCAGGTGGCGCCGCTCCCCCGTTGACCGGCCGCCCGATTGTCAGTGGTGTTGGCTACGGTGCGAGACATGCCGGACGCCGAAGACGTACGCCGTATCGCCCTCTCCCTGCCGGACAGCACGGAGAAGATCGCCTGGAGCATGCCCACGTTCCGGGTCGCGGGGAAGATGTTCGCCACGCTGCCCGAGGACGAGTCGTCCATGGCGGTGCGGTGCCCCAAGGAGGAGCGGGACGAACTGGTCCTGGCGGAGCCCGCGAAGTTCTGGGTCGCCGACCACGAGGCACAGTTCGCCTGGATCCGGGTGCGCCTCGCCGTCCTGGAGGACGAGAGCGAGCTGCGCGACATCCTCGCCGACTCCTGGCGACAGGCGGCGCCGCCCCGCCTCCTCGACCTCCATCCTGACCTGGGTCTCCCGGCGGGGGAGGCGCGCCGCGAGTGAACGCCGGATAAAGGGATGCGCGACCACGGCCCGGAGTGCGGTATTGTTTCTGTGCACGTTGGGCCAGGGGAAACCCCAGGTCAGACGGGCAACGGGACGTGGCGCAGCTTGGTAGCGCACTTGACTGGGGGTCAAGGGGTCGCAGGTTCAAATCCTGTCGTCCCGACTTGCGAAACAGCGGGTCGGAGGCCGTATCGGAGGATGTCGATACGGCCTCCGACTCATTTCCGGGAATCGCGGCGACCGTCGGCCGCTTTGCCGTCCCTCAGTCGAGCTTGGTCACCTGGTAGTGGCTGATGGACCAGCCGTCGGCAGTTCGCCTGATCAGCACACTGAGAGTGACCCTGATCGTCGGGCGGTCGGTGAAGGAGAAGTCGACGCCCAGGTATCCGAGCACGACTTCCTCGGCGACCCGCCTTGTTTCCAGAATGCGGTACTCCGCCGTCAGCCCGATCGGCTGGGAGTCGTAGTACTCGGCGACCGCTCGACGGCCCACACCGTAAGGGTGAAGTCCCTGGAAGATCGCGTCTTCGGTGAAGCACGAGGCGACCTGCTGCGGCTCGTGAGCATCGACGCCCGACTTCCATCGGTCCATGACGCCACGCAGGATCTCTTCATGCTCTGCCGTGGTGCTCATCAGAAGTGTCCTCTCGCGCTCTCTCGTGAGTGAGGGGCAGAGCCGGTTCAGGCGGCGCCTGGCCTGCCGGGGTCGTTGGGGTGTGGCTGTACGGCGGTGACCACCGCGGTCATCCAGGGCCGCAGGGGCAGCGTGCCGATGACCTTCTCACGGAGCTCGTCCTCGT
This sequence comes from Streptomyces sp. NPDC093984, assembly GCF_044764595.1. Classification (NCBI taxonomy): domain Bacteria; kingdom Bacillati; phylum Actinomycetota; class Actinomycetes; order Kitasatosporales; family Streptomycetaceae; genus Streptomyces; species Streptomyces sp. NPDC093984. Next base: position 610,439 of record NZ_JBIWIM010000001.1, on the reverse strand, counting down.
CGGCGGCGCGCCACAGTCCGATGCTGCGCAGTTCGCCCACCGGGCGCCACAGCCGGACCAGGTGGCCGGCGGTGGCGAGCTCCTTGGCCCGGACGGCTTCGGCAGCGCGGCGCCGGTCGACCTCGGCGGGTTCGGTGCCCTCGGGGACGGTGGTGGTGAGCTCCACAAGGAACTCCTTCATGGTCATGTCCCTTCTGTGCTGTCTCGTCTCGCGCCGTTGGCTCGTCAGGCGGCCTTGATCTGTGCGGCGATCTGTACGACGCGTTCGGCCTGGATGCGGGCGGCGGTGCGGGTGGTGTCGTCGACGGGGTTGCTGCCCTGGCCGTCCGCGTGGGAGGTGCCGTAGGGGTTGCCGTCGACGAACTTGGCGGGATCGGTGAAGCCGGGGGTGACGATGATGCCGCCGAAGTGGTGCACGGAGTTGTAGAGGGCGAGAAGCGTCGACTCGTGGCCGGCGTGGGCGGTCGCGGTGGAGACGAAGCCACTGTAGACCTTGTCGGCGAGCCTGCCCTGCGCCCACAGGCCGCCGAGGGTGTCGATGAACTGCTTGAGCTGTGCGGAGACGTTGCCGAAGCGGGTGGGGGTGCCGAAGACGACGGCGTCGGCCCAATCGATGTCGTCGGGGGTGGCTTCGGGGATGTCCGCGGTGGCGGTGTGGTTGGCGGCCCAGGCGGGGTTGGAGTCGATGGCGCTTCGGGGGGCCAGTTCCGCGGCCTTCAGCAGGCGGACTTCGGCCCCTGCCTTGATGGCGGCGTCGTGGAGCTCCTTCGCGATCTCGGCGATCGTTCCGGTGGATGAGTAGTAGACGATCGCGAGCTTCACGGGGGTGGCCATAACAGTGAGTTCCGTTCGTAAGGGGGTGGTGCGGTGATGCGGTAGGCGAATTAGCCGACCGGTCGTCTAAGCTAGGCGACCGGTCGACAAAAGTCAAAGCCAGGGTCTGCGCCGACGTTCGTCCGGGGGGATGTCCGTTTCCCCGCGCGTCTCACAGTGTTCTCAGAGGGCCCTCAGTGTCGGGGCCTCGCCCTGATCGGCGGCTGCCGGGTCTAGTGCCCAGGCAGGTCTAGTGCCCAGGCAGGTGTACTGCCCAGGAGTGTCATCGACCCGGCAGTGGTGGTCCGGTCCGTCCATCTCACCGACGCCCGGGTCCGGTGAGGCGGAGGGGGGTGCGCCTCACACAGCGACCCACGGCTCCTCGGACGCGCGAGCGCCCAGCAGCGCCAGGCAGTTCAGCCACAGGGCGCTGAGCTGGGACGTGTTGTTGTAGAGCTTGGCGAACAGCACCTGGCCCTCGAGTTGCGCGACAACCGAGCGAGCGGCTTCGTGGGCGTCGGAGACGGTGACCTCTCCGCGTGCGAGAGCCTCGGAGACGACCGCCTCCACCATGGCGACCTGTGCCTCGAAGATCTGCTGCAGACGCTCACGTATCGCCTCGGTCTGGTTGCTCAGCTCCAGGGTGAGGTTGCCGAACATGCACCCCGAGACGGAGCCGCAACTGGCCTGACCGGCACGCTGAGCCGCTTCGGTCTCCTCGAACAGCTGCCGGAGCCGCTCCAGGGGCTCCGCCTCGCTGTGCAGGATGCGGGCCCAGTCACGCTGTTGGGCGGTCCAGTGTTCATCGAGGACGGCCAGCGCCAGAGCCTCTTTGGACTCGAAGAAGTAGTAGAAGCTGCCCTTGGGCACCCCGGCCGTCTTGCAGATCTCGGCCACGCCCAGTGCGGAGTATCCCCGCAGTTCGATGAGCGACTGCGCAGCTGTGAGGATCTTCTCCTTGGCGTCACTGGTGCGTCCCATACCACGCAGTATACGACCACCCGCCTACTACTTGGTCTGGACGGAGAAGACCTGGCCTGGACGGAGAAGACCTGGCCTGGAGGAGAGGACCATGCCGGGCGCAGCGAGTCCTGTGCGGGCCGGTCCTCACAGGTTGATCATGTGCCCGGCCAGACCGTGCAACGCGTCCTGGACGGCCTCGCTCAGCGTGGGATGCGCGTGCACGTTCCTCACGAGCTCGGTCACCGTCAGGTCCCATTTCTGGGCGAGGGTCAGTTCCGGGAGCAGTTCCGTGACGTCCGGCCCGATCAGGTGGCCCCCCAGGAGTTCGCCGTGGCGGGCATCGCTGACGAGCTTCACGAAGCCGGCCGTTTCGCCGAAGCCGTGCGCCTTGGCGTTCGCGGTGAAGGGGAACTTCGCGACGCGGACGTCGAAGCCCTCCGTCCTGGCCTCCGCCTCGGTCCAGCCGAAGCTCGCGATCTGGGGCCGGCAGAAGGTGGCGCGGGGAATCATGCGGTAGTCGAGTTCCATCGTCTCGGCGCCCGCGATGGTCTCCGCGGCGATGACGCCCATGGCCTCCGCCGTGTGCGCGAGCATCAACTTCGCCGTCACGTCCCCGATGGCGAAGATGTGCGACTGGCTGGTGCGGCACCGGCCGTCGACGTCGATCGCGCCGCGATCCGTGAGCCGGACGCCCGCGTTCGCCAGCCCGTATCCGGCCGTGCGGGGCTGAAAGCCCGTGGCCTGGAGCACCTTCTCCGCTTCCAGTGTCTTTTCCTGGCCGTCCTGTGAGACGACGACGCGGACGCCGTCCGCGGTCTCCTCCATGGACTCCACGCGGGTGGAGGTCATGACCGTGATTCCCTGCCGGCGGAACTGCCGGGCGAGCTCCGCCGAGACCTCCTCGTCCTCCAGGGGAGCGACCCGGTCGAGGAACTCGACCAGCGTGACCTGGACGCCGTAGGCCCGCAGCAGGTAGGCGAACTCCACCCCGATGGCACCGGCGCCCGCGATGACGATGCTGGCCGGCAGGCTGTCGGAGAGGATCTGCTCCTCGTAGGTCACGATGCGCTTGCCGAGACGGGTGCCCGGCAGCAGCTTCACGGTCGAGCCGGTGGCGATGATGCAGTGGGCGAAGGTGAGGGTGGCCTCTTCGCCGGACATCCGGACGTTCATGGTGTGCGGGTCGATGAACGACCCCTGGCCCTCGAACTGCGCGATGCCGTTCTTGCGCATGAGGTAGCCGACGCCTTTGGCCCGCCCGTCGGCCACCTTGCGGCTCCTGAGGTAGGCCGCCCGGTAGTCGAGGCCGACCTGCCCGTCGAACTTCAGGCCGTAGGCGTCCGCTTCGTGGACGACGAGGTGCGCCAGCTCCGCGTTCCTCAGCAGCGCCTTCGCAGGGATGCACCCGATGTTCAGACAGATGCCGCCCCAGAACCGTCCTTCGACGATGGCGGTCCTCAGGCCGAGTTGGGCGGCGCGAATGGCTGCCACGTAACCGCCGGGGCCTGCCCCCAGGACCACCACATCGAACTCTGCGTTCATGGATCGACCTTACCGTCGAATCATGTTTCCGCCCGCTTGATCGCAACGGCTTCGCCCGGCCTGCGCCGGGCCCGCCGGTTCGGCAAGTCGCTCTCCGGGTCGGGCTCCCGCTCGGGGAGCCCGGTGGTGCGCCGGTCTCAGATCACCTCCGTCTCCGTGCGGCCCGGCGTGCCCCAGAGGGTGTGGTAGCTGCCCTCGCGGTCGACGCGCCGGTAGGTGTGGGCGCCGAAGTAGTCGCGCTGGCCCTGGGTGAGCGCGGCCGGCAGGCGGTCGGCGCGCAGGGAGTCGTAGTACGACAGCGCGGCGGAGAACGCGGGCACCGGCACGCCCCGACGGGCCGCGGTGGCGATCACCTCGCGCCACGGCACCTGCGCCTCGGCGATCTCCGCGGCGAAACCCGCGTCGGACAGCAGACTGACCAGGCGCGGATCGGCCGCGTAGGCGGCACGTATGCGGTCCAGGAAGGCGGCCCGGATGATGCAGCCGCCGCGCCAGATCTTCGCGACGGCCCCCAGGTCGATCTTCCAGCCGAACTCCTTGGCCGCGTCCAGGATCATCTTCCAGCCCTGGTCGTAGGCGATCAGCTTGGATGCGTACAGGGCCTGCTCCACCTGAGCGGTGAAGCGCTCGGCCTCGTACGGGGTCAGGTCCCAGTTCGTGCCTCCGGGCAGCCCCCGGTACGCGGAGCGCAGCGCGGACTGCCCGGAGGCGGCGCGGGCGAAGGTGGCCTGGGCGATCGCGGTCACCGGGGAGCCCAGTTCCAGCGCGGTCTGCACGGTCCAGCGCCCGGTGCCCTTCTGCCCGGCCGCGTCGGCTACGACGTCCACGAACGGCCTGCCGGTCGCCGCGTCCACATGCGACAGCACCTCCGCCGTGATCTCGATCAGATACGAGTCCAGGCGCCCCTTGTTCCACTGGCGGAAGATCTCCGCGATCGTGGCGGGGGAGAAGCCGGCCACCTGGCGCAGCAGGTCGTAGGCCTCGCCGATCAGCTGCATGTCGGCGTACTCGATGCCGTTGTGGACCATCTTCACGAAGTGCCCGGCGCCGTCGGTGCCGACATGGGTCGCGCACGGTTCGCCGTCCACCTTGGCGCTGATCTTCTCGAACATCGGGCCGAGAGCGGCGTACGACTCCGGTGAGCCGCCGGGCATGATGCTCGGCCCGTTCAGCGCCCCCTCCTCGCCGCCGGAGACACCCACGCCGACGAAGTGGATGCCACGCTCGCGCAGCGCCCGCTCACGCCGACGGGTGTCGGCGAAGTGCGCGTTGCCACCGTCGATGATCATGTCGCCGGGCTCCAGGAGCGGGGCGAACTCCTCGATCACGGCATCGGTCGCCGCCCCCGCCTGCACCATGATCATCAGGCGGCGGGGCCGCTCCAGCGCCGCCACGAACTCCTCGGCCGTCTCGGCGGCCACGAACGCGCCCTCGTGCCCGAAGTCCTCGATCAGCGTCTTCGTCCTGGCCGGGGTGCGGTTGTGCACGGCGACGGTGTACCCGTTGCGCGCGAAGTTCCGGGCCAGGTTGCGGCCCATCACCGCGAGCCCGGTGACGCCGATCTGCGCGGTCGCCTGCATGCTGTGCTCCTTGGGTCCGGATCCGCCGCCCCCGCGTGTGGGTCGGGCACGGCGGATGTCGCTCGGTACGGCTCGTACCGCCGTACCGATGTACGGACGGCGGGGCGGGAGTTGCTCACCGCCCGGGAGCCGGAACGCGCGGGACCCGGAGCCGGCTCAGGTCCCGACGACGTGGAGGGACGCCCACAGCGCCACCACCGCGCCCGCCAGCGCGGTCGGCACGGCGATCGCGCCGAGGCGCGTGAACTCCTTGAGGTCGACGCCGTGGTCGTGCTGGTGGACGATCCGGCGCCACAGCAGCGTGGCCAGCGAACCGGCGTAGGTGAGGTTGGGGCCGATGTTCACGCCGAGCAGGACGGCGAGCACCGCTCCGGGACCGGACGGGGCGGCCAGCGGCAGCAGCACCAGGACCGCCGGCAGATTGTTGATCAGGTTGGCCAGCACGGCCGCCAGGGCCGCGACCCCGAGCAGCGCGGGCAGGCCGGTGCCGCCGGGGATGACATGCCCGAGAGCGCCGGCGAGACCGTTGTCGACGACCGCGCGGACCACGACGCCGAGCGCCAGCACGAACGCCAGGAAGGACGGCGCCGCCGCGCGCACCACCGTCAGCGGGGTGGCCCGGTGCCGGAGGAGTCCGCGCACGGCGAGCACCAGCGCCCCGGCCGCCGCCGACCACGCCGGGTCGACACCGAACGCGGAGGCCACCACGAACCCCGCCAGGGTGCAGGCGACCGTCACCAGCGCGAACAGCGGCAGCCTCGGCGGCTCGCCGTGGTCCTCTTCGGTGGCGCCCGCGTCCAGGTCGTGGCGGAAGAAACGCCGGAAGACGGCATACTCGACGGCCACCGCCACCAGCCACGGCAGCACCATCAACGCGGCGAAACGGGTGAAGCTCAGCCCGGCCGCACCGAACGCGAGCAGATTGGTGAGATTGGAGACCGGCAGCAGCAGCGAGGCGGTGTTCGACAGATGGGTGCAGGCGTACAGGTGCGGCTTGGGTCGGGCGCCCATGCGGGCCGCGGTGGCGAACACGACGGGCGTGAGCAGCACGACGGTGGCGTCCAGGCTCAGCACCGCGGTGATCAGCGAGGCGAGGGCGAACACGGCGGTCAGCAGCCGCCCGGGACGGCCCGCCGCCCAGCGCGCCATCCAGGCGCCGCAGGCCTGGAACAGCCCCTCCACGTCACAGAAGTGGGCCAGCACCAGCACGGCCGCCAGGAAGCCGACCACCGGGCCCAGGCGCTCGGCCTCGGCCCGCGCGTGGTCCAGGCTGATGGCGCCGGTCAGGATGGCGATCCCGGCGGCCGGAACCGCCCAGACCGCCTCCGGCAGTCGGAAGGGACGCACCACCGCGCCGGCCAGGACGGCGACGAGGAGGACGACGGAGAGAGCCTCGGCGAGCGGGGTGTTCAGGGTTCGGTCCTTACGGGAAAGGATCGGCGGTGCCCGTCCATCACATCAGATCGACCTGTGACGCCTTGACCCGAGGCACCCCCTTGAGGGCGGGCTCCTTTCCCCGGCCACCGTCACGTGCGCGCACGCAGCCTCCAGCCGTGGTCCACCGGTCCGATGCCGGCGCCGAGCGCGAAGCCCGCCGCGATCGCCTCCGTGACGTAGTCCTTGGCCTGCCGCACCGCCTCCGGCACCGCGAGGCCCTGCGCGAGACCGACCGCGACGGCCGAGGCGAGGGTGCAGCCCGTGCCGTGGGTGTGGCGGTTGTCGTGGCGCGGAGCGCGCAGCCAGTGCTCCTGCCGGCCGTCCGTGAGCAGGTCGGTGGCCTCGCCGGGCAGATGCCCGCCCTTCACGAGCACCCACCGGGGCCCGTACGACAGCAGACGGTCGGCCGCGCGGCGCATGCCCGCCTCGTCGGTCACCGTGATGCCGGTCAGCTCCGCGACCTCGTCCAGGTTCGGCGTGGCCACCGTGGCGAGCGGCAGCAACCTGGTCCGTACGGCGTCCAGGGCGTCGTCGGCGAGCAGCCGGTCGCCGTGCTTGGAGACGCTCACCGGGTCCACGACGACCGGTGCCGGCACGTCCGTGAGCAGGTCGGCCACCGCCTGGACCAGCGCGGGCGAGGCGAGCATGCCCGTCTTGACCGCCTGCACGCCGATGTCGTCGACGACGCTGCGGTACTGGGCGCGCACCGCCTCCACGGGCAGCTCCCACGCCCCCTGCACCCCCACGGAGTTCTGCGCCGTGACCGCGGTGATCACGCTCATCCCGTGGGCGCCGAGCGCCAGCATGGTCTTCAGGTCGGCCTGGATCCCGGCGCCGCCGCCGGAGTCGGAGCCGGCGATGGTCAGGACACGGGGCGGCGCGGTCATGCGCGGCCCTCCTCTCGGACGCGCACGCGGCTCTCCTCCCGGAGGCGCAGCGGGGCGTACAGCGCGAGGGCGACCAGGAACGCCACGTAGTAGGAGACGTCGGCGCCGTGCAGCGCGTGGGCGGCCGGGCCCACGTACAGGCCGGTGTCCATGAACGGCACCGCCGCGGCGAAGGCGCCGACGAACGCCAGCAGCGGCGGCCACACGGAGCGCGGCCGGGCGGTCCAGGCGGCGAGGTCGACCGCGGCGCCGCGCCGTGCGAGCCAGTCGACGACGACGATCGCCACGAACCCGGGGATCCAGTAGCTCACGAACAGCAGCACGTTCTGGAAGCGGGCGGTGGTGTTCGCCGCGTGCATCCACAGCACCAGCGGAAAGCCGAGCACCACGGCGAGGGCGGCGGCCAGCGGACGCGGCAGGCGCACCCCGACGGTCTGCAGTGCCAAGGAGCCGCTGTAGTCGTTCATCGCATTGCTGGCGAGCGCCGCCAGCGCCACGGCCAGCAGCCCGAAGGCACCGGCCGCGCCCCCGCCCAGCACATGGTCCACGCCCGCGGCCGTCTGGTCGGTCAGCACCGACGCGCCCCACAGCCCGAGGACCTGCACGGCCACGAAGGACACCACGAGACCGAGCAGCGTGCACCAGAACATCCGGGACCGTGAGGTGCCGCGCGGCAGATAGCGGCTGAAGTCGCTGGCGTACGGCGCCCAGGACAGCGACAGGCTGAGCGCGATGGTGCTGGTCAGCACGAAGGCGCCCACCCGGTCCGCGCCGTGCGCGGTGCCCGTCCAGGCGGGGTGCACGCTGCCCGCCATGCGCAGGGCGATCAGTGCGAAGGCGGCGGCCAGCACGAACGTCATGACGAGTTGCAGCCGGTGGATCGCCTCGTAGCCGAGGACCCCCAGGGGTCCTTGGGCGAGCATCACCACCAGGACGCCCAGCCAGAACGGCCAGCCGGCGAGCCGCGCCAGCGCATCGCCGCCGAACAGCCCGATCAGCGCGTCCCAGGCGATCGAGGACAGCCACTGCAGCACCCCGGGCAGCACCACCGCGCGCCCGAACGCCAGCCGGGCGAGCGGCAGCTGGCCGGCTCCGGTGCGGCTGCCCCAGGTGCTCAGATAGGCGGTGGGCACCGCGCCCAGCACCGTGCCGAGGACGACGGCGGCGAGTGCGGTGGTGAAGTCCAGGCCGAGCGCGATGCCGATGGTCCCGGTGAACACGCCCGTCATGGTCAGATTGGGGGCGAACCACACGGTGAACAGCCGGCCCGCCCCGCCGTAACGATTCGTCTCGGGGACCGGCTCGATGCCGTGGCCCTCGACCCTGAGGTCGCCGGGAGCGGTGGGCATCCGCCCGTCGAAGACGGTGCTCCGGCCGCCTGTGGGCAGCCCGCCCGAGACATGCGCCGATGGCATGAAAGACATCCCTCCGCCAGTACGAACTGGTTCAGGTTCGACGGGTGTGATCTCAGCCCGCAGATGGGGCACCCCGTGTCCGGTACGGCGGCAAGACTAACCCGAGGACGGGAATCGGCCATACGTGAGGGCCGCTGCCGGGTCGGTCAGCGGCCCTCACGAGGTCTTGGTGGCGCGTCAGCGCCGGGTGTAGATGAAGCCGATCTTGTCGACCTCGTCACCGGAGCGCCCGTGGAACCCCGCGATCTGCCAGCCGGAGGGCGCCGTGCGGGTCACGCAGTCGGACGTGGTGGTACCGCCCGCCAGGCTGCGGCCGAGGTTGGTCGTGAACTTCGCGGAGAAGATCCTCGTGCGGCCGTCGTACCGGCCCTCACAGAGCTGCGCGCTTGTCACGTACTCGTCGCTCCCCAGGGTCAGCGAGGATGCCGTGCCGCCGGTGCCGCCGTGCACGAGCGTGGTGCCGCCCGCCAGCGTCACGCCGACCTGGTCGACACGGGAGCCGCTGCGCAGCGAGATGCCGGTCGCCCGGGCGCCGGCCGGGACGCTGTCGATGTCGTCGTAGTAGTCGCCGTGCGGCCCGCCGAACTGGTCGCTGAGCTGGAAGGCGGAGTTGCGCGTCCAGCTGAACGTCGCGGTGATCGGGTCGTGGTCGGAGAGCATCTTGCCGTCGTCGGTGAGGAACTTGGCGTGCTCGTTGTTGTACGCGGTGGCGTTGAGCGAGACGAGTTTGCTGCCCCGGTAGAGGATCTTGTCGACGACCTCGCAGCTGTTGGTGACCGCGTTCTCGTCGCAGAGCAGCGGGTCGCTGCCCTTGGCGGGCGGGGTGCCGCCGCGCACCAGCTTGACCCAGGCGTCGGTGAGGCCGTTCGCAGCGGCGAACTCGGCGATCGTGTCACCCGAGCGCGTGTAGCGGGTGTTGGTGTCGCCCATGACGACGACGGCGTTGCCCGCGGAGTGGGTCTTGATGAAGTCCGTCAGCTGGTTGAGGTTGTCCGCGCGCGAGGCCAGATCGCCGTCGTTCGTCCCGGCGTTGGTGTGCAGGTTGTAGAAGTCGACGTAGACGCCCTCGGCCAGGCGCTCCCGCATGAACGTGAAGCCCTTGGGGGTGAGGCAGTCCCCCGAGTCGTACTGGCACGAGTTCCAGTGCACGCGCTCGAAGTCGTCTGTGTCGTACGGGATACCGGACAGCGTGTTGAGTCCGCTGCCGACGCCGGCGCCGCCGCTGGTGGGCGTGCGGTACGGGTGGGAGTCCGCGGCGTACAGGTACGCGTGGTAGTTGAAGTCCTCCTGGACCTGGACGATGTCGTACGGGCCGAGGCGTGAGCCGATCGTCGTGGTGCTCGACTGGCGCGGTGTCGGGGCGCTGGAGATGCCCTCGGGGAGACCGGCGACGTTGTAGCCGAGCACGCGGAACGTGCCCGAGTCGGCCGCCGTGGCGGTGGGCGCGGTGACCGTGAGTCCGCCGAGCGCGGCGGCGGCCGCCGCGAGGGTGGCGAGGAGTCTGCGCATGGGGAACGGCTCCTGGGGGGTGACGGGAGGGAGTGTTGCGCGCATGTCAAAACGTAGCGGGCGAGTCTCTGGGAGAAGGCGCTTTCTCCGCTCCCGGTGAAGATTTCACCTGCCGGTCGCCGCGGTGTCGGCGACGCCGAGGCGTCGGTGTCCGGTGCGGGAAGGCTCGCGGCGGGCGCTGACGGGGCAACTCGTCCTGCCCCCACAGGGTGCCCACCCCGAGCCCGCCCTCATGCCGCGTGCTGCCGCACCTCTTCCGCCAGCTTCTTGTCGAGTGCGGCGCGCACCAACGCCGCTGCCAGCACCGCCGGTTCGGTGTCCTTCGTCAGCTTCAGCAGCTGCTCCGGGTCCTTCGGCAGCCCCAGTCGCTCCGCACCCGACAGTGCCTTCGCGTCCAGGTAGGGAGCCACCTCGGGCCACACGCGCTGCACCTCGCGCAGGAAGATGTCCGCGCCGGCCGGTCCGATCCCCGGTATCTCCTGCAACAGCCGGCGCAGGGCGGGGACGTCGCCGTCGGCCTCCTTCCGCAGCCGCCGCAGGTCTCCGCCCCAACGCTCAGTCAGCAACTCGGCACCGACGCCCAGTTGGGTCGCCGTCCGCTCGTCGTAGCGCCGGTAGCCGCCCCGCCCCAGCGCGTCGACCCGCTCCTGCCAGTCCGCCTGCGCCATGTGGCGCGGGTCCTTCAGGCCCGCCTCCTGAAGCGCCCGCACCGTGGCCAGGGCGATCGAGGAGCGGATGCGGGCGCTGAGCAGCAGGGCCATCAACAGCAGCCGGTACAGCGGCTGCGGGGCGTCCTTGAGCCGGATCCCCGCCTCTTCCGCGTAGGTCTGCCCGTGCTCGCCGACGAGTTCCCCGATCACCTCGGCGGCTCTGTCGTCCCGTCCCATGGCGGCCTCACCGTGACGCCTTGAGCGGGTCGTGCCCCAGCGTCATGAGCCGGTGGCGCAGGTGCTCGTCCTCGGCCTCCGGCTCGTTCTCCACGTCCACCTCGGAGGTGACCGTGTCCACCACCTTGCGCATCACCCGGACGTCGTCGTCGGTGAGGTCGGTGCGCCGCTTCTGCAGGATCGACAGGACGTGCCGTCCGGTGGGCGTGCCCGCCTCCTCCGGCAGTGGCTCGCTCTCCTCCTCGGCGTCCCGGACCCGCAGCCAGGCCGCCAGTTCCTGGGAGGTCATGTTCACCACCCGGTGGAAGTCCTCCCACAGCGCGTCCATCTCCAGGGCGTCGGTCATGGTGTACTCCTCTCCACCCTCGATGGTCGGGTTCCGCTCGGGCTCGGGCTCACTCCTCGCGCGGCCAGTTCTCGGCCTCGAACATCCAGCGCTGCTTCTCCAGCTCCGCGGTGATCCCGATCAGCAGGTCCTGGGTGACGGGATCGGCCTCCGCGGTGGCGTCGATCCGCTTGCGCAGCCGCCCGATCGCCGCTTCCAGCGACTCCACCATCAGGCCCACGACCTCGGTGTCCCGCAGCCAGCCCTCCTTCGTGCCGGGCAGGCCGTAGACGGACGCGATGGTCTCCGGGCGGCCGTCCGGCGGCACACCGAGCGCGGACGCCCGCTCGGCCACCGTGTCGGCGTACGAGCGTGCGGTGTCGACCACCTCGTCGAGCTGGAGGTGGATCGAACGGAACCTGGGTCCGACGATGTTCCAGTGGGCCTGCTTCCCGACCAGGGACAGCCCGAGCAGATCCACCAGGGTCTCCTGCAGGGCCTCCCCGGTGACCCGGCGTGCGGGCTCGGGCAGCGTGCTGTGCACCACGGTCATCGCGCGCTTCTCCTTGTCGGTCGGTCGTTCGTGGCACGGAGCAGTTCGGCACGCTCCTGCTCGCCGGTGCCGCCCCACACGCCCGCCGTCTGCCCGCTGCCCAGCGCCCAGTCCAGGCACTCGCCCATGACGGGGCAGCGGCGGCAGACGCGCTTGGCGGCGGCGGTCTCCTCGACGGCGGGCCCCGCCGTCCCGACGGGGAAGAACAGCTCGGGGTCCTCACCCACGCACGCCGCTTGCCGCAACCACTCCATGCGCGCCCGGGTCCCCAGGACCGATCAGGTGAAACCCGGCGGGAGCGCCCCCCTTCCCCCGCGGCAGCGGTGAGCTTCCCGGCGACCGCCCGGCGGTCTATAGTTCAAAACTAGCGGTGCTAATTAACTCCGCTCCATCGCCGAGGCCGGTCAGGAGTTCCGTACGTGCGTACCGTCCACTTCGCGGCAGCCCGCCGCACCCCCATCGGCAGACTGCGCGGCGCACTGTCCACCGTGCGCCCCGACGACCTCGCGGCCACCGTGATCCGCGGCCTGGTCGCGGACGTGCCCGCGCTCGACCCGGCCCGCATCGACGACGTCTACTGGGGCGCCGCCAACCAGGCCGGCGAGGACAACCGCAACGTCGCCCGCATGGCCGCCCTCCTCGCCGGTCTGCCCGAGTCCGTCCCGGGAGCCACGGTCAACCGGCTGTGCGCCTCCGGCCTGGAGGCGGTGACGACGGCCGCCCGCGCCATCGCCGCGGGCGAGGCCGACATCGTGCTCGCGGGCGGCTCGGAGTCCATGAGCCGCGCCCCCTTCGTGCTGCCCCGCCCCGACGAGGCCCTGCCGCAGCGCATGGAGACCGCCGACACCCGCCTCGGCTGGCGGCTGGTCAACCCGGCGATGAAGGACCTGCACGGCCTGCTCTCCATGGGGGAGACCGCCGAGGAGGTCGCCGAGCGGTACGGCGTCCCGCGCGACCGCCAGGACCACTTCGCGCTGCGCAGCCACCGGCGGGCGGCCGAGGCCCGCAAGAACGGGCTCTTCGACGCCGAACTCCTGCCCGTGACCCGACCCGACGGCGTCGTCGTCACCGCCGACGAAGGCGTCCGCGAGGACACCTCGTACGAGAAACTCGCCCGCCTGAAGCCGGTGTTCCGCCAGGGCGGCACCGTCACCGCGGGCAACGCCTCGCCCATGAACGACGGCGCCGCCGGCCTCCTCCTGGTCAGCGAGGAGGTCCTCGACGAGCTGGGCCTCGACTCCCTCGGCCGGTACGTGGCCGGGGCCTCGGCCGGCGTGCACCCGGACGTCATGGGCATCGGCCCCGTCCCCGCCACCGAGAAGGCCCTGGCACGGGTGGGCTGGAGGATCGGCGACATCGAGGAGGCCGAGCTCAACGAGGCGTTCGCCGCCCAGGCCCTCGCCTGCGCCGACCGGCTCGGCCTCGACCCGGAGCTGGTCAACCCGACCGGCGGCGCCATCGCCCTCGGCCACCCGCTCGGCTGCTCGGGCGCCCGCATCCTGACCACCCTCCTGCACCGCATGCGCCGCACCGGCGCCGCCCGAGGGCTCGCGACGATGTGTGTGGGCGTGGGGCAGGGCAGCACGGTGCTCGTCGAGCGTCCGCGGATGTAGGAGAAGCGGGGGCGGCGCAGGGTTGTTCAGGGGCCGTCTCACCTGGGGCCCATCTGGCGAGACGCCCCTGACGCGGCCAGATGCGTGGGCATAGCATCGGTCCCCGCATGAACACGATGACGCTCTGGGACATATCGCCGTGGGGGTTCGCCGCGCTGGCCGCCGCCGCGCTGCTCGTCGGCTTCTCCAAGACCGCCGTGAGCGGCGCCAACACGGTCAGCCTCGCCATCTTCGCCGCCGTCCTGCCCGCCCGGGCCTCGACCGGCGTCCTGCTGCCGATCCTGATCGTCGGCGACGTCCTCGCCGTCCTCACCTACCGCCGCCACGCCCACTGGCCCACCCTGTGGCGCCTGTTCCCGGCGGTCGCCGCGGGCGTCGTCGTCGGCACGCTGTTCCTGGTGTGGGCCGACGACGCGGTCGTGCGGACCTCGATCGGCGCGATCCTGCTGCTGATGGCGGCGGTCACCGTGTGGCGCCGCCGGCACGCCGACCGGGACGACGAACCCGACGCGGTGACCACACGCGCCGGCCGGATGAAGGCCCGCTCCTACGGCGTCCTCGGCGGCTTCACCACGATGGTCGCGAACGCCGGCGGCCCCGTGATGTCGATGTACCTGCTCTCCGCGGGCTTCCGCAAACTGGGCTTCCTCGGCACCTCGGCCTTCTTCTTCCTGATCGTCAACGTCTCCAAGGTGCCCTTCAGCGCCGGGCTCGGCCTGATCGACGGCCGCTCCCTGCTACTGGACGCGGCGCTCGCGGTGTTCGTGCTGCCGGGGGCCGCCATCGGCAGGTGGGCGGTGAACCGGATCAACCAGCGCCTGTTCGAGCAACTGGTGATCGCGGCGACCGTGGTGGGCGCCCTCCAGCTCCTGCTGCGCTGAGCTATCGGAGCAGCGCGGGAAGGTCCGCGAAGGAGTCCAGGACGTGGTGGGGCTCGCCGCCGGCGTCCCGGTGGGTCTGTGGCAGGTACTTGCCCGTCTTCACGAGGACTCCGGTGAGCCCGGCGCGCTGGGCCGCGAGCACATCGGACTCGATGTCGTCGCCCACCATGAGCGCCTGGCCGGCATCCACCCCGAGGCGGGTCAGCGCGGCCTCGAAGAAGGCGGGCGACGGCTTGCCGGTGACCTCGGCCTCCGTGTGCGCGGCCTTCTCCAAGCCGAGCAGGAACGCCCCCGAGTCCAGCTGCAGCCCCCGGTCGGTGCGCCAGTACAGGTTGCGGTGCATGGCGACCAGCCGCGCGCCCTGCTGAAGGTGGCCGAAGGCCCGGTTGAGCGCCGCGTAGTCGAACTCGGGACCGGCGCCACCGAGGACCACCACGTCGGGGACGGTGTCCTCGTCGTCGACGAGAAAGACGTCCGCCAGGTCCTCCCGGATGTCACCGCTGGTGAGCAGCGAGCACCGCGCACCCGGGCAGTGCTCGGCGAGGTACGCGGCGGTGACGGCGGGCGCGGTGAGGATGTCCTCGGCGGCCACGGGGAAGCCGGCCGCGGACAGGGTCTCGGCGATCGAGGCACGGGTGCGGGACGTCGTGTTGGTGACGAGGGCGACCGCGTATCCGGATCCACGGATCTCCCGCAGCGCGTCGACCGTGCCCGGCAGCGGCTGCCACGAGACGGTGAGGACGCCGTCGATGTCGATGAGGACGGCACGCACTGCGTCGATGTCGGGCATGCCAGGACGATAACGAGCACGGTGCCGGAAGGCCGTACGGCATGCGGGAAGCTTCCCGCACAACGTGGTCCGAGGCAGCCGTACCCTCGTCGTCATGTCCCCGCACGTCCTGATCCTCGGCGGCACCACCGAGGCACGCGAACTCGCCGCGGCGCTGGCGCCCCGTCCCGGCGTCCGCGTGACCACGTCCCTGGCCGGACGGGTGTCCCGGCCGGGGACCGTCGACGGCGAGGTACGCGTCGGGGGCTTCGGCGGCGCGGAGGGGCTGGCCGCCTGGCTGCGTGAGCACAGCGTGGACGCCGTGGTCGACGCCACGCACCCGTTCGCCGTGGGCATCACGGCCAACACGGCAGACGCCGCCGCGGCCACCGGCGTCCCCGCCGTGGTGCTCCGCAGACCCGGCTGGAGCGCCGGCCCCGGCGACCGCTGGCACGAGGCGGCCTCGCTCACCGACGCGGCGGACCGTCTGCCGCGGCTCGGCCGGCGCGTCTTCCTCACCACCGGCCGAGGGGGCCTCGCCGCCTTCGCGCACCTGACCGACCTGCACTTCCTCCTGCGGTCGGTGGACCCGCCCGAGCCGCCCATGCCACCGGACACGCGGATACTGCTGGCGCGCGGACCATTCACGGTCGAGGGCGAGAGGGCGCTGCTGCGCGAGCACCGCATCGACGTGCTCGTGACCAAGGACAGCGGGGGAGAGGCGACCGCCGCGAAGCTCACGGCCGCCCGGGAACTCGGCCTGCCGGTCGTCGTCGTACGCCGCCCCCCGCTGCCGCAGGGCGTGACGGCCGTGCCGGACGTGGCGGGCGTGCTGGCCCGGCTGGGGCTCAGGGGGCCCTGACGAGGACGCGGGCACGGTCGGCACCCGGGCCTCCGCGCCGTCCACAGCCCACCCGCCCCCGCTACTCCCGGGGACGCCTGCGCAGCAGATACGTGTCCATGATCCAGCCCTTGCGCTCCCGCGCCTCGGCGCGCAGCCGCTCGATGCGCTCGGCCGTCTGAGCGAGGGGGCCGGAGACGAGTATCTCGTCCGGCGTACCGATGTACGCGCCCCAGTAGATGTCGATGTCCTGGTCCGCGTACCTCCGGAACGCCTGGTGCGCGTCCAGCATCACCACCACGTCGTCGACCCCCTCCGGGAAGCCCTCGGCGAGGCGGCGGCCGGTCGTGATCTGCACCGGCCCGGCGACCCGGTTCAGTCCCGTGCGATGCTTCGCGACCAGCGCCGAGACGCTGCTGACGCCCGGCACGACCTCGTACGAGAACGTCACCGTGCCCCGCTCGAGGACCTCCTGGAGGATCCCGAGGGTGCTGTCGTACAGCGCGGGGTCGCCCCACACCAGGAACGCGCCGCTCTCGTCCTCGCCCAGCTCCTCGGCGATGAGCCGCTCGTAGATCCCGGCGCGCGCCGAGCGCCAGTCGCCGACCGCGGGAGAGTAGGCGGCGCCGCCCGCGGCCCGGTCCCGCTGGGGATCGCGCGCCTCGACCAGGCGGTACGACCCCTGGGGCAGGTGTGCGTCGAGGATGTCGCGGCGCAGCTGCACCAGGTCGGACTTCACCTCGCCCTTGTCGAGGAGGAAGAACACATCCGTGCTCTTCAGCGCCTTCACCGCCTGCAGGGTCAGCTGGTCGGGGTCGCCCGCCCCGATGCCGATGACATGAATCTTTCGCACGCCCCGAGTCTGCCGTACGCCACCGACAGCCCTCGCGGCACGCCCCCTACGACCGCGCCCCACGCAGCCGGGGCGCCCACGCCCGCGCGTCGACGGTCGCCGCGTCCCGCTCCACCAGGGCTGCCAATTCCCGGGCCCAGCCGACCAGCCCGGTCACCTCCAGCCCGTACGGCCGGTCCCGTCCCGCCCCGGACGCCCACGCCTCGACGGCTCCGGCGCCGCGCCGCAGCAGCCGGGCGCCCCCGGTCACATTGCCCCGGGCCGCGTGCGTGAGACCCACCGCCAGCTGCGCGAGCCCGCGCCACAGGGCCCGCTCCTCCTCGGGCCCCGACTTCCAGGCGTCCTCGAAGACCTCGTGCGCGTGGAAGGGCCTTCCCGCGTCCAGCAGCGCCTGCGCCTCGGCGACGGTCTCCTCCGGGGTGCGCACGACGCCCTCCGGCTGGCGTGCCACGCCCTTGGCCCCGTACGGCAGCGGCCGTCCCAGACCGTCCCGCGGCCGCGCGTTGCGGGCCCGCCCCTCCGCGTCCCGGTCGCGTCCCCGGCCCGCCCGAACTCCCGATGCGTCGCTCATACCCCGATTGTCCCGCCTCGCCGGCCCCTTTCGGGGCAGGGCCCGTCGTGGGGTAAAGTTCTGTCCGCGTGATCACGCGGGACACCGCGGGAGCCGCACCGGGACGTGGCGCAGCTTGGTAGCGCACTTGACTGGGGGTCAAGGGGTCGCAGGTTCAAATCCTGTCGTCCCGACAGTTCGATGTCTCAGGACATCGGAAACCCTCGAACCTGCGGGTTCGGGGGTTTCGTCGTGTTGTCTGAGGTGCTGGGGCTGATCGTCGCGGGTGAGCTGTCCGGGCGTGCGGCCCCACTCGTCCGCCGCTGGGCCTGCCGCCGGGGCTCTGGACCTGCCGCCCCCGCGCGGTGCCGTCGGACGGGCCGATGGCCCGCCTGTGGGGAGGGGCGGCGGGCCATCGGCGGCGCGGTCGGTTCGGTCAGGGCGCGATGTCCCACTGCTGGCAGCCGTTGTCCAGCTGCGCCCACTGGCGGACGGCCGTGCCGTTGCTCGTGCCGCAGTTCGCCACGTCGAGCGTCATGCCGCTGTTGACGTTGGTGATCGTGTAGTGGCTGCCGGCCGGGGTGACGTCCCACTCCTGGCAGGTGTTGCCCAGTGACGACCAGAGTTGCACCGCGGTGCCGTTGTTGATGCCGCAGTTCTTGTCGTCAAGGACCGTGCCGCTGTTGACGTTGGTGATGGTGTAGTGGCCGTTGCCGGCGCTGGCGAACTTCCACTGCTGGCAGGTGTTGCCGAGCGAGGACCAGATGTCGATCGAGGTGCCGTTGGCGGTGCCGCAGTTCACGGCGTCCAGCACCTTGCCGCTGTTGGTGTTGGTGAGCCGGTAGGCGGTGCCGGTGACCGGGAAGGTCTGGGCGGCCTGGGTGTAGCCGACGGAGACGATGTTGGCCTGCACCGCGTTGTCGGCCGCGTCGGTCGGGTAGCCCGCGGTCATGACGCCCTCGAAGAACGAGCCGTCGGACCAGTTGCTGTCGTCGCCACCGGTGCCGAGGACGATGGCGCCCTCCTTGTGCATCGGCATGTAGCCGGCGGTGGTCGGCAGGCTGCCGCTGTAGTCGGTCTTGAGGGTTCCGGACTGGGCGTTGCCGTCCTTGATGGCGTAGGTGCTGCTGCCGTTGTTCTTCTCCAGCGCCGTGACGAACGTGCTGGAGTTGCCGGTGTTGTTGCTGTTGGTGCCGTTGCCGCCGGCGAACAGGCCGTTCTCCAGGTCCGCCATGACCCACGGGCCGGAGCCGGAGCAGGGCGAGAACCAGCACTCGGTGCCGAAGTTGATGGCGTCCATGTGGCCGTTGCCGGTGTCGGTGCTGCTCGTCTCGGCGTTGCCGTAGTCGAAGCAGCAGTTGCCGTCGACGTGGTGGCCGCTGGTGACCATGTAGGCGCCCTGCGGCTGGCTGCCGGTGGGGACGCCGTTGGTGCTGTTGTTGCGGTAGCCGACGCCGGCCTGGACGGAGACGCCGTAGACCTTGTTGCCGCCGGCGGTGACGGGCAGGGCGTTGGCGATGGCGCCGACGTCCTGCCCGCCGTTGCCGCCCGGGCCCTCGATGGTGAGGTTGTTGCCCTTGCCGCTCTGGTCGAAGATCTGGGTGATGATGCACTCGGTTCCGGCGCAGAAGGAGTCCTGGGCCGCTGCGTTGGCGTAGCCGCCGGCGCTGAGCGTGTTGATGTTCGTCATCGTGTTGTCGGAGAGGCGCTTGACCTGGTAGAGCCTGCCGCTGTACGAGGCGTACAGCGCCCGCGTGGTGCTGTGCGCGGCGACACAGGGCGTCCCCGCCGAGGCGTAGATGTCACACGGGAGGGACGAGGCGGCCTGGGCCGTGCCCGTGGTGGCGATGACCCCGCCCAGGATGCCGGCGACGAGTGCGAGAACCGCGCCCATCACCCTCAGCCGGAGACCGCTCAGGTGTCTGACTATCACTGTGAACCTCTTCCGTCTTGCGTTCTTCTCTGGCCCGGTGCCAGGTGCGCAGGGAGCAAGGGGGACTCCGGTATGCGGCGATGTGCGCATCCGGGACTGCCGCCGGGGACACGGCGTCGGCGCTGAACGCGGCCTCGCCACCCGCCCAGCAGGGGATTGTGGGCGCTAACAATCGAGACTGTCGGAGGCCGTCACTCATCCGGCCTCTATGGGGATGGGGGCAGGGGGATACGGCCGGAGTACGTGCCGCTCTGTTCGAGAGCCACGGGCCGGCGTGATGCAGCAGGTCAGATGGCAGACCGGCCTGAAGCTGAGGGTTGTAGATGTGCCGTTCTCGCGCAGTCGGGGGGTGATCGACCGGTCTCGCGACTCCGTCTTTTTACGCTCGGATGAACAGGCGGTCAACACTGTTGAACAGTCAAGAGTGTGGAAACAGAAGCTGTGGAGTTGGTTCGCTTCGGCGTGCGGACATGTGCCCAGCGGAGCTGCTGCGGCATTTGAACCCGCAGGTCAGATGGGTCATAGAGCTCCTGACAACGGTGTCGGACAATTCCGAATGCGAGCAGTTGGGGTGCCTTGACCCCGCCGAATTGTGTGCGCTAACAATTCCCCCACGGCGAGCTGGCTCCCACCGGAGAAGCACCCGATCGGAAACATTCATGACACGTGAGGAGGTGGAGGCATGGACGGGGATCGTGCACCGGTGATGGCGGACGTGGCCCGGATCGCGGGTGTCTCGCACCAGACCGTCTCGCGGGTCCTCAACGACCACCCGAATGTGCGACCCGCCACCCGGGAGCGGGTGCTCGCCGCCGTCCGTGAACTCGGTTACCGCCCCAACGCCGCCGCCCGCACCCTGGCGACGCGCCGCACCCGCACCCTGGGTGTGATCAGCTTCAACACCACGCTGTACGGGCCGGCTTGCATGCTCTACGGCATCGAGCAGGCGGCCAGACAGCACGAGTACTTCGTCACCGTGGCCGCGGTCGGCACGCTCGATCGGCGTTCGGTGCTGGACGCCGTCGACCGGCTTCGCGCCCAGGGCGTCGAGGGAATCATCGTGATCGCGCCGCAGACCGCCGCGGTCGGCGCACTGGCGAACGTGCCGCCGGACGTACCCCTGGTCGCGGTCGGCTGTGGCACCCACACCACGCTGGCCTCGGTCGCCGTGGACAACGAGGCGGGTGCCGAACTCGCCACCAACTACTTGCTCGACCTCGGTCATCGCACGGTGCACCACCTGGTCGGGCCGCGTTCCTGGCTCGACGCGCAGGAGCGCGAGGCCGGTTGGCGGAGCGCCCTGGAGAAGCGGGGTGCTCCGGTGACCGAACCGCTGGCCGGCGCCGACTGGACGGCCCGCACCGGATACGAGCTCGGTCAACGGATCGCCGCCGACCCGGATGTCACCGCGGTGTTCTGCGCCAACGACCACATGGCCCTCGGTCTGCTGCGGGCCCTGCAACAGGCCGGGCGCAGGGTGCCCGAGGACATCAGCGTCGTCGGTTTCGACGACATGCCGGAGACCGAGTACTTCGGCCCGTCGCTGACCAGCGTCCGCCAGGATTTCGACGAACTCGGCCGACGTGCCCTGCGCGCGTTGGTCGAGATCGTCGGCGACCCCGAAGCGGGGGTCCCCGCAGCCGACGAGACACCACACATCGTCATCCCGCCCAGCCTTGTGGTGCGGACGTCGGCGACCCGCCCCCGACAGTGAAAGGGAAGTCCCCAATGGACTGCTACCAGTTAGTGTGACCGCCGGCGATCCGGCTGTGACCACACACCACGTCATCCACGCCCCGATGGCCAGGGGCCGCTGCAAGTGACGTGCCGGCCGCGAACGATCCGCCGCGAAGCCCACCGGCCGCAAACGACCCGCGGCGACGCCCACCGGTCGCGAACGATCTGCGGCGACGCCCACCGGTCGCGACCGGTTCACCCAGGCCACTGCTCGGAGCGATCGGCCCCCAAGTCCTGACTCACCGTCGGGCATTCGCGCATCGCCGTCCGCCCGCCGCCGCGTTCACCACGGCGGGCCCCCACTCGGCGACAACCTCACCTCCGCCACGTACCGCTCTGCTGCGGACCACCACGCATCCCCCCCCGCCTCCAAGGAACCGGCATGCCTCGACGGGCCGCGGAGGCGTCCTCCATCCAGTCATCCCGTCTGCCCACCGTCCGCTCCCGGCCGTGGGCTCTCCCACCCCGACACGCCTAGAAGGGCGCTGATCAACGATGATCCGTACGAGACGATCCCGCGCTGTGGCTGCCGCGACCGCGGTGCTCATCTCGCTCGCCGCCGCCGGCTGCTCCAAGAGCGCCACCGGTTCCGACACCTCCAGCTCGGCGGGCTCCAGTTCGGCGGGCTCCAGCGCGGCCCCGGTCACGCTGGCCGGTTCGGTCACCTTCAACCAGAGCAACCTCGCCAAGCTCGACGCGGCGCTGAAGTCCGCGCTGGCCGGCAAGGACCTGTCCAAGGTCGACATCGCGATGGTCGTGAACGTGGCCGCCGACTACTGGAAGGCCGGTCAGGTCGGCTTCCTCAAGGGTTGCTCCGACCTCGGCCTCGCGAAGAGCAAGTGCACCTACTTCGCCCCGCCCAACGGCAAGTTGACCGAACAGAACTCGGAGCTGGAGACCCTTCGCTCGCAGGGCGTCACCGGCTACTCGATCTCGGCGATCGACCCGACCTCGGCCGCGGGGACCATCCACACCGACGTCCAGAAGGGCATCGACGTCCTGGCGATCGACTCGCCGCTGCCGGGCACCGACGCCGCCTCCCTCTACCTGGGCACCCCGAACTACACCGCCGGATACCAGGCCGGCACCGCGATGAAGCAGGTACTGGGCGGCAAGGGCAAGGTGGCCATCCTGGTCGGCTCGCTCACCGCGTCGAACGCCACCCAGCGCATCCAGGGCTTCGAGGACGCGCTCAAGGGCACCCAGATCACGGTCGCCCAGAAGGTCAACGACAACCTCCAGGCCAGCACCGCGACCTCCGACGCCGAGACCATCCTGGCCAACAACCCCGATGTGAACGGCCTGTACGGCGTCTACTCCTACGACGGCCCCGCGCTGGCCCAGGCGGTGACCTCGGCCGGCAAGACCTCTTCGGTGCACATCGTGTCGGACGACTCCGATGCCCAGACCCTCAAGTTCATCCAGTCCGGCGTCATCTCCGGCACCGTGGTGCAGATGCCGTACCAGCAGGGCTACACCGGGGCGTACCTGCTGGCCGCGGAGAAGGTGCTGGGCAAGGACAAGACGATGGCGATCGTCAAGCCGTACCTGGAGAAGGACGGTTCGACCCTGAGCTCCGGTGTGGGCCTGGTCACCAAGTCCGACCTGAGCGCCTACCAGTCCCTCGAGTCCCAGCTCGGGATCGGCTGAGCATGACGGTCACGACGAACGCCCCGGGCCGCGCGATCACCGCGCGGCTGCGGGGAGTGCACAAGTCCTACGGACCGGTGCGCGTCCTCGACCTGCCGGAGCTCGACCTGTACGCCGGTCAGGTGATCGGCGTGGTCGGCGAGAACGGCGCCGGAAAGTCCACGCTGATGGGCACGCTGGCCGGGTCCGTCCACCGGGACGGCGGCGAGATCCTGATCGGCGGCGAACCCCTCGCCGCGGGGTCCACCGAGGCAGCGGGACAACTCGGTATCGCCATGGTCTCCCAGGAGTTCCCCCTGGTCGGACAGCTCTCGGTGGCGGAGAACCTGCTGCTGGGCCGCCGTCCGCGGAAGTCGAAGCGGCGGTTCCTGGTGGACCGTGCCGCGCAGCGGGCCGAGGCCGAGGCGATGCTGGCTGAGATCGGGCTGTCCGCCGAGACGATCGCGGTGGGCCGGGAGGTGCGCACCCTTCCGGTGCCGACCCGGCAGATGATCGAGATCGCCAAGGCCTGGGGCCGTGAGCCCAAGCTGCTGATCCTGGACGAGCCGACCTCCTCACTGGGTCCGGTCGAGGCCGAGATGGTGCTGGGCCTGGCCCGGCAACTGGCCGAACGCGGCGGCACCGTGCTGTTCATCGGGCACCGGCTCGACGAGGTGCGGGAGATCAGCGACCGCATTCTGGTGCTGCGCAACGGCAGGCTGGTCGCCGACCTCGAACCGACGGAGGCCACCGAGGAGCGGCTGATCCGGGAGATGGTCGGCGGCGAGGTCGCGCAGGGCGAGCCCAAGGCGCCGCCGGCGACGAGCCCGGTCCTGCTGCAGGTCGAGGGCCTGACCGCGGACGGCCTCGGCCCCGTCGACCTGGAGGTGCGCAAGGGCGAGATCCTGGGTGTGGCCGGGCTGATGGGCTCCGGCCGCAGCCGTCTGGTCCACACGATCGCGGGCGCGCAGCCCTCGACGGGCGGCCGGATGCTGCTGGGCGGCGAGCCCCATCAGCCGCGGGACGCGGGTGACGGTGTGTCGGCGGGGATCGCGCTGATCCCCGAGGACCGCAAGGAGCAGTCGCTGGTGCTGTTCGCGTCGATCCGGGCGAACGTCGTCGTCTCGGTGCTCAAGCGGATCAGCACCCGGGGCCTGCTCGGGCCGGGCCGGGAACGCGCCGAGGCGCGGAGGATCACCGAGAACGTCAACGTGCGGATGCAGTCGGTGGAGCAGCCGATCGGCTCGCTGTCCGGCGGCAACCAGCAGCGCGCCATCTTCGGCCGCGCCTTCGCCGCCGAACCGCGTCTGCTGCTGCTCGACGAGCCGACCCGCGGTGTGGACGTGGGCGCGAAGGCGGAGATCTACAAGCTGATCGACCGGGCGGCCGAGCAGGGCATGGCGGTGGTGGTCGCCTCCTCCGAACTGGAGGAACTGCTGTGGATCTGCCACCGCATCGCGGTGATGAACCACGGACGGGTGGTCACGGTCATCGACCGGGCCGACGCCACCAAGGAGCGGATCATGACGGCCGCGGCCGGCACCTCCGCCCTCATCCAGGAAGCACCACCCGAGCAGGGCCAGCCCGACCAGGAACAACTGACGAACGGAGCCACAGCATGAGCGCGCAGAGCACGCTCGCACCCGACGAGGTCGCGCCGCGGTCCCGCCCGGCCGTATCGAGCCTCGCCCGCAAGCTCGCCGCCTCCCCGGAGGCGGGTGTCATCATCGCCTGCGTGCTGGTGTTCGCCGGGATCGCGGCGAATGCGGAGACCTACACCGCGGTGGGCAACCTCCAGGTCATGGGTCGCGACCTCGCGCAGGTCGGCATCCTGGCGATCGGCGAGTCGCTGGTCATCCTGACCGGCGGCATCGACCTCTCGGTGGGCGCGCTGGCCGGCCTGGCCGGCATCCTGGCCGCCTGGATGAACGTCGACCAGGGCATGCCCGCGCCCCTCGCGATCCTGCTCACTCTGGTGATCACCGCCGGCGTCGGTCTCTGGCACGGCATCATGGTCACCCGCCTGAACGTGCCGCCCTTCGTGATCACCCTGGTCACCTACACCGTCGCGCAGGGCATGGCGCTCGCCATCACCAGCGGCTCGCCCATCAACAACCTCGACCCGCTGTTCAGCAACCTGAGCCAGTACTACATCGGTGAAATCCCGGTCCCCGCGCTGTTCTTCGTCGGAGCGGCCGTCATCGCCTGGTTCGTGCTGGAGCGCACCTACGTGGGACGCCAGATCTACGCGGTCGGCGGCAACAAGGAAGCCGCCCGGCTCGCCGGCATCCCGACCGCCCGGCGGATCACCTCCACCTACGTCGCCAGCGCCGTACTTGCCGGTGTGGTCGGCATCCTGGTGATCGGCCGCATGAACGTGGCCGACCCCTCCGTCGGCGCCGGATGGGAACTGACCGCCATCGCCGCCGCGGTGGTGGGCGGCATGTCGCTCTCCGGCGGCGAGGGCCGTATCGCCGGCATCGCGGCCGGCGCCATCCTGCTGGAGTTCATCACCAACGGCCTGCTCGCACTCAAGGTCAGCCCGTACGACCAGCAGGTGGTGCAGGGAGCGGTCCTCGGCGTCGCCATCCTGCTCGACCGGGTGCGCGCACGCTACTTCGGCAGGAGCCGGGGCTGAGCGCTCCGCCGGAAGCGCAGTTCGAAGACCGCGGGCCGTCCGTGGCTGCTCGCGCGGTTCCCCGCGTCCCATCTGGGTGCTGGTGCCGCCGCGGACTTCGACGGACCCGCTCAGCACGTCGGTCGACTCCGCCGATCCGGGCGCAGGTGCCGCCTCGGCGTCTTCAGGAGATCGAACAGTGATCGATATATCGAATACCTCTGTGTGAGGGAGGCTGATGATGAACGCCGGAGACGAGACGGCGGGGAACCTGGAACCCTGCGTCATAGGAGTCGACTTCGGGACGCTGTCCGGACGGGCCGTGGTGGTCCGGGTGCGCGACGGCGCGGAGTTGGGGACGGCCGAGCACGAGTACCGGCACGCGGTCCTCGACCGGGAGCTGCCGGACGGTACCCGGCTGCCTCCCGACTGGGCCCTGCAGGTGCCGTCGGACTACGTCGACGTGCTGCGCCACGCGGTGCCGGCGGCGCTCGCAGCCGCCGGTGCGCTGCCGGAGCAGGTCATCGGCATCGGCACGGACTTCACCGCGTGCACGGTGCTGCCGGTACTCGCGGACGGCACGCCGCTGTGCGAGCTGCCCGAGTACACCGGCCGTCCGCACGCCTACGTCAAGCTGTGGAAGCACCACGCCGCCCAGGCCCAGGCCGACCGGATCACGGCGCTGGCCGCCGAGCGCAAGGAGCCGTGGCTGGAGCGGTACGGCGGGAAGATCTCCTCGGAGTGGGAGTTCGCCAAGGCGCTGCAGGTGCTGGAGGAGGACCCGGAGATCTACCGCCGCACCGAGCGGTGGCTGGAGGCGGCGGACTGGATCGTCTGGCAGCTGTGCGGGACGTACGTCCGCAACGCCTGCACCGCCGGTTACAAGGGCCAGTACCAGGACGGCGCCTACCCGTCCCGCGCCTATCTGGACGCACTCAACCCCGGCTTCGCCGACTTCGTGACGGAGAAACTGGAGCACCCGATCGGCGCGTTGGGAGCGAAGGCCGGGCAGCTGACGGCCGGGGCCGCGGCGTGGACGGGTCTGCCGGAGGGCATCGCGGTGTGCGTGGGCAACGTCGACGCCCATGTCACGGCGCCCGCCGCCGGCGCGGTGGAGCCGGGGCAGATGGTGGCCATCATGGGCACGTCCACCTGCCACGTGATGAGCTCCGACCAGCACGGCATGGTGCCGGGCATGTGCGGTGTCGTCGACGGCGGCATCCTGCCCGGCCTGTGGGGCTACGAGGCCGGGCAGAGCGGCGTCGGTGACATCTTCGGCTGGTTCGTGCGCACCGGCCTGCCCGCCGAGTACGCCGAAGAGGCCGCCGCTCTGGGCCGTAACGCGCACGAACATCTGACGGCGCTCGCGGCCGGACAGCGGGTGGGTGAACACGGTCTGATCGCGCTGGACTGGCACAGCGGCAACCGCTCGGTGCTGGTCGATCACGAACTGAGCGGTGTGGTCGTGGGGCTGACACTGTCGACCCGGCCGGAGGACGTCTACCGGGCGCTGCTGGAGGCCACCGCGTTCGGCACCCGGACCATCATCGAGGCCTTCGAGTCGTCCGGGGTGCCGGTCGACGAGCTGATCATCGCGGGCGGTCTGACGAAGAACGCGTTGCTGATGCAGATCTACGCGGACGTCACCCGCCGTCCCCTCGGCGTCATCGGCTCCGCACAGGGGCCCGCTCTCGGCGCGGCGATGCACGCGGCAGTGGCGGCCGGGGCGTACCCCGACATCCAGGCCGCCGCCCGTTCCATGGGCAAGGCCGACCGGGGCGTGTACCAGCCGGACCCGGACCGCGCCGCCGCCTACGACCGCTTGTACGAGGAGTACCGGCTCCTGCACGACTACTTCGGCCGCGGCACCAACGACGTCATGCACCGCCTGCGCCGCATCCGCGCCGAGGCGTCCGCCTGAGCCGCCCCACGACCTCCGCCCGCACCTCGCGCTCCACCCGAAAGGAATCCCGTCATGACCGCACCCGAAAAGCCGTCCGCCGGCCAGGAGATCTGGTTTCTGACCGGTAGTCAGGGCCTGTACGGCGAGGACGTGCTGCTCCAGGTCGCCTATCAGTCCCGGAAGATCGCCGAAAGACTCGACTCGGCCGACCCGATCCCGCTGCGGATCGTGTGGAAGCCCGTCCTCACCGACGCGGAGGCGATCCGCCGACTGTGCCAGGAGGCAACCACCTCCGCCGACTGCGTGGGCGTGATCGTGTGGATGCACACCTTCTCCCCGGCCAAGATGTGGATCGGCGGGCTGAGCGCGCTGGACCTGCCGGTGCTGCACCTGCACACCCAGTACAACCTGTCGCTGCCCTGGTCGAGCATCGACATGGACTTCATGAACCTCAACCAGGCCGCCCACGGCGACCGGGAGTTCGCGCACATCGAGGCCCGGCTCGGCATCGAACGCAAGATCGTCGCCGGACACGCCACCGACCCGCGCGTGATCCGCCGGGTCGCCGCCTGGGCCCGGGCCGCGGCCGGCCGCCACGCGGCACGCACCCTGCGCCTGGCGCGTTTCGGCGACAACATGCGGGACGTGGCCGTGACCGAGGGCGACAAGGTCGAGGCGCAGATGCGGTTCGGGTTCTCCGTGAACACCTACGCGGTCAACGACCTCGTCGCCGTCGTCGACGCCGTCGAGGACAAGGCGGCCGCCGAACTCGCCGACGAGTACGTCGAGTCCTACAACGTCGTCCCGGCCCTGCGCCCGGGCGGCATCCGCCACGACTCGCTGCTGTACGCCGCGCGCCAGGAACTCGGACTGCGCGCCTTCCTCACCGAGGGCGGCTTCACCGCGTTCACCACCAACTTCGAGGACCTCGGCGGGCTGCGCCAGCTCCCCGGCCTGGCCGTGCAGCGCCTGATGGCGGACGGCTACGGCTTCGGCGGCGAGGGCGACTGGAAGACCTCCGCGCTGCTGCGCGTGATGAAGGTCATGGGACAGGGGCAGTCCGGCGGCACCACCTTCATGGAGGACTACACCTACCACCTCGGCCCCGGCACACCCCGCATCCTCGGTGCGCACATGCTGGAGGTCTGCCCGTCGGTGGCCGCCGACCGCCCCCGCTGCGAGATCCACCCGCTGTCCATCGGCGGCCGCGAGGACCCCGTCCGCCTCGTCTTCGACGCCGCCCCCGGCCCGGCCCTCGTCGTCGGACTGGCCGACCTCGGTGACCGCTTCCGGCTGACCGCGAACGAGGTCGACGTCGTCGGCCCCAGCGAGCCCCTGCCTCACCTCCCCGTGGCCCGGGCCGTGTGGAAGCCGCGCCCCTCACTGGCCGAGTCCGCCGAGAGCTGGCTGCTCGCCGGCGCCCCGCACCACACCGTGCTCAGCTCCGCCGTCGAAACGGAGACACTGACCGACTTCGCCGCCATGACCGGCGTCGAACTGCTCACCATCGGCGCGGACACCACCGTGGACCAACTCGCCAAGGAAATCCGCTGGAACGCCGCCTACCACCGGCTCGCCCAGGCCCTGTGACCTACGACCGCACCGAAGGAGACGAGCGATGACCGTAGCTGTGCGCGACGCCTTGCGGCAGGAGGTCCTGGAGGCGAACCTCGCCATCCCCCAGGTCGGCCTGGCGACCCTGACCTGGGGCAACGTCAGCGGAGTCGACCGGGAGGCGGGCGTGTTCGTCATCAAGCCCTCCGGAGTCCCCTACGAGGACCTCACCATCGACCACCTGGTGACGGTACGCCTGTCCGACGGCGCGGTCGTCGACGGCGACCTGCGCCCCTCCACCGACACCGAGACCCACCGCTGCCTGTACCTGGCGTTCCCCTCCATCGGAGGTGTCACCCACACCCACTCCACCTACGCGGTCGCCTTCGCCCAGGCCCGCCGCGACATACCCGTCCTCGGTACCACCCACGCGGACACGTTCAACGGCCCCATCCCCGTCACACGCGACCTCACGCCGGAGGAATGCGCGAAGGACTACGAGTACAACACCGGCCGTGTCATCGTGGACATGCTCCAGGAGGACGACCAGAAGGCCGTCGAGGTGCCTGCCGCCCTGGTCGCCAACCACGGTCCCTTCGCCTGGGGCGCCACCGCCCGCAAGTCCCTGGAACACGCGATCATCTGCGAGGCGGTCGCCGACATCGCCATACACACCCTCAGCCTCGCCCCCACCGCCCCTCCGCCCAGCCACCTGCTCGATCGCCACTACACCCGCAAGCACGGTCCCGACGCCTACTACGGCAATCCGGACATGACAACGGCGTCCGGATGACCGGCGCACGTCGCAGCGGCCTGGTCGGGCTGTACCCGGCGTACAGCCCGGCTCGCCTGCTCTCGGAGGTCCTCACAGCTCGTACTGAACGCACCCCCATGCCGCCACCGGACGGGTACTGCTGCCGGTCCGTGCGTCGTCACCCGAACAGCCTCTGTGGCACCGCCCGCCCCCGCCCCGCCGTATCGGCCCTGTCCGCAAGGTCTTCCCGCGCTGCCGCCGGCGTGGAAGGGCTGGTCGCGGCGGCAGTTCGGGATGCAGGGGCACACTCCCGCACATAGCGTCGGCATCGCACAGCGGGTGCCCGTTCGGCGTGGGAGGTCGGTCGGTCATGGGATCTGTCACCGAGCGGCACAGCCGTCCGCAGGGCTCGCTGCTCGTGCGGCGGTGGCGTCAGGCGGCGGAGCGGCATCTCACGCCGCTCCAGCGGTCGTTGCTGGTGACCTGGATCTCCTTCGGAGTGACCTTCGGCACGGTGCGGGTCATCACGCACGGCATCCGGGGCGGATGGCTGCCCTGGGGGAACATCTCCGCGGGCGGCGAGCACCTGCACCACTACAACTTCGGCATCGCCACCCTCGCCGGCGTGGGCCTGATCGCCGTACGCGGTGACGAGCGGGCCATCGGGCATCCCGCCGTCGCGGCCGCCTACGGGTGCGGGACCGCACTGATCCTCGACGAGTTCGCCCTGCTGCTGGACCTGCAGGACGTCTACTGGGCCAAGCAGGGCCGGATCAGCGTCGACGCCTCCATCGGCTTTCTGTCCGCGCTCGGCACGTACCTGACCGCCAAACCCTTCTGGCACGAGGTCGGCCGAATCACGCGGCACCACATCGCCACGACGGCCGAGCGGGGCGTGTCGGGGGCCGTCTGAGCGGCTTCCTGAGGTGTGAGGAGGAGGACTCCATGAGCGCGACCCCCGGCGCAGCGGACGGCCCAGGCTCCGGCGGGCGGCGGGACGGGGGCCGCCCCGCGCCGCGCGGGCCTCGCGCACGACTGCGGCTGTCGGGGGCCGATCCCTGGTCGGTCACGACGACCAGCTTCCTGATATCGCTCACTCTGGGGGTCTGCTCGATCGTGACCATCACCCTGCTGTGGGTGCTGCTGAGCGTGGTCGGTGCGGTGGCCTGGCGGTCGCTGGGCTGGGCGCTCGCCCTCACCGCCGTCGTCGCGGTGCTCGAGGTCGCCCTGACCACGGCACTGGCGACTCTTGCCGCCTTCCTCTACAACATGTCGGCCGGCCTCGTGGGCGGCGTCGAGCTGACGGTGACCGAGGACGAGTAGCGGTTGGACCCGGCCGGCGTGCTGCGGGAGCATTCCGGGCGTGATGCGACGACAGGCGGTGACGGTCGGTGTCGATCTCGCCGCGAGCGCCCGGCGCACCGCCGTGTGCCGGATGACGTGGGGCGGCGGGCCGGGGGTGACGGCTGAGTTCCTCGAGCCCGAGGGGGACGACGGCCTGCTGGGCCTGATCCGGTCGGCCGACAAGACCGGCCTGGACTGCCCTCTCGGCTGGCCGTCGAGCTTCGTGGCGCTGCTCGAGGCGCATCACCGGGGTGAACGGCTGCCGCCTCCCGCCGGGTACGGGGAACACGCGGACGGAAGGCCGGGGCTGGACCCGCTGCGGTTCCGGCTGACCGACGACATCACCTGGAAGGCGACCGCCATGCGGCCCCCGCTGTCGGTGTCCACCGATCTGCTGGGTGTCGTGGCGCTGCGGGCCGCGCGGCTGCTGGACGCCCTCGCGGCGACGGGGGTGGAGGTGCCCCGGGACGGCTCCGGACCGGTCGCCGAGGTCTACCCGGCTGCCGCGCTGCGGCGCTGGGGGATCCGCCCCGCCGGCAGTTACAAGAGAGCGGTGCCCGAGGCGCGGGCCGTCCGCGAGCACATCATCGGCTCGGTCGAGGCCGGGTTGGGAACTCCCCTGCCCGGGGCCGTCCGGGAGCGGTGCGCCGACAGCCACGACCACCTCGACGCCCTGGTCTGCGCCCTGGTCGCCCGCGCCGTCCTGGTCGGGGACACCGTGGGGCCGCGTACCGCGGACGAGCGCGCCGCAGCGGCACGGGAGGGCTGGATCCACCTGCCGGGGACGGACCTCGCCGCACTCCACCGCTGAACCGGCGGTGGCGCCGTCCGGTCTTCCGCCCGATCGAATCGAGGAGGCCGACCGGCTGCCGTGCGGCCGGTCGGCCTGTCGGGCGGACTACCGCCGCGGAGGCATGTCGCCGTGCCGGAGGCCGGCCGTGCCCGGGACGGCACAGGCGCCCGCGGCGCACGCGGTGAGCCAGGTGTCGAAGTCGGCGTCGTAGCGGGCGCCGATGCCGTCGTACACGGCGTGGCCGCCCGGGTAGTCTCCGACCCGGAAGCGGGCGAGCATCCGCTGGATGTCCTCCGGGTGCTTCTCGAACATGTAGCGGACCGCGAGGTAGCCCCACGGGTAGGTGCGGGTCACGTCGCTGTTGGCATAGGTGTTCTGGAACAGCGTGCTCAGTGTGTAGGTGTGCCTGCCCGCCTCGGCGACCGCCTGGTCGTCGGTCATGCCGCGGTAGCCGTAGGAGACGTATTCGGCCAGGCCCTCGATCCACCAGACGTCCGGCACCGCCGTCTGCTGGGAGAAGTCGCCCTTCATGTCGTCGCGGGCGTCCAGGTAGTGCGTGTACTCGTGGTTGAGGTTCCAGATCCGGGCCGTGAAGCCGTCGTCGTACCCCTTTTGGTACATGATCGACAGAGGCTGGTTGCGGGGGTCGGCCGGATCCCCCACCAGGGTGATGCCGCCGTTGTCCGTGCTGACGCCGAAGATCGCCCCGGCGTAGGTCCGGTAGTCGGCGCGGTCGGCGAACACGGCGAGCTGGACGGCCGATTCGTACTGGCCGGGTATCGGTCCCTCGTCCTTGACGAGGGCGTGGAAGTACGGGTCCTGGCCGGCCAGGCTCGCGCACGTCGCGTCGAGGTCCGCGGCGGTCAGTGCCTGCGCCCGGATGGTGTGGGTCGCGTCGCAGGTGTGGGTGATGGGCAGCGCCGCCTTCGCCAGCCTGCCGGCGAGGTCGCAGACGCCGTAGTACGCGCAGTGGGCCTTGTCGTAGGAGTCCACCTGGGTCGCGACCGCGACCCACAGCCCGGCTGTGGGCCCGGTGATCCGCGATGCCTTCAAAAGGCCCTTGACCAGCGGGCGGACCGTGGCCCGGAGGCCGGGATGCCCGATGTGGCGGGCCAGGATCATGCCCGCGTTGGAATCCAGGTAGGCGCGGTCGGTCCGCAGCAGGTTCCGGTGGTCGAGCGCGAACGCGTGGAGCGTGTCGAGGATGCGTGGGTCGGCCGTGACCGCGTCGATGTAGGCGGTGTTCCAGTTTCCGCGCCAGAGGGGCGTGTAGACGTCGTTGACGGCTGCCACCATGGCGGGGACGGCGTCGTGGGAGCTGTTGTATCCCTTCAGCACCCGGCGGTAGACGTCCAGGTAACGCGCCTGAAGGTCGGCACTGTCGGTGAGGACGATGACGTCGCCCAGGATGTCGCCGTTCGCGGAGGTGACGTCCCGCGCATGCGGGCGGGCGAAGAAGGCGTCCAGGCCCCGGGCCGTGGCCGTGGTCAGGGCCGTGCCGTAGGGGCCGACGTCGGACGGGTTGTTGAACTGCACGTAATAACCGGCACGCAGGAACAGAACGAGTTGCCATATGCCGGCCGAGTTGTCGCCGCCGTATCGCCGCGCCGCGTGCGTGAGGGCGTGGGCGACGGTGACCATCTGCGGCTCACGGAAGATCGCGTGCGCGTCGGTACCGGTGGCGGCGAACAGGCTGTTGACGCATTCCACGGTCGAGGCGGCGACGAAGGCCGCGAGTGCGGACCCGCTCCGGCCGCCGAAGTCGGAGGTGGCGCAGGGCCTCGCTCCGGACGCGGCCTTCGGGCCGGTGGCGGCGGACGGTCGATGCGCGGGCGACTCCGCCCGTAGGGGCGGGAGCCGGTCCGGAGCGACCCGTCGGCCCTGTGCGGCCCGGTCCGAGGCGCCGAAGTCCGGGCCGGTCGGAGGCACGGGAGGTGTCGTGGTCCGGGATGCGGTGACGGCGTCGGCGCGGGCCGGGGGTGGGGCGGCGAGCGCCGGTGTCGTCAGGAGGCCGACGGCGGCGGCACAGACGGCGAGGGCGCCGGCCACGCGTCTGGGCAGGGGGAAGCGGTAGCGCATCTGGGCTCCTTCACGGATAGATGCGCCTCGGAAGCGGTGATGAGGCGTGAGAGGCACCTTCTCAATGGCCGTTGGACCTCACAATGGGGTGTGACATAGCACATTGCACGGCGGGGCATAACACCTGACGGGGCATAACCCCTGGCACGGCATCCGGCCGGATGCTCGCCGGAGCTACGTCACGGTCACACGCCACGTCCGCGAGGCCCACGTCCTCAGATGCGGGGAGCGAGCCACGAGGTCCTGGTAGGCCGTGGTGGCGGACACGTACAACGTCTCGGCCAGCTCCTCGGGAACCCTGTCGCGCCGCCAGGCCAGCACGTAGCGGCACCACAGCGGTGTGCCCGTCAGGGGTTTGACCAGCACGCCCGGCGTCGGCAGGAGTGTCGCCTGCACCAGGGACACCCCGAGGCCGTCGGCGATCATGTGCTGCAACTGCGCCTGGTCGCCGAGGAATTCGTGTACCACCGCAGGGGAGAAACCGGCCGCCTCGCAGGCCGTGTAGAACACTCCCGGCCAGCCCGCTCCGTCGTCGGGTGTCACGAACCATGCCTCCTCCGCAAGGTCGGCGAGCGCGACCTGGGGATGGCGTCGGAGCCGGTGGCACGCCGGCAGAGCCACGAACGTCGGCTCGGTGACGATCCCCCGGTGTGCCACCGCGGCCGAATGGCGCAGCTCCCTTCCCGGGTAGTCCGCGGCGATCGCCGCTTCCACCACGCCCTCCTGGAGGAGTTCGACGATCCGGGACGACGCGTACACGCTTCTCACCGTGAGCGACACGTCCGGCAATCGGCGCCGGACCCGGACCACCATGCCCGGCAGAATCGGGGAGTTGGTCGCGGCCACGCGCAGGGCCCGACGCGTTCTGGCGGTGCTCCCGCACGGACGGCGCCCGATCGCCTCCACGCGGGCGAGGACATCCCGCGCCCGGGCCACGACCTCCACGCCGTACCTGGTGAGCCGCACGCCCGATGCCCCACGCTCGAACAATGGCTCACCGAAGTGGCGCTCGATGCGCTGGAGTTGAGTGCTCATGGCCGGTTGCGAGTACCCCAAGTCCGCCGCGGCCCGGCCCACGCTCCCCGCGTCGGCGATCGCGCAGAGCACGCGCAGGTGCCGAAGCTCCAACTCCATCGGCCCTCCCCCCTCCGCGTCACCGACCCCGGACGGTACCGGCGGAGGGGAAGCGTTCCATCGCTCCGTCCCGCCCACAAGACGGTGATGAGCCCAGTCGTTCAGTTCCGCACGGGCGTCAGTTCGGCGAGGAGGACGGTCCGGTCGTCCGTGCCGTCCGTGGCCGGTGTGTCGTGCAGCAGCCGTCGGCCCAGCGCTTGCAGGGCGCCCGGGCCGGTGGAGTCCGTGGACGCGGCGGCGCAGGAGTCCAGGAGGCCGGCGAGGGCGTCGATGCCCTGGTCGATGTCGACGTGGCGGGACTCCACCAGGCCGTCGCTGTAGAGCAGCAGCAGCGCGGGTTCCGGAACGTGCAGCACGGTCGGCTCGTAGGTGCCCGTGCCGAGGCCGAGCGGCAGACCGGCGCTGGTGAGCGTGACCGGTGCGGCCCGTCCGTCCGGGCCCCGGATCAGCGGCGGAGGGTGACCGGCGCCGACGAACGTGCAGGTACGCCGTTGCGCGTCCCACTCGGCGTACATGCAGGTGGCGAAGGAGGCACCGGGGGTGTCGCAGGCGAGCGCGTCGAGCCGGCGCATCAGCTCCGCGGGGGCGATGTCGAGGCCCGCCAGAGTGCGCACGGCGGTACGCAGCTGGATCATGGCGACCGCCGACTCCGGGCCGTGCCCCATGGCGTCCCCGACGACCAGGCCGATGCGGCCGCCCGGCCGGGAGAAGACGTCGAACCAGTCGCCCCCGATGATGTTGTCGTGTCCGGCGGGAAGATAGCCGTGGGCGATGCGGCAGCCGTCGAACTCCTGCGCGGTGGCCGGGAGCAGGCTCCGCCGGATGGCCAGAGCGGTGCGGCGCTCACGCTCGTACCGGCGTGCGTTGTCCAGGGCCACGCAGGCCCGCGCGGCCAGCGACTCGACGGCCGCGGCCTCGTCGAGGCGGAAGCGGGCCCGGCGCGGGCCACGACTGCCGACGATGAAACCGACGGCGGTGCCGCGCAGATGCAACGGCACCACTAGGAAGGAGACCGTCTGCAGGAGCCGGTTGATCCGGGCCGCGTCGCCGCCGGAGGCGGTGAGGCGTTCGGTGGTGTGGGCGTCGACCGCGTCGAGCAGCTGCGTGCGCCGGGTGGCCAGGGCGCGTGCGTAGGGCGTCTCCCGTGGGAAGACGATCACCTCGCCGACCGGCAGTATGCCCTCCCAGTCCTCCGCCGCGTCCGTTCCCACGCGCAGCGCGAGCCGGCGGGCCTCGATCTGCGGCGGATCCGCGACGGCGTAGGCGTTCTCCTCGACGAGCCAGCGCTGCAGCAGGTACACCGATGCCGCGTCGCAGAACCCGGGCGTCAGCGCGTGCACGATGTGACTGCCGGTCAGGTGCAGGTCGAGCTCGGAGCCGATGACGTCGGCCGCCGGGGAGAAGGGAAGCCGACGGGGCGAGCTTGCGGCCGCCGGTGCTTCGTCGAAGTGGCTGCGCGCTTCGTTCCGCAGGGTCGTGCCTTTCCGGTCGGTGGCCGGGTGCGGCCGGCGGCAGGGGATCGCCTCGCCGCGTGGTCGCTGGCAACTATATGATGGGACATCAAGATCATTGGATATGGGGGGAGTTGGAGTGCCGGGTCACGAGGGTCTCCCGCAGGGCGTCGATCCCGACAAGGCGAGCGTCGCCCGCATGTACGACGCCATGCTGGGCGGGCAGCACAACTTCGCGATCGACCGGGAGGCGCTGGCGGCGTTCACCGCCATCGACCCCCAGGTCCGCACCCTGGCGCGGGCCAACCGAGCCTTTCTCCGGCGGGCCGTGCGCTACCTGATCGGTGCCGGGGTGCGGCAGTTCATCGACCTCGGCTCGGGCATTCCCACCCAGGGCAACGTCCACGAGGTGGCGCAGGAGGCCAGCCCTGGAGCGCGGGTGATCTACGTGGACAACGACCCGGTGGCCGTGGCCCACAGCGCTTCCCTGCTCGCCGACAACCCGCACGCGGACATCGTCGACGCCGACATCCGAAGGCCGCAGGACATCCTGTCCTCGCCGCAGGTGCGGAAACTGATCGACTTCGAGCAGCCGGTCGCCGTACTGATGATCACGATCCTGCACTTCATCACGCCCGAGGAGGACCCGGCCGGCCTCGTGGCCGCCTTCCGGGACGCCGTCCCCGAGGGCAGCTGGCTGGCGATGAGCCATGCCACGAACCAGGACCGGCCGGACACGGCCGCCGCCGTGGGCAAGCTGTACCGGTCCCGGGCGACGTCGCCGGTCACCGCGCGCTCCCGCGACGAGATCCTCGCCCTCTTCGACGGCTTCGACCTGGTGGAGCCCGGCCTGGTCCACGTACCGCTGTGGCGCCCGGACCCGGAGGACCGGGTGCCGGACAACCCGCGGGAGTACTGGGTGTACGCGGGCGTGGGCCGCAAGGGCCGCTGAGGGAGCGACGCCCCGGCCGCCGCCTTGACTTCGAGTGCACGCGAAGATCTAGCGTGCACGGCATGGCTCACCGGGAACCGGCCGTGGGCGGCGGGCGCCGGGCGGCCGTCCGCCACATGGTCGGGTGCCGGACCTCGGCGCACGCCGGACCCTGCCGCCTGGCGGACTGTGCCGCATGCGGGCCTCCGGGATGCCGCTGCGGCGGATTCGCTGCTCCATGGAGTTGAGGAGCCCGGTGAGGCCACGAGGCCGTGGGCACGGTGAGCCTCGCGCTTCGCACGCACCCGCGAAGCGAAGGACAGCATCGCAAGGAAGGGCTGAGACGCACATGAAGCAGCGCAGGCTTCGGGACCTGGAGGTTTCCGCCATCGGTCTCGGCTGCATGGGGATGTCCGCCTTCTACGGCACCGCCGACGAGGACGAGGGCATCAGGACCATCCGGCGCGCCCTCGAGCTGGGCGTCACGTTCCTGGACACCGCACAGCTCTACGGCCCGCTCACCAACGAGACGCTGATCGGCCGGGCGATCAAGGGACACCGCGACGAGTACGTGATCGCGACCAAGTTCAACTACCGGATGGACGAGGCCGTCCCCGGGGACATCAGCACCATCGGGCGGCAGGACGGCTCGGCCGAGCATGTACGCAGCTCCGTCCATGGCTCGCTCAAGCGGCTCGGGACCGACTACATCGACCTGTACTACCAGCACCGCGTCGACCCGAACGTGCCGATCGAGGAGACCGTCGGGGCGATGGCGGAGCTGGTCGCGGAGGGCAAGGTACGCCACATCGGCCTCAGCGAGGCGGGGGCGGAGACGCTGCGCCGCGCGAACGCCGTCCACCCGATCACCGCGGTGCAGACCGAGTACTCGCTGTGGTCGCGCGACCCGGAGGCCACGGTGCTGCCCACCTGCCGTGAGCTGGGGATCGGGTTCGTCCCCTACTCGCCGCTGGGGCGCGGCTTCCTCGCGGGCCGGTTCACCTCGCCGGACGAACTCGACGAGGGCGACTTCCGGCGCAGCGGCCCCCGCTTCACCGGGGAGAACCTGAAGGCCAACCTCAGGCTGACCGAGAAGGTGAAGGAGATCGCCACCGAGAAGGGCGTGACGCCGGCGCAGCTCGCTCTCGCCTGGGTGCTCGCGCAGGGTGAGGACCTGGTCCCGATCCCGGGCACCAAGCGCCGCACCTACCTCGAACAGAACGCCGCCGCGGTCGACGTCGAGCTGACGAAGGACGACCTCGCCCGGATCGACGCCGAACTGCCCCCGCCGGCGGGCGACCGCTACGACGAGGCGGGGATGGCGGCCGTCGACCTCTAGAACGGCGGCCGTGGATCTCCCTCACCACCTCAGGGATTGCCCCTCGGCACACGGGTACCCGGTGGTGACCGCAGTGCCGGAACGCATCCGTGCCGTCGTGGTGGGGAACCGGTGGCGCAGGGGCCACCGGGCATGGGCGACCGTCAGGAGGAGCGACCGTATGAACGCCACGGACGACCTTCCCGTCGTGCGGACCCTCGGCGAGCTGGGGGCCCTGGTGGACCGAGACTCCGATCTCTATGTCCGCTGGTCGCGCGGACCCTCCGCCGATCTGGGCAACGCGAAGAGCAGGGACGACCTCACCGGCGTCCCGATGCCGGGACTGTCCGCCAACCCCCTCGGGGTCGAGCCCTGGTGGGGGGACCGGCCCGTCGAGCTGTGGGTGGCCCGGCGGTTGCACGACTACTCGCACCTGCCCCGTGAGAAGGGCGAGGGGGTGCGTCCCTGGGTCCTGCGGGGCCGGGTCGAGGGGCGCGGGCCCGACAACGAGCCGCTGGTACGGAACGTCGAGCCGGTCGGCTGGGTCGACGAGAAGGTCATCAGGGAGGCCCAGACCGAGGTCGACCGCCAGTCCGGTTCCTGGGGGCCGCTGCGCCGCGACGACGGACGCTGAGGCGACCGGACACGCGGCGGGGCCCCCGGTCCACCGGACCGGGGGCCCCGCCCATGGGCACGTGCTGCGTCAGCGCTTGAAGATGTCCTTCGCCTTCTCCTTCATCTGGCGCATGTCGCCCTTCGACTTCTTGCCTCGACCTTCGGCCGTCATGGACTCATTGCCGAGCGCGCGGCCGAACCTCTCCTTGATCTTGCCCTTGGCCTGTTCGAACTTCGCCTTGGACTTCTGTTCTCCAGCCACCGTTGCTCCTCCACGTCGCATTTGGACTGGGGGGTCACCCACTACGTCGAGTGATCGGTGGTGCGGCACCCAAACATGCCCCGGGCCGATCGGCCCCACGCCGGCACATTCCCTGCCGCTCCCCTATGACAGCCGTCATGATGTGTGCTATGACCGCTGTCATAAGCGGCCGATCGGGTACGGGGGCGACGAGTCGAGGGGGCAGGGTGAGGGACGTTTCTCCACGGCTGATGTGGGAGCTCTCGGAGCCGGTGCACGACCTTGTGTACTTCGCCCCGGAGGCGCGCCAGGCTGCCGACGAGGCCGGGATGCGCGGCTTCTGGATGGGCTACTTCGGGCTGCGCGCCGCACCGCTCGGTGCTGTTCCCGCGGCGGTCGTGACCAGCAGCTTCTATGTCTTCCACCCGGACCGGGTGGCGCGGGCGCTGCCCGACGCGTGGCGGTACGCGACACCGTCGGACCTGCTGGCGGCCAGGGAGCGGGCGGTGGACCGCGCCATGCGGCGGTTGTACGGCGACGAAGCCGTGCACGGCGCGCTGATGGCGGAGGCGGCGGATCTCGCCTGGGACGCGGCCCAGGCGGCCGACACCGGGGGACGGGTGCTCGGCGCGGCCAACCAGGCGCTGGAACGCCCCGCCCAGCCGCACGTACGGCTCTGGCAGGCGGCGACCACGCTCCGCGAACACCGCGGTGACGGGCATGTCGCCGTCTTGGTGAGCCGGGGCATCGGCCCGGTCGAGGCGATGGTGCTCAAGGCCGCCGCGGGCGAGTCGGACGGCGCGTTGCTGCGGGAGGGACGGAAATGGGACGCCGCCACCTGGCAGGGCACCGAGGCGCTGCTGCGGGAGCGCGGGTGGATCGACGGCGACGGGCGCCTGACCGAGTCGGGAGCGGCCGAGCGCGACGCGATCGAAGAGGCGACCGACGCCGCCGCGGAGGGTCCGTGGCGGGCGCTCGGTCACGATGCCACCACGCGACTGGCCGAACTGCTCGCCCCGCTGGCCCGAACGGTGGTGGCCTCGGGAGTGATCCCGTCCGGCAACCCGGTCGGGGTCACCGGCGCCGGGCTGCACGGCCCCGCGTGATCGGGGAGGAGCGGGATCAGTCCCAGAGGGGATACGTCACCACGCGTCCGAACCCGTCCGGCCTGCCGTCGGTGTAGGTGAGGGTCATCCGGGTGTAGTGCTGCAGCTGCGGGCGCTTCTTCCAGGGCTGCGGGTGGTCGAGCCGCACGGTGACCGGATACGAGTGGAACCTGCCCGCCGCGCAGTACGGCTTGCAGTCGTTGACCATGTTGACGGCCTCGGCCACGGCCGAGCTCGACCCCCACTGCGACCAGTGGACCGAGGACAGGAGGCTGTTGCCGTCACCGCAGGCGATCATGAAGGCGCTGGGGCGCACCTCCGGATGCCAGAAGCAGTCGACGACGACGGGGCGCCCGGACTGCCGTTGCACGGTGTGTGCGGCCGACGGCACCGTGGCCGGGGCGGCGGACGCCGTCCCCATGACCGCTGCCAGTGATGCGGCGGCACCGAGCACGACCGCCTTGGTGAGGGTGTGATTGCGCATGTCCGCTCCCGCCCGTCTGTCTCCGACTCCCGTGCCACGCTACGACCGCGCCAGGGGATCGCACCACTTGTACCCAGTACGGCGGGTTCATCCCCCGTCGGGCAGGTTCATCCCCCGTCGGCCGGTGCGAACGTCACCTCCGTCGTGCCGACCGTCCCGCCGCGGCGCCCGGGGGCGCTGTGCCAGTTCCAGTACAGGTTCGTGTGCGCGATCACCTGCTCCGGGGGCGGCGCGCCGTACTCCGTCAGGTCCTCCGTCGTGTGCGCGTCACCGACCAGCGTCACGTCGTAGCCGCGGACGAAGGCGCCGTGGAGGGTGGAGCGTATGCATGCGTCGGTCTGGGCACCGGTGACGACGAGCCGGCCCACTCGGCGCTCGGCGAGCACCGTCTCCAGCTCGGTGTCCTCGAACGAGTCGCCGTAGAGCTTGTGGACCAGGGGCTCGTCATCGCGGCGCGCCAGCTCCGGCACGTACTCCCAGCTCTCGCTGCCCCGCTCGAGCTGGTCGTCGGAGTGCTGCACCCAGACCACGGGCACATCCTCCTCGCGGGCCCTGTCGACCAGCGTGCCGATGTTCGCGATCACGCTGTCGCGGCGGGGCGTGCCCGCCATCACCCCCTTCTGGACGTCGATGACGAGCAGAGCGGTGTTCGGCCGGTCGGGCAGGGTCGTCATGGGGACTCCGTTGTCTCGCCTTTGGTCAGTGATCCCGTGCGACGACCACAGTAGGACGGGGCACTGACAACGGACCCCGGAGCGCGCGTGGGTCAGCTCAGCAGTGCGGCCAGACGGCGCCAGGCCTCCCGGGGGAGGGAGTCGCGGGGCTGGTCGTCGACCACCTGGAGGGCCACATGGTCCGCGCCCGCCGCCAGATGGGCCTCGATCCGTTCCCGGATCCGGTCGTCGTCGCCCCAGGCGAACAGCGCGTCGACCAGCCGGTCGCTGCCGCCGTCCGCGAAGTCGTCCTCGGTGAAGCCGAACCGGGCGAGCGCCTTGGTGTAGTTGGGCAGTCCGAGGTAGACGGCGAGGCCGCCGCGGGCCGTCGCGCGGGCGCGGTCCGGGTCCGTCTCCAGGACCACCTTCGTCTCGGGAGCCAGCAGCGGGCCGTCACCGAGGATCGCGCGGGCCTCGGCCGTGTGGTCGGTGGTCACCAGGTACGGGTGCGAG
This sequence comes from Streptomyces sp. NPDC093984, assembly GCF_044764595.1. Taxonomy (NCBI): domain Bacteria; kingdom Bacillati; phylum Actinomycetota; class Actinomycetes; order Kitasatosporales; family Streptomycetaceae; genus Streptomyces; species Streptomyces sp. NPDC093984. The sequence goes on along the minus strand of NZ_JBIWIM010000001.1, from coordinate 568,232 downwards.
CCCGCGGCGCGGTCGCGGGACAGCTCCAGCATCTTCGGCCCGAGCGCGGCCAGCACACGGCGCCCCGCCGGTACCCCGGCGGCGTCGAGCTCGTCCAGATAGCCGACCATGGCCGAGTACGGGCGGCGGTACTGGTCCGCGAGTTTCGCATGGCTCACGCCGAGGCCGAGCAGGAAGCGCCCCGGGTGGGTCCGCTCCAGCTCCGCGACGCTCGCCGCGGTGTCGCCGGCCTCGTACTGCCAGATGCTCTGGATTCCGGTCGCCACGACGAGCCGCGAGGTCGCCTCGATCAGCGGCACCGCGTGGCGCACCGCGCTGCTGCCGCCCAACCAGACCGCGCCGAAGCCGAGTTCCTGCAGTTCGGCCGCGGCGTCGGCCAGTTCGCCGCGCCTGGCCGGATCCTCCGAACGCAGTCCGGCACTCCAGATGCCGTACCGCCCGGCGCTCTCCTTCAGCGAGCCCACGCTGTCCGTGCTGGTGATGTCGCCCATCGGCCCCGCTCCCTCCGTACCCGGTACGGTGCGCTGCCCACGCACCACTTGATCACAGCAGAGCCCAACGGCCGCCCGACGCCGCGTATTCCACGCCGTGTCCCGCACGGATCGGCGGCCGGACGGACCGATCGGGCGGACCGATCGGATGGACCGATCGGATGGATCGACCGGCCAGAAGGGGCGCCTTCACGCCGCCCCTGCGCCGCGAAACCCGGCGGCAACGCGCTCCTATAGGCTGCTCGCTTCGGTTCCCACAGTCCGCGAGTGCCCGGGAGAGTTCCCCGTGACCGTACCGATCGTCCCGTCCGCAGCAGACGCGGCAGCGGCGGCAGACGCAGCAGGCGAAGAGTTCTGGGTCGAGCCGGGAGCGGTCCCGGCCCCCGCGGAACCCGAGGTCGCCGAGGCGGTGGCGCGTGACGCCCGAGAGTTCGGGGTGTACGCGCGGACCGGAGGCTGGGCTTTCGCGCTGAAGGTGGCGCGCAGCGTACGGCCCGGCGGACAGCCGGCGGGGGAGACACCCAAGATCTCCGCCCAGCGGTTCGCCGAGCTGGCGGGATGCTCCGCGGAGCGGGTCATGCGCTACTACAAGGCCTGGGACAAGGCCGCCGACGACGGGCTCGTCCCGCACTTCGAGATCCTCGTCCCCGGCCAGGAGATCGACCTGCCGGACTCCGACGCGTGGCTCTCCTACTACAGCCCCCGCTCCAGCGCGTCCTCCGAGCGCGGTACCGCCATCGCGGCGGCGGCCGAGGCCGAGGGCATCCGCCCCACCAAGGCGCTGGAGGTCGCCGAGAACCCCACCGCGCTGCGCGCGGCGATCCTCGCCGACCCCGCCACCGCCCGGACGGCGCGGGCCGCGCTGCTGGACCGGCTGAAGGACGACCCGGCCCTGCAGACCGAGCTGGCCCGTGACGTCGTCCGCACCGACGAGCTGAAGAAGGCGGTGGCCGGCGAGAGCCGGGTGGCGGACCGCATCGGCTACGTCCGGCAGATCGCCGAGAACGGCCAGGTCAGGACCCCGGCCGGGCAGACGATCGACGCGCCCGCCGACCTCCGTGCGGAGGCCGAGCGGCATCTGTCCCTCCTCGACGAACTCGACGATGGCGAAGAGGCCGGGCAGTGGGCGGCGGAGGCGTACGACACGGTGAAGGAACTCGTCGCCCGGACCGTCGAGTCCGATCCCGAACTGCGGCGCCAGGAACGGCGGACGAAGTTCTACAGCAGCCTCCAGCGAGCGACGAAGGTCTTCGAGGAGCTCACCCTGGACGACGCCGACGACCTCGACGACCTGTACGAGGACGACATGCTCCAGCGCTTGGAGGAGCTTCGGACGGCGATCAGCAGCTGCATCGCGACCCTCCGCCAGGCCGCCCCGGCACGGTAGGGGGGCCGAAGGTCCCCCACGAGGGGCCGAAGTGCCCCTCTCACCGCTCCGCGACCGGTGTGACGGTGAAGGTGAGCTGTTCCGGAGCCGGTCGCGGAGCGGTTCCGGAGCCGGACGAAAGGCGGTGGGAAGCATGCAGCCGCCTCTGGTCGTGGGCGTCGACGGATCGGACTGCAGCCTGGTGGCGGTGGACTGGGCGACCGACGAGGCGGCCCGGCACGGGCTGCCCCTGCGGCTGCTGTACGCCTTGGGGGGTGAGCGTGACGAGGACGACATGCCCCCGGACGTCGTCGCCACCGCCACGGAACGCGCCCGGCGCCGCAACCCGCAGGTGAGGGTCACCGCCGACGTCCTGCCCGAGGACCCGGTGGACGCCTTGCTGCGCGCGGTGCACCACGCCTCCGCCGTGGTGACGGGCAGCCGTGGCCGCGGCCGGCTGACGGGACTGCTCCTCGGCTCGGTCAGCCTCACCGTCGCGGGCCGTGCCCGTGGGCCGGTGATCGTGGTGCGCGGAGACCGGGCCGGCCTGGAGGGCACGCACGAGCGGATCCTGCTCGGCGCCGGGGAGCCCGGCACGAGCGGCGCCGCGGTGCGGTTCGCCCTCCGCGAGGCAGAGGTGCGGCACTGCGTCCTCGACGTCGTCCGTGTCTGGCACCGCCCCGCGCACCGGCCCATCGAACACCCCCTGCTGGCCGGGGACCCGGCGCTGTGCTGCGAGGAGCGGGCGGCCACCCTGATCGACGCCCTGCTCCAGGACGCCGTGGCCGACCATCCGGACGTCCGGGTGCACCGGTCCACGGTCGAGGGAACCGCACGCAGGGTTCTCCTGCACCGCTCGGCCGCCGCGGACCTCGTGATCATCGGCGTCCGGCGCGGCCACGACCGCTGGGCGCTCCACCTGGGCCGGGTGGCCCACACGCTGCTGCACCACGCCGAGTGCCCGGTGGCCGTCGTACCGGAGTCGCACTGAAGGGTGGGGCAGGGACGTTCGGGTCCCCCGGCATGGGCTGTTCGGCCTCAGCGGCGGGGGAGCGGGCGCGGTGCACTGGAGGTGTCGGCACAAGCGACCGCACCCCCGAGGAGACACGGAAGACCGCACCCCCGAGGAGACACGGAAGGCGGAGGCCCGGCACATCGAGGTGGAGCACGGCGCGTGATCGCCCGCGGGCGCCGCGTGCCGAGTCTGGACGGTGACATCGTGAACGCAAGGCAACGGCTCGCTGACGGCGTACGCACCCGGCGCGGTCGTACGGTCACCGTCTCCGGGTTCACGCCCGAAGGAATGCCGCCGAACATGGCGCGCGTCGTCCTCGGCATCACCTGCGAACCCCGCGACCGGGGCGAGACCCTGGCCTCGCTGACGCCGGAGGAGGCTCGGCGTGTCGCCGGACTGCTGCTCCACCAGGCCGCCTCCTTCGCCCCGCGGGTCCCGGGGCCGCCGGGCCACGCGGACGCCGTGCCGATCGCCGCGGACGCCTACGAGGTACGGCTGCGCGGTCACATACTGGCCGTGGACCAGCCGGTGCCGAACGGCGGTACCGACACGGCCCCCACTCCCGTGGAGCTCCTCGTGGCGTCGCTGACCGCGTGTGTCGCGCACTGCGCCGGCCGGTTCCTCGAGCGCCACGACCTCAGCCGTGAGGGGCTGCGGATCGAGACCGACTTCCGTACGACGTCCGGCCGGGTGCCCCGCGTGAGCTCGCTCCGCCTGCGGGTGCGCGCGCCCGCGCTCCCCGCCGGTCGACGGGACGCCCTGCGGGCGGCGGTGTCCCGCTGCACGGTCAGGAACACCCTGGTCGCACCGCCGGAGATCGTCATCTCCCTGACCGACGACGGGATCGGAGGGGCTTCGCCGGCCGGTCCGGAAGAGGGGCGCCGATGACCGCCGTCCGGAGCATGTGACGGAGGGCGGGTGGATCGGATCGGCGCGGGTGAGCTCGTGAAGGTTGCCGGGAACGGGCAATGCGCATTCGGCGGTGGGCGGACACGATGTGCGCGGGGAGTACCAGGGAGGTCCCGGTGCCGGACACCGGCAGGTATGCCGCACCGCGACTCGGCTCCCGGCGGCCGCGCCCGGGAAGGTACGGCCGCCGGTCGCGAGGCTCACACGGTGAGTTCCTTGCGGATGCGGTCCAGCATGAAGGCGGAGGACTCGCGGGCGCGTTCCTCCCAGGCGAAGACACAGGCCGTGGCGACGCCGTCGAAGTCCAGCTCGCGCAGGGTGCCGAAGAAGGCGTCCCAGTCGACCTCGCCCTGACCGATGTCGAGGTGCTGGTGGATGCGGGCCGGGGTGCCGGGCGGGTTCAGGATGTAGCGCAGGCCCGAGGACCCCTTGTGGTTGAAGGAGTCGGCGATGTGCACGTGCTGGAGCTTGTCGCCGGCGTAGCGCAGCATCGCCGCGATGTCCGCCTTCGGGTCGGCCCCCGAGAGGTGGAAGGAGGATGTCAACGGCGTCGCACAGCACGGGATGCCCGCGGGGGTGTCGCGCGGGCGGAGTCGAGCCGATGGGGACACGGCGTTCGGGCCGGCCGGCGTGCTCGGGCCTGGGCGCCTCCCTCCGTTCAGTCGCCGCTTATGCTCTCGGTTCGAATGACGTGTGTCGGTCACGGAACAAGGGGTGGGGCATGGTCGGCGAACCCGTGCGGTGGGGCATTCTCGCGACCGGAGGGATCGCGGCCGCGTTCACGGCGGACCTGTTGGATCTGCCGGACGCGGAGGTCGTGGCGGTGGCGTCGCGGAGCATGGAGTCGGCCGAGAGCTTCGCGGGACGGTTCGGGATACCGCGGGCGTACGGCGACTGGGGCGCCCTGGCTGCGGACGACGACATCGATGTCGTGTACGTCGCCACTCCGCACTCGGCCCACCGGGCCGCTGCCGGGCTGTGCCTGGAGGCGGGTCGGAGCGTGCTGTGCGAGAAGCCGTTCACGCTGAACGTGCGTGAGGCCGAGGAACTGGTGGCGTTGGCGAGGCAGCGCGGGGTCTTCCTCATGGAGGCCATGTGGATGTACTGCAACCCGCTGATCCGGCGCGTGGCCGACCTGGTGCGCGAGGGCGCGATCGGTGAAGTGCGCTCGGTGCAGGCGGACTTCGGCATCGCCGGTGACTTCCCGCCCTCCCACCGGCTGCGGGACCCGGGGCAGGGTGGAGGGGCGCTGCTCGACCTGGGCGTTTACCCGGTCTCGTTCGCGCAGTTGTTGCTCGGGGAGCCCGAGGACGTGGCAGCGCGAGCGGTGCTCTCGCAGGAGGGCGTCGATCTGCAGACGGGAGCGCTGCTCTCATGGGAGAGCGGCGCTCAGGCTCTGGTGCACTGCTCCATCATCGGTGAGTCTCCCAGAACCGCCACGGTCACCGGTTCGCGCGGCCGCATCGACATTCCGCACACCTTCTTCCATCCCGACCGCTTTGTACTGCGTCGCGACGGCCGCGAGCCCGAGGAGTTCCCGGCCGACCCGGCGAACGGCCCCGTCAACAGCTTCCGCCACGAGGCCGTCGAGGTCATGCGCGCCCTCCGCGCCGGTGAGACGGAGTCTCCGCTCGTCCCCCTGGACGGCACGCTCGCCGTGATGCGGACGCTCGACGCGATACGGGACCACATCGGCGTCCGCTACCCCGGAGAGGCCAACGAGCCCGCATTCGCGGGGGCCTGAGCGCGCGAGGGGCGTACCGGCGCCCAGGGGCCGAGCACGACAAGCACGACACGCGAGCCGCACGAAGGGTTCGCCGGGCCCACGCGCACACGTTGGCCCGAGGCTGCGGGCGGTTCAGGACCCCTCCAGGCGGCGCCGGTCCTCCTCGTCCCACTTCCGGGTGTCCCGAGGCCGGGCGTACGGCTCCGCCTCGGGCGGGTAGCCGCCGGCGACGGCCCGCTGCCGTGCGACCTCCGCGTCGAACTCCAGGCCCAGCAAGATCGCCAGATTGGTGATCCACAACCAGATCAGGAAGACGATCACGCCCGCCATCGTGCCGTAGGTCTTGTTGTAGGAGGCGAAGTTGGCCACGTAGAACGCGAACCCCGCCGAGGCGATCATCCAGATCACCAGGGCCAGGAAGCTCCCCGGGGTGAGCCACCGCCACCCGGTCACCCTCGCGTTCGGGCTCGCCCAGTACAGGATGGCGATCATCAGGGTGACCAGGAGGACCAGCACCGGCCACTTGGCGATCGACCACGCCGTCAGCGCGGTGCCACCGAGGCCGACCGCGGCCCCCGCCTGGCGGGCCACACCACCGGTGAACACCACGATCAGGGCGCTGACCACGGCCAGCACCAGCAGCACCACCGTCACCCCCACTCGCACCGGGAGGACCTTCCACGCCGGGCGGCCCTCGGGCACGTCGTAGACGGCGTTCGCCGCACGGATGAAGGCGGCCACGTAGCCGGACGCCGACCACACCGCCAGCACCACACCGACGAGCGCCATCACCGAGCCGGTGCCGGTATTGCCCTGCAGTTGCTGCACCGCCCGTGTGAGGATGTCGCGCGCCGAGCCGGGGGCGAACTGTCTGACATTGGCCAGCACCTGGTTGGTGGTCGACTTGCCGGTCAGGCCCAGCATCGACACCAGCACCAGCAGCGCCGGGAACAGTGCGAGCACCCCGTAATAGGTCAAGGCCGCCGCCCGGTCGGTCAGCTCGTCGTTCTTGAACTCCCGCAGCGAGCCCTTGAGCACCGCGCCCCACGACCGCCTGGGCAGCTTCGTCGGCGCGTCCGGCGCCCGCCGATCGACGTCGGGCCCCGGCCCGAACCGCTTTTCGCCATGATCGACATGACCCCTGTGTCGCAACTTCGATAGCCGAGCCATACCGGCCGGGTATCCCGAGCCCGCGGATTCACCCGTGCACGCGGTTTCGATCGGCACTTTTCGTCCTCGCGAAGCCGGCGATCGCCGGGGGCTGGCCCCGCTTTCTATTCCCCGTGTTTCCGGTGATGTGTTTCACGCGCTAGTTAATTGTTCAACAATGAAGAGCTGCGTAGCTTGGGTGAAGCCGAAACCCGGCACATTCCATCGTTCGCAGTCGCAGACCAGCGGACTGTGCAAGGAGAGAAGACCATGGGAAAGCTCATGCGGCGTATCGGGACCGGAGGTGTTTCCGCGATATTCGTCGGAGGCGCTCTCCTCGCCGTCGGCGGACCGGCTGCCGCGGCCACGGCCACGGCCCAGGTGGACGGCCACTCCACCGTCAGGACAGTTGCCGTTCAGGATCCGAAGGCAGATCCGAAGGCCGTCGCCGTCCACGGCGGATCCGGAGACCCGAGCGAGGGCCACCGTCATGTCGGCGAGCGCCGGACGGACGGTCGTCCGCTTGACCCGTGGATCGCGGACCAGCTGGCTGTGCCCGACTCGTGGATCATGGATCAGCTGGCGCTGTTCGCGCCTTCCGTCGCCGTCACGGCGACGCCCTGACGAATCCCGCACTCGGTGGTCGGCCGCGGATTCAGGAACCGGTGGCGGCGAATCCGTCTCGAGCGTGGTCGACGACGGGGCGGTAGGCGTCCCACTTCGCGTCCGGGGCCGAGAGGTAGATGTCGTACTCCCGTCCGCGTTCACGGCCGTAACCCAGATCGACGGCGCGGAAAGCGCGGACGCGGCCTTTGAAGGTGAACTCCCACACGGCCGCAGGCTCCCCGCGGAACGTCGTCTGCTGCATACGCAGCCTCCGGTACGTCGGATGGTTGGCCTTCGTGTTCCTCTCGATGTCCAGGAAGTGTGCTTCGGGGTTCGCCCCCGCGGGGTCCACCGTGCCGATCGTGATGCCGGCCAGACCCGTCGGGCGGTGTAGTAGACCTCGTCACCGGTGCGTGGGCCGGCCCTCCAGCCGTCCGGGACGGGGAGCGAGACGCCGAGCTGTTCGTCCCTGGCCTGGTGGTAGCCGGCGGGCACGGGCGATGGGGCATCGGTCGCAGTGGCGGCGCGGCGGGTCTTCCGGGTGTCGGGCGCGTGCCCGGCGTGCTGCGAGGTCGCGTAGAGCGTGGCCGCCCCCACCGACGCCACGGCCACCGCCACGGACACGAGAACTCTGCCCGTCCGGCCCCCGGACCGCTTACGACTGTCGGCCCGAGTGGAGGCCGCCCCGGCGGAGGCTGACCCGGCGGAGGCCATCCCGGCCTCCGGGTCCGCGTCCTGCTCGTGGCCGCCGGATGAGGTGGCGACGGCAGCCGTCCTCCCCGCGTGCCTCTCCCGCTCGGCTCCTTCCGGGCGCGGGCATTCCCACTGTTGACGCGTACACGTACGCCTACTGGTGGACGCGTGTAGACTCCGGCACACTCCTTCTGCGCCACCTGCACACCGTCGTCGGCATCAGCAGGAGGAATCCGAATGAGCAGTCCCGCCGCCCAGCTCCGCCTTCGGCCGCAACCGCGCGCCCGGATCGTGGCCGGCATCCTGGCCCTCGTCCTGACGGTGCTCTTCGCGCCCGGAGTGGGCCTGGCCTCGTCGGACAACGCGTACGCCGTCACCAAGCTGACCCAGGCCCAGGCGGAGAGCATGTTCCGCAGCGCCGGCATCACCTGGTCCTCTTCCGGCAACTGCACGAACCGCAACAACTCCACCTGTACGTCGTTCGAGCAGCTCAACCTCGCCACCGCTCAGGGCGCCGTCACTCTGAAGAAGGCCAGCGGCTGCGCGCTCAACATCACCGGCGGCACCGAGACCGGCCACGCCAGCGGCACGTACTCGCACTGGAACGGCTACAAGCTCGACTACAGCAAGTACACCTGCATCGGCAACTACATCAAGACCTACTTCAGCTATTCCGGCCTGCGCGGCGACGGTTACCCGATGTGGACGTCCGGTTCCGGCAACGTCTACACCGACGAGGGCAGCCACTGGGACGTCCTCTACTACAACTGCGGCGGCTGCTGACCGGCCCGTCACCCAGGCAGGCCCCCGGGCAGGCCACTGCGACCCGCCGCGTGCCATCCAGCACGTGGCGGGTCGCCTTCTGGCCCCCCGCGTCGGCCGCGGCGAGGAAACTTCGCCGGGGCTGATCCGGGGGTGCAGCCGCGGGCGCCCGGGTTCAAGCGCCGGTCCGGCCCGCTGTGACGCCGCTCGGCAGCCGTGCCGCCGATGGCGCGGACGTCGCCGCAGGTTCCGTCGCGGGGACGGCCTGTTCAATGTGGCGGCCGGTGAGATCGCCGACACGACGGCTCCGGAGACGAGTTCAGGGCCGGAGGGCGTGGCAGCGCAGTACGTCGAGATCAGCGGTCCGGACGACGGACCAGTCGGCGGTGAGCGTTTGGCCTCGGCGGCGGTGATCCCGAGGTGCTTGAGCGGATCGCCGTCCTCACGGCGGCCGACGAGTTCTGTGACGGCCCGGCAGGTCCCGACCGGTGCCAGGACCTGCCGTACACGGTCGAGGAAGGCCGGCTTGTCGTCCATCCACCGGTAGACCAGGCGGCAGGTGACGACCGCGCCACAGGGCGCCGACGTGTGGGGGAGCGGATTTCCCGGCGGATCGGTGGCGTCTGAGCCCCGCGTGGGGGCGTCCTGAAGTCAGGACAGCGGCCGTTGTGCCAGAGTGTCGACACGCGGACTGTGCGACGGCGGTTTGCCGCGACCGCCTTGTTGGGCACGGTGGCGGGTAGAGGCTGATTCCGGGCGTGGCATCGCGGTAGCGGCGGGGACATGACGTCAACAGCCCCGACGGGAGGGGGAGGTGTCTCGCATCTGCCGGATGGTCTGCGACGGTGACCTGGAGCAAACTACCGCAGGTCTGCCCGACGTGGTGGGCGTGTGACCGGCCGGGCGGCGCCCGCGGTGCTGCCCCGGTCGCTGCGCGCGTGGCTGGGGCCGATCGCGGCCCTCGCCGCACTGGTGGTCGGTGTGCTCGGGGTCCTGTACGCCGGCCACAGCGAGCCCGGCAGGGTGGACAGGTGGTTCATCCAGCCGACGGCTGACAGTGTGCGGGGGCCCTGGAGACGTGTCGCTCTGGCCCTGGACTTCCTGGGGGAACCCGCCGGAGCGGCGATGCTGGTCGTGGCCATCGTGGCAGGCTGCCTGCTGCTTCGGCGTCCTCGCGCGGCGGTGCTCGTCGTTGCCGGCGCCGCAATGACCGTCGGGACGGCGACGCTGCTCAAGCACCTGGTGGGACGCACCATCCACGGCCCCGGCAACCTGTCCTATCCGAGTGGGCACACCGCCTTCTTCACCGCACTCGCCCTCGTCCTTGCGCTGCTCGCGACCGGCCGACTCGGCCTCGGCAGGACGGCCGGCACGTCATTCGTGCTCGCCGCGTCGCTGGTTGGCGGCGCCGCGATGGGATGGGCGGAGGTAGCCTTGGGCGCGCACTATCCGACCGACGTCCTCGGCGGCTGGTGCACCGCGCTGGCGGTGATTCCGGCGACCGCGTGGCTGGTCGATCGGATGGCCGACGCGATGGCTGACCGGAGGGTCGATCGGATGGCCGACGCCGCTCGCCGGGAGCGTCGCTGACGTCACGTCACGCCAAGCGGCGGAACACGGGCTTCACCGGTCGTCCGCCCAGCCAGGGGGTGGGGTCGGCGGCGTCCAGGGCCTTCCGGTACACCGCGCATGCCTGGGCCACCACGTCGACGGTGTGATCGATGTCGGCGTCGCTGAGCGCGCTGCTCACCACGAACGACGGGGCCAGCACCCCGCCCTCGAGGAGCCGGCGCAGGAACAAGGTGCGGTACTCCTGCGACGGCTGCGCGTTCTCGTCGAGGGTGCCGAAGACCAGGTTGCTGGCCCGGCCCCGGACGACGACTTGGTCGCCGACGCCCATGCTCGCCGCGGCGTCGCGGACACCGGCGGCCAGCTTCTCGCCGAGGGCGTGCAGTCGCGCGCTGATGCCCTCCTCGACGTAGATGGTCTGCACGGCCATCGCGGCTGCCAGGGAGTGCGTTTCCGCACCGTGCGTGGTGGACAGCAGGAACACCCGCTCGCCGGAGTGGTGCAGCCCGCCCCGCTCCATCAGATCGCGGCGCCCGGCCAGCGCGGAGACGGCGAACCCGTTGCCCAGCGCCTTGCCGAACGTGGACAGGTCGGGGACGACGCCGTACAGGCCCTGGGCGCCCGCCTCGGACCAGCGGAAGCCGGTGATCATCTCGTCGAAGATCAGGACGCAGCCGTGCCGGTCGGCCAGCTCGCGCAGGCCGGCGAGGTACCCGGGCGGCGGCTCGGTGTGCGAGGCGGGTTCGAGGATCAGGCAGGCGACCTCGCCCTCGTACCGGGTGAGCAACTCCTCCGTGGCGGCCAGGTCCCCGTACGGGAACGCCACGGTCAGCTCGGTGGTCGCCGCCGGAATGCCGGCGGACATCGGCGTGGTGCCGATGAACCAGTCGTCGACGGAGAAGAACGGATGGTCGGCGCAGACAGCCACCCGCGGGCGCCCGGTGACGGCGCGGGCCAGGCGCACCGCGGCGGTGGTGGCGTCGGAGCCGTTCTTCGCGAACTTCACCATCTCGGCCGTCGGCACCGTGGCCAGGAAGCGTTCAGCGGCCTCGACCTCCACGATGGACGGCCGGACGAAGTTGCTGCCGCGCTCGATCTCCCGCCGCACCGCCTCGACCACGCGTGGGTGGGCGTGGCCGAGGCTGACCGATCGCAGACCGGAGCCGTACTCGATGTAGCGGTTGCCGTCGACGTCCCAGACATGGGCACCGCGGCCGTGGCTGATGACCGGGGCCAGGTCTTCGGGGTACTGGTCGTCGCCCTTGGCGTAGGTGTGCGCTCCCCCGGGAATCATGGCGTGCAGCCGCTCGTTCGCCGTCCGTGACCGGGGCAGAACGAACTCCGCGGTCTCTTCGGTGTGTTCGGTGTGTTCGGTGGTCAACCGACTTCACCCTTCCTTGTGTTTCAGGACCTCGGCGAGGCTCGGCGCCTCCCGATCCCGCTGGGACATCGATGTGACCGGCAGCGGCCAGGGAATGGCGAGCTCCGGGTCGTCGAAGGCGATCGTCACGTCCTCGGACGGATCGTGCGGACGGTCGATCCGGTACGAGGTGTCGGCGGTCTCGGTGAGCGCCTGAAAGCCGTGCGCGCACCCCGCCGGGATGTACACCGTCTTCTGCGTCTCGCCGGACAGCTCGAAGAAGGCCCGGCCCAGATACGTCGGCGAGTCCGGCCGCAGGTCCACGACGACGTCGAAGATCTGCCCGTACGAGCAGCGCACCAGCTTGGCCTCTCCGGCGCCGGAGCGCAGGTGCAGTCCGCGCAGCACGCCACGGACCGAGCGGGACACGCTGTCCTGGACGAAGGCGTACGGGTCGAGGCCCACCGAGCGGACCACGTCGGCGTCGAAGGTGCGGCAGAAGAAGCCACGCTCGTCGGCGTACGGCGTCGGCTCGAACAGGTACGCCCCGGCGATCTCCGGGACTTCGGTCGCTTTCATGAAGCCTCCTGCCGGGCGTGGGCTCGGCGGTGGTCGGTTGCTGGGAACAGGACGGCTGTCAACGCCGCGAACTGGTCCTCAAGTTGGCGGGCGGCGGCCAGGTTCCGCTCGGCGAGGGTCTGCCGCAGCTCGGCCGATCGCTTCTCCAGCGCCCGGAACTGCTCCAGCAGCCGGTCGGCGTCGACCTCACGGCCCGGGTGGCAGTACTCGCCCAGGCCCATCCGGTCCATGAGCGCTTCGCTCTTCGTCGCATAGCAGAGTGCGAGCGTCGGCGTGCCGACCTTCAACGCGCTGATCAGGTTGTGGTAGCGGATCGCCACCACGGTGTCGGCAGCCGCCGTCTCCTTCATCAGGTCGGCCAGTGAGGCCACCTCGGCGGCCGTGACCAGCGGCGAGTCCACCGCTTCGAGGATCGCGTCGACCACCGGCGCGTCGACGCCGTCGCCGGTGAGCAACCGGACCGGCCTGCCGTCCTCGACCAGCGCGCGGACGAACCGGATCGTCCCGTCGAGGTAGCGCCGGTGGATCTCCTCGGCCCGGGCGCGGTCGTCGTTGCTGCCGTGGAAGTTCATGACGCCGACGCAGACCGTGCCCGTCGGGCCCGCGGGCGCGCTCGTCGGCGGCGTCGGCAGGGAGAACGCGAGGTCGGGGTAGACCTCGTCGCGCCTGGTGTCCACGCCCATCGCCCGCATCGCGTCGCGGGACGGGGCGTCCCGGTAGGACCGGTACGCGGCCAGCCGCGCAGACCAGCGCACCAGGGCCCGGGTCGGCCGGTTACCGATCGGGGCTGCGCCGACGCTGACCAGCGCGACCCGGGTGCGCAGCAGCCGGCCGCTCGCGCAGAGCAGGAACAGCGAGTACGGGAAGCCCCAGGGCCGCAGTGGCAGCGTGGCCTCCAGGACGCCCATGCCCGGCACGATCACCACGTCGTGCCGGCGCACCCAGGCGGCGGTGCGGAAGACGTCGACGAGTTTGCCCAGGCCCTTGCCCGCGATCGCCGCCGTCCGTGACGCGGTCCGGTACTCCCCGCGGTACCAGTGCAGCCGTGTCGCGGGGATCCCGAACCGGGCCGTGACGGCCTCGGGTCCGCCGCACAGGGCGTCCACGACCGCCTCCGGGTGCTCGGCGCGGAGGTATCCGAGGACGGCCTCGAGCGACCCGTCATTGCCGAGGTTGCCGGAGCCGAGCAGGCCGAACACCCCGACGCGTACCGGAGTTCCGTCCGCAGACGTCATGCCTGCCTCCCTTCACGGCCGGCGACGAGGGCGTCGACGGAGACGGTCAGCTTGGCCGGGTCGACCGGGGCGCGGTCCTCGACCCGCTCCCCGGCGCCCGGCCGGACCCGGCTGGTCATCCATGCGGCCAGGTGGCGGTAGCAGGCGCGCCGGTCGGCCGGGGACAACGGGGCCCGCCGGATCGCCGAGGTGAAGCCCCAGACGTACTCGGCCAGCAGCCGGGGCGTCGGGTGCAGCAGGCCCGCCCGGCGCGGGTCCAGGTTGACGCAGCGAGAGCGCTTGGACGGGTTCGCCCGCTCGGCGCGGGTGGGGTGGTCGCGGCGGAAGTAGAGGAGTTCCGGCACCTGGTGGAAGCGCCCGTGCAGGGCGATCTCGGCGACGAAGGTCCGGTCCGCGTGGTGGTAGCTGTCCATCGGCTTCACCCGGCGCAGCGCGTCGGCCCGGATCACCCCGTAGAAGTCGTCACCGCCGGGCTCGAACAGCATGCTGCGGAAGCGCTCCGGCGCGTGCGGTGAGCCGGTGGCGAGCGTGTACTCGTACGGAACCTTCACCTGCCCGTCGCCGTCGATGACCGCCTGGTCGGCGTGCGCGAGGATCACGTCCGGCCGCTCGTCCAGCGCCTCGACGCAGCGCCGCAGCAGATCGCGGGCGTACAGGTCGTCGTGCGAGGCCCACTTGAACAGCTCGCCGCGGCACTGGGTGAACACGTAGTTGTGGTTCGGCGTGGCGCCGACGTTCCGGGGCAGCCGGACGTACCGGATGCGCGAGTCCTGCGCGGCGTACTTGCGGCAGATGTCCTCGGTCCCGTCGGTCGAGGCGTTGTCGGAGATGACCAGCTCGAAGTCCTCGTAGGTCTGGCCGAGCAGGGCGTCGAGCGACTCGGCCAGGTACTCCTCGCCGTTGTACACGGGCAGGCCGATGCTCAGCCTGGGTCGGTCGGTCATGGCGTCCTCACTTCGGGGATGGAGTCTTGGCGGTGCTCGCGCAGGGCGGACCGCAGCTGCAGCCACCACACGGCCGAGCCGCTGACGGTCGCGGTGGCGACGCCCCAGGCCGAGCCGACCGTGCCGGCCACGGCCGCCCCGCCGAGGCCGCCGCCGACGTAGCAGGCGGAGGCGAACAGCTGGGAGCGCAGGCTGCGCCGGGCGGCGCCGAGCGCGCGCAGTCCGGCCGCCGCGCCGGTGCCGAGGCCGGCGCCCGCGACGCCGAGGGTGATCGGCACGATGAGCTGCGAGGCGGAGTGCCAGACGCTGCCGAGCACCAGATCGCCGAGCCGGTTCGGCAGCAGCAGCAGCGCCCCGCCCCAGAGCAGCGCGGCGGCGGCCTGCCCGCCGCCCAGCAGGAGGCAGAACGGGCCGAGGCGGTGCGGGGCCTGCCGCAGCACCCGTGCCGCCTCCGGGACGGTGACGAGCGACAGTCCCATCAGTACGGCCAGGAAGGGGCCCATCAGGAGTTCGGCACCGCGCACCGCACCCACCGCGCCGACCCCGACGATCGCGCCGAGCCCGTAGGCTCGCAGTTGGCTCGCGCCGCTGAGGCTGACGTTCTCGACCAGGTACCGGTAGCCGAGATCGCGCTGCTCGCGAAGCCACCCACGCGCCTCGCTCATCCGGGGCCGGATGCCGGACTGGAGGCAGCCGTACGCAGCGGCCACCGCGGCGGACGCGCCCCAGGCGAGCACGAAAGCGGCCACGGTGTCCACGCGGGCCGCCACCACCATGGCCGGGACGAGCGCCACGCCCCACACGACGTCGTTGACGAAGGCCTTGCGCCCGTTGCCTGCGGCGAAGAACGCGAACCGCCAGGCGTCCTGCAGCAGCAGCCCCGGCAGCATGACGCCCAGGCAGACGAACGCGGGCCCCAACCGGCCGCCGAGACCCAGTCCGATAACCAGACACGCCGCGCCGATGGCCGCGCCCACGCCGAGTGCGGTACCCGTCGACCGGGCCACCGCCCCGCGCCATGACGCGTCCGGCACGCCGCTGAAGCGCACCGTTAGAGGGTCGGTGGCCAGCCCGCGGGAGACGTTGAGCACCACGCCGTAGGTCACCCAGGCGAGGCTGAACACGCCGAACGCGGTCACCCCCAGCGAGCGGGCCACGTAGATGCCCACCGCGAAGTTGGACATGCTGGAGGCCGCCTGGTCGGCCAGGCCCCAGGACAGCCGGCCGACGAGGGCCCGCTTGGCGGACCCGGCCGCCGTCGTCGTCTGCTCCTTCTCGGTGGTCATCGGCGTCATGCCTTGATCAGCCCGGCGCCGTGCAGGGCGTCGGCAGCGACGGCGACGGTGTCGAACGGCAGCCCGGACCGCTCGGCGACGTCCAGCAGACTGTGCTCGCCGTCGGAGAGATTGAGCACCCAGAGCATGGCCATCTGGGCCTGCTTGGTGTCGCTGCGGCCGCCGAGCGCGTCGTACAACCCGCGTCGGCCCAGCTGTGGTTCGCCGTAGGGGCTGAGGTTGAGGTACCGCCGGTTGCGGTCCAGGACGGCGAACGCCTCGCGGCAGACCGCGAGGGTGTCCGCCATCGCCTGAGGGGAGACGAAGTCCAGGTTGTCCGCCGAGGTGTGGTACTCGGGATAGCCCGCGTACGGGGTCCTGGTGAGCGAGCCCACGCCGAGATCGAACCCGGGCGAGCAGAACTGCCGCTCGTCGTAGCCGTACGGAGTGAACTCGTTGACCTGGTGCGGGCGTTCGGAGGCGGCCAGCACGTGCCGCATCACCCGGTCGATCTCGGCGTCGCCGCGCCTGCTCTGCTTGTACGTCAATGAGCCCGGGTCGCCCGCGCAGGCCAGCACGAGCCCGTGCTTGACCCGTTCCACCCGCTCGGCGTTGCGGGCCAGCCAGGTGATCGCCCCGATGGTGCCGGGCGCGAAGATGAACCGGTAGGTGTAGTACGGCGTCTGCTCGGCCAGCGCCCGGGCCAGGAACGTCGCCACCGCCACGCCCGCCATGTTGTCGTTGGCCAGAGACGGGTGGCAGACGTGGCAGGAGACGATCACCTCGTCGGGGACCTGACCGGGGACCACGTGCTCGGCGTAGGTGAGGTGACCATCGGCGAGCGTGGAGTCGATGCGGACCTCATACTCGCCGTCCGGCATCGCGTCCAAGGTGTCCTGGGCCAGGCAGAAGCCCCACTCCGGCTTGTAGTAACTGGTGCGGTACGGCACCCAGGACGGGTGGTCCGGCAGGGTGTGCAGGTGCGTGCGCAGCTCGGATAGGGGCATGGTCCTCGACACCGGCACGCTGTAGCCGAGCACGTGCAGACTGGACGCGGCGAAGTCGACGACCCGGTTGCCCGCGGGGTCGGCGATGTACGCGTCCCGGATGTTCCACTCCTGCGGCACCGTCCAGTCGAGCACCTGCGTCCCGGTCGGCACCTCGTGCACCTGCAGCGGGATGTACTCGCCGACGATGTCCAGGGTGGCGCGCACCCCGTCGCCGGTGATGCTCCGGCACAGCGGGTACAGCCGCTCCACCAGCGCGTACATCTGGTCGCCGGCTGCCGTCATCGGCGGTTCGCCGGCCGTGGTCATCCGCGCCACCGCAGGGTGTCGTCGACGGCGCCGGCATCGGAGGCCGCCCGCAGCACGGCGAGGCGGGTGAAGCGCTGCTGGAAGTCCTCCTGGGTCAGCCCGTGTGCGCGGTAGGCGTCGGCGAGTTCGAGCGCGCCCCGCTTCACCGTCCACTCGCAGTCGAAGCCGGGGATCGCGGCGCGGAACCGGGAGAAGTCCACCCGGTACGAGCGCGGGTCGGCACCGGTCTCCCCGGTGATCACCACCTTGGAGCCGGGCACCGCCTCGGCGACCTGCTCGGCGATCTCGGCGACCGTGACGTTGTTGGTCTCGCTGCCGATGTTGAACGCCCGGTCGTGCACCGCTTCTCGCGGCGCGGTCAGCGCGGCCGTGAAGGCCCGTGCGATGTCGGCGGCGTGCACCAGCGGGCGCCAGGGGGTGCCGTCGGAGAGCACAAGGACCTCGCCGGACAGCAGCGCGTGGCCCACCAGGTTGTTCAGCACGATGTCGGCGCGCAGCCGGGGCGAGTAGCCGAAGGCGGTGGCGTTGCGCATGAACACCGGGGTGAAGTCGTCGTCGGCCAGGGCGTGCAGGTCGTCCTCCACCCGCACCTTGGACTCCGCGTACGGCGTCACCGGGCGCAGCGGGGCGTCCTCGCCCACCAGCTCGTCGCCGCCGGCGGCGCCGTACACCGAGCAGGTCGACGCGTACAGGAAGCGCCGCACGCCGGCGTCGCGGGCCAGCCGGGCAAGCCGTACGGACGCGTGGTGGTTGATGTCGTAGGTGAGCTCCGGCGCCAGCGATCCCAGGGGGTCGTTGGACAGGGCGGCCAGGTGGATCACGGCGTCCACCCCGGCCACGTGTTCGGCCGTGACGTCGCGCAGGTCCACCCGATGTCCCGGCGGGTCCGCGGGTGCCGGACCGAGGACACAGTCGGCGAACAGGCCGGAGTCGAGGCCGACGACCTCGTGTCCGGCGGCGGCGAGGACCGGGGCCATGACGGTTCCCAGGTATCCCTGGTGTCCGGTGAGCAGTACGCGCATAGTTCAACCCCCCAGGTTGAGCGTGAGTTTGGTGACGGCGAACGCCTCGGCGTATCGCTCGTGGCATTCGATGCCGCGGATCCTCGCAAGACCCAGGAAGGCCTCCCGGTCGTACCAGGGCCGGTGCCGCTGCGAGGGGTAGTGCTCCTGCAGCAGCCGTACCTTCTCTTCGGCGATCTCCGTCGACAGCGGCTGGTACGCCGCCATGCGGCCGAGATCGCCGTCCCACTTGACGATCTCGTAGCCGAGCACGAGGTGGTCGCGGAAGGCGGTGGGTATCAGCTGCGCCAGGCCGCGGTGGTCCTGGTGGGCGTCATCGGTGCGCGGGGCCAGGATCAGATCCGGGTCGGTCTGCTCACGCAGCTCCTCGACCGCGGCCTTGGCCTCCTCCCAGTGCACGGGCAGCCGGCCGTCCGGCAGCTTGTGCACGGTCAGCCGCAGGTCGGCGCCCGGGCAGAAGGCGGCGAGCGCGGCCTCCTCCTCCTGCTCCCGCTCGGTGCCGCCGCCGGAGAGCACCAGCGCGTCGACGCGGACACCCGGCCGCGCCTGGCACAGCGTCAGCAGTGTGCCGCCGGCGCCGATGGCGATGTCGTCGCAGTGCGCGCCCACCGCGACGATCCTCTCCGGGCGCCCGGCCCCGAGCCGGATCACGCGCTCACCCCCGCACTGTCCCGCTCCCACACGGCCCACGGGCGGTCGCCCCGGGCGTAGGCGGCGTCGAGCGCGGCCCGCTCCTTCACGGTGTCGGTCGGCTTCCAGAAGCCGCGGTGCTGGTGCGCCACCAGCCGGCCCCGCTTGGCCAGTTGCGCGCATCCGTCGGCGACCAGGTCCCCGTTCTCCGGGATGTGGTCGAAGACCTCCTGGCGGAGCACGAAGTAGCCGCCGTTCTCCCACAGCGGCAGTTCGCTCACCGCGGTGATGCCCCCCACCAGGCCGTCCTCGCCCAGCTCCACGCAGTGGAACGACGACTGCGGCGGCACCACCATCATCGACGCACCGGCGTCGCGCTGCGCGAACCGGTCGATCATCTCCGGCAGCGGGGCGTCGGTGAGCACGTCGGCGTAGTTGGCGAGGAACATCTCGTCGCCGTCCAGGTGGTGCCGTACCCGGCGCAGCCGCTCCCCGATCGGTGACTCGATGCCGGTCTGCGCGAACGTGATCGTCCAGTCCGAGATGTCGGTGGACAGCAGCTCGGTCCGCCCGCCCCGCAGCACGAAGTCGTTGGACGCCGTCTCCTCGTAGTTGAGGAAGAAGTCCTTGATGTGGTGGGCCCCGTACCCGAGGCACAGGATGAACTCCGTGTGCCCGAAGTGCGCGTAGTAGCGCATGACGTGCCAGATCAGCGGCCTGGGGCCGACCATCGCCATCGGCTTGGGCACGTCGTCGGAGGTTCCGTTGCGCATCCGCATCCCGTAACCGCCGCAGAACAGAACGACCTTCATGCTGTGACCTTTCGGGACGCGACCTCGACAACGCTCAGTTCCGGGATGGGAAAGACCAGCCGGCCGCCCCAGTCGTGCACGAAGGACAGCTGCTCGACCAGCTCGGCCCGCAGGTTCCACGGGAGGACGAGCACGTAGTCCGGCTTGTCGGCGGCTATCTGCTCGGGCGGCAGGATCGGGATGCGGGTGCCGGGGGTGAACCTGCCGTGCTTGTAGGGGTTGCGGTCGACCGTGTACGGGAGCAGGTCGGGCCGGATGCCGCAGTGGTTGAGCAGGGTGTTGCCCTTGCCCGGGGCGCCGTAGCCGACGACCGTCTCGCCGCGCTCGGCCGCCCCGATGAGGAACTTGAGGAGGTCCCGGCGCACCTTGGCCACGCGGGCGGAGAACTCGGTGTACCCGGACAGCTCCTGCAGCCCGGCGGCCTTCTCCCGGGCCAGCACGTCGGCCACCCGCTGGGTCGGCTCGCCCGCCACCTCGGCCGGCCGGGCCCACAGCCGGATGGAGCCGCCGTGCGTGGGCAGCAACTCGACGTCCACGAGCGTCAGTCCGCCGCTCGCAAGCGCCCGGATCGCGGACGCGACCGTGTAGTACTGGAAGTGCTCGTGGTAGATCGTGTCGTACTGGTTCTCCTCGATCAGGGTCAGCAGGTGCTGCACCTCGATGGAGACCCAGCCGTCGTCGGCCACCAGGGCACGCAGCCCCTGCGTGAACCCGACCACGTCGGGGATGTGCGCGTACACGTTGTTGGCCACGACCAGGTTCGCCGGGCCGTGCTCGGCGCGGACGGCCGAGCCGGTGTCCGGGCTCAGGAACTCCGTGAGCGTGGGCACACCCGCCTCCCGCGCCGCGGCGCCGACGTTCACCGACGGCTCGATGCCCAGGCAGCGGATCCCCCGGTCCACCACGTGCCTGAGCAGGTACCCGTCGTTGCTCGCGACCTCGACCACGAAGGCGTCGGGGCCGAGCCCCACCCGCTGTACGGCCTCGGCGACGAACGTGCGCGCGTGCTCCACCCAGGAGGTCGAGTACGAGGAGAAGTACGCGTACTCCTTGAACGTCTCCTCCGGCGTGATCAGCGGCGGAATCTGCGCCAGCCAGCAGTCCGTGCAGACCCGCAGGTGCAGCGGGTACGCCGGTTCCGGCTGGTCCAGTTGGTCCGCGGCGAGAAAGCTCTCACATGGTGGCGTCGCCCCAAGGTCGACGACGCTCGCCATCGCTTCCGAGCCGCAGAGTCGGCATCGAGTCATCTACTGTCCCCATCCCCCCTGCTCGCGCGGGTGTCCCCACCGCGAGCCAGTGCTGACCGACCCGCGATCGCGGTCCGGTACTCCTCCACCAGGCGCTCGAGGCCGACGGCCGGGCTGAAACCCTGCTCGTAACGGCGCCGGGCCGCCTGGCCCATCTCCCGGCCCAGGTCCGGCTCGGCCGCGATCCGGCGTATGCAGGACGCGAGCGAGGCGGACTCGCCCGGCCGGTGCAGCAGCCCGGTGACCCCGTCCTCGACGAGTTCGACGAAGGCGCCGTGACCGGCGGCGACGGTCGGGACCCCGGCCGCCATCGCCTCCACGACCACCAGGCCGAACGCCTCCAGCCACGTCGAGGGAGCCACCACGGCGACCGACCGCGCGATGGCCTTCTGGCACTGAGCCGGGTCCAACAGGCCGACGTAGCGCACGTCGTCGCGGCCCGCCGCCCAGGCGGTCACCTCCGGCTCCAGTGGACCCGCGCCGGCGATCACGAGCGGTACGCCCACACCGCCGCTCGCCGCGACCTCGTCCCACGCGGCCATCAGCAGCCGTACGCCCTTGGCCTCCGCGAGCCGGCCCAGATAGAGCAGATGCTCTCCGGCGCCCGTTCGGCGCGCGTCCGGGTCGGGCACGAAGTTGTGCTTCACCGCCAGCCGCTCGGCCGGCATTCCGGCCCGTACCAGGACGTCGCGCTGCGCCGCGGAGATGCAGAAGAACCGCTCCACGCCGGACCACCATCGCCGCCGGTTGACCGACATGCTGACCGCGAGCGGCACCGTCGCAAGGCGGGAGTTCCGGTAGCAGCCGTGCCGGACGGCGGGCAGCGGCGCCGCCGACCCGACGCACTCCGTGCACGGCCGGCCGTCCCGCTGCAGCGTGCCGGGCGGGCAGACCTGGGTGTAGTTGTGCAGCGTGGCGACGGCGGGCACGCCCGCGTCGGCGCAGGCGGCGAGCACCGCGGGCGACAGGAGCGGGAAGACGTTGTGGACGTGGACCACGTCCGGCCGATCGGTGCGCAGCCGGGCGGCGAACTCCGCGCGGACCGCCGGGTTCCACGGCACAAGGAGCGGCACCGCGACTTTGCCGAGCAGGGACCGGGCGGCGATGTCGTCGCTGCGCCGCTCGAACACCTCGACCCGGTGGCCGGCCGCGCGCAGCAACTCCACCTCCTGGTCGACGACCTTGTTCTCCCCGCTCGGCTGCGCCGAGGCGTAGCGGTTGTGCACCACGAGGACGTGCATGCTCAGGTCACCTCCGATCTTCGGGCCCGTCGCGGGATGCGTTGTCGAGGGACGTCGGGCGTCGCGAGGGGCGTGGCCGCGGCAGGTGTCGCCAGGAGCGAGGCGGCCAGGGCCAGATGCAGCAGATAGGGCGAGGCGTCGCCAAGACCGGCCTCGGTGTACGACGCGAGCACGCAGTAGCTGATCAGAAAGATCGCGCAGGCCCTCTGCAGCGACGGGGGCCGCAGCAACGTGACGCCGCCCAGCACGATGAGGAACGCCGCGACAAGGGTGACGCCGACCAGGCCCTGCTCGTTGTAGACGGCCAGCCAGCTGTTGTCGATCGGCAGCCCGCCGAACGACTTGTCGCCCAGGCCCACGCCGAACAACTGCTCCCCGGTCGTCCGGGGCGCCGCCAGCAGGGCGTCCCAGACCTTGGCCCGACCGGTGAGGCTGGAGAAGTTCTCCTTGCTCTGTCCGCGCAGGAACCACGCCTGGAGCACGGAGGCGAACCCCACCGCGGCCACCGTGGCGCACACCACCGCCCAGGTGAAGAAGCGGCGGGCCGCGGTGCTGGTGAGCAGGAGCGAGCCGATCGCCAACGCCAGTCCGACCAGCAGACCGAGCGTGGCCGTCCGGGTATGGGTCAGCCCGAGCAGGACGAGTGACGGCACGATGACCACCGCCGCGCTGGTCCTGTCGGTCCTGCCGCCCAGGAGGAGCAGCACGGTGAGCCCGATGATCACCGCGGCGTACTGTCCGATCTGCGGCGGGGTGAGCGGCCACAACGCGCCGACGAGGCGTCCGCCGTAGAGGTCGGGCAGGGCCGCGCCCGGTGAGACGACCAGGCCGGCGGCCACCGACCCGAGCACTGCGAAGTACATCCGGATGTGGTGCCGGACGAACGTCAGGTCGCCGTCCCACCAGCGGCTGAGCAGCCACAGCGTGCCGACGAAGAGAGCCAGCCGGAAGCACCGGAACAGCGCGCCGAACCCGGACTCCAGGTGCGCGCTGGAGATCACGCTCGTCGCCAGGAGGAGGGTGAGCAGGAAGACGTAGGCACTGGGTCGGATGCGCAGCCGGAGATTGACCAGGAGCGCGAGCGCGAACGCGGCGACCAGCGCGCCCATGGTGACCATCTGGATGAGGGAGCGGGGGAGCGGGACGATGGTCTTCGCCCCGGCGGAGCCGAGGGTGTTGAGGATCAGCAGCCCCCAGACTGTCCCGATGATCTTCGGTGTGCGGTCCGCGCCCATCTCAGCCACCGTCCCCTGCGCGGAAGGCGCTGCCCGCGTCCTGCCGGTACGGCGTGCCCCGCCACTGCCCGAGGTCGAGCACCCGGCTCGGGTCGTAGGCGACGAACTTCCATGGGCCGACGTAGACGTTGTCGTGCCAGCGGTTGTGCTGCTTGGTGGTGATCGCCTCGGCCACCCGCTCGCCCTTGTACGGCGACCAGTCGGGGTAGGTGCCGTAGTTGGACAGCACCGCCATGCGGTCGCACTTCTCCGTGCACTTGATGACGGACTTGTCGAGCACGAAGCGGTTGTCGTGGATGTCCACGCGCTGGGTCTTCCACCGGCAGTCGGAGTAGAGCGGTGCCTTGTCGATCGCCGGCTGGACGCAGCGCTTGGTGTCCTTCACCAGCAACGTGCAGTCACCGGACGAGGTGTTGGCCGGGCTGTTGCAGAACCGGTCGGCGTTCTCCCACAGGGTGATCCCGGACCAGTTGTTCTCCAGCACGTTCCGGTAGATCTCGATCTCGCCGGTGCGGGCCTTGATCCGTGGTTCGCCGCCGGACTCGGACAGGTAGACGGTCGCGAACGGGAAGCTGTCGCCGCGGTCGGCCGCCTCACGGCCCTCGACCCAGTTGTTCCGCCGGATCGTGTTGTTCCGGATGACCGCGTTGTAGCTGATCTCGTAGATCAGCGCGGCACCGTCGTTGGCCTCGATCACGTTGTTCTCGATGAGGAAGTCGTTGTTGTTGGTGTCCGCCCACAACCCCGTTCCGCGGTTGTCGTGCACCCAGTTGCCACGTACGTCGGCGCGGTTGACTGCCCAGAACTTGATGCCTCCGGTGCAGCCGCAGCCCGGCTGCCGCCGTTCCCAGTCGCCGGTGTTGTTGCCCTCGATCTCGTTTCCCTCGACCACCAGGTCCGTGACAGGGCCGCCGGCCCTGTACGCGTTCATTCCGTACTGGCCGTTGTCACGCAGGCAGTTGGCGCGAACCTGCTGGCGGGCACCGGCCATCAGCCCGGCGCCGGAGTTGTTCTGGATCGTCGTGTGCTCGATCACCCAACCGTCGGCCGAGTCGTGGTTGACCACGCCCTCGTTCTGCGGGGCGACGAATCCCTGCACGGTCAGGTAGCCGATGGTGACGTCGCGGGCGGTACCGGCGAACGCGTACTGGTTCTTCTTCCGGCCGTCGAGCACCGCGCCCGGCGCGCCGAGGTAGCGGTCCCCCTCCTTGGGGATGACCTGGGCGTAGCGGTCCGGGTCGAGCATGTGCTTGCCCGGTCGAAGCCAGAACGTGGTGTGCGGGGGACTGCTCTTGGTCTTCGCCGCCAGGTCGCCGACCACTGCGGGGTCGACCGTCACCGCGCCCGCCGGCGCCTTGGCCGGCCCGGCCGCGGGATTGGCACACACCCGGGCCAGGGATGTGGACCGCGCCCCGGACGTGGTGGGCACGGCGGTCGGCTTCGCACGCGCGTGCGGCGTACTGTCACAGCCGGTCGCCAGCAGCAGGGCCAGCGCCAGCGGTGCCACCGCCGGAGCCCAGGGCCGCGTCTTGATCCCCACGCGCCCCCCTAGCCGCGGAACCCGAGCACGGTGGTGAAGCCCTCCGTGCCGTCGGTGAAGCCGGAACCGACCAGCGTGGTGGCGGGTTCCTTGCGCCCGAATCCGGCGGAGTACCAGCCCAGCACGGGATCGGTCTCGCCGCGATGCGCCTGCCAGGACAGCTGCCCGGGCAGGTCGAGCACCGCGGAACGGTCTTCGCCGTCCTTGGTCCAGGTGAGCAGCGCCCGGTTCCCCTCCAGATCGGCGGCGATCGCCGGGCCGAGGTGGAACGCCAGGCGTACGGCCCGGCGCGGGCCGCGTACCTCGTCGATCACCCGCAACTCCTGGCTCACGGCCGTCAGCTCCACCCGGCGGCGGTGCACGGAGCCCTCGTAGCCGTCGTGCTCGGCACACCAGCGGGCCAGCCCCTCTTCAGAGGCGCCGGATGTGTCCGCGGTCAGGACGCGGCTCCGGGCATGCCGGATCCACAGGAACGGGCCGCCGGAGACGGACTGGTCACCGCCGTCCAGCTGCAGGGTGTTGTGGCCGAGGGTCGACCGGAAGTACTGCCGCCACTCGGGTTGCCCGTGGTAACAGTACGTCCCCGGGTCGGCGAGCACGTCGACCCCGTCGTGCCGGACCTCCACGGACAGCGCGTCCGCGTGGGCATGCGCGGCGATGGACAGGAAGCCGTGCGGACCACCGTCGCAGCGGCACCAGATCTGCTCCGGCCCGCGCAGGATGGTCATGCCCGCGTCGGCGAAGTGCGCCGGCCGGTCTGCCGGGCGGCGCACAGACGGTTCGGCGGGTTTGATGAGCGCGGCCAGCAGAGGGGTGCGCACGTCGGTGCCGGTCACCGTCGGCCACCAGGGGAGCCGGCCGAACACGGCGTCACCGGTGGCCAGCAGCGAGCCCCAGCGGTCGGTGCCCGCGCCGTCCACGACCAGGCCGTGCCCGTCGTCCGCGTCCCCCTGACGCGGCGGCCGGAGCCGGTTGTCCACGATGGCCGCGAGCGCGTCGGTCATCCGCAGCAGCACCAGGCGGATCGACGCGGGGACCGGTACGTCGGCGGCGTCCGCCTCGGCCACCGCGGCCAGGCCGAGTTCGAGGACGAGTCCGTGGTACTCGGTGGCCAGCTCGCGGTTGAGACCGGAAAGGTAGGTGTTGCCGCGCAGGTGCCGGTCCAGCGACCGCAGCGCGTCGGCCCGCCAACGCCCCGACGAGGGGAACCAGTCGAACGCGCAGGCCGCGGCGAACTGCCCGGCGGCCTCGGCGATGACGTGGTTGTTCGCCGAAGATCCCCGGCTGGGGAAGGCGGCCAGCCAGCGCTGGTGGTGCCAGATCTGGTTCAGCGCCACCGGGTTGTCCTCGAACAGACGGGCCGCACCGGACCAGCCGTCCAGCAGCCGGCGGATCCACACCCAGGACAGCAGCCGGATGCCCAGCTCGATGCCGCTGATCCAGTGCACGCCGCGCAGCGGCGGGTTGGTCTTCCACCAGTACCGCAGGTGCTCGGCCACGCGCTCGGCGTACCGCTCGTCCTCGGTGATCGCGTAGGCGGCGGCGAGCTGGGTGAGGTACTGGTGCCGGGACGGCTCCCAGATCTGCTTGATGTCCCCGACCGCGTCCTCGTTCCGGTACGGCACGTCGAAGGCGTAGCCCGAGGGAGCCCGGCGCCCGGTCTTCGGGTCGCGCCACCAGTCCGGGTCGGTCAGGTCGTCGCGGACCACGCCGAAGTACTCGGCGTGCCCGTCCATGAGCCGGTCCGCCTCGGCGACGAGGCGTTTCGCGGCGTCGGGAGGTACGGCGGCGATCGTCCCGGCCGGCAGGACCGCGGTGAACCGGGCGCCGGTCACGCTCGGGCAGTCGGGCCGCGCCGACCGCCACCGCCGCCTGCGCACCGCGTCGCCCACCCGGCCCGCGACCTCCTGCGGCCCCATCCGGGACAGCCGCCGCAGGTACCAGCCCGCGCTCATGGTCATCGCGCCCTCGCCAGCGTCACCGGGGCGCCGCTCGCCAGACCGGCCTGAACGGCGAGGGTGGCCGCCGTGGTGGCGACCAGAGACTGAAGCGGCACCGGCATCGGCCCGCCGGTCCGCACGGCCTTGACGAACGCGGCCAGTTCGGCGTTCTGACCCTTGTCCCGGGCCTTGGGCAGGCGCGAACTGACCCACCGCTTGTGGCCGTACACCGAGGCACGCACGAAGTCGTCGAGGCGCAGCGCACGGCCGTCCGCGATCAGATCCAGCGTCTCCTTCGGGAAGCCGGACGGGCCGGAGGTGACGTAGCTGATGGTGGCGGTGGATCCGTCCGGGTAGCGCAGCACTACCTGAAGGTCCTCGTTGCCGGACGGGGCGGTCGCGTACACGGACACCGGGTCGGCGTCGAGCAGCCAGCTCGCCGTGTCGATGAAGTGCCCGCCCTCGCCCACGAACCGGGAGCCCTCGGAGCCCTGCTGGAGGTACCAGCTGCCGTGGTCGAGGCGCCCCGCGTTGACCAGGTAGCGGAGGTTGGCCGGGCCGGTCCGGGTGCCGAACCGCTGCCTGGCCTCCTGCAGCAGTGGCGCGAAACGGCGGTTGAAGCCCACCTGCAGCCGGTCGTTGCCGGACTCCTCCACCGCCGCGAGCACGCCGGCCAGTTCGTCCTCGGTGAGGGCGAGGGGCTTCTCCACGAACACGGTCTTGCCGGCGAGGAGCGCCTTGCGGGTCAGGTCGGCGTGCGAGCTGTGCCGGGTGACGACGAACACCGCGTCGATGGACTTGTCGCCGAGCACGGCGTCGAGATCGGTGGTCGCCTCGTCGAAGCCGAACTTCCGCTGCGCGTTGGCCGCGGACAGAGCCGTCGTCGTGACGACCGTCGACAACTTCACGCCCTCGCGCTGTGCCAGGTGCGGCAGCAGCATCGACGTCGCGTAGTTCCCCGCGCCGACGAACGCGAGCCGCACCGGCGACTTGGCGACCCGGGCCGGACTCCGCTGCACGTCCACGGCGGGCACGGCCACCGTCGGAGCTGCCGGTTCCTCCGCTCCCGCCGTGTGTTCGGGGTACCGGAACAGCACGGCCACGGCCTTCAGGTCGCCGTCCTTCAGGCGCTGGTACGTCTCGACGGCGTCGTCGAAGTCGGCGACGTGGGAGACCAGGGGTTCCACGTCGACGCTGCCGCGGGCGAGGAGATCGAGGAAGCACGCCAGGTTGCGGCGCTCGGTCCAGCGCACGTAGCCGATCGGGTAGTCCCGCCCCTCGAGCTCGTACTCCGGGTCGTAGCGCCCGGGGCCGTAACTGCGGGAGAACCGGACGTCGAGCTCCTTCTCGTAGTACGCGTTCCACGGCAGGTCCAAGCGGCACTTGCCGATGTCGACGACCCGGCCGCGGTCCCGGCAGAGCCGGGCGGCCAGTTCGACGGGCTGGTTGCTGCCGCCGCCGGCGGCCAGGTACACCTGGTCCACGCCCAGGCCGCCGGTGAGTTCGGCGACGGCGGTCTCCACGGCCGCGGACGCCGGATCGCCGCAGGCCGCGGCGCCCAGACGCTCGGCGAGCTCGCAGCGCGCCGGGTCGGGGTCGGCGCCGACGACGCGGACTCCCGAGGCGGCGAGGAGCTGCACCACCAGCTGCCCGATCAGGCCGAGGCCGATGACCAGCGCCACTTCGCCGAGCCGTGACTCGCCTTGGCGGACGCCCTGCAGTGCGATCGACCCGACGGTGCCGAAGGCCGCGTGCCGCGGCGCGAGGCCGTCGGGGACCGGGGAGTAGAGGTTCTTCGGCACCCAGTTCAGCTCGGCGTGCAACGCGTGCTCGTTGCCCGCGCAGGCCACCAGGTCGCCGACCTTCACGTCGTCGATCCCGGCGCCGACCTGCTCGACCACCCCGCACAGCGAGTAGCCCAGCGGCGTGTAGGAATCCAGCTTGCCCATCACCTTGCGGTAGGTGGCGGGCACCCCGTTGGTGGCGACGCTCTGCATGACCTTGGCCACCTGGTCCGGCCGGGAGCGGGCCTTGCCCAGCATCGACATGCCGGCCTCGGACACCTTCATGAGCTCGGTCCCGGTGGAGATCAGCGAGTAGGCACTGCGGACCAGCACACCGCCCGGCTTGCACCCCGGTACCGGCACGTCGAGCACCGCCAGCTCGCCGCTCTTGTAGTTCTGTACAACCTGCTTCACTCGAACTCCCCTGATTCCTAAGCCGTTTGCCGAGTGCTCTGGCCGGACCCAGAGGTCGCGTCGCGATACCAGTACTCGAGGGTCAGCACATGCCACAGATGCTTGGAGAAGTCCTGCTGCCCGGCGGCGTCCTCGGCGACCATCCGCGCCAGCGCGTCGCGGCGCAGGAACCCGGAGCGGACGAGCTCGCCGTCGTTGACCACCTCGCGCACCAGCGGCGCCAGATCCCGGCTCATCCAGGCGCGCAGCGGAGCGCTGAACAGGCCCTTGGGCCGGTACACGATCTCCCGGGGCAGGATCGAGGTGGCCGCCTCCTTGAGGACCGCCTTGCCCTGCCGTCCGACGATCTTGCGATCGCCGGGCACGGCGAACGCCGCCCTGACCACCTCGACATCCACGTACGGAACCCGCACCTCGGTCGACGCGGCCATGCTGGAGCGGTCCGTGTACGTGAGGTTCAGGCCCGGCAGGAACATCCGGGCGTCGGCCAGGCACATGCGGTTGACGAAGTCGTCGAGGTCGTTGTCCTCATAGACGTCCGCGTGTTCGGTCAGCACGTCGTCGACCGTCCCGGCCAGGTCCGGATCGATCAGGGCGAGCAGTTCGTCCTGGTCGTACATGGTGTAGCTGCGCCGGAACGCGGTCTCCTCCGGCAGATCGGCGAAGGAGAGGAACCGCTTGGCGAAGCGCACCGACCGGTACCCCCGGCGGGACGTGGCGACCGGCAGCCGGTCCACGGCCGCGGACACACCGCGCCGCAGGGGCAGCGGGACGCGCTGGTAGCGCAGGGCGAGCAGGTTGGCCAGGTGTTTGCGGTACCCGGCGAACAGCTCGTCGGCGCCCATCCCCGAGAGCATCACCTTGACTCCGGCCTCCCGGGCGGCCGTGCAGATCAGGAACGTGTTGATCGCGGCGGGGTCGCCGATCGGCTCGTCCAGGTGGTACGTCATCTGCGGCAGCAGGTCGAGCACGTTCGGGGCGATCTCGATCTCGTGCAGATCCACACCGAACCGCTCGGCCACCTGCCGGGCGTAGCGCAGGTCGTCCGGCATCGCCTCGAACTTGGCGTCCTCGGCGCGGAACCCGATCGTGTAGGCGGAGATCCCGGGCTGGTGGCGGGCCGCCAGCGCGGTCAGATAGCTGGAGTCGAGGCCGCCGGAGAGGAAGGTCGCGACGGGTACGTCGGAGAGCAGATGGCGCCGGGTCGACTCCTCGACTATGGCGGCCAGGTCCGGCTGCTCGCCGGCCCGGGCCCGCTCCCGGCCCTCGGCGGCGACGTCCTTCAGGTTCCAGAACCGGCCCCGCTCCATGCGGCCGTCGGGCCGGCACCTCAGCCAGCTCCCCGGCGGCAGCTTCTCCGCCTCACGGAACGCGCACCGTGAGTCCGGCACCCAGTAGTACAGCAGCGAGGCCACCAGCGCCGCGTGGTCGACCTCGAGCGATCCGCCGGTCGCGCCGGCGAGTGCCTTGAGCTCGGAGGCGAACGCCAGGCCCTCGCCGCGCCGGAGCAGGAACAGCGGCTTGATGCCGAGCTGGTCGCGGACGAGCACCAGCTCGCCGGTCCGCTCGTCGAAGATGCCGAACGCGAACATGCCGCGCAGCCGGGGGAGACAGTCCGTGCCCCAGCGCCGCCACGCCTCCAGGAGCACCTCGGTGTCGGAGGTACCGCGGAAGCGCACACCGGCGGCTTCGAGTTCGGCACGCAGCTCGGGCGCGTTGTACAGCTCGCCGTTGTACGTCAGGGCGAGACCGCCCGAGACCATCGGCTGGGCGCCGGTCTCGGACAGGTCGATGATGGACAGCCGGCGGTGCCCGAGCTGCACTTCGCCGTCACCGGCGGGATGGCCGTACCGGCCCGCCCCGTCCGGGCCGCGGTGCGCGAGGGTTTCGGTGAGCCGGTCGGTGACGGCCTTCCCGTCCGGCCATCGGTAAGTGCCTGCGATGCCACACATGTCCTACCGCACCTCCTGCTCGTTGTCCGGGACCCGTGCCGCCCACATCGGCTGGCGCTCCGTCCGATGCCGGCCTATCCCGTTCTGCCGGGCGGACCGGTCGTTCTGACCGCGCAGGGCGGTGTGCAGCCCGTCCCACAGCGTGCCGTCGGTCCGGTCGCGCGGATCGGGGTCGATCAGCACCACACCGATCACCGCGATGCGCTGGTCGGCGAGCTGCCGCGCCACGGTGTGCAGCCATGCGGC
Source organism: Streptomyces sp. NPDC093984 (assembly GCF_044764595.1). Lineage (NCBI taxonomy): Bacteria > Bacillati > Actinomycetota > Actinomycetes > Kitasatosporales > Streptomycetaceae > Streptomyces > Streptomyces sp. NPDC093984. The sequence goes on along the minus strand of NZ_JBIWIM010000001.1, from coordinate 537,175 downwards.
GCTGCCGTGCCCGGCACGCACGACGAGCACGCTCTGAGTGCCGAGGTACTGGAGGTCGGTCCACGCCGTGCCGGGCGCCACCGAGCCGACGCCGAGCGCGCGCTCCTGATGCGACACGGCCGCGGCACGCTCGCCGCTGACCACGGTCGGGTCTCCTGGCTTCGGGCGGCGGCCGGCGAGCTGCGAGCCGGGCAGCCCGTCGATGACGACCACCGGCCCCTCCGCCGCCAGTGATCTGGCGAGGTCCAGGGCGATCACGCTCGTGCTGCGCGCACAGCCCAGTTCCAGCAGCGACACCGGTTCCTCGGAGCCGCGCACGGTGCGCGCCAGGGAGCCGGTGAGGCGTTCGCGTGCCGCCCGGTTCCGTCGACGGTGCCACAGTCCGGGCGACCGGGCGGGGAGTTCCGCGATGACCGAGGCGCCGAGGTTCGCCGCGATCTCCCGGCGCAGCACGGGGCGGTCCGCCACCACCGCACTGACCGCGGCCACCGCGAGTCCGAGGACGAGTCCGAGGACGAGCCCGATCGCGGCGTCGGTGGCAGCGGTCTTGGGCAGGGAATGCCGCACCGCGTGCGGGGCGTCCACGATCTGTGTGCCGGCGATGAGCCGGGGCGTGCCGACGCGCGCCTCCGCGGCGCGCTCACCGAAATCGGTGCTCTTCGAGGTGAGGTCGGCGCGGCGGGCGAAGAGCGACTCCAGATTCGCCGACGTCTTCGCCCCGCCCTCCGTCGATCCCTCTCCGATCGCCTTGTTGACCTGGGCGAGTTCGTCCCGCAGTCGGTCGCGCTGGTCGAGCAGGGCCTTGGCCTCGGCGTTCGAGGCTTGCTGTATCCGCCGCACATGGTCCGCGACGAACGCGTCGGCCAGCGCCTTGGCGCGGGCCTCCGCCTCCGCGTCGCTGGCACCCGTCACAGTGATCTGCAGCAGGTTGTTGGTCAGACCGGCACCGCTGTAGTCCCGCATGAAGGTCTCCGGTTTTTCCGGGGACTTGAGGGCCTTGAGGGCGGCATCGGCGATCCGCGTGGTCTGCAGCAGCGCGACGTCGGTGCGGATCAGCGTTCCGGGGTCGTTCGGCTGGTCCTCCTCGTGCGCGACCAGCACCTTAGTCACCGCGCTCGGGGGTGGCGGCATCAGGATCGCCACCGCGGACCCGATCAGCAGGCCGACCAGCGCCATGGCGCACCACAGGCGCCGGCGCCTGCGCACCGCCACCACCAGTGCCTGCAGGTCGAGGAGCGGGGCGGCGGCCGTCGACTCCGAAGTCGTGCTCGTCGTCACGCTGAACCTCCCGTTCCGTGGCCGGGCACCGCGAGCGTCAGGGTGGCGTCGTCCGGAAGCTGGCCGGCGGACCGCGTGGGGCGGGCCAGGACCAGACCGGCGACGACGATGCCGACGACCTCGTGCCTGCCGTCCGCACACGCCTCGGCGATGCCGGCGAGCTCCTCCGCGGTCCAGCTGCCCGCGCTGAGGACGACCAGGGCGCCGGACTCGGTGTCGCGGTCCGGCACTGTCGGCCGGTCCACCGAGACCTCCACCACTCGCAGTTGCAGACCGTTCTTGGCCTCGGCGACGAGCTGCCCCGCGGCCCGGCGGGCGGTCTCGTCGCCGTCCGGTACGACGACCAGCAGCCGCTGGGCTCCCGGCAGTCGCTCCTTCAGGCGGGCGCACACCCGCCGGTAGCGGAGCCGACTGCCGGCCTGGTCGCCGGACTCCTGCGGAGCGGGTATGTCCCACCGTGTGTCGATGCCGAGGAGGCGGCGGATCCGGGCTCGTGGGCCCCCGCCTTCCGGCCGGTGCGCCGGCTGTTCAGCGGGTACGTCGACGGTGCCGAGGAGCGTCGATCCCAGCGCCGCGGCGATCTCCGGTTCGGTGCGCAGTCGGCGGTTCATCCGTGCCGCGACGAGATGGCCGACGAGCGCGAGCAGGAAGAACAGCAGCGCCCCGCCGACGATGAGCTGCAGCCTCGTGGGCGGCGCCTCACCGGCCGGCCTGGGGGCCGGACCCATGACGACCATGCCTGCCTTGTTGTTCGCCGGGTCGGCCTCGTCCAGCTTCTGCATGGCCTCCTCCAGCGAGGTGCGCAGCTGCTCGAGCTGGGTGCGGGCCTGCACGCTCTCCACGGTCTGTCCCGGATCGGCCGCCTTGGCCAGTTCGGTGATGCGGCGGTTGGTCTCCGCGACCTGCTTGCGCAGGGCCTCGGTCCCCGAGGCCGCCGCGGGGTCGGTGCTGCCGCCCGCGATCCCCGCGGCGAAGGCGACGAACTGCCGGGCCACCTGGTCGGAGAGATGCTGTGCGCGCGTCGGGGTGTCGGCCGTGCCCGAGATCTTGATGATGTTCCCGTCGGCGGCCTTGGCGGTCACTCGATCCTGCAGCGTGGTGCCGCTGACGCCGGACCAGTGCAGAGCGGTGGCCGTGCGGTCGAGCACCGCCGAACTGGTGGCGATGTCCACCTGGGTCAGCAGCTCGCGCTCCTCCCACTGCCCGGGCAGCAGTACCGGTGCCGACGCGGTGTATCGCGGCGGGAACACCACTACCGAGGTGCCGTAGCCGACGAGTGCGCCCACCACGGCGAGGACGGCGAGAAGGCGCCAACGCCGGCGGAGTATCCGCCCGATCGTGACTAGGCGGATCGTGTCTTCGTTCAACGACGCTGCCTCTTCCCTGTGCGGACCGGATCGCCCGCCGACTCCGGAGTTCGATCGCGGCTCGCGGCGGCGTAGGCGGCGAGAAGCGACGCTTGCGAGTTCCGCCACGACAGCGGACCGCTGACCCGCTCCTGGCCGATCTTTCCCATTCGGGCCCGCTTCTCCGGATCGTCCAGCAACACCGTGATGAGCTTGGCGAATTCGGCCTCGTCGTTGGCGGGCGCGTAGACGGCGGCGTCACCGGCGGAGACGCGCGCCTCCTTCAGGTCGAAGGAGACGATCGGCCGGCCCATCGCCATGTACTCCAGGACCTTGTTCATGGTCGACACGTCGTTGAGTGGATTGCGCGGGTCGGGGGAGAGGCACGCGTCCGCGGTGGACAGGTAGCGCACCAGGTCGGCGTCCGGTATGCGCCCGGTGAACTGCACCTGCTCCGTGAGCCCGAGGCGCCGCGACAGCTCGACCATCGCGTCGAAGGCGTCGCCGGCTCCGACGAACACCGCGTGCCAGTCGGTCCGCCCGAACTCGTCGCGCAGCTTCGCGAGGGCCCGCAAGGCGTAGTCGACGCCGTCCTGCGGGCCCATGACGCCTAGGTAGCACAGCAGATGGGGCTTGCCGCGCTTCAACTCCGGCTCGGGCGGCACCGGTTGGAACCGCTCGATCGCGGGTGCGCTGCGCACCACGAAGACGTCCTCGGGGTGTTGGCCGCCCCGGCGTATCGCGACGTCCCGGTAGCTCTCGTTCGTGGCGAGCACGATGTCCGCGGCCCGGTAGGTCAGCCGTTCCAGCGCGCACACGGCGCGGTAGAGCAGGTCCTCGCCGCGGCCGAACCGGGAGAGGTACAGCTCGGGTACCAGGTCGTGCTGGTCGAAGACGAACCGCGCGCCGCGCCGCTTCAGCCACAGCGCCGGCAGGAACAGCAGGTCGGGCGGGTTGCATGCGTGGACCACGTCGACCGGGCCGACCTTGTGGGCCAGCCGGGCCGTGTGCCACAGCGCCGATCCGTACTCCTTCAGGTAGCCGGCCGGTCCTCCGGTGGCCGCGCGCAGCGGGTAGCGGTGGATCCGCACCCCGTCGATCTCGGTCTCCGCCTCCGTGTCCCGCTTGCTGCCCATGGGACAGATGACGTCCACGGTCCAGCCCGCGTCGCGCAGCGTCGTGCACTCCTGCCACACCCGCCGGTCGAACGGCACCGACAGGTTCTCCACCAGGATCAGCGCGCGCCGGCCCGACCCGTCACCGCGTATCGCTTTACCAAGCAAGGCCCATGTACCCCGGTTCGGCCCGGCGCGCCTCGGCGTCGGGAAGGCGGATGAGATCGACGATCACCGGGCCGTCGCCATGCGGCAGCGCGGAAAGGACGGCCGGATCCCTGGTCCCGACCAGGCACACCTCGGCGTGCTCCAGCACCTCGTCGACGGAGTCCGCGAGCAGCTGCGTCAGGTGCGGCAGCCGGGTCTCGATGTACTCGCGGTTCGCGCCGATCAGCCGTGAGAGGCTCACGTTGGCGTCGTGGATCTTCAGGTCGTACCCCTTGCCGAAGAGCCTCTCCGCCAGCTCGACCAGCGGGCTCTCGCGGAGGTCGTCGGTGCCGGGTTTGAAGGACAGCCCGAACAGGCCCACCCGGCGCTTGCCGGTGCGCTCGACCATCTCCACCGCGCGTTGCAGATGGTCGGAGTTGGAGGGCAGCACGTGGGAGAGGATGGGCACCGAGACGTCGGCCCGCTGCGCCGCGTGGACCAGGCTGCGCAGGTCCTTGGGCAGGCAGGAGCCGCCGAAGGCGAAGCCGGGCCGCAGGTAGGCGGGGCTGATGTTCAGCTTGCGGTCGGCCAGGAACACGTCCATCACCTGGTGCGAGTCCACGCCGAGCGCCTGGCACACCGCGCCCAGCTCGTTCGCGAAGCCGATCTTGAGGCCGTGGAAGGCGTTGTCCGCGTACTTGATCGCCTCGGCCGTCGGGACCGGCACCCGGAACACCTCGCCGGGCAGGCCGTCGTACAGGGCCATCACCGCGTCGCCGCTCGCCGGGTCGAGCTCGCCGATGACGGTCTTGGGCGGGTCGAAGAAGTCCCGCACGCTCGTGCCCTCGCGCAGGAACTCCGGGTTGACCGCGACCCCGAAGTGCACCCCGGCCGTGCCGCCGACGTTCTTCTCCAGGATCGGTACCAGCAGGTTCAGGCAGGTGCCCGGGAGCATGGTGCTGCGGAACACGACGGTGTGCCGTCCCCCCTGCTTGGCCCCCTCGGCCAGTGCGGCGCCGATCTGCTCGGTGACCCGCTCCAAGTACGTGGTGCACAGGCTGCCGTTGGGCTCCGACGGTGTGCCCACGCAGACCAGCGACACCTCGCTGTTCATGATGGCCTCGCGGACGTCGCCGGTGGCGCGGAGCGCTCCGGTCCGCACGACGTCGGCGATGAGCTCGCCGATCCGCTCCTCGACCACCGGGGCCTTGCCGCCGTTGACCAGGTCGACCTTCACCTGGTTCACGTCGACCCCGATGACCTCGTGGCCCATGCTGGCCAGGCACGCGGCCGACACGCAGCCCACGTAGCCGAGCCCGAAAACGCTGACTCTCATGACGCGTTCCTCCCCCCAGGCAGGCCCTTGTGGCCCGCTGTCCGCACGACGGCCGGACGACGGCCGCCGCGCATCAATAGGCCCCCTGCCCATGCAGCACCGCACGCAGCGTCTTCCACAAGATCACTGTGTCCAGGGCGAGCGACCAGTCCTCCACGTACCGCAGGTCGAGTCGGACGGCCTCCTCCCACGGCAGGTCGCTGCGTCCGCTGATCTGCCACAGGCCGGTGAGCCCGGGCTTGACCAGCAGCCGGCGCCTGATGTCCGGGCCGTAGGCAGCGGACTCCTCCGGCAACGGAGGCCGCGGACCGACGAGCGACATCGAGCCGGTGAGCACGTTGAAAAGCTGCGGGAGCTCGTCGAGGGAGTACCGACGCAGCACTGCTCCCACCCGGGTCACCCGCGGATCCCGGCGGAGCTTGAACAGCAGCCCTGCGCCCTCGTTGAGGTCGGCCAGCTCGGCACGTGCCGCGTGCGCCCCGGCGACCATGGTGCGGAATTTGAGAATGGTGAACTCGCGGCCGTCCTTGCCGACTCTGCGCTGGCGGTAGAACACCCCGCCCCGGCTGTCCGCCAGCACGAGCAGCCCGACGAGCACCATCAGCGGCGCGAACAGCACCAGCAGGACCGCCGCGCCCACCCGGTCGACGACCCCTTTGATGGCCCGGCGGCCCCCGGTGAAGGTCGGCATGCTGACCCGCAGCAGCGGTATCCCGAGCACGGCGTCGACGTGCAGCCGCGGGCCGGCCACCTCCATCAGCACAGGGGCCACGACCATCTCGGCGTCGCTGCCTTCGAGGTTCCAGGCCAGCCGCTGCAGCCGGTCCGGTGACCAGTGCGGGTCCGGTGTGACCGCGACGACACGGTAGCCGTCGTGGTGGACGTGCTTGGCGACGTCCGTGAGCCGGCCGACGACCGGCACTCCGTCCACTTCGTCACCGTCGAGCCCCTGACCGTCCGTCGTGCACACCGCATCCACCCGCCAGCCGAGGTGCGGGAACTTGCGGGTCCGGGTTATCAGGTCCTGCACGGTGTCCGGGCTCCCGGCAGCGAGCACCGGTCTCAGGCACCGCCCTTCCTTCCGCTGTTTGTGCAGCGAGAGGCGGAGCAGATACCGCGCGGTCATGGTGACGAGCGCGATCGCGGGGATCGCGACGAAGATCCAGAGTTTGATGTTGCGCGAGGTGAGGGCGATCCCGCCGAGCGCCAGTACGACGGTCGCCGTGAACAGTGAGCGTCCGAGCCGGCGGAATTCCTCGGCACCCTGGCCGAGCACGGCCGGAGCCCACGCCCGGCTCACCGCCAGCGCCCCCAGCACCAGCAGCTCGGTGCCGAAGGCGAGAATTCCCCACTTCTCGTGCCAGTTGGCCGCGTCGCGGGCCCCGAAGAAGTTGCCGATCGCCGCCACCACGAAGGCGGTGGCCACGGTATCGCTGGTGATCACGGTACGGCGGTACCGCTGCTCCCAGTCGATCGCGGGCCGGCCGATTGCCCCGTCCGCCAGACGCCCGCGCGCCGACGGAAACGGGCTGACAAGTCCCCCTTGCCGCACAGAACCCCCCAGGTCCCCAGTGGTTCGACGTGTTCGCCCAACCTGTTGCTCCCCTCGGGAGGCCCCCGCCTCCCGCGCCGCGCTGTTCCTCCCTCGGGAGGTCCCCACCCCCCGCGCATGACATCCCGGCTATTGCAGAGCTACTTGAACAACCCCCCTGGCGGCAGCGGACTCGCATGTCCCGCCAGACTCTCAAGGCGCGGGAACCCGCCGAAACCTCGAGTGCTCCCCGCACCCAAGGCTCCCTCGCGGGCTCCAGGTATTGATCACCCCCACGTCCGGCGCCGGTGACGCGACTGGCTTTCCATAGCGCCGGACCCATAGATCATCGATCGTCGCCTCATGTCCGAACAGCTGAAGCACGGTCAATCTAGACCATCAGGGCCGGTATGAAGAGAGGATGTGTGTAATTTGTGTTCAAGCTTTGAGGCTTGATCCACGAATCGGTCACCACCTACGGGTGCCTTCACCCCCGCTGCGCGCTCCAGCAGCTCGCCCCGGCCCCCGGGCGCGGCGCGGCTTCTACGCGGTAGTGATCGGCCAGCTGCAACGGGCCTTCTACCGTGCCCAGTTCGGCAACGACTTCCCGCCGTTCGTGCACTACGGCGTGCCGGGGCTGGAAGGCTCGAGAAAATAGGTCCTGACCTGGGGGATTACCCTGCAGCGATCAGTTGTCGTCCGCGCCGCGGACCTGGGTACTCGCTGCTTGGATGCGCGCCGAAAAGGGCGCCTGACGGGCATCAGCCCGGGTCAGGCGCCCTTTTTCTGCGCCTAGAAGAAGCCCAGCTTCTTCGGCGAGTACGACACCAGAAGGTTCTTCGTCTGCTGGTAGTGCTCCAGCATCATCTTGTGGGTCTCACGGCCGATGCCCGAGCCCTTGTAGCCGCCGAACGCCGCGTGTGCCGGGTACGCGTGGTAGCAGTTCGTCCAGACACGGCCCGCCTGGATGGCGCGGCCCGCGCGGTACGCGGTGTTGATGTCCCGCGTCCACACGCCCGCCCCGAGCCCGTACAGCGTGTCGTTGGCGATCTTGATGGCGTCGTCGAAGTCGTGGAACGACGTCACCGACACCACCGGCCCGAAGATCTCCTCCTGGAAGATCCGCATCCGGTTGTCGCCCTCGAAGATCGTCGGCTGGACGTAGTACCCGCCCTTCAACTCACCGTCGTACTCGACGCGTTCTCCGCCTGTGAGGACCTTCGCGCCCTCCTGCCGGCCGATGTCCAGGTAGGAGAGGATCTTCTCCAGCTGGTCGTTCGACGCCTGGGCGCCGATCATCGTGTCGGTGTCCAGCGGATGCCCGGACTTGATCTTCTCGGTGCGGGCGACCGCCGCCTCCATGAACTCGGCGTAGTGGCCCCGCTGCACGAGCGCCCGCGAGGGGCAGGTGCACACCTCGCCCTGGTTGAGCGCGAACATCGTGAAGCCTTCCAGCGCCTTGTCGCGGAAGTCGTCGTTCGCCGACCACACGTCGTCGAAGAAGATGTTCGGGGACTTCCCGCCGAGTTCCAGCGTCACCGGGGTGATGTTCTCGGAGGCGTACTGCATGATCAGCCGCCCCGTCGTGGTCTCACCGGTGAACGCGACCTTCGCCACGCGCGAGCTCGACGCCAGCGGTTTGCCCGCCTCCACACCGAAGCCGTTGACGATGTTCACCACGCCCGGCGGCAGCAGATCGGCGACCAGGCTCAGCCAGTAGTGGATGGACGCCGGGGTCTGCTCGGCCGGCTTCAGCACGACCGCGTTGCCCGCGGCGAGCGCCGGCGCGAGCTTCCAGGTGGCCATCAGGATGGGGAAGTTCCACGGGATGATCTGCGCCACCACGCCGAGCGGCTCGTGGAAGTGGTATGCCACCGTGTCGTCGTCGAGCTCGCCCAGCGAACCCTCCTGCGCGCGGATCGCGCCCGCGAAGTAGCGGAAGTGGTCGATGGCGAGCGGAATGTCCGCGGCCAGGGTCTCCCGGACGGGCTTGCCGTTCTCCCAGCTCTCGGCCACCGCCAACTGCTCCAGGTTGGCCTCCATCCGGTCGGCGATCTTCCGGAGGATGTCGGAACGCTCGGTCACCGACGTACGGCCCCAGGCGGGCGCGGCGGCATGCGCCGCGTCCAGCGCACGCTCCACGTCCTCGGCGGTGCCCCGCGCGATCTCCGTGAACGGCTGCCCGTTGACCGGAGTCGGATTCTCGAAGTACTGGCCACGCGCCGGCGGCACGTACTCTCCGCCGATGAAGTGGTCGTAACGCGCCTGGTAGGAGACGATCGCGCCCTCGGTGCCGGGCGCTGCGTAACGGGTCATTGCGGCTCTGCCTCCTGGGAAGGCGCTGCCCGCCGTTGGGCAGCTCTCGACGCCGAGGCTAGGAACGGGGACGTTGCGAGGACGTTGCGCCCTGGGGCTCACGGATGGGTGCCGGTCTTCGCTTCCCGGCGTCAATGAGGTCCGGGACGCTCCCACCCCGCAGGTGCCGCCAGCTCCGCCTCCAGGTCCTCGAGGCGTGCCCTTACCGTCGCAGTCGGCCGTACCGCCGCGAGTGCCCGCCAGATGTCGAGGTCGTCCTCGCCCCACGGCGCGTGCACCCAGTCGGCCAGCAGGTCGGGGTCGCGGCGGGCGATCAGGGCCGTCCGCAGCCCGTCGGCGAGCCTGCGCCGCAACCGGGCCACCGCGGGCGCCTGCGAACCGGGCAGCAACGGGCCCCGGTACGCGGCCGCCGCCTCCGCCACCGCCCCCGAGGCCAGCCGGCGCTCCACGATGCTGACATCCGACTCGACCGCCGCCGTGAGCCGGTACGGGCGCGACGCCAGCAGACCGGGGCCGAGGATCCGGCGCAGCCGGGCCAGCTCGGCGCGCAGCGTCACCGGCGTCACCGACTCGTCCTCGTACAGCATGCACAGCAGTTCGTCCCCGGTCAGCCCCTCCGGGTGCCGGGCCAGCAGCACCAGGATCTCGCTGTGCCGGCGGCTGAGCCGGATCCTTCGGCCGCCGACGATCAGCCGCGCCTCGTCACGGCCGAGTGCCGCCAGCCGCAGTGTGTCAGCCGCGTCCTCGACCGGCGCCAGGAGCGCCAGCTGGGACTCGGCGGCCCGGGCCACCGCCTGCACGAAGCCCAGGCTGTGCGGATGCGCGAGCCGGTCCCCGCCGGTGATGTCCAGCGCGCCGATCACCCGCCCGGTACGCGGATCGTGCACCGGCGCCGCCGCGCACGTCCACGGCTGGACGCGCCGGACGAAGTGCTCGGCGGCGAACACCTGCACAGGCCGGTCCACGGCGACGGCCGTCCCCGGCGCGTTCGTCCCTACCGCGGACTCCGCCCAGCGGGCACCCGGCACGAAGTTCATGCTGTCCGCCCGCCGTCGCGTCGCCCGATGTCCCTCCACCCACAGCAGCCTGCCCTGCGCGTCGCACACCGCCAGCAGATGCTCGCCGTCCGCCGCGAAGGGGCCCATCAGTTCACGCACCAGCGGCATCACCCGAGCGAGCGGATGCTCGGCCCGGTACGAGCCGAGGTCGCCGTCCGTCAGCTCCACCGGCGCCGTACCGTCCGGCCCGACGCCCGCCAGCGCCGAACGCCGCCACGAGTCGGCCACAACAGGACGGACCCGCCGCGCCACCGTCCCCACCGCCGTGAACGTCTCGTGCGCGCGACGCAGCTCCCGCACCCGTTCGACGGGATCGGCCCCTGGCTCCAGGGCCACCCACGGCTCGGTCAACTCGGCCTCCCGGGAACGGCGGTGCGATGGGTCACATCGTCACTCCGGGGTCGGCCGCCGACAACCGTTTCGACCGCCATCGACCCGAACGGGACCGGCAGTTCGCGCGCGGGTGTCAAGAGACGTTGACCAGCCTCATGTAGCGCGTCCAGTCCCAGTTCGGTCCGGGGTCGGTGTGATCGGTGCCCGGGACCTCGTAGTGGCCGATGATGTGCGCCCGGTCCTTGGGGATGCCGTGTCGGGCACAGATCGCCGCCGTGAGTCTGGCCGACTCCTCGTACAGGGCGTCCGTGAAATATCCGGGACGGTCCACCCACCCTTCGTGCTCGATGCCGATGCTCCGTGTGTTGTAGTCCCAGTTGCCGGCGTGCCAGGCGATGTCGTGCTCGCGGACGCACTGCGCGATGTGCCCGTCCGCCGACCGGACGACATAGTGCGCCGACACGTTCTTCCGCGGGTTCTGGAAAATGCCCAGGGTGTTTGTGTACGTCGCCTGCGTCACGTGGATCACGACGAGGTCGAGCGGATAGCTGAAGGGCCGGTCGGACGGCGTGTAGTTACGGGGGTCCGCCGACATCCAGTCCACGAAGGGATGGTCGACGGCCCGGGGCCGGGCCTGGGCCGGTGCGGAGGGAAGCAGCGTGTAGGGAACCGCTGCGAGGGCCGCGCCCTGCAGTAACCGGCGCCTGCTGGTGAGGGGTCTGGCCCGCTCCTGCTCGGTTCGTTTCATGGATGGAGTGCCTCCGCGCCTGACTTCCACAGTAGTGCCGATGTTGTCCTGGTTTGCTCAACGCCCCAGCGCGGCCGCCGTTTCACGCATCCGGGCATGGATTCCTCGGTGCGTCTCGCGTGCCGGCAGCCATTCCTTGCGGAGCTCGGCCACGCAATGAGCAGCTCGACGATCGCCACGGTGTTCATCGCGCAGTCGACGGCCACCCCGCAGCTCTCACCCTCTCCCTGCCGGGCATGCCCGTCGCCCAGGCCGAGCAACCCGCCCTCGACGGCCACCAGGCCGACGAGCACCGACAACGGCAGGCTGCCGCCTGCGAAGGCGGCGCCGGAGGCTATGGACGCCGCGACCGCTGCCGCCGGCGCCATCGTTGTGATGCTCTGGAACAGGACCTCGCACAGGCCGATCGCCTCACGCCTCAGGCCGAAAGCCGTGTCCCCCGCCATGTGAACCCCCCGATTCGTCTCCCGCGCAGCCACTGCCCGGCGGCTGCGCCTCGCGTGAATCACGGTACGGCGCTGGGCGGTTGGGCAGAAGGAGGGCGGTGTCCCCGGTGGACAACCAGGAGACTGTGGATATCTCCGTCACCCGTTCGAGGGAGGTGGCCCTACGTGACCGGGCTCCCAAAAGCCCCGGTCCAGGCGGTCACATCCGCGCCGCCACCGCCGCGGGGTCGTCCAGCACCGCCCGCACCACCGAGTGCGCGGCCCCCAGCAGCGGACCCTCGGATCCAAGCCGTGAGACGCTCACGGCGCAGGCCGGGCCGGCCGTTCGCCGGGCCAGTTCCCGCTCAAGGGACGGCAGGAGCCAGGGGGCGAGAGCGGCCAGGGCTCCGCCCAGCACGACCGTCTCCGGGTCGAGCAGGTTGACCGCTCCGGTGAGCGCGATGCCGAGCGCGGTTCCGGCGCCGCGCAGGGCTCGCAGTACCTCCCGGTCGCCGTCCGCCGCACGCTCGGCGAGGAGTTCGACGCGGTCCTCGCCCGGGGTCAGCCCGGCCGCGCGCAGCACGGCCTCCTCACCGGCGTACTGCTCCAGGCAGCCACGCCCGCCGCAGGCGCACGCGGGACCCTCCGGGCGCACGGGCACATGACCCAGCTCGCCCGCGAATCCGCGCGTCCCGCGCAGCAGCCGCCCGTCCACGACCACGGCGCCGCCGATGCCGATCTCCGCCGAGACGTGCAGGAAGTCGCGGGGTGTGTCGTCACCGAGCCACAGCTCCGCGAGCGAGCCGAAGTTGGCCTCGTTGTCCACGGTCAGCGGCAGCTCGTCCGGCAGGAGGGGCCCCAGGTCGACGTCGTGCCAGTCGAGGTTGGGGGCGCGCACCACGGTCCGGGCGTCGCGCGCGACGAGGCCGGGCACGGCGACGGCGAGACCCGCGGGCCACAGTCCTTCCCGCTGTGCCTCCGCGACCACCTGCCGTACCAGTGCCGTCAGTTCGCCGAGCACCGGCTGCGGCGGGCGGCCACGGTTCGTGCCGTAACGCACCGCCCGCGCCCGTACGTCACCGCGCAGATCGACCGCGCACACCGCCAGATGATCGACACCGATCTCGGCGCCGATCCCGGCGGGACCACGCCCGCTGACGGCCAGCGCGGAACCCGGGCGCCCGACCCGGCCGGGCCGTTCGGGCCCCAGCTCTTCCAGCAGCCCCGACCGGATCAGTTCGTCGACCAGCGTCGAGACCGCAGCGCGGGTCAGCCCGATCCGTGAGGCGACCGCGGCACGCGACAGCGGCCCCTCGGCGCTGACGGTGTGCATGACCCGCGCCAGATTCCGGCGGCGCATGCCCTGCTGGGTGTCCGGCAGCCGTCGGCCGGGGCTGGACGGATGGGCTTCGTGCAGCGGTGCGGTCATGCCTCCCTCGGATCCCGTCAGCGCCGGTCCGGCTCCCGCTCCAGCAGCGGCGCCGCGTCGGAGAGTACCCCGGCGATCCTGGCCAGCGTCGCCTCGTCCCGCTCCACGGCCTCGAGGACCGGCCCGCGCGCGGTGTCCCAGCGCCGAGCGACCGCTGCGGGGTCCTCACCGGTCAGCAACCCGGCTGCCTGCGCGGCGGCGCCCAGCGCGACCAGCTCCCTGGCCTCGGGTACCTGGACCGGACGTCCCGAGAGCCGCCGTACGGTCTCCTGCCAGGCCCGGCCACGTGCGCCACCCCCGATGAGCAACAGTGGAGCAGCGCGGTCCGCATCCGCGTCGAGCACCAGGTCGAGGGCGCCGAGCAGCGAGTGCACCGCGCCGTCGTAGGCCGCCTGCAGCAGTTGTCCGGCCGTCGTGTCGTGCCGCAGGCCATGCAGCAGCCCCGAGGCGTGCGGGAGGGCCGGGGTGCGCTCGCCGTCCAGGTAGGGGAGCAACGTCACACCGGTACCGGGCTCGACGGCATCCCGGTCCAGGCCGAGCAGGGCGGCGATCCGGTCGACGGCGAGCGTGCAGTTCAGCGTGCACGCCAGCGGCAGCCAGTAGCCGTGCGCGTCCGCGAAGCCCGCCACGGTGCCGGTCGGGTCGGCGGGCCGCCGTCTCGACACCGCGTACACCGTGCCGGAGGTCCCGAGGCTCAGCACCGGGGTCCCGGGGCGCAGCCCCAGGCCCAGCGCGGCGGCCGCGTTGTCGCCGGTGCCCGGGGCGACCAGGGTGCCCTTGGAGAACGGCAGGTCGTGCGCGTCGCGCACCGTGCCGGCCACCTCCCCGGGCCGGACCACGCGCGGCAGCAGGGCGGGATCGAGGCCCACGTGCGCGAGGATCTCCTCGTCGTACGACTCCGTCGCCGACGCCCACCAGCCGGTGCCCGAGGCGTCGCCGCGGTCGGTCGTGCCCTGCCCGGTGAGGCGCTCGGTCAGGTAGTCGTGGGGCAGCCGTACGGCCTTGGTGGCGCGGACCGCCTCCGGCTCGTTCTCGGCCAGCCAGGCCCACTTCGTCACCGTGAAGGACGGGCCGGGCACGCTTCCGGTGCGCTCTGCCCAGATCTTGGGACCGCCCAGTTCGTCCACCAGGCGGCGGGCCTGCGGCGCGGACCGTACGTCGTTCCACAGCAGGGCCGGGCGGACCGGCTCACCCCGGCCGTCCAGGGTGACCAGGCCGTGCTGCTGGCCGCCGATCGACACGGCGGCGGCTTCGTGCGCCGCCTCGCCGCACTGGTGCAGGGCTTCGCACAGCGCCTCCCACCACTGGCGCGGGTCGCTCTCGCGACCGGCGCCCGACGTGACGGTGTGCGGCGCCTGACCGCTCGCCACCACCCGTCCGGTCGACGCGTCGACCACCAGGGCCTTGGTGGACTGGGTGGACGAGTCCACTCCGACGACGAGCGGACCCTCGGCTGCTGACATCGGGCTCTCCCTCTTCCGCGGCTCGCGGGTTCTGGCCTGTGGGCGGGCGTGCCGTCGGCCGGAGCGGCCGGACGTGCGCCCGTCGTCACCGTACGGAGTCACCGTACGGAGGACACATCGTCTCTTCCCAGAGATGCCTCCGCATACTAATTTGTTAAGCGCCATGACGAAATAGTCTCAGCGAGCAAGGAGCCGCGGCATGAGCTACCAGCCCACCCCCGAGGACAGGTTCACCTTCGGCCTGTGGACCGTCGGCTGGCAGGGACGGGACCCGTTCGGCGACGCCACCCGGCGCGCCCTGGACCCGGTGGAGACGGTGCAGCGCCTGGCCGAGCTCGGGGCCTACGGTGTGACCTTCCACGACGACGACCTGATCCCCTTCGGGTCCTCGGACAGCGAGCGCGAGGCGCACATCAAGCGCTTCCGCCAGGCCCTCGACACGACCGGGATGACCGTGCCGATGGCCACCACCAACCTCTTCACGCACCCCGTCTTCAAGGACGGCGCCTTCACGGCGAACGACCGGGACGTCCGCCGCTACGCACTGCGCAAGACCATCCGCAACATCGACCTGGCGGTGGAGCTGGGCGCCAAGACGTACGTCGCCTGGGGCGGCCGGGAGGGTGCCGAGTCCGGCGCGGCCAAGGACGTGCGGGTCGCGCTCGACCGCATGAAGGAGGCCTTCGACCTCCTGGGCGAGTACGTCACCTCACAGGGCTACGACCTGCGCTTCGCCATCGAGCCCAAGCCGAACGAGCCCCGCGGCGACATCCTGCTGCCCACCGTCGGCCACGCCCTGGCCTTCATCGAGCGCCTGGAGCGTCCGGAGCTGTACGGCGTCAACCCCGAGGTGGGCCACGAGCAGATGGCCGGCCTCAACTTCCCGCACGGCATCGCCCAGGCCCTGTGGGCGGGCAAGCTCTTCCACATCGACCTCAACGGCCAGTCCGGCATCAAGTACGACCAGGACCTGCGCTTCGGCGCGGGCGACCTGCGGGCCGCGTTCTGGCTGGTCGACCTCCTGGAGAGCGCCGGTTACAGCGGACCGCGCCACTTCGACTTCAAGCCGCCGCGGACCGAGGACCTGGACGGCGTGTGGGCGTCGGCGGCGGGCTGCATGCGCAACTACCTCATCCTGAAGGAGCGTTCTACCGCCTTCCGGGCCGATCCGGAGGTCCAGGAGGCCCTGCGCGCTTCACGTCTGGACCAGCTGGCGCAGCCGACCGCCGAGGACGGACTGGAGGCGCTGCTCGCCGACCGCGGTGCTTTCGAGGAGTTCGACGTGGAGGCGGCCGCCGCACGCGGAATGGCCTTCGAGCGCCTGGACCAGCTGGCCATGGACCATCTGCTGGGCGCGCGCGGCTGATCGCTGCCCGTACTCGAGGAGTGACGCCCTCGCGCGGAATGTCCCGGACTCGTGCCGTCCATGGCATGAGTCCGTATCGACAGCCGCGCGGGGGTCCCGCCATGAGCGGTCCGGGGCGACTGTTGACCGTATGGCCATGCCCCCGGGAGACACGCCACCCTCGGACCACACCGGGTTCGGCCCGCCGTTCCAGCCGCCGCCCGGACCACCCGGCGCGCCCGTCCGCCGCCGCGCCGGCCTCTTTCTGACACTCGCCGCGATCGTGGCCCTCGGAATCATCGCCGTGGTCCTCGTGGTCAACAGCGGAGGCGCGTCGCAGCGGAAATCGCCCACCGAGAGCGGCGCGAGCACAAGCCGTGCACCTGTCCCGTCCCTGGGCCTCCCGACGGGACTGCCCACCGCACTGCCCTCGAAGCTCCCCTCGGACCTCCCTCCGGACCTCCCGACGAGGCTGCCGTCGGGGTGGCCCAGCGTGCTTCCCAGCGGCTTTCCGAGCGACCTGGAGTCACTCTTCGCGGCCCCGGCCGCCGCACCGTCGACGCACACAGAGGTCGCGGCCGCCCCCTGAGGGCTCTCTCAGGGATGGCTCAGGGGCGGGGCTCAGGGTTGTCTCAGGGTCCGGGCCCGGAACCGCACGCAGCAGGCACCCGTTCTCAGAACATGGAGCGGCAGTGGCCGCGAAGGAGGCGACACATGTCGAGGAACGCGAAGATCGCCACCGGGGGAGTGCTGGCCGGACTCATCCTGTGGATATGGCTGCCGTGGTGGGCCGCCCTCCTGATCGTGCTGGGAGTCCCGGCGGCCGCGTACTTCACCCTGGACCCGTCGCAGCGGCGCAGGCTGCGCCGAGTGGCGCGGAAGGAGCTCGGCCGCTGAGAGGTCAGCGGTCGGCCCGGGATCCCGTCAGTGCGCAGGAGTTGACCACATCGCCGCCCGCGGGCCTGCCGACGGTACGGTCCGCGGGCGGCCGCTCGCCCCGCTCGACCCATGTGGTGAGCGCGTCGAAGGCCGCCCGGTAGCACGGCAGAATCGGCCTGAGCCGGTCGGGATAGGAGTCGTACAGGCCATCGACGTGTGTACCGCCGGCGACGGTGTAGAAGCGGTGCAGCGCTCCGCGACCGGCCTCTCGCACCATGCGCGCGTACACGTCGGAGTCCGCGCTCTTGGGCAGCAGGGCGTCCAGGTCGCCGTGCAGCGTGATCAGCGGTTTGCCGATCCGTCCCGTGAGGGCGACCCGGGCGACCGCCCGGTGCACGGACGCGGGTCGCGCCGCATAGTCGTAGGCCGCGTCCGAAGGACAGGGCGCCAGGATCTGCTCCGCCGTCGACCCGGCGGACGCACCGGGGCAGGTGGGGTCGTACGCGGGGTCGAACTCGGCCCGGTAGATCTTCTGCGTGATGCCCCAGTACGCCTTCTCGTGGTACGGCCACAGGAACTCGGACCCTCGGGCGAACCCGGCCGCGTACAGATCCTCGTCCCGGGCGGAGCCCAGCATGCGGGCCACGGCCACCGGCAGCGACGTCAGCAGGTTCGGGCCGTCGGCCGTCCACAGGGCGCCCTCCCAGTCCACCCCGCCGTCGTACAGCTCGGGGTGGTGCTCCAACTGCCAGCGCGTCAGGTAGCCGCCGTTGGAGATCCCGGTCATGTACGTGCGCCGAGGGACCCGCCCGTAGCGTTGCGCCACCACCCGCTTGGCGGCCAGCGTGAGCTGCGTCGTGCGCCGGTTCCACTCGGCTACGGCGTCACCGGGGCGGGTTCCGTCGCGGTAGAAGTCGGGCCCGCTGTTGCCCTTGTCGGTGGCCGCGTACGCGTAGCCCTGCGCCAGCACCCGGTCGGAGATCGCCGTGTCGGTCGCGTACTGCCGACGCGTACCGGGGGCGCCCGTGACGACGAGGCCGCCGTTCCACCGGTCGGGGAGCCGGATCACGAACTGGGCGTCGTGCCGCCAGCCGTGCGTGGTGTTGAAGTGCGAGTCGTCCGGGAAGTAGCCGTCGATCTGCAGCCCCGGCACACCGGCCGGATTGCGGGTGGCCGCGGCGGTCAGGCCCGCCTGGTCGGTCATGTCCGTGTACGGCGTTCCCGCGAGCCCCGCCGTCGTCATATCGCCCAGGCAGGCGCTCTGTTGGAACGCCGCACCAGGTACCCGTATCCGCTCCTGGGGTCCGCAATGGCCACCGTCGCCCGCCGCCGCGCGGCCGGGGAGAGCCGAGACGAGCAGAGCGGCGGCGCACAACGCGACGCGACGAGACAGGCGCATGAGGGACCTCCGGGGCAGGACGGGAGCACGGGGCTGACCATGCTGCGACCACGGAAGTTCGCCGACCATAGGTGTGGGCCACATGGGCGCAGACGGCCGTATGGGGGCTCACAACGCAGCCCATGCTCACTGCACCCCGTTGTCCCGCCTCAGGCCGGACGTGCCGCCACCTTGTCGAGGCCCTCCAGCAGTCCGGGCAACTGCGCCCCCCGGCCCACCGGGATCACCTCTCCGGGCTTCTCGTCGAGGAGGAAGAACGCGATGTCGTCGGTCCTGGCCACCATGGACCAGCCGGGCCCGTCGGCACGCAACAGGCGCGCGTCACCGGGTGCGAACGAGGAACGGACACGGCCCGGCGGCGGAGGGGAGTCCACATACCCGTGCGCCTCGTCAAGCGCGCGATGTATCGCGCTGCGGGCCCCGCCGGCGGGCTTGCCGTTTTCGGGCTCGCCACCTTCGGCCGCCGGCTCCGCGCCGTCCACGGGTGCGAAGTCGGCGGCGTCGATCTGGTCTCGCCACACGGCCCACTGGAGCGCGATCTGGTCGGCGCCCAGGCGGCGTTGCGCCGGACCCCAGGTGTCGGTGTCCGGTGGGGAGAGCGGCTCACGGTCGGCGTCCTCCGGTGCCGGGTCGTGCGGGGCGGGCACACCGGGCGCCGCGACGGCCACGGCCAGCGGCCAGCCCGGCAGCGCGGCGACGACCGTGCGCTCGTCGGGCGACAGGTCGTACTCCATGCCGCAGTCCCAGGACGCGATCGCCACGGCCACCAGCGACACGTCGTCGACGACCACCGTCCAGCGCGCACCGTCGCCGTCCTGGCCGAGCACCAGGCCGTACCCGTCCAGCACGGGCGGCAGACCGAGCGCCGCGCAGGCCTCCGGATAGTCGTCGCCCAGCACGCTCGGGAACTGCGCGGGCGTCAGCAGAATCGCCGTCAGTACATACAGCGCGTCGTCCGTGGCGGCGACGGAGGCCTCGTCCGTCCCGGTCATGCCGTCCTCCCGATCCGTGGTTCGTCGGCGCACCTTAATGCGCCCGCGAGCCGGTTGTCACGACTGCGAATCGCGGAAGGAACCGCACGTCTCCGGCCGGACGGGGCGAAAGCACCCGGCGAGTTCCGGCGTCAGGCGGCAGGCAGGCCGAGGAGCGTCCGTGCGACCGCCCGCGGAGAGTCGTCGCGCTCCCGTGCGAGAGCGATCAGCGCACGGCAGGCAAGCTCCGTCACACCGAACGACAGGGCCTCCGGCGAGACCCACCCCGCGGCCTCGTCCATCCGGTCCTGGTCGTCCTCGGCGCACGCCGACACATAGGCGGCTGCCGCCTCGAACAGGTTGTGTGTGCGCTTGCCCCCGGCCGCGGCCGCCCGCGCGCGCGAAGACTTGTCGACGAGTCTGCCCACCGATGTGCGGATCCTGTCGAACATGCCAAGCCACCTTCCCCCTGTGTGGTTGCCTTCGCCGACGTGCATGTGCTGCTCTTCAACGTAGGGTTGGAGTCACCGTGGCAGAAGGGGACGAACGGTGAAGCGGTTCGATCGGCTGGAACAGATCCGGCGTCTGCACCCCGAGAAGGACGCCCTGGAGATCTACCGGCTCAGTTCCGCGTACGAGTTCCCCTGGGACTACACCCGCGCCCTGGAACTTGCGCTCTACCGTACGTACGCCGTCCCCGGCATCGGTCGGCTGCTCGCCGAGACAAGGGAGCTCACCGACCGCACACAGAAGCGGTACGACGACACCTCGCTGCTCCTCGACACCGTTGTGGAGCACGGCTTCGACAGCGACGAGGGGCGCACCGCGATCCGCCGCATCAACCAGATGCACCGCAGCTACGACATCAGCAACGACGACATGAGGTACGTGCTGTGCACTTTCGTGGTGATGCCCAAGCGGTGGATCGACGCCTACGGATGGCGCCGGCTGTCCCGGCACGAGACCGTCGCCTCCGCCGTCCACTACCGCACCCTGGGGCGGCACATGGGCATCAAGGACATCCCCGGGACCTATGAGGAGTTCGAGGCCTGCCAGGACGCCTATGAGGCCGCCCACTTCGCCTGGGACCCGCAAGCCCGGCGTGTGTCCGACGCGACCCTGGACCTGATGGCCTCCTGGTATCCGCGCCCCCTCGCACCGGTCCTGCGCCGGGCGACACTCTCCCTGCTCGACGACTCGCTCCTGCGGGCCTTCCGGTACGAGCCACCGAGCGCCGCCACGCGCGCGTGGGTACGCCGTGCGGTCCGAGCCCGCGGCCGCCTCGTCCGCCTCATGCCCCCGCGCCGGACTCCCCACCACGCACGGCAGAACTGGGAGATCAAGGGCTACCCGAACGGCTACCGCATCGCCGACCTGGGCACCCGTCCGGTCCCCGGGGTCAAGGGCTGCCCGGTCCGGCAGGCAGGGGCCTCCTCAACGATCTCCCCCACGGAGTGAGTCGGGCACGTCGAGCGCACCGTCGCATACGACGCGCTCTTCGCGACGCAGCGTCGTTGCGCGGCGAGGGCTGAGACTCAGCCCTCGCGGACGGCCAGGGCGAGGAAGCGGGTGTCCTCGTCGACGTACGACGTCATGCGCCAGCCGGAGCCGGCCAGCAGCGGACCGAGGTTGGCCTCGGCGCGCAGATCGGCGGGGGTGATCCGCCGGCCCTGGCGGGCCGCGAGGGCCGCCCGTCCGACCGGGTGGAAGAGCGCGAGCAGTCCGCCGGGCCGCACCACGCGCGCCAGCTCACGCAGGTTCTCGGCCGGGTGGGGGAGATGCGCGATCAGCCCTGCCGCGAAGACCGCGTCCAGGGACTCCGTGCGCAGCGGAAGCGCGGCCACGTCGGCAAGCAGCAACAGGCCGTCGCGGTCCCGTCCGGCCCGTACCGCTGCCTGAAGCATCGCCGGGGTGAGATCGGCGCCCAGGACCAGACCCGAGGGTCCCACGGCCGCACGCAGCGGCGTCAGAGCCCGCCCCGTACCGCAGCCCGCGTCGAGCACCCGGTCTCCCTCGCGCAGGCCGAGAGCTGCGACCGCCGCGGCGTACGCCGGGTCGTCGTCGGGGAACTTCGCGTCCCAGTCGGCCGCTCGCGCGGTGAAGAACTCCTGGACGTGTGTATGGACGTCGCTCATGCTCCGCATGATCCCTCACCTTCACGAGGGATGTCTCTGTGCACATGTTCGAGCATGACGCGATCGTTCCGTGTCTCGTCTGCGTCAGATTTCATCAGCTTTCGAAATGCGCCCCCTTTGCGCCCCTCCGCCCGGGCTAGCGTCCCGTGGCCATGGGACACCTGGACCACGCCGCATTCGGCTGGCTGACCCCCGTGCTGTCGTACGTGATGGCGTGCATAGGCGCCGCCCTCGGGCTGCGCTGCACGGTCCGTGCGCTCGGCGCCACCGGCAGGTCGCGTCGCAACTGGCTCGTCACCGCGGCCTCGGCCATCGGCACCGGCATCTGGACCATGCACTTCGTGGCCATGCTCGGTTTCGCCGTCACCGGGACCGAGATCCGCTACGACGTGCCGCTGACCATCCTCAGCCTGCTCGTCGCCATGATCGTCGTGGGCGTCGGCGTGTTCGCCGTCGGCTACGGCGGTGGCCGCCCCCGGGCGCTCTTCCTCGGCGGGCTCACCACCGGTCTCGGGGTGGCGAGCATGCACTACCTCGGTATGGCGGCGCTGCGGCTGCACGGGGCGGTGCACTACGACCCGGTGCTCGTCGCGCTCTCCGTGCTGATCGCCGTGGTCGCGGCGACGGCGGCCCTGTGGGCGGCCCTCAACATCAAGTCGCCCATCGCGGTCACCGTCGCCTCGCTCGTCATGGGCGCGGCGGTCAGCAGCATGCACTACACCGGGATGTTCGCGGTGAGCGTCGATGTGACCCCGTCCGGCGAGGTCCTGCCCGGGGCCACGGCGATGCAGTTCATCTTCCCCCTCGCCGTCGGCCTCGGGTCCTACCTCTTCCTGACCTCGGCGTTCGTCGCACTGTCGCCGACCGCCGGGGAGCGCGAGGCCTCCGCGTCGGCCCAGCGGCCGCTCGAGAACGCCGCCCGCTGACCAGGGCCACGGACCACATGTCGCGACACACTCCGAGTGAGAAGGCCATGCGAACACCCCGTAGGACACCCGCGGCCGGCGCCGAGCCGCCGCCCAGGCCACCGGCGCGCGGCCGCCGTGCACACGCCGGCCCGCCGGCCGACGAGCGTGCCGGGGCCGACGAGGTAAGCGGCACGGAACCGCCCGGCACCGCCGTACGGGCGGGACGGTGGCGCATACGGCCGCGCACCGTCCGGGCGAAGATCGTCTGCCTGCTCATGGTGCCCGTGATCTCCCTGATCGCCCTGTGGGCCTACGCCACCGTCAGCACCGCCCAGGACGTCGCCCGGCTGCGCCAGCTGCAGCGAGTGGACTCCACCGTGCGCGTGCCGGTCGCCGACGCCGTGGCCGCGCTCCAGGAGGAGCGCGTCGCCGCCGTGCGCTATGCCACCGATCCCGCCGTCCAGCAGCAGAGCGATCTGCAAGCTCTCGCGGGACGCACCGACCGGGCCGTGGCCGCACTGAGGCTCGGCGGCCACCACACCGTCGCCGACGGCACCGACCTTCCCTCCGGCGTCTCGGGCCGTCTCCAGTCCTTCGTGACCGGGGCCGAACACCTGCGGTCCCTGCGCGGCGACCTACTCGCCCGTCGGGCCGGCTGGAAGGAGGTGTACGAGCAGTACACGAGGACCATCGCCACCGCCTTCCAGGTGGGCGGTGCGCTCACCGGTGTACAGGACGCCGACCTCGGCTCCGACGCGCGCGTGCTGCTCGAGTTCTCCCGCGCGGGCGAGTCGCTAGCCCAGGAGGACGCCGTCCTGGCCGGCGCTCGCCTGGCGCGGAGCCTTGACGGCGACCGGCTCAGGCTGTTCACCGGCGCCGTCGACACGCGCCGCACCCTGACCGCGTCCGCCGTCGCCGATCTGCGCGGCGCCGAGCGCACCTCCTGGAACCTGCTGGCGAAGGGCAGCGAGTACGCCGGCATCGGCGCCATGGAGGACAGGGTGCTTGCCAGACGGACCGGTGCCTCGGCCGTCGCGGCCGCCCCCGAAACCGCCTGGAACCCGGCACACGCGCACGTGCAGGACGGCATGCGGACCATCGAGGCGGAGGCGGGCCGGAGCGTCGCACGCCAGGCCGACCCGTTCACCCGCGGCGTGCTCACACCGGCCGGCGCAGCCGTCCTGCTCGGCCTCGTCGCCGTCGCCGCGTCGCTCGTCATCTCCGTACGCATCGGGCGAGGACTCGTCGTCGAACTGGTGAGCCTGCGCAACAGCGCGCTGGAGATCGCACGCCACAAACTCCCTCAGGCCATGCGCAAGCTGCGCGCAGGGGAGGAGATCGACGTCGACGCCGAGGCGCCCGGCGGCCCGCCCGCCGAGGACGAGACCGGGCAGGTCGCCGAGGCCCTGGGCATCGTGCACCGCGCCGCCCTGCGCGCCGCCGTCGAACGCGCGGAACTCGCCAGCGGAATCTCCGGGGTGTTCGTCAACCTCGCACGGCGCAGCCAGGTCCTGGTGCACCGCCAGCTCAACCTGCTCGACAGCATGGAGCGCCGCTCCGATGATCCGAGCGAACTGAGCGACCTGTTCCGGCTCGACCACCTGACCACGCGGATGCGCCGCCACGCCGAGAGCCTCATCATCCTCTCCGGCGCGGCACCCGGCCGCGCCTGGCGCAGGCCCGTCTCGCTGACCAACGTGGTACGGGCCGCGGTCTCCGAGATCGAGGACTACGCGCGCGTGGAGGTACGGCAACTCCCCGAGGCCTTCGTCATCGGCACCGCGGTCGCCGACCTCACGCACCTCCTCGCCGAACTCATCGAGAACGCCGCACAGTTCTCGCCACCCCACACGCGCGTGCGCGTCAACGGAGAGCCCGTCGGCAACGGCTACGCCGTCGAGATCGAGGACCGGGGGCTCGGCATGGGCAAGGAGACCCTCACCGAGGCCAATCGGCGCATCGAACAGTCCGAGGCGCTCGACCTGTTCGACAGCGACCGGCTCGGCCTCTTCGTGGTCAGCAGGCTCTCCTCCCGGCATGGCATCAAGGTGCACCTGCGCACCTCGCCCTACGGCGGCACCACCGCCGTCGTCCTCCTGCCGACCGCCCTGCTGCACAGCGGCGCAGCGGAACCCCCCCCTCGTACGGCGGACACCGAGCGGGACGAGGACCACGAGTACGCGCGTGTGGCCGCGGTCCCGCCGCAAAGGGAGCCCGTGGCGCAGGTCGTGGAACGGCCCGCGCTGGCACGTTCCGCCCGGGTCGGAGCGGAACACTCCGCCGACCTGCCGCCCGAGAACCGTCCCCCAGGAGTCGCGCCCCTGAGGCTGCACCGCACCGCCGACGACCCCGAGGCATCCGACGACCTCCCGCGACGGGTACGGCAGGCAAGCCTCGCCCCCCAGCTGCGCGACCGACGCGCGGAGGATGGCGCGACAAGCGCTCCCGGCTCCCGGCGCGACGACGAGCGCACCCCCGAAGTGGTACGGGACCGCATGGCGGCCTACCGAGACGGCTGGGCACGCGGCGGTGGCCGCGCACCCGGACCGGCCGCCCGACCCGCCGGCGACAGCAGCGAAGGAGACCCCGCATGATCCAGGACCCGAGCATGAGGGCCGCCCAGCGGTCGGGTGAACTCGACTGGCTGCTGGACGACCTGGTGGTACGCGTGAACGAAGTCCGGCACGCCGTGGTGCTGTCGAACGACGGTCTGGCGGTCGGCGCCTCCACCGGCCTCAGCCGGGAGGACGCGGAACACCTGGCGGCCGTCGCCTCCGGCTTCCACAGCCTCGCCAAGGGCGCGGGCCGCCACTTCGGTGCGGGCGGTGTACGGCAGACCATGGTGGAGATGGACGACGGCTTCCTCTTCGTGGCGGCCGCGGGCGACGGCTCCTGCCTGGCCGTCCTCACCGCCGTTACCGCCGACATCGGCCTGGTGGCGTACGAGATGGCACGACTGGTCAAACGCGTCGGCGAGCACCTCTACACCGCGCCCAGGGTGGGCGCGCGACCGCCCGCCGCCGGATGAGGACCAAGGGCGGTCGCAGATGACCGAGGACAGGACAGGCGTCCCGTACCAGCCGGGCAGCCAGTGGTACGACCACGAGGCGGGCCCCCTCGTGCGGCCCTACGCGATGACGGGCGGCCGCACCAAACCAGGCCCCACCGGGGTGCGCTTCGACCTCATCGCCCTCGTCTCGCTCGATCCCGGGGCACCGAACCTCGACGACGACGCCGCGCTGGGCCCGGAACACCGGGCCCTCATCGACCTCTGCCGCATCGAGACGCAGTCCGTCGCCGAACTCGCCGCGGGGGCCGACCTGCCCGTGGGTGTCGTCCGAGTGCTCCTCGGGGACCTCCTGGAGTTGGGGTGCGTGACGGTCTGCCGCCCCGTACCGCCGGCCCAACTTCCTGACGAACGGATTCTGCGCGAGGTCATCGAGGGACTGAGGGCGCTGTAGGCGATGGACCGTAACCACAGCGGGCCGGACCCGTACCGAGTTGTACGTCCATTCGGGCGCCGAATGGACGACAGGTGGTCGCATCGGTCAAAAAGCGGTCGAACTCCCCGGGGATGCACGGCCGTTGCCATGATGCTGACTCCGCACGGATGTACTGACGTCGACCGTGGTCGGCACTCCCGAGAGAAGTGATCGATGGTCTCCGAGCACTCCGACGCCACCGAGGACGAGATGGCCGCCCTGGCGTTGAAGATACTGGTCGCCGGCGGATTCGGCGTGGGCAAGACCACCCTGGTGGGCGCGGTCAGCGAGATCAGGCCACTGCGCACCGAGGAACTCCTGAGCGAGGCGGGCCAGTCCGTGGACGACACCGACGGCGTGGACCAGAAGGTCACGACGACCGTCGCCATGGACTTCGGGCGCATCACCATCCGGTCCGGGCTCTCGCTCTACCTCTTCGGTACACCGGGTCAGGACCGGTTCTGGTTCCTGTGGGACGAGCTCTCCCAGGGCGCCCTCGGTGCCGTGGTGCTCGCGGACACCCGGCGACTCGAGGACTGCTTCCCGGCGGTGGACTACTTCGAGCACCGGCGCATCCCCTTCGTGGTCGCCGTCAACTGCTTCGCCGGAGCCCGCGCCCACGCGGCCCAGGACGTGTCGCGCGCCCTCGACCTCGACCAGGGCACGCCGGTGGTGCTGTGCGACGCACGGGACCGCGACTCGGGGAAGGAGGTGCTGATCCGCCTCGTCGAGTACGCCGGGCGGATGCACACCGCCCGGCTGCTCGACTCCGTCGGCTGACGCGTCAGCCGGCCAGGGCCGGCCGGTGCTATTCGGCGACGGACGAATAGGCCAGGACCTTCTCGACCCGTACCCGGACGAGGAGTTCTCCCGGGACGCCGTTGCGGGCTCCGAACTCCTCGGCCCGGTCCTCACCCATGTACCGGGCACCGAGCCGTGTCGCCCAGTGCCGCACCTCCTGCAGGTCCTCCGACAACTCGGCCCGCCCGTGCAGCACGACGAAGTCGTACGGAGGGTGGTCGTCGTCCACACACAGGGCGACCCGGCCGTCCCTGGCCAGATTCCGCCCCTTCACGGTCTCCTTACCCGTGTTGAAGACCACGTCGTCGCCGTCCAGCAGGAACCAGATCGGCGCCACATGCGGGCTGCCGTCGGCGCGGACCGTGGAGAGCTTTCCGGTGCGGGTCCCGTGCGAGACGAAGGCCCGCCATTCCTCGTCGGTCATCTTCTGTGCCATACCTCCATCCTGCTTGCCGGGACGGCGGCTGTGGTGAAGGCTGGCTGACCGGATCCTCCGGCCAGGGAGAGCTACAACACGGGGAGAGCGGACCATGGCGCAGAACACGGAGCTCGGCTGGCTCCTGGACGACCTGACCGAGCGCGTGGAGCCCATACGGCACGCGCTGGTCCTGTCCAACGACGGACTGGTGACCGGCACCAGCACCGGGCTGCGGCGCGAGGACGCCGAGCACCTCGCCGCCGTCTCGTCCGGTCTGCACAGCCTGGCCAAGGGCTCAGGCCGCCACTTCGGCGCCGGCCAGGTACGGCAGACCATGATCGAATTCGAGGACGCGATCCTGTTCGTCACGGCGGCCGGGCCGGGAAGCTGCCTGTGCGTGCTCAGCGCCGCCGAGGCCGACATCGGCCAGATCGCCTACGAGATGACACTGATGGTGAACCGGGTCGGGGAGCACCTCGCCGTGGCCGAGCGAGAGCGGGAGCAAAAGCCCGCAGTGGACCTCTGACCTGCGTCGACGGAGGAGCGAGCGGAGTTTTCCACAGGCCCGTTCCCGGATCCGGCGATGAGGCTACGGTCTTTTCCGACGCGGACGCACACGGCGCCCGCAGCGGACTCCACGGGGGAGAACGGCCATGCCCGGACACACGATCACGCCCGTCATCGCGGAAACCACCGGCGCCGCGGACATCACGTCGCGGCCTCCGTCGCTGGCGTTGGGCCGCGCCGCACGTGAACTGGACCTCAGGCGCGGCGAGTTGGACCTCGCCGTCCAGCTGGGCTGTGTGCGGACGGTACCCGACGACAGGGGAGGGGGTCGCCGCGTCACGCGCGCCGAGATCGACCGGGTCCGAGGCCAGGACGGCTTCCCCGAGACGCTTCGGGAACGGGTCGCGACGGTGGGCACAAGGGACGGCGCGGCCCTGATGGACGTGACGCCCGCCCGGTTCACACGGTTCGCACGCCTGGGGCTGATCGTGCCGGTGAGGTGGTATCTGAACCGCTACCGTGCCGTGGTGTGGCTGTATCTGGCCGAGGAGGTCAAGCAGTTCGCCTCCGGGGAGGCGAACGCGCCGCTGCTCACCGGCCGGACGCCGGAGGGACTGCGTGACCAGTTGGAAGCGGGGCTGGACCTGCGGCCCCGCAACTGGCGTGGGCGGCACCTCGGATTCCGGCTGCGGCTGACGGAGGACCCGTGGGCGAAGGCCGCCGTGGTGGCGTCCCTGCTGGACCCGGCGCACGTGGCGGATGTCGTCCGCGATCCGTACGAGCGCGCCGAGCTGTACCGCCTGCGACCTGCCCAGTCCGTGCAGTGGCCGCCCGACTCACCCGCGGCCCGGATCGCCGCGCGGATCATGATCGCGGACGACCCCGACGAGGTCGGCTGGCTCCGGGCCGACCTGGGCCGGGCGCTGATCGAGGCGCGGCGAGAGCGGCCCGCGTCGTGGCTGTCACCGGGAGTCCCCGACGACGAACGCCGGCCCGGGACCGTCCACCGCCCTGCGCCGGTCCATGGGGCCGGGGCCGCGACGGTCTGCGGGAACACGACCGTGCAGAGGGCCACGGACTTGGGCCGGACCGCGGGCCTCACCGAAACGGCCATCCCGGATGAGCCTGTGACCCGCAACGGGACCGCGCCCGACCGGCAGGCGATGGCCGGGCGCCATGAACAGACGCCGTCGCGGGGCGTGCTCGGGTGGTTGCGCCGCAGAAACCCCTGACCGGTGTCGCGGCGACCGGCCGACGCGGGCGTGGGACAGGCGTGCCGTCACCGCTCGAGCCGGCGGAATAGTCCCTCCTGGACGACCGAGACGAGCAGGCGCCCCTCGACGTCGTAGATGCGGCCCCGGGCAAGGCCCCGACCACCCACCGCGATCGGGGACTCCTGGTCGTACAGGAACCACTCGTCCGCGCGGAACGGCCGGTGGAACCACATGGCATGGTCCAGCGACGCCATGTCGAAGCCCCGCGGCCCCCAGAGCGGTTCGACGGGGATGCGGACGGCGTCCAGGAGCGTCATGTCGCTCGCGTACGTGAGCGCGCAGGTGTGCACGAGCGGATCGTCCCCGAGCGGCCCCACGGCACGCATCCACACCGCGCTGCGTGGCTCGGTGTCCTTGATCTCGTCGGTGCTCCAGCGCAACCGGTCCACATAGCGGATGTCGAACGGCTGACGCCGGGCCATCCGCTCCAGCGCCTCGGGCAGCGCGCCCAGATGCTCCTTGACCTCCTGCGCCACCGTCGGCAGCGACTCCGGATCCGGTACCTCGCGGGCCGGCGGCAACTGGTGCTCGAAGCTCCCCTCTTCAGGCTTGTGAAAGGAGGCGGTCAGATTGAAGATTGTGCGGCCCTGCTGCACGGCCGTGACCCGCCGGGTCGTGAAGGACCTTCCGTCACGGACCCGTTCGACCTGGTACACGATGGGCACGCCCGGTATGCCCGGGCGCAGGAAGTACGCGTGCAGCGAGTGCACCGGCCGTTCGCCGTCCGTGGTGCGGCCGGCGGCGACCAGGGCCTGGCCGGCCACCTGGCCGCCGAAGACCCGCTGCAAGGACTCCTGGGGGCTGCGGCCACGGAAGATGTTGACCTCGATCCGCTCGAGGTCGAGCAGGTCGACGAGCCTCTCGGCTGGGTTCGTCATGGGTGGTGTGCTCCTGCACTCACAGCTGGCCGACGTCGGTGACCCGGA
Organism: Streptomyces sp. NPDC093984; assembly: GCF_044764595.1. Lineage (NCBI taxonomy): Bacteria > Bacillati > Actinomycetota > Actinomycetes > Kitasatosporales > Streptomycetaceae > Streptomyces > Streptomyces sp. NPDC093984. The sequence continues at coordinate 507,605 of NZ_JBIWIM010000001.1, read as the reverse complement.
CGACGGCGCGGCCCTCCGCGTCGGAGGCCGCGAGGTCGATCTCGGCGCTGATGCCCCAGTCGTGGTCGCCGTTCGGATCGGCGAAGATCTGGCGGACCCGCCACAGCCCGTTCTCGGGCTCCTCCTCGATGATCAGCAGTTTGGGGCCGCGGGCATCGGGGCCGGTGCCGAGTTCGTCGTACTCGTCCCAGTACTTGTCCATGGCCGCACCCCACGCCTCGGCGTCCCAGCCGGACTCGGCGTCCATCTCGCCGAGTTCCTCGATCTGGTCGAGGGCGGCGAGCTCCACGCGGCGGAACATGGCGTTGCGGACCAGCACCCGGAAGGCGCGCGCGTTCGCGGTGACCGGCTTGACCTCGTCCGCCTTCTCCTGGGCCTCCTCGGCCGTCATCTCCTCCGGGTTGGCCAGCTGCTCCCACTCGTCCAGCAGGCTGGAGTCGACCTGGCGCACCATCTCGCCCAGCCAGGCGATCAGGTCCTCCAGATCGTCCGACTTCAGGTCGTCCGGGACGGTGTGATCGAGGGCCTTGTAGGCACTGGCCAGGTAGCGCAGCACGATGCCCTCGGTGCGTGCCAGCTCGTAGAACGAGACGAACTCAGTGAAGGAGAGCGCCCGTTCGTACATGTCGCGGATGACCGACTTCGGCGAGAGCGGGTGGTCGCCGACCCAGGGATGGCTCTTGCGGTAGGTGTTGTACGCCTGGAAGAGCAGCTCCTCCAGCGGCTTGGGGTAGGTGACGTCCTGGAGCCGCTCCATGCGCTCCTCGTACTCGACGCCGTCCGCCTTCATCGCGGCCACGGCCTCGCCGCGCGCCTTGTTCTGCTGGGCGATGAGGATCTGACGCGGGTCGTCCAGCGTGGACTCGACGACGGAGACCATGTCGAGGGCGTAGGACGGGGACTCGGGATCGAGGAGTTCGAACGCGGCCAGCGCGAAGGTGGACAGCGGCTGGTTGAGCGCGAAGTCCTGCTGGAGATCGACCGTGAGGCGCACGATGCGGCCGGTGGCGTCCGGCTCGTCGAGCTTCTCGACGATGCCGCCGTCCAGCAGCGAGCGGTAGATCGCGATCGCCCGCCGGATGTGCCGCAGCTGCTGCTTGCGGGGCTCGTGGTTGTCCTCCAGCAGATGGCGCATCGCCTCGAAGGCGTTGCCCGGGCGGGCGATCACCGACAGCAGCATCGTGTGGGTGACCCGGAAGCGGGAGGTGAGCGGCTCCGGCTCGGAGGCGATCAGCTTCTCGAAGGTGTTGTCCGTCCAGCCGACGAAGCCTTCCGGCGCCTTCTTGCGCACCACCTTGCGACGCTTCTTGGGGTCGTCGCCGGCTTTAGCGAGCGCCTTCTCGTTCTCGATGACGTGCTCCGGCGCCTGTGCCACGACGAGGCCGGCCGTGTCGAAGCCGGCACGCCCGGCGCGGCCGGCGATCTGGTGGAACTCCCGGGCGCGGAGGGTGCGCACCCGGCTGCCGTCGTACTTGGTCAGGGCCGTGAACAGCACGGTGCGGATGGGGACGTTGACGCCGACGCCCAGAGTGTCGGTGCCGCAGATCACCTTCAGCAGGCCGGCCTGGGCCAGCTTCTCCACCAGGCGGCGGTACTTCGGCAGCATGCCGGCGTGGTGGACGCCGATGCCGTGCCGCACGTAACGGGAGAGGTTGCGGCCGAACTTGGTGGTGAAGCGGAAGTTGCCGATCAGTTCGGCGATCTGCTCCTTCTCCTCCCGCGAGCACATGTTGATGCTCATCAGCGCCTGGGCCCGTTCCACGGCCTGCGCCTGGGTGAAGTGGACGATGTAGACAGGGGCCTGCCGGGTCTCCAGCAGTTCGGTGAGCGTCTCGGTGAGCGGGGTGCGCCGGTACTCGTAGGAGAGCGGCACCGGACGGGTCGCCGAGCGCACCACCGCCGTGGGGCGACCAGTGCGGCGGGTCAGGTCCTTCTCGAACATCGAGACATCGCCGAGCGTCGCCGACATCAGGATGAACTGTGCCTGCGGCAACTCCAGGATCGGGATCTGCCACGCCCAGCCGCGGTCACCCTCGGCGTAGAAGTGGAACTCGTCCATCACGACCTGGCCGACGTCGGCCTGCCTGCCGTCGCGCAGCGCGATCGACGCCAGGACCTCGGCCGTGCAGCAGATCACAGGCGCGTCGGCGTTGACGGAGGCGTCACCGGTCAGCATGCCGACGTTCTCGGTGCCGAAGAGCTTGCACAGCTCGAAGAACTTCTCCGAGACGAGTGCCTTGATCGGCGCGGTGTAGAAGGTGACCTCGTCCCGGGCGAGCGCCGCGAAGTGCGCGCCCGCGGCGATCATGCTCTTGCCGGATCCGGTGGGAGTCGACACGATCACGTTCGCTCCCGAGACCACCTCGATCAGCGCCTCCTCCTGGTGCGGATAGAGGGTGAGCCCGCGCTCCCCGGCCCACGACTCGAAGGCTTCGTAGAGGGCGTCGGGGTCTGCGGTCTGCGGGAGCTGATCGATGAGGGTCACGCCCCCATCTTGCCTGCCCTCGCACCCGATGAGGGAATCGGCTGCCGACCCGAAGATCATGAACGCTACGCTGTGGCGCCGACAGTAGGTCGACGCACACGGACAACTGGACAGCGCTACAAGAGGAATGGGGCGGGATGCGGCCATGATGGGACCAGCACACTCACTGTCGGGGGCCGCAGCCTGGCTCGGGGTGGGAGCGGCCGCCGCAGCGTCGGGTCATCCGATGCCCTGGCCGGTCCTTCTCGTCGGTGCGCTGATCTGCGCCGGTGCCGCGCTTGCCCCGGATCTGGATCACAAGGCGGCCACCATCTCGCGGGCCTTCGGACCCCTCTCCCGCTGGATCTGCGAGATCGTCGACAAGCTGTCGTACGCCGTCTACAAGGCGACCAGGAAGCCGGGCGATGCACGCCGGTCGGGCGGTCACCGCACGCTCACGCACACCTGGCTGTGGGCGGTGCTGATCGGGGCGGGAACGGCCGTGGCGGCCGTCACGGGCGGCCGCTGGACCGTGCTGGCCATCCTCTTCGCGCACATGGTGCTGGCCATCGAGGGACTGCTGTGGCGGGCGGCGCGCGGTTCGAGCAGCGATGTGCTGGTGTGGCTGCTGGCCGCGACGAGCGCGTGGATTCTGGCCGGCATACTCGACAAACCGGGCAACGGTGCCGACTGGCTGTTCACCGCGCCGGACCAGCACTACCTGTGGCTCGGCCTGCCGATCGTCCTCGGCGCCCTGGTGCACGACATCGGGGACGCGCTGACGGTCTCCGGCTGCCCGATCCTGTGGCCGATCCCCCTGGGCCGCAAGCGCTGGTATCCGGTGGGCCCGCCCAAGGCGCTGCGGTTCCGGGCGGGCAGCTGGGTCGAGCTGAAGGTGCTGATGCCGGCGTTCATGCTGCTGGGCGGGGTGGGCTGCGCGGCGGCGCTCAACGTCATCTGAGGGCGGCTGGGGGACGGCGGCCGTTCGACGGGTGCGGCGGCCTACTGGCCGGAGTCGCCGTCTGCTCCCTGTCCCCTGGCGTAGCGCCGCTCGAAGCGGGCGATGCGCCCCTCCGTGTCCACCGTGCGGGCCTTGCCCGTGTAGAAGGGGTGGCTCTCGGAGGAGATCTCGACGTCCACCACCGGATACGTCGCCCCGTCGTCCCACTCGATGGTCTGGTCACTGGTCGCGGTGGACCGGGTGAGGAAGGCGTAGCCCGCGGCGCGGTCGCGGAAGACGACGGGGTGGTAGTCGGGGTGCTTGTCCTGCTGCATGGGGCCTCCTTGCGTGGCGCGTGCGGCGGGTGGCGTTCAGCCGGGCAGCGTGTCCTCGTCGACGATGTGCACGGCCGCCTCCTCGGCCGAGGCCGCGGCGCCGTCGATGCCGACGTCGGTGGCGACCAGTCCGTTCTCCTCGTCCTCGTGCGCCCCTTCGTCCGGGGCGACGAGACGGCCGGAGCGGGCGTCGCCGACCTCGTTGTCCAGGGGTTCCCCGTCGCCGTCGGACCAGTCCCCGATGCCGTCGTCGTCCGGGACGGAGATGTCCGGGATTTCCTCGGCGAGTCGCTGGTCCAGGGTTTCGCCCTTATGCCCCTCGGCCGCGGTCACGCCCACGTGCTCCACCGCCCAGGGCCGCTCGGGCGGCGACCAGCCCCGGTCGAGCGGGTTGGTGACGCCGTCGCTCTCCAGGGTGTCCTCGGCGTCGAGCAGCCCCGCGTCGTCCTGCACCTCGGATCCGTCGGGCTGGTAGACGTCGTCGCCCCATCCCTCGGTGCTGTCCACAGATACCTCCAGGTGGTGGGACGGAACCGATTGCCGCCATGCACGCGTCGCGGACGCGGGGGACCGCTCGGACGGCCCGCGCCCTCCCGAGCCGGACGGCTCCGGCACGTCCCCCGGGCCGGTGCCACCTCCAGACTTCCACCCCCCGTCGGCACCGCGCAACGGCAGCCGGACAGCGGCCGGGAAAGGCCGGGGCAGGCGTCTGCGAGCGGGCGGACCGGCGCACCCGCGACGGCAGCGGTCCCGGCGACCGACTGCCCGCCGGGCCGCCGATCCCGGGCCGCCGATCCCTGCCCGCCTGCCCCGGACCGCTGCCGGGCGGGTGCCCGAGGTCACCCGTGCCAGGAGCGCCACAGCGCCGCGTACGCCCCGTCGGCGGCGACCAGCTCCTCGTGGCTGCCCAGCTCGCTGATCCGCCCGTTCTCGACGACGGCGATGACGTCGGCGTCGTGGGCGGTGTGCAGCCGATGCGCGATGGCGACCACCGTGCGGCCGTCCAGCACACGGGCCAGGGAGCGCTCCAGATGGCGGGCCGCCCGCGGATCGAGCAGGGAGGTCGCCTCGTCCAGGACCAGCGTGTGCGGGTCGGCGAGCACCAGCCGGGCCAGCGCGATCTGCTGCGCCTGCGCCGGGGTGAGCGCCAGACCACCGGAGCCCACCTCGGTTTCCAGGCCGTCGTCCAGGGCGCGCGCCCAGCCGTCCGCGTCCACAGCCCCGAGGGCGGCCCACAGCTCGGCGTCGACGGCGTCCGTCCGGGCCAGCAGCAGGTTGTCGCGCAGGGAGCCCACGAAGACGTGGTGCTCCTGGTTGACCAGGGCCACGTGCGAGCGCACCCGCTCGGCCGACATCCGCGACAGCTCCGCGCCACCGAGGGTGACGCGGCCGTCCCGGGGCGCGTAGATGCCGGCGAGCAGCCGGCCCAGCGTCGACTTGCCCGCGCCGGACGGGCCTACCAGGGCGAGGCGGGTGCCGGGCGCCACCTGCAGGGAGACCCTGTGCAGCACGTCGACGCCCGCGCGGTAGCCGAAACGCACCTCCTCGGCGGCCACGTCACGGCCGTCGGGCGCCAGGGAGGTGTCGCCCGCGTCGGGCTCGATCTCGCGGACCCCGACGAGCCGGGCCAGTGACACCTGGGCCACCTGCAGCTCGTCGTACCACCGCAGGATCAGCCCCACCGGGTCGACCAGCATCTGAGCGATGAGCGCGCCGGTCGTCAGCTGCCCGATGCCGATCCAGCCGTGCAGGACGAACACCCCACCGATCAACAGGACCGAGGACAGGACGGTGACATGTGTGACGCTGACGACCGGAAAGAGGACCGACCGCAGCCACAGGGTGTAGCGCTCCCACGCGGTCCACTCCTTGACCCGCCGGTCCGACAGCTCGATGCGCCGTTCGCCGAGGCGGTGGGCCTCGACGGTGCGCCCCGCATCCACGGTCTCGGCGAGGACCGCGGCCACGGCGGCGTACCCGGCGGCTTCGGAGCGGTAGGCGGACGGGGCGCGCTTGAAGTACCAGCGGCAGCCGATCACCAGCAGCGGTACCGCGACGAGCACGGCCGGTGCCAGCGGCGGGGCTGTGACGGTGAGGCCGCCGAGCAGCAGCAAGGCCCACACCACGCCGATGGCGAGCTGCGGCACGGCCTCGCGCATGGCGTTGGCGAGCCGGTCGATGTCGGTGGTGATCCGGGACAGCAGGTCGCCGGTCCCGGCGCGCTCCAGGACGCCCGGCGGCAGTCTTACCGACCGTACGAGGAAGTCCTCGCGCAGGTCGGCCAGCATCCGCTCGCCGAGGACCGCGCCGTGCAGCCGCACCAGGCGTACGAAGACCGCCTGGACGACGAGCGCGACGACGAACAGGGCGACGGTGCGTTCCAGATGGAGTTCCCGGGCGCCGTCCGAGACGCGTTCCACGAGCCCGCCCAGCAGGTACGGGCCGGCCATCGAGGCGACCACGGAGACCGTGTTCACGGCGATGAGCAGCAGGAAGGGGCGGCGGTGCCGGCGGAACAGTTCGGCCACGTAGGCGCGTACGGTCGCGGGGGCGCCGACGGGCAGAGTGGTCGCCGTCGTCGGGGCCGCCGGGTCGTACGCCGGTGGCGCCACGCCGATCATGCGGTCTCCTCGATCTCTTCCAGCTCGTGCAGTTCGGCCAGGACGTCGGCGCGCGCGGCGGCCTCGTCGTCGGTCTCGCGGGTGACGACCGAGCGGTACCGGGGCTCGGCGTGCACCAGGTCGCGGTGCAGGCCGACCGCCGCGACCTCTCCCTCGTGCACCAGCACCACCCGGTCGGCTCGGTCCAGGAGCAGGGGTGAGGAGGTGAACACGACCGTCGTGCGACCCGCCCGCAGGCGGCGGATCCCTTCGGCGATCCGTGCCTCGGTGTGCGAGTCGACGGCGGACGTCGGCTCGTCCAGGACCAGCACCTGCGGGTCCGTGATGAGCGACCGGGCCAGGGCGAGCCGCTGGCGCTGGCCGCCGGACAGGGACCGGCCGCGCTCGGTGATCCGCGCGTCCATCGGGTCGTCGATGTCCGTCGACCCCTCCACGAGGGCGTCCAGGACATCACCGCACTGCGCGGCGGCGAGCGCCTCCTCGGCGCCGACCTCGCCCGAGGCGGGTACGTCGAGCAGTTCGCGCAGGGAGCCGGACAACAGCACCGGATCCTTGTCCTGGACGAGGACGGCGGTGCGGGCCGTCTGGAGCGGCAGCTCGTCCAGCGGGACGCCGCCCAGCAGCACCGAGGTGCCCTCCTCCGCGGGGTGTCCGCCCAGCCGTTCGGCCAGCACCCCCGCCGCGTCCGGGTCGCCGCAAACGACGGCGGTGAGCTCTCCCGCGGGCGCGAGCAGGCCGGTCCGCGGGTCGTACAGGTCCCCGGCCGGCAGGCTCGCCTCGCGGGAGCCCGCGGCGTCCGTGGCGCGCTCCAGGGACAGCACCCGGGCCGCGCGCCGGGCGGACGGCCGAGAGAAGGAGTACGCCATGGCGATCTCCTGGAAGTGCTGCAGCGGGTAGGTGAGCAGCATGACGGCGCTGTACACGGTCACCAGCTCACCGACCTCGATACGCCCCTCATGGGCCAGCTGGACACCGCGCCAGACGAGCGCGATCATCAGCAGACCCGGCATCAGCACCTGGATCGCCGCGATCAGCGACCACATGCGGGCGCTGCCCACGGCCGCGATGCGGACCTCCTGGGAGGCCCGGCGGTAGCGCTCCAGGAACAGTTCCTCGCCGCCGATGCCGCGCAGCACCCTCAGGCCCGCGACGGTGTCCGAGGCCAGCTCGGTGGCGCGGCCCGCCTTCTCGCGCTGGACGTCGGCGCGCCGGGTCGCCCGGGGCAGCAGCGGCAGGACGGTGAGCGCCAGCGCCGGCACGCCCACCGCCACGATGACGCCGAGCGCGGGCTGGTAGACGACGAGTGCGACGCAGACCGCGACGACGGTGAGCGCGGCCGCGCTGAACCGCGAGACGGCCTCCACGAACCAGCCGATCTTCTCGACGTCGCCGGTGGAGACCGCGACGACCTCACCGGCCGCCACCCGCCGGGTCAGGGCGGAGCCGAGCAGGGCCGTCCTGCGCGCCAGGAGTTGCTGGACCCGCGCGGCGGCGGTGATCCAGTTGGTGACCGCGGTGCGGTGCAGCATGGTGTCGCCGAGCGCGATGCCGGCCCCGCACAGCAGGAGCAGTCCGCCCGTCAGTGCGAGCCGGGCGCCCGACCGGTCGACGACGGCCTGCACGGCGAGACCGACGCAGAACGGCAGCCCGCAGACGGACAGGAAGTGGAGCAGCCCCCAGGCCAGGGACTTCAGTTGCCCGCCCAGTTGGTTCCGGCCGAGCCACCACAGGAATCGGGGACCTGAGCGTGCGTCCGGCACACCCGGGTCGGGATACGGAAGGTCGTGAATCTGCATGACGTCCCAGTGGCTCGTGTCAGCGGAAACGGGTGGCGGGGCAGGCCGGGGCAGCATCTGGGGGTCCGCGCCTGCCCGTGACAACCCGTGACAGCCTCGCGTCGGAACGCGCTCAAAAGCAAACGGTTTTCCGGCCCCGCAGGCCAGATCCGGCCCCCGCCGTCCGGCCGTCCCGCCGTCCCGCCGTCGCGTGCGGCCGAACGGCCGACATCCGGACGGTAGGGCCTGGAAAGCGATGTGACGATACGACATATGCGAACAGGTGGTGTGCGCGGTGCGGCGGTGGACAGGTGGATGGTGGCGGCGGCCTGCGGTGTGCTGCTGATGTCCGTGCCAGGGTGCGGCGGTTCGGCGGGCGAGAGCCACCGGGCGAAAGGCCCCGATGCGACACGAGACGGCCCGACCCTTCGCGGTGCTCCGGGGAACGGGGCCGAGAGAACACCTGCACCCACGCCCGGGCCGAGCCGCATTCCGGGCGTCGGTGACGGGCTGCACCGGCGGATCCCCGACGGGTCGCGTCAGGTCGTGGTGGTCTACGGCGACGACGAGGACTCTCCGGAGTCCACGGTCGTGCTCTACCTGAAGGAGGGCTCGGCCTGGAAGGAGTCGGGGCGCTGGCGCGGGCACAACGGGAAGGCGGGCTGGACGACGGACCACTACCTGGGCGATCTGCGCAGTCCGGTCGGCGTGTTCACGCTCAGCGACGCGGGCGGTCTCCTCGACGATCCGGGGACGAAGCTCCCGTACAGCCAGGGGGAGTCGTACGCGGCGCCGGAGGATTGGGGCGAGTCGCTCCGGAACGCCTTCGACTACGTCATCGCCATCGACTACAACCGGCTCAGGGGCACCCCGCCCCACGATCCGGCCCGCCCCGAGGGCGAGGAGAAGGGCGGCGGCATCTGGCTGCACGTGGATCACAAGGACGGCACGCTGGCCTGTGTCACGGTGCCCGAATCCGGTATGAGGTACTTGCTGCGCGTGCTCGATCCCGACCAGGAGCCCGTGGTGGTGATGGGCGACAGGGCGCACCTGAAGGCCTGGGAGCAACCGGAGGAACTCCTTGACGCCCCGTGAGGCCCCGTTGTGGGCCGGGCGGACTCCCCGTGGAGACCACGACGGGGGAGGCGGGCGTCGCTCAGCAGGCCGGTGCCGAGGCGGTCAGGGAGCCCGCAACGCGAGGCCTGACGCAACGACAGGGGGCGTGGTTGCCCGAGAGAGCCGGGGCCGCGCCCCGCCACCTTTGGCTCAGGCGCTTGATGTCAGCACCGGTGCTGCCGTTCGGCTGCCAGCCCCCGTTCGCCTGCGAGGTCGCGCTCGGCTGCCAGGGCGACGTCCCCGCCGTCGATCAGTGTGGTGAGCAGATCGCCCAGCAGCTCGCGCTGCTCGTCCGTCAGGGGGGCGAGAATCTCCTCGGCCGCGGACCGGCGCGCACCGCGCAACGCGCGCAACGCCCTGCGCCCCTCGTCCGTGACCTCTATCCGGATCACCCGCCGGTTGGTCGGATCCGGTACCCGGCGCACCCTGCCGCTCGCCTCCAGGCCGTCGACCAGCGTCGTGACCGCTCGCGGCACCACCTCGAGGCGCTCGGCGAGATCCGCCATGCGGGGCGGTGAGCTGAAGTGGGCGAGGGTGCGCAGCAGCCGGGACTGGGCCGGGGTGATGCCCAGGTCGCACCGCTCCAGATGGCGCTTCTGGATGCGGTGGACCCGACGGGTGAGCCGCAGCAGCTGCTCGGCGAGCAGGCTGTCCGGATCGGGGGTCGTCATGCGGGAACAATATCAGGACCTTGTGCATTGTGAGTATAGGTAACAATGAGCTAGGATCCCGATACATCTCCCGCTACCCGTCCCGATGCGTCCCCGGCGCGTTCCGACGCGTTCCGACGCCTCACCTCCGTAGGAGCCCATGCACCCCGACCAACCCACCTGGACACCGTCGCCCGACGACTCGCAGGAGCAGCCGCGGCAGGTCCGCCGCATCCTGAGACTCTTCAGGCCGTACGGCGGCCGGCTCGCGGTCGTCGGCCTGCTGGTCGGCGCCTCGTCGCTGGTCTCCGTCGCCACGCCCTTCCTGCTGAAGGAGACCCTGGACGTCGCGATCCCGCAGGGCCGCACCGGTCTGCTGACCCTGCTCGCCCTCGGCATGATCCTCAGCGCCGTCGTCACCAGCGTCTTCGGTGTGCTGCAGACCCTGATCTCCACCACCGTCGGCCAGCGCGTCATGCACGACCTGCGCACCGCCGTCTACGGCCGGCTGCAGCGCATGTCGCTCGCCTTCTTCACTCGCACTCGCACGGGCGAGGTGCAGTCCAGGATCGCCAACGACATCGGCGGCATGCAGGCGACGGTCACCTCCACCGCGACTTCCCTGGTGTCCAACCTCACCAGCGTGGTCGCCACCATCGTCGCCATGGTCGCCCTCGACTGGCGCCTCACCGTCGTCTCGCTGCTCCTGCTGCCGCTGTTCGTGTGGATCAGCCGACGCGTCGGCAACGAACGCAAGAAGATAGCCACCCAGCGCCAGAAGCAGATGGCCGCGATGGCCGCCACCGTCACCGAGTCGCTCTCCGTCAGCGGCATCCTGCTCGGCCGCACGATGGGCCGCGCCGACTCCCTCACCCAGTCCTTCGGGCGTGAGTCCGAGAGCCTGGTCGAGCTCGAGGTGAAGTCCAACATGGCGGGCCGCTGGCGCATGGCCGTCATCACCATCGTCATGGCCGCCATGCCCGCCGTCATCTACTGGACCGCCGGGCTGGCGCTCCAACTCGGCGGCCCGTCCATCTCGATAGGCACCCTGGTCGCGTTCGTCTCGCTCCAGCAGGGCCTGTTCCGGCCGACGGTCAGCCTGCTCTCCACCGGCGTCCAGATCCAGACCTCCCTGGCGCTCTTCCAGCGCATCTTCGAGTACCTCGACCTGCCCATCGACATCACCGAACGCGACGAGCCGGTCCACCTCGACCAGGTCAAGGGCGAGATCCGTTTCGAGGACGTGGAGTTCCACTACGACGACAAGAGCGGCCCGGTCCTCGAGGACATCGACATCACCGTGCCGGCAGGCGGCAGCCTCGCCGTGGTGGGACCCACCGGCTCCGGGAAGTCCACGCTCGGCTACCTGGTGCCCCGGCTCTACGACGTGACCGGAGGGCGGGTCACGCTCGACGGCGTGGACGTGCGCGATCTGGACTTCGACACGCTCGCCCGCGCGGTCGGCGTCGTCTCCCAGGAGACCTACCTCTTCCACGCCTCGGTCGCCGACAACCTGCGCTTCGCCAAGCCGGAGGCCACCGAGGAGGAGTTGTACGCGGCGGCCAGGGCGGCCCAGATCCACGACCACATCATGTCCCTGCCCGACGGGTACGACACGGTCGTCGGCGAGCGCGGCCACCGCTTCTCGGGCGGTGAGAAACAGCGGCTCGCCATCGCCCGCACCATCCTGCGCGACCCGCCGGTCCTCATCCTCGACGAGGCGACCAGCGCGCTCGACACGCGGACCGAGCACGCGGTCCAGGAGGCCATCGACGCCCTGTCGGCCAACCGCACGACGCTCACCATCGCGCACCGGCTGTCCACCATCCGCAGCGCCGACCAGATCGTCGTCCTGGACTCCGGACGCGCGGTCGAACGCGGCACGCACGAGGAACTGCTGGAGCTGGACGGCCGGTACGCGGCCCTGGTCCGGCGGGACGCGCAACTGGAGACCACGAGTTGAGGGTCGGCGCATCGCGCCTCACGCGGCGGCGGCCGGTTCCCTCGCCAGCAGACGCCTGATGTCCCGCACGGCCGCGCGTCCCGCCCGGTTCGCGCCGATCGTGCTCGCCGACGGGCCGTAGCCGACCAGGTGGATCCGCGGGTCGGAGACCACCCGCGTGCCCTCCACCCGGATGCCGCCGCCCGGCTCGCGCAGCCGCAGCGGAGCCAGGTGGTCGATCGCGGCCCGGAAGCCGGTCGCCCACAGGATGACGTCGGCCTCCACATGCCGTCCGTCGTCCCACTCCACACCGTCCGGCACGATCCGGTCGAACATCGGCTGCCGGTCCAGCACACCGTCGGCGATCGCCTGCCGGACCGCGTCATTGAGCGGCAGCCCGGTCACGGACACCACGCTCCTCGGTGGCAGCCCCTGCCGCACCCGCTCCTCGACGAGTGCCACGGCAGTCCGTCCGACGTCCTCGGTGAACGGGCCCTCGCGGAACACCGGGGGACGCCGGGTCACCCAAGTGGTCGCGGCGGCGTAGGGGGCGATCTCCATCAGATGCTGGGTGCCGGACGCGCCGCCACCGACGACGACCACCCGCTGTCCGGCGAACTCCTCGGGCCCGGGGTACTGGGCGGTATGCACCTGCCGCCCCCGGAAGGTCTCCTGGCCGGGATAGCGCGGCCAGAAAGGCCGGTCCCAGGTGCCCGTGGCGTTGATCAGCGCCCGTGTCGACCATGTCCCGGCCGACGTCTCGACGAGCAGCCGCCCCTCCGTGCCCTCCCGCACGGCCCGTACATGCACCGGCCGTCGTACGCGCAGGTCGAAGGTGCGCTCGTAGGTGTCGAAGTACGCGCCGATGACCTCCGACGACGGCCGCGCCGGATCCGCGTCCGTCAGCTCCATGCCCGGCAGCGCGTGCATCCCGTGCACCTTGCCGTAGGTCAGCGAGGGCCAGCGGAACTGCCAGGCGCCGCCCGGAGAGGGGGAGTGGTCGAGGACCACGAAGTCGCGCTCCGGCTCGAACCCGCTACGCCGCAGGTGATAGGCGCTGGACAGGCCGGCCTGCCCAGCGCCTGTGACGACCACCTCGACCTCGCGTGTGTTGTTCACGCTTCCACCAACCCTGTCGCGGGCATGGATCTTCCCGGCAGGTCAGCGTCCGCTCGCGACGAGGAGCGGTGCGCCCGCCGCTGCGGGCCCGCGGTCCAGCAGCCCGCGGCCCGCCAGCTCCGGGATCACACCCTCCCCGAACCAGTACGCCTCCTCCAGATGCGGATAGCCGGACAGCACGAAGTGCTCGATGCCGAGCGCGTGGTACTCCTCGATCCGGTCGGCGACCTCGGCGTGGCTGCCGACGAGCGCGGTGCCCGCCCCGCCACGGACCAGACCGACGCCCGCCCACAGGTTGGGGTGGATCTCCAGCGCCTCCCGGGAGCCGCCGTGCAGGGCCAGCATCCGCTGCTGTCCCACCGACTCGCTGCGGCCGAGCGCCGCCTGCGCTGCCGCGACCGTGTCCGCGTCGAGGTCGTCGAGCAGCCGGTTGGCGGTCGCCCAGGCCTCTGCGGCGGAGTCACGGGAGATGGTGTGCAACCGGATCCCGAAGCGGACCGTGCGCCCCTCGCGCTCGGCGAGCGAGCGGATCCAGTCGATCTTCTCCTTGACCTGGGCGGGAGGCTCGCCCCAGGTCAGATACACGTCCGCATGCCGCGCGGCGACCGGTCCGGCCGCCGGCGACGAGCCGCCGAAGAAGAGCTGCGGCAGCGGGTCCGGCGGCACCGCGGTGAGCCCACCCTCGACCTGGTAGTGGGTGCCGTCGAAGTCGTACGGCTGCCCACGCCACACCCCGCGGACGACCGTCAGGAACTCGTCGGTCCGGGCATAGCGCCGGTCGTGGTCGAGGCGGTCGCCGAAGCGCCGCTGTTCCGCCGAGTCGCCACCCGTGACGACGTTCAGCAGCAGCCGGCCACGCGTGACACGTTGGTACGTCGCCGCCATCTGCGCCGCGAGCGTCGGCGAGATCAGCCCCGGCCGGAAGGCGACAAGGAACTTCAGCCGCTCGGTGTGCTGGGCGAGCGCGACCGTGGTCAGCCAGGCGTCCTCGCACCAGGTGCCGGTCGGGGTCAGGACCGCCTCGAAGCCCAACTGCTCGGCGGCCTTCGCGATCTGCGCCAGATACTCGATGTCCGGTGTGCGCACCCCGCGCACCTGCCGGGTGGCACCCGCCTCGTTGGGTGCGTGGGCGTGCCGGTCGACGAGGGTGCGGCCGTCCCCACCCGTCGGCAGGAACCAGTGAAGTCGGACGGTCATGTCACGACTCCTTCAGGACACGGGGCGTCGCGGTGGACGGGGGCAGGTCGCCGTTGAACTCGGTGTCCACGAAGTCGCCGAAGTCCACCTTGCGCGGGATGAGCTTCAAACCGGTGAAGGTGTCCGCGATCTGCTGCTCGGAGGCGATCAGCGACTTGTCCACGGCGACCGGGACCCGGGAGGCGTTGGTGCGCTTCACCGCGGCGAGCGCCACCTCGTACGACAGACCGGTGTCCTTCGCCCACACCTTGGCCCAGGCCTCCGGGTGCCCGTAGACCCAGCCCTGCGCGCGCCGCAGCCGCTCCAGGTAGTCCCTGATGGCCGCGGCCTTCTTCTCGTCCTTCAGGGCGCTCGGAGCCGCCACCTGGAAGGTGAGGCCGTTGGTCACGCCGTCGCCGGTGGTGAGGACGCGTCCCTGACCCCCTTGCAGCACCTGCGAGGTGTACGGGTCCCACACCGCCCAGGCGTCGACCTTGCCGCTGGTGAACGCGGCCAGGGCGTCGGCGGGCTGCAGGTACTTGACCTTCACGTCGCTCAGCTTCAGCCCGGCCTTGTTGAGGGAGGCGACCAGCTGGTAGTGCGCGGACGAACCCTGCGCCACCGCGATCGACTTGCCCTTGAGCTGCTGCACCGCGGTCAGCCGGGAGTTCTTCGGTACGAGGATGGCGTCGCCCTTGGACGTGCCGTGCCAGGCGGCCACCACCGTGATCTTCGAGTCGGCGCCCGCCGCGAAGACCGGTGGGGTGTTGCCCACGCCTCCGATGTCGACGGCGCCCGCGTTGACCGCCTCCAGCAGGGGCGGCCCGGAGGTGAAAGTGGACCACTTGATCTTGTAGTCGAGGTTCTTGAGCTCACCGGCGGCCTCCAGGACCGCCTCGGAACCCCCCTTCTGGTCACCGACGTTGAGGGTGAGGGAGCCCTTGCCGTCGGTTCGGCCGCCGGCGGAGGTCTCGGCGGCGGAGTTCCCGCCGCAGGCGGTGAGCAGCAGGGCGAAAGGCAGGAGCAGCGCGGCGGGCAGGAGGCGTCGTCGCATGACGGATCCGTTCGTGTGCGGAGAGTTATAGGAATGAGGTGGGGGAGTCAGCCGGCTTCGGCGGCCGTGGCGACGCCGAGGCGTTCCAGCAGCCCGGCGCGTACCTCCGCGAAGCGGGGGTCGGTGATGTCGCGCGGGCGTTCCAGGTCGACCGTCGTCTCGTGGGCGATGACGCCGCCGTCCATCACCAGGACGCGGTCGGCGAGCAGCACCGCCTCCTCGACGTCGTGCGTGACCAGCAGCACGGCGCAGCCCCGCCGCTGCCACAGCTCGCCCACCAGGCGCTGGGCCTTGATACGGGTGAGCGCGTCGAGCGCGCCGAACGGCTCGTCGAGCAGCAGCAGATCCGGTTCGCGCACCAGGGCGCGAGCCAGGGATGCGCGCTGGGCCTCGCCGCCGGAGAGCGTCTTGGGCCAGGCGTCCGAGCGGTGCGCCAGGCCGACCTCCTCCAACGCCTTTTCGGCGACATTGCGTTCGGGCTTGCCGGGCAGCCCGAGCAGCACGTTGCGCCACACCTTTTTCCACGGCATCAGCCGGGGCGCCTGGAAGGCGACCGCCTTGCGGCGCGGGACGAGGACGGTGCCCTCGATGTCGCGGTCGAGTCCGGCCAGGATGCGCAGCAGGGTCGACTTGCCGCAGCCGCTGCGGCCCAGCAGAGCCACGAACTCTCCCGGTCGCACATCGAGTTGCAGGCGGTCGATGACGGCGCGCCCGTCGAAGGAGCGAGTGAGCCCCTCGACGCGGACGGCCGAGGCGGGGGCCGGGGCCTTTGCGGCGCCGGTCGTCACCGGCCCGTGAACGTCGGTCGCCATTGCAGCAGCAGCCTTTCGAGGGAGCGGACGATGAAGTCGGCGAGCAGACCGAAGAAGGCGTAGACGATCAGGCAGACCACGATCACGTCGGTCCGCAGGAAGTCCCGCGCCTGCACCATGAGGAAGCCGATCCCGGCGTCCGCGTTGACCTGCTCGGCGAACACGAGGGCGAGCCAGGCGATGCCGAGGGAGTAGCGCAGACCGGTCATCGCGCCGGGCAACGCGCCGGGCAGGACGACGTGCCGGACGAGCCCCCACCGGGAGAGCCCCAGGGACTCCCCGGCCTCGATCAGCTGGGCGTCCACGCCGCGGATGCCGGCGTAGACATTGAGGTAGAGCGGGAAGGTCACGCCGAGGGTGATGATGGCGACCTTAGGGGCCTCGCCGATGCCGAACCAGATGATGAACAGCGGGATCAGGCCGACGAACGGGACCGTCCTCAGCATTTGGACGGGCGCGTCCACGAGGTCCTCGCCGATGCGGAACAGCCCGGAGACGAGGGCCAGCCCGGTGCCGATGACGGTGCCGAGCAGCAGACCGGCCGCGACCCGGCGCAGCGAGGTGGCCATCGCGGAGGGCAGGGACCCGTCGGCGACGAGATCGCCCGCGACCTGCGCGATCCTGCCGGGAGAGGCGAGGACGTCGGAGGGCAACGCGCCTGAACTGCTGAGGAGTTGCCACAGGGCGAGCAGCAGGAGCGGGCCGGAGGTGCGCCGCAGCCAGCGGGGGACGCGGGTGCGGCGAGCGGAGGAGGGGACGAGGGGTTCGAGCTCGGGCGGGGACTGTTCACCTTTCGATATAACCGAAATATCGGATTCAGGGGCGCCGGGTGGGGCATGGCTGATGCTCATGAGTGCTCCATGAGGAGGAGAGCGGCCGGAAGGGGACGCACCTCGGCGGCGCCGCGTCAGAGAGGGCTCAGACGTGCGGGCAGGGCGGCGCCAAGGCGAGGAAACGAGGGTGAAAGAGAGGGAAAGAGGGCGTCAGCAGCCGCGGCGACACGCGGCAGAGGCCACCCGCAGCAGGTCGATGTGACCGCGCGTGGTGAGCAGGGCTGAACGCAACATGCGGCTGAAAGTAGCCAGATGGCGCCTTCCGGGTCAACGGCGTCTCGACCAGTGGACCTCTCGTATCGCCGGACGAGCCGTCAGCTGTGTGTGAGATCGGTCGTGTGGGTGACGATGGAGGCATGTCCGATGCCTTCAGCACCCGCGTCCTGAATATCGCCACCGGATCCTCGGAGACGGTCTTCGACCTCACCCAAGAATGTGTGACCTTCCTGAGTGAGGTGAGCAGGGGCCGGGACGGCCTCCTGAACGTTTTCGTGCCGCATGCCACGGCCGGCGTGGCGATCATCGAGACGGGCGCCGGCAGTGACGACGACCTCCTGGCCGCCCTGCACACCCTCCTCCCGGCCGACGATCGTTGGCAGCACCGCCACGGCAGCCCCGGCCACGGCCGCGACCACGTCCTCCCGGCCCTCGTCCCGCCCCACGCGACCCTGCCGGTCATCGGCGGAGAGCTGAAACTGGGGACCTGGCAGTCGGTGTGCCTGGTGGACACCAACATCTCTAATATCAACCGTCAGGTTCGACTGAGCTTCCTGGGCTGACCAAGCCGTCCGCCCAGGTCCGGCCGCCAGCGCAGGCGACAAGGTTGCCCTGGCGATCCGGTGCCGGCGCACCTTGTGGGGGAGTCGCGCGAACAACGGCACCCATCTGGTGTGCAAACGCCGGTCGCAGCGGTGGAGGGCCTGAGGCCGAACGGGACAGCGATCCTCGGTCCGCGCTGCCGGTCAGCGTCTGTCGTGCCTGCCTAGCCGATCGGCCGGGGCGTGGCCTCGGGCACGGGTGGGGGCCGGCCGAGGTGACGCCTCCGGCCGGCCCCTCTGTCCCCGTGTGCCGCGTGGTCCGCGCCGGGCTTACGGGTAGCTGACCAGGTAGGCCACGTTGCTGCTGGGTGTGACCTGGTTGCCGGTGTTGTCGATGATGTGGTTGATGGTGCCGGCTCCGCCCAGGACCGTGGTGACCATGCTGTGGAACTTCACCGTGGACGTGGTGGGCACCTCGATGGCATGGCCGAGTACCACGGATGGGTTGTCGCGCAGATAGGCGTAGACACCCACACCCCATGCCTCGTGGGAGGTGACCGAGTTCGCGACCTTGTACGAGGCGTAGCCGAGGTCGCCTCCACTGGTGGTCCAACTGGACTGGTCGGGCACGTCGTAGGGGGTCTCGCTCTGGTAGAAGTAGGTGCGGCCGCCGTTTCCGTTCCAGGTGGTCTGGTACTTCTGGTAGTGCTCGACCGCGAGGCCGTACATGGTGACGTTGTTGCCGTTGACGACGAGTCCGTTGACGGCCGGGTTGGTCGTCCAGCCGACGCCGTTGGTGTGGTCCGCCCGCCACAGCCACAGGTCGTCGCCGATGACGTCGTTGCTGTTGATCACCAATGTCTGGGTGGCCTTGCCTGCGATGTCGCCGCCGATGCGGAAGAACACGTCGTGCAGCACGATCGGGTCGGCCGTGTGAGCGGCGGTCGAACCGGCCGGCCCGACCTGCATCAGCGTGTTGGAGTTGGTGGTGTTCGCGCTGATCAGCAATCCGGCGATGTCGATGCCGTCCACATCGGCGGTGGTGATCGCGGTGACGCCGTTGTCCGGCACGAGGGTGGCCAGGCCCAGTCCCAGGACCACCGTGTCGGGGCGGGTGATGTTCACAGGAGCGGACAGGTGGTACACGCCCGGGGTGACGATCAGGTTCTGGCCCGCGGCGAGCGCGTTGTTGATGGTCGTGGCGGTGTCACCCGGCTTGACGATGTAGAACCGGCTGATCGGGAGCGAGGTGCCCGGAGCGGCGCCGTTGACCCAGTCCGGGCCCTGCACATTGGTGCGGACCGACGGGACGAACACCTGCCAGTTGCCCGAGCCGTCGACGTAGACGAACGGCTTCTCGCGCATCACCGGGCTCTGGGCGGCGGTGGTGTACTGCGGGTTGGGGAAGCTGGTCGCGGGGGCGCCGGTGTCGCCGACAAAGACCATGTTCCAGTTGTGTCCGGTCCAGCCGCCGTCCATGGCGGTGTCCTGGGTGAGGAACTGCTGCTGGGTCCCGGAGTTGATCTGGCCGGAGACCCGGGAGTTTCCGATGTAGCCGCCGCTGGACCAGTTGGTGTTGGTGCCGTGGGTGTCGTCCCACAGCTTCATGCTGCCGTGCACATCCATCCGCCGGAACGGGTCGGCCTGGGAGACGGCCCACATGGTGCTTCCCGAACTGGGGCTGAGGGACATGTTCTCGACGTCGCGCCAGAAGTTCTGGGTGGCGTTGCCGTCGCTGGTGTGACCCTCGACGTGTACGCCGCCGCCGGTGATCGACACCTGGTCCGGTGACAGGCCCAGCCCGGAGACCTGGGTGTAGTAGCCGACGGGGATGTCGACGTTGTACGTGCCGGGGGTGAACAGGAGGGCGTTGCGCTGGGTGCCGAACTCGTTGGTCTGCTGGGTGCTGTAGACCGAGTTGATCTTCGACTGGATGGTGGACATCGGCATCGACGGGTCGAACACCGTCACGTTGGGGCCGAAGTCCGGCGTGTTGGGCGGCGGGGTGATGCCGCTGGAGAGGGTGAAGGACTGGGCGGCGGTGCCGTTGCAGGTGTATTGCTGCAGTTGGACGCTGTCGGCGGTGGACGCGGACGGCACATCCAGACACTTGCCGCTGTTGCGGTTGACGAAGTGGTACGAGCCGGAGGCCTCGGCGACCGGCAGCCACTGCTGGTTGGCGCCGCCGCCGTAGAGCCACAGCTGGGTCAGAGCGCCGTCGGCGGTCGAGACGTCGGTCTCGTCCCAGACCTGATTGGGCGCGGAGGCCACGCCGATCCGGTAGTACCCGCTGTCGGTCGCGGTGAACTGCCAGGACTGGGCGCCGGTGCCGTTGCAGGTGTACTGCTGCACGGCGGTGCCATTGCCGGTGGCAGCGGCACGCGCGTCGACGCACTTGCCGCTGCCTGCGTTGACGACGGTGGTGGGGGAGGTGGGGATGGCCGCGGCGCCGGCACCGGGGGCGGCGACCAGCATGATGCCGGCGGCGGCCGGCAGCAGGAGGGCGGTCGTGAGGGCGGTCGTGCGTCTGCGGGGCGGTTGGCTCTGACGAGCACAGCGAGAACGTCAGTCACACGTGTCTCCTAAGTCGCCTCGTGGGCGCGATGTTGACCGGACGTTAGGCGCCGCCCGACGCGCCGTCAATATAAGCCGAAAGAAAAGGCGTGAAGTATGGTCCTCTCCACGGAGCCACAGGAGTTCTGGGGATGGACTGCCGTGTCCATGGACCGCGAGGTGGGACAGCTCAAGGCCTGGCTTTTTTGGCTCGGAGGCGCATGTGCGGCCGGTGTGCTGCAGACGGGTCCGCAATGGAAGATCACCGGACCTGCGGCCCGGTACCGGCGGCGTCCGCGATGTGTCGGCGGCCACTCTTTGGGCAGACCCCTGTGGCCGGGCGCCGCGCGACCTTCGGCTCCGACGTGCCGTTCGCTGATGATCGCCATGGGACCGCAGGAGCGGGGCGCTGCCGGGCTTGGAGGCGGGGCCTGCATCTGGCCGGTCCGCGGTGCCTTGCCGAGCTCCCGGCGCGAGTCGCCCCGGTCCTGGGACGCACAGGGGCCTGGCAGACGGTCTCGTGGACCCCGTGCATCGCATCCCTGGTCGGCCGCAGAAGCAGGCGCGCAGGACCTCGCGGATTGCTCGAGGCTCCACCGGAGGTCCGGGCGGTCCCGTGAAACATGCCGCGAGGCGCGGCCGGCCGCCGAGGTGGGAGACCCGCTGACGGCTCACGCCCTGGCCCGCCTGAGGCCGAAGCCGGCCGCGAGATCGTCGGCGGCGTCCGCCTCGCCGGTCAGCACACCCGCGCGGGTTCTGTGCAGTGCCATGCGCTGATCGTGCAGGAATTCACGCGGACGTCCTTCGCATACTCGGTGCCCAAGCGACCGACACAGTCCCGGATGACCCGCGGAGGCCGAGCTCAGTGCGAACATTCCTCTACACATCCCGTCCCTCGCGGGTCGTCTTCGGTGTCGGCACGGTGAGCCGGGTCCGCGACGAGGTGGAGCGGCTCGGCTGCTCCCGGGTACTGCTGCTGTCCAGCCCGGCTCTGGTGGAGGCCTCGGCGCGGGTCCGCCAGGCGCTCGGCGTCCTGCTGGTGGCCGAGTTCGACGGCGCGGCCATGCACACCCCCCTTGAGGTGACGGAGCAGGCGCTCGACGTGCTCACGCAGGCCTCCGCCGACGTCATCGTGGCCGTCGGTGGCGGTTCGACGACGGGCCTGTCGAAGGCGCTCGCCCTGCGCACGGACCTTCCGCAGGTGGTCCTGCCGACCACGTACGCCGGCTCCGAGGTGACCCCCGTGCTCGGCGAGACCCGGGAGGGGCGCAAGGTCACCCAGTCGTCCCCGGCGATCCTGCCGGAAACCGTGATCTATGACGTGGACTTCACCCTCACCCTGCCGGTGCCCCTGACGGTCACCAGCGGTGTCAACGCTCTCGCGCACGCCGTCGAGGCCCTGTACTCCGCCGACGCCAACCCGGTCACCGACCAGCAGGCCCTCGACGCGATCTCCCGCATCGCGCGGGCGCTGCCCCGCCTGGCCGCCGACCCGGCCGACCCGGAGGCGCGCGCCGACCTCCTGCATGCGGCCTGGCTCGCCGGGACCTGCCTCGCCACCGTCGGTATGGGCCTGCACCACAAGCTGTGCCACACCCTCGGCGGCGGTTTCGACCTGCCGCACGCGGAGACCCACACCGTCGTCCTGCCGCACGCCATGGCGTACAACGCGCCCGCGGTCCCCGACGTCATGCGCCGTATCGCCAACGCCCTGGGAGTGCCGGACGCCCCGAGCGGTGTGTACGACCTGGTCGCCTCCCTCGGCGGGCCCACCTCGCTGCGCGATCTCGGCCTGCCGGAAGCGAGCCTCGCCCGCGCGGCCGAACTGGCCGTCTCGACGCCTTACCCCAACCCGCGGGAGCTGACCGCCGAGGGCATCGTGGACCTGCTGACGGACGCCTGGCACGGGCGCCGCCCTGAAGGCCCCCCGTCCACGGAAGCAGGACTCGCCCGTCTCACCGAACAGGTGGTGGCCAGCTTCTCCCAGGCCCCCGACCCCCGGGTCCGCGCCCTGCTCGGCGACCTCGTCCGGCACCTGCACACCTTCGTCGCCACCAACGACGTCACTGACGCCGAATGGCAGTACGCCATCGACTTCCTCACCCGGACAGGACAGCGGTGCGGCCCGACCCGCCAGGAGTTCGTACTGCTGTCGGACACCCTCGGCGTCTCCAGCGCCGTCGATCTGCTCACCAACTCCCGTACGCCCGCCACCACACCCTCCGCGGTGCTCGGCCCCTTCTACGTGCAGGGACCGCCCGAAGCCGCGCACGGAAGCGACATCTCCGGCGGGCTGCCCGGCATCCCGCTCTGGGTCGACGTGCGGATCACCGGCACCGGCGGCGAGCTGGTCAAGGACGCGGTCGTGGACGTGTGGCAGTCCAACGAGGACGGCTTCTACGACGTCCAACTGCCCGATCTGGACGGGCCGGTGCTGCGCGCCCGGCTGCGCACCGACGCCGACGGTCGGATCACCTTCTGGTCCATCCTTCCCTCGGAGTACCCGATCCCCGACGACGGACCGGTCGGGCACATGCTCGACGCCGTGGGGCGTCACCCCTACCGGGCGCCCCACCTCCACTTCATGATCGACGCGCCCGGTCATCGCCGGCTCGTCACCCAGCTGTTCGTGTCAGGCGGCGCCTACCTGGACAGCGACACCGTCTTCGGCGTCAAGGACGAGCTCGTCGTCGACTTCACGCCGCAGACCGGCCCCACCCCCGACGGCCGTCAGTTCGAGGGGGAGTGGCGCCGTCTCGACTACACCTTCCGCATCGCCCCCCTGGCCGACTGACCGAGGAGCGCCCCCATGACATCCACCGACGCGCACGACACCTACGACACCGACGTCCTCGTCGTCGGCAGCGGCCCCGCCGGCGGCTCGGCCGCCCTGTCGCTGGCCACCTACGGCATCCGCACCCTGCTGGTGACGAAGTACGGCTGGCTCGCCAACACCCCGCGGGCGCACATCACCAACCAGCGCACCATGGAGGTGCTGCGCGACCTGGGCGTCGAGTCCGAGGCGCTGGCGTTGGGCAGCCCGTCCCACCTCATGGGGGACACGGTGCTGTGCACCGCGCTCACCGGGGACGAGATCGGCCGCATCCGCAGCTGGGGCACAGGGCCCGCCTCGGCCACCGAGTACGCGTCGAAGAGCCCCTGCGAGATGATCGACCTGCCGCAGACCTACCTGGAGCCGATCCTGGTGAGCAACGCGGCGGCCCGCGGTGCCAAGGTCCGCTTCGACACCGAGTTCCTCGGCTTCACCCAGGACGCCGACGGTGTCACCGCCCTGCTACGCGACCGGGTCCGCGGCGACGAGTACACCGTGCGGGCCCGCTACCTGATCGGCGCGGACGGCGGGCGCAGCACGGTCGCCGAACAACTCGGCCTGCCCTTCGACGGGCGCATGGCCAAGGCCGGCAGCATGAACATCGTCTTCAAGGCCGACCTCACGCGGTACTGCGCCCACCGGCCCAGCGTTCTGTACTGGGTGTTGCGGCCCGGGGCGGAGACCGGCGGCATCGGCATGGGCCTGGTCCGTATGGTCCGCCCGTGGAACGAGTGGCTGCTGGTATGGGGTTACGACATCGAGCAGCCGCCGCCGGAGGTGGACGATGAAGCGGCACGGCAGATCGTGCGGGATCTCGTCGGCGACCCCGACCTGCCGGTCGAGATCACGTCGACCTCGCTGTGGACGGTCAACCACAGCTACGCCACGGTGTATTCGTCCGGGCGTGTGTTCTGCGCCGGAGACGCCGTGCACCGTCATCCGCCGTCCAACGGGCTCGGCTCCAACACCTCCGTCCAGGATGCCTACAACCTCGCCTGGAAGCTCGCCATGGTGATCCGCGGGGAGGCCGGACCGGCACTGCTCGACAGCTATACGGCCGAACGCGCCCCGGTCGGACGGCAGATAGTCGAGCGGGCCAACCTCAGCCGTGATCAGTTCGGCCCGATCTTCGAGGTGCTCGGCGTCGGAGGCGGAAGCGACGAGCAGGCCATCGCCGAGGGTCTCGAGGCGCTACGGGCGCAAACGCCGGAGGGTGCCAAGAAGCGGCGCCTGCTCGAAGAGGCGATCCAGCTCAAGAACTACGAGTTCAACGCGCACGGCGTGGAGATGAACCAGCGCTACACCTCCGCCGCCGTGATCGCCGACGACGGTCCGGACGAAGTCTGGGAGGAGGACCGGGAGTTGGTGCACCGGCCGACGACCCGGCCCGGCGCCAAGCTCCCGCACGCGTGGCTCGTCGACGCGCAAGGAGAGCGCATGTCCACGCTGGACGTCGTCGGCGGTGGCGTCCTCACCGTGCTGACCGGGCTGTCGGGCGATGTCTGGGACACGGCGGCCGCGGCGTGCCGGGCGGAACTCGGCCTGGCCCTGCGGGTGGTGCGCGTCGGCGACGACGACTGCCGTGATGCGTACGGTGAATGGAGCCGGGTGAGCGAGATCGCCGAGGACGGCGTACTGCTCGTGCGCCCGGACGGCCATGTCGCCTTCAGGCGCGCCTGCGCTCCCGACACGGCGGAGTCCGCGCAGGACGAGCTGCTCGGCGCGCTCCGCCGGATGCTGGCGCGATAGGAGGAGCGCGAGATGGACAAGGTGGTGGCCACGGCGGGGCAGGCCCTGGCGGACGTGACGGACGGCCGGTCCTTCGCCGTCGGGGGCTTCGGTCTCAGCGGCGTCCCGGAGGTTCTCATCGGCGCCCTGTACGACACGGGGGTGAGCGGCCTGACGGTCGTGTCGAACAACTGCGGCGTCGACGGCCGCGGCCTCGGCATCCTGCTGGCCGCGGGCCGTATCGTCCGGGTCACCGGCTCGTACATCGGCGACAACAAGGAGTTCGCGCGCCAGTACCTCGCGGGCGAGCTGGAGGTCGAACTGACCCCGCAGGGCACGCTCGCCGAACGGCTCAGGGCGGGCGGCTGCGGCATCCCGGCCTTCTACACCCCGGCCGGCGTCGGCACGCAGGTCGCGGACGGAGGGCTGCCGTGGCGCTACGCCCCGGACGGTTCGGTCGCCGTGGCCTCGCCGCCCAAGGAGGTGCGGACCTTCGACGGCGTCGACCACATCCTGGAGCACGCCATCACCACGGACTACGCGCTGGTCAGGGCCGCGCGCGGGGACCGGCACGGCAACCTTGTCTTCCGTCGTGCGGCGCGCAACTTCAATCCGCTGGCCGCGATGGCCGGGCGCATCACCGTGGCCGAGGTGGAGGAACTGGTCGAGCCGGGAGTGCTGGACCCCGACGAGATCCATCTGCCCGGGGTGTTCGTCCAGCGGGTCGTGGCGCTGACCCCGGAGCAGGCGGCCGACAAGGGAATCGAGAAGAGAACGGTGCGCGAGCGATGAGCTGGACCAGGGACGAGATGGCGGCTCGCGCCGCGCGCGAACTGCGGGACGGCGACTACGTCAACCTTGGCATCGGCCTGCCCACCCGCGTGGCCGACCACCTGCCGGCTGGCATCGACGTCGCACTGCACTCGGAGAACGGGCTGCTCGGCGTCGGACCGTATCCGTCGCCCGACGAGGTGGACGCCGACCTCATCAACGCGGGCAAGGAGACCGTGACCGTACGGCAGGGAGCGTCCTTCTTCGACTCCGCGCTCTCCTTCGGCATGATCCGCGGCGGCCACATCGACACCGCCGTCCTGGGCGCCCTCCAGGTCTCGGTCCGCGGCGACCTGGCCAACTGGGCGGTTCCTGGGAAGATGATCAAGGGCATGGGCGGTGCGATGGACCTCGTCCACGGCGCCCGCCGGGTCGTCGTCCTGATGGAACACACGGCGAAGGACGGCAGCCCCAAGATCGTCGAGGAGTGCACCCTGCCCGTGACGGGCCGGGCCTGTGTGGACCGGATCATCACCGACCTGTGCGTCCTCGACATCACGCCCACCGGACTCCGCCTCGTCGAGATCGCCCCCGGTGTGACGGCCGACCAGGTCGCCGCCCTGACACCTCTGACCTACCAAAGCAGTTCTGCAGGGAGTCACTGATGATCGAGAGACCGCGTGACGTGTACGTCGTCGACGCCGTGCGCACCCCCTTCGGCCGCTACGGCGGTGCCCTGGCGGGCGTACGCCCCGACGATCTCGTCGCCGGTGTGCTGCGCGCCCTCCTCGAGCGCAGTCCCGGCCTCGACCCGGCGCATATCGACGACGTTCTGCTCGGCAATGCCAACGGCGCGGGGGAGGAGAACCGTGACGTGGCCCGCATGGCCGTCCTGCTCGCCGGTCTCCCGGTCGGCGTGCCCGGCGCCACCGTGAACCGGCTCTGCGGCTCCGGCATGGAGGCCGTCATCCAGGCGGCCCGCGCGATCGCGCTCGGTGACGCGTCCATCGCGGTGGCCGGCGGCGTCGAGTCCATGAGCCGCGCGCCCTGGGTCCTGCCGAAGCCGGAGAGAGCCTTCCCGGCGAAGGACCAGCAGCTGTACTCGACCACGCTGGGCTGGCGGATGGTGAACCCGCGGATGCCCGAGGAGTGGACGATCCCGCTGGGCGAGAGCGCGGAACTGGTGGGCGCGAAGCACGGCATCACCCGTGAGGCACAGGACGCATTCGCGCTCGCCAGCCACCGCAACGCCGCGCGCGCCTGGCGCGACGGTCGCTACGACGGCGAGGTCGTCCCGGTCGAGGGCGTGGACCTGCCACGGGACGAGAACATCCGCGACAACACCTCCCTGGAGGCCCTTGCCAAGCTGAAGCCGGCGTTCGTCACGGAGGGCACCGTCACGGCAGGCAACGCGTCACCGCTCAACGACGGCGCCGCCGCGCTGCTGCTCGCCGACGAGGAGGGGCTCGCGGCGATCGGCCGCGAACCGCTGGCACGGGTGCGGGCGGCGGCGGTGACGGGCATCGAGCCGCAGTACTTCGGGCTCGGCCCGGTCGACGCGATCCGCAAGGTGCTCCGAAAGGCGGCGGTCGCCGCGGACGAGCTGCACACGATCGAGCTCAACGAGGCCTACGCCGCCCAGGCGCTGGCCTGCCTGGCCGCACTGCCGGAGCTCGACCCGGAGGTCGTCAACCCGCGCGGTGGCGCGATCGCCATCGGCCATCCGCTGGGCGCGTCGGGCGCCCGTATCACCGGCGCGGTCGCGCACCAGCTGGCCGCGGCGGGATCCGGGACGGGGCTGGCAGCCCTGTGCATCGGCGTGGGCCAGGCGCTGGCGCTGGTCCTGGAGCGCTGACGCGCCTGCCACACGCGCGGGGCAGGGGCTGACCCTTCGGGTGGCGCCCCGCGCGTGGCGGCGGATGACCCCTCACGCCTCAGCCGGCGCGGCGCACCGCGGCCGGGGTGGTCCCCATCCTGGCGCGCATCACCCGGGTCAGGTGCTCCTGGTGCGAGAACCCGCACTCGACCGCCACTTGCCCGATGGGAGCCGACCCGGTGCGCAGCAGTCGGCATGCCTGGTCAAGACGCAGCCCGAGCAGGTGCTGGTGCGGCGTCTGTCCGGTGCTCGCCCGGAACTGCCGGGTGAACTGGCTCGGGCTCAGTGAGGCGGCGGAGGCCAGCTCCGCGATCGGCAGTGGCTCGGCGAGCCGCTCCTCCATGAGCTCCCTGACCGCCGCGAGCTGCCGGTCGCTGAGTCCGGACGGGCCCGGAGGCGGCTCGGCGGGGGCGGTACCGTGCCGTCGTACGAGCTGCGCGGCCAGCATGCCCGTGAGGTGGTCGACGTAGGTGCGCGCCGACGGCTGCCAGTCGCGTGTCATCCCCGCCAAGGCCAGGACGAGCTGCTCGGCCAGCGGATCGGTGGTGCCGAGTTCCTCGGACAGCTCCACCGGCCGCCCGTCGTTGGCCTCGCGCAACGCCTCGTCGCTCAGATAGGCGTGCACCGTGTGGAGCCGGCCGCCGAGCTCCACGGAGAGCGTCCGGTCGGCCGGCTGCACGAACAGTCCACCGCGGGGGACCGTCCGCGACCGTGCCTTCGGCCCCTGGCCCCTGTGGACGGTGACCGGTCCGCTGAGATGCAGGATCAGCAGGTGGGTGGGGGCCGGTTCGAACCGAGCGCGGTAGGGCTGTTCCTCCTGGCAGGAGACGTACAGGTGATCCCAGCCGAGCCCTGCGCTGCTGCGCTGCGGCCGTACCCCGGGCTGCCGCAGGATGCCCAGCGTGTCTGCGAGTCCCAGCTCTGCCACGGTGCGACCTCCTTGCGGCACCTTCCCGAAGATTGAATATTAAACCGCTCGCTGCCTCGATGGACAGACATGGTGACCCGTGAGGCGCACCGGATCCCCGGGCTTCGGGGTGCCCGGGGTGAGAAGGGCACGTGTCGAGTACGTGCAGTGGGGGACTCGGGGTGCGCAGGCAAAGATCCGCGCCAGCCGTGGTGCGCCACGGCTGGCGCGGGTGGCGCCTGCGTGTAGTCGACCGGAGGAGCCGATGACCGTCGAAACCCCCTGTCCGCCCCTTCCCGCCCCCGCGTGGACCCCACCGGGTGTCTACGAGCCGCAGGAGGACACCTGGGTGCTGACCCGCGCGCTGCGCCGGGAAGAGATCAGCCCCGGGGCGGACGTCCTCGACCTGGGCACCGGCAGCGGCGCCCTGGCCCTGGAGGCCGCACGGCTCGGCGCGCGTGTCACCGCCATCGACATCTCCTGGCGGGCGGTGCTGGCGGCCCGGGTCAACGCGCTGCTCAGCGGACAGCGCATCAGCGTGCGCCGCGGCGACCTCACGGCCGCCGTGCCCGGACGCCGCTTCGACCTGGTGGTCAGCAACCCTCCGTACGTGCCCTCACCCGATGCCGGAAGCCCCCGGGGCCCCGCCCGCGCCTGGGACGCCGGCTGGGACGGGCGGCTGCTTCTGGACCGCATCTGTGACGCCGCGCCCGGGCACCTGCGCCCCCATGGAGTGCTCCTCATGGTGCATTCCGCGCTGTCCGGGGTGGACGAGACCCTGGACCGACTGACCTCGGCGGGGCTCAGCGCCCGGGTCACGGATCGCGTGCCCATTCCGTTCGGCCGGGTGCTGCGCTCCCGGCTGGCCTGGTTGCGGCAGCGCGGTCTGCCCGCCGACGACATGGTGGAAGAGCTGGTGGTCGTCCGTGCCGTACGAGAGTGAACGCGTGGTCCGCATCCGGGCGGATCGCGACGGCCCACTGCTGGTCGAAGGCCCCGTGGAGGTCACAGGGCCCGACGGCGACACCGTCGTCAGCCGGCGGTTCGTGGTGGCGATCTGCACCTGCCGGCGCAGCCGCACCTACCCGTGGTGCGACACCAGCCATCGCCGCCGCGGGAAACCGACGGACGACCGGGAAACCGGACCGCAGGAGACGCCGGGCGACCGGGAAACCGGGCGGAGAGAGATGCGGGACGAACCGGAAGCCGGGCGGAGGGAGATGCCAGAGGAGCGGCAAGCGGGGTGCGGAAGGACTCCCGACGATCAGGACCGGGAACGAAAGGAGACGCGCGCGTGACGACCGGCCGACGTGAACCACGCCAGTTCAGCCCGCCGCTGCCCCTGCCCAGGGGCCCGCTCTCGCACGGTGCGGTCAGCGCGCTGCGTGAGCGGGGCAGCCCGCTGTCGCTGGCGTCCCTGGCGGACAGCGACCCGTACGGCGAAGACCTGCAGCTGGCCTTGTACGTCCTGTACGAACTGCACTACCAGGGGTTCGACGGGGTCGACGACGACCATGAGTGGGACCCCGCCCTGCTCACCTTCCGCCGCGCCCTCGAGGACCGTTTCCTGGACGCTCTGCGTGCCGACGTCCCCGTCGACGCCGGCGCGCAGGAGGCCCTGGACGAACTCCAGGTCGAACCTGTCGGCGACGACGGCGGCAGCGTCACCCACTTCCTGCGGAGCGAGGGCGAACTGCGCCACCTCAGGGAGTACGCGGCGCTGCGGTCGCTGTACCACCTCAAGGAGGCCGACCCGCATGCCTGGGTGATCCCCCGGCTGCACGGCAGGGCCAAGGCGGCCATGGTGGCCGTCGAGTTCGACGAGTTCGGGGCGGGACGGGCCGACGAGATCCACGCGGGCCTCTTCGCCGACCTGATGGAGGACCTGGGGCTCAACACCGCCTACGGCTACTACGTGGAGGCCGCGCCCGCGGAGATGCTCGCCACGGTCAACCTCATGTCCCTCCTCGGCCTGCACCGCAGCCTGCGCGGCGCCCTGGCCGGTCATTTCGCGGCGGTCGAGGTCACCTCTTCCCCGGGCTCCCGCCGCCTGGCCGAAGCCATGCGCCGGGCGGGCGCGGGTGAGGCCGCCGCCCGCTTCTACGACGAGCACGTGGTGGCGGACGCCGTGCACGAACAGGTCGTACGCCATGACGTGATCGGCGGGCTGCTGGAGAGCGAACCCGATCTGGAGGCGGACGTCGTGTTCGGGATCCGGGCCACCGGCTTCCTCGAGGACCGGTTCGGCGCCCTCCTCCTCAAGACATGGCGCGGCGGGGACAGTGCCCTGCGCACGGGGGCACTGGCCGCCTGACGCGTGTGGAATCCCGTCGCGCGGACGGGGAACCCGCTCCGCGGCAAGGAACACACAAGGACAGGGGCACACAAGGACAGGGGCACATCGGGAAGGAGTCGTCATGACCGATCACCGAGATGACGAAGAGTTCTACAAGCGTGACCGCCCGGCCAACCCGACCCTGGAGGAGGACCGGCCCCGCGGTGGGAAGGCGAAGGCACCGGCGAAGAACCGCGGGTCCTGGAGCACGGTGGCGATCATCGTCGTGGTCGTCCTTCTGGTCGTCCTCGGCATCGCGCTCTTCCCCTGAGGACGGGCCGCGTGACGGCAGGGGCGGTCGTCGGCGGCCCGAGGGCCGCACAGGGCGTGGAACGGTCGGTCAGAGGCGGGAGAAGGAGGCGTTCCGTGGACCGGGACCGGTGTGAGGGGTCCGCCGACCACCCGGGGGAGGCACGGTGAAGGCGGAGAACCGGCCACCGGCCCCGTCCGCGGAATCCGAGGCCCGCAGTCCCGGGGAGCGGTTCGCCGACGCGGCGGACGGGCGGCTGCCCGTGCTGGACGGCGGCGGACGACTGCTGCGCAAGGCATTCCCCGAGCACTGGTCCTTCCTCCTCGGCGAGATCGCGCTCTACAGCCTGATCGTGCTGATCGTGACCGGCGTGTGGCTGACGCTCTTCTTCAAGCCGGCGATGCACGAGGTCGTCTACCACGGGCCGTACGTGCCGCTGCGCGGGACGCTGGTGTCGGAGGCGTTCGACTCGACCCTGCACATCAGCTTCGAAGTGCGCGGCGGTCTGCTCATGCGGCAGACGCACCACTGGGCCGCGTTGGTGTTCGTCTCCGCGATCGGGCTGCATCTGCTCAGGATCTTCTTCACCGGCGCCTTCCGCAGGCCGCGGGAGATGAACTGGATCATCGGTGTCACGCTGTTCCTGACCGCCCTGGCCGAGGGCTTCGCGGGCTACTCGCTCCCCGACGACCTGCTCTCCGGCACGGGACTGCGCATCGCCCAGGGCATCATGCTGTCCCTGCCGGTCGTGGGGACCTACGTCAGCATGTTCGTCTTCGGGTCCCAGTACCCCGGCGAGGACATCGTGTCCCGGCTGTACCCCGCGCACATCCTGCTGCTGCCCGGAGCACTGCTCGCCCTGGTCACCGTGCACCTGATCCTGGTCTTCCACCTGAAACACACCCAGTGGCGCGGCCCGCGCGCGACCAACCGGAACGTCATCGGCAAGCCGCTCTTCCCGCAGTTCGCCGCGTCCTCCATCGGCCTGTCCCTCATGGTCTTCGGCGTCATCGCGATGCTCGGCTCAGTCGCCCAGATCAACCCGGTGTGGACGTACGGCCCCTATCGGCCGGACCAGGCGTCGACCGGCTCGCAGCCCGACTGGTACGTCGGCTTCCTGGAGGGATCGCTGCGGCTCATGCCGCGCTGGGAGACCACCGTCGCCGGCCACACGATCATGTGGAACGTGCTGCTGCCGGGGGTCGTCCTGCCGCTGCTGCTGTTCGCCGTCCTGTACGCCTACCCGTTCGTCGAACAGCGGCTGACGGGGGAGCGGCACCGGGAACAGCACCTGTGCGACCGGCCGCGGGAACGCCCGGTGCGCACCGGGCTCGGCGTCGCCGGGATCACCTTCTACGGCGTCCTGCTCCTGGCCGGCGGCAACGACATCGTGGCCGAGACCTTCCAGATCTCGCTGAACTCGCTGACCCGGACCCTGCGCATCGCCCTCGTGGCGGCCCCCGTGGTCGCCTTCCTGCTCACCCGCCGGCTGTGCCACGCCCTGCTGGAGGCGGAGCAGAAGCGCCTGGCCGAGGGGGAGGAGACCGGGGAGGTGCGGCAGACCGTGGAGGGCGGCTACGAGAGCGGCCACGAGCCGGTGACCGACTTCCGGCCGGGAGCGCCGAGGAAGCCGCTCAGCTCCCTCGAGCCGCGTACTGGAACACCATCCCGAGAACACCCCGAGCCAGCACCCCGAGCCCGATGAGGAACAGCCACAGCCCGAAGACCACCCCGGTCGCGGCGAGGGCGAAGCCGAGCGCCGTGACCAGGGGCCATGGGCTGTGGGCCGGGAAGAACTCCAGCGGACCGGCCGCGTCCATCACCTCGGCGTCCTTGCGGTCCTGCGGGCGACGCCCCTTGCGCCGGTACTGCACGGCGCAGAAGAAGGCGACCAGGGCCGCCATCCCGAAGGCGACGACCAGGCACGCCGTACCCGCCGGATCCCTCGACCAGGCACCGTAGAGGACGGCGGAGCCCGCGAAGAACACGGCGACGCCGCCGAAGAGCACGGCCTCGGTTTTCATCGCGCTCCCTCCTCGAGGGACTGCCGCAAGGCCTGGGGATGGTGCAGCTCGAAGGCGGGCGAGTCGGACCGCACCCGGGGCAGGGCCACGAAGTTGTGGCGCGGCGGCGGGCAGGACGTCGCCCACTCCAGCGAGCGGCCGTAACCCCAGGGGTCGTCTTCGGTGACCCGTTCGCCGTACCGCGCGGTGTGCCAGACGTTGTACAGGAAGGGCAGCGTGGAGACGCCCAGCAGGAAGGCGCCCGCGGACGAGAGGGTGTTCAGCAGGGTGAAGCCGTCAGCCTGCAGGTAGTCGGCGTAGCGGCGGGGCATGCCCTCCGCGCCCAGCCAGTGCTGTACCAGGAAGGTGAGCTGGAAGGCCGGGAACAGCAGCCAGAAGTGCAGTTTGCCGAGCCGCTCGTCCAGCATCTTCCCGGTGAACTTCGGCCACCAGAAGTAGAAGCCCGCGAACATCGCGAACACCACGGTGCCGAAGAGGACGTAGTGCAGATGCGCCACGACGAAGTACGAGTCGGTGACGTGGAAGTCGATCGGCGGGGAAGCGAGGAGCACGCCGCTCAAGCCGCCCAGCAGGAACGTCACCAGGAAGCCGAGCGACCACAGCATCGGTGTCTCGAACGACAGCGACCCGCGGTGCATCGTGCCGATCCACGCGAAGAACTTGATCCCCGTAGGTACCGCGATCAGGAACGACATCAGGGAGAAGAACGGCAGCAGCACGGCACCCGTGGTGAACATGTGGTGCGCCCACACCACCGCGGAGAGCATGGTGATCGCGGTCGTCGCGCCGATCATCGGCAGATAGCCGAACAGCGGCTTGCGCGAGAACACCGGGAGGATCTCCGAGATCACCCCGAAGAACGGCAGCGCGACGATGTACACCTCCGGGTGCCCGAAGAACCAGAAGAGGTGCTGCCACAGGATGGCGCCGCCGTTCGTCGCGTCGAAGACGTGTGCCCCGAACTTCCGGTCGGCCTCCAGCGCCAGGAGCGCGGCCGTGAGCACGGGGAACGCGGGCAGCACCAGGATCGAGGTGAACAGGACGTTCCAGGTGAAGATCGGCATCCGGAACATCGTCATGCCCGGGGCCCGCAGGCACATGATCGTGGCGATGAAGTTGACCGCGCCCAGTGTCGTCGACACACCCGTCACCACCAGGCCCATCGTCCACAGATCGCCGCCGGCGCCGGGCGTGCGGTAGGCGCTGTTCAGCGGGGCGTACGCGAACCAGCCGAACGAGGCGGCCCCGGAGGGCGTCAGAAACCCGGACACCACCATCAGGCCGCCGAACAGGTACATCCAGTACGACAGGGCGTTCAGGCGCGGGAACGCCACGTCCGGGGCGCCGATCTGCAGCGGCATCACCGCGTTGGCGAATCCGGCGAACATCGGGGTCGCGAACAGCAGCATCATCACCGTGCCGTGCACCGTGAAGAGCTGGTTGTAGAAGTCCTCGGACATGAACTGAAGCCCCGGACGGGCCAGCTCGGCCCGCATCGCCATCGCCAGCAGACCGGCGAAGAGGAAGAAGCAGAACGCCGTGACCATGTACAGACGACCGATCACCTTGTGGTCGGTCGTCGTCATCCAGTTCAGCACCGCGCGACCGAGAGGGGAGGGGGCGGTGGCCTTCCGCCGGAGGTCCGCGGTGTATTCCGACAGTTCTGTCATCGTCCTCCTCCACGCGCCGTCGCCCGCGGTGTCACACCCGGCGCACGGGCCGGACGGCACGCGGGCGCATCGCGGGTGCCCCGGCTCGGCCGGTGAAAACCGGTCGGGAGGAGTAAGAGGTCACCGTGCGGCCCCTCGCTGGAGGCCCGTCCGCCGACCGCTTCCGCCGCCGTCGCGGGCGCCCGCGAGCGGAGGGTTCATTTCCGGCAGCGGGGTACCCGGAAAAGATGCTGACGATCTCTGTTCAACTAGCCGCTTCCGATGCCGCCTGGGGCGTGCTCGGCGCCTTCGTCGGCGGTCTCCTCATCGCGGGAGCCCTGGTGTGGGCCGTCCGGCTCGGCATCAGGGTGCGACGCCGGGAGTCGGCGCCGCCGCGTCCCTCCGAGCAGCCGACCCGGCCGACCTCCGGGCCCGTGATGGAGTCCCGGGAGATCAGGGAGCCGAACGAGGTTCCGCGTGCGCAGGACGAGAGCGGGCGTCTCACCCCGCACGAGGTCCACGCCTCCGGCACCCGGCGAAGCGGGCAGCAGAAGCGCCCGCGCTGGAACTCCGGCTCCAGTGGCTCCTTCGGCAGCGGGGGCTCCGGCGCCACCTGACCGGAGGTGGCCCGTCCCGGCGGACCGCCGCAGCGCGGGAGACCGCGCCGCAGCCGTGCAGGACCGCGCCCATCGGGTACTCGGCGCCTGAGCGGCGGGGACCGGAACCGCCGCCCCGGGGAGGACCTGGGGAGACCTGGGAGACCTGTGGAGAAGGGACAAGTCATGGCCCAGCACGTACGCGACATCATGACCGCCGAGCCCGTCAAGGTCGAACCGCAGACCTCGCTGGCGACGGTGGCGCAGATCATGCGCGATCGGGACATCGGAGCCGTCCTCGTCACCGAGGAGGACCATCTGCGCGGACTGGTCACCGACCGCGACCTCGTGGTGCGCGCGCTCGCGGAGGGAGCCGACCCGCAGGAGACGACGGTGGCTCGCGCGTGCAGTGAGGAGCTGGTCACCCTGACCCCCGACGAGGACCTGGACCGCGCGGTTCAGGTGATGCGCGAGCACCACATCCGTCGTGTCCCCGTCGTCGAGGGCGGAGAGCCGGTGGGGATCATCTCCCTCGGTGACCTGGCCGTGGAGCGCCAGCCGGAGTCGGCGCTCGGCGACATCAGCGCGGCGGAGCCCAACGTCTAGGACACCGGGAGGATCCGGGGCCGGGCATCAGCCCGGCCCCGCTGCCGCGCGTACGGCCGGCCGGTGCTCGGCGGCGTCAGGGACGCGGACGGCCGGCCTCATTCGGCGCGCTCGGCGTCCCGCTTCTTGATGCGCGCGGCCTCCTTGCGGACCTCGGCCTGGGTGGCGCGCTCCTTCTCCAGCCACTCGGGACGGTCCTTCTTCAGCGCCTCGATCTGCTCCGTGGTGAGCGCCTCGGTGATTCCGCCGCGCGCGAGGCCGGCGATGGAGACGCCCAGCTTCGCCGCGACCACGGGGCGCGGGTGCGGGCCGTTGCGTCGCAGCTCCCGCAGCCACTCGGGCGGGTTGGCCTGGAGCTCGTTCAGCTCGGCCCGGGAGACGGCACCCTCCTGGAACTCGGCAGGGGTGGCGGGGAGGTACACACCCAGCTTCTTCGCCGCGGTGGCGGGCTTCATCGTCTGGGTGGTCTGCTGCGACTTCATGCTGTCCAGACTATCGGCCGGATTCGGGCCCTTTGACCACGCCCGGTAACCTGGCGGGGTGACAGGCACGGATGCACCCCCCTCGTTCCGGCTCGTGTACGTCCCCGGGGCGACGCCCGCCAAATGGGCGCGGATCTGGAACGAGCGCCTGCCCGATGTGCCCCTCACCCTGCTTCAGGTGCCGGCGGCCGAAGCGCCCGAGGCGCTGCGCGGCGGCGAGGCGGACGCGGGGCTCGTACGGCTGCCGGTGGATCGCACGGTGTTCAGCGCGATCCCCCTCTACACCGAGACCACGGTGGTCGTCGTCCCCAAGGACCACGTGGTGGCGGCCGTCGACGAGGTGTCCTGCGACGACCTCGCCGACGAGGTCGTCCTCCACCCCCTCGACGACGTCCTGGGCTGGGAGCGACCGCCGGGAGAGCCCGCCTTCGAGCGCCCCGCCACCACCGAGGACGCCATCGAACTCGTGGCGGCGGGCGTGGGTCTGCTCGTCGTGCCCCAGTCGCTCGCGCGGCTGTACCACCGCCGCGACCTCACCTACCGCCCGGTCGTGGACGCGCCCCAGTCGAGCGTCGCCCTGTCCTGGCCCGAGGACGCGACCACCGACCTGGTGGAGGACTTCATCGGGATCGTGCGCGGGCGGACGGTCAACAGCACCCGGGGCCGCACCCCCGCCCAGCCCTCCGCCGAACCGAAGCGTCAGCGCACCGACGCGGCAGGGACCCGGCGCAAGCCCGCCCCGGGGAAGTCGACCGGCCGCAGTCCCCGCAGCGGTTCCGGCGGCGGCCCCAAGGCCGCACGGCGCGGCAAACCCCGTCGGCGCTCGTGACCGCGGCCGGCACTGTGCGGGAAACGACAGGACCCGGCGCGGAAGGATCGTGACCAGGGCCTCCGGCCGACGGCTCGGAGCGTCGCCGCAGGAGCCCTCCGGACCCGCCGCCACCCCCGCTCACCACGTGTCGACGAACCCCCGCCCGCGTGCGTCGCGGGGCCCCTCCCAGCCGTCCAGGGCCGCCACCACCCAGCGCCGCGAGTCCGCCGGATCGATCACCGCGTCGATGTCCAGGGCCGCCGCCGCATTGACCGCCTTGCCCTGCTCGTACAGCTCGGCGACGCGTTCCTGGAACGCGCGGGCCCGCTCCTCGGGGTCCGGGATAGCCGCCAGCTCCCTGCGGTAGCCGAGACGGACAGCGCCCTCCAGCCCCATGCCGCCGAACTCGCCCGTGGGCCAGGCGGCGCAGGCGAGCGGCGCGCGGGTGGAGCCGCCCATCATTGCCATCGCGCCCAGCCCGTACGCCTTCCTGAGCACCAGGGTCACCAGCGGCACCCGCAGGTTCGCCCCCGTCACGAACATGCGCGCGAAGTGCCGTACCGTCGCCGTCCGTTCTGCGTCCGGTCCCACCATGAAACCGGGCGTGTCGCACAGTGAGAGGACCGGCAGGCCGAAGGCGTCGCACAGCTGGAGGAAGCGCGCCGTCTTGTCCGCGGCGTCCCGGTCGAGGGCTCCGCCCAGGTGCCCCGGATTGTTCGTGATCAGACCCATCGGGCGGCCCTCGATCCGCACCAGAGAGGTCACCACGCCCACGCCGAAGGCCCGTCGCAGCTCCAGCACCGACCCCGTGTCGGCGAGCGCCTCGATCACCGTGCGCACCTCGTAGGCCCGCCTGCGGTTCCCCGGAACGGTGTGCCGCAGCAGCCGCTGGTCCGGTGCCTCCCAGGCGGTCCGCGTCCCTTGGAAGTACGACAGGTAGCGGCGCGCCACCTCGACCGCCTCCGCCTCGTCGGCTGCCGCCACGTCCACCACCCCGTTCGGTACCTGGACCGACAGCGGCCCCACATCCTCGGGCCGGAACACGCCGAGCCCGCCGCCCTCGATCATCGCCGGACCGCCCATGCCGATCGTGGCCTCCGGCGTGGCGATCACCACGTCGCAGCAGCCGAGGAGAGCCGCGTTGCCGGCGAAACAGCGCCCCGAGGCGATGCCGACCAGGGGGACGGAACCGCTGAGACGGCCCATCTGGTGGAACGTGGTCAGCTCCAGGCCCGAGACGGAGATGCCGTCCGTGTCACCGGGGCGGCCCCCACCCCCTTCCGCGAACAGCACCACCGGCAGCCGCCGCTCCTCGGCGATCTGCAGCATCCGGTCGGTCTTGCGGTGGTTCTGCAGGCCCTGCGTGCCCGCGAGGACCGTGTAGTCGTACGACATGACGACGCACGGCTCGCCGTTCACGCGCCCGATGCCGGTGACCATGCCGTCCGCCGGAGTCGCCCGGATCAGGTCCTCCAGCGAGCGCCGGCGCCGCTGCGCCGCGATCGCCAGCGCACCGAACTCGGTGAACGACCCCTCCTCGCACAGGTCTTCGATGTTCTCGCGCGCCGTACGCCGGCCGGTGGCATGCCGCTTGGCGACGGCCTCCGGGCGATGCTCGTCCAGGCCGAAGGCGTGCCGCCGCATCACCTCCGCGAGATCCGGCCGCACGGCGTCCAGGTCCACCGCCGGGGCTCCGCCGTGCTGGTGCGGATCGTCGTCGGTGACGTCGAGCTCCACCAGGGCCCGTCCCTCCGCCACCGTGTCCCCCACGCGCGCGTGCACCGCGCGGACGGCCCCGGAGCCCGGTGCTCGGACGACGTGCTCCATCTTCATCGCCTCCAGCACCAGCAGCTGCTGCCCGGAGCGCACGGCGTCACCCGGCGCGACCGCGACCGAGAGCACATTTCCGCTCAGCGGTGCCCCTACGGTGCCGTCCGCCCACCCGGCCACCACGCCCGATTCCTCGGGCAGCAGTTCCGGCAGGTGCTGCTCGACGAATCCCGTGTGCGCCCAGAACCCGGGCTGAGCGAGCACCGCCCGCAGCAGCGGGACAGATGTGCGAACCCCCTCGATCGCGAACTCACCCAGCGCGCGGCGGGCCCGGGCGCAGGCGGCCTGCCAGCCGCCGTGCGGGACGTGTGCCACCACCTTGGCGAGCAGTGCGTCGTAGCGCACGCCGACCTCGGCGCCCGCGCGGACCGCCGTGTCGACCCTGATCCCCGGGCCCGTCGGCACGTCGAAGCGCGTCAAGCGCCCGGACGACGGGCGCACCGTGCCGTCCGCCTCCGTCACCTCGGCGTTGACCCGTGCCTGCACGGCGAAACCGCGCGGCGGATCGGGCGGTCCCGCCAGCCCCAGCGACGCCAGCGACTCGCCCGCAGCCAGGCGCAGTTGTACGGCCACCAGATCGACGCCCGTCACCTCCTCGGTGACCGTGTGCTCCACCTGGAGCCGTGGATTGGCCTCGATGAAGTGGAACTCCTCGCCCCGCACCAGGAATTCGAACGTGCCGAGCCCGGTGTAGTGCGCGGCGCCCGCCAGCCGCAGGGCGGCCGACACGACTGCGGTCCGTACCTGGTCCGGGAGTTCGGGCGCGGGCGCGATCTCGACGAGCTTCTGGTGCCGGCGCTGAGCGCTGCAGTCCCGCTCCCACAGATGCGTGAGGGCGCCGTGCGTGTCGCCGAGGATCTGCACCTCGATGTGCCGGGCGCCCTCCAGCAGCCGCTCGGCGTACACCGTGTCGCGCCCGAAGCCCTGCCGGGCCTCGGAGCGGCAGCGCTCCCATGCCCCGGCCAGCTCATCGGCCGTCCGCACCACCCGCATACCGCGCCCGCCGCCCCCGCCGACCGCCTTGATCATCAGCGGACCGTCGCGGAGGAACTCCCGGGCCTCCTGCAGGGTCGTTCCCCCTCCGGGCAGGACGGGCACCCCCAGCTCCGAAGCGAAGGCACGCGCGCGTGCCTTGTCGCCGAAGAGGGCGAGGGCGTCGGGGGAGGGGCCGACGAACGTGACCCGCCCCGCGGCGCAGCGGCGGGCGAACTCCGCGTCCTCGCTGAGGAAGCCGTATCCCGGGTGCAGGAACGCGCAGCCGGTCGAACGTGCGGAGGTCAGCAGAGCCTCCGCGTCCCGGTAGTCCGGGACCGGGACGCTCTCGTCGGCGTGCCGGATGTGCGCGTCGTCGCCGTCCGCGTACACCGCGACCGTCCGCAGGCCCAGTTCGGCGGCGGTGCGCAGCACCCGGACGGCGATCTCCCCGCGGTTGGCGACGAGTACGGCCTCGGAACCCATGAACCCCTCCCCGGTCGCAAGAAGGCTACGAGGAGGCCGAGCCCAGCAGCCAGTCGTAGGCAGTCCGGGCGTGAGCTCCGCGGGACTGCGATGCACCGCATCCCGGCCGCGTGCGCGGCGGCGGCTCCCGATGCCCGCCCGAACGCCGCCAGTGTGGCCGCCACCGGGGGAACGTCGGGACCTGCTGACGGCCGGCCCGTCCTCCACGACCACGCAGCCGGCGGGGGACGCGCCGAGGCTGCGCGCGGCCTCCAGGAAGACGTCCGGGGCCGGCTCGCC
Source organism: Streptomyces sp. NPDC093984 (assembly GCF_044764595.1). NCBI lineage: Bacteria > Bacillati > Actinomycetota > Actinomycetes > Kitasatosporales > Streptomycetaceae > Streptomyces > Streptomyces sp. NPDC093984. Next base: position 467,022 of record NZ_JBIWIM010000001.1, on the reverse strand, counting down.
GTGCCCGACCTCGTCGGCCGAGACGGCCGTGCCGAGCCATGCGCCCGGGCCGGCGCCCGCCATGACCGCCTCGATGGCCTCACGCGAGGAGCCCGGGGCGACGGCCATCGGCACGCCCCGCCTGTGGCCCGCCCGGGGGTCAGTTCGCCGCCGCGCGGCCGATCGAGTCCACCAACGGCAGCAGCCGGTGCGGTACGCGTTCGCGCAGCGCCACCTCCGTGCGGGTGCGCACCACCCCGGGGAGGCTGATCAGCTTCTGGATGACGTCCTCCAGGTGTGCGTTGTCGCGTGCGACCACCCGGGTCAGCAGGTCGCCGCCACCGGTGATGGAGAACGCCTCCACGATCTCCGGCACACCCGCGAGCGCGTCGCCCACCTCGTCCAGATGCCCCTGCGTGACCTCGATGTGCACGAACGCCAGCACGGGGTGCCCGAGCGCGGCGGGGGACAGGGACGGCCCCGTGCCGGTGATCACCCCGTCGCGTTCCAGACGGTCGAGGCGGGCCTGCAGAGTGCCCCGGGCGATGCCCAGGATGCGCGCGTACTCGCGCACGCTGGTGCGCGGCTGTTCGAGCAGCAGCCGCAGGATGCGGGTGTCGAGTCCGTCCACGGCCATGGTCCGTTGGCCTCCCGGTGGTATCAGTGGAGCTTCTGTGACTGTACCAATGGACCAGTGAACAGCGTGTCGGTTGAGCCACCGTGGCTCTGATGCTTTCCTTAGGGGTATCGATGGCGCCGCGCAGCGCAGGACCGGTGACGAGGCCGGAATCCGTGCCCGCGGCGCCATTCCCATGTCCTGGCGTCGCGATGACATGAGAAGTGGGGGCGGACGGACGACGGTGACTCACCCGGCACTGAAGAAGTTGAAGAAGATGTTCACGGCTCCGGATCCGGGGCTGTTCCGGCTGCGCGTGTCGCTGCGTGCGGTGCTCGGCATCGGCCTCGCCGTGACCACGTGCGAGGTCGCCGGGCTGCCGCTGCCGGCCTCGGTCACCGGCGGGCTCGCCGCGCTGCTGGCGCTGTTCACGGTCGCCGACCCGACCGTGCGCGGCCAGGCGGTCACCACCGCGCTGCTGCCCGCCGTCGGCCTTCCGGTCCTCACGGTCGCGACCGCCCTGCACGATGTGCCGGCGGTGCGTGACGCGGTCTGGCTCACGGTCGTCTTCGCCGGTGTGTACGCCCGTCGCTGGGGGCCGCGCGGGCATGCGCTCGGCATCTTCGCCTTCATGACCTTCTTCGTCGCGCAGTTCCTGCATGCCGTCCCGGGGCAGTTGCCGGAGCTGTACGCGGCCGTGGCGCTCTCGCTCGTCACCGCCTCGGCGGTCCGCTTCGGGGTGTGGTGCGTCGAACGCCGTACCCCGCTGCCCGCCGCGCCCGCACCGCTCGGCGGCCGCGGCCTCGCCCGGCCCGCCACCCGCCAGGCCTTCCAGGCGACCGCAGCGTGCGCCTTCGCCGTCGCAGCGGGCCAGGTGCTGTCCCACGAGCGCTGGTACTGGGCCGTCGGCACCGCCTGGTGGATCTTCGTGAACACCGCCTCGCGCGGCGAGACGCTGGTGCGCGGCTTCCGGCGCGTCGTCGGCACGGTCACCGGCATCGTCGCCGGGCTGCTGGTCGCGGTGCCGCTGCACGGCGCCCCGGCGCCCACCGCCGCGCTCGTCGCCGTCTGCGTCTTCGGCATCTTCTACACGGCGGCCCCGTCCTACAGCTGGATGATGTTCTTCGTCACCGTGATGGCGGGCCTGCTCTACGGCCTCTTCGGCGTGCTGCACCCGGGGCTGCTCGCTCTGCGCCTCGCGGAGACGGGCGTCGGGGCCCTGGGGGCGGCCCTCGCCGTCGCGCTCGTCCTGCCGATCACCACGCACACGGTCACCGACCAGTGGGTGCGCCGGGCGGTGCACGCGGTGCACGCCTGCACCGCCGCGGCGGCACGGCGGCTCGCGGGCGACCCGGAGGCGGACCCCGCGTCGCGCGCGGCGGAGCTCGAGGCGCTGCTGGGGCGCGTCCGGCAGGCACTCGCGCCGTTGGTGCATCCGCTGAACCCGTTGCGGGCGCGCAAGGCCCGGGCCCGCCAGGTGCTGGCGCTGCTCGACGAGTGCGCCCGTCGAACGCGCGGCCTGGTCGCCGTCGCCGCGGACCCGGACGCCTCGCACGACGCCCGTCTCACGGACGCGTGCCGCCGCGTCGAGACCGCGGTGGAGGCGCTGCTCGGAGCGGTCCCCGAACGCGCCCTGACGTCTCCCGCGGGCGTCCCGGGCCACCACCCCGGCGCCGAGCAGGCCCTCAGCCACCTCCACGGACTGGAACGGGCCCTGATCGCCCTGGCCGCTCCGTTGCACGGTTCGTCCCCGATCCGGGTCTGACGCCGGTCACCCCGCAGCGGGGTCGGCGGCGGGCTTGCCCGTGACACGACCAAGGGCCCGCTCCTCCGGGGAGCGGGCCCTTGGTCGTACGGGTGTGCAGGGTCAGCGGACCGGCGTCCCCTGCGGCTGCTGCGGGGCGATGCCCAGCGCCGTCGTGTACTTGGCGAGCGCCAGCTTGCCGATCGCCGGGTACGGGCCGAGCGCCTCGGCGGCGGGGCAGCCCGCTTCCTCGGCGGCCGCCTCCAGCAGCCCCGGCTCGAGCTCCGGGCCGATCAGGTACGGCGCGAGCGCCAGCTGCTGCGAGCCCGAGGAGCGCAGCTGCTCGGCCACGGACGTGATCGAACCCTCCTGGTCCAGCGCCGCCGCCATCACCGGGACGGCGAGCCGCGCGGCCAGCAGCATTCCCGTGATCCCGGCCGCCTGCACGGCCTCCTCGCCGCCGACGGAGGCGAGGATGATGCCGTCCGCGGCCGTCGCGACCGTGAACAGGCGGGCGCGGTCGGCGCGGGCCAGACGGGCCTCGGACAGGCGCACGTGGAGCGCCTCGGCGAGCAGCGGGTGCGGGCCGAGGGCATCGGTCAGGTCGGCCGCGACCCGGCTGTCCATGACGGCCTGGCGGACCCGGCGCAGCAGCGCGCTGTCCGGCCCGGCCAGCAGCGGCACCACCACGGCGACGGGGCCGTCGGGCTCCTTGACCTCCAGGCCGGCCGCGACCGCCTGCTCGTGGCGCGCGGCGCGCTCCTCGGCGGTGTGCGTGAGCACGGACTTCAGCGTCGGGAACTCCGAGTCGTCCCCGTCCAGGTAGCCGATGCGCGCGTCCAGGCCGGGCAGCTCGGAACGCGCGATGCTCACGACCTCCTCGGCGAGGCTGCGCGTGGCGGCGCTGGGCGTGCCCGGCACCGCGAGGACGAGCGCAGGCGCGCCCTCGGGAGCCACCACGGGTTCCGGGCGGCGGTGCCGCCCGGGCTGGCGGGGTCGCGGCATTCGTACAGGCAGGCCGGATGCGGGCCCAGTGGGGGAGCTCATGGCGCCGCATGCTACTGGCTTTGTGGGCTCCCCTGTTCGGGGAGGGTGCAGGTGAGCGGTATCCGTCCGGTTTTGTCTGATGAGTTACGTGCGGATGAGAAGTGATCGATACGGTGTGACTTTTCCCCCGCGTACGAGGAGGTAACTCCCCTCTCCCGGCAAGGGGAATCACTCGCTCTTTTCGGTCACGAGATGCAACAGGTGTTCGTCGTCGGGGAGTGTGAGTGAATCGTTCGCGAATGCGAGCGCGATGCGTACGGCGCCGTACAGCGGGTCACCCTCCGCGGGGACCAGGTGTGCCTGCGGCACCTGGCGCGCCAACTCGCGCCGCAGCGGTACGAGAAGGGGCTCGCCCACCCGGAACAGGCCCCCGGTGAGGGCGACGCGGGGTTCGCCCGAGGTGGGGCACACGGCGGCCGCGGACTCGGCCATGTGCCGGGCGGCCGCGTGCAGGATGCCGTCGGCGACCGGGTCGTCCGCGGCGCAGGCGGCCACTTCGGGAGCGAACGAGGCCAGCACCGCCGCCCGGTCGGGGCGCGGATACACCTTGCCGGGCAGGCCGGTGACCGGGCCGAACATCGCCTCGGCCCGCGCCAGCAGACGCTCCGAACCGCCGGGCCGCCCGTCATGCGCGCGCAGCGCCGCCTCCAGCCCTGCCCGCCCGATCCACGCGCCGCCGCCGCAGTCGCCCAGCAGATGACCCCAGCCGTCCGCCCGGTGCCAGCTCGTCAGATCCGTGCCGAGCGCGATCAGGCCGGTGCCGGCCGCCACCACCGCGCCGGGGCGTGCGCCGAGTGCGCCCGCGTAGGCGGTGACGGCGTCCGCGACCAGCGCCACCCTGCGTACACCGAGCTCACGGGCCAGCGCGCCGGGAAGCCGGGCGCGCAGGTCGTCGCCCAGCGTGGCCAGACCTGCCGTCCCGACCGCGACCGCCCGCACTTCGGCACCACCGGCGTCCGCCAGCAACCGCCGTGCGATCGGCAGGAGTTGTTCCAGCAGGTGCCCGGCATCGATCCCCCGGGCACCGGTGCGCACCGGCTCGCGGGACGAGCGCGGGACCGTCGCCGCCGAGGCCGGGCCGCCTCGCGGGGCGAGGGCGACCCGCAGGCCGGAGCCCCCGGAGTCCACGGCGAGCACGGCTTCCGGCACCGCGCCGGATGCGTCCGCCGACGGAACGGGCCCCGGCCCGGAGGGTGTCACGGCAGACGCCAGTCCACCGGCTGCCCACCCTGCCGGATCAGCAGGTCGTTGGCCCGGCTGAACGGCCGTGAGCCGAAGAAGCCCCGGTCCGCCGACATCGGGGACGGGTGCGCGGACTCGATCGCCGGGAGATCGCCCAGCAGCGGGCGCAGATTGCGCGCGTCACGGCCCCACAGAATGGACACCAGCGGCTTGCCACGCCCGGCCAGCGCCCGGATCGCCTGCTCGGTGACCTCCTCCCAGCCCTTGCCACGGTGGGCCGCAGGACGGCGCGGAGCCGTGGTGAGCGCCCTGTTGAGCAACAGCACGCCCTGCCCGGTCCACGGGGTGAGGTCGCCGTTGGACGGCTGGGGCAGACCCAGGTCGGCGTTCAGCTCCCGGAAGATGTTGATCAGGCTGCCCGGCAGCGGCCGTACGTCCGGAGCGACCGAGAACGACAACCCGACCGCGTGGCCCGGTGTGGGATAGGGGTCCTGGCCGACGATCAGGACGCGGACTTCGTCGAAGGGCTGCTGGAAGGCCCGCAGGACGTTCGGTCCCGCCGGGAGGTAGGTGCGCCCCGCGGCGATCTCCGCGCGCAGGAAGTCTCCCATCGCGGCGATCCGTTCGGCCACCGGCTCCAGGGCCTTCGCCCAGCCTGCTTCGACGATTTCATGCAACGGTCGTGGTGCCACGGGCGTCACCCTACTGCCGCTCGCGCACCGGCGATCAACCGGTGACCCATGGGTGACCGGGAATGATCGCGCGGCGGGCGAACAGGGGCCTCAACCGGCGGTTGATGGCGGATCAGGCGATCACCGCCGCCCGTACGCACAGCACGTCCGGCAGATGGGAGGCGAGCTGCTGCCAGCTGTCACCGTCGTCCGCCGACGCGTAGACCTCGCCGTTGCGGTTGCCGAAGTAGACGCCCGCCGGGTCCGCGTCGTCCGTGCACAGGGCGTCGCGCAGGACAGTGCCGTAGTGGTCCTCGGCCGGCAGCCCCGCCGTGAGCGGCTCCCAGCTCTTGCCCGCGTCCGCCGTCCGGAACACGCGGCATCGGTGGCCGGCCGGGACGCGGTCCGCGTCCGCGTTGATCGGGAAGACGTACGCCGTGTCCCCGCGGTGCGGATGGGCGGCCACGGCGAACCCGAACGTCGACGGCAGGCCCTCGCCGATGTCCGTCCAGTGGGCGCCCGCGTCGTCGCTTCTGTACACCCCCCAGTGGTTCTGCAGATAGAGCCGGTCCGCAGCCGCCGCGTCCTGTGCGATCTTGTGCACGCACTGGCCGAACTCCGGGTTCGGATCGGGGAGGAACACCGCGGAGACACCGGAGTTGGACGGCTCCCAGCTCGCGCCGCCGTCCCGGGTGCGGAAGACGCCGGCCGTCGACACGGCGACCGTCACGGCCTTCGGGTCCCGTCTGTCGGTGACCACGGTGTGCAGGCCCTCGCCACCTCCGCCCGGCACCCATTTGTCGCGCGTCGGGTGCTCCCACAGGGGGCGCACCAGCTCGAAGCTCTCGCCGCGGTCCTCGGAGCGGTACAGCGCGGCCGGTTCCGTGCCCGCGTACACCACGTCGGGCTCCGCCGCGGCCGGGTGCAGCTGCCAGACGCGCTCCAGCGAAGCGCCGGTGTCCTTGGGGAACTTGACGGCGGGCCGCGCGGGCTCGGTCCAGGTGCGGCCCAGGTCGTCGGAGTGGAAGACCGAGGGCCCCCAGTGCGCGCTGTCGCCTCCGGCCAGCAGGCGCGGGGTGGCGCCGCGGGTGTCGATGGCCACCGAGTAGACGGCCTGTGCGTTGAAGTACGGGCTTTCGTCGAACTCCCAGGCGCCGCCTCGTCGCCGCGCGATGAACAGTCCTTTGCGTGTGCCCACGGTGAGCAGTACGTCGGCCATGCCGGCCACCTCCGAAACGCCGTTGTTCCAGACATGGGCCAGTCTGCACCCCGGCACTGACAGTCACCCCCGTGGACGGAGTCACCGCAGGTCAGAACCGTGTTTCCGGAGAGCAGAGAGGAAGCGCGCCGGGCGACGGGCGAGCCTTGGGGGCTTTGCGCGGGGGCCGTGAACCCGCGGGCGGCGGACGCCGGGTGAGCAGCGGCGGGCCCGCTCGCGTATGGGAGGGCGTCGGGGGGTGTCCGTGCATGCGTGAGGAGGATGCCATCGATGAGGTGGCTGTCGTCGATGACGTTCCGCGGTCGCAGGGTGTGGCTGTGGCGGTGGCGGCGCAATCCGCTGCGGCGCCGCAGCGATGCGCTGGAGGCCTGGGTGGTGCTGGCCGTCTGGGCCGTGACCGTGGTCGGGGGAGTGCTGACGGGATGGGCGGCGACGCACTCGGTGGAGCGAGGGCTGGCCGAGGAGCGGGCGCAGTGGCACCCGGTCGTGGCCCTGCTCACCCAGGACGCCCCGAAGAGGGGCGCCGCCGGGGCGCAGCGGGTGTGGGCGAAGGTGCGGTGGACGGGGGAGGACGGTTCGTCGCACGCCGGGCAGGCCCGAGTGGCCGCCGGCAGCCCCACTGGCACGGCCGTCACCGTGTGGACGGACCCCGGGGGCTCCCTGGTGACACAGCCCGCCACCGAGTCCCAGGCGCAGGTCCGCGCGGCCATGATCGGGCTGCTGGTGGGGGCCGGCGCGGCGGCGGTCCCGTTCGTGGGCGGACGCATCCTGCGTGAACGCCTGGAACGCCGGCGCATGGCGCAGTGGGACGAGGCCTGGGCGCGGTTCGGGCCGCTTTGGGGCCGGATGACGGGCTGACCGGCGACCGGCCGCACGCGATCTGACCGTCGTCGATGTGCCGACGCCCGGGGGACACGCCGCAGGGCCTGTCCCCAGTGCGCTCGACGTCCGCGCGGGCGGGCGAGGACAGGTCAGACGGAACGGTGGTACTGGTCCGGGATCCGCACCTCGCCGCCCAGTTCGCGGGCCGCGAGGCGGGCGAAGGAGGGGTTGCGGAGCAGTTCGCGGCCCAGCAGCACCGCGTCCGCCTCCCCGTTGACCAGGATCTTCTCGGCCTGCCCGGGCTCGGTGATGAGTCCGACCGCGGCCACCGGCAGGGACGTTTCCGCCTTCACCCGGGCGGCGAAGGGCACCTGGTAGCCGGGGCCCGTCGGGATGCGGACGCCCGCCGCGTTGCCGCCGGTCGAGACGTCGAGGAGGTCCACGCCGTGCGTCTTGAGGTCGGCCGCGAAGCGGACCGTGTCGTCGGCCGTCCAGCCGCCCTCGTCCAGCCAGTCGGTGGCCGAGACGCGGAAGAACAGCGGCTTGTCCTGCGGCCACACCTGCCGCACCGCGTCGACGACCTCGAGTGCGAAGCGGGTGCGGTTCTCGTACGAGCCGCCGTAGGCGTCCGTGCGGTGGTTGGAGTGCGGGGAGAGGAACTCGTTGATGAGGTAGCCGTGCGCGCCGTGGATCTCCACGACCTCGAAGCCGGCGGCCAGGGCGCGGCGGGCCGCGTCCGCGAACCGCCCCACGATCTCCTGGATACCGGTCACGGTCAGCTCGGTCGGCACGGGGTGGCGTGCGTCGAACGGCACCGCGCTCGGCGCGAGCGGCTGCCAGCCGTAGGCGTCGGCGCCGACCGGCGCGCCGCCCTTCCAGGGCCGGTCCGTCGACGCCTTGCGGCCGGCGTGCGCGAGCTGGACCGCCGGAGTGGTGCCCTGCTCCTTGAGGAAGCCCGTGATCCTTTGGAAAGCCTCGACCTGTGTGTCGTTCCACAGGCCGAGGTCGTACGGGGAGATGCGGCCCTCGGGGGAGACGGCCGTCGCCTCGACGACGATCAGGCCCGTGCCGCCGGTCGCGCGCGCCGCGTAGTGCGCGAAGTGCCAGTCGGTCGGTGCGCCCGTGGCGGGCCCCTCGGGAGCCGCCGAGTACTGGCACATCGGAGGCATCCAGAGGCGGTTCGGGACCGTCACATCGCGCAGGGTGAAGGGTTCGAAGAGCGCGCTCACGGCGGACTCCATTCGGTGCGGTGCCGACAACGACCCTCGTACGATAGCCATCGTAGTACGGCGGATGTCAAACTACGATGGTCCTCGTACCATGAAGGCATGAAGGGGAGTCTCCCGGACGCCCCGCCGGATGGACCCCCGGACGAACTGGAGCTGTTGTGACCCCCGCCGCCCCCGCTCTCGGCAGCCGCGACCTTCCGCACCCGGTGCGTGAGGACATCCGACTGGAGGCCGTGCTGCACGCGCTGTCCGACCCCATGCGGCTGCGGATCGTGCGGGAGCTCGCCGCCGTCGGCGACGAGCTCTCCTGTTCGCACTTCGACCTGCCCGTCACCAAGTCCACCAGCACGCACCACTTCCGGGTGCTCCGCGAGAGCGGGGTGATCCGGCAGGTCTACCGGGGCACGGCCAAGATGAACGGCCTGCGCAGGGACGACCTAGACGATCTCTTCCCTGGGCTCCTCGACACCCTCCTCACCGCCGCCGCGCACCAGGCCGTCCGCCTCCAGGACGGCTGAACCGGCCTTCGAGGGCAGGTGGTTGAAGAGCAGATTCAATACGATCGCGGTCAGGCAGCCGGCGCTGATGCCGCTGTTCATCACCGTCTGGAACCAGTCCGGGAACTTCTCGTAGACCGTCGGCACCCCGACCGGCAGCATGCCGACCGCCACCGAGACGGCCACCACCGTCAGGTTGTGGTTGCCCCGGAAGTCGACGCCGGCCAGCGTCCGCAGTCCGCTCGCGGCGACCGTCCCGAACATCACCAGTCCCGCCCCGCCGAGCACCGGCGCCGGAACGGCCGCGACCACCGCGCCCAGCTTGGGCAGCAGACCCAGCAGCACGAGCATGCCGCCGGAGGCCGCCACGACCCAGCGGCTGCGCACCCGGGTCATGCCGACCAGGCCGACGTTCTGGGCGTACGCCGTGTACGGGAAGGTGTTGAACACGCCGCCGAGGATCGTGGAGAGCCCGTCGGCCCTCAGGCCGTCCGCGAGGGAGCGCGGCTCGGCCCTGCGGCCGGTCATCTCGCCGACCGCGATCAGGTCGCCGGTGGTCTCGGTCATCGTCACCACCGCGACCACCAGCATGGACGCGATCGCCGAGGCGTGGAAGACGGGCGTACCGAAGTGGAACGGCGTGCTGATACCGACCCAGTCGGCGTGTCCTACCCCGCCGAAGTCCGTGAAGCCGAACGGCACCGCGATCGCCAGCCCCACCACGATGCCGATCAGCACCGCGATCCGGCTGAGGAACGCCGGCGCGAAGCGCTGCACCGCGAGGACGACCAGCAGCACGAAGGCCGCGAGGGCCAGATTCCTCGGCTCCCCGAAGTCCTTCGAACCCTGGCCGCCGGCGGCCCAGTTGCCGGCCACCGGCAGCAGCGACAGCCCGATGATCAGGATGACCGTACCGGTGACGAGGGGTGGGAAGAAGCGAAGGAGTCTGCCGAAGACGGGGGCCAGCAGCACGATCGCGAGGCCCGCGACGATCACCGAGCCGTAGATGGCGGGGAGTCCGCCGCCCGTCGTCCCGATGAGCACCATGGGGGACACGGCGGCGAAGGTGCAGCCCTGCATGATCGGCAACCGTACGCCGAAGCGCCAGAAGCCGACGCACTGGATGAGGGTCGCGATGCCGCACACCAGCAGGTCGGCGGTGATGAGATAGGCCAGGTCGGCGGCCGGCAGTTTCATGGCGCCGCCGACGATGAGCGGTACTGCCACGGCGCCGGCGTACATGGCGAGGACGTGTTGGAGGGCGTAGGCGGCGAGTTGGCGTATCGGGGGGACTTCGTCAACGGGGTGCACGGTGGGCATGGGGGAGAACGTAAACTCCTTGAACAGTTTGTTGATTTCAGGGGTGTTGCGGGACTGTGTCGTGCGCGGCGGCCATCAGCGACTGCCAGTCCGGGAGTTTCACCACTCCCCGGCCCAGCGACGCCCCGAGCGCCGCCTCCGCCCGTTCGATCGCCAACCATCCCGGCCACTCGACCGGCCGTACTCCGTCCTCCCGCAGGGCCGCGAGCGCGTCGTCCGGGACCTCGCGGGCGGCGAGGCCGGGCGCGTCCTGGAGCAAGGAGGTCACCGTCTCCTTCGCGCAAGGGCGGTTCGTGCCGATGACGCCCGTCGGGCCCCTCTTGATCCACCCCGCCACGTACTCGCCGGGGGAGACCTCCCCGGCGCGCAGCACCCGTCCCGCCCGATGCGGCACGGTGCCGGTCTTCGCGTCGAACGGCAGGCCCTCCAGCGGCACTCCGCGGTAGCCCACCGAACGCAGCACGAGCTGTGCCTCGATGTCCTCGTAGCGCCCGCTGCCGGTGACCCCGCCCTGTCCGTCGGGCAGCGTCCGCTCGAAGCGCACGGCGCCCACCCGGCCCGCGTCGGCCAGCAGTTCGACCGGGCGCAGGAAGAACCGCAGTCGGATCCGCCGCGCCGCACCGCTCGGTGGTGTCGCGGCCCAGCCGCGCAGCACCTCAACGTTGCGGCGCTGGGTGGGCGGCAGCCCGGACGGATCGACGTACGCCGGGTCGAGCGCCAGTTCCCCCTCGTCCACGACGACGACGGTGTCCGGCAGGGCGCCCAGCTCGCGCAGTTCCTTGGTGGTGAAGCGGGCCTGGGAGGGACCGCGACGCCCCACCATGTGGATCTCCGTGACCTTGTTGGCGGCCAGTGCGGTGAGCGCCGCCTGCGGCATGTCGGTGGGGCTCAGGTCCGCCACCTCGCGGGCCAGCATCCGGGTCACGTCGACCGCGACGTTCCCGACGCCGATCACCACGGCCGCCCGCGCGTCGTGCAGGAAGCCCTCCGCGACGGAGTCCGGGTGCGCGCTGTACCAGGACACGAACTCGGTGGCCGACCAGCTGCCGGGCAGGTCCTCGCCCGGGATGCCGAGATGCCGGTCGGTGGCGGCGCCCACGCAGTAGACCACCGCGTGGTACAGCTCGCGCAGCCGGGCGGGCGGCACCCCGCCTGCGCCCACCTGGACGCCGCCGAGGAAGCGGATCCGCTCGTGCTCCAGGACCGTGCGCAGATTGTTCTGCAGGGACTTGATCTTCTCGTGGTCGGGGGCCACGCCGTACCGCACCAGTCCGTACGGGCACGGCAGGCGGTCGAGAACGTCGACGCACACCTGTGGATCCTGCTGGACCAGGCCCTGGGCGGTGTAGACCCCGCTCGGACCCGAGCCGACGACGGCGACATGCAGCACGGCGGAACTCCCTCGCGGAGGAGATCGCTGGTGGCTCCAGCATTGCACCGCGCACGGCGGGAGGGGAGGGGGCGTGCCGCTGGGCCGACGGGGTGCGGTGCGCTCTCCTTCTGTGCGTGGCTCTCCGCATGGTATGTGACCATTCGCTTACGTTCCGTGTGTGCTGGAAGTGTCCTTTCAGGATTTTTCCGATCGATCTCGGTCGGATGTGCCGGTGGCCGTGTGGCCCGCCTGGGAAGTGCGGGAGCACGGGAGTGTCACGTCGTGGTACGCGGTTCGGCTCGATCTGCCCGACGGGGGCCGGGTCGACGTCCTCGCCGTGGTCGCGGGCGGCGGCGTGTCGATCGAGGAGGTGCGGGCCCAGCCGCCCCTGTCGCTGGGCGATCTGACGGCCCTCGCGGACTGGATCGAGGAACCGTTGCTCGAGGCGTGCGGTGTGGACTCCGAGTCGCCGTACGAGCCCCTGGGGGCGCCGGCGGACCGGCACCGTCCCGTCTGGCCGCGCGGTGTCGAGGGGTGGCGCCTGGTCGCCGAGGAGTACCGCGCGGCCCAGACCGAGGGCGTCGACCCGGTGTACGCGGTCATGTGTGCGACAGGGCGAAGCCGGCGCCGCTCGCTGAAACTGATCGCCGGAGCGCGAGACGCCGGATTCCTGACGCCACGTCATACCCGGCGCTGACCGGGCGGGGCCCGCGCGCGCCAACCTCACAACATGTCGCGCATCCGGCCGATCTCGCTCGTCTGCTGTGCGATCACGTCGTCGGCCATCTCCTCGATCTGGATGTTGTTGCCCTCGGCCTTCGCGTCCGTCGCCATCGTGACGGCGCCGCCGTGATGAGTGATCATCAGCTTGAGGAACAGCTCGTCGAACGCCTTGCCCTCCGCCGCGCGCAACTGCTTCAGCTGGGCCTCGGTCGCCATCCCCGGCATCGCGTCGTGCTGGTGGGCGCTGCCGTGGTCGTCCTTCGCATGCGCCGCCAACCACGCTTCCATCGCGGCGATTTCAGGCTTCTGTGCGGCCGTGATCCGTTCCGCGAGTCGTTTCACCTGGTCCGATTGCGCCCGCTGCGGTGCCAGTCGTGTCATCTCGAGCGCCTGCCGGTGATGTTCGATCATCATGTGTGCGTAGGAGAAGTCCGCCGCGTTCGGCGTGTCGTCCTCCGCGCGCCGCTTGCCCGCCTCCTCCGCGGAAAGCGTCTGCGCCGCCTCGCCGGGCTTCCCCGGGGCGATCACCGAAGGGCCGTCCCCGGCGGCGGAGTTGCCACCTGACCCGGAGTCGCATCCGGTGAGCAGGGCGATCGCCAGCGGCAACGCCACCAGCGACATGACGGACGCACGGCGGCGGAGAGCACGCGCGTGACCGAAGACGTTCGTTACGAGTGCATTGCCATCTGTTGATCTGCCCATGAGAAAGACGATACTTCGGAGGTCCGTGAACCGTTCAAGCCCGAACGGCTACCAGGGAGGACACAGTGACCCTGTCCCACGACCACCGAACGCGGCGCAGACGCCTGGGAGTAGGCGCCGTCGCGGCCGGACTCCTGGCCGCACTGCTCACGGCCCAACCCGCGGCCGCCACCCCCGATCCCGGAGACGTCCCCGCATCCCGCGAGGTGTCCGAGAGCACCCAGACCCAGGCGAGGAAGGCGATCGCGGACGGCGAGATACCCGGCCGGGACGAGATCGTCCACTCGGCGAACGTCCAGCACCTCGCCAACATCCCCAAGGACGCGCTCCCCGGCTTCAACACGGACCTGGCGTTCCAGGGCAGATACGCCTTCGCCGGCAACTACGACGGCTTCCGCATCTTCGACATCGCCGACCCCAAGGCCCCGAAGACGGTCGCCCAGGTGCTGTGCCCCGGCTCGCAGAACGACGTCTCCGTCTCCGGCAATCTGCTCTTCCTGTCCACCGACTCCTCGCGCAGCGACAGCAGTTGCAACAGCACCACCCAGCCCGCGACCGAGAAGTCGTCCTGGGAGGGCATGAAGGTCTTCGACATCACCGACAAGAAGAACCCCAGGTATGTCGCCGCCGTCGAGACCGCCTGCGGCTCCCACACGCACTCGCTGGTGCCGAAGCGCGACAACGTCTACATCTACGTCTCCTCGTACTCGCCGAGCAGCACGTTCCCCGACTGCCAGCCGCCGCACGACGGCATATCGGTCATCAAGGTGCCGCGCAAGGCGCCCGAGCAGGCCGCGGTGGTGAGCTTCCCGGTGCTCTTCCCCGGTGAGGGACCGGACGGCGGCGGCAACCCCGGCGCACCCACCAACCCGGGCGTCTCCAAGACCACCGGCTGCCACGACATCACCGTGCTGCCCTCCAAGGAACTCGCGGCGGGCGCCTGCATGGGCGACGGCATCCTGATGTCCATCAAGGACCCGGAGCATCCGAAGGTCATCGACCGGGTCCAGGACAACGTGAACTTCGCTTTCTGGCACTCGGCCACCTTCAACCAGAAGGCGGACAAGGTCGTCTTCACCGACGAGCTGGGCGGAGGCAGCGGGGCCACCTGCAACGCGCAGACCGGCCCGAACCGCGGCGCCGACGGCATCTACGACATCGTCGGCAAGGGCGAGAGCCGCAAGCTCGTCTTCCGCGGCTACTACAAGATCCCGCGCCACCAGGCGGACACCGAGAACTGCGTCGCCCACAACGGGTCGCTGATCCCGGTCAAGGGGCGCGACCTCATGGTCCAGGCCTGGTACCAGGGCGGCGTCTCCGTCTGGGACTTCACCGACTCCGCGCACCCCAAGGAGATCGCCTACTTCGAGCGCGGACCGCTCACCACGGACACCCTCACCGTCGGCGGCTCCTGGTCGGCGTACTACTACAACGGGTACATCTACTCGAACGACATCGCCAAGGGGTTCGACGTCCTGAAGCTGACCGACCGCCGCACCGACCCCGCACAGCGGGTCCGGCTCGACGAGCTGAACGTCCAGACCCAGCCGGACTACTTCGGCTGACCGCTGCTCTGCGGCGGGCGGTCCTCCGTCGCGAAGAACCGCGACAGATCCGCGTCGTAGGCCTCGTCGGTCCCCTCGGGGGCCGGCGGGGCACCCATCTCCCAGGCGAGGCCGTACCGCTTGAACAACTCGGCCCGCAGGACGGCAAGCGGCATGGGAACGCCCGGCACCAGTGCCGCGTAGACCGCGCCCATCAGCAGGGCCCGCAGCATCGGGTAGTCGGTCTCGGGGGCCGCCGAGCCGTGCCGTGCGACCGTGTCCCGCAGCAGCTCCGCCAGCCGCTGCTGCTCGGGGCACTGCACGAACCCCTCGGCCTGCAGGATCCCCGCCATGTGCTGCCGCATCAGCACCGGGTGGTGCACGGTCAGGCCCAGGATCGCGTCGATGGCCCGCGCCATCCGCTCCCGGCCGTCCTCCGTGCGCGGCTCGCGCTCCAGCGCCTCCTCCAGGGTGCGGTGCATCAGCCGGTGCACGGCCGACTGGAGGAGCTGCCGCTTGCCGGGGAAGTAGTACGACACCAGGCCCCGCGCGGAGCCGGCGCGGTCCGCGATGTCGCCGAGGGTGGTCGCGTCGTAGCCGCGCTCGCTGACCAGTTCGACGGCCGCGTGCAGAAGCCGCTCGCGGGAACGCCGCCGCAATTCTTCATTGACCGAGGCGCTGCGCGGCGACATCCTGGACTCCTGCGTTGACTGGCTGCCAGCCAACTATACTCAGTGCGTCCCGGGACCGCGCCTCGCAGGCCGGCCCCGGACGGCGCCTGCCCCGGGCCACACGGGGGATGGTCCAGGGCAGGCGCGCCCCTCTCCTCTCCCGCCACCGGTGTCGCACGGCCGGTGAACCCTCCCTAGAGTGGTCAGCAGTCACCGAGGAGGCGTACAGACATGGATCAGGACCAGATCCTGGGCAGGATTTCGGCCATGGTGGAGGAGGAGCGCGCTCTGCGGGAGGCGGTGTCGTCCGGCCGCATCGACAGTGCGACGGAACAGGAGCGCCTCGGCGACCTGGAACGTGCCCTGGACCAGTGCTGGGACCTGCTGCGCCAGCGCCGCGCGAAGGCCGAGTTCGGCGAGAACCCGGACGAGGCACAGGTCCGCCCGGCGTCGCAGGTCGAGGGCTACGAGAGCTGACAGCCGAGGCGCGCGCCCGGCTCAGTCGATCAGGTCCAGCACCGGACGGAGCCCGTCCGGGCGCTCGGTCACCGTGCGGTGCTCCACGAAGTGCACCGCGCAGCCCAGGTCCGCCGCGCCGCCGTCGGCGCGGCGGTCGTCGCCGACCATCAGCGTGTCCTGCGGGGCGACGCCGAGCGCGTCGCAGGCGAGCGCGAACAGCCGGGTGTCCGGCTTCTGGATGCCGTGCTCGTACGACAGCACGTACGCGTCCACATACCGGTCGACGCCGTGCTCGCGGAAGACCGGCCGCAGGTCCCAGCCGATGTTGCTGACCACGCCGACGGCCACCCCGCGCTCGCGCAGCGCGGCCAGCACCTCCACCGTGTCGGGGTAGGGCCGCCAGGCGGCGGGCGTCATATGACGGTCGTACAGCGCGTCGTGCAGCCGCGCATCCGGCAGTCCCACCCGGCGGGAGAGCCCGGTGTACGCGGCCCGGTGCGCCTCGGCGCTGCGGTCCCGCACCGCCCAGAGCGCGGCCAGGTCGTCCGGCAGTGGCCCCGCGGGGGAGGCGCCGCCCGCCAGCGCGCCCGCGGCCTCCAGCCGCCCCGCCAGCCGCAGCAACTCGCTTTCGGGCAGCGTCACGTCGGCCTCCGCGAGCACCGCGCGCAGCCACGACTGGGTCGACTCGATGCGGAAGAGGGTCCCGGAGAAGTCGAAGAGCACGCCTTTGATCGCCATGGGGCCGATCCTTCGTGACACGCCCCGCACGGTCAAGGACGCCGTTCGCGCCGGACCGGCTCTTCCTCCCCTTGGCACCACCGCTCGTACGACGCCACCGCGAGCGCGACCAGCAGGGCCCCCAGCAGCCAGCCGCCCAGCACGTCCGACGGCCAGTGGACGCCCAGCCAGACGCGCGTCAGCCCGACGCCCACGACCGAGACCACGGCCACCGTGAGCGCCGTACGCCACAACAGGCGCCCGGCGCCGAGGCGGTGCAGGAGCCACAGCAGCAGTCCGCACACCACGGTCGCCGTCATGGCGTGACCGGAGGGGAAGGCCGAGTAGTGGGCGGAGTCGACGGGATTCGGCCATACCGGGCGGGGGCGGCCGACAGCCGCCTTGAGCGCGTTCTGCGCCAGCGCCGCGAGCACGCACGTGGCCGCCACCCACAGTGCGAGCCACCACGCTCTGCGCCGCCACAGCAGCCAGACCACGGCGGCCGCGCACAGGGCGCGCATCGTCTGGGGGTCCCACACCCAGTCCGTGAGGATGCGGGCCACGTGCGTGATTCCACGGTGTTCGACCGCCCGGCGGTGCAGGCTGGTCGCGATGTCGCCGTCGAGCGTCATGAGCGGCCGCCAGGAGACGGCGACCAGCACCAGGAGCAGCACTGACGCGGCGGCGAGAGCGGCGGCGGTGAGCGCCGCGGCCCGCGGGGCCGGAGGGCGGGACGGTGAGTCGACGGGCGCGGGGTGCATACCGTGATCCTCGCCGACCAGTGCGGCCACGGGTCAAGCCCGGGCCGCCGGGCGCCTGCCGTGACTACCCGAGTGCGCGCAGCCCCGGTACGAACGCCACCAGCACCGGAATCACCGGGACCAGCGCCGCGGTCGCCGTCAGCCGCAGCCGCCGCGCCGCCGGAAGCCGGTCCGGGGGAGTGAGGAGGCGGTGCACACGCTGCGGAACATGGGCCTGCGGGGTGGGGCAGGGCCCGAACACGCCACGGTCCTCATTGAGTTCCACCAGCGCGAGCGCGGTGGTGAGGCGGCCGTGGCGGCGCGAGGCCATGTCGTCGGCGGCGAGTTCGACCAGCCGGTGCATCTCGTCGCGGAACGCGGCGAAGACGGGCACCTGGGGAAACCCGTTGGCCAGTGCGGCCGAGGAGTGCAGCAGCCAGTCGTGCCGGGCCCGCGCGTGGCCCTGCTCATGGGCGAGCACCGCTTCCAGCTGCCTGCCCTTGAGACGGCGCAACGCCGCCGTGGTGACGACCAGTTGGGGTGCCGGCCCGGGCAGCCACCAGGCGTCCGGGCGCTCTGCCTCCAGCACCACCAGTCGGTCGCCGCGCGGTTCCTCGCCGGGCAACAGCGGGGCCCGCACCAGCAGTTCGGTGCGGCTGTGCCGACGGCGCGCCCGTGCCCGGGAGACCTCCCGGACCAGCATCGCCGCGCTCCACACCCCGCCGCACGCCAGCGCCACCGCGGTCGTCGCGGCCCAGGGGCTCCCCGTGCCCAGCGCGTACGCGGCCACGACCGAGTGCGGGGCGGGGGCGAACACATGGCCCCGCACGGCCGCCCACGCGGCGGCCGCGCTCAGCGTCATCGACAGCACGCAGCACACCAGGACCGCCGCCACCACGCACTGCCACACCCACAGGGCGACCACCGGTTCGCGGTCCGCCCAGTCCGCCCGGGCGAGCAGCCGTGGAGCGAGGACGGCGGTCAGCGCGCCGAGCAGCAGCAGTGCCGCGGGGACCATCATGGGCCGAAGCCTATGAGCCGGTCGGGGGCACGGCCTACGTACTGTCGCGGCAAAGTGACGCACGCCACGGTTGCGTGGCGTCCTGTCCCACCGACGACCTGATGCCGGCTCGGCCCGGCGCCCGGGTCACAGCGTGAGGAGCATCGCCAGCATCGCGATCGCCATGGACAGGCGGCAGGCGCGCGCGAGTTCGGGCCGGTCGCCCCAGCCCCTGCCCGGCGCACCCCCGGCCGCGGCCACCGCCACCGCGGGCACCAGCCGTACTCCGGACCACAGCACATAGACCGTGAAGTAGAGCAGCAGTGTCCCGGTCAGCGGCGACACACCGCCGTGCGTGTGGGGTCCCTGCGAGGCGGCCATGGCCGCCGCCATGTAGACCATGGCGCACGCGCCGACCAGATGGTGCAGATGGTGGGTGCCGCGCCGGGCCTCCCACAGGGCCCGTACGGCCGCCCCGGCGAAGATCACGCCGTAGGTGATCCACACGGCGCGCGGCGGTACGGCGACCGCCGCGGGCACGGCCATCACCGCCATGCCGAACCCCATCAGCGCCTCGCCGCCCGCGGCCCGGCGCTGTTCCTCGACGGTGCTGCGCATCCGCAGCAGACAGTAGGCCCCGGTCGCCGCGCACAGCGCGACGAGCAGCCAGCCGGGCGAAGCCGGTCCGTGCACCGCGCACCTCCCCGCTGGACGGTCTCGGACGGTCACCGAGGGGCATGCCCGTGACGCAGGGTGCGCACGCAAGCGCACAGGGGTACAGGGGGAGCGCGGGGATCGCGCGGCAGGCCGGGCATGGTCGCTCCAAATCGTTTACGAGTAAAACACCTGCTAATCTCGTGTCCATGAGCAGTGTCACCCCCCGAACCTCCCGAGTGCGCCCCTTGCCCCTCTCCGGCCATCTGCGCCTCGGCAGGCCCTCGGAGATCTGGTTCAAACCCGCACTGAGCGTGGTCGCCGCGGTCGCCCCGCCTAACCTGACGCTGCTGGCCCTCGGCCGCCTCGACCTGGCCGTCTACACGATGGCGGGCTCGCTGTGCGCCCTGTACGCGCACAACCGCCCGTACGCGGCCCGCGCCCTGACCCTCGTCCGGGTCGTCCTCGGCATGCTCGGCGGACTCGCCGTCGCCCTGGTCGCCGCGTCGCTCACCACGAACGCCGTGGTCCTGGTGACCGTGGGCGCCCTCCTGGCGGCGGTGCAGAAGGCGCTCTGCGACGCGACCCGCATCGGGCCGCCCGGCAATGTGATCTTCACCTTCGTCAGCTCGGCGTCCCTGTTCGCCCCGCAGGCCCTGGGGCAGGTCCCCGCCCACCTCGGTCTCGCCGCCGCGGCGGGCGCCTGGTCCTGGATCGTCGGCATGGCCCCCGGCCTGCTGCGGCCGCACGGCCCCGAGCGCCGCGCCACCGCCCACGCCCTGAGCGCCGCCGCCGTGTTCGCCGAGACCGGGGCGGCCACCGCCCGGGCCGGTGCCGCGGCCGCCGTGCACACCGCCTGGCAGTCGCTGCTGTCCACCGGCTCTGCGTCTCGGCGTGCCCTGGCACGGCTCGTCGTCCGGGCCGAGGTCGCGCTCGCGGCGCCCGACGACACCGACCCCGAGCGGCTGCGTGCCTGGGCGCGCGACCTGCGCGGCACCGGGCCCGTCCCGCTCCCGGACGACCTCCGCGGGACCGCCGACGAACTCCTCGGCGTGGAGGCCGAACTCGCGAGCCCGCGGCGCCCCCTGCACCGCAGGCTCGGCCCGCTCGCCCCCATCGCCCTGCGCACCGCCCTCGGCTGCGCCCTCGCCGGATACGTCTCCCTCGCGCTCGGCGTCGGCCGCCCGTACTGGGCGCTGGTCACCGCCGCCGCGCTGTACCAGGCCAACGTCACCCTCACCTGGCGCCGAGGCATCCAGCGCGTCATCGGCAACCTCCTCGGCGTCCTCCTCTTCGCGGCCATCGCCCCGCTCGCGCACCTGAACCAGCTCGCCCTGGTGCTGTGCGGCCTGGTCTTCAACTTCGGCGCCGAGGCGCTCATCAGCCGCAACTACTGGCTCGGCAGCGTCTGCGTGACCCCGATGGCCCTGCTCATCACCGAGTTCGCCCGCCACCAGGAACCCGCCGCGCTGATGGCCGACCGGATCCTGGACACCCTCATCGGAGCGCTGGTCGGATTCGTCGCCGCGATCGTCGTCACCAACCGGCGCGCCGGCGACCGCCTCGACCACGCCCTCGCCGCCGCCGACCGCGCCCGCGAGCGCGCGGCCCTGCTCCTGGCCGCCGAGCACGCCGAACCGGGAGCCCTGGAAAGCGCACGCCGCGCCCTCGCCGCAGCCCTCGTAGAGCTGCGCGCCACGGCCGACGCCGCGGCCGGCGAGTGGTGGCAGCGCGCCCTGCCCGAGGAGCGGGTGCTGCGCGCCGAACAGGCCGGACACCGTACGCTCGCCGCGACGGTACGACGGCAGGGACTGCACACCTCGGAAGGCGCACGGACATGACGGCAGTGAACGGACCGACGACGCGGGCGCAGGGCGGCGCGGCGGGACCGGGGCCCGTCGCGGGCGACATCGTCGCCGCCGTCGTACGCCAGTGGCGGGCCGTCCGCCCCGACATCGACACCGGGCCCATGGAGATCATCGGGCGGGTCAACCGTTGCGCCGCCCTGCTCCAGCAGGCCGAGGACGCCCCGCTGCGCCGCGCCGGGCTCACCCGGCCGGAGTTCGACGTCCTCGGCACGCTGCGCCGCACGGGGCACGAGCTGACGCCCGGCGAGCTGGCCCGGGAGACCTTCTCCTCCGGGGCCGCGGTCACCAAACGGATCAAGCAGCTCGCCGAGCGCGGCCTGGTCGAGCGGCGCGGGGACTCCCGCGACCGCCGCATGGCGCATGTACATCTGACGGAGGCGGGCCGCGAGCTGGTCGACGCCGTCCTGCCCGAGCAGCTGTCGTACGAGACCGCCGTCCTGTCCGGGCTCGGCACCGGCGACCGGCGTCAACTCGCGGAATTGCTGGGCGAGTTGCTCGTCCAGCTGGAAGGCCGGCTCGGCGCACCGCGCGGCTGACGGCGCACTCGACGGCGACACCCGCAACCCCTACGGCCGGCGCTCGGCGTACGCCCCGGTCATCGACCGGGTGACGCTCACGCCGAAGTACGAGGGCTTCCGCCCGGCACTCCCCCAAGCTCTTCGAGCAGGGGGTACCCCCGGAGCACGCATCTGACGCCGCGAGGCCCGCCCTTCGGGCGAACGACGGAACTTTCGCAACACGCCCTAGCCCTCCTGACCAGCGACGTAGATGCCGAACACCGCGCCCTGCGGGTCCTTCAGGACGGCGATGCGCGGGCCGTCCGGGACCGAGGTCGGTTCCATGAGGACGCCCGCGCCCGCCTGTGTCGCGACCTGCACCGAGGCGTCCACGTCCTCCACGGCGAAGTACGGCAGCCAGTGCGACGGCACCTCGGGCGGGAACCGGTCGCCCATCGTCACCATGCCGCCGAAGTCGGCGCCGTCGAGGCCCCACTGCGTGTACTGCTCGGAAGGGTGCACGCTCCAGCCGAAGACGGTCGTGTAGAAGTCGATGCCCCGCTCCGGGACACGGGTCAGCAGCTCCACCCAGCCGAGCGAGCCCGGCGCGTTGAGCAGCCCCGCCCCGGCGAAGGCCCGCGGCTGCCACATCTGGAAGACGGCGCCACCCGGATCGCCGGCGACCGTGAAACGGCCCGCGTCGAAGACGTCCATCGGCCCCAGGAGCACCGTGCCGCCGGCAGCGCGCACCGCCTCGGCCGCCGCGTCCGCGTCGGCCACCGAGAACGTCACGTTCCATGCGACCGGCTGCGACTCCTGGAAGAGCGGGGCCAGCGCCGCGACCGCCGCGTCACCCAGATGCGCGATCGTGTAGCCGCCCGCCTCCGGCCGCGGGTCGGTCTCCGGCCGCCAGCCGAACAGCTCGGTGTAGAACCGCTTGGCGGCCTCCAGATCGCTGGTGCCCAGCTCCGTCCAGCAGGGCCCGCCGGTCACCGGCGCGTCGAGCTTCATGAGACACCTCCGGTCACTGCGGTCCCCCTGACCACGCTAAGGCCACCCCCGGCGGGGGGCATCAGGTCCCCGGCCGGTACCGCAGGGGATGGTCGGCCGGGACCTCGACGAGCACGATCTCGGTGCCGTCCGGGTCCTCGATCCACATCTCGATCAGACCCCACGGCTCCTTGACCGGCGGCCGCACGATCGCGACCCCGGCGTCGGCCAGCTCCGTGTGCGCCAAGGCCACGTCCGGTACCTGCAGCCAGAGCTTCAGAGCCGGTGAGGGCGGGGCCTCGCTGCGGCCCGCCACCTCGAGGAAGCCGCCGCCGAGGAAGTACACGACCCCGCGATCGGGCCCCGTACCGAACTCCCTGTAGACCGGGAGCCCGAGTTTCCCGCCGTAGAAGGCCCGGGACCGTTCCGGATCGGCCGGGCGCAGAAGGGTGCGGCTGCTCAGTACGTGGACCATGCATGTGGAGCCTAGTGGGCGGGTTACCCTCATCGATGCCCGCGCCGCGCCACGGAACACGGAGAAGCATCCCAATGGAGAGCCCCGCCACCGCTGACACCGCCACGACCGGTCTGGCATTCCGCGACGCCACGGAGGCCGACGTCGACGCGCTGGTCGCACTGGTCGAGTCGGCGTACCGCGGCGACTCCAGCCGGGTGGGGTGGACCACCGAGGCGGACATCCTCGAGGGCCGGCGGACCGACCAGGAGGCCGTGCTCGAGGTGATCAAGTCGCCCGACAGCCGGCTGCTGACCGTGGAACGCGACGGGGTGATCATCGCCTGCTGCCAGCTCGAGCGCCGCGGCGACCACGCCTACTTCGGCATGTTCGCGGTCAGCCCCACGCTGCAGGGCGGCGGCCTCGGCAAGGTGGTCATCGCCGAGGCGGAGCGCACGGCCCGCGAGACCTGGGGCGTCAAGGAGATGCAGATGACCGTCATCTCCGTCCGGGACGAGCTCATCGCCTGGTACGAGCGGCGCGGTTACCGCCGTACGGGACGGATGAGCCCCTTCCCGTACGGCGACGAGCGCTTCGGCATCCCCCAGCGCGACGACCTCCAGTTCGAGCTGCTGGTCAAGCCGCTGGTGTGACCGTGTGCGTGCAGGTCACGCCGTGAAGCGGCCGGTGCGCCTGATCTCCGGATAGTCGGTGGTCGCGCCGTCCAGCTCGAGCGCGCGGACGAGCCGCAGATGCTCCGGGGTGTTGACGACCCAGCCGATGATCTTCAGGCCCGCCTCGCGCGCGTGCTCGACGACCTCCAGGGTCAGCCGGCGGATGTTGAGGCACACGGTCGCCGCGCCGGCCTGCACGGCCCGCTCCACGACGTCGGTGCCGTGGCGGTCGGCGATCAGCGCCGTGCGGACGCCCGGTACGAGCCGGGCGATCTCCCTGACCGCCTCGTCGTGGAACGAGGACACCTCCACCCGGCCGACCAGGTCCCGGCGGTGCATCACCTCGGCCAGTGCCTGTGCCGCCGCCACGTCCTTGATCTCCGCCTGGATCGGTGTCCTCACCGCGTCCAGGACCTCCTCGAAGACGGGGACCCGCTCACCACGGCCCGCGTCGAGCGCGCTCAACTCGGCGAGGGTCTTCTCCACGATCGGCCCCGTACCGTCGGTCGTACGGTCCACCTGGTCATCGTGCATGACCACCAGAGCGCCGTCCTTGCTCAGATGCAGATCCAGCTCGATCTGATCGAGGCCCGCGCGTTCGGCGGCGACGAAGGACCGGAGGGTGTTCTCGGGTTCGACACCCATCACTCCGCGGTGACCGATGGTGAGGAAGTTCAAGGTCGGCTCGCTTCCGTCGACGGCGGCTCGGGCAGCCGCGCGGCGCTCCCGGACGGCGCGGCTCGGCCGCAGCCTAATGGCCCGGCCGCGCCCCCGAACCCGACCGTGCCGGGGCCCGGGGTGCACGGAGCGGCGCGAAACCGGACCGAGCGGCCGGTCGGGTGTCACCCCGGGGTGGGCGCGTCTCGCCCGTGTTGACCGCCCTGCACCCCCAGGCCCGATGGCCGGAAGTCGCCTCTCTGCCCCGCGGGCGGGGGCCGAACAAGCGTTCAGCGGAAGTCGTCGCCTGTGTCGTGCAGCACAGGAAAATGAACGGTGAAGGCCTGGTCCGACAGGATAATTTGTCGACTGCCCTCTTGCTGGGAGAAACCCCGTATGCATACGGTGTGCTTACGCGAGGTTCTCCCGTGAAGGATGGGTCATGACGGAAATTCTTGTGCAGGTGGTTTCGGAGGAGCGGGTTCCTCCGCAGGACAGGGTGGTGGACCACCCCGCTTGGCCCGTGCTCAAGGATGCCGTGGAGCAGATCCGGCCATGGCAGGCCAAGGACGGTTCGATCGACTTCGACGCCGAGGACGCACCGGAGCGTGCGGAGGCGGAGGCCGCCGTGGGCCGTGCGGCGCAGGCCGTGGAGGAGCTCTCCCCGCTGCTGCCGCACGACGCCGCCTACCACGAGGCGCTCGTGAAGGACCTGCGCCGGTGGGCCGGCGAGGGCTTCCAGGTGCCCGACTTCCTGGACTCGCTGCTGGCCTTCCAGCCTGCCGCCAGGCGCGAGGACGGCCTCCAGCACCTGGTCGTCTTCCCGATGTACACGCAGAACGGCAACCCGAACCGCAACCTCGAAGCGGTCGTGCTGCGCATGGTCTGGCCCGACTGGCTGGCCGAGCTGGAGCGCACCCGCTACGACAACCCGCTGTTCTGCGGCATCAAGTTCGAGGACTTCACGGCGGGCTACGACACCAACTCCGCCGTCCTGTTCCCGGAGACCATCGCCGTGCGCGAGGCGCCGGAGCGGTTCTCCTGGGGCGGTATCTTCTGTGACCGCGAGGCCGCCCGCTTCCGCCGCGTGACCGCGGCCGCCGTCGACATCCTGGGCCTTCAGCTGCCCGAGGACATCGCCGCGATGGTCCACGACCAGAAGCGCTGCGAAGAGGCCTTCGTGCTCTGGGACATGGTCCACGACCGCACCCACAGCCACGGCGACCTGCCGTTCGACCCGTTCATGATCAAGCAGCGCCAGCCGTTCTGGATGTACGGCCTCGAGGAGCTGCGCTGTGACCTCACCGCCTTCAAGGAGGCCGTGAAGCTGCAGGCCGACGGTGTGCCGCAGGCCCGGGACGTGCAGTACGCGGTGCTGTTCGACCGTATGTTCCGCTTCCCGGTCACCGGCGAGCGCGTGCGCAACTACGACGGCCTCGGCGGGCAGCTGCTCTTCGCCTACCTGCACAAGCACGACGTCGTCCGCTGGACCGACAACAAGCTGTCGATCGACTGGGAGCGCGCCCCGCAGGTCACCAACCAGCTGTGCGCAGAGATCGAGAAGCTGTACAAGGACGGCATCGACCGCCCCAAGCTCGTGCACTGGTTCGCCGGATACGAGCTGGTCTCCACCTACCTCGCGCCGCACCCGGGCTCCAAGTGGGCCAAGGGCCCCGATGCCCTCGATCTGACGCAGCCGCCGCGTAAGCTCGTGGACGACGTGCTTCCGGACGAGTTTCCGCTGAGCATGTTCTATGAGGCGTTGCAGAAGAAGCTCAAGAACGTGATCGCCTCGACCAAGGGCATCACGGCTCAGGCGGCCGGGCGGGTCGCCGCGTGAGCGCCCTTGGAACCGGTAAGGCCGCTCGGCAGGAGGCGAAGATGCGGAACGGGAACGGGCCACTGGCCGGTGCGGTGATCGCGGTGGCCGGCGCGGGCGGACCGGCCGGCCGGGCGGCGCTGCTCCGGCTCGCCGAGGCGGGGGCCACCGTCGTCGGCTCGGACAACGACCCGGAGCGGCTCGCGGAAGCCGTGGACGCGGCCCGCTACGCGTACGGCGGCGCCACCGTCACCGGGGACACGGTGGACCTGCTCGACCTGCAGTCCACCCGTGACTGGGCCGCCCATGTCGAGAAGGACTTCGGCCGGGTCGACGGTGTGGTGCACCTCGTCGGCGGCTGGCGCGGCAGCGAGACCTTCACCAGGACCAAGCTCGACGACTGGGACCTGCTCGAACTGCTGCTCATCCGCACCGTGCAGCACACCTCGCTCGCCTTCTTCGACGCCCTGCAGCGCAGCGACCGCGGCCGGTACGTCCTGATCAGCGCCGCGGGCGCGAGCAAGCCCACCGCGGGCAACGCCTCCTACGCCGCCGCGAAGGCCGCCGCGGAGGCCTGGACGCTCGCCATGGCCGACGCCTTCAACAAGGCGAAGGGCGAGGGCGAGCTGACGTCGGCGGCTGCCATCCTGGTGGTGAAGGCGCTGGTGCACGACGCGATGCGCGCCGAACGCCCCAACGCGAAGTTCGCGGGCTTCACCGACGTCAAGGACCTGGCCGAGGCCATCGCCGGCGTCTGGGAGAAGCCCGCCACCGAAGTGAACGGAACCCGTCTGTGGCTGACCGAGAAGCCGTGAACCCTCCCAGGACCGACGCGCGCCGTCATCACGACCCGGAGGTCCGCGGTTTCGCCAGCGACAACTATGCCGGGGCCCACCCGGAGGTGCTCGCCGCCCTGGCTCTGGCCAACGGCGGGCACCAGGTCGCGTACGGCGAGGACGCGTACACCGAGAACCTCCAGCGGATCATCCGCAGCCACTTCGGTGCCACGGCCGAGGCCTTCCCGGTCTTCAACGGCACCGGCGCCAACGTCGTCGCGCTCCAAGCGGTCACCGACCGCTGGGGCGCGGTGATCTGCGCGGAGTCCGCCCACATCAACGTCGACGAATGCGGGGCGCCGGAGCGCGTGGGCGGCCTCAAGCTGCTCACCGTGCCGACCCCGGACGGCAAGCTCACCCCCGAGCTGATCGACCGGCAGGCGTACGGCTGGGAGGACGAGCACCGTGCGATGCCGCAGGTCGTCTCGATCACCCAGAGCACCGAACTGGGCACCCTCTACACGCCCGACGAGATCCGCGCGATCTGCGAGCACGCCCACGCGCACGGTATGAAGGTGCACCTGGACGGTTCCCGCATAGCCAACGCGGCCGCCTCCCTGGACGTGCCGATGCGCACGTTCACCAACGCGGTCGGAGTGGACATCCTGTCCCTGGGCGGGACGAAGAACGGCGCGCTGTTCGGCGAAGCCGTCGTCGTCATCAACCAGGACGCGGTCAGCCACATGAAGCATCTGCGCAAGCTGTCCATGCAGCTCGCCTCCAAGATGCGCTTCGTCTCAGTGCAGTTGGAGGCCCTGCTCGCCAAGGACCTCTGGCTGCGCAACGCCCGCCACGCCAACGAGATGGCCCAGCGCCTCGCCGAGGGTGTGCGCGCGGTCCACGGAGTGGAGATCCTCCACCCGGTCCAGGCCAACGCCGTCTTCGCGCGCCTGCCGCACGACGTGAGCGAGCGCCTGCAGAAGCGCTTCCGCTTCTACTTCTGGAACGAGGCGGCGGGCGACGTGCGCTGGATGTGCTCGTTCGACACGACCGAGGACGACGTGGACCGGTTCGTGGCGGCCCTCAAGGAGGAGATGGC
Source organism: Streptomyces sp. NPDC093984 (assembly GCF_044764595.1). Lineage (NCBI taxonomy): Bacteria > Bacillati > Actinomycetota > Actinomycetes > Kitasatosporales > Streptomycetaceae > Streptomyces > Streptomyces sp. NPDC093984. The sequence goes on along the minus strand of NZ_JBIWIM010000001.1, from coordinate 439,280 downwards.
GCGCTAGCCGCCGCACAGACACGCCGGCCCGCTGATTGCATAGTTATGCGGGCACTCGAAAAGTCATTGACTCTCGAGTGACCGCATTCCTATGCTCTGCGGGCATGGAGCTGATCCAGGAAACGCCCGACCTGTCCGCGTACTTGGCCGCCGACGAGGTCATCGACCATGACCATCCGCTGGTGCGGGAAACCGTCGCGCGCCTTGCGAAGGACGTCCAGAATTCGTATGCCTATGCGCGAGCGGCCTACGAATACGTCCGCGACGCCATTCCGCACTCCGCCGACAGCGGTGACCTGCGAGTCACCTGGCGGGCCTCCGACGTGCTGGAGCAGCGCACCGGCATCTGCTACGCCAAGGCCCACGCCCTGGCGGCGCTGCTGCGTGCCGAGGACATTCCGACGGCCCTGTGCTACCAGCGGCTGGCGCACGACGACGGCGGCGGTCATGCCGTGCACGGTCTGGTCGCCGTGCGGTTCAACGGCGCCTGGCATCGTCAGGACCCCCGCGGCAACAAACCGGGCGTCGACGCCCGGTTCTCCCTCGACGGTGAGCGCCTCGCCTGGATCCCCGACGCAAAGTCCAGCGAGGTGGACTATTCAGTCCTGTATGCTGCACCTCACCCGGCGGTGGTGAGGGCCCTCAAGGCCGCACCCGACCGGCCGACCCTCTGGAAGACCCTCCCCACCGCGCTCTGAGGCAGGCGATGACTCCCACCCTGACCGTGTCCGACGAGGTGCGCGCCCTCGCGCCCGGCTTCACCCATGTCGCGATCGAAGCCCACGGTCTCGTGAGCGGGCCCAGCACCGAGGCCACGTCCGCCCTGCTCGACGACGCCGCCCGCCGGCTCGCCGCCCGCCTGGACGGACGCGCCCCGCACGAGGAGCCGCACATGGCGGCCTGGCGTGCGGTGTACACGGCCTTCGGCGCCAAGCCGTCCCGCACCCGCAACTCCGCCGAGGCGCTCGCCAAGCGGGCCCTGTCGGACGCCGGCCTGCCCAGGATCAACGTGCTCGTCGACATCTACAACGCCATCAGCGTCGCCCATCTCATCCCGGTCGGCGGCGAGGACCTCGACCGCATCCAGGGCGCCATGCGCCTCGTACGGGCCGCGGGGCACGAGGAGTTCGTGACCGTCTCGGCGGGCGAGGAGACCGTGGAACACCCGGACGCCGGCGAGGTGGTCTGGCGCGACGAGGCCGGCGTGACCTGCCGCCGCTGGAACTGGCGCCAGGGTCCGCGCACCCGGCTCACCGAGGAGTCCACCTCGGCGCTCTTCCTGCTGGAGAGCCTGGACCCGATGCCGGTGGCCGACGTCGAGCAGGCCGGTGCCGAACTCGCGGAACTGCTGGAGAAGTTCAGCCCCGGGGCGAGGATCACCGTCCACGCCCCTGCCTGACGGGCCTCAGTGCGCCTCGGCGGCGCGCAGCGCCTCGGGGGTGGGCGCGGTGCCACCGAGATGGGCCGGCATCCACCAGGCGTCCTCCTGGCCCTTGGGCCGGCCCGGATAGGCGCGCTGCGCGGCCTCCAGCAACTCCTGGACCCGCTCGCGCAGCTGACGGGTCAGGACGCCCGCATATGTCTCGCGGGGGGCCTCGATCGCCTCGCCGACCCGGATCGTGATCGGGGTGTGGCTGCGCTTGAAGTTGCGCGGGTGGCCCTTGGTCCACAGCCGCTGGGTGCCCCACAGGGCCATCGGGACCAGCGGGACACCCGCCTCCTGGGCCAGGCGCACCGCACCGGACTTGAAGCTCTTCAGGGTGAACGACTCGGAGATGGTCGCCTCCGGAAAGACGCCCACGACCTCGCCCGACCTCAGCGAGTCCAGCGCGTGCGCGTACGCCGCCTCGCCCTGCTTGCGGTCCACCGGGATGTGCTTCATGGCGCGCATCAGCGGGCCGGAGATGCGGTGCCGGAAGACGGACTCCTTGGCCATGAAGCGCACCAGGCGCTTCTGCGGCAGCGCGGCCAGGCCGTTGAAGATGAAGTCCAGATAGCTGATGTGGTTGCTCACCAGCACCGCACCGCCGGAGCGGGGGATGTTCTCCGAGCCCTCGCAGTCGATCTTCAGGTCCCACGCCTTGAACATCGTGCGGGCGAGACCGATGACGGGACGGTAGACGAGCTCAGCCATGGATGGGGACGGACCCTTCTCTCTGCCTGGGAAGGGACTCCCAGCGGAAGTTACGCAGCCGTAGGTTTACGGCTTGCCGCAGATCGTGCCTGAAGAACGGACGCGGGGCCAGTCCTGGTGCCCGTGTACGGCGAGATCCTCGTCACGTCAGCCGTTCGCACCACCTGGCCTGATGCCCCGTCAGTCCGTGCGGACCGCCGCACGCCGCATGAGCAGGTACGCCTCGCACCCCAGGCAGTACCCGAACGCGGCGTTGAGGAATGCGGCGGCGAGCGCCGCCCCGGTGGCCGCCAGCCCCAGCCACCGCGGCCCCGCGGTGTAGCCGACCAGCCCGACGACGGCGAAGACGAGCCCGACAGCCTGGGCGAACTGCGGCGGCTGCGGCGCCTCGAACTCCGTCGGCGGCCCGAGCCGCGGGCGTACGACCCTCCGGAACAGCCATCCGTACGGTGAGCGCGTCACGCCCCCGGCCGCGCCCAGTGCGAAGGCCAGCAACTGCCAGGCCAACAGCCAGGCGCTGCCGGTGACCAGGACCACGGCCAGCACAACGGTCGTCACGGCCGCCCCGAAGCGCGGTCCCCTTACGTCGATGTCCATGATTCAAGCATTCCGCATATGAATCGGATCGGGGAGCCGGGAATCTTTGCGGTCTGGTGAACGCTGGAGCAGAAGATGACGGGACTTGTGGTGTGCGTGGCCGTGCTCGCGCTGGCGAGCGCGTACGGAGTGCTGCACCGGCGACGGAGCGGGAGAGTGAGAGTGCGCGGGCGGGACGAGGGAAAGCGGCTCGGCGCGGCCGAGTTGGGCCAGGGGCTCGGCGAGCGGGCGACGCTCGTCCAGTTCTCCAGCGCCTTCTGCGCTCCCTGCCGGGCCACGCGCCGGGTCCTCGGCGAGGTTGCCGACATGGTTCCGGGCGTGACCCACATCGAGATCGACGCCGAGGCGCATCTCGACCTCGTGCGCGAACTCGACATCCTCAAGACGCCCACCGTCCTGATCCTCGACGCCGACGGCCGGGTCGTGCGGCGAGCCACCGGCCAGCCTCGCAAGGCCGACGTCATCGCGGCGCTGGGGGAGGCGGTTTGACGGTTGTGTCCACGACGGTGACGTGCCTCCCGGATGCCGGGACGCACTTGACTGCGCGTACCACCTATCGTCAGCCTGACCGTATGCCCCCGGAACTCCTTCTCTTCGAGCGTGTCCACGTGGATCTGGCCCACACCGCGAGTGCGTGCTGTCCGGCGTGTTGAGCACCCACGGACCCCAGGTCACCTCTCCCAGAAGGAGCACCGCATGAGGGCCACGCCCGACCTCGTCACCCATCGGCTCGCCTCCCCGGACCTGCTCCGCTCCGTCTTCCGGCGGCACGCGGCCGGAGTCGCCGTGATCACCGCCCAGGGCGGCGGCAGGCCGGTCGGCTTCACCGCCACCTCCCTCACCTCCGTCTCCGCCGAGCCCCCGCTCGTCTCCTTCGGCATCGGTGTGGGCTCCTCCAGCTGGCCCGTCGTCTCGGAGGCCGAGCACGTCGGCGTGCACATACTCGGCGAGCACCAGGAGGACCTGGCCGGCACCTTCGCCACGAGCGGCGCCGACCGGTTCGGGGCACCGACCAGCTGGCGCGAGGGCCCGGAGGGGGTGCCCCTTCTGGACGACGTCCTCGCCTGGCTGGTGTGCCGCGTGGTGGCCCGGGTGCCCGCCGGGGACCATCGCGTCGTCCTCGCCGAGGTCGTCCTCGGTGATCCCTCGGGTGCCGGACGCCCCCTCCTGTACCACCAGGGCCGGTTCAACGGCCTCCGTGACTGAGTCGCTTCAGCGGCCTCCGTCCCTGAGTCGTCACCCGGCCGGTTACACAGCGTTGTCAAGGTCACAGTTCAAAGCGCTTGCTTAGCGGGCATCCACTCGATGTACTGGCAAGTAATATTTCGTTCGGAGCGCGGGGTCGCCCCGACCGGGATCGGCCGCTTCAGGCGCCTATGCTGCCTGCAAGAAGGCAGCCCAGAAATGACGATGCAGTAGGAGAGCCGGCGTGAGCTTGAGGATCGTTGTCACTGTGAAGTACGTGCCCGACGCCACTGGCGACCGGCACTTCGCCGATGACCTGACCGTCGACCGGGACGACGTGGACGGTCTGCTCTCCGAGCTCGACGAGTACGCGGTCGAGCAGGCGCTGCAGATCGCGGAGAACGCGGACGACGCCGAGGTCACCGTCCTGACGGTCGGCCCGGAGGACGCCAAGGACGCGCTGCGCAAGGCGCTGTCGATGGGCGCCGACAAGGCGATCCACGTGGAGGACGACGACCTGCACGGCACGGACGCCATCGGCACCTCGCTGGTGCTGGCCAAGGCGATCGAGAAGGCCGGCTACGACCTGGTGATCTCCGGCATGGCCTCCACCGACGGCACCATGGGTGTCGTGCCCGCGCTGCTGGCCGAGCGTCTGGGCGTCCCGCAGGTGACCCTGCTGTCCGAGGTCTCCGTCGAGGACGGCACGGTCAAGGGCCGCCGGGACGGCGACGCCGCCTCCGAGCAGCTTCAGGCGTCTCTTCCGGCTGTCGTGTCGGTGACCGACCAGTCGGGCGAGGCCCGCTACCCGTCCTTCAAGGGCATCATGGCGGCCAAGAAGAAGCCGGTGGAGTCCTGGGACCTGTCCGACCTGGAGATCGACGCCGAGGAGGTCGGTCTCGAAGGTGCCTACACCACGGTCGAGACCGCGGCCGCGCGCCCGGCGCGCACCGCGGGCACGATCGTCAAGGACGAGGGCGAGGGCGGCAAGCAGCTCGCTGAGTTCCTCGCGAGCCAGAAGTTCATCTAAGGGATCGACTCCCTTACCGTCCCTCAGACTTCGCAATCCGCAAGGAGATCCGTTCCCATGGCTGAAGTTCTCGTCTACGTCGACCACGTGGACGGTGCCGTCCGCAAGCCCACGCTGGAGCTGCTGACCCTGGCCCGCCGTATCGGCGAGCCGGTCGCCGTCGCCCTCGGCTCCGGTGCCGAGAACACCGCCGCCGCGCTCGCCGAGCACGGCGCGGTCAAGGTCCTCACCCACGACGCCTCCGAGTACGCCGAGTACCTGGTCGTGCCGAAGGTGGACGCCCTGCAGGCCGCCTACGAGCAGGTGTCCCCGGCCGCCGTGCTGGTCCCGTCCTCCGCGGAGGGCAAGGAGATCGCCGCGCGTCTGGCGCTGCGCATCGGCTCGGGCATCATCACCGACGCCGTCGACCTCGAGGCCGGTGAGGCGGGCCCGGTGGCCACCCAGTCGGTGTTCGCCGCGTCCTTCACCACCAAGTCCCGTGTCAGCAAGGGCACCCCGGTCATCACGGTGAAGCCGAACTCGGCCGCCGTGGAGGCCGCCCCGGCCGCGGGCACGGTCGGGGCGCTGAACGTCACCTTCTCCGAGAAGGCGACCGGCACGAAGATCACCGGCCGTACGCCGCGTGAGTCGACGGGCCGTCCGGAGCTGACCGAGGCCGCGATCGTGGTCTCCGGTGGCCGCGGTGTGGGCGGTGCGGAGAACTTCGCGCTCATCGAGACCCTCGCCGACTCCCTGGGCGCGGCCGTCGGCGCGTCGCGTGCCGCGGTGGACGCGGGCTGGTACCCGCACACCAACCAGGTCGGCCAGACCGGCAAGAGCGTGTCCCCGCAGCTGTACATCGCCACCGGCATCTCCGGCGCGATCCAGCACCGCGCCGGTATGCAGACCTCGAAGACCATCGTGGCGATCAACAAGGACGCCGAGGCCCCGATCTTCGACCTGGTCGACTACGGCGTCGTCGGCGACCTGTTCGAGGTCGTCCCGCAGCTCACCGAGCAGATCAAGGCCCGCAAGGGCTGAGCGACTCCAGGGCTGGGAGGCCCCCGCGTCCGCAGGTGCGGTCCGCGGGGGCCTTCGTTCGTCCCAGGGGCCTGCTGGTGGAGGGGTGGTTCGTGCACCAGACGGTGTTGACCGGCGGCAAGAGCCATGGATAGCTTCGCTCTACGGATTGTTGATTCCGCGCAGTGGAAAGCGGGAGGGGTGTGGGATGGGCCAGGGCCGGCAGGAGCGGGTGTCGACGAGCATCGCGGGTGTCGTCCGCGAGGAGATCAGTGCCTCCCTCGCCCCGGTGGACGCCGAGTTGGCCCGCCGCTACCCGGGCGACCCCGGCACCCGCCAGCCCGTCCACACGGTCTACGTCCCCGGTGACGTCTTCGCCGCCGACACCGTGCGCTCCTGGGGCGACCGGGCCCTCGCCGCCCTCGACGAACACGCCCCGGACGCCGCCTCGTTCGCCTCGGTCCTCGGTCTCGGCGACGAACTCGCCGAGCCGGTCCACGACCGCGTCCGCGCGAAACTCGAGCGCGAGCCGATCGAAGACCTGCGCGTCGACTTCGAGGACGGCTACGGGCCGCGCCCCGACGCCGAGGAGGACCAGGCGGCCGCCCGCGCGGCACGGCTGATGGCTCAGGCGTACCGGGAGGGCACGGCCGCCCCGTACATGGGCATCCGTATGAAGTGCATGGAGGCACCGGTGCGCGACCGGGGCATCCGCACGCTCGACATCTTCCTCACCGGCCTGATGGAGGCCGGCGGGCTGCCGGACGGGCTCGTGCTGACACTGCCCAAGGTGACGTACCCGGAGCAGGTCACCGCCATGGTGCGGCTGCTGGAGGCGTTCGAGAAGGCGCACGGGCTCGACGCGGGGCGCCTCGGCTTCGAGATCCAGATCGAGACCAGCCAGGCCGTCCTCGCCGCCGACGGCACCGCCACCGTCGCCCGCATGATCCACGCCGCCGAGGGCCGCGCCACCGGACTGCACTACGGCACCTTCGACTACAGCGCCTGCCTCGGCGTGTCCGCCGCCCACCAGGCGAGCGACCACCCGGCCGCCGACCACGCCAAGGCGGTCATGCAGGTCGCGGCGGCGGGCACCGGCGTCCGCCTGTCGGACGGCTCCACGAACGTCCTGCCCGTCGGCCCCACCGAGCGGGTACACGACGCCTGGCGGCTGCACTACGGGCTCACCCGACGGGCGCTGGCCCGCGCCTACTACCAGGGCTGGGACATGCATCCGGGCCACCTTCCCACCCGGTACGCGGCCGTCTTCGCCTTCTACCGGGAGGGCTTCCAGCAGGCCGCGGCACGTCTCGCCCGCTACGCCGATCGCACCGCCGGCGACGTCCTGGACGAACCGGCCACGGCGAAGGCGCTGAGCGGTTATCTGCTGCGGGGGCTGGACTGCGGCGCTCTGGACACGGGAGAGGTCACGCGGGCCACCGGCCTGACCCGGGCCGACCTGGAGGGCTTCGCGGCACCGAGGCGAGGGGACCTCACGGCCTTGGCGCAGTGACGGGCGTCGTGGCTTCGGCAGTGGCGTGCGGGCGCGGCCTCGGGCGTGACCTCAGTCGGCGGGCGGCAGTTCGCCCGAGCCCCTGGTGATCAGCCGGGTGGGAAGCTCGATGCGCTCCGGGGTGATGAGCGTGCCGTCGAGCTGGCGGAACAGGCGCTCGGCGGCCGTGCTGCCGAGGGCGGCGGCGTCCTGGGCGACGACCGTGACGCCGGGCTGGAGCAGGTCGGCCAGCTCGATGTCGTCGAAGCCGACCAGGGCGACCGGACGGCTGTGTGCGGCCAGGACACGGATGACGGTGACGGTCACGCGGTTGTTGCCCGCGAAGATCGCGGTGACGGGGGCAGGCCCTTCGAGCATCGCCTCGGCGGCCCGGCGCACCCGCTCGGGATCGGTGACGCCCAGGGACATCCAGGAGTCCTCGACGGGTATGCCCGCGTCCTCCATGGCGGCCCGGTAGCCGCGCAGCCGCTCGGCCGCGGTGTGGATGCGCGGCATGTCGCCGATGAAGCCGATCCGGCGATGGCCGTGCGCGATGAGGTGGGCGACTCCGTCCCGGGCGCCGCCGAAGCTGTCGGACAGCACCACGTCGGCGTCGATCCTCCCGGCGGGTCGGTCCACGAACACCGTGGCGACGCCCGCCTTGATCTCCGGCTCCAGATAGCGGTGGTCGTCACCCGCCGGGATGATGACCAGTCCGTCCACACGGCGCGCGCACAGCGCCAGCACCAGCTCCTGCTCCCGGTCCGGGTCCTCCGCGCTGGAGCCGTTGATCAGCAGGGCCCCGTGCGCCCGGGCGACCTCCTCGACGGCGCGGCTCAGCGGCCCGTAGAAGGGGTCCGCGAGGTCCTCCAGGACCAGGCCTATGCTCGCGGTGCGGCCCTTGCGCAGCACCCGCGCGCTGTCGTTGCGCCGGAATCCCAGCGCCTCTATCGCCTCCTGGACCCGGCGCTCGGTGTCCGGGGTGACCCCTGGCTCGCCGTTGACCACACGCGACACCGTCTTCAGACCCACCCCTGCGCGTGCCGCGACGTCCTTCATGGTCGGACGGGTGCCGTAGCGGGTCCCGGCGTGGGAGTCTGCGGGGCGGCCGGTGCGGCGGGCGGTCTCGGGCACGATGCGCTGTCCTGTCTGTCGTCCACGGAAGATGCCTCGGTCCCGGGCACTACCGGGATTCCATGGAGTTGTATGAGGATGTGGCGTCGAGCATAGAGCCTGGACAACGTTGTCAGATGCGGGAGAGACTGTCCACCGCACTCTCCGGCCCGCGCCTTCCCCCAGGGGCGCTCCCTGCCCGCTCGTGCCCGGCGCCCGGACCCCGCGGCGGCGACCGCACGCCGTACGCCGGGGCCGATACCACTGACGCATTGGGAGATCAGACACTGATGCACACCGACCTCGTGGCCGCGCTCGACATCGGCGGCACCAAGATCGCCGGAGCGCTGGTGGACGGCCACGGCCGGATCCTGCTGCGCGCGCAGCGCGCGACGCCCGCGCAGGAGGACGGCGACACCGTGATGGGGGCCGTCGAGGACGTCATACGGGAGCTGACCAGCTCCCCGTTCTGGGGGCGGGCGCGTGCCGTCGGCATCGGCAGCGCGGGGCCGGTGGACGCCTCCGCGGGCACGGTGAGCCCGGTCAACGTACCGGGGTGGCGCGGCTATCCGCTGGTCGAGCGGGTCCGGGCGGCGACGGGCGGGCTGCCCGTCGAGCTGATCGGCGACGGTGTGGCCATCACCGCCGCCGAGCACTGGCAGGGCGCGGCCCGCGGCCATGACAACGCGCTGTGCATGGTGGTGTCGACGGGGGTCGGCGGCGGTCTGGTCCTGGGCGGGCGGCTGCACCCGGGCCCGACGGGGAACGCCGGCCACATCGGGCACATCAGCGTGGACCTGGACGGCGATCCCTGCCCGTGCGGCTCGCGCGGCTGCGTGGAGCGCATCGCCAGCGGACCGAACATCGCGCGCCGCGCCCTGGAGGACGGCTGGCGGCCGGGGCCCGACGGGGACACCTCGGCCGCCGCGGTGGCCGCCGCCGCCCGTGCGGGCGACCCGGTGGCCGTGGCGTCCTTCGAGCGGGCCGCCCAGGCGCTGGCCGCGGGGATCGCCGCGACCGCGACGCTGGTCGAGATCGACATCGCGGTCATCGGCGGGGGAGTGGCCGGGGCCGGCGACCTCCTGTTCGCCCCTCTGCGCAAGGCCCTGACCGACTACGCCACGCTGTCCTTCGTCCAGCGCCTGACGGTGGCGCCCGCGCTGATGGGCACGGACGCGGGCCTGGTGGGCGCGGCTGCCGCGGCGCTGGCGAAGGGCACGGACGCGACCGCTGCCGGGGTGTGAAGCTGAAGAGCCCGGCCGGGGTTCGTTGCGTGACCCCGGCGTCCTTCGGCAGTTGAACAGGGCATGAAGAAGCGCAGCATGCTCGCCATCGCCTCCCTCGCCACCGGATTCGTCGTGGCCGCCGTCAGCCCCTCCCATGCCGCCGGCCACGACAGGCTCGGGGATCTGAGCGTCAAGGACACTCTCGGCGCCGTCGACCACACCATCGGCCAGGAGAGCCTGGCCGTGGACGACGACGCCCTGGGGCAGGACGGCTGAGGGGGAGCCGACGTCGCGGCGCCGGTGCCCCCCGGACGGTGGGGCCCGGCGCCGCGGTGTGCGGAGCCCGGCGGCCGCGGTGGTGGTGACCTCGGCCACGCCGAGGCGCCCTCATCAGCGCCGGGTTTCCGTGGCAGGGTGGAGCGGGCAAGCCCCAGGGGGCCAACAGAAGAGGGGGAACCGTGACCGTCGTCTGGATCAACGGTGCGTTCGGTGCGGGGAAGACGACCACCGCACGGGAACTGATCGAACTGATCCCGAACAGCACGCTCTTCGACCCCGAGGTCATCGGCGGAGTGCTCACCCAACTGCTGCCGCCGAAACGCCTCGCCGAGGTCGGCGACTTCCAGGACCTGCCGATCTGGCGACGGCTCGTGATCGACACCGCGGCCGCGATGCTCGCCGAACTCGACGGTGTCCTGGTGGTACCGATGACCCTGCTGCGGCAGGAGTACCGTGACGAGATCTTCGGCGGCCTCGCCGCCCGGCGCATCCCCGTACGCCATGTCCTCCTCGCTCCGGCCGAAACGATCCTGCGCCAGCGCATAGCCGGCCGGGAGGTCCCGCCCGACCTCCCCGACGGGGAGATGCGCATCCGCCAGTGGTCGTACGACCACATCGAGCCCTATCGCACCGCGCTCGCCACATGGCTCGCCGCCGACGCGCACCCCGTCGACACCAGTGCCCTCACCCCCTACGAGGCCGCCCTGCGGATCGCCGAGGCCGTCCGGACCGGCCAGGCACCCGCCTGCGAGATCGTGCAGACACCCGAGCCCACCTCCGAGACCGTCGCCTCCGGTGTGCTGCTGTTCGACGAACGGGACCGCGTGCTGCTCGTCGACCCCACCTACAAGGCCGGGTGGGAGTTCCCCGGCGGAGTCGTCGAACCCGGCGAGGCGCCCGCCCGCGCCGGGATGCGCGAGGTCGAGGAGGAGACCGGGATCAGGCTGGAAGAGGTCCCCCGGCTGCTCGTCCTCGACTGGGAGCCCCCCGCGCCGCCCGGCTACGGCGGTCTGCGCCTCCTCTTCGACGGCGGCCGCCTCGACAGCGAGGAAGCCGGCCGACTCCTGCTGCCCGGCCCGGAGTTGCGCGACTGCCGGTTCGTCACGGAAGAGGAAGCGGCCGATCTGCTTCCGCCCGTGCGCTACGAACGGCTCCGCTGGGCGCTCCAGGCGCGCGAACGCGGGGCCGCGCTGTACCTCGAAGCGGGAATTCCGCTCGGCTGAGAGCCGATGACCCGCCTGCCCTCGGACGGCGGCGGCAATTCTGAGAATTCTTAATAATGCCCGGCGATTTCGCTGGGATCGTAGAGTTCCCGCAGAAGCGTGAGGACGCCTGCCCCGTCCGGGTGTGAATATCAACTCGAAGACGGGGCAGGAGCGTTGGAGGCACCTCGCCACCTGCGGCGACGATCGAGCCATGAGCCAGTCGCCCGCCCCGTGAACCGGGCGTGTCCGACCTCTCCACGCAGCGTTGCGCCAATCGATGGCCAAGAAACTGTCGTGAGGTATTCACAGCAGGGCTAACCCCGCATCCCGCGTCCGTCAAGCCTTGTCCATTCGGGTAAACAGTCTCCTTTCGGCGCCTTATCGGTGTTGACCGAACTCGCGCAGGGTTGCGAAAGTCCGCTCAGTCTCCTGGCGCCGACACCGGCCGCCAGCCACCTCCTGCATTCAGGGGCAGAACCGCCATGACGAGTTCGACCACGACGGCGACCAGGCGCCCGACCCCGGTCCGCCTGTCCGCCGCCGACGAGACAAGCGCGAAGGCCGCGGGCGAGCCGGACGGAAGATCCTCGCGGCGGCCCCAGCTCACCTCCGGGATGTCCATACGATGACCACGCAACACCAGTCGGTCCAGGCCGCCGGCGGTACCACGCTCCCGGCCGGCGAACCGTCGCAGGACTCCCTGCCCGGCGGCACGGCGGTCGAGGGCCGCTCACCCGCCAGGATGGCCTGGAGGCGCATCAGGCGGGACAGGATCACCATGATCGCACTGGTGATCACCCTGCTCTTCATCGCGATCGCGCTACTGGCCCCGGCGCTCACCGCGCTCACCGGCTGGGGCCCGATCACCCCGGACTCCAAGGCGATCAACCCGGACACGGGCAACCAGCCGTACGGATCACTGGGCGGAATCAGCCTCAAGCACCTGCTCGGCGTCGAGCCGGGTACGGGGTACGACATCTTCGCCCGGATCGTCTACGGCCTGCGCACCTCGCTCTTCGTCGGCTTCGCGTCGGCGGTGCTGTCCACCGTGGTCGGTGTCGTGGCCGGGCTGGCGGCCGGGTACTTCGGCGGCTGGATCGACTCCGCGCTGTCGCGGGTCATGGACGTCATGCTGGCCTTCCCGCAGCTGCTGTTCATCATCGCGCTCACCCCGGTGATCCAGAACGCGCTGCAGACCAACAGTCACGGCGGGACGGACGAGAACCTCCGGCTGCTGGTCCTGGTCCTCAACATCGCGGTCTTCGCCTGGGCCTACACCGCACGCCTGGTGCGCGGTCAGGTGCTGTCCCTGCGCGAGCGGGAGTTCGTCGACGCCGCGCGGATCATGAGTGCCGGCCGGCGGCACATCCTCTTCCGCCAGCTGCTGCCCAACCTGTGGGCGCCGATCCTGATCTCCTTCGCCCTCGCCGTCCCGCAGAACATCTCCACCGAGGCGGCCCTGTCCTACCTGGGCGTCGGAGTCATCCCGCCCGCTCCGGACTGGGGAGCCCTCCTCTCGGACGCGTCCGAGTTCTTCCTGCAGGACCCGATGTACCTGTTCATCCCCGGCGTCCTGCTCCTGATCCTCGTACTGGCGCTCAACCTCCTCGGGGACGGGGTCCGGGACGCCCTCGACCCCCGCGCCAACCGCAGCTGACGCGCTGCCTTTCGAGTGTCAGCGACGCGCTGCCCTTCGAGTGTCGGCACAGGCCGTCCCACAAACGACTGCCCAGGCCGAGCCCATGACAAGAACGGAGTTCCCAGATGATGCGCAGAACGCGCGCGGTCGCTCTTACGGCCTCTGCCGTGGCGATAGCACTCGGGGCCACCGCGTGCGGTGGTTCCTCGAGCAACACCAGCAGCAGCGGCCCGGTCAAGGGCGGCACGCTGACGGTCCTCGACGAGTCGGACTTCGACCACACCGACCCGCAGCGCACCTACACCACCGAGGGGCAGAGCACGGACGAGTTGTTCGTCCGCACCCTCACCGGATGGGACGAGGCGGGCTCCACGCCGAAGCTGGTCGGTGACCTCGCCACCGACACGGGAACACCCAGCAAGGGCGACACGGTGTGGACCTTCCACCTGCGCCACGGCGTCAAGTGGCAGGACGGCACCGACGTCACCGCCCAGGACGTCAAGTACGGTGTGGAGCGCGCCTTTTCCGGCGACATCAACGGCGGCCCGCCGTACGCGGCGCAGTGGCTCGTCGGCGGCGGCGACTACAAGGGCCCCTACAGCGGCAAGCAGCTCGACTCCATCCAGACGCCGGACCAGTACACCATCGTCTTCCACCTCGACCAGCCGGTCGCCGACTTCAACGAGACGACGGCCATGTCCGGGTGGTCGGCGGTGCCCAAGGCCCATGACACGGGCTCGACGTACGACACGCACGTCTGGTCCGACGGCCCATACATGATCAAGTCGTACACCAAGAACAAGGAACTCGTCCTCGTCAAGAACAAGTACTGGCAGCAGTCGACCGACCCGATCCGCCAGCAGAACGTCGACGAGTTCGACTTCAAGTTCGGCCAGGACCAGGCGGCCATCGACCAGCAGATCAAGTCGGACGGCGGCATCGCCCAGACCTCGATCGAGCAGTACCCGCTCGCCGGCTCCGACCTCAACTCGTTCGCCAACGACCCGACGCTCAAGTCGCGTTACTACAACAACGCCGCTCCGGGCATCAACTACCTGGCGATCAACACCCGGACGGTCAAGGACATCAGGGTCCGAGAGGCGATCGAGTACGCGATCGACAAGACCACCGTCCGCGGCGCCTTCGGCGGCCAGGCGTACGGCGACTACGCGAGCACGATGCTGAGCCCCGGCATCGGCGGTTACAAGAAGTTCAACCTGTACAGCACCAGCCCTGCCGGGGACGTCACCAAGGCCAAGGCGCTGATGAAGCAGGCCGGCGACCCGAAGCTCACCATGTCGATGGCGATCGAGAACACGCCCACCCAGGAGCACTTCGGTGACGCGGTGAAGACCTCCCTCGCGGCGATCGGCATCACGGTGAACCTCGTGCCGATGCAGGTGGCCAACTATTTCAACACCGTCAACAACGTCAAGAACCAGTACGACCTCACCTGGGGCGACTGGATCGCGGACTGGCCGAACGCCTCCACCGTGCTCCCCACCCTGTTCGACGGTGACCTCATCGCCAAGAACCCGCAGGCCAACCAGGACCTGTCGTACCTGAACGACCCGAAGGTCAACGCGCAGATCACCGCGATTTCCAAGACAGCCGACATCTCGCAGCGCAACACCGCTTACGGGAACCTGGACGAGCAGATCATGAAGGACGCCGCTGTGGTTCCGCTCATGTACATGAAGTTCAGCGCCATCAGCGGCTCGAAGGTGGGCGGGGTCATCCCGGACACCATCATGGCCGAGCCCAGCCTCGTGCACGTCTACGTCAAGCAGTGACCCCGGTGGCCCCGCCGACGGTACGCCGCCGGCGGGGCCACCCAACCCACGTCCAGCCCCACCGGGCGCAGGCACACCCCACCGGCCCACAGCTAGAGGGAGGCGGACCGGGCACCCGCCAGGTCCCAGCACGACATGCTTCGTTATCTCATCCGCCGCTTGCTGGCAGCGGCCGTGATCCTGCTCGTGATCAGTGTGATCACCTTCTTCATCTTCTTCGCGCTGCCCTCCGACCCCGCACTCCTGGCCTGCGGAAAGACCTGCTCCCCCTCCCGCCTCGCGGAGATCAAGCACTCGCTGGGCCTCGACCGGAGCACCACGACGCAGTTCTGGGAGTTCTTCAAGGGGCTCTTCGTCGGCCGCGACTACGGCGACCAGAGCATGCGCATCCACTGCGGCGCGCCCTGCCTCGGGGTCTCCTTCCAGACCGACACCCCTGTACTGACCACCCTGCTGCAGGACTTCCCGGCGGACCTCTCGCTCGGCGCCGGCGCAGCGGTGGCCTTCCTCGTCCTGGGCGTCGGCCTCGGCACGGCGGCCGCGGTCCGCAGGGGGAAGGCCGTCGACAAGGCGGCGGTCGGACTGGCGCTGGTCGGCGTCTCCACGCAGATCTACTTCATCGGCCTGCTGCTGCTCTTCGTGTTCGTCGACAAGTGGCAGCTCCTGCCGGCCTCCGGCTACACCCCCATCACCCAGGACCCGGTCGCGTGGTTCCAGGGGCTCCTTCTGCCGTGGGCGACCCTGGTCATCGTCTACCTAGCCTTCTACACCCGGCTCACACGCTCCTCCATGCTGGAGGTCTTCAGCGAGGACTACATGCGCACCGCCCGGGCCAAGGGGCTGCCGGCCGGCACGGTCGTCCTCAAGCACGGGCTGCGGGCCGCGATCACCCCGATCATCACCATCTTCGGCATGGACGTCGGCTCGCTCATCGGCGGCTCCGCGGTCATCACCGAGTCGGTGTTCGGGATCAACGGCATCGGCAAGCTGGCGGTGAACTCGGTGGAGAACTCCGACCTGCCCGTCATCCTCGGCACCACCCTCTTCGCCGCCACGTTCGTCGTCCTCGCCAATGTGGTGGTGGACCTGGTGTACGGCCTCGTCGACCCCCGCGTACGCCTCGCCTGACACCCGACCCCGCAGCCCCCAAGGAAACACCAGTGTCCCTGCAGACCTCGCCACAGCCCGCGGACGTCACGCCCGCGCCCTCCTCCTTCCTCGACGTACGGGACCTGCGCGTGCACTTCCCGACCGAGGACGGCATCGTCAAGTCCGTCGACGGAGTGTCCTTCACCCTGGAGAAGGGCCGGACCCTCGGCATCGTCGGTGAATCCGGCTCGGGCAAGTCGGTGACCTCGCTGGCCCTGCTCGGGTTGCACAAGGGCACGCGCGCCCGGGTCTCCGGCGAGATCTGGATGGAGGGCAGGGAACTCGTCGCCCTGCCCGAGAACGAGATGCGGGAGCTGCGCGGCGACACGGTCTCCATGATCTTCCAGGACCCGCTGTCCGCGCTGCACCCGTTCTTCACCGTCGGCGCCCAGATCGCCGAGGCCTACCAGGTGCACCACAAGGTGTCCAAGAAGGAGGCCAAGGACCGCGCCGTGGAGATGCTGAAGCGGGTCGGCATACCGCAGCCCGAGCGGCGCGTGAAGGACTACCCGCACCAGTTCTCCGGCGGTATGCGACAGCGCGCCATGATCGCCATGTCCCTGGTCTGCGACCCCGCGCTGCTCATCGCCGACGAGCCGACGACCGCCCTCGACGTCACCGTCCAGGCGCAGATCCTGGACCTGATCCGCGACCTGCAGGAGGAGTTCGGCTCCGCCGTCATCATCATCACCCACGACCTCGGCGTGGTGGCCGACATCGCCGACGACATCCTGGTCATGTACGGCGGCCGCCGGATCGAGTACGGCACCGTGCGGGACGTGCTGAAGCAGCCCGAGCACCCCTACACCTGGGGACTGCTCCAGTCCATGCCGCACATCCGAGACGACGTCACCCGGCGGCTGAACCCGATCCCGGGCAGCCCGCCGAGTCTGATCAACCTTCCCGGCGGCTGCGCCTTCCACCCGCGCTGCGCCTACAAGGGCTGGGTGCCGGAGGGGCGTTGCACGGTGGAGCGGCCCGAACTGCTGACGGTCTCCGGTACCGCCGAGCACATCGCCGCCTGCCACCTCACCGCAGAGACCAAACGACAGATCCGCGGCGGCCGAGCCGCAGAGGCCGAGCAGTGACGGCGGCGGACGAACAGGAGCATGCCGTGAGCACCACCCAGTCCATCCCCGAAGAACTCGCTTCCCCGGCGTCCGCGAAGCCGCCGGCCGGCGAGAACCTGCTCGAGGTCAGCGGTCTGCAGAAGCACTTCCCGATCCGGCAGGGCATCGTGTTCCAGCGGCAGACAGGGGCCGTGCACGCCGTCGACGGAATCGACTTCTCCGTCAGGGCCGGCGAGTCGCTGGGCCTGGTCGGCGAGTCCGGGTGCGGCAAGTCGACGACCGGACGCCTGATCACGCGGCTGCTGGAGCCCACGGCCGGCAGCATCGTGTTCGACGGTGAGGACATCACCCACAAACCCGTCGCGAAGATGCGGGAGGCGCGCCGGAACCTCCAGATGATCTTCCAGGATCCGTACTCCTCGCTGAACCCGCGGCACACCGTCGGCACCATCATCGAGACACCGATGAAGCTCAACGGGATCAACCCGCCACAGGGCCACAAGAGGCGCGCCCAGGAACTGCTGGAGACGGTGGGTCTCAGCCCCGAGCACTACAACCGCTACCCGAACGAGTTCTCCGGCGGCCAGCGCCAGCGCATCGGCATCGCGCGCGCACTCGCCCTGCGGCCGAAGCTGATCGTGGCCGACGAACCGGTCTCGGCGCTGGACGTGTCCATCCAGGCCCAGGTCGTCAATCTGCTGCAGGACCTGCAGCGGGAGTTCGGTATCGCCTTCGTCTTCGTCGCCCACGACCTCGCCGTCGTCCGCCACTTCTCCGAGCGGGTCGCGGTGATGTACCTGGGGAAGATCGTCGAGGTCGCCGACCGGGAGACGCTCTACACACGGCCTCGGCACCCCTATACGCACGCACTGCTGTCCGCCGTTCCCGAGGCCGATCCGGACGGCACCGAGCGGCGCGAGCGCATCCGCCTGGCCGGCGACGTGCCGTCCCCGATCGACCCGCCCTCGGGATGCCGCTTCCGCACCCGCTGCTGGAAGGCGCAGGAGAAGTGCGCGACCGACGAGCCGCCGCTCGTTCGCCTCACGGCCAACCCCGAGGGACATCTGACCGCCTGCCACTTTCCCGAGGAGCCGACGGTCGAGGCACGCGGTGAGGACATCGTCCTCGACCCGGCGCTCGCCGCGCTGGAGAAGTCACCGACCGAGAGGAACTCCTGACCAGGTGGGGGCTCCTGTCCAAGGCCCCCGCCCGCGAGGCGCTCGGCGTGCGACGGGGCGGGCGGCTTCACCGCACCGAGCCCGCCCGCCGACGTCCGTCGCGCGCCACACCGTTGACGGCGCCGCCCAGCGGTTTCAGCTCGCCGCGTAGTTCCGCAGGAACAGCGCCTCCGCGACCGACAGCCGCTCCAACTCCTGTGGCGACACACTCTCGTTGACCGCGTGGATCTGGGCCTCCGGCTCGCTCAGACCTATCAGCAGGATCTCCGCCCCCGGGTAGAGCGACGCGAGGGTGTTGCAGAGCGGGATGGAGCCGCCCTGGCCCGCGTAGTTCATCTCCTGACCGGGGTACGCGACCGCCATCGCCTCGGCCATCGCCGCGTACGCCGGGCTGGAGGTGTCCGCGCGGAACGGCTGGCCCTGCCCGATCTGCTCCGTCCGCACCCGGGCGCCCCACGGCGTGTGCGTCTCCAGATGGGCCTGGAGCAGCTTCGTCGCCTCCGCCGCGTCCACGCCCGGCGGCACCCGGAGGCTGATCAGCGCCCGCGCGCTCGCCTGCACCGACGGGGTCGCACCGACGACCGGTGGGCAGTCGATGCCGAGGACGGTCACGGCAGGGCGCGCCCAGATGCGGTCCGCGACCGACCCGGAACCGGTCAGCTCCACCCCGTCGAGGACCTTGGCATCCTTGCGGAACTGCTCCTCGTCGTAACTCAGGCCCTCCCACGGAGACTCGCCGTCGAGGCCCTCCACGGTCGTCGAACCGTCCTCCGCGCGCAGCGAGTCCAGCACACGGATCAGCGCGGCCAGCGCGTCGGGCGCAGCGCCGCCGAACTGACCGGAGTGCAGGTTGCCTTCGAGGGTGTCGATCTGGACGCGGACCAGGGTCATACCGCGCAGGGTGGTGGTCACGGTCGGCAGACCGGCGCGGAAGTTGCCCGCGTCGCCGATGACGATCGTGTCGGCCGCGAGGAGATCGGGGTGCTCCTCGGCGTACCGCTCCAGGCCGCCCGTGCCCTGCTCCTCCGAACCCTCGGCGATGACCTTGACGTGCACGGGCACGCCGCCGTTCGCCTTGAGCGCGCGCAGCGCCAGCAGATGCATGATGACGCCGCCCTTGCAGTCGGCGGTGCCGCGCCCGTACCAGCGGCCGTCACGCTCGGTCAGCTCGAACGGCGGCGTGGTCCAACCGGCCTCGTCCAGCGGCGGCTGCACGTCGTAGTGGGCGTAGAGCAGCACGGTCTTCGCGCCCTCGGGGCCCGGCAGGTAGCCGTAGACCGACTGCGTGCCGTCCGGGGTGTCGAGCAGCGCCACGTCCTGGAAGCCCTCGGCGGTGAGCGCGTCGGCGATCCACCGCGCGGCGCCCTCGCTCTCGCTCCTCGGGAACTGGTCGAAGTCCGCCACCGACTTGAAGGCCACCAACTCGGTGAGCTCCTCCTTCGCCCTGGGCATCAGCGAGGCGACGGTCTCGGCGATCGGATTCGACGACATGGAAACGCTCCTCAGGTTGCGACTCAGGTACCGATGAGTACCTCTGCTGTGGACGTGTGCGGGTGTGTACGGGCGGTCCTTCGGGCGTACGCGCATGCCGGCGCAGGGCGCATACGCTGCAGATCCTCCCACAGCGGCCTGTGAGGACGCGGCCGTAGGATGCGGGGGACAGATGCGGCAGGCGGCTTGATCGGGAGCAGTAGACCATCGTGAGCGGCGAGAACTCTTCGGCGGACGGCGTGCAGCGGGTGTGGGACGTCGTCGTGGTGGGCGCGGGACCCGCGGGGGCCTCGGCCGCCTACGCGGCGGCGGTCGCGGGACGCAGCGTGCTGCTGCTGGAGAAGGCCGAGCTGCCCCGCTACAAGACGTGCGGCGGCGGCATCATCGGCCCCTCGCGCGACGCCCTGCCGCCCGGCTTCGAGCTGCCGCTGCGCGACCGGGTGCACGCGGTCACCTTCTCGAACAACGGCCGCTTCACCCGCACCCGCCGCTCCAAGCAGATGCTGTTCGGGCTGATCAACCGGCCCGAGTTCGACCAGCAGCTCGTCGAGTACGCGCAGAAGGCGGGCGCCGAACTGCGCACCGGGGCGACGGTGTCGCGGGTCGAGCAGCACGGCTCTGCGGTGCCGGACCGGCGTACGGTCGCCGTCGTCCTGCAGGGCGGCGAGACGCTGCTCGCCCGTGCCGTGGTGGGCGCGGACGGCAGCGCCAGCCGGATAGGAGCCCATGTCGGGGTGAAGCTCGACCAGGTGGATCTCGGCCTGGAGGCGGAGATCCCGGTCCCGGAGACCGTCGCCGAGGACTGGAAGGGGCGGGTCCTCATCGACTGGGGGCCGATGCCGGGGAGCTACGGCTGGGTCTTCCCGAAGGGCGACACGCTGACCGTGGGCGTGATCTCGGCGCGTGGTGAAGGCGCCGCGACCAAGCGGTACTTGGAGGACTTCATCGCCCGGCTCGGACTCGCCGGGTTCCGGCCGAGCATTTCCTCCGGGCACCTGACCCGCTGCCGCGCCGACGACTCGCCGCTGTCGCGCGGGCGGGTGCTGGTGTGCGGGGACGCGGCGGGGCTGCTGGAGCCGTGGACCCGGGAGGGGATCTCGTTCGCGCTGCGGTCCGGGCGGCTCGCGGGGGAGTGGGCGGTACGGATCGCGGAGGCGCACGACGCGGTCGACACGCGCCGCCAGGCCCTGAACTACGCCTTCGCGATCAAGGCCGGCCTGGGCGTCGAGATGAGCGTCGGCAAGCGGCTGCTGAACGCGTTCGAACGCCGGCCCGGTCTCTTCCACGCGGCGCTGACCGGTTTCCGGCCCGCCTGGAACGCGTTCAAGGACATCACGCAGGGGGCCACGTCGCTGGGCGAGATCGTCCGCACCCGCCCGATCGCCCAGCGCGCCCTGACCGCGCTGGACCGGCGGCCGGCGGGCGGCGAGGTCAGCTCGTGACCGTGATCCGGAAAACGGGGTGGTCCGGGGCGATCCGGCGCAGGTCGGCGTCGGGGGAGTCGGGGCCGACCCCGTTGAAGAAGACGCCGACCTCGGCCTTCCAGCGCTCGAGGTAGGCGCGCAGCAGCGGGACCTTGTCGTCGTCGGCGACCTCGGTGGCGGTGAACACGTCGACGTGCTTGCCGAGCCGGAGCTCGCCGCCGCCGGCGGCGCGCATGTTGTGGGTCCACTGGACATGGCCGCGGGGGGCGAGAAGATACTGCTGCCCGTCCACGGTCAGCAGGTTGACGGGGGTGGTCCGCCACTCGCCGGTCTTGCGGCCGCGGACCGCGAGGACCCGGGAGCCCCAGACGCTGATGCCACGGCGGGTCATCCAGGCCACGGCGCGGTTGAAGACGTTGACGGTGAACCAGCCGGGCTTCCGGACGTGCGCGGACCGGGCGTCGGACATGGCGGGGCCTCCTGGGGCCTGGAAGTGTGAGCGGTGCTCTCGCTCAAGAGCAGTGTGCGCGAGATCGGTGGTCCAATGCAAGAGCAGTGCTCTCTTTTTGGGGCGACGCTCTCGGGTGGAGCGCCGCTCCTGGTGAGCGGAGCCCCCGTCTGCGTGTGCCTCTCTCCCGTGCGCCCACCGCTCGCGTCAGGTCAGAGCGCACTGCTCTCGTTTGTGTGCACTGCTCCGGAACCGTGGCAGACTGCCCAGTATGAACATCCCCCAAGGAGCCCGCGCCCGCGCCCGCATGGAGGTAACCGCCGCCATCAAGGACGAGGCGCGCAGACAGCTCGCCGCGGGAGGCGCCGCCGCGCTCTCCCTGCGCGCCGTCGCCCGAGAGCTGGGCATGGTCTCCTCGGCGCTCTACCGCTACTTCCCCAGCCGTGACGACCTGCTCACCGCGCTCATCATCGACGCCTACGACTCCCTCGGCGAGGCCGCCGAGGCCGCCGACGCCCAGGCCGGTGACGCCGCCCCGGCCCAGCGCTGGGTCGTCGTGTGCGAGGCCGTGCGCGCCTGGGCGCTGGCGCATCCGCACGAGTACGCGCTGATCTACGGCTCGCCCGTGCCCGGATACTCCGCACCTCAGGACACCGTCCCGGCCGCCTCCCGCGTCGGGTTCCTCATGATCGGCATCGTGCGCGACGCGTACCGGCGGCGCGGAGTGGCCCGCACCCCGGTGCCCGCCGAACTCGACCCCGAAGCCCGGCGCATGGCCGACGAACTGGCCCCCGACCTCCCGCCCGAGGCGGTCACCGCCCTGATCGCCGCCTGGGCGCAGTTGTACGGGCTGGTGGGGTTCGAAGTGTTCGGGCAGTTCAACAAAGTCGTGGAGGACCGTGCGACGTTCTTCCGGCACGCGGCGGCCCAGCTCGCGCACGGTGTGGGCCTGGTGTTCCCGTAGGGGCCCGGTGCTCCCTCAGGCGTACTCCCCGGGGAGTACCCGTGATCACCTCGCCCGGTCGACGACGGCCACCGTCAGGGGCGTCTAGCGTGAACGGCATGGAGGAGCAGCACGCAGACGCCCCGTGGCGGTGGCACGGACCGCCGTGGTGGAGGCACGGACCGCCGTGGTGGAGGCATGAGCCCCGCGGCTCCGGTCTGCCCTGGCGCTCCACCCTGCTGTTCACCGCCTTCGTGGTGGCCGGCACGCACTTCTCCGCCCGCAACGAGCACGGCCATCGCGTCTCCCTCGACGTCCTCGCCTACGTGCTGGTCGTCGTCGCCTCGGGAGCGCTGCTGTGGCGGCAGCGGCATCCCGTGCCGGTCGTCTTCGTGACAGCCGCGGCGGCCATGGTGTACCTGGGCGCCGGATACCCGTACGGCCCGGTCTTCTTCACCGTCGCCGTCGGCTGCTTCAGCGCCCTCGCCGCGGGCCGCCGCACCGCTGCGTGGACGGCCGTCGGGTTGTTCTGGGCCGGGCACGTCCTGGTCGCGCACTGGCTGTACCGATGGCTGCCGCCGCCCGGGGACTCCGCGGCCTCCTGGGGGCAGGAACTGCTCATCTCCGCCTGGGTGGTGGCGATCGTGGCGATGGCGGAGGTCGTGCGCATCCGGCGCGAGCAGTGGGCGCGCGAGCGGGCCGAACGGGCACAGGCCGCACGGCGGCGCGCCGACGAGGAACGGTTGCGCATCGCCCGTGAGCTCCACGACGTCCTCGCCCACAGCATTTCGGTGATCAACGTCCAGGCCGGCGTCGGCCTCGCGCTGCTGGACTCCGACCCGGAGCAGGCGCGTACGGCACTCACCACCATCAAGGCCGCCAGCAAGGAGGCGCTCGGCGAGGTGCGCCAGGTGCTCGACGGCCTGCGCACGCCCGGGGACGCGCCGCGCGCGCCCGCGCCGGGTCTGGACCGGCTGCCGGAACTCGTCGAGCAGGCCGCGGGCGCCGGGCTGACGGTGACGGTCGACGGCGAGGCGCCGCGGCTCGCGCCGGGCACCGATCTCGCCGCGTTCCGCATCGTGCAGGAGGCGCTCACCAACGTCGTACGCCACTCGGGGTCGCGGCATGCGCGCGTGCACATCGACAGCGCTCAGGGCGTGCTGCGCCTTCGTGTCGACGACGACGGGCCCGCGACCGGCGCCGAGGCGGGCGGGAGCGGGAACGGCCTGGCCGGGATGAGGGAGCGGGCGGCCGCGCTCGGTGGCACGATCGAGGCGGGCCCGCGCGCGGACGGCGGTTTCCGGGTGCTTGCCGTACTGCCGCTGAGGACATCGACCGAGGGGGCACTCGCGCACAGGGAGGACCGTTGATCCGGGTACTGCTCGCCGATGACCAGTCTTTGGTCAGGGCGGGGTTCAAGGCGCTGCTCGACGCCCAGCCGGACATCGAGGTGGCCGGGGAGGCGGCCGACGGCGAGGAGGCGTTGCGCACGGTGCGCGAGGCGCGGCCCGACGTCGTGCTGATGGACATCCGCATGCCGCTGCTCGACGGGCTCGCCGCGACCCGCCGGATCACTCAGGACGCGGACCTGGACGGCGTGAAGGTGGTCGTGCTCACCACCTTCGAACTCGACGAGTACGTCTTCGAGGCGATCCGCTCCGGTGCCTCCGGCTTCCTCGTCAAGGACACCGAGCCGGAGGAACTCCTGCGCGCCGTACGGGCGGTGGTCGCGGGCGACGCCCTGCTCTCGCCGAGTGTGACCCGGCGGCTGATCTCCGAGTTCGCGGCCCGCTCCAAGGAGCCCGCGGCCACCGCGTCGCTCGCCGGACTCACCGAGCGGGAACGGGAGGTGATGGCCCTGGTCGGCATCGGCCTGTCCAACGATGAGATCGCCCGCCGGCTCGTCGTCAGCCCGCTCACCGCGAAGACCCACGTCAGCCGCACCATGGTCAAACTGGGCGCGCGGGACAGGGCCCAACTGGTCGTGCTCGCCTACGAGTCGGGGCTGGTACGACCGGGCTGGCTGGGCTGAGCGCCCACGCCGCGCCCGAAGCGGACCAGCACGCTGACGACGCGCACGACGAGCAGCACGGACGCCACCGCGATGCCCGAGACGACGAGCGTGTGCCGCGTACCTCCCGACAGCCCGAAGGCGAAGGCGGGCCCCGCCACCGCCCCGAACACCAGGGCCGCCGCGAACACCGCACTGCACAGGGCGTATCCGATCTCGACGGTGATCGCGTCCCGCTGCGCCTGTGTACGCCGCCCGCTCCCGGACGCACGCCCCCCGTGATCCTCCATGTCCCGAGTCAAACAGGCGTGCGCCCGGCGGGGCAAGGAACCCCGCCGGGCGCACGTGGGGAGGCGTCCCCCAAGGGCCTCTCGTTGATCATGCCGGGCTGATCCGAACGAAAGACCCTAGTCGCGGACCCCGACCGGTTCCGCGTTCGCCTCCTCCTGGAGGGACTTCGCGACCACCAGGGACCGCTGTGTCCGGCGCGTGCGCAGGCCCGTGAGGGTGATCAGCAGGCCTGCCAGGGCGATGCCCGTGACCACGATCAGGCCGGGCCGGTAGCTGTCGAGGACGGCCTGCGCCGAGGGATGCGCGGGGGCGTTGGCGGTCACCACCGCGGTGACCACGGCCAGGAAGATCGCGCCGCCCACCTGGACCGAGGTGTTGAGCAGGCCGGACACCATGCCCTGCTCGTGGTCGTCGACGCCGTTCGTGGCCTGGATGTTGAGCGAGGGGAAGACCAGGGCGCAGGCCGCGCCGATGAGCAGCATGCTCGGCAGGATGGCCGCCGCGTACACCGGGTGCAGGTTCACGCTCAGGAACAGGGCGTATCCGACGACCATGAGGGCGAAGCCCACCGCGATCAGCCGCTGGGTGCCGAAGCGGTCCACGATCGCGCCGACCTTCGTCGAGGACACGGCCACCAGCGCGCCCGCCGGCAGAAAGGCGAGCGCCGTGTGCAGCGCGGACCAGCCGAGCAGCGACTGCATGTACAGGGTGACCAGGAACTGGAAGCCGACGTACGAGCCGAAGAAGGCCATCGCCCCGAGCTGGGCGCGGACCTGGTTGCCGGAGCGCAGCACGCCGAGCCGGACCAGCGGTCCCGCCGAGCGCCGCTCGACCAGGACGAAGACGGTGAGGAGCGCGGCGACGGCGAGGAAGGACAGCAGCGTGCGGGCGGAGGCCCAGCCGACGTGCGGCGCCTCGACGACGGTGAAGACGAGCAGCAGCATCGACGCGGTGCCGACGACGGCGCCGGGGATGTCGTAGCCGTTGTGGTCCTTCTCGCGTGCGCTGCGCGGCAGCAGCTTCAGGCCGGCGAGCAGGGCGAGCAGCGCGATCGGCGCGGGCAGCAGCATGGTGAAGCGCCAACTGGCCTCGGTGAGCAGGCCGGACAGCACCAGGCCCATGGAGAAGCCGGTGGCGGCGCAGGTGGTGTAGATCGACAGGGCGCGGTTGCGCAGCGGGCCCTCGGGGAACGTCGTGGTGATGATCGACAGGCCCGCCGGTGCGGTGAAGGCGGCGCTGAGGCCCTTGATGAACCGGCTGGCGATCAGCAGCGGGCCGGAGTCGACGAGCCCGCCGAGCAGCGAGGCGAGCGCGAAGACGCCCAGCGCCACCAGGAACACCTGGCGCCGGCCGAGCAGGTCGGCGGTGCGTCCGCCGAGGAGGAGCAGTCCGCCGTAGCCGAGGATGTAGCCGCTGACGATCCACTGGAGCGTCGACGTCGTCAGATGGAGGTCGGTCCCGATGGACGGCAGGGCGACGCCGACCATGGACACGTCCAGTGCGTCGAGGAACATCGCGGCGCAGAGCACCAGCAGGGTGCCCCACAGCCGGGGGGTCCAGCGTCCTTCGAACGCGGGTGTGGTGAGCGGAGAGGTCATGCCCAAGAGACTTTCATGCATCTGCATTCAATGCAAGTGCATTTAATTCGGATGCAACAAAGCCGGTTCTCTGCTACCGTGCGGCCATGGCTGCCAAGGACGAGGCGGACACTCCCGACCGGGCGCTCGTGGACCGGTGGCGCGACATCCTGGCGCTGCACGCCCGCACCCAGTGCGAACTCGACCGCGCCCTGCACCAGCACGGCCTGTGCGCCAGCGACTTCGAGGTGCTGGACGTGCTGTCCGAGGGTCCGGGGGCGGACGGCTCCTGTGCTTACCGCGTCCAGGAGATCTCCGAGCGGGTCCACCTCAGCCAGAGCGCACTGTCACGGTTGATCGCCCGCCTGGAGAAGGACGGTCTGGTCGAGCGCGCCCTGTGCACCGAGGACCGGCGGGGTGTGCGGGTGACCCTCACCGACAAGGGCCGTGCCCTGCACGGCGAGGTGCGGCCGGTGCAGCGCGCGGTGCTGACCAGGATGCTCAGCTCCACGTGACGGCGGACCTCTCGCGCCACAGCGTGGCGAGGGAGGCGTCCCCGGTCACCTCCGGGAACGGCAGCCGGTTCCACAGCGACAGATACAACCGCGCGGCGGGCCCGGCCACTTCGCAGTCCGCCTCCCCGCTCCCGCCCCGCTCGGTCACCGGATGCTCGCCCGACAGCCGTACCGTCCACACCGCGCCGTCGGCGTCCGTGGCCCGTACCCGCAGCACCCGCGGCTCCTCGCTGCGGACCCTGCTCTTGGAGCGGGCGTGGAAGCCGCGCAGCAGCTCGTCGATGCCGTCCACCGCGAACTCCCGGCCGATCTCGGTGGACGCACCGCCGCGCGCCGACTCGGCGTCGATCCGGTGCACGGTCGTCTCGTGCGCCTGCCGCCGGGCCCAGAACGCCAGCGGCGAGGGCGCGGGCAGGAAGTGCCAGCACTGGACGTCGGGCGCGGCGGAGGACAGGGTGTCGACGAGATACCGGTGCCCCTCGCGGAACCAGACCGTCAGCTCCGTGCCGTCGAGGTCCGGCAGCCCGCCGTCGGGGTGGTACGAGGTGTGCCCCTCGGCGACGAAGGCCGCCGCCCAGCGGTGCACCATGCCGGTGTGCCGCAGCAGATCCCGCACCTGCCAGCCCGGGCAGGTCGGCACCTTGGCCTCGGTGCCCGCCTCCTCGGCCGCCGCGGCCAGCAGCCGGCCCTCCCGGTCCAGGGCTCGCACGAACTCGGCAGTCTCCATGCGGCGAGTGTGCCGGATGAAGCGCGCTCCAGGACAAGAGCCACCCCAGTATCAAGGCGACCTGGGCCGTCCCGGCCGGTGTGCGTCCTCGACGGCCTCTTCCGGTCACAGTCGGCCTGCGGTCGCGCGGTGCGCCCCGTATGCGATCGCGGAGGCGACGGCCGCGAGGACCGCCACGCTGGTGAGCGCCGTGGGCAGCGAGAACCAGTCGGCCATGAATCCGATGGCGGGCGGACCGAGGAGCATGCCGCCGTAACCGAGTGTCGAGGCCACCGCGACTCCGCCGGGGCCCGCGAGCGCACCGGCGCGCTCCACGGCGACCGGAAAGAGGTTGGCGAGGCCCAGCCCGGTGACGGCGAAGCCGAGCAGGGCCGCCCACACCGACGGTGCGAGCGAGCCGAGCAGCATGCCGGCCGATGCCGTGGCGCCGCCGGCCACCACCGTACGGACCCGCCCGAGCCGTTCCAGGAGCGTGGTGCCGCTGATCCGGCCCACCGTCATGGCGAGCGCGAAGCAGGAGTAACCGGCCGCCGCCACCCCGGGGTGGGCGTGGAGGTCCTGTTCCAGGTGCAGCGCGCCCCAGTCCGCCAGCGCGCCCTCACCGTAGGCGGTGCACAGCGCGATCAGGCCGAACACGGTGACCAGCCCCCGTGTGCGGGTGCCGAGACGGTGGGGCGCGGTGCCCTCGGGCCGCGCCCTGTCCGGCGGTTCCGGAGGCCGCTGACGCAGCAGCGTGGGCCCGGCGACCGCGGTCACGAGCAGGCCCGTCACGGTCAGCCCGAGCAGGTGCCGGGTGGGCGACAGCGATCCCGCGACCAGCCCGCCGAGCCCGGCGCCCACCATGCCGCCCAGGCTGAACGCGGCATGGAAGCTGGGCATGACCGGCCGTCGCAGTGCGGCCACCAGGTCGACGGCGGCGCTGTTGAACGCCACGTTGATACCTCCGTACGCCATCCCGAAGACCAGCAGGACGGCGCCGAGCGCCCGTGCGGAGTGGGTGAGCGGGGGCAGGGCCACGCTCAGCGACAGCAGGACCGCGCAGACGACGGTCACCGGATGGCTGCCGAACCGGCGGCAGAGCCGGCCGGCGAGCGTCATCGTGATCACCGCGCCCGCGGACACTCCGAGCAGCGCGAGCCCCAGGGCGCTCGCCGACGCGCCCGTCTGCTCCTTGACGTCGGGGATGTGTACGACCCAACCGGCGAAGACGAAACCGTCGAGGGCGAAGAAGGCGGTGAGGGCGACACGGAGCCGGGTGAGGTCGCTGCCCGGCACGCCTTTGTGCAGGGTTGATTTGTTTATGAGCGGCACAAAGTCAGGCTAGGAGAGTACTCCTTGACCGGGCAAGGCGACGGTGGACACCGACCGAGCCGGGCGTCGCACGCGCCGGAACGGGGAGGCCGGTACGCGGGCGGCCCTGAGCCGGCCGAAGAGAACGTCTCGTGCGCGAACTTTCGTTGCGGTAGGCACTCTTGACAGCGTGCGCACTGTTTCGCGACGTTTGATCCTTGCCGAACGTGTCCCGCCCCGGTCCTCGACCGTGGAACGAGCGCGTACACGGCGTGGGCCGGCAGGGGCCCGAAGCAGTGACAGGACGCGGACAGCGTCACAGGGGGGAGCGGTCGTCCAATGCGATCCACGAGCAGATCCATGAGTAGTCGCCACCATGCCTTGCCGGGCTGTGCCGTCACCGGCACGTTCCTCGCGGAGCCTGCGGAAGGGCGGTTGATGTGAGGTGGACATCACCATTCACCGGCCGCACGAGCTGAGCGACGCCCTGCGCGGGGCCTGGCACCAGGCCATGGATGCGTCGCCGGAATACGCCAATCCCTTCCTGGCACCCGAGTTCGCCACCGGGATCGGCCGGTACCGAGGTGGGGCACGGGTGGCGGTGCTGCGCGAGAACGGGGAGCCCGTCGGATTCCTCCCGTACGAGCGCAACGCCCTGGGCGTGGGCCGGGCCATCGGCCTCGGCCTGTCCGACTGCCAGGCACTCGTGCACCGACCCGGGATCTCCTGGGACGCGCGGGACCTGTTGCAGGCCTGCGGGTTGTCCATCTTCGAGTTCGACCATCTCGTCGAGGAGCAGAAACCCTTCGGCCGACATGTCACGGGGACGTTCGCCTCGCCCGTGATCGATGTGAAGCCCGGCGACGGCGACTACCCGCACTGGCTGCGCGGCACGTATCCGGGGCTGGCCAAGACGGTCCTGAAGAAGGAGCGCCGCGTGGGGCGCGACGTCGGCGAGGTGCGGTTCGTCTTCGACGAGCGCGATCCGCGGGCGCTGCGCACGCTGATGCAGTGGAAGTCCGCCCAGTACCGCCGCACCGGACGGATGGACCGGTTCTCGCGGCCGTGGATCGTCGACCTGGTGGACCACCTCTCGCGGGTCCGCGAGGAGCACTTCACCGGCGTGCTGTCCGTGCTGTTCGCCGGCGACCGGCCTATGGCAGCCCACTTCGGGCCGAGGTCCAGCACGGTGCTCGCTGCCTGGTTCACCGCCTACGACCCCGAACTCCGCTACTACTCACCCGGGTTGATGATGCACCTCCGGCTGACCGAGGCGGCGGCCCGGCACGGTGTGACGCTGGTGGACCTGGGGCGGGGCGACAAGGAGTACAAGGACTGGCTCAAGACCCGGGAGTTGCGGGTGGGCGAGGGGTTCGCCACCCGCCCCCACCCGGTGGCGGCGGCGTACCGGCTGTGGCGCAGGCCGGTGCGCGGCCTGCGCAACACGGTCCTGGCCCACCCCGAGCTGCGGAAACCGGCCGACCGGCTGCTGAAGACGGTCGGCACCCTGCGCACGTCGGGCGGGCCGGACTCCGGCAGAGGGTGGACCCGAGCACGCTGAGCGGGTGTCCCGCTCCCGGCACCGCGTGTCCGCCGTGCCGGGAGTCCGCCGGCTCCGGTCGATGCCGACCGGCGCCCGCTCAGACCGCCGGCGCCGGGTAGGTCGGGTACTCCACGCCGGAGACGTGCTGGACGACCCGGATGACCTGGCAGGAGTAGCCGAACTCGTTGTCGTACCACAGGTAGAGGATCGCGTTGTCGCCATCGACCTTGGTTGCGCCGGCGTCGACGATCGAGGCGTGGCGCGAGCCGATGAAGTCGCTCGAGACGGCGTCGGGGGCGCTGATGAAGTCGATCTGGCGCTTGAGCGGTGAGGTCAGCGACACGTCGCGGAGGTAGGTGAGGACCTCGTCGCGGGTGGTCTCGCGGGCGAGTTGCAGGTTGAGGATCGCGATGGAGACGTCCGGCACCGGGACGCGGATCGAACTGCCGGTGATCCTCGCCTTGAGGTCCGGCAGTGCCTTGGCGACGGCCGAGGCGGCACCGGTCTCGGTGATGACCATGTTGAGCGGCGCCGAGCGGCCGCGGCGGTCGGACTTGTGGTAGTTGTCCAGCAGGTTCTGGTCGTTGGTGAACGAGTGGACCGTCTCCACGTGCCCGCGCAGCACGCCGAACTCGTCGTCCATCGCCTTCAGCGGTGGCACGATCGCGTTGGTGGTGCAGGACGCGCAGGACAGAATCTGCTCGTCCGGCTTGATCATGTCGTGGTTCACACCGTGGACGATGTTGGGGACGTCGCCCTTGCCCGGGGCGGTCAGGACGACCTTGCCGATACCGGGGCGAAGGTGCTTCGACAGGCCCTCGCGGTCACGCCACTTGCCGGTGTTGTCGATGAGGATGGCGTCCTTGATGCCGTACGCCGTGTAGTCGACCTCGCTCGGATCGTCGGCGTGGATCACTTTGATCTCGTTGCCGTTGGCGACGAGCGTGCCGTTGCTCTCGTCGACGGTGATCGTGCCGTGGAACTGGCCGTGGATGGAGTCGCGGCGCAGCAACGAGGCGCGCTTGACGAGGTCCTGGTCACCACCGCCGCGTACGACGACGGCGCGCAGTCGCAGCCCGTTGCCGGAGCCGGTCTTCTCGATGAGCAGGCGGGCCAGCAGGCGCCCGATGCGGCCGAACCCGTAGAGGACGACGTCACGCGGCTCACGGCGCTCGATCTTGTTCGCCCCCGTGGCGCCGACGACGGCCTCGGTGGTGAACTCCTCCACCGACAGACCGCGGTCGTCGGCCTTGTACGTGGCGGCGAGCATACCGATGTCGATCTGGGAGGGGCCGAGATCGAGGGCGGTGAGCGCCTGCAGGAACGGCAGTGTCTCGGTGACCGAGAGCTCCTCCCCGGCGATCTGCCGGGCGAACCGGTGGGTCTTGAGGATGCTGACCACCGACTTGTTCACCAGGGAGCGACTGTGAAGGAGGACGGTGACGTCCCGCTCCCGGTGCAGTCTCCCGATGATCGGGATCATCGACTCCGCGATCTCCTCGCGGTGCTTCCAGCTGGTGAACGAGTCGTCATTGACAGTCACAGTCTTATCTTTCGAGCTAGGTGGCGCTCATATGCTAACCCCTGTGATCGATCATGTGTGACGGGTCCGCATCCCGTCCTTACGTGGTGTTTTACAGTGGCTACCGACCGTTCCGGCGACTCAGACCCGTGAGGTAATCGCGAACCATGCCGACCGAAACGTTTGAGTTCCAAGTAGAGGCCCGTCAGCTGCTGCAGCTGATGATCCACTCTGTCTACTCGAACAAGGATGTCTTCCTGCGTGAACTCGTCTCCAACGCCTCCGACGCGCTGGACAAGCTGCGCCTCGCCGCGCTGCGGGACGACACGCTCGACGCCGATGTGTCCGACCTGCACATCGAGATCGAGATCGACAAGGACGCCCGCACGCTCACCGTGCGGGACAACGGCATCGGCATGTCGTACGAAGAGGTCGGGCAGCTCATCGGCACCATCGCCAACTCCGGGACGGCCACGTTCCTGAAGGAGCTCAAGGAAGCCCAGGACGGGGCCGGAGCCGAGGGGCTCATCGGACAGTTCGGGGTCGGCTTCTACTCCGGCTTCATGGTGGCGGACGAGGTGACCCTGGTGACCCGCCGCGCCGGCGAGAGCCAGGGCACCCGCTGGACGTCCCGCGGCGAGGGCACGTACACGCTGGAGAAGGTCGAGGACGCGCCGCAGGGCACCGCGGTCACCCTGCACCTCAAGCCGGCGGACCCGGACAACCAGCTCCACGACTACGCCTCCGAGTGGAAGATCAGGGAGATCGTCAAGCGGTACTCCGACTTCATCACCTGGCCGATCCGGCTCGTCCCCCAGGCGGCCACGGCAGAGGGCGAGGAGAGTGCGCGCGAACCCGAGACGCTGAACTCGATGAAGGCCCTGTGGGCGCGCTCGCGCGACGAGGTGTCCGACGACGAGTACCACGAGCTGTACAAGCACATCGGCCACGACTGGCGCGATCCGCTGGAGACGATCCGGCTGCAGGCAGAGGGCACCTTCGAGTACCAGGCCCTGCTGTTCCTCCCGTCGCACGCCCCGCACGACCTGTTCACGCAGGGCTTCCAGCGAGGGGTGCAGCTGTATGTGAAGCGCGTCTTCATCATGGACGACTGCGAGGCGCTGCTGTCGCCGTACCTCCGCTTCGTCAAGGGCGTCGTCGACGCGGCGGACCTCTCGCTCAACGTGTCCCGCGAGATCCTTCAGCAGGACCGCCACATCCGGATGATGCAGCGTCGTCTGACGAAGAAGGTCCTGTCCACGGTCAAGGACATGATGACCGGTGCCCCGGACCGGTACGCCACGTTCTGGCGGGAGTTCGGTGCCGTCCTGAAGGAGGGGCTGGTCACCGACCCCGAGAACCGCGACGCCATCCTCGCCGTCTCCTCGTTCGCCACCACGCACGGCGACGACGAGCCGACCACGCTGAAGAGCTATGTGGAGCGGATGAAGGACGGGCAGGAGGACATCTACTACATCACCGGCGAGTCCCGGCAGAGCATCGGGAACTCCCCGCACATGGAGGCGTTCCGGGAGCGCGGCATCGAGGTGCTGCTGCTCACGGACCCCGTCGACGAGGTGTGGGTCGACGCCGTGGGCGAGTACGAGGGCAAGGCGCTGCGGTCCGTGACCAAGGGTGAGATCGACCTGGGTGCTCGGGGGGACGAGAAGGGCGACGACGAGCGGGAGAAGCAGACCGAGGAGTACGCGGGTCTGCTCGGCTGGATGAAGGAGCAACTGGACGAGGACATCAAGGAGGTGCGTCTGTCGTCGCGCCTGACCGTGTCGGCGGCCTGCATCGTCTCGGACGCGCAGGACCTGACCCCGGCCCTGGAGAACATGTACCGGGCGATGGGCCAGGAGGTGCCGCGCACCAAGCGGATCCTGGAACTCAATCCCGACCACCGGCTCGTGAAGGGCCTGAACCAGGCGTACAAGGAACGCGAGGACCGCACCGTGCTCGCCGAGACCACCGAACTGCTGCACGGTCTGGCGGTGCTCGCCGAGGGCGGCCAGCCCAAGGAACCCGCGCGTTTCGTGAAGCTGGTGGCGGAGCGCCTGGAGCGCACGCTGTAGCTCCGTCGGCCGGAGCGGCGGGAGTTCGGGGCGGCGGGAGTCCGGGGCGCCGGGTCGCACGGGTCGCCCCGAACGCCGCCTCATCGCTGACGACCGTGGGTGCTCCGGCCGCGCTGCGGCTCGTGCCGGACGTCAGATCCCTGACCACCGGCCGCGACGACCTGGCGCACGTGCTGGGAGGTGGTGGACGGCCGGGGCCGTCTCGTTCCCGACGGGAGTCTCGAGGTGACGTTCGAGGTGACGTTCGAGGTCGACGGTGCGGGAGAGCTCGTCGGCGTCGGCAACGGCAACCCGCACGACATGTCTCCGGAATTGCCACGTCCGGACTGAAGTGACCGGCGCACGGGCAGGACCCAGCCGACAGCCGATCACTCGACGGACTCTTACGCGAAGGAACTCTCCCATGACCGACACCCAGGTCACCGGCACGTCCTCCGGGGCGGTGGAGTGATGGAGCGTCCCCCCATCACCCCGCAGCTCGGCCGGACCCGGGTCATGGCCATCCTCCGGTCGGGCGACGCCCTCGGACTGCCCGCCGTGGCCCGGGCGCTCGCGGACGGCGGCATCACCTGCCTCGAGGTCACCCTCACCACCGTCGGTGCCCTCGACGCCCTGGCCTGCATCCGGGACGACCTCGGACCCGCGGTGGCGGTCGGCGCCGGTACCGTGATGACCACCGGCCAGGCCCGTGACGCGCTGGCGGCCGGAGCCGAGTTCCTCGTCTCCCCGGTCGTGGACACCGATCTGATCCGCAGCACCGCGAAGAGCGGCATCCCGTGCTACCCGGGTGCCTGGACGCCGACCGAGGTGGCCGCCGCGTGGCAGGCGGGCGCCGCCGCGGTCAAGCTCTTCCCGGCCTGCACGGGCGGCCCCGCCCATCTGAGCCAGCTGCGCGCGCCGCTGCCGGAGATCCCGCTGATGGCCGTCGGCGGCGTGGACATCGCCCAGGCGCGCGACTACATCGACGCGGGAGCCTGCGCCGTGGGCATCGGCTCGCCGCTGCTGCGCGGAGCGGACCGGGACCCGAGTGCGACGGCCCTGGGAGCGCTCACCGAACGGGCGCGCACCCTGCTCGACACGGTCGGGGCGACCGCCGCGGCCGAGGAGGTCGGCCGATGAACAGCCCTTCGCGCACGCCGTACCTGGTGACGGTCGGGGAGACCCTCGCGGCCCTGTCCGCGTCGCAGCCCGGCCCGCTCTCCCTGGGCGCCGATCTGCGGCTCGGGCTCGCCGGAGCGGAGTCGAACGTCGCCGTGGGGGTCAGCCGGCTCGGCGGCCGCGCCGTCTGGATCGGCCGCGTCAGCGAGGACGCGCTCGGCGACCTCATCCTGCGGGAGCTGCGCGCGGAAGGGGTCACCGCCCTCGCCGTACGCGACCCCGCCCCCACGTCGCTCCTGCTGAAGGAACGGCGCACCGCCGGCCACCACCGCACGCGCTACTACCGCACCCACACGGCCGGTGCCGGACTGTCCCCGCAGGACATCCCCGAAGACGTCGTCGCCGGCGCGGCCGTCCTGCACCTCACCGGGATCACACCCGCGCTGGGCGACGGACCCGCGAAGGCCGTCACCCGGGCCATGGACATCGCCGCCGACGCGGGAGTGACCATCTCACTCGACATCAACTTCCGCTCGCTGCTGTGGAGCGAGGACGAGGCCGGGAGCGCCCTGCTGCCGCTGCTGCGCCGCTGCGACCTTGTCTTCGCGGGACCGCACGAGGCCCGGCTCGTGGTCCCCGGCACCGACGACCCGGAGGAACTCGCCCGGGGCATCCGCGACCTCGGCCCGTCCGGCGCCGTGATCAAACTGGGCGCCGAGGGAGCGTTCGCCCTCCTCGACGGGCAGCCGCACCGGCAGCCCGCGATACCCGTGCGCGTGCACGACTCCGTGGGCGCGGGGGACGCCTTCGCCGCCGGATACCTCGCCGAACTGCTCGCGGGTGAACCGCCCGAGCAGCGGCTGCGGACGGCTGCCCTCCTCGGCGCCTTCGCGGTCAGCACCGCGGGCGACTGGGAGGGCCTGCCCCGCCGCTCCGAACTGGCCCTGCTCGACCACCACGACGACAACGTCCGCTGAACAGCCCCGCCACCGCCCCCTTCAAGGAAAGTCCCGGGAAGCCCCATGCCCACACCTGCCTCGTCCGGCCCCCTCCTCGTCCTCACCGGCTCCTACACTCCCGACACCGGGGGCGAGGGCGCCGGTCTCGCCGCCGTGCGCTTCGATCCGGCGAGCGGCCATTTGGCCCCCGAGAGCGGACTGCCGCCGCTGCCCGTCAGCGGCGCCTCCTTCCTGGCGGCGCACCCGACCCTGGACGTCGTCTACAGCACGAACGAGACCGACCCCGGAACCGTCACCGCGGTCACCCGGCAGCCCGACGGCGCTCTGACGCCCCTGGGCACCCCGGTCCCCAGCGGCGGGACGAACCCGTGCCATCTGAGCGTCCACCCCGACGGCCGCTGGCTGCTGACCGCCAACTACGGCAGCGACACCGCACCCGGCACCGTGGCCGTGCACCGGCTCGACGAGGACGGGCGGGTGAGCGAGCCGACCGACGTCGTCGAGCACGAGGGCTCGGGCCCGGTCACAGGACGCCAGGAGGGCAGCCACGCCCACCAGGTCGTCGTCGACCCGGCGCGCCGCTTCGTGCTGGCCACCGACCTGGGCGCGGACGCGGTGTTCGCCTACGTGCTGGACACCCGCGCCGGAACCCTCACACAGACCGCGGTGAGCCGGCTGCGCGCGGGCTCCGGCCCCCGCCACCTCGCGTTCGCCCCCGGCGGCGAGCTGGTGTTCAGCGCCGACGAGCTCTCCTCCACCGTCACCTGCCACCGCTACGACGCCGGGACGGGCGTCCTGACGGCGGGCTCCGCCGTGCCCGCCACCACGGCCCAGGACGTCGACAACTATCCCGGCGGGATCGTCGCCTCGCCATGCGGGCGCTTCGTGTGGGTGACCAACCGCGGAGCGGACACGGTGGCCGCGTTCCGGGTCACCGACCCCGGCCTGACGCCGATCGGCGAGTTCCCCAGCGGCGGCACCTGGCCCCGCGGCCTGACCCTGACGGCCGGTCACCTCTTCGTCGCCAACCAGCACAGCGGCACCCTCGCCGCGCTGCGGGTCCGGGACGACGGCACCCTCGAACAGCCCGCCCCGGCGGCATCCCTCCCGTCGGTGGTCTACACGCTTCCCGTCTGAAGACCCCGCACCAACGACCTGCGCGGCGCCGACGCGCACACCGTCGAGGAGCATCACCCCGGCCGGGCGACACCGCACCCCGCCACCGCCGTGATCCGTCTGAAGCGCGCGCAGAGCGGAAGCAGCGGCACACTGTTCCGCCTCACCCCAGCGCCCGGTCCAGATTGAACGCCGCGCTGATCAGGGCGAAGTGCGTGAACGCCTGCGGGAAGTTGCCCTGTTGCTCGCCGGTGTGGCTGATCTCCTCGGCGTACAGGCCCAGATGGTTGGCGTAGGTGAGCATCTTCTCGAACGCCAGCCGTGCCTCGTCCAGCCGTCCGGCGCGGACCAGTGCCTCGACGTACCAGAAGGAGCAGATGGAGAACGTGCCCTCGTCGCCCCGCAGGCCGTCCGGGCTGGCCTGCGGGTCGTAGCGGTAGACCAGGGAGTCGGAGACCAGGTCCTGGGTGAGCGCGTCCAGTGTGGACAGCCACTTGGGGTCGGTGGGCGCGATGAACTTGGCCAGGGGCATCATCAGCACGGACGCGTCCAGTACGTCGCCGTCCTCGTGCTGGACGAAGGCCTGGCGCTTGACGGACCAGCCGCGCTGCATGATCCGCCGGTAGATGGTGTCGCGGCACTGCAGCCAGCGCACCATGTCGGCGGGCAGGCCGCGGCGGCGGGCCATCCGGATGGCCCGTTCGATCGCCACCCAGCACATCAGCCGCGAGTACAGGAACTTCTTGCGGCCGCCGCGGGTCTCCCAGATGCCCTCGTCCGGCTGGTCCCAGTTGGCGCAGACCCAGTCCACCAGTGCGCAGACCTCGTCCCACTGGTCGCTGGAGATGGGCTGCGCCCACTTGTCGTAGAGATAGATGGAGTCGATCAGGGCGCCGTAGATGTCGAGCTGGAGCTGGTCGGCGGCCGCGTTGCCGACCCGGACCGGCGCGGAGCCCTGATGGCCCTCTAGGTGGTCGAGTTCGTACTCGGGCAGGTCGGTGCGGCCGTCGATGCCGTACATGATCTGCAGCGGGCCGGACGGTCCGCCGTCGCCGGGTGTGATGTGCCGGGTCACGAACTTCATGAACGCCTCGGCCTCGCCGGCGAACCCCAGCCGCAGCAGGGCGTAGACACAGAACGCCGCGTCGCGCACCCACACGTAGCGGTAGTCCCAGTTGCGTTCGCCGCCGAGCCGCTCGGGCAGGCTGGTCGTCGGCGCGGCCAGGATCGCGCCGGTCGGGGCGTAGGTGAGCAGCTTCAGGGTGAGGGCGGAGCGGTGCACCATCTCCCGCCAGCGACCGCGGTAGCGGGACTGGTGCAGCCAGCGCCTCCAGTACCCCACCGTGGCGGCGAACTGGTTCTCGGCCTCGACGCGTGCGCACATGCGCGGCGCCAGATGTTCACCGACCTGGTCCAGCGCGAACACCGTCGCCTCGCCCTCGGCGAGTTTGAAGTCCGCCCACACGTCCCGGTCGTCGCCTTCCAGGGGAACGGTTGCGGTCAGGGCCAGTGACAGGCCGGCGGACTCGAAGACCGCCACGTCACCGAGCAGCCGCAGGGTGTGCGGCTGCCTGCCGTAGTCGAACCGTGGAGCCACCCGTACCCGGAAGGGCAGGGAGCCCCGCACGCACAGGACCCTCCGGATCAGCCGGTGGCGTTCGGTCTCGACGGATCCCGCTCCGACGGGCATGAAGTCCTGCACCTCGCCGACGCCGTCCTCGGTGAAGAACCGGGTGATCAGGACGTTGGTGTCGGGGAAGTAGAACTGCTTCGTGCGGCCGGGCACGGTCGCGGCGAGTTCGAAGCACCCGCCCCGGTCGGCGTCCACGATGGCGCCGAAGACGCTCGGGCAGTCGAAGGAGGGGCAGCAGTACCAGTCGATGGTGCCGTTGCTTCCCACCAGGGCGACGGTGCGCATGTCACCGATCAGACCGTGGTCGGCGATCGGCAGGTACCGGGAGTGCCCGGGCCCGTACTGCTCGCTCGGCGTTTCGGCCATCGCAGCCTCCCTGACCACCGGGTACGCGCACCGCAGGTCCCAGAGTAGGCGCAAGGCGAGGGGGCGGCACGGGGGAGCGGATCCGCCCCCGGTCTCGGGCCGTCAGACCGTGATCACCCGGACGCCCGCCTCCTCGAACCGCCGCACCGTCTCCGCCCCGGCCGCCGTGTCCGTGACCAGGGTGTCCACCGACTCCACCGCGCAGATCCGCGCGAAGGCGCGCTGCCCCAGCTTGCTGGAGTCCGCCGCCACGACCACGCGCGCGGCGCGCTCGCACAGCACACGGTTGATCGCGGCCTCCGCCTCGTCGTGCGCCGCCGCGCCGTGCGTGACGTCCAGGGCCACGACGCCGAGCACGGCCACGTCCAGGGTGATCTGGCCGAGTACGCCGTCCGCGAGCGGACCGATCAGCTCGTACGACTGCGGTCGCGCGACCCCGCCGGTGACCACGATCTTGAACTGGGGGCGCACGGCCAGCTCGTTGGCGATGTTCAGCGCGTTGGTGACGATCGTCAGCGCGGGGGAGCCCGAGGCCAGGTCGCCGCGCGCCGCGAGCGCCCGCGCGACCTCCGTGGTGGTGGTGCCGCCGGTGAGACCCACCGCCTCGCCGGGCGTGATCAGACCGGCCACCGCCTGTGCGATGCGCAGCTTCTCCGAGGCGCGGCGGGCGGTCTTGTAGCGCAGCGGCAGTTCGTAGGAGACCCCGTGCACCACCGCGCCGCCCCGGGTGCGCACCAGCATCTGCTGCTCCGCGAGCTGGTCGAAGTCGCGGCGGATCGTCGCGGCCGACACCCCGAGCTCTGCCGCCGCCTCCTCGACCTCCAGCCGGCCCCGCTCGACGAGCAGCTCCAGCAGCGCCTTCCAGCGGGCGTCGCGGGACATCCCCACTCTCCGTTTCCTTGACCTTGCGGGTGACCCTAGCGCACCGTACTTGCGTCGCAATGCTTGATCGTGCGCGAAATCTGGCTCAATCTTGCAAGAACAAGCATCACTGGCATCGCTGGGAGGGTGCGCATGACGTACGTCGAGCAGGAGCTGACCAGCCAGCCCGAGTGCTGGACGCGCGCCGCCGAGAGCGCGCAGGGCCACAAGGACGTGCTGCCGGCGGCGGGGGAGCGGGTGGCGATCGTGGGGTGCGGGACCTCCTTCTTCATGGCGCAGGCCGCCGCCGCGCTGCGCGAGCGATCCGGGCAGGGAGAGACGGACGCGTTCGCCGCCTCGGAGTTCCCCCACGGCCGGGCCTACGACCGGGTCGTCGCCCTCACCCGGTCCGGCACCACCACCGAGGTCCTCGACCTCCTCGGCCGGCTCCGCGGTCAGGTGCGCACCACCGCGATCACCGCCGATGCGCGCACGCCCGTGACGGAGTGCGCCGACGAGGTGGTCGAGCTCGGCTTCGCCGACGAACGCTCCGTCGTCCAGACCCGGTTCGCCACCACCGCCCTCACCCTGCTCCGCGCCCACCTCGGCCTGCACTCGGACGCCGTGGTCGCCGACGCCCGCACCGCCCTGGAGGCCCCGCTGCCCGAAGGGCTCGTCCAGCGCACGCAGTTCACCTTCCTGGGGCGCGGCTGGACGGTCGGGCTCGCCCACGAGGCCGCGCTGAAACTGCGCGAGGCCGCGCAGGCGTGGACGGAGGCATACCCGGCGATGGAGTACCGGCACGGCCCCATCAGCATCACCACCCGCACGACCGCGACCTGGATGCTCGGCGAGGCACCCGACCAACTGGCCGCACAGGTCCGGGAGACGGGCGGGCTGTGGGTGGCCGGCGGCCTCGACCCGCTCGCCGAACTCCTCCGCGTCCAGCGGCTCGCCGTCGCCCTCGCCACCGCCCGCCGACTCGATCCCGACCGGCCGCGCCATCTGACCCGTTCGGTGATCCTCGCACCCGATTCCCACGCCAGGTGAGAAGGAGCAGCCGTGCCCCTCGCCCCCACCGGTGAGCTGATCGCCGCCGCTGCCGCGGCGGGCGGTGCCGTCGCCGCGTTCAACGTCATCACCCTCGAACACATCGAGGCCGTGATCGCGGGCGCCGAGGCCGCCGACGCCCCCGTCGTGCTCCAGGTCAGTGAGAACGCCGTCAAGTACCGCTACGGACGGCTCCTCCCGCTCGCCCGCGCCGCCGCCGCGGCCGCCGCGCGAGCCGCCGTGCCCGTCGCCCTCCACCTCGACCACGTCCAGAGCGACGACCTGCTCCGGCAGGCACCCGGCGCCGGGTTCGGTTCCGTGATGTACGACGCGGCCCGGCTGCCGTACCAGGAGAACCTCACCGCGACCCGCGCCGCCGCCGACTGGGCGCATGCCCAAGGACTGTGGATCGAGGCGGAGTTGGGGCAGGTGGGCGGCAAGAACGGCGAACCGCCGCCCGACCCGCACACACCCGGCGCCCGCACCGACCCTGCCGAGGCCGCCGCCTACGTGGCGGACACCGGTGTCGACGCGCTGGCCGTCGCCGTCGGCAGCACCCACGCGATGACCACGCGCACGGCCGCACTGGACCACGCCCTGATCGAACGGCTCAGTGCCGCCCTGGACGTACCGCTCGTGCTGCACGGCTCGTCCGGCCTGCCGGACCACGAACTGACCGCGGCCGTCGCGGGCGGCATCGCGAAGGTCAACATCGGCACCGCCCTGAACGTCGCGATGACCGGAGCCATCCGGGAGTTCCTCGCCGGGCGGCCCGAGGCGGTCGACTCGCGCGGCTACCTCGGCGTGGGACGGGAGGCGATGGCCCGGACCGTGGCCCGTCTCGTGACCGTGCTGCGGGACGGCGGCACACCCGCATCGGAGTCCCCGCCCCCGTAGGCGTCCCCCCCCCCGCACGCTCCACGCGGGGGACTGTCGCGGGTTCGGCTACTTCTTGACCGCCTTCAGCACGACGAACTTGGGGTCGCTCGCGACCAGTTCGCTGTTGCCGAAGAGGCGGCGCAGCTTCACGTGGTAGCCCAGATGACGGTTTCCGATCACCCACAGCTCGCCGCCCGGCCGCAGGGCGCGCCGCGCGCCGGTGAACATGCGCCAGGCGATGGCGTCCGT
Source organism: Streptomyces sp. NPDC093984 (assembly GCF_044764595.1). Classification (NCBI taxonomy): domain Bacteria; kingdom Bacillati; phylum Actinomycetota; class Actinomycetes; order Kitasatosporales; family Streptomycetaceae; genus Streptomyces; species Streptomyces sp. NPDC093984. The sequence goes on along the minus strand of NZ_JBIWIM010000001.1, from coordinate 397,123 downwards.
CGTCGCCTGATGGGAGTGGAACGGCGGATTGTTGAGGACCAGGTCGACGCTCGCGGCGGGCACCCCGGACAGACCGTCACCGACCCGGAACTCCGCCCGCCCCCGGGCGTTGTCCCGGTAGGTCGCCTCCGCCGAGCCCACCGCCTGGTACGACTCGTCGGTGAACAGCACCTCGGCCTCGGGGTCCGCCAGCGCGGCCGCCAGCCCCACGATGCCGTTGCCGCAGCCGAGGTCCACGATCCGCTCGGCGCCCCGGCCGCGCGGAAGGTGCTGGAGGAAGAAACGGGTGCCGATGTCGAGGCGGTCGGCGCAGAAGACGCCCGCGTGGTTGGTGACGGTCCGGCCGGACAACGGGCCGATGCCGTCGGGGAGTCGGTAGCGGTACGGCCACGGGTTGCCGCCCCGGTCGAGGTCCGGGTCGGGGGTGCAGAAGATCAGCCGGGCCTTCTGCTCGGCGAGCGAGGTACGGGTCGGCCCGAGGACGCGCTCGAACAGCTCCAGCGTCGAGGTGTGGATCTCCTTGACCATGCCGGTGCCGATCACCACCGTCCCCTCGTGCACACCGGGCGCCAGCCGGTGCAACTGGTCCTCCAGCAGCGCGAGGCTCTTCGGGACGCGGATCAGGAGCACGTCGACACGGGACGGCGGGTCGTCCCGGGTGCTGAGCAGCCGGACGGCACCCGCGTCGACGCCGTTGCGCGCGAGGTTCGCGCGGGTCGCCTCCTGCCCCAGGAACGAGTCGGTGATCTGTGTCGGCCGGTGCGCCGCGAGAGCCGTGGTGAGCGCACCCCACCGGTCGCCGACGATCACGACCGCACCGTCGAGCGGGGTGCCGCTCGCCGCGAGGTGCCGCAGCAGATACGCGTCGGAGGCGTCCCAGGCACGCAGCCGGTCGCGGGGGTCCTCCGGGAAGCGGGCCAGCGCGTACCCGCCCCACGGCGTGGTCAATCGGTCGTTCATGGTGCGTCCAGGCTAGCCGAGCCGCAGGTGGGGCCCCGTCCCCGGTGGGCCGGATACGTGATGATGGGGCCATGGACGCCGAGCTCTTCCCGCGGAGCCGCGCACAGGTCGCCCCCGGCGCGGTCCATGTGCCCGACTGGCTGGACGCGGACCGTCAGCTGCGGCTCCTGGACGCCTGCCGGGAGTGGGCCCGCCCACCGGCCGGACTGCGGACCGTGCGCACGCCCGGCGGGGGCACGATGACCTCACGGCAGGTCTGCCTCGGCTGGCACTGGTATCCCTACGGGTACGCCCGCACGGTCGTCGACGGCGACGGCGCCCCCGTGAAGCCGCTCCCGGACTGGCTCTCCGCACTGGGCCGCGACGCGGTCGAGGCCGCCCTGGGCCCGCGGGCGGTGCCGTCGGAGCCGTACGACATCGCCCTGATCAACTTCTATGACGCGGACGCCCGTATGGGGATGCACCGCGACAGCGACGAGACGTCCGACGCGCCCGTGGTGTCGCTGAGTCTCGGCGACACCTGCGTCTTCCGTTTCGGCAACACCGAGACCCGGGCGCGCCCTTACACGGACGTGGAGCTGCGCAGCGGGGACCTGTTCGTCTTCGGCGGCCCGGCGCGGCTCGCCTACCACGGGGTGCCGAAGGTGCGGCCGGGGACCGCGCCGCCCGCGTTGGGGCTGACGGGCCGGCTGAACATCACCCTCAGGGTCAGCGGCTTCCGCCGGGACCCGGAGCGGATCATGGGAGACTCGCCCTCATGAGCGGTAAGGCGGGCCCCCGGGCGGTAGGGGAAGGGAACACACGGACACGGCTGGACCGGGGGCGCGGCGCGCTCGGACCCGCGCTGGAGCTGGTGCACACCGGCCGTGCGCCGACGCGTGCCGTGCTCACCGCCGAGCTGGGCGTCACCCGGGCGACCGCCGGAGCGGTGGCCGCCGAACTCGAGGCGCTCGGCCTGATCCGCGTCGACGCCCACCCGGGGGCCGCCGCCGGGACGCAGGGCCGGCCCTCGCACCGGCTGGAGATCGCCGAGGACGGACCCGTCGCGCTCGCCGCCCAGGTGCACGCCGACGGCTTCCGGGCCGCGCTCGTCGGCCTCGGCGGCCGCATCGTCGCGACCGCCCCCGGCTGCGAGACCGTCGACGCCGACCCGGCCAAGGTGCTCGGCTCGGTCGTCGAAGCGGGCGCCGAACTGCTGCGCGAGACCGGGCGGCGCTGCGTGGGCGCCGGGCTCGCCGTGCCGTCCGCGGTCGCCGAACCCGAGGGCCTGGCGCTCAACCCGCTGCACCTCGCCTGGCCGGCGGGAGCGCCCGTACGGGAGATCTTCGCCGAGCGGGTGCGCGCCGCCGGCATCACCGGGCCCGCCTTCGCCGCCAACGACATCAACCTGGCCGCGCTCGCCGAGCACCGGCACGGCGCGGGCCGCGGCTCCAGGGACCTGCTGTGCGTGGCCACCGGGCACCGGGGCGTGGGCGGCGCGCTGGTGCTCGACGGACGGCTGCACACGGGCAGTTCGGGTCTGGCGCTCGAGGTCGGCCACCTCACCGTGAACCCGGAGGGCCGCCCCTGTCACTGCGGCAGCCGTGGCTGCCTCGACGTGGAGGCGGACCCGCTGGCCTTCCTGGCGGCGGCCGGGCGCGAGGCCGGTCCCGAGGTCTCACAGCTTCAGCAGGCCAACGACCTCATCCGCACCGCGTACGCCACCGACCCGGCCGTCCGCGGCGCCGTCGAGCTGCTGATCGACCGGCTCGGCCTCGGCCTCGCCGGTCTGGTCAACATCCTCAACCCGGACCGCATCATCCTCGGCGGGCTGCACCGCACCCTGCTCGACGCCGACCCCGAGCGGCTGCGCGCCGTCGTCGCCGACCGCAGCCTGTGGGGCCGCAGCGGCCAAGTCCCCGTCCTCGCCTGCACACTCGATCACAACAGCCTGGTCGGAGCGGCGGAGCTGGCGTGGCAGCCGGTACTGGACGACCCACTGGCCGCCCTCACCTGACGCCTTCAGGCGGTCAGGCTCCACAGCGCCGCCACCAGCGGACGGCGCAGATCCGTCCGGCGTACGCACAGGCCGATCGGAAGGCCTCGGGCGCCGGATCGGCCTGGATCACGGTCAGAGGGTCGCGCACGGCGCTGAGTTCGAGGACCAGCCGGGGCACCACACCGGTGCCGCAGCCGAGCGCGACCAAGGTCAACAGGGCTTCGTGGCAGTCCGGCTTCCCGTACCGGCATCACGGTCACCGTGGGTCTGCGCCCCGCTCCGCCTCGACCGCCGACGCCCGCGCGCACGGCTTCACCGAGGAGGACGGCACGCTCGGCGACTGGCTCGCCGTCACCGCCGAGAGCGACCTCACGTTCGTGGCCTGTCACCCCCATCCTCGGGTCGGTCGCCGAGACCGAAAGCGGCTGTAGGGACAACGATCCGTGGGATCGAGCCATGCGCCGGGCCGACGCTCAGCGGCACCCCCGTCGCCCAGCACCGTACGGACGCAGCTCACCACTGACGGCCCCGCGGCAGCTCACCCCGGCCCGGCGCCGACACATGCAGCACCTGGAACACCTCACCCGTCGCCTTGGGCGTGTCGTGATCCCAGAGCGAGAAGTGCACCAGCTCCCAGTGGCGCGTGTCGACGGCCGCCGCCGCGAGCACGGCGCCGTCCTCCCCGGCCAGCCGACCGGCCTCCCGCACGGCGTCCTCCATCACCTCGGACAGCGGCAGGCCGTCGGGGACCTGTTGCCGACGGCGCACCGCCACCACGGCGGGGGAGGCCGCAGCGACGCCCTCCTCGTACGCCAGCCCCGTCCACTGCTGCACCACCGGCCGCCCGAAGTCGCCCACGAGCCCCTGGAAGGCGCCACCCCACAGGAAGGCGTTCATCCCCTCCACGGTGTTCCAGAGGTAGAACGGCCCGTACTGGTTGACCGGTGAGCCGTGCACCCCGCGCTCACGCATCAGGAAGGTCTTGAAGCCGAGGCCGTCCCAGTCGTCGAGCAGGTGCCCGATGCGGGAGACGCGTCCCCGGATGATGTCCATGTCGTAGTCGGCGGGCAGGGTCAGCTCGTACTGCATCGCGTGCATGGGGTGCCTCCTCAGGCGGGATGGTCCTCGGGGCGGACGTGCGCGTCCCATTCGGTGGTCGTGCCGTCCTCGGCGGCCTCGACGACCGCGAGATGCGTCCTCTCCGCCGAACCCTGCCGGGTGTCGGGGCGCTTTCTCGTGGTCTGCACGTGACTCCTCAGGAGGCCGGACGGAGAAGGGAGAGCAGGCCCCGTACGCCCGCGTCGAACGCCGCCGGCGAACCCGAGGCGCGGGCCAGGACATACCCGCCCTGGACCGTGGCGAGGATCGTCGCCGCGATCTCCTCAGCATCCAGGTCCTGTGCGAACTGACCCTGCTCCTTGCCCTCTTCGACGATTCCGGCGAGCTCTTCGCGCAGCCAGTCGATCGTCTCGTCGACGGGTGCCCGCAGTTCGGCGCTCGCGATGACGTCGGGGTCCATCGTCAGCCGGCCGACGGGGCAGCCGCGCAGTACGTCACGCTCGCGCCGCAGATACGCCTCGATCCGCTCGTACGGCGTCCCGGGCGCGCCGAGTACGCCCCGCGCAGTAGCCCGCATCTCCTCGGCGGTGCGGCGGATGGCGGCCAGCGCCAGATCGGGCTTGCCCTTGAAGTGGTGGTACATGCTGCCCTGTCCGGCGCCCGCGCGCTCCAGGATCGCCTTGGGGCTGGTGCCCACGTACCCGCGCTCCCACAGCAGCTCACGGGTGGACTCGATCAGTCGCTCCGGGGTGCTCATGACGCTACTGTACATACTAGTAGGTACAGTAGGCGACCTTTCGGGGAAGCACCTTTCGGGGAAGCAACGGCCGTCCGCCCGCATACTCCTCGTGAGGTACGCACATTGCCACCGGCCGTACGACGACCTGGACCCCCTCCTCGCGCGAATCTCGAGGCATCACCCGAGAACACACCGAGGGAGATGACCTCACGATGCAGACCCTGGCTCACTGGGACGGCGGCCCCGGCCCGTGGATCCTGTTCTTCCCGCTGATCTGGGCGGCCGTCGTGGTCGGCGCCGTCACCGTGCTGCGCCGCACGGCCCGGCGTGACCGCGGCGGCCCCTGGCGTCCGGTGGACGGCCGTCCCGCCGGGGACTCGCCGATCGCGGTGCTCGGCCGCCGCTTCGCATCCGGCGAGATCGACGAGGACGAGTACTGGCGCCGACTGTCCGTCCTGGATGAACAGTTCGGCCGTGTCGGCAAGGGCGGTGCCGCGTGACGACCGTTCGCCCTGCGGACGGCCGCCCGCTTCTTCGGCGCCGCCACGGTCCACGGCAGCGGTGACACCGCCGTTCGGGCCTCGGCCCGGACTGCGTGAGCGTCGGCGTTCCGGCCGGCCGGTTCCCCGTGATCACGGGGCCCTCGGGCTCCGTCACGTCGGCGCCGACGCACGTATCCCGGCTTGCCTCAGGGACAGGGGGTCACCGCCCGGTCAGCCGGCAACGGCGGACCGGGCGGGAGCATGTCGGGTCGTGTGCTCGTCGACCGCCGGCCCGCGGGCGGGCGCCTCGAGGGCGCGTTCGTACGGGGTACGGCTGCGCACCGGCCCGGCCGGCGCCGCCGACGGCGCGGGAAGCGTGAACCAGACGACCTTCCCCGAATCGCCGTCCGGACGCGCCCCCCAACTGGCGGCCACAGCGGCGACCATCGCCAGACCGCGTCCGCTGGTGGCGGAGGGATCCGGCGCGCGCAACTCCGGCAGGCGCGGATCGTGGTCGTGCACCGAGACGGTGAGCCGGTCCAGCAGCAACTCCATCTCCACGGTGCACGTCTTGTCGGGCTGGGCATGCAGGTGGACGTTGGTCAACAGTTCCGTCACACCGAGCGCGGCCCGGTCGATCAAGGAATCGAGATGCCAGTAGCGCAACTGCGCCGATACGATTCTGCGGACCTGGCCGATCCGCGACGGCAGGGCTTGGAGCTCCACCGTGCAGTGCCTGCTTGGCTGGCTGATCACGGCTGCGACTCCCCGAATTGAGGTCCGGAAGAAGACACGGAGATCGGATCCAGCAGGGTGGCCGGGTGTACACGCCGCCTGCTGTGCGGCTGAGTACTCCGGCCGCCTGGTGCGGAACGGCTTCGTACGGGGGCCGCCCGCTGTCGTGACCGGCGGCTGGTTCTTCAGCGTAATCGCCGGTAAACCGAGAGTGATGTGAGACCAGAGTGACGCAGGGCACGCCGCGCCGCAACTCACGCCGCGCTCAGCCGCCGCGACCTGCCGCCTTGCGGACCGCCTCGATGAACCGCCGCGCCGACGGCGGCCCCGGCTGCCCCGGGGCCGGGTCGTGATCACCGAGGGTCAGTGAATAGCGGGTGCCGTTCAGATCGGCCAGCGCCCGGTCCTCGGGCGCGAACCAGGGCTGGGACGCGCGCACCGCCTGCACCGGCGCGCTGTCGATCTCGCTGCCGTAACTGGTGAGCAGGCGCAGCCTGCCGTCACTGATCCGGACCTGCCCGGCCCGGGTGAGCGACCGCAGTCCCTTCCCGATCCGCACACCCGTGGCCGTGAACTCCGGCTCCGCCATGATGTCCGCCCCCTTGTGCGTTCGGCTGGGCCCGCTGCGGATCCCGCCCGGCGGCGCGATCCCGCGGCCTCGATCGAGAGTTCGGTCGTGATCCAGTGTGCATCCCCGGTCGGACGGGTCCCCCGGGCGGAGCCCGCCGCACCGGCTCCCGTCCCGCGGTGCAGTCTGCCCCGGCCCGGCGCGTCGCACCAGTGCGCGTACCGAGACGGGGGTGGCCGGTCGGCGCACTCGCGCGGATGCGCCCCCACGGATTTCCGCCTGTTTCCCGCTCCCTTCCCAGGTGCGCCTTTGAGTGGCTCAAAGATGCGTTTATGCAGGTGAGAAGGCATGTGAAAGGTGCCTATGATGCAGAGGTCCGACCGAGTGATCCGGACATCGGCACGCCCCTGTAAGGAGTCCCGCCGTGAGTACCTCCCAGATGACCCGACCCGGCGAGACCCTCGACGTGGACCGCAGTGACCCCGAGTACCGGGCCTGGCTGAAAGCGGCCGTCCGCAAGGTCCAGGCCGACGCCAACCGTTCCGCCGACACGCATCTGCTGCGCTTCCCACTGCCCGAGCACTGGGGCATCGACCTGTATCTGAAGGACGAGTCGACCCACCCCACGGGCAGCCTCAAGCACCGTCTGGCGCGCTCGCTGTTCCTGTACGGGCTGTGCAACGGCTGGATCCGGCCGGGCCGCCCGGTGATCGAGGCGTCCAGTGGTTCCACGGCCGTCTCGGAGGCCTACTTCGCGAAGCTCATCGGCGTGCCCTTCGTCGCGGTCATGCCGCGCACGACGAGCGCCGAGAAGTGCCGCCTGATCGAGTTCCACGGCGGACGGTGCCATTTCGTGGACGACCCGCGCACGATGTACGAGGCCTCGGCCGCCCTCGCGGAGGAGACCGGGGGCCACTACATGGACCAGTTCACCTACGCGGAACGGGCCACGGACTGGCGTGGCAACAACAACATCGCCGAATCCGTCTTCCGCCAGCTCGAGTTGGAGCGGTTTCCGGAGCCCGCTTGGATCGTCGCCACGGCCGGCACCGGCGGCACCTCGGCGACCATCGCGCGGTACGTGCACTACATGGGGTACGACACCCGCGTCTGTGTCGCCGACCCGGAGAACTCCTGCTTCTTCGAGGGGTGGACGAACGGCGATCCGGAGGTCACCTGTGACCGCGGCTCGCGGATCGAGGGCATCGGCCGGCCCCGGATGGAGCCCAGCTTCGTCCCCGGCGCCATCGACCGGATGATGAAGGTCCCGGACGCGGCCGCAGTCGCCGCGGTACGGGCCCTGGAGCGGGCGATCGGCCGCAAGGCGGGCGGCTCGACCGGCACGGGCCTGTGGGGCGCGCTGAAGATCGTCGCGGAGATGGTGGCCGACGGGCGCACGGGCAGCGTGGTCACCCTGCTGTGCGACCCGGGGGACCGCTATCTGGACAAGTACTACTCGGACGTGTGGCTGGCCGAACAGGGACTGGACATCGCACCGTACGCGGCGGCGATCGAGTCGCTGCTGCGGACGGGGGTCTGGCCGGGCTGATCCCTCCCCGGCGCCTCGGCGACGCGGCTGGGGCGCCCGCTCGACGAGCTTGGGGGCATGCGCCTCAGGCCTCGCGAGCCGGGCGCCCGTCCTGTTCGGAGCTCTGACCCGCCAGCCTGCGGTCCAGGGCCGTCACCGCGCCGCGGAACACCCGTGCCAGGGCACCGCGCGACAGCCTCACCAGCAGGCGGAAGAGCGCGTTGCCGTCGGCCGCCCACGTCCACTGCACGTGGGTGCCCGTGCCGGCGGGGGTGAGCCGCCACTCCTCGAGCAGCGCGTGGACGCCGGGGACGGTCGCTTCGTCGACCCGGTACGCGTACAGCTCGTCGGGCTCGGCCGCGACGATCGTCTCGCGGAAGCGGGTGCCGCCCGCGAGGCGCACCTTGCGTCCGGCGCCCTCGTCGATGAGACCTATGGACCTCACCGCGGGAAACCAGTCGCTCCAGCCGGGGACGTCGTCGGCGAGGGCGCGGAAGACCACCTCGGGGGAGGCGGTCATCTCCCCGGCGAACACGAGCCGTACGGGAGCGGTCCGGGTGAACGCGAGTCCCACCGGGCGCAGGCGGTGTGCCATGACGAAACCTCCTCGCGGGACGTGCGCGAACGGAAGCCGGCTCCGCTTCACCTTAGCTGACGCAGTGTCAGCTGTCTGTGTCTTCCTCGGACTCTCCCGCGACCACCAGCCGCCGCAGATGCTCCGAGATCTCCATCCGCGCGTCCGTCGGCAGCCCGGCGTCGGTCACCAGGGTGTCGACCTCCTCCAGCGCGGCGAACGAACTCAGCCCCACCGTGCCCCACTTGGTGTGGTCGGCGACCACCACCACACGCCGTGCGGACTGCACGAGCTGCCGGTTGGTCTCGGCCTCCGCCAGGTTCGGCGTCGACAGGCCCGCCTCCAGCGATATGCCGTGGACCCCGAGGAACAGCACGTCGAAGTGGAGGGAGGCGATCGCCCGGTCGGCGACGGGGCCCACCAGCGAGTCGGACGGGGTGCGCACACCGCCCGTGAGGACGACCGTGGCCGCGCCCTGCCGCTGGCCCGAGGTGCGCTGAGCGGCATGGAAGACGTCGGCCACCCGCACCGAGTTGGTGACGACGGTCAGATCCGGCACGTCGAGCAGGTGCTGGGCCAGCGCGTACGTCGTCGTGCCGCCGGACAGCGCGATCGCCGTGCCGGGAGTGACCAGCTCGGCCGCGGCCCGGGCGATGTCCTCCTTGGCCGTCAGCTCCAGGCCCGACTTCGCCTCGAATCCCGGTTCGTGCGTACTGGCCTCGACCACGGGCACCGCGCCGCCGTGCACCTTCTCCAGCACGCCCTGGCGGGCGAGCGCGTCGAGATCGCGGCGGACCGTCATGTCCGAGACGCCGAGCTTGCGCGTCAGCTCGTTCACGCGGACGCCGCCGCGTCGTCGCACCTCGTCCAGGATCAGGGCACGGCGCTGCTCCGCGAGGAGGTTCTGATTCTCGCTCACGTCCGCTCCGTCCCCTTTCATCCCATCACGTCCCACATGTCGCCTATACCGGCTCCGACGAGGTCATTCTCCCGCCGCCGGCACCGCGGACGCCCCATCCTCGCACGCCTCGCCGCAGGTGGCGCCATCCCCCGTCACCTGGGATCCGTCCGCCCTCCCCGCCGCTGTCACACATATCGGGGAGATTCCGCGCCGGCAGGTGTGCGCCGCCGGCGCAGCGGAGATCCTCTTGCTGCCCGGGACACACCGTACGCAGCACGGGGGAAGAGCGGAACAGTGGAGCGTGCACGGGAACACGAGGGGGAGTGCGGCGACTTCGCCGAGCCGTCCGCGCCGGCCCTGGAACTCCTGGTCCACGGAGTCGGCGGCACCACGCCCGCGGAGATGCTCGGCGATCCGCGCACGGTGAGGATCACCGGTGACGAGACGGCCGCGGTGTACCGGCGCGCCGATGACGCCGACGCGGAACGGCGGCCCCGCGAGCACCGCGACGAGCCGGTTCCCGAGGCGTACGTCTGGTGCAACCTGACCTCCGGGAACGCCGCTCGCGCCCTGTGGCTGTTGCTGCTGCCGTTCATGGTCGCCAATCTCGCCCACTGGATGCGCCCCACGACCATCGGCCGGTGGCGGACCGTCCGCCTGTACGGAGTGATCGTCCGGCTCGTCGGGCTCTCCCTGACCGTGCTGCTGGTCGCCGCCGCCTGCGAGGTCGCCCTGGACCTGGTGGCCTGGCAGTGCGCGGGCACGCGCGGGTGCGCCGGGCGCCACAGCTGGCTCGGCTTCCTCTCGCCCGCCGTCTCCGGCCACGGCTGGTGGAGCGGGCCCGGCAGGCGCCTCGCCCTGGCGTCGCTGGTGCCGACGGCGCTCACCTGCCTGCTGTGGTACCTCTCGCACCGCACCTGGAGCGCCTACGAGTCCCAGCAGCCGATCTCACACGATCCCGGGACCGACGACGACTCCCACCGCGTCCCGCTCGGCCGCCCCGGGTTCTGGTACGGGCGCCGGCTGGTGGCCCGGCTGCGCGCCGCGCACACCGCCGCCGGCTTCCTGACGGTCACGGCGGCGCTCGGCGGCAGCGCCGCCCGCTACGACCGCCGCCACGGCTCGGTTCAGCTGGAAGTGATCGGCTGGCTGCTGCACCTGGTGTTCCTCGGGGGCGCGGTGGTCGTGCTGTGGGTGGTGTGCCGCCGGGGTCGCTCGGAGCACCGGCTCGACAAGCATCTCGACCGGGCCCTGGTGCGAAGGCTGCCCGCGGGCGCCCTCGCCCTGCTCGTCCTGACCATGGTCTACGCCGCCTGGTCCCGCCCCGGCTGGCGGTCGTCGGGCCGGCTGCCCGGCGAGGCGGCGTTCGGCGCGCTCACCTTGGCACAGGGTCTCCTCGTCATCGCGCTCGGTGCCGTCGCCCGCGTCCTGTACCGCACCCACCCCGACACACGCACCGCGATGCGCGGGCTGGCCGGACCCGCCGTCGCGCTGCTGGCCTGCGCGCTCGGCGGCGTGATGTCCGGCGGCGTGGCCCAGCGGGTCGCCGACTGGCTGGACGGCACTGGGCACACCCTGACCGGCCCGCCCGCCCTGCTGACCTGGCAGGCGTCGACGATCCCGCCGCTGCTGCTCGTCCTGCTCCTCCTCGCCGGCCGGCTGGCCTGGCGCACCCGGCTGCTACGACGCGCCGAGACCGTCGCGGTCGAGGCGGAGTACCCGGGGGAGTCCACGGACACGGACCGCACCCTGCGGATCGCGCACACGCGCGCGATGGCCGCCCTCACCGACCGGGCACCGCTCGTCGTCGCCGTCACCTCCGCCATGACCCTGATCCTGGGCGCCGTCGCCGTGGCGGGGGCCTTCGCCACCGGTGACACTCCGGGAGGAGCCGCACTCGGCAGCCCACCGGTCGTCCGGGCCGCCGCCGAGACCTGCCAGGCCCTCGGCTCCTGGCTGATCGGCGTCGGCTTCCTGCTCTTCGTCACCTGGGGTCGCCGCGCCTACAAGGACGCCTCCGCGCGCCGCACCATCGGCATCCTGTGGGACGTCGGCACGTTCTGGCCGCGCGCCGCCCACCCCTTCGCACCGCCCTGCTACGCCGAGCGCGCCGTGCCCGACCTGACCTGGCGCATGGCCACCTGGACGGGCTCCACCGGAGGGCGCCTGGTCCTGTCCGGGCACTCCCAGGGCAGCGTGCTGGCGGCGGCCGCGGCCCGGCAGCTGGGGCCCTCCGTGCGCAGGCGGGTGGCCCTCCTGACGTACGGCTCACCCCTGGAGCGGCTCTACGGGCGCTGGTTCCCGGCGTACTTCGGCCCGGCCGCGCTCAGCTCCCTGCATCGCGAGGTGGACTGCTGGCGCAATCTGTACCGCCTCACCGATCCGATCGGCGGCCCGATCCGGCTGCCCGGCGACTGCGGCCCGCAGGTGGACCACCCACCGCTCAAGGACCCGCTCGCCTACGGCCGGACCCCCGAGCACCCGCTGCCCGCGCCGATCCTCGGACACGGCGACTACCAGGCGGACCCAGCGTTCGCCGAGGAGCGCGCGCGACTGCTGGCGCGCCTCAGACCCGGGCTGCCGGCGCCGCGGGAGGCGAACACCTCCTCGGCGCCGGGCGCTGCGCCCGGCGGGCGCGCTCAGGGCAGCTCCGGCAGGTCCTCGGGGTAGAGCAGGGACAGGTCGTCGGTGCTGGCGTCCGCGAACTGGGCGACCCGGCCCGCGTGCCGCTCGACCATCGCCTCGAAGGTCTGGCGCGCGGTGCGGCCGTTGCCGAACGTCGGCCCCTTCGGGATCGCCGTGAAGTACTTCAGCAGCGCCTCGGCGGTCCCCGGTCCGAGCCGGTACTCGTGCTCCTCGGCCTGCTGCTCGACGATCCGCAGCAGCTCCTCCGCACCGTAGTCGCCGAAGGTGATCGTCCGCGAGAAGCGCGAGGCGACACCGGGGTTGACGGACAGAAAGCGTTCCATCTCGGCCGTGTAGCCCGCGACGATCACCACCACGGCGTCGCGGTGATCCTCCATCAGCTTCACCAGCGTGTCGATCGCCTCACGCCCGAAGTCCCGCCCTGAGTCCTCCGGCGACAGCGCGTACGCCTCGTCGATGAACAGCACTCCGCCGCGCGCCCGGTCGAAGGCCTCCTGGGTGCGGATGGCGGTGGAGCCGATGTGCTCGCCGACCAGATCGACCCGGGAGACCTCCACGAGGTGGCCCTTCTCCAGGACGCCGAGCGAGGCCAGGATCTCGCCGTAGAGACGGGCCACCGTCGTCTTGCCGGTGCCGGGGGAGCCCGTGAACACCAGATGCCGCCGCACGGAGGCCGCCTTCAGGCCCGCCTGCTGCCGGCGGCGCCCCACCTCGATCATGTCGGTGAGGGCCCGCACCTCACGCTTGACGCTCTCCAGGCCCACCAGCGCGTCGAGTTCGCCGAGCACATCCTGGGAGGTACGTGCGGCCCTCGGCTGCTCGGGGAGCGGAGTGAGGAGCGGCTCCTGCTCGGTGGTGCGCTGGCTCGGAATGCCCAGCAGACCGGGCGACGGGCTCGTCGTCTGCACGGCCGTCTCCTGGGTGACCACGGGCCGCAGTCCGCCGCTCTCGTCGCTGGTGCAGTCCTCGACGACCGCACCGCCCCCGCCTGGCCCGCCCGGGCCGCCGTCCGCGAACTCGTAGCCCCCGCGCGCACACCGCTCCGTACGGCACTTCCGCAGCGTGGCGCGGCAGCCGTCGATCACATGGAAGCCGTAGCCGCCGCTGCCCGTCACCCGGCAGTTCAGGAAGCTGCCCCGGCCCTCCGCCGAGACGTAGAAGCCCGCCTCCGCCGGCGAGGTCACCGTGCAGCGCTCGATGGTCGGATCGGCGCCCTTGGTGACGATCACGCCGGTCTGGGTGCCGTCGATGGTGCAGCCGGACAGCGTGCCGCCACTGCCGTGGTCCCGGAACCAGGCGCCCGTCGCCGCCTCCCGGACACGGCAGTCGTCCAGCTGAGCGGTGGCGCCGTCACTCACCGACACGGCGGTGTTGCGCACCTGGGAGAGGTCGCTGTCCACGACGTCCACCCGGGACCCCCGGTCGAGGACGAACAGGGCGTCCGGCACGTCGTGCACCCGGCAGGAGTCGAGCACCGCGGTCGCGCCGTCGCTGACCCACACCGCCGGGTAGTCCCCGGTGCTGTCGAAGATCTCGCACTGGTTGGCGTCCACACGGGTGCCCGGGTCCCACACCGACAGGCCGTTGCGGCCGAACTGCCGCACCGTCGTGCGGGTCAGCGTGAGCACCGAACGGGACCTGAGGTCGACCGCGTTCTCCGGGATGTCGTGGATGCGGCAGTCGGCCAGGGTGAGCACCGCGTCCGTGTCCATCGTGACGCCGTCCGCGGTGGTGCGGTGCACGTCGCAGTCCGTCAGGTGCGCCGTGGCCCGCCCGGTGATCTGCACACCGGAGCCCCTCACCTCGTAGACCTCGCAACCGACGGCCTCGAGCGAGGAGTTCTCCCCGGTCGCCGAGAGGCCCGCGCCCGAGGTGTGGTGCACCCGGCAGCGCTCGAGGCGCGGGCGCGCTCCGCCGCGCACGGCGACGCCCGACTGGGCCGCCGCCACCACCTCGCACTCCTCGAACACCCCGCCACCGCCGTCCAGGACGGCGATGCCGATGCCGGCCGGGTTGTCGACCGTGCAACGCCGCACCGTGGGGCGAGCGTTGCCGCGGACCTCGATGCCGGCCGCGGACCGTGTCATGATCCGCACGTCGACCAGCTCGGGTGTGCCTTCCTCGACGAGGAGCGCGGGCGCCGCCGCGTCCTGCCCCTCGACGTGCAGGTCCTGGACCACGGCGGAGGCCCGTACGGTCAGCGGCACGCCGTCCACCGGCGCGATGCGAACCGACCCGGGGGAGCCCTCGGGCCCGCGCAGCGTCACCGCACGCTGGACGACGAGGTTCTCCCGGTACGTGCCGGGCGCGACGGTCAGGACGTCCCCGTCGCCCGCGGCCTCCAGGGCGGCGGCGAGTGACGCGTATTCACCCGTGCGGCGCCGCCACCGCGATGTGCCGGTGTGCGTCACCTGGACCGTGCCCTGTGCCATGGCGCTGCTGTGCCCCCACCTCGTTGCTCACGCGGGTTCTCGCGAAGATGCCGGACGGCCCGGCGGGTCCACCGTAGCGTGCGGGGACGCGACCGGTGACCGGAGGCCGAACGCCGTCAACTGCCCGTGCCGGTACGGCCCCAGTCCGGGCCCGCCTTGTCCCACGCCTGGTCCCAGCGGGCGTAGCGGCGGAGGACCAGGCGCCAGACGATCAGCCGGCGGCAGCCCTCGATGAGTCCCGCGGTCATCGCGGCCGCGCCGAAACCGGCCAGCACGGCGTGCGTCGTGGCGGTGGTGCTGTCCAGCGGGCGGGCGGTTATTCGGCCGTGGTCGTCGGTCCAGAGCGGGAAACGGTCGCCCGGGTGCGGGGAGGACAGGGTGGCCAGAACCGCTCCGTGCTGTGCGGTGCCGTCCGGGGCGGTCCAGTCGGCGAGAACCCGGCTGTGCGCGTCCCGGGTCGTCGAGGAGTCCGGATCGGGGTCCAGCGGGCCCCGGTTGAGCTGTTTGACGACGGTGGCCGCCACCTGGTGACGGCTGTGCTGCTGGTCCCGTACGGAGCGCTGCAGGGAGTCCTGGGCGACCGAGCCGATCAGCGACCCGGCGACAGGCGCGGCGACGAGGATCAGCAGCAGGGCGACCAGCGCCACCCAGGCCTCGATCAGGTCGGTCGTACGGCGCAGCGGATTGTGCCGCCAGCGCCACAGGCCGTTGATTGCTCGCACGTCCCGCACCCCCTTCCGCGTCCGTGATAACCCCCGCACCCGGCCGTTCACTCTCGAGGCCGGGGAAGAGAGAGGGAAATCACCTCTCTCCCGTCCCGCGCGCCTCTCACGAACTTCTCACGCGGACTCAACGACCGCGGCCCTCGCCCGGGTTCCCACCCGTGTGTGGCATCGCGGCCTTTCGCCCACCGGATTCGGAGGATCCTGTTCGCACTGCGGCGCGGGCAGCCGGAAACGGCTCGGCAGGTCGGGGGCCGGACCGGAGCGGCCGGCCGGACCCTATTCGAGGATCGTGACCGGGTCGCCGACGCGGACCAGGCCGGTCGTCTCCGGTACGAGGTTCTGCCCGAAGGCGAGTTGGCCGCCGAAGCGGCGGTGGCGGGCGAGGGTGCGCAGCGGCTCCCTGCCGCGCTCGGCGGTGCTCTGGTCCGTGGTGGTCACGACACAGCGCCCGCACATCTTGGCGACCCGGAACGTGACCTCGCCGATGGAGATCCGCTTCCAGCCGTCCTCGGCCCAGGGTTCCGTTCCGGCCACGACCAGGTTCGGCCGGAACCGGTTCATGGGCAGCGGGCCCTCGTCGGCGTGATCGCCCTGTGCGATCAGGGAATTGAGGGCATCCAGGGAGGCGACCGAGGCGAGCAGCAGCGGGTAGGCGTCCGCCAGGCTCACGGTCTCGCCCGGGCGCCCGTACGGCGGGTCGTCGATCGGGCGGCGGGTGGCCGGATCGTCGAGGTGCACGAGGGTCACACGCTCACCGAGGAAGGCGCTGAACCACTCGCCCGCCTCGGGGCCTGCGGGAACCGTCTCGATCTTCTCTCCCGCCCACTTCGCGGTAGTCGTGCCGACGGGATCGGGCACGGCGACGGTCAGCGGCGCAAGAGCATCCGCGGACACCCGGACACCGCCGCCGGGCAGCGGCTCGGCGGCCGCCAACGCCAGAGCCGGGTGCTCGCGCTGGGTGACGACCCTGCCGGTGTCGTCGATCAGTGCCCAGCGCCGGTCCCCGGCCAGCCCCCATGGCTCCACCACGGCCTCGTGGGGCGCCTGGCCCCGCAGTGCCTTGACCGGGTGGACGTGAATCGAGTGCAGCGCTGAATTCGGCATGAGGCCATCGTGCCACCGGCAGCGACGGCCTCACCCGGTTCGCGGATCAGTATCCGCGGTACTGCTGCCCGTTGTTGTACGGGTCCTGGTAGGGCGCCGGGGCCGGCCGCTGCGCCGCGGGGCGCATCGACTCGTAGCCCGAGGCCATCGGGCGCGGCTGCTGCATCTGCTGCATCTGCTGCGGGGCAGGGTAGCCGCGCGGTCCCGCCTGCTGCGGGATGTACGCGGTCGGGGCCTGCTGCAGCGGTGCGGGTTGCGGTGTCTGGGGGTAGCCGTATGCCGGGGCCTGGTGGGAGGGCCCGGACGGCAGCGCGGGCAGCGCCGACGGCAGTGCGGGCAGGCTGCTGCCCGGCGTCTCGTACGCGGAGGGGACCCGGATCGGAGCGATCTGCGGGGTGCCCCGCTCGGCGACGAGCTTGTCGTAGATCGGAGTGTCCGGGAAGGGCGACGCGGAGTAGTAACCGCCGCCATAGGTGGAGCGGGGGGAGGTCATGGGACATAAGTTAAGCCCACGATGTGCTGGTTGGGGAGACCGATAAGAGGGTTGTTTTCCGTGCCGTGGGTGACGCGGGATCCCCAATGCGAGCGAACTTGGCAAAAAAGGGCGGCAAACGGGGTCCGGATCGTGTAAAAGGCCGAGTTCAAGGTGGGTTACCGGCGGTTGAGCAGCGGTCTCGCGGGGCGGGTCGTGGGAGTTCGGGCCCCGGGGGAATAGGTTGGCCCCACGGACGCGAGGCGCTGCCCGGGCCCCGGGTCCCGGTGTGGCGACAGGTGGATGGGGGCGGACATGTCGATGGCGAAGGGGTCCAACCTTCAGGTGCCGACCACGGCGCTGCGCGTCGAACTGGGCCGGCGTTCCGGACCGGGCGTGCCCGACGCGGACGCCTCGGCGCTGCTGCTGGTCTCCGGCAGGGTCCGTACGGACGCAGACCTCGTCTTCTACAACCAGCCCGCGCATCCCTCCGGCGC
The DNA here is from genome assembly GCF_044764595.1 of Streptomyces sp. NPDC093984. NCBI lineage: Bacteria > Bacillati > Actinomycetota > Actinomycetes > Kitasatosporales > Streptomycetaceae > Streptomyces > Streptomyces sp. NPDC093984. The sequence goes on along the minus strand of NZ_JBIWIM010000001.1, from coordinate 379,723 downwards.
GGTGCGCCACGAGGGCAAGCGCGACCTGGGCGGACAGGTGACGGACACCCTCCTCGTCGACCTCACGCGCGTGGAGCCCGAGGTCGAGACGGTGGTGCTCGCCGCCTCGGCCGACGGCGGCACGTTCGGCCAGGTGCCCGGCCTGTACATCCGGGTGCTCGACGCCCGGCAGGGCACGGAGGTCGCGCGCTTCGACCCCGCCGCCACCGTCGAGACGGCGTTCGTGCTGGGGGAGTTCTACCGCCGCCAGGGCGCCTGGAAGTTCCGCGCCGTCGGTCAGGGCTACAGCAGCGGACTCGAGGGCCTGGCCACGGACTACGGGATCACGGTGGACGAGCCGCAGCACGCCGCGCCCCCGCCTCCGCCCCCCGCCCCGCCGGCGGCACCACCCACCCCGGTACGCCTCACCAAGGTCACGCTCACCAAGCAGGCCCCCACCGTCTCGCTGGCCAAACAGGGCGGCACCTCCGGAGCGATGCGCGTCAACCTCAACTGGCAGGTGCGCGGGCAGTACTCCGGTGGGGGCCGCGAACAGGGCCGGGCGGTGCCCCGCCACGCGGACCTCGACCTGGACCTGTGCGCCCTGTACGAGCTGTCCGACGGCAGCAAGGGCGTCGTCCAGGCGCTCGGCAACGCCTTCGGCTCGCTGCACCGGCCGCCGTACATCCATCTCGACGGCGACGACCGCACCGGAGCCCTCGACACCGGCGAGAACCTGACCGTCAACCTCGACCACAAAGACCGCTTCCGGCGCATCCTCGTCTTCGTGACCATCTACGAAGGCGCCCGCTCCTTCGCCGACCTGCACGCCACGGTCACGCTCCGGCCGCAGCACGGCGCCCCCGTCGAGTTCGTCCTGGACGAGTGCACGGTGCCCTCCACCGTGTGCGCGCTCGCCCTCATCACGAACACCGGCGGCGACCTGGTCGTCCAACGCGAGGCCCGCTATCTCGTCCCGGAGCGCGGGGTCAGCCCGCAGCGCACCGTCGACCGGGCCTACGGATGGGGCATGAACTGGACACCGGGCAGGAAATGACCGGATCGTCCGCCGTCGCCGTCGCCGTCGCCGTCGCCGTCGCCTCCGGCCCGCTCACCGCTCGTCCAGCACCGCGTCCGGGCGCGCGTACGTGCGGCCCTTCCATGCCGCGCCACGCCCCCGGTAGTGCTGCACCGCCGAATCGACCGTCATCAGCAGGTAGAGGAAAGCGCTGACCGACAGCAGCGGAGCGAGCCACAGCGGCTGACGGTAGTAGCGCAGCATGGGCACGTACGTCGCCGTCATCACCGCCTTCGCGAGCCCGCCCACCACCACGGCCGCCACATCGCCGGTGACGATCCCGGCGACCAGCGCTACGGACGGCACCAGGTAGACCAGGATGAGTCCGAGCACCGTACCGAGGAGCAGCAGCGGATTGTGCCTGAGCTGGGCGTAGGCACTGCGCGAGACCATCCGCCACAGGTCGTGCAGCCGCGGGTACGGGCGCACGCTGTCGACCCGGTCGGCAAGCCCCAGCCAGATGTGGCCGCCGCTCCTCTTGACCGCGCGAGCAAGCGCCACGTCGTCGATGACGGCCTGCCGGATGGCGTCCGGAATCCGCGCCCGCTCGGCGGCGTCGGCCCGCAGCAGCACGCAGCCGCCCGCCGCGGCCGCCGTCCGCGACCCCTTCACCGCGATCCGGCGGAAGGGATACAGCTGCGAGAAGAAGTACACGAAGGCGGGCACGACGAGCCTCTCCCACACGCTGTCCACCCGCAGCCGCGCCATCTGGGAGACGAGGTCGAAGCCGCCGGTGCGCGCGGCCGCCACCAACTCCCGCAGGCTGTCGGGCGCGTGGGCGATGTCGGCGTCCGTCAGGAGCAGGTACTCGGGCGCACGCGCGCGTGCCAGTCCGATTCCATGGCGCACGGCCCACAGCTTGCCCGTCCAGCCCGCAGGAGGCTCGCCGGGGGAGCCCACGGTGAGCGGCAGCCCACCGTGCCGCTCCGCCAGCTCGCGGGCCAGCTCCCCGGTGCCGTCGGAACTGCCGTCATCGATCAGGAAGATCTCGGCGCGCCCGGGATAGTCCTGCGCGAGCAACGAGGGGAGACTGTGCGGGAGTACGGCGGCCTCGTCCCGCGCCGGTACGACCACACAGACGGACGGCCACTGCTCCGGGTTCCGGCGCGGCGGCAACCGCACATCCGTACGCCAGAAGAAGCCCTGGCAAAGCAGCAGCCACACCCAGGCTGCCAGTGACGCGACGGCGATCCACACAACGGCACTCACCCGTGGCAGTCTGCCCCACCACGGGGTCCGTTGGGCGCATCGTCTATGGTTGCCGGGTGAAGATCGCGCTCATGGACTCCGGAATCGGACTGCTGCCGGCCGCCGCCGCGGTACGCCGTCTGCGGCCAGACGCGGACCTCGTCCTCTCCTGGGACCCCGACGGGATGCCGTGGGGGCCGCGCACACCGGAGGACATCACGGAGCGGGCACTGGCCGTCGCGGAGGCCGCCGCCGCCCATGGCCCCGATGTCCTGATCGTCGCCTGCAACACCGCGTCCGTGCACTCGCTGCCGCAGATGCGTGCCCGTTTCGAACCGGACCTGCCGATCATCGGCACGGTCCCGGCGATCAAGCCGGCCGCCGCAGGGGGCGGACCCGTCGCGATCTGGGCCACGCCCGCGACCACGGGCAGCCCCTACCAGCGGGGGCTGATCCAGGAGTTCGCGGACGGCGTGACGGTCACCGAGGTGCCGTGCCCCGGACTCGCGGACGCCGTGCACCATGCGGACGAATCCGCGACCGAGGCGGCGATCGCCGCCGCCGCGGCGCTCACCCCGGACGACGTCACGACCGTCGTGCTCGGCTGCACCAACTACGAACTGGTCGCCGACCGCATCCGCGAAGCCGTGCAGAAGCCCGGCGCGGCGCCGCTCATGCTGCACGGAAGCGCCGGGGCGGTGGTCGCGCAGGCGCTGCGCCGCATCGGTGAGGGTCCGGCGCCGGAGGCTCCCGCCGAGGGCGGTCTGACGGTCCTGCTGAGTGGTCGGGAGGGCGTACTGCCGGCCGAGGCGCTGACGTACCCCGAGGGCAGGTTCCTGCAGGCGGTCAGCCCGGCGCGGTGAGCGACGCGGGCGACAGAACCGGCTCCTGGCCCGAACCGGTGATGCTGCACGATGCGGTGCCCCCGTTACGGAACATGGGTACTCTCGTGGCATGAGGGACCACCCCCACGGTGACGAAGCCCCGCACCCCGACATCTGGACAGGGCGGGCGACCAATCGGGCGCAGTGGCTGGCGGCGCTCGTCGGTGCGGCCTGCATGGCGCTCGGTATCGAACTGGCCGTCGACTCCGCCTGGACGTCCGGCGTCGCCCCGCTCGTCATGTCGGTCGTGGGCTGTATCGCGGCCGGCCTGCTGGTCCTCTTCGGCACGCTCGCGTTCGTGCACGTCGCCGTGAAGGTCGACAAGGAATGCCTCGAGGTGCGCTGCGGCCACATCGGTGTGCCGCGCCGCCGCATCCCCCTCGCCCACGTCGCCGGTGCCGAATTCGTGCCCCGCGTCACACCACGCCAGTGGGGCGGCTGGGGCTACCGCTGGCGACCGGAGAAGGGCACCGCCGTCGTCGTACGGCGTGGGGAGGGTCTCGTCCTGCGCCTGTGGGACGGTCACACCTTCACGATCACCGTGGACAACGCCGAGACGGCGGTACGGATCATCCGCGCCCGGCTGCATCCGACGCTTCCCGGCGCCACGCACTGACTGCAGGCTTCCTTCTCCTCTATTACTCGCATCGCATTACTCGCATTACTCGTATTGCGTATTACTCGAATTACCGGCCCGGCCTCTTCTTGGGCCGGCGGTGTCAGTGGCCGGCCTCCTCTTCATCGGTTCGGCGGCTCCCCGTCCCCCAGCGGACGCGCGGTCGCGATCCCGGCCAGAAGTCCCGCTCCCGCCGTCACCGTCGTGAAGCTCAGCGCGTTGCCGAGCGACGCGATCACCGCCAGCGCCGTCAGCGCGGCGCCCGCCGTGAGCGCGAGCGGGGTGGGGCGCCGGGTGCGCCACAGTGCGTACAGCACCCAGCAGAAGACCGCCGCGAGCAGGGCCGCGCCGAGCAGCCCCTCCTCGGCGGCCTGCTGAAAGGGCGCGGAGTGCGGTTTGCCGTCGGGCAGGAGGGACTGCGCGGCCGTGACGCTCAGATCCCCGAAGCGTCCGGGGCCCACGCCCAGGCCGGGGTCCCGATGCGCCAGCGCCAGCGCGTCGTGCCAGAGCAGGACCCGGTGCCGGGTGAGCTGGTCGGTCAGGAACGACCTGAGTCCCTCGGGGAGGAGGTCCTCGGTGATCCCCCAGCTCAGGCCGGTCACCAGGGCCGCCACGAGCCCGAGAGCGGCGAGTGCAGGGGCGCGGTGCCGGGTCCGGTCGGCGGCGAGCGAGCACAGCAGCACACCGGTGCAGGTCACGAGCCCGGTCGTGGAACCGATCGCCGCCGCGACCACCGCGATCCCGGCGGCCGACAGACGCAGCGCCAGCCGTGCCGCGGGGGCCCGGGCGGCCCACGCGGCGCAGCACGCCGCCCCCGAGGAGAGCGTCAGCAGCGCTGCGGTCCCGCCGGTGCGCCCGAGCGGCACGGCGAACTGCGGGCCCACCGCGACGTGCGGGGCGGCCACGGCGAGTCCGACACCGGCCAGGGCGCCCGCGACGGGTGCCGCGACCGGGAGCAGCGCCCCGAAGATACGTCCGGACGCGTATCCCGCGGCGACCGCGAGCACAGCGAGCAGGACGCCCTCGGGCCTGCCGCCGTGTGCGGCGGCCGTGATCAGCGACCACACCGCGCACGCGCCCAGCACCAGGACGCCCGCCGTGTCCGAGGCGTTCCGTCTCTCGTCCTCCGTGTCCGCGGCCCTGGCCTCGGACTTCGTCCCCGTGGATCCCACCGCCGCCCCCCCTGTGACGGACCCGACCGTCCCGGCCGCCCCGTCCGGCCGTGGTGCAGAGCTCCGGCACACCGTATCGGGGGATGCGCCGGTTTGTGGACGGGTTGTGCAGAAACGATGCAGCAGGGGGCGGCCCATGTCCGGGCACAAGGGGCGGACCGCCCATGGGGCGGGCACGGCCCGCGCTGTCCGCGCCGTGGTCGCGCGCCGTAGACTCCCCGGGTGACCGTCACCGCAACATCCGTGGGCGAGCCGGAACAGCTCGAACCCGCGGCCGCGCCAGCACCCGCCCGTGGCGTCCGCCGGGTGCGGCGTGTCGTTCCGGCCGCCGCCGCGTCGCTGTCCGGCGTGCTGCTCTACGTCAGTTTTCCGCCCCGGACACTGTGGTGGCTGGCACTTCCGGCGTTCGCCGTCTTCGGCTGGGCCGTGCGCGGCCGTACCTGGAAGGCGGGTCTCGGCCTCGGCTATCTGTTCGGCCTCGGCTTTCTGCTGCCACTGCTCGTGTGGACCGGTGTAGAGGTCGGCTCCGGACCGTGGCTCGCGCTCGTCGCGGTGGAGGCGATCTTCATCGCGCTGGTCGGCGCGGGCATCGCGCTGGTCTCCCGGCTGCCCGCCTGGCCGGTGTGGGCGGCGGCCGTGTGGATCGCCGGAGAGGCGGCACGCGCGCGCGTGCCGTTCGGCGGCTTTCCCTGGGGGAAGATCGCCTTCGGTCAGGCGGACGGCGTCTTCCTGCCGCTCGCCGCGGTCGGCGGCACCCCGGTGCTCGGCTTCGCGGTCGTCCTGTGCGGCTTCGGGCTCCACGAGATCGTGCGGCTCGTCGTGGAGTGGCGGCGCACCGGAAACGCGCTGCGGCGCGGGGCGGCCGTCGCGGCCCTGATCAGCGTCGCCGCTCCCGTGGTGGGCGCTGTCGCCGCGCGCTCCCTGGTCAGCGACAAGGCGCAGGACGGGACCGCGACCGTGGCCGTCGTCCAGGGCAACGTGCCGCGCTCCGGACTCGAGTTCAACGCCCAGCGACGCGCCGTCCTGGACTACCACGCGCGGGAGACCGAGCGTCTGGCCACCGAGGTCAAGGCGGGCAAGGTCGCGCGGCCCGACTTCGTACTGTGGCCCGAGAACTCCTCCGACGTCGACCCCTTCGCCAACCCCGACGCCGCGGCCGTGATCGATCGCGCCGCGAAGGCGATCGGGGTGCCCATCTCGGTCGGCGGCGTCGTCGAGCGGGGCGGCAGGCTCTACAACGAGCAGATCCTGTGGGACCCGGCCAAGGGCCCCGTCGACACCTACGACAAGCGGCAGGTGCAGCCGTTCGGCGAGTACCTTCCGCTGCGCTCGTTGCTGAACGCCGTCAACCCCGACTGGACGGCGATGGTCCGCCAGGACTTCAGCCGGGGAGACAAGCCCGGTGTGTTCACCATGGCGGGCGCCAAGGTGGGGCTGGTCACCTGCTACGAGGCAGCCTTCGACTGGACGGTGCGCTCGACCGTCACCGACGGCGCCCAGCTGATCTCGGTGCCCAGCAACAACGCGACCTTCGACCGCAGCGAGATGACCTACCAGCAGCTCGCCATGTCCCGTGTGCGGGCGGTGGAGCACAGCCGTACCGTCACCGTCCCGGTGACCAGCGGCGTCAGCGCCATCATCCTCCCCGACGGGAGGATCACCCAGCGCACGGGCATGTTCGTCGCCGACTCGCTCGTCCAGAAGGTGCCGCTGCGCTCCTACACGACCCCCGCCACCCGGCTCGGCACCCTCCCCGAGATGCTCCTGGTGCTCGTCGCGGCCGGCGGCCTCGGATGGGCGGCGGCGTCGGCGGCACGCGGCCGCCGCGACCGTCACGTCCAGGCCGTCCGTCCTGAAGACGCGGGAGTGGCGGAACCGACCCGCTAGGGTCGGCCCATGGCTACTCCCGACTTCATCCGGACCATCCGGGCCTTGGCCGGTCATCAGCTGCTCTGGCTCCCCGGCGTCACCGCCATCGTCTTCGACGACGACGGCAGAGTGCTGCTGGGGCGCCGGGCCGACACCGGCCGGTGGTCGGCGATCGGCGGCATCCCGGAGCCGGGGGAGCAGCCCGCGGCCTGCGCCGTGCGCGAGGTCTACGAGGAGACGGCGGTGCGGTGCGTGGCCGAACGCGTGGTCCTCGTGCAGGCCCTGGCTCCGGTGACCTACGGCAACGGCGACACCTGCCAGTACATGGACATCACGTTCCGCTGCCGGGCCGTAGGGGGCGAAGCGCGTGTGAACGACGACGAGTCCCTGGAGGTCGGCTGGTTCCCGGTGGACTCTCTGCCGGAGCTGAACGAGTACGGCCTGATGCGGATCAAGCAGGCCCTGTCGGATGCACCCACATGGTTCGACCCCACGAATCCACTATGAAGTATGGGTGGTGACCATATGGGGTGGGGCACCGGCACTGCTTAGGGTCGGCACATGACCGTGCCCCACCCCCACACCACCTCAGTCGATCTCGGCGGACGAACCGCCCTCGTCACCGGCGCCGCCGGCGGTATCGGCCGCGCCTGCGCGCTGCGGCTGGCCGCCGCCGGGGCCAAGGTGAGAGCGGTCGACCGGGACGCCGCGGGCCTCGACGCCCTCGCCGGCGCGGCCCGCGACCTCGCGGGCACCGTCGAACCACACGTCCTGGACCTCACCGACCTGGACGCTGCCGAACACGCCGCCGCCGGCACCGACATCCTCGTCAACAACGCCGGAATCCAACTGGTTCGGCCGCTCGAGGAGTTCCCGCCCGACGTGTTCCACACCGTCCTGACGGTGATGCTGGAAGCCCCGTTCCGGCTCATCCGCGGAGCGCTGCCCCACATGTACGGGCAGGGCTGGGGCCGTATCGTCAACATCTCCTCGGTCCACGGGCTGCGCGCCTCCGCCTACAAGGCGGCGTACGTCTCCGCCAAGCACGGGCTGGAAGGGCTCTCGAAGACCGCCGCCCTGGAAGGCGCCCCGCACGGCGTCACCTCGAACTGTGTGAACCCGGCGTACGTGCGCACCCCCCTCGTGGAGAAGCAGCTCGCCGACCAGGCACGGGCGCACGGAATCCCCGAGGAACGCGTGCTGTCCGAGGTGCTGCTCCAGGACAGCGCCGTCAAACGGCTGATCGAACCGGAGGAGGTCGCCGAGGCGGTGGCCTATCTGTGCAGCCCGCAGGCGTCCTTCATCACCGGCACGTCGCTGGTCCTGGACGGCGGCTGGACCGCACACTGAGCAGGGACATGTCGGAAGTTGTCCACAGGCCCGATGGGTCCGGGCCGGTCGTGGGCCATTCTGGGGGCATGTCCCGCGATCACGTACAGTCCGCGCAGCGCCCCGGCACCGGCGCCGAGGCGCCCTTCCTGGAGCTCCTGGCCCGTGGCGCGTCGGCCGACGCCTACGAGCAGCCGGTGCTGCTCGCCCGCGCCGAGGGCCTGCCGCCCGAGCGCATCCGCGCGCTCGAGCAGGCCAAGCGGCTCGCGCTGCACGTGCGCGCCGAGATGGAAGGCAGACGCCGCCGCGAGGCGGAGCTGTCCGCGCTCTTCGAGACCGCCCACGACCTGGCCGGGCTGCGCGATCTCGACGCCGTCCTGCAGGCGATCGTCCAGCGCGCCCGCTCCCTGCTGAGCACCGACGTCGCCTATCTCACCCTCCACGACGAGGCCGCGGGCGACACCTATATGAGGGTCACCGAGGGGTCGGTCGCCGCCCGCTTCCAGCAGCTCAGGCTCGGCATGGGGGAGGGGCTCGGCGGCCTCGTCGCCCAGACCGCCCGCCCCTATGTGACGCCCGACTACTTCGAGGACGACCGCTTCCAGCACACCCGGACGATCGACACGGGCGTGCGTGACGAGGGGCTCGTGGCGATCCTCGGCGTGCCGCTGATGATCGGCGCCCAGGTCATCGGAGTGCTGTTCGCCGCCGACCGGCGGGCCCGGGTCTTCGAGCGGGAGGAGATCGCGCTCCTCGGTTCGTTCGCGGCGCTGGCCGCCGCCGCCATCGACACCGCCAACCTCCTCACCGAGACACGTTCGGCCCTGGACCGGCTCGCCCGTGCCAACGAGATCATCCGCGACCGGAGCGCCGTCATCGAGCGCGCCTCGGACGTCCACGACCGACTCGCCGAACTCGTCCTGCGCGGTGGCGGCGTCCACGACGTGGCGGCGGCGGTGTCCCAGGTCCTGGACGGCACGGTCGAGTTCACCGAGGCGGACGCGGCGCCCGCCTCAGCCCTGGAGGCGTCCCGTGCCGAGGGCCACGCCGTACGGCACGGGGACGACTGGATCGCCGCGGTGACCGGCGGGGGCGAACTGCTCGGCGCACTGGTGCTGCGCGGCCATCCGGGGCTCGACCCCGTCGACCAGCGCACCCTCGAGCGCGCGGCCATGGTCACCTCCCTGCTGCTGCTCGCCCGCCGCTCGGCCGTCGAGGCCGAACAGCGCGTCCGGGGCGAGCTGCTGGACGACCTGCTCGATGCCCGCGACCGCGATCCGCGCGTGCTGCGCGAGCGCGCCGCCCGGCTGCACGCGGACCTCGACGCCACCCATGTGGTGCTCGCCGCCCGCCTGGACGGCGCCGACGCCGACGCCGACCAGGAAGCGGCCGCACGCCGCCGCCTGTGGTCCGCCGCGTCCCACCTGGCGGCCACACGGCACGGACTCGCCGCCGCCCGCGACGGCGGTACGGTGCTGCTGCTCCCGCTCGAGACGGGCGACACGGCGACGGACCTGGCCCGCCGCACCGCCCGGCACCTCGGCACCGCGGTCCACGAACCGGTCACCGTCGGCGCCTCCGCACCCGTCGAGGACCTCGCCGGCCACCCCGACGCCGTGGCCGCCGCCTACGCGGAGGGACAGCGCTGCCTCGACGCCCTTCGCCTGCTGGGCCGCGCCGGAGACGGGGCCGCCGCCGAGGACTTCGGCTTCCTGGGACTGCTGCTCGCCGGGGACCGGGACATCGCCGGCTATGTCGAGCGCACCATCGGCGAGGTCGTCGCCTACGACGAACGGCGCGGCACCGACCTCGTCCGCACCCTCGACGCGTACTTCGCCTGCGGGATGAGCCCGGCCCGCACCAAGGACGAACTGCACGTCCATGTGAACACGGTGGCGCAGCGCCTGGAGCGGGTGGGCCGGCTCCTCGGCGACGACTGGCAGAGCCCCGCTCGCGCCCTGGAGATACAACTGGCTCTTCGATTGCACCGGTTGTCGGCCCGCCCCTGACGCTGAGCGGCTCACTTGGTACGCCGCTGGTACGACGCGCAGCGGCCCCGCACGCGTGAACGCACGGGGCCGGCCGGGAAGTCTCGGACTCAGACGGTACGCGCATCCGCGGCCGGCGCCCCTGAGGGCTCGGTGTCCGCGGACTCGATCCGGGCGAGGTCGCGATCGCGTGTCTCCTTGGCGGCACCGACCGCGATCAGGGTCAGGACGGCAGCGGCGATCACGTACAGGGCGATCGGCGTGGAACTGCCGTAGTCGGACAGCAGCGCGGTCGCGATGAGCGGGGCCGGAGCGCCGGCCGCCACCGAGGCGAACTGGGCACCGATGGACGCGCCCGAGTAGCGCATGCGGGTCGCGAACATCTCGGAGAAGAAGGCCGCCTGGGGCGCGTACATCGCCCCGTGCAGCACGAGACCGACGGTCACGGCGATGATCAGGTTCCCGAAGCCGCCGGTGTCGATGAGCGAGAAGAACGGGAACATCCACAGGCCGACCCCGGCCGCGCCCAGCAGATACACGGGCCGACGGCCGATCCGGTCCGAGAGCGCGCCCCAGGCCGGGATGACGGCGAAGTGCACGGCGGAGCCGATGAGGACGGCGTTGAGCGCCGTCTGCTTGGAGACGCCGGCCGACGTGGTGGCGTAGACGAGGATGAAGGCGGTGATCACGTAGTAGCTGATGTTCTCCGCCATGCGGGCGCCCATCGCGACCAGTATGTCCCGCCAGTGGTGACGCAGCACGGACACCAGTGGCAACTTCTCCGCACCGCCGTCGGAGGCCGCCTTACGGGCCTCGGCCTGAGCCAGCGCCTGCTGGAACACGGGCGATTCATCGACGGAGAGACGAATCCACAAACCGACGATCACCAGTACCCCGGACAGGAGGAACGGAATGCGCCAGCCCCAGGAGCCGAACGCGTCGTCCGAGAGCACGGCGGTCAGCAACGACAGCACACCTGTGGCGAGCAACTGCCCGGCCGGCGCGCCGGTCTGGGGCCAGGAGGCCCAGAAGCCCCGCCGCCGGGCGTCGCCGTGCTCCGACACGAGCAGAACGGCGCCGCCCCACTCGCCGCCGAGCGCGAAGCCCTGCACCAGACGCAGCGTGGTGAGCAGCACGGGCGCGGCGGCGCCGACGGTGGCGTGCGTGGGCAGCAGCCCGATGGCGAAGGTCGCCCCGCCCATCAGCAGCAGACTGAGCACCAGCAGCTTCTTGCGCCCGAGCCGGTCGCCGTAGTGCCCGAACACCAGGGCCCCGAGCGGCCGGGCGGCGAACCCGACCGCATAGGTCAGGAACGACAGGAGCGTGCCGACGAGCGGGTCGGACTCGGGGAAGAAGAGCTTGTTGAAGACGAGCGCGGCGGCGGACCCGTAGAGGAAGAAGTCGTACCACTCGATGGTGGTGCCGATGAGGCTCGCGGCGACGATCCTGGGGAGCTTGGCGGGTGTTGGGGGAGCGGATGCTGCGGAGGCCATGTGCGCCACTTCCTCGTGTGCGGTGGGGACGGGTACGTGTCGGCACACCGTAGAAACTTGCAGGTCAGGCGCACATGTGGCGGGGCAACATAGTTCTGGGGCGGGCTATGCGTGCGGCCACCATGCCGGCTTTACAGAAGGGCGGTTGAGGGGCTCGAAGGTGGTCGAAGCGAGTGCCGTCCGGGACGCGTAGTTCGGGGTGATGTGACAGTGTGGTGCCGACTCCCGTGCTGACTTGGTCCTGACTGCGCTGGGAGAAGTCCGGCGTGTGTCGCAGATCGGGTGCTGGGCTGCGCGGTAGGCGGGCGTCCCCCGAGAGGCCGGACGGGGCTGCCGACTGAGCCCCGCCCGGTTGGTCACCCGGAGGAGATGTCAGCGCAGTCCGAAGGCCCGGGTGATCGTCTGGGAGACGGAGTTCCCGGCCTTGTCCCGGGCGGTGACCCGGAGGGTGGCGAAGACCGCCGATTCCGGGGCGCTCAGGTCGGTCCGCCATCCGTCACCGGTGCGGGTCAGGTCGCTCGTGTGCCAGGTTCTGCCGTCGTCGTAGGAGACCTCCAGGGCGGGCTTCCCGATGGCGGCGGTGGTGCCGGGCAGGTGCGAGGCGGTCACCGTCAGCTCGGCACGCCGATCGGCTCGGCCGGCTGTGTCGGTGTCCACACCGTAGTCGAGTTGGATCAGCGGAAGGGGCTCGGTCGACTCGGTCCCGGTGGCCCCGGAGGTGAAGTCCCACTCGGTCAGGGTGTGCGTGGAGTACGGATCTGCCCAGGTTCCCCGGTCGTCGTCGACCGTCAGCCGGTAGGGCAGCCGTCCCGGGGCGAGTGCGGGGACCTGCAGCCACTCGGCGTTGCCCCAGTCGAGCTGCTGGTCACCCTGGTAGAGAGCCATCCAGTCCTTGACGTCGAAGTTGGCGTTGGCCTCGCCCACGTGTCCGCCCCCGGAGTCGCCCCAGCCGGGAGCGGTGATGTACATGGTGTCGAGGTAGCGCACCGGTTGGTAGCCCATCGGGCCCATCCGGGGTCGTTGGATCGGCCCGAACCAGCTGACCTTGCCGGACCTCCGCGCCGGGTAGTGGAGGACGTTGATGGAGTGCTGTCCGGTCTCGCCCTGGATGAAGGCGTCGTCCAGCCAGGTGGCGCCGGAGGTGACCCAGTCGGTCCGCTCGCCCTGGGCGGGAGCGGTGAGCTGGTTGCCGACGGCCCAGCCCCGCCAGACGTCGGAGCGGAACTCCGCCGCCTTGCCCGGCCGGTAGTTGCGGAACGAGACGTTCACCTTGCCGAGTCCCTTGCGCTCCTCCCGCCAGGTCGGGTCCGCCGGGACTGCGCCGGACCAGTGGTGCACCACGTCGTAGAGGTAGTCGGTGGTGGGGTGCGAGGTGACCCTCAGCCTGACGGATCCTTGCCGGAGCGCCCCGATCAGGTCGGCGCCCTGGTCGGCATCGAGGGTCGCCACTGTCAGCGGGGCCGGGCTCTCGGGGCTCCAGGGAGTCTCGTCCCAGGGCTTCAGTCGGCCGGTGCCTTCGTTGACGACCAGGAGCATCTGGGCGCCCGAGGCCGCGGCGGCCTCCGCCTGTGCCTTGATCCTGGCGGTGTCGCTGCCCTCGACCACCACGGCCTTGCCGTGCACGTCCTGGCGGGCGAGCTGCTGTGCGGTGCCCTCGCCGGCGTAGACCGCGGTGAGCGTCCGGGTGCCGGCCGGCAGCGGCTCGGCCGCGCGTTTGACCAGCGGGTCGGCATAGTTCTTCGACGCCGTGCCCACGGTCAGCGCGGGCTGCTCGAGGCGGAAGCGGGCACCGAACTCGAACTCGCCGGCGGTGACCTTCTTGCCGGTCGGCAGCGCCCAGATGCTGTCGTAGGACTCGTCGGGCAGCATGGAGGTCTCGACCAGGCTGTCGGTGAACGACCGGTGGACGTCCAGGCGCGGTGCGACAGCGGTGGTCTGCTTCGGTACGTGTGCCAGGATCTGCCGGGTCTTGCGACCGTCCAGGGTGACCGTGCGGTCCTGGTTCAGCTGCACGTCGTTGAAGGCGAGCAGCGCCATGCCCCGTGAGTGCGGCCCGCCTGCCCCCTGCACGTCGGCGGTGAGCCATCCGCTGTAGTCGCCGACCGGGAGCCGTACTGTGCCGGTGCCGGACTCGTCGAGGTCCAGGACCGTGAAGAGGCGCTCAGCGGTGAGGACGACCCTGCCGGCCAGCGGCCGGCCCGACCGGTCCTTCGCGACGACGGTCAGGTTCTGCCGCTGACCCTCCCTGGCGCCGCCGATCAGGGTCCGGGCCCGCACTTTACCGTCGCTGTCCGTACCGGTGACCATGGCACTGACGGGTTGGTCGGCCGGAAGACGGTCCAGGTGCGCGGTCAGGTCCAGCGAGGTGGTGCCGTGCGCGGGAACGGTGATCCGGTCGTCGGAGAGGGTGAACAGCCCCGCCGGGACGGTGCCGTCGACCGCCAGGGCGAGGCTGACCGGGGCGTCACCGACGTTGGTGTACGTCACTTTCTGGACGTGGGTCCCTCCTGGCTTCTGAGGCCAGGTGTGGAAACCGGAGTAGGCGCTCGCGGTGGCGAGGACCGTGGCGTGTACCGCCGCTGACGCGTCCAGCCGTCCGGCGCCTGCCTGGTACGGCGTGTACGACGGGGTCGCCTTGACGCTGCTGACCAGTGCCTCCTTCAGCTGCGTGCCGGTCCAGTCGGGGTGCTCGCAGGCCAGCAGCGCGGCGGCACCCGCGACGTGCGGCGTGGCCATCGATGTGCCGCTCATCGTGGTGTAGTAGCCGGAACCTCGCTTGTAGTGCGAGCGGGCGGCGACGATGTCGACGCCGGGTGCGGTGAGTTCGGGCTTCAGCCCGGCGTCGCCGTCACGGGGGCCCTGGCTGGAGAAGTCGGCCAGCTGGTCCTTGGCGTCCACGGCACCGACGGTCAGCGCGGCGTCCGCGGCGCCCGGGCTGCTGATGGCGTGCGGGCCGCCGTTGCCCGCCGCGACGACGAACAGCGCGCCGGTGTCGTGGCTGAGCCGGTCGACGGTCTGGCTCATGGGGTCGGTGGCGTCGCCGCCGCCGCCCAGGCTCATGCTGATGATCTTGGCGTGCTGGTCTTGGGCGGCCCATTCCATGCCCGCGATGATCCAGGACTCCTGGCCCCTGCCTTCGGAGTCCAGCACCTTGCCTATGGCCAGCCGGGCGCCGGGGGCGACGCCTCGCTCCTTGCCGTCGGAGGCGCTGCCGGTCCCCGCGATGGTCGAGGCCACGTGGGTGCCGTGACCGTTGTAGTCGGCGACGTCCTCCTCGTAGGGGACGAAGCTGGTGCTGGTGTCGATCTGCCCGGCCAGATCCGGGTGTTCGGCGTCCACGCCGGTGTCGAGCAGCGCGACCTTCACACCCTTGCCGGTGTTCCCTTCCGCCCAGACCTGTTGCGCGCCGATCTGGGCGGTCGAGTCGGCCAGGTCGGCCTTCACCTTGGCGTCGAGCCAGACCTTGGCGATGCCGCCCGCGAACGCCGTCGTCGCCGCCGAGCGGGCAGTCGCGCCGGAAGCACGGGTCAGTGCGGACCAGAACGTCGGAGCCTGCTCACGGTTCTGCGCGAGGGCGGCACCCTGGATGCTGTCCAGCCGGCGGACGACGCTCGAACCGGCCACCTGCGGCCGGGTCCGGGACCTGGCGGCTGCGTCGGTGTAGTTCACGATGAGCGGCAGCCGGGAGGCATGAGCGTCGTCGTAGCCGTCGGCGATGAGCCCGGTCACGTTGAACAACTGCTTGTCCAGCCTTCCGGCACTGACGTAGGGCAGGACGGCGTCCGGATACACGTACGTCGCTCCGTCCATGACGGCGCGGTGAAAGCCTGAAGTCGTGCCGTTCGCGGGTTCGAAGGACCGGACCACGGTGCCGTCGGCGGTGGTACCGATGGTCACCTTGTCACCGGTGATCAGCGTAACGGTGTGTATGTCGCCGCCCGGTGACCGCTGTGTGGTTCCGGCATGAACGGACATGGCAGGGTCCGCGGGCGCGGCGGCTACGGCCGGTACGGTCCCGAGACACAGGGCTGCGACCACGGTGAGGGCCTGCAACCCCGGTCCGGGAACGGGCTTGTTGGGCAAGGAGAACCCCCAAGACGATGGAAGAAACGGGAGGTGGCTTGGATCATGGAGGCCCCCTCCCTCTCCAGCAATGGGTTTGGATGGCGCACCTGTGTCATGGCGCACCTGTGTCAACTTCACATGGGCAGGCGGCGGTCGCTGAAGCCGTCGCGGCCACTCTCCGGAGCCGTACGCCGGTACCTGCCTCACTGCTGCCGAGCAGCGACGTCCTCCGGGCAGGCGGTCCGGCTCACAGCCATCCGTGGCGTGCGGCCTGCCAGGCGAGTTGCATCCGGGTCGCCGCTCCGGCGCGCTCCATCATGGCCTGGATCCGGCGCTGGACGGTCCGCCGGCTCAGCTGCATCTGGGAGGCGATCGCCTTGTCGGCGACTCCGGCCACCAGCAGGGACAACAGCTTGCGGTCGATGGGGGAGAGCGCATCGGACGGCCCGGCTCCGTCCGTCCCCGAGATGGCGCCGGCGCCGTCCACGTTCAGGGGGACGGCGTCCTCCCAGTAGCGCTCGAACAGAGCGATCAGGGCCGCGAGCAGATTGCTGTCCCTGACGAGTGCGGTGGTGGGCTCCTCCGGGCTGCCGTGCGGCCCACCTGCCACGAGGGGGAAGATGGCGACGGAGCCGTCGGCGATCGCCAGGCGCAGCGGCAGGTGCGGCACGGCCCGGGCGACCTCCCCGGCCCGCACGCCCGCGACCACGTTGTCCACGGCTCCTTCGTCGTCGAAGAACGCCTTCTCGTACAGCACCCGGTAGCGTACGCCCCGGGCCAGCGCATGGAACTCCTCGGCGTTGCTGCCCGACGGCATGGCCACGTACTGGGCCTTGCAGAACCAGAGCATCTCGTGCTGCACGCCGGCCTGGATCTGCCTCAGGTGCTGACGCAGGGCCTCCGCCCCGGTGATGACCTCGAGCAACTGGCCGGCGTCGTGCCTGCGCATCGTGTCCCGGTAGGACTCGATCAGACGGGCGGCCTCGAATTGGGCCAGCTCCAGCGCGTCGGCGCTGCGTTTGAGCCGGGGCAGCAGTGCCACGTCCGGGGGAGCCGCCCGGAACACCCGGGGTGTGCCGTCGGTATGGCTTGCCAGGCCCTTGGAGGCCAGTGAGCCGAGAATCCGCGCGACGTCCGCGTGGGGCAGACCGGCACGCAGGGCCAGGTCCTCCGTGGTGGCCCGGCCGGACGTGACGAGCAGTCGGTAGACGGCCTCCTCCTCGTGCGAGACGCCGGCGACCTCCAGCACCACGAACGGCCTCCCCGGATTCTCTGCGCCGACAGTTGAATACCGTACTACATGAGAGGGGTGGAGCAAGGGGGCGCACGGTAGGCCGCACGCCCCCAGGCAGTTGCACCTAACGCTGCACGGCGTAGGCGCGCTGCACCGTCTGACGCACCGTGTTCCCGGCGGCGTCGCGAGCCGTGACGCGCAGGGTCACCCAGGCGACGGCGGCCGCCTGCGACGGCCCGGCGACCCTGGCCTGGAAGGCGTTGTGGCCGCGGTCGGCCACCTCGGCCGTGCGCCAGGTGCGCCCGTCGTCGTAGGAGGCCTCGACACGGATGGTCACCCCACGCGCGGCGGAGAGCCCGTCCTGGGTGCGGACGTGGACGCCGATGGTGTGGGTACGCCCGGCACGCAGTGTGTTGTGCGCGTCGACCGGCACCTGATAGTCGAGCTGGAGAAGCGACAACGGCGTGGCCGTGTCCGTCCGGGCCGACGCGAAGGACCAGGACGTGGCGGTGGCGACGCCGTACTTCCAGTCCGGCACGTTCCGCGACGTCGTCAGCTCCAGTCGGTACCGCGCCGCATCGGCGGGCACCTCCACGTCCGTCCAGGCGCTGTCCGTCTCGGTGAGCTTTCGGCCGTCGCGGTAGAGAACGGCGCTCGTGGCGTCGCCGCCCTGGTTCACGCCGGACACGCCGATTCCGCCGCCGTCGCCTTGCTCGGCCCGCGACCAATGTCCGGACTGCGAGTCCGTGAACTCGGGAATCCTCAGCCGCAGCACGTTGCCCTCGCGCACCGTCGGGGTGGTGGTGCCGATCGGGATGGACGGCCGCACGACGGCACCCTGCCAGGTCTCGGCCGGCTGTGCTCCAGCCCGGTACGTCCGCGGGGTGTCACGCATCCCGGCGGCGAGCGGCATGTCGACGTCGAACGTCGTCGTGTGGTGCACGAGGTGCTGCCACGTGGTGTCCCCGGCACTGACGTACTCGGTACGCGTGAAGCCGGTCGGGACGAACCGGGTGTACTGCAGCCAGGCCGTGTTCTGGTACGGCCGTCGGCCGAAGCGCTGCTCGCTCGCCCAGCCGGCACCGCCGTTGTCCGTGTACGTGCTCCGTACGACCGCGCTGTTCCGCTCGGAGACGGTGTACACGACATGCTGGGGGATCTGCTGCGCGGACACCTGCATCACGTCGTACAGGTAGGGGCTGCGGGCGGTGCCCGAGAACGTGACCGAGGTGGAGCGGCGGGCGATCCGCGCCAGGAGGTCGGCTCCCGCGCGCGAGCCGATCCGCACGGTCGGCACGGCCCAGCGCTCGCCCTGCGGGTCCCAGCGGGTCCACCCGATGTCGCTGAAGTGGACGAGCATCACGGCGCGTACACCGGCCGCAGCCGCCCGCTCGACGAGGTCATTCTCGTTCGCGCCGGTCGGGTCGTTCACGACCGCGAGCCGGCCGCGGGCGTGGCTGAAGTCGGCGGTGGCGGCGTTCCCTGCGTCGACCGCGGTCAGGGTGGCCCCGCGGTCGGAGAAGAGCGGCGAGGCGGGCATGTAGTAGGCGTTCAGGTCGAGGTCGCTGCCCGTCACCTTCGCCCGGAGGAGCGGAGCGACGAGCTGCCAGCGGGAGGCGAACTCGAAGGTGCCCTCGGTGACGCGCGCCGTGGGGCTGACGTACAGCCGCTTGGCGACGTCGAAGTACATGGTGCCCTGGGTCAGGCTGTGGCCGTCGATCTCCCGGTACGTCTGGTAGCTGAGGACACCGCGCTGTTCCGCGGGGCGGGGCGTGCGGATCTGCACCGGAACCGTCTTGCGGGCGTCCAGGGTGACGGTCATGTCCTTGGTGACCTTCACCTCGGGCAGCACCACATCGCGCAGTTCCTGACCATCGGCCGACGTGTCCAGCCAGGTGTTGTCCACCTGGTAGGTGCCCTCCTCGACCTCGGCCACGGCCGGGTCGGTGCTCGTGTAGCCCACGAAGCCGTCGGGTCCCCAGATGGTCGGCAGGGCCGGGACGCGCTTGCCGGTCTTGTCGTACGTCTCCACGGTGATGCGGTGGACGGGCCCGTGCACCACGAGGCTGAGCGTGGTGTGCACGGTGGTGTTCCCGTCGGCGGACGCGGCGGTCACGTAGCCGTAGAACTTGCCCTGCCCGGCACGAGCCGGGTCGACGGCCAGCGGGACCTCGGCCGTAGCTCCGGCCGGCACACGTACCGAGTCGGAGCCGAGCCGCACCGCGCCCTCACCGGGAGCGCGGCCGCCGACGGTGGCCAGCTCGACGGCGAGTGTGAGGGTGAGGTCCTTGTCGGACGTGTTCGTGTACCGCAGCGAGGACGGGGCAGGGGCACCGGAGTTGGTCGAGAACGGGCCGAGGGCGAGGGTGCCGGTGGCGGTGACCGAGCCCAGAGCCGCGGTGCGCACGTCGATCCGGCCGCCGCCCTGTTCCGTGACCTGCTGGCCGGACACGGTGCGGGCCGTACTGATCAGCGCGTCCTTCAACTGCGTCCCGGTCCAGTCGGGGTGTCGCTGCGCCAGCAGGGCGGCGGCGCCCGCCACGTGCGGGGTCGCCATGGAGGTGCCGGAGGCGGCGATGTAGTGCTCGTCCACCGGAGAGCCCATCGTTGTTCCGGCCGCGCGGGCCGCGACGATCCCGACACCGGGTGCGGTCACATCGGGCTTTGCCGCGTCGTCCCCGAGGCGTGGCCCGCGGCTCGAGAACGGGGCGAGCGAGTCGTCCCGGTCGACGGCCCCCACCGTCAGGGCGGCGTCGGCCGCACCGGGGGAGCCGACGGTGCTCGCCCCTTCCTCCCCGCTGTTGCCCGCTGCCACGACGAACAGGGTGCCGGTGCTCCGGCTGATTTCGTTCACCGCCTGGCTCATGGGATCGGTGCCGTCTGTGGCCTCCTCGGAGCCGAGGCTCATGTTGACGACCTTGGCACCCTGCGACGCGGCCCACTCCATGCCGGCGATCACCTGGGACTCGCTGCCGTAGCCGTCGTCGCCGAGGACCTTGCCGACCAGCAACTGCGCGGCGGGCGCCACCCCCTTGTACTTGCCGCCGGCCGCGGCACCGCTGCCGCCGACGATGGAGGCGACATGGGTGCCGTGCCCGAAGACGTCCCCGGTACCTGAACTGCCGGAGAAGTCCTTGGCCTCGGCGATGCGCCCGGCCAGGTCGGGATGGGTCTGGTCCGCTCCGGTGTCGAGGATGGCGACCTTCACGCCGTCGCCGCGGTAACCGGCCTGCCACACGTCCGGCGCACCGATCTGGGCCGTGCTGCGGTCGAGGCTGGCGTCCACCCGGCCGTCCAACCACACCCGGGGCGTGGCGGCGACCTCGGCCGCCTTCATCCGCCCGTCGTCGGGCGCCAGTTGCTGCCAGAAACGGCCGAGGTCGGAGCCGGGCACGCGCATCGCCCGGGCGGCGATGCTGTCGAGCCTGCGCACGGGCGAGCCGTCGGCTGCGAGGGCGGCCAGGTCGCGTAGGGCCGATGCCGCCACCTTGCCGGAGCCCGCCACGATGAGCGGCAGCGAGTCGGTGTGAGCCTTGTCGTACTTCTGCGCGACCAGCGCGGTCACGTCGAACAGTTGCCGGTCGAGGCGGCCCGCGGCGACCAGGGCCCTCGCGTCGGACGGAAGCACCGTCAGGTGCCCGTCCTCCTCGAAGGTCCGGAAGACGATGCCCCGTCGGCCGGCCCCTGGGGAGACGGAGGCGATCTGCCGGCCGTCCGCGGCCTTGGTGACGGTCACGCTGTCACCCGTGATCAACCGCACTGTCGCCGCACCGCCGGTCGGCGCGCTCCCAACGGCTGCCTCACGCAGGTCACTTGCGCCGGCGGACTGGGGCGCCATGGCGCCGGCAGCGAGCGCGAAGCCCGCCGATATCGCCGCCAGAAGGCGGATTCGTCTCATCAGTGTCGGGCCTTCCCTCGTGCGGGGTGTGGTGTTCATGCGCGGGACAGAATCGGCTGGCACGGCATGGCGTGTCAGCCGATGCGGCTGGCACAGATGAGACATGTCGCAACGGCGACATCACGCGGCGGCCGAACGGCCGCGATGTGCACACGGGACAGCGGACGGCGGCCGTTCCCCGGTGTGGTGCCCGCAATCGTGCCCGGTCCTCGGACCGGCCGACGTGCCTCGCGACCGGATCGCGCCGGCGATCCCATGGCCGGCGGCGTCGCCACCGGGTCGTCGAACCCTCACCGACGGCAGCCGGTCCGGTATCCGCGGATGCCCACCTGGCGATGTGGCCCGCGCGCTTCACCCTGTTCACCGCCCAGATCGCCACCGTCGGCGGCGGCACGGACGTTCTGAGTTGTAGGACCACTCGATGGTGGTGCCGATGAGGCTGGCGGCGACGATACGGGGGAGCTTGGCGGACGTGGGTGGAGCGGAGGCTGCGGAGGCCACGTGATCACGCCCATCCGCCGAGGATTCACAAGCTCCTGGCAAACTCGCTCATTGCTTGATCTCGTTCCACGGCGGCCTGGCTTTGGGCCCACAGGTCCAGCCGCCGGCCGTAGTGGCTGCGGAGGCGTGTGGTTTCGCTCAGGGAAGCTCGGTGGTGGTCGCCCCGTCGGGCCAGGTGACGGCCACGGCCGGTACCGGGGAGCTGAGCACGGTGGCCGACACGACCCGCCCGTCGGGCGGTTCTGGCGTTGAAGGCTGACCAGGGCCACCGACCACTGGCCCGGCTCGACCGGGAAGTCGGCCCAGGGAACCACGGACGGGTCGCCGAAGAGGGACGCGTCGGAGCGCTCCTGCGAGCCGGTGGCCAGGGACGGTGTCAGTGGCTGCACCGTGGAGTTCAGCCCGTCACCGTCCACGGTCGGCCACCCGGGCATGCGGAGCTTGACGTCTTGGGCCGCGACGCCGTCGGTCAGGGCATCGACGTGCACCAGTCGCACTTCCCAGGGGTGCCGCGCACCAGGGACACGACGGTCAGGGTGCCGGCGTCGACGGCCTGCCCGGTCCAGCCGTAACCGTGTCCCCACTGATCGATGTCGGGGGTCAACCAGTGCGCCGCAGCGCGGCCGGCCGCGACCCCGACTTCGATGCCGTCGGTGCGTTCGATGAGCACGCCCAGGGCCAGGAAGCCGTTGCGGTGGGTGGCCCGCCCGGCGGCGTCGACCAGGGCGGCGCTCTGGTCCGCCGGGGATGCCCAGCTTGCATCGTCCAGCCAGGGTGCGGTGGCCGTGGAGTACGGCCCTCGGCGGAGGCAGCGAGGATGCGGAGCCGCTCACTGTCGTAGAGCAGCACGTTCTGTTCCACGCCTGCGGCCAAGTGCTCCACCACGACTTGCGCCAGGACGTACGCCGCGCCTGCCAGACCATCATGCGCGCCCACAACGCACTGCCGGACGACGGCCCGATCCTGCCGTCGGCGATCCAGGTGGTCACGCCGTTCAACCTGCCACCGGACGTTTCTCCCGCACCCTTCTCAGGGTGAGCCCGGCCACCGCTCGCTGAGACATCGTCAGGCGGACCCGACTGGGGTAGGGCCGCCATAGGGCACCTCTAGGACGCGTGCCTGCCCAGGTGTGCCTCGGTGACCAGGGTGGTCGCGACCTCCAGGACTGCCTTGCGCTTCTCCTCATCGGTACCCGGGAGGTCGCCGAGGGTGATCATGCCGGCGTGGATCGTGAAGACCGGGCTGACGCAGCGGACCTGGTCGACCAGGGCGGCGTCCGGGGCGAGGAGGATGTCGCGCATGCCCAGCATGCGCTGGCGGAACATCTCGCCGCTGCGCAGTTCCTTCATCGTCGCCTGGTTCTCCTGCATGAAGCGGAAGAGCGGGAGCGCCTCGGTCAGGGCCTCGCTTTTGCGGCGGATGATCTCCTGCTTCGTCTCCAGGGTGCGCGGTTGCCGCTTGCCCCACTGGATCAGTTCCTCGATGTCCACGATGGACACCGGGACCTCGCGATTCACGTCCGGTGTCTTCATGGGCGTCGCGTCGTCCTCGACCACCCTGTTCCGTACGCTCGGCTCCTCCTTCGGTGTCGCGATCATGGGCGCGCTGTTCAACAACCGGGTCCAGGACGTCATGGCCGAGCGGGCCGGGGCGCTGGGGTCGAAGATCACCGAGAAGTCGGCGCAACTCGACGCGAAGAGCCTGGAGAAGATCTGGGCCAGGGCGTGCCCGGCCTCCCCGCCGACCAGGTGGCCCGTCTCGCCGCCCTCCGCATCCCCAAGTCGGTCGTGTTCGGTGCGCAAGACGACGTGTTCAGCAGGCAGACTCCGCAGGAGACCGCGCGGCGCATCGACGCACCACCGCCCACCCTCGTTCCCCGAGCCCGCCACCTGACCATGATCTCCAGCCCTCATGAGGTCGCGGCAGCCGTGGAAGCCCTGGCGAGTGCGCACCCCGCTGTGTCGCAAGGCGACGCCGGCACAGGCCCAGGGGGAACTACCCGATAGGGCAGGTTCCATGGCTCACGCCAGATCTCGGCGAGGGAAGTGCAGCCGCCGGTCTCACCGTTCCACAGCACAGCGCTTGGTTCCGTCCACTGCGACGGACCCAGGCGTCTGCTCGCGGCACCGGCGGGCCGGCCGGAGCGGGGCGGTGACTCGCTGCACCGCTCCGTGCCCGCCGGCCGCCGGTGGTGATCACCTCATCGGAGCTCCCGTGCGTAGGGCGCGATGGTGATCCGGTCGATCAGCGGTGCGTAGCGGGAGCGGAGCAGGATGCCGGGGAAGGTGTCCGAGGCGTAGGTGGTGCCGTCGAAGTTCGGCAGTTCCTCGGAGCGGAAGGTGATCGTGTTCCGTCCCTTCGTGAGGTGCACCGGGACGGTCAGCTCCCAGAAGTTGTTCTGGTGGAAGGTGTGGGGGAAGCTGACGCGGCGCATGTCGCCGCCATTGACGGTGATGTCGGCGTGCCGGGCGAGCGGGTCGGGGTTGTAGTGGGTGGCTTCGGACTGTTCGGGGTTGGAGTAGCGGATGCGGAGTGCGTAGAGGCCGGTCCGGTCGGCGTCGACGGTGAAGGTCGCGGTGTTGCCGTTGCCGGGATCGCCTCCGATGCCGGTGATCGCCGTGCCGTCGGTGGCCAGGGAGAGCGGGGTGAGCGTGGCGGAGCCCGTGAGCCTGGCGTCCTGTGCCTCGTAGGTACGTGCCGTGAGGGTGCCCTCGGTCGGCGTGGCCGTGAGGCGGTCGACGAGCGTGTCGGCCGAACCGCCGGTGAGCGTCACCTTGTTGATGCCGCCCGAGAGGGAGACCGCCACGCTTCCGTGGCCCCGGGTCACGTGGGCGACCTCATGTCCGTTGACGGAGAGCCGGGCGTTCGCGGCGCCGAGAGTGTCGACGCTCAGGGTGGCTTCCCGGTCGGCGGGGGAGTAGACCCAGAACGTGGCCGTCGCGCCTTGCGGAAGCCGGGCCGCGCCCGAGCCGGTGGCGGGGGTTCCGGCGTGTTCGGGCAGGTCGTAGACGGGCCGTGCCCCGCCGCCCAGCCAGGCCAGTTCGCCCTCGTACACCTGGGTGGCGGCCGAAGACGCGGGCAGGGAGAGGGTGAGGCGGTCGACGATGGCGTCGCCCTTGGTGGCGCGCTTGCCGTCGAGGCTCTTCGCGGCGAGCGTGAGGGTGTGCTTGCCCCTGGTGAGGTGGATCTTGGTGTCGGTGTGGTCCCAGACCACCCACTTGTAGCCGAGCGGCAGGTAGAGCTCCTGCTCGCTGTCCGCCTTGCCGTCCACGCGCAGGAAGACGTTGGTGGGGCCCTGCTCCTTCACCTTGTCGAAGGTGTTGAGGGAGTTGGCGAAGACGCTCAGGTCGTAGGCGCCGTCCTCGGGCACGTCCACGGTGAAGCCGAGCGTGACGTCGGAGCCGGTGCGCAGGCCGCCCACGTCGTAGCCACCGGAGGTGTAGAACTTCGACACGTCGCGCGGCGAGCCTTCCGGGCCGTTCTTGGAGTAGCCGGACCCGGTGTGGGCGGCGCCCTCCGCCTCGTACGACGCCTGCCAGCGCACGGGCGGGGACTGGGTGCTCTTCGCCTCGCCGGCCGGACTGAGGACGATCTCGTACGCCGAGGACTCCTTCAGCTTCGGCAGCCCGCCGTCGCCGAAGTCGACGACGACCTTGCCGTCGTCACCGACCTTCAGGTTCCTCTCCGTGAGCAGCTTCGGGCCGGAAGAGTCGCCGATCTGCCCGCTCCACTCGATCTCCCGGACCCAGGCGTGCACGCGGTCCCCGAAGACCGTCTTCGGGACATTGCTGAAGGTGATGTGGCCGTTGCCGGTGGATCCGCCGAAGAGCAGCCGCGCCTGCCGCTTGTCCTTGTCGAGTGTGGCGACGCCCTGCATGGTGTAGTTCTCGCCGGGGAACGGTGGGGTCACCTTCAGGGTGTGTCCGCTCATCGAGGCGTAGGAATGCAGCAGCCACCACTGGCCGTTGCCGCGGCCCGCCTGCACGGCGGAGTCGGAGAGGTTGCCGTCGATGTTCCAGTACGCGATGTCGGCGTCCACCTTGGACTCCTCGATCGCGGAAACCCACTGGACCATCTCGCCCGGTACGGAGGTGTGGTAGTTGAAGGCGTACTCGTTGACGTTGATCGGGAGTCGGGTGCCCTCACGACTGGTGCCCTTGAACAGTTCCTTCTCCCACGCCCGGTACTTGGCGACGTTGGCGCGCACCGCCTCGGGGTGGCTCAGCTCGTGCCAGGTGATGACGTCGGGGAGGGTGCCGGCGGCCAGGGTATGGGTGAGGAAGCCCTTCACCTGGTCGTAGAGAACGCTGGTGTTGGGGCCGGCGATGCGGGCCTTCGGCATCTTCCCCTTGATGAGCCTGTAGACCTCGTCCCAGGCGGCGAAGTAGTCGTGCGGGTCGTTGAGCCAGCTGACCTTGTCGTAGCTCCACTGGCCGGTGCCGAACATGTTGCCCTCGGGCTCGTTGAACGGCACGAAGACGATGTTGTCCTGGTACTTCGCCGGCAGCCGCAGGACCTGGTCGACCTGCTTCGCGATCTTCTCCTCGTAGAGCTTGAGTTTCTCCTCGGGCGTGTCGCCCGGCCACTCGTACGGGAAGCCGCGGTGGATGTCGGTCATGTAGATGTACACGTCGCCGTCGGTGGAGTCGGCCAGCGGCCCGACCACCTCCAGCGCGTCGGCACCCGGGTGTTGCGGGCCGTCCTGCGCCTTCGTGGACACCGTGCGCAGGCCCATGCCCTCGATGAGGTTGTTGGTGGGGACGTCCGGCCCGTACACGCCGTAGAGGGTGCCGGAGGCGCCGCCGTGGAAGGCACCGGTGTCCGAGCCGAGGTCGACATCCAGCTGTCCCTCGCGGACGACGGTGACGGTCGCCTTCACCGCGCGGCCGGCCGCCGTTCCCGCCACCGTGAAGGTCCCCGGCCGGGCGTACTTCTCGGACGGTACGGCGTCCCAGGCGATCGGCGTGTCACGGTCGTAGCCGTCGGAGAAGGAGGAGCGGACGGCGGCCGGGAGAGACGGGGCGGTCCCCGTCGTCGTACGGACTTCGAACGACGTCTGCGAGAGCTGCTGGACGGTGGGCACGTGCCCGACCGTGCCGGCCACCTGCTCGGGGGTGAGCGCGGTGTGCCACACGGTGAAGTCGTCGATCGCGCCCTTGAACAGCGGGTCCGGGTAGAAGGACTTGCCGATGTAACCGGCGGCCGTGGCGGAACTGTTCAGCAGGTCCTTGGCCTTGACGCCGGTCGCGGCGGAGGAGACCGCGACGCCGTCGAGGTAGGTGGTGACGCGCTGGGCGGAGCTGTCGAGGGTGACGGTGACGGTTCGCCACTGGCCCGCGGGAAGCGCGGCGTAGCCGTTCACCTGAGCCTCCGCGCCGCCGCCTCCGGTGGTCACGGCGGTGCGCAGCACCCCGCCGTTGTTGGACGGGGTGGTGAACAGGTACTTCGTGGTGTCGGTCCCCAGGTCGAAGATCCTTTGCCAGGACGAGCCGTCACCGCTCCACTTCACGCGGGCGGAGACCGTCAGGTCGGCCGCGTCCCCGAGCACTTCGCGGGGCAGACGGACGTACGCGCCCTGGGAGTCGGGCGCCCCGCCGGGCAGGGCCAGAGCCTTGCCGCCGTCCGCGCCCGCGACGGACTGGGCGGTCGCGCCGTTCACCAGGCTCGCCGTGAGCCCGTTGCCGGAGCTGTCGGCGATCTTTCCGGAGGCGAGGTCGTCCTGGTCGAAGGTGTAGCGGGCAGTGGGCTGGGGCGGGTCCGCCGCCTGTGCTGTGGCGGCCGGCGAGGTCAGCAGGCCCGCGCCGAGCGCCAGGGCCACGGCGGCCGGGGCCCGGCGTGGCCGGGCGGGTCTGTCAGCGGATGACATCGATCGCGTCCTCAATCCCTTGAGTGAGCAGGCTGTCGAACCGGTTCGTTCGCATGTGTCAAGGAGCCGGGGGACTGTGCGTGGCAGCCGGGAACGCCGACCCGTACTTCGCGGCTATGGGGCAGGCGGGCTCGCGGTTGGCGGATTGATCACTGCATCGAACCGGTTCGGCGAAGCTAGCACCGGGACAGGTGACCAGCAATCCCTCCGACAGCGATCTCCCGGAGTTGCAACGGGCTGCGGCAGTACGAGTCCGAAGTGTTGACAGATGTGTGTCGCCTTCCTACCTTCACTTTCACGCGAACCGGTTCGGCAGCCGGTCCTCGCCTCACACCTCATTCCATCGCCTGACGACCGGCAGCCGCTCACTCCCACGGAGTGTCGAACCGGTTCGAGCAAGGAGTCACCGTGAACATCGGTGAGATCGCCCGGCGGGCCGGTGTCTCGCGGAGCACCGTGTCCTACGCGCTGAGCGGCAAGCGGCCCGTGTCGGACGACACCCGCCGCAAGATCCAGCAGGTCATCGACGAGCTGGGGTACCGGCCCAATGCCAGCGCCCGTGCCCTGGCCAATGGCCGGACCAGCACGATCGGCCTGGTCTTCCCGCCTGCCGGGAACCACTACACGGGGATGCAGCTGGATTTCATCGGCAGTGTGGTGGAGGCCGCCGCGGCGTACGACTACGACGTGCTGCTGTCGCCCAGCGGCATGGACAGCGACCGGTCCTTTCAGCGGCTGCTGGGGGAGCGGCGGGTCGACGGCGCGATCCTGATGGAGATCAGGCTGGAGGACGACCGGGTCGATCACCTGGCCGCCCTGAACTTCCCCTCCGTCACCATCGGCCGTACCGCTCATCCTGAGGGCGGCTGGTGGGTCGGCCTGGACCACACCGCGCTGGCGGAAGCGTGCGTCCACCACCTCGCGGACCTCGGCCACCACCGGGTCGCCTTCGTCAACCGTCCCGAACAGCTCCTGCGTGCGGGGTACGAGTCGGCACACCGGGGACTGGACGGGTTCACCAAGGCCGCGGCCGAGCGCGGGCTGACGGTGCGGACGTACTGCTGCGGGGACGATGCCGCATCGGGCCAGGCATGCCTGGAGCAGATCCTGTACGACGACCCGGCCACCACGGCCCTGGTCACGCTGAACGAGGCCGCGCTGGGCGGCCTGTACCGAGGGCTCGCCCAGGCGGGCCGGCATGTGCCGCGCGACTTCTCCGTCACCGGGGTCGTGGCCGGCCGGTGGGCGGAGACGGTGACCCCGCAGCTCACCGCGGCGGACGTACCGGCGGCGGAGATGGGCCGCCGCGCCGTCGACCTGCTCGTCGAACGGCTCGACCGTCCTGACGCGCCCGCCCGGCACCACCTGCTCACGCCGCCGATCTCCTTGCGGGCCAGCACCGGGCCGGCGACCGGTACGCCCTCCGCCGAGGTCCCGCACTCCTGACCACACCATCACGTCCGCCGTACCCGTAACCCTCCTTCCCTCCTTCCTCCTTCCTCTCGACACCGGGCATCCGTCTCCCACCGCCGTTCGGCGTGCCCGCTTCCCCCACGTCGCCCCTCCCACGGCATCCCTGTGCCCAAAACGAAGGACCCGCCATGCACAGCTCCTCCCGACGGCTCCTTGCCGCCGCCTCCCTGTCGACAGTCGTCGCCCTCGTCGGCACCGCCTGCTCCTCCGGCTCGGGCAGCACCAGCACCAAGGGCGCGGACAGCGGCACGTACACCGTCTGGGACCCGTACCCGCAGTTCGCCAACGGCTCGGCGTGGACCAAGCTGCTGGACAAGTGCGGCACCCAGGCCGGCGTGAAGATCAAGCGGACCGGGTTCGACACCAGCGACCTGGCGAACAAGACGCTGCTGGCGGCACAGCAGGGCAACTCACCGGACGTCCTCATCGTGGACAACCCGGTGGTGTCGACCCTGGCCGAGGCGGGCGTGCTCACCACGACCGACGACAACAAGCTGGACACCTCGAAGGTGGACCCCAACCTGCTCGCGGCCGGCCAGTCGGGCGGGAAGACGTACGGCACACCGATCGGCGCCAACACGCTCGCCCTCTACTACAACAAGAAGGTGCTGAAGGAGGCCGGGGTGGACATCGCCTCGGTCAAGGACTGGACGTCGCTGACGGCGGCGCTGGAGAAGGTCAAGAAGGCGGGCAAGAAGGGCGTCACCTTCTCGGCGATCGGCACGGAGGAGGGCAGCTTCCAGTTCCTGCCGTGGTTCTGGGGCGCGGGCGCCAAGCTGACCGAACTCGACTCCGCCCAGGGCGTGTCCGCCCTGTCGCTCTGGAAGGACTGGCTGAAGAAGGGGTACGCGCCCAACTCCGTGCTCAACAACACCCAGACGACCAGCTGGCAGGAGTTCGCCACTGGTGACTACGCGTTCGCGGAGAACGGCACCTGGCAGCTCGCGAACGCCGAGAAGGCCGGCTTCGACTACGGGGTGCTGCCCATTCCCGCCGCCTCGGGAGGCACCGCCGCGGCCCCGACCGGCGGCGAGTTCGTCACCATCCCGGTCCAGAGCGACACCGGCCGCTACGCCACCTCCGAGAAGCTGGCGTCCTGCCTGACCAGCACCCAGAACCTGTACGACACCGACACCACGCTGTCCTACGTGGCACCCACCAGCCAGGTGCAGGCGAAGCAGGTGACGGCGAACGCGAAGCTGAAGCCGTGGGTCGACGCGGTGAAGTCGGCCAAGGGACGCACCAGCGACGATCTCGGCACCAAGTACCCGAAGATCTCCGAGCAGTTGTGGAAGGCCGTCCAGTCCGCCCTCAGCGGGTCCAAGTCACCCAAGGACGCGCTGGCCGCGGCGCAGTCCGCCGCCAAGTAGCCAGGATCCGCCGGACCGCAGATGAACCACACGACACAGCTGCCGGACCACCGGTCCGCGCGCGCCCGGAACGGGGCGGCCACCGCCGCCCCGCCCCCGGCCCGCACCAGGACACGGCGTCGGCCCACCTCCACGCAGTGGGCCGCCTGGGGCTTCCTCGCCCCGGTGACCCTCTATCTCGCTCTCTTCTACGCCTATCCGCTGTACCGCAACATCGATCTCAGCCTCCGCAACTACACGGTCCGCTCCTTCGTGCAGGGCAACGCGCCCTTCACGGGCCTGGAGAACTACCGGACCGTCCTCGACGACCCGACCTTCGCCCCGGCCCTGCTGCACACCGTGGTGTTCACCGGCGTGTGCCTGGCGTTCCAGTACGCCATCGGTCTGGCCCTCGCGGTCTTCTTCAACCAGCACTTCCGGCTCTCGGCGACCCTGCGTGCCCTGTTCCTGGTGCCCTGGCTGCTGCCGCTGATCGTGTCGGCGTCCACCTGGTCGTGGATGCTCAACAGCGACTCCGGGATCGTCAACGCCGCCCTGCACGTCATAGGCATCGGACCGGTGAACTGGCTGACCTCGCCGTCGTGGTCGCTGACCTCCGTGATCATCGCCAACATCTGGATCGGCGTCCCCTTCAACCTGGTGGTCCTCCACAGCGGCCTGCAGTCGATCCCGGCCGGCCTGTACGAGGCCGCAGCCCTCGACGGGGCGGGCGCCTGGCGCCGGTTCTGGAGCATCACGTTCCCGCTGCTCCGCCCGGTCTCGGCGATCACGCTGCTCCTGGGCCTGGTCTACACGCTCAAGGTCTTCGACATCATCTGGATCATGACCAAGGGCGGCCCGGCGGACTCGTCCACCACCTTCGCCACGTGGTCCTACCGGCTCGGCTTCGGCAATCTCCTGCCCGCCTTCGGCCCGGGCGCGGCCGTCGGGAACCTCCTTGTGGTCGCCGCCCTGGTGTTCGGGCTGGTCTACGTCCGGGTCCAGCGAAAGCAGGCGCTGTCATGAACCGAAGCACCAGCCGTTCGTGGTTCAAGACGGCCGTCGGTCTGCTGCTGACCGCGATCATGCTCTTCCCGGTCTACTGGATGCTCAACGTCTCCCTGACCCGTGACCAGGACATGCGCAAGAGCCCACCGGACCTGCTCCCCGTCCACGGCACGCTGGCCGGCTACCGCACCGTCCTCGACGAGCAGTTGCCCTACCTCGGCACCAGCCTCGTCATCGGCCTGGGCACCGTCGTCCTGACCGTCGTCCTTTCCGCACCGGCCG
Organism: Streptomyces sp. NPDC093984; assembly: GCF_044764595.1. Lineage (NCBI taxonomy): Bacteria > Bacillati > Actinomycetota > Actinomycetes > Kitasatosporales > Streptomycetaceae > Streptomyces > Streptomyces sp. NPDC093984. The sequence continues at coordinate 348,451 of NZ_JBIWIM010000001.1, read as the reverse complement.
GCTACGCCCTCGCCAAGCTGCGCCCGCGCGGCGGCGGCATCCTGAGCTTCGTCCTGCTGGCCGCGCAGATGATCCCCGGGATCATCATGGCAATGGGCTTCTACGCCATCTACCTCCAGCTCGGCCTGCTCCAGACAGTCCCCGGCCTGATCGTCGCCGACTCCACTCTGGCGGTTCCCTTCGCGGTCCTCATCTTCACCGCGTTCATGTCCGGCATCCCCGGCGAACTGCTCCAGGCCGCGAAGACCGACGGCGCCGGGCCGTTGCGGACTTTCTGGTCGATCGTCCTGCCGATGAGCCGCAACGCCGTCGTCACGGTGTCGCTGTTCGCCTTTCTGTGGTCCTGGTCGGACTTCGTCTTCGCCAGCACGCTGGTCAACGGCGGCGCCCACGAGCCGATCACCCTCGGCATCTACCACTACATCGGCAACAACAACCAGGAGTGGAACGCCATCATGGCCACCGCCGTCGTGGCCTCGCTGCCGGCCGCGGTCATCCTCGTCCTGGCCCAGCGCTATGTCGCCGCCGGTGTGACCGCCGGTGCCGTCAAGGACTGACCGCCCCACACGTCGTCACGGCTCCGCCGACCGCCCGTCGGACCGCCGATCTCCCCTGCTCGAGAAACGAGTGTCACCCTATGACCGCCGCCCGATCCGGTCCGGCCTTCTCCGTCCACGACATCCCGTTCAGCACACACGGATCCTGGTTCGACATCTCGCCCGTGGTGGCGGAGAAGACGTACGCCGAGGACCTCCACCTCGTCTCCCACCAGAACGGCATGCACGCCGTCCTGCGCCTGATCCCCCTGTACACGGGGACCGGCGACCGTGCCCAGACCCGCGTCGAGGCGACACCCGGCCTGCTCAGCTGGACCGGCGAGGGCGGGCGCGTCGACCTCGCCTTCGAGTCGCCGGACACCGTACGGCTGCGGGGAACCGGTCTGGGCATCAAGGTGTCCGCAGCGGCCGAGACCTTGACCCCGTTCAGCGGCACGTACTTCTTCCGCGACCCGGCAGCGGACGCGCACGTGTTCACGTCGTACGAGACCGGACGCCGCTACCGCGTCACCGTGCTCTCCGGCACCGTGGCCCACACGGCCGGAGGCCAGGCGCTCGGCAGCGGCGACCGCGGCCTCGTCACGACCGCCGGAGTGAACGGCACCTGGGAGATCGCGATCGAGGAACTCGACGCGTCCCGCCCGCCGTACGCGTCCTCGGCGACCTTCGGCGAGATCGTGGCGTCCGCGCGGAACTCGTTCGCGGACTTCGTCGAGGCGGTGGCGCCCTGGCGGTCATCCGCCACCCCGGCCGCCGAACTCGCCGCCTACGTCCTCTGGTCGGCCACGGTACGCCCGACGGGTCTGGTCACCCGGCCTGCCGTGCTCATGTCCAAGCACTGGATGGACAAGGTGTGGAGCTGGGATCACTGCTTCAACGCGCTCGCCTTGGCTCCCGGACGCCCCGAACTCGCCATGGACCAGTTCGCCCTGCCCTTCGACCACCAGGAACCCGGCGGCGCCCTGCCCGACTCGGTCACCCACTCCGAGGTCCTGTACAACTTCGTCAAACCGCCCATCCACGGCTGGGCCCACGGCCACCTGCGCCGCCGTCTGCCGGCACCTCCCAGCCGTACCGAACTCGCCCGGACCTATGACCGGCTGGAACGGTGGACGGACTTCTGGCTCACCGCACGACGGGCCCCCGGCAGCGAACTGCCCCACTACCAGCACGGCAACGACAGCGGCTGGGACAACGCCACCACCTTCGACCCCGAGCGGGTGGTCGTCACCGCCGATCTGGCCGCCTTCCTCATCCTCCAGATGCGGGAACTCGCCTCCTTGGCGGCGGAGTTGGGAAGGGCTGATGAAACGCTCCGGTGGACGCGGGCAGCGGATGCCGCCCAGTCGGCGCTCCTCGACCAGCTCTGGACGCAGGACAGGTTCGTCGCCCGGGGCGTCGACAGCGGGGACACCTGGAGCAGCGCCAGCCTCCTCGACCTGATGCCCATCGTGCTGGGCGAGCACCTGCCCGGACACGTCGGCAGCGCACTGGCGGACCGCATCAAGGCGCACCTGACGCCGTACGGCCTGGCCACCGAACTCACCACCTCGCCGCACTACCTCGCCGACGGCTACTGGCGCGGCCCCATCTGGGCCCCCGCCACCGTCCTCATCGAGGACGGCCTGCGCAGGGCCGGCCACCTCCGACTGGCGGACGACATCAGCGCCCGCTTCCGCGTCCTGTGCGAGACCCACGGCTTCGCCGAGAACTTCGACGCCCTCACCGGAACCGGTCTGCGCGACCGCGCCTACACCTGGACGGCCAGCAGCTACCTCCTCCTCGCCGAAGCACACACCCGCCGAGGCGGCGACTGACCGACCGCCCCCGGTCACCGTCGAGGCGTGCTCAGCCGGCCGTCCGCAGCAGCAACTTGCCCGTCGAGGTGCGCCCGCCCATCAGCCGGTGGGCCTCGGCCGCGTCCGACAGCGCGAACTCCACGGTGACCGGAAGGTTCACAGTGCCGTCGGTGACCTTGCGGAAGGCGCGCTCGGCCAGTGAGCGCAGCGCCTCGGGCGCCGACCCCTGCGGGGGCCCGCTACTTGGAGGGCGCCGAGGCGGGTGCGGAGTCCGCCGTCGGCGACTGATCCCCGGCCGTGACGCCCCGGGCGGGACCGCCGTGTGGGCGCAGGCCACCGACCAGGCCGAGTATCAGCACGGCGATGCCCAGCCATACCGACGGTTTCGGCGCGCCGCTGCCCGAGACGACGCCGGCGACCGCCGCGGAGAGTGGTGCGATGCCGGTGAGCAGCCCGGCTCGTCCGGCCCCGACGGCGCGAACCGTCGAGTACCACATCACGAAGGCGACCGCCGTCACCATCAGCGCCAGATAACCGACGGCAGCCCACTGGGAGCCGGTCAACTCCCGGGCCGCCGAAGGACCTTCCGAGGCCGCGCCGAGAACGGCCAGCAGCACACCGGCCAGCCACATCGCGTGCACGGACACCCCCCACGGCGAGTGCCGCCGCAGCACCGGCACCGCGAGCAGGGTGAACGCGGCCTCGCACCCCAGGGCGACCACCGCCCAGCCCACGCCCACGGCATCGGTACGGCCCGTCCCCTCCACCAGCACCGCTCCCGCCATGACGACCGGAGCCGCCGACAGGACCTGCCGGCTCGGCCTGCGCCGCTCCAGCGCCGGGCCCACCACCCCGAGCACCACCGGTACGCACGCGATCGCGACGGCGACCACCGCGGGCTCCGCATGGCCGACGCCCCGGACCACGGCCACGTTGAACAGCACCAGCCCGGTGACCGCGATCCCGGCCAGCCACAGCCACTCCCGTCCACGGGGCCACAGCAGGCGGGCACCGGTGAGCCGGGCCATGAGCAAAAGGATCACGGTGGCGGCCGCGTACCGGACCGCCTGAGCGGTGAACAGCGGGGCGTCGATCAGCGTGCGCGAGACGGTGACGCTGCTGCCGACCAGCGTCATCCCGACCATGCCCGGGACGAGTTGGGTGAACGAAGCGGAAGGTGTGTCCATACCGCCCACGCTGCCGTGACAATGGACGCCATGGACAGGTCCACAGACCCATCGGCACGGGGGTCCAAAAGTCCACGCCCGACGGCGGCGGCAGCGGACGCGTCGGTGGGCGACACGGCGGCCTCAGGCGCGGTCGTCGGCTCGGACTTCCTCCAGCTGGACATCGGCGAGGCACCGCCGGGCGGGCGTACCGCCTGGCTCGCCGACCGGCTGCGGTCAGCCATCGCCGACGGCCGGCTGCCCATCGGCGCACGACTGCCCGCCAGTCGCGTACTCGCCGAGGAGCTGCGCGTCACCCGGGGCGTGGTCACCGAGGCTTATCGGCGCCTCGCCGAGTCCGGCCAGATCGCCGGGCGCGGCCGGCTGGGCACGGTGGTCGTGGCGGCTCCCGCCGCGCCCCGCGACCACGCCCGCGACGCGGCCGGACCCGGGGCCGTACCGGAGGCCGGGACCGGACCCGCGCTCTTCGGCTCGGGCGACCGCGACGGCCTCATCGACGCTCTGCGCGCCCTGCCCTGCCGCATCGACCTCTCCCCGGGCGTCCCCGACCTCGCCGCCTTCCCCCGCACCGGCTGGCTGCGCGCGGAACGCGCCGTCCTCGCGGGCGTCGGCCCGGCCGACTTCGGCTATGGCGACCCCCGGGGTGCTCCCGCCCTTCGCCGGGCCGTGGTCGGCTGGCTGGCACGCAATCGCGGCATTCGGGCCGACCCGGAGGACGTGGTGGTCGTCGCGGGTGTGGCGCAGGCTCTCGGCCTGCTCGGGCAGATCCTGCGGGCGCACGGCATCCACCGCATCGCCGTCGAAGATCCCGGTTCGCTCGGGGCGCGCCAGCAGCTGGAGTACGGCGGCCACGAGGTCGTGCCCGTTCCCGTGGACGCGGGCGGCCTCGACGTGGGAGCGCTGCGTGCCAGTGGTGCCCGAGCGGTGTTGCTGACCCCGGCACACCAGTTCCCCACCGGTGTCGTCCTCGACGGGGAACGCCGTCGCGAGCTGCTGAGCTGGGCGGCCGAGGGCGGCGTGGTCATCGAGGACGACTACGACGCCGAGCACCGCTACGACCGGCCGCCGGTGCCCGCGCTGCGCTCGCTGCTGCCCGACGGCGTCTGCTACGCGGGCAGCGTCTCCAAGCTGCTCGCGCCCGCGCTCCGAGTGGGCTGGCTCCTCGTACCGCCGGACCGACGCGACGCCCTGGTGACGGCCAAGCGGTACGCCGACCTCGGAAACGGCGTCCTCACCCAGCTCGTCCTCGCTCGCCTGATGGACTCGGGCGAGCTGGAACGGCACCTGCGCCATGTCCGGCGGCGCCACCGCAGGCGCCGGGACGTGATGCTGCGAGCGATCGACAGGCATCTGCCCGGTGCCCGCGTCCACGGGGCGGCAGCCGGCCTGCACCTGATGGTCACCTTCGGCGACCCGCGGGGCGGCGCCCGCGACAGCGGCTTCCGCGACACCGACCTCGCCGCGGCCGTGCTCGCACGAGGCGTCAAGGCGCACCCACTGTCCTGGCACCGCATCACACCCGGCCCTCCGGGCCTGGTCCTCGGCTACGCGGCGGGCCCGGCCCACGACATCGACGAGGGCATCGCCGTCATCGGAGCCGCCCTGCGCGGCCTTCTTCGCTGAGCGCAGCTCGCTGGTCGTGGTGGTCTCTGCGTCCGGACATCGCGGGCGGCACCGCCCTGGTCGACCTGTTGGCCGGGCCTGCCTTCAGGGCGTTGACGGCCTTGGTCAGCCCTCCGGCACCGGCCCAACCCGCTGTGCAGCCGACGAAGCGAGCTCCGTCACCGGAGGGGCGCCGTCCGTCGACGGTGGCTACGTACGCTGGAGCCGGCGCAGCCGACCGACTCCACCTGGAGCGCATCATCATGACAACCGCTGAACTCGTGTCCGCATACCTGGACGGGCTGGAACGCGCAGACACCGAGGCGGTGTTGGCGTTGTTCGCGCCCGGCGCGATGGTCCACTCACCCCTGTACGGGCCGAGGCCGGCCACGGAGTTCTACCCCGAACTCTTCGCCGACACGAGCCGCTCACGCCTCACCCTGCTCGGTGTGACGGAGGGCCGCACCCACCAGGGCGCCGCGCTGATCTCGTTCTGGTTCCACTTCGACTGGCGCCTGCCGTCGGGTGCAGCCGCCCCCTTCGACGTGGTGGACCTGGCAGAGCTCGATGAGGACGGCCGCATCACCACCCTCCGGATCGTGTACGACACGGTCGAGGTGCGCCCTGTCTTCGAGCGTGAGACGGGCAGCTCGTGGCGGCCGACGGCGGAGCATCACGGCTGAGCAGCCCCAAGAACGCGGCAGCGTCGTGCGCCGCCTTCCTTCTCCCGGTGCCGGATCCCACCCGTGGTCGGGCCCGTACGGTGGGCCCGACCACGGGTGGGGCGTGCCTGGAGGATCAGGCGGCGTTGCGCAGCGGTGCGAGAGCGGTGCTCCAGGCGATGACCTGGTCGAACAGGACGCCGAGCGCCTGCACGTTGTATTCGCCCGGCTTGAGGACACTGAAGTTCTCGAACTCCGTCATCAGCGACAGGGCCACCTGCTGACGCACGTCGGCCATCTGCAGCTCGCCGACGACCAGCCGCAGGTGCTCCACGGCCCGGGCACCGCCGACTCCGCCGTACGAGACGAAGCCGACCGCCTTGTTGGCCCACTCGGCGGAGAGGTAGTCGATGGCGTTCTTCAGCACGCCCGAGGTGGAGTGGTTGTACTCGGGCGTCACCATGATGAACCCGTCGAAGGAGGCGATCTTCTCCGCCCACTCCTTCGTGTGCTCGTTCTGGTACTGGCCCAGGGACGGGGGCAGCGGCTCGTCCAGGTGCGGCAGCGGGTAGTCCCGCAGGTCGACGAGCTCGAACTCGGCGTCGCCGCGCTGGGTGGCGGCGTCGTAGACCCACTTGGCGACCTGCTCGCCGTTGCGGTTGGGGCGGGTGCTGCCGAGAATGATGCCTATCCTGATCATGGTGTTTCCTTAACCGTGTTGGTTGTGGTGTCGCCCTGAAAGGCGTTCAGGGCGCGGGTGTTCATCACGAACGGCCCGTTGCGGGCCCCACCCTCGGGCGCCGTCAGAAGGCGTGTGGCCCGAATCGGCCCCAGGCCACGAAGACGGCCAGGGCGAACAGGACCACGTTCACGACGATCGACTGCGTCTCCCCGCGCCGGCCGTGTGTGATCGCCGCGCCGAACATGGTCAGCGCCAGGCCGGACGCGGCCAGCGGAACCAGGGACGGAGCGATGTCCACGGCCGCGGGCAGAACCAGCCCGATCGCAGCCAGCACCTCGACGAGGCCGATCGCCTTGATCGCCCCGGGCGAGAAGGCCTCGGCCCAGCCCATGGACGGTGAGGCGGTGAGTTTCTCCTTCGGCTGGGCCAGCTTGGCGGCACCGGCACCCAGGAACACCAGGGCGAGCAGGGCCGCGACAACCCAGAGGGCGACGTTCACAGATACCTCTTGAGACGGGGTGGTGCGGATTCCGCGGGAAGGGCGTTTCCGCAGAGCTGCTTGATGCGTCATCTAACTTAGGAGAAGGTGGATGACATATCAACTTGTGTGGCGAGTGAGCGGCTTCACATCGCCGACCGCCGGCAGTACGAAGGCGCTCAGACTGCCGGTTCGGCCGAGGTCGGAGCGGTGGCCCGCGCTCGGCTCACGGTTCGTCCGCGCTGTGATTCCGGGAACCGGTTGAGCATCGCCTGCAGCTCCGCGGCGCCGACGTTGGCGCCGAAGGGCTCGGTGCCCGGTTCGAGTCGCATCCCTTCGGCAAGTGGCCCTGCCATGACGGGGTCGAACCCGAAAGCGTCGACGAGGCGCGCGACGGTGGCGAGGTCGTCGGGATCGTCACCGGCTATCGCGATCGCCTTCCGTCCCGGCGTCTGCGCCGGCCGGGCGCCGTCCTCGAGATCGTGGTAGCCCATGTGGTTGAAGGCCTTCACCACGCGCGCTCCGGGCAGGTACGCCTGCACGATCTCGCTGGAAGAGGTGAGCGGGTCGGTGAGGTCCTCGCGGATCCCGTCGACCTCCCACCAGTAGTTCATCGCGTCGATGACGAGCTTGCCCCGCAGTGCTTCGGCGGGAATGCTGCGGTACTTGCCGAGCGGGAGCGCCAGGATGACGACGTCTGCCTGAGCCGCGGCCTCCGCGGAGGTGACGGCGACCGCGCCCGGTGTGAGGACCTCTGCGGTGAGGGCGATCTCGGCGGGGTCGCCCGATCCGGCGATGAGCACGCGACACCCGGCTGCGAGGGCCAGCCGTGCGAGCACGGTGCCGACCTTCCCCGCACCCAGGATGCCGACCGTGCCGATGCCTGTGGTGGTCATGTCGTGTCCGTTCACGGTGTCAGCGCGCGAGGATGTCGCGGACCATCGGGATCACCTTCGTGCCGTACAGCTCGACGGCGCGCAGGCGAGCGCTGACCGGCTGCGCCCCCGCGGTGTAGATCAGATCGAACCGGCCGACGCCCAGTGCCTCGACGGCGCGGGCCATCTTGCGGGCGACCGTCTCCGGCGAGCCGACGTAGAGGGAGCCGTGCTCGATCTCGGCGTCGTACTCCTCCTTGCGGACCGGCGGCCAGCCCCGCAGCGCGCCGATGCGGTCCCGGATGACCTTGTAGTGCGGCCAGTGCAACTCCCGGGCCTCCTCGTCCGTGTCGGCGATGAAGCCCGGCGAGTGCATTCCGACCGGATGGGCCGTCGTGCCGAACTTGTCGGCGGCGCGCTGGTAGAGATCGATGTACGGCGCGAAGCGTTGCGGGCTCCCGCCGATGATGGCGATCATCAGCGGGAAGCCGTAGCGCGCGGTGCGGACGACCGACTGGGGCGATCCGCCGACCCCCACCCACGTGGTCAGGTGCCCGGACTCGGTCTTGGGGAAGACGTCGGCGTTCTCGAGCGGGGCCCGCTTGGTGCCGCTCCAGGTGACGGGCTTCTCCTCGAGCAGCTTGGCGAACAGCTCGATCTTCTCCTCGAAGAGCACGTCGTAATCGCTCAGGTCGTATCCGAAGAGGGGGAAGGACTCGGTGAAGGAGCCGCGCCCGAGGATGACCTCGGCCCGGCCGTCGGAGAGCGCGTCCACGGTCGAGAAACGCTGGAAGACGCGGACCGGATCGTCGGAGCTCAGCACGGTCACGCCGGAGCCGAGACGGATACGGCGGGTCCGTGTGGCGATGCCGGCGAGCACCGTCTCCGGAGTCGAGATCGCGTACTCCGGGCGGTGATGCTCGCCGAGGGCGATGACGTCGACGCCGATCTCGTCCGCGAGGACGGCCTCGTCGACGACCTGCCGGATGGCCCGTGCGTAGGACACCGGGTTCCCGGAGTCGTCCTCCGGCACATCGCCGAACGTGTCCAGGCCGAAGGCGAGATCAGACATGGTGGGCTCCCGAGCAGACTGATGGTTGATGCGTCAATCATCCGATCCGTGCCCTTGACGTGTCAACCAAGCCGTACGGCGCCGGAGCGTGCTGGCGCAGTGATATATCAACCATTTGGCTACACTCGTCCGCGTGGAGGATTCAGTGCACTGGTTGACCCCGGAGGAGCAGCACGCATGGCGGAACTTTGTCCGGTTGCATGAGCGCCTGGGCGGCCGCTTGGCGCGCTTGTTGCAGACGGAATCCAACCTGTCCGCCGCGGATTTCGCGGTCCTGGTCAATCTGACGGATGTGCCGGAGGGGCGCCGGCGCTACCAGGACCTTGCGCGGACACTGGAGTGGGAGAAGAGCCGGATGTCCCACCACATCGCGCGCATGGCCGGGCGGGGACTGGTGGTGCGGGAGGAGTGCCTCGAGGACGGACGGGGTGCCTTCGTGGCGATCACGGAGGCCGGTCGTGCGGCCATCGAGGCGGCGGCCCCGCTGCACGTGAAGGCGGTGCGTTCCCTGTTCCTGGACCATGTGACGCCGGCGGAGCTGCGGACACTGGCGGAAGTCTCCGAGCGGGTGGTCGAGAAGCTGGAAGAGGAAGCCTAGCCTGAGCGGACCGGCCGGCTGTGCGTGGTCGTGGTGACCATCGTGGTGACCGTCGACGCCCGCGCCCGCCGTGCCGATCGCCACCGTCACACCGCGCCGCAACCCGCCGCGTCGGCGACTTCCCGGTTCGAGGTCGACGACGCGAAGCTGACGCGGCCCGCCTGGAATAGAGGCGGGCCGGTGCATGTTCGGGCTGTCGGTTGATGTATCAACCGAGTGCGGCAGGTAAGGGCGATGCCATCGCGCTGAAGGCGGAGGAGGTCGGTCTGGACGTCTTCGCGTCTGAGGGCGCACGACGGCGGACCGTCCACCGTGCCGTACGAACAGCAACTGGCTGAGCTCTGGCTCCTGTGAGGGACCGTTGCCCGCGCCGGACAACTCCAAGAGGAGGACCGATGAGCGACACCTTCAACGACTACCCGGCGACGAACGGCGTTGCGCCGGACCGCTGGGCGAGCGCCCTGCACCTGTTCGACAACGGCGCCGGTCTCCCGCACGAGGAGACCACGGCGGAGCGCTGGGAGCGGGCCCGGCTGCTGTTCGAGGCGAAGGACTACATCGGGGCCGCGAAACTGCTCGCCGTCGTCGTCGAGGAGGTCCCCGAGCAGACCGCGCCCCGGCTGCTGCTTGCCCGCGCCTACTACCACTCGGCACAGCTGCGGCGTGCCGAGGAGCAGCTGCGGCACATCATCGACCGTGACCCCGTGGAGCACTACGCCCACCTGATGCTGGGCCGCACCCTGCAACGCCAGGGCCGTCACGAGGACGCGGCCCCCTGGCTGCGCATGGCCGCCGCTTTCACCGGAGAGCTCCCGGCCGACGACTGACATGCCGCCGGTGGTGCGACAGCGGGTGGCGGGTACCGATGACACCGGGCCCGCCACCCGAGCACCCGGGAACCACGCTGGCTCACGAGCGACGAGCGACGAGCGGCTCGAGCGGCAGGGATGGGTGCGTCGTGGCCGTGCCCGAGGATGGGCGCGCCACCAACGCCGTGCTCACCGAGGCCGGTTGGGCCAAGACGGTGGCCACCGCCCCCGGGCACGTCGAGGCGGTGCGGAGCCTCGTCACCGACGCGGTCGCAGCGCCACAGCTCGAGCAGTTGACGGGCGCCTGCCTCGGCATTCTGGGCCGGATCGACGCTGTGGACCCCTGACCGGAGGCGCCTCGCGCAGACGGCGTCTCGGCGCTGGTCAGTCGGTGGTGGCAGAGGTGTGGAAGTAATGGCCCTTGTCGAGATCGGCGAGGAGGTCGGGCTGGGTCGGTTCCCAGTCCAGCAGTTCGCGGGTCAGGGTGTTCGACGCCGGGGCGTCGGCGCGGAGGAAGGCGCCCAGCCAGGAGAAGTGCTCGGATGCGGCCTCAGGGGCCACGGAGGCCGTCGGCACATCGAGGTGACGGCCGATCACCTCGGCGATGTCGCGGATCGCGACACCCTCTTCCGCGACGCCGTGCAACACCGATCCGGCGGGGGCCTTCTCGACCGCCAGACGGAACAGCCGTGCGGCGTCGAGGCGGTGGACGGCCGGCCAGCGGTTGGCGCCGTCGCCGATGTAGCCGGAGACTCCCTTGGCGCGGGCAATGGCCACCAGGGTCGCCATGAAGCCGTTGTCTCCTTCGCCGTGGCAGGTCGGAGAGAGCCGCACCACGGATGAGCGGACGCCGCGCGAGGCGAGTGCGAGCACCGCTTGCGCGGTGGCCGGTCGGATCGACGTCGGCGAGCCGTCGATCGTGGGCATGTCCCGCTCGGTCGCCATGCGCCCGGGTGCGAGTCCGACCAGGCCGGAGGCGAGGACGAAGGGGCGGTCCGTGCCGGCGAGCGCGTCGCCGAAGGCGTCGACGGCACGGCGATCGGCCTCGGCGGCGCCCTGGAAGTCGCCGGTGAAGGCGATGTCGTGCTTGAAGGCCAGGTGGATCACCCCGTCCGAGGCGGCGGCCGTGTCCCGCAGGACGCCGAGGTCGTCGAGGGTGCCGCGGACGGCCTCCACCCCGGCCGCGGTGAGCGCGTCGGCGGAGGCGTCGGAGCGGGCCAGCCCGACGACCTGGTGCCCCGCGTCGATGAGCTCGGGCACGACGGCGGAACCGATCCAGCCGGACGCGCCGGTGACAAAGATGCGCATGACAAAGACCCCGAACTGTTGATGTCAGTTACTGTCATCGACGCTAGCACCTGATGTCAGTTGCTGTCATCACGTTAAGATCGGTGCATGGGTAGATGGGAGCCGAACGCGCGTGAGCGCCTGGCGAAGGCGGCGTTGGAGCTTTACAGCGAGCGCGGGTTCGAGCAGACCACCGTGGCCGAGATCGCCAAAAGGGCCGGGCTCACGGAGCGGACCTTCTTCCGGCACTACGCCGACAAGCGCGAGGTGCTGTTCGCCGGCTCCGGTGAACTGGAGGGCCTGCTCGTGCAGGCGGTCGCCGGCGCTCCGGAGTCCGCAGCGCCCATCGACTTGCTGGCCGTGGGCCTTGACGCGGTCTCCAAGGTGTTCGCCGACCGGCGCGAGCACGCGCGGAGGCGGCAGGCTGTGATCATGGCGAACGCGGAACTTAGGGAGCGCGAACTGATCAAGCTCGCCTCGATGTCGGCGGCGCTCGCCGACACCCTGCGCCGACGGGGCGTGGGGGAGCCGGCAGCGAGCCTGACCGCTGAGGCGGGGGTCGCCGTCTTCAAGGTCGGCTTCGAACGCTGGATCGCGGCGGCCGAGGAACGCGAGATGTCGCAGCTGATGCGGGAATCGCTCGAGGAGCTCAAGGCCGTGGCTGCGGGAGCCTAGGAGGAGGGGCGCCCGGCGGCCCTGCCGTGGCACCGCCGCCGACGGCCCCGCCCGCGCGGGCCCGCGTCGTGCGGCGCTCCAACGCGCCTTGTCCGGACCGAAGTTCACTCCTCACCGTCGGACACTCGACAGCCGGATCACACAAGACAACGGCTTCTCACATCAGTGGACGCCCGACCCAATGATCTCGGCGTGCGGCCACTACGATCGGACCTCAAGACAACCATTCGACCGGCCCGTTCGATGCGTGCCGGTCGGGGTCGCCGATGCCAGGGTCCGCTCCCCGGGCTGCGGTGATCTTCCTGCTCAGGAGGACCCTCCCGCATGTTCCGACGTATTGGGAACGCCGTCGTCCGACACCCCGTCTGGACGATCGTGGCATGGTTAATCGCGGCGGTGGCGATCGTCGCCACCGCTCCCAGCCTGCCCTCGAACAGTGACGAGAGCAGTTTCCTGCCCAAGAGTTACGAGTCCATCAAAGCCGCGGATCTCCAGACGAGGGCGTTCCCCAGCGCCTTCACCCCGTCCGCGATCGTGCTGTACCAGCGCACCGACGGCGGCAAGTTGACCGCCGCCGACCAGCAGGACGTCGCCCGGATCACCTCCGAACTGGGCAAGAAGCACATCGACCAGGTGCAGAAGGTCGTCCCCGGCCAGCCGTCCAAGGACGGCAGGTACGCCCTGACCCTGGTCCAGATGGACAGCAAGAACGCCGGCCAGCCCAAACAGGCCGACGCGGCCAAGGTGTTGCGCGAGGATGCCAAGGAACTCGCCAAGGGCACGCATCTCGACGCCAAGCTCGGCGGCTCCGCCGCGCAGGCACTCGACCAGCAGGACTCGTCCCAGCGCGGTCAGGCACTGATCGGCATCGGCACCTTCGTGATCATCCTGGTGACGCTGCTGATCATCTTCCGGGCGCCGATCCTGGCCGTACTGCCCCTGATCCTGATCGGCCTGGTGTCCGCGGTCGCCAACGGGCTGATCGCTTACGCCACCAAGCTGTTCGACCTGCAGGCCAACAGCTCGATCTCGTCCATCCTGATCGTCGTGCTCTTCGGCGTGGGCACGGACTACTTCCTCTTCCTGATGTTCCGCTACCGCGAACGCCTGCGCGCCGGCGACGAGCCCAAGCAGGCCATGGTCAACGCGGTGGACCGGGTCGGTGAGGCCATCGCCTCGGCCGCCGGAGCGGTCATCATCGCCTTCCTCGCACTGGTGCTGTCCACGCTCGGGTTCCTCAAGCAGATGGGCCCGGCGCTCGCCATCGCGGTCGCCGCCACCCTGATCGCGGGCCTGACCCTGATCCCGGCCGTGGTCTCGCTCATCGGGCCGAAGGTCTTCTGGCCCTCCAAGTCCTGGCAACGCGAGCCGGACAACGCCCGTTTCGCCGCCCTCGGCCGCGGCGTGCAGCGCCGCCCGGCGCTGACCGCCGCGGTGTCCGGCCTCGTCCTGGTCGCGCTGTCGCTCGGCACGTTCGGCTACAAGGCCACGTTCGACCTTGCCTCGGGCTCCATGCCCAAGACCAAGGAGTCCATGGTCGTCCAGGACGAGATGCAGAAGGCGTACTCGGCGGGCGCCGCCGCCCCCACCGACGTCTACCTCTCCAGCACCGACGGCAAGCCGCTGGACAAGGCCGCCTTCGACGCGTACGCGAAGAAACTCGGTGCCGTGGACGGCGTCGCAGGCGCCCGTATGACCCAGGTCAACAAGGACGGCACCACCGCGGACTTCACCGTCACGCTCAAGTACGAGGCGTCGACGGACAAGGCGATCGACGCCGTGGGCAGGGTGCGCGACATCGCCCACTCCTCCGCCCCGCAGGGCACCGAGGCCCTCGTCGGTGGCATGTCCTCGATCTACAAGGACATCAATGCCGCGGTCAACCACGACTACCGGACGGTCTTCCCTGTCGCCGCTGTCCTGATCATGGTCATCCTGGGGCTGCTGCTGCGCAGTGTGGTCGCCCCCTGGTACCTGATCGCCTCGGTGGGCCTCGGCTTCGGCGCCACCCTCGGCGCCACCGTATGGATCTTCCAGGAGGGACAGGGACAGTCGGGGCTGATGTTCATGCTCCCGGTGATCATGTATCTCTTCGTGGTCGCCATCGGCACCGACTACAACATCCTCATGATCGCCCGGCTCCGCGAGGAGGCCCGGGAAGGCCGCGAGCCACGTGAGGCGGCCGGCATGGCGCTGAGGCACGCCGGGCCGACCGTGGCCGCCGCGGGATTCATCCTGGCGGCGACCTTCGCCACGATGATGCTGGCGGGCAACTCGCTGCTCACGGAGATGGGTTTCGCGGTCTCCTTCGGCATCGCCGTCGCCGCCTTCGTCATGGCGATGTTCTTCACACCGAGTCTCACCGCGCTGATCGGCCACGCGGCCTGGTGGCCGGGGCACGGGGACCGCGCGGAGGGAGCGCCGGCCGGCACGGCCGCCGAATCCGTCGGTTCTGGGCCCGTCCCCGGTGAGGACCGGAACACGCCCGCGCACGATCCGTCCGGGCGTCGCAGCTAGCGACAGTGTGACGGGCAGGTCTGCCGGGCCGCGCGGCCCGGCAGACCGAACTCGTGACTCCGCACGTCCGGCTGCACACGGGTCAACCGTGGTCTTCGTGTCCCTTGGACACCTGGGCCTTCTTGGTCCTCCCGGCATCCCCTGCCGTGCCTGCCGTCCCGGAATCCGTGGGGGTCCCGGAATCAGCGGCCGTCCCGGAATCCGTGGGGGTGCCGGAATCAGCGGCCGTCCCGGAATCCGTGGGGGCCCCGGAATCCTCGGCCGTTCCGGAATCCGCGATCTTCTTGGCGTTCTGCTTCGGTGCACGGGCGTCGCGGAGTGCGGTCCCTGGTGGAGTGCGGTCGTCAGTGCCGTTGCCGTCGTCCGAGCCGTTCGAGACGGGGGAGCGGGAAGTCCTCGAGTCGGACGGGAGCGTGGACGCGGTCGGTCGAGGGACCGCCGTGGACGGTGCTTCCCTGGTCGCGGTTTTGGTCGGTGACTCGGCCGACGGGGACGAGGGTGGGCCGGAGTCGGGCCGCCCGGCGTTGGTATCGCTGCTGCCCGGGGCCATGACGAGAGTGGCCGTCAGCGTGGCCGAGAGTGCGGTGAGGACGGCGCCCGCCGCACGGCGGCGTGTGTGTTTCGTTGTGCCGGCATGCCTCGTTCCGGTGAGCGGATGTGCGGCTGTGGGCTCGACCGGAAACTCCTCGGCTCCTCCGACCGCGGCACCACCGATGCGGGCAGGGACCCACGCATCGGCGCACAGAGCGGACAGCGCCTGGGCACAGTGCTCCGCGTCCGGACGGGCGCCTGCGTCCTGAGCGGTCATGGCGCTCAGCAGGCAGGCCAGCTCATGGGGCACCGAGGGCGGAACCACGGGTTGGCGGTGAAGGCGGGCCACGGCGGACTCCAACGGGGTGCCCTCGTATTCCAGTTCGCCTTTCAGGCACTCCAGCAGGACCAGGCCGAGCGCGTAGACGTCGGCGGACGGTCCCACTTCCTTGCCCATGACCTGCTCCGGGGACAGATAGGCCGCGGTTCCGATCAGGACGTCGGAGGCCGTGTGCCGCGTGGCGTTCACCAGTCGGGCGATACCGAAGTCCGCCAGGTGAGGGGCTCCGGAGGCGTTCAGCAGGACATTCGACGGCTTCACGTCACGGTGCACGATGCCGGCACTGTGCACATGGGCGAGCGCCTGCGCAAGGGCGGCACCGAGCTCGGCGACACGTCCGGGAGGCAGGGGCCCGGCGGCCAGATGCGTGCGCAGCGTCTCGCCCTTGATCAGTTGCATCACCAGATAGGCGCGCTCCCCGTGCCGGCCGGCGTCGTAGATGGTGACCAGCCCCGGGTGCTGCATACGTGCGAGGAGGACGGCCTCCTCGGAGAACCGCTCTTCCATCTGCGGATCGGTGTCCGGCCGGAAGAGTTTGACGGCCACCTCGCGACCGAGGCGGACGTCGAACGCCTCATAGACGTCGGCGGCGCCTCCCCGGCCGATTCCGGCTCCCAACCGGTATCGGCCACCCACCATTTCCGAAGAGGCCTGCAGCGCCGACCGGAATCCGGAACCTGGGGCCTTCATCTGTCCTCCGTCACCGTCACCGAGCAGTGCAATCAGCGAAACGCTGGGGGCGCGAGTACCCGCCGCCGCGCCGCGCAACCGGACGGAATCGGCATCAACCGCCTCTCACGTCTGCACGGCCACGCCCCGCCGCTGAATCCGGCACTTCCCCAGGCATCCGGGCCGGCCGGGCCCCGACGGCAACGGCCGCCCCGGGATCAGGTCGTCCTCTGCCGCCGGGCCGCCAGCACGGCGTACACGATGACCCCCGCGAACAGGAACAGCACGCCCTGGTACACCGCCGCGTACCCGGCGCCCGCCACGAGCCACAGCGAGAAGGCGGCCGCGACCGACGCGACCACGGCGTCCCGCACGAGCCGCGCCCGGTCGACCGGCTCGCCCCGCCCCGAGACGAGGTGGAAGAGCTGCGCGGCGGTGGCCAGCAGATACGGCACCGTCGCGGTGAACGTGGTGACGAGGACCAGGATCTCGAAGACCTTCGCCGAGCCCGACGTGTAGTTGTAGACGGTGAGCAGCGAGGCGAGGACGACGGTGACGCCGACTCCGACGGTCGGAACGCCCCGCCGGCGGCGCGCGAAGGGCGCGGGGAACAGGCCGTCCTTGGCCGCGGCATAGGGGGTCTGGGCGCTCAGCAGCGTCCAGCCGTTGAGGCAGCCGGTCATCGACACGAGCGCGGCGAGCGCGACGGCCCAGCCGCCCCAGCTGCCGCCGAACATGGCGTTCACGGCGTCCGAGAAGGGCGCGGTGGACTTCACCAGGCGGTCGTGCGCGATCGTGCCGAAGACGGCCAGGGTGCCGAGGAGATAGACCAGCGCCGCGCCCGTGGTGCCGATGACGGTGGCGCGTCCGACGTTGCGGCGGGCGTTCCTGACCTCGCCCGCGCTGACGGCGGCGGACTCCACACCGAGGTAGGAGAAGAGCAGGATCGCGGCGGAGGCGGACACCGCACCGATCGCGCTGCCGCCGCCCGCGTGGAACGGGCCGAGGTTGTGCGGGTCGAAGAAGAACAGCCCACCGACGGCGACGAGCAGCAGCGGTGCGAACTTCAGCACGGTGGACACCAGTTGGACGGCGCCCACGTAGCGGGTGCCCGCGAAGTTGGCGAGGGCGGGCAGCCATTGCAGGGTGAGCGCGGCCAGACAGGCGCTCCAGCGGTGACCGTTCACCGGGATCAGCACGTCGAGGTAGCCGACGGCCGCGACGGCGAGTGCCGCGTTCGACACCCAGGTGGTGATCCAGTACGCCCAGGCGGCGAGGAAACCGGCGAAGTCACCGAAGGCCTCGCGGGCGTAGACGTAAGGCCCGCCGGTGCGCGGGTCACGCTCGGCGAGCCGGCCGAAGACGAGTGCGAGAGCGATGGCCCCGATGGTCAGGACGCCGAAGGCGACCAGGCTGACCGTGCCGTACGGGGCGACGGAGGCCGGGAGCAGGAAGATGCCGCCACCGATGATGTTGCCCATGACGAGGGCGGTGGCGACGGGCAGCCCGAAGCGGCGGGCGTGCCTTTCGGTGGTGCCGGTGGGGTCTTCGGCGGGGGCAGGAGCCGCCAGGGCCTCCTGAGGGGCCGGAGCCGACGGGGGGACGGTTCCGGTGACGTGCATGGGGTGGTGCGCCTTTCATCGAACTGGTGCCCGGGGTCGCCGGGGCGGACCCATGGTCCGGCATGGCCCGATGTGACTCCAAATCGCACGCCTTTGTCCTGTATGGCGCCGTCGAGCGCCGCAAAAGATGCGCCGTGGCGGTCGCCGAGCCGGGAATCGTTCAGCGGCGGCGGATCTGCATGCCAGGGCGGCGCTTGTGGACGGTGAGGTAGGACAGTCCGCCTTCCCCCGCGGTGACGCTGCGGGTGGAGCCGCGCGGCAGCCAGAGCAGGGTGCCCTCGGTGAGAGGGCGTGGCCCGTCGGGGCTGCCGAGGACGCCGTCGCCGGCGACGACCAGGAGAAGGACGTCCAGGTCCGGCTCGGTGTGGGTGTCCACGCGCTGCCGGGCGGGCAGGCGGATGAGGTTGGCGTCGAGCTGGCGTCCGGACTCGGCGAGCTTCCACATCGCGCCGGCCGACTCCGGGGCGATGTCGGTGAGGGCCCGGATGTCGCACAACAGGCGCGGGACGGCGGCGTCCACGGGCATGCCGTCCGATGCGGGGGCGGAGGGGTCAGTCATCGATGGCCGTTCGTCCGGTGCGTAGGTGTGCCTATTATTCCAAGTGATATTCGTAGAAATTCAGCGGAGGCGTCCGGCCGGTGGCCGGTCCGCGGCCGTGGCGGAGAAGGGGGTGAGCGCGCCGTGAGCGGTGCGGTCGAGCGCCCTCGTAGGCGGGAGGTGCTGCGGGCGCTGCGCTCGTCGGGGCGGCCGTTGGGCGTCACCGAGGTCGCGCAGCGGCTCGGCATCCACGCCAACACGGCACGCTTCCACCTGGACGCTCTGGTGGAGGGGGGCGAGGCGCGGCGGAGCCTGGAGGAACCCTCGGGCCGCGGACGCCCCCGCGCCGTCTACACCCCGCGGCCGGGCATGGACCGCGCGGGTGTGCGCAACTACCGCCTGCTGGCCCAGATGCTGCTCAGCCGCCTGGCGTCAGCCGGTCCCGGCGCGGCGGAGGCCGCCCGGGAGGCCGGGCGCGCCTGGGGCCGCTACCTGGCCGACCCGCCACCCCCGTTCCGGCGGCTGACGGACGAGGAGGCGGCCACCCGGCTCACCGCCCTGCTGGCCGACCTCGGCTTCGCTCCCGAACCCGGGCAGGGCGCCCCGGTGCCGGAGACCATCCGGCTGCGGCACTGCCCGTTCCTCGAACTGGCAGAGGAGTACGGCTCCGTCGTCTGCCCGCTGCACCTGGGCCTGATGCAGGGCGCGCTCGCGGAATGGGGCGGCCCGGTCACCGCCACCGCACTGGAGCCGTTCGCCGAACCCGGTGCCTGCCTGGCGCGCCTGGGACACGCGGCCCGGCCCGCCGCAGGAGAACGGGCACACGATCCGACGGAGCCGGGGCCGCCCCGGGCGACCGCTGCACAGAAGGGCGAATGAGGGAATGAATACGACGGGGGCCGCCATCGCGTCCGCGGTGACCTTCGTATGGCTGGGCATGGTCCTGGCGATCTCCTTCCTGGAGGCGCCGTTGAAGTTCCGTGCCCCCGGAGTGACGATTCCCATCGGGCTCGGCATCGGCCGCCTCGTCTTTCGCGCGCTGAACCTCGCCGAGGCCGTATGGGCCGTCGTCTTGATCGCGGCGGTGGCGGCCGGAGGCTCGCCGACCGGTGTGGTCGTGCTCACCGCGTGCGTGGTGGTGCTGCTGGCGGTGCAGCTCGGTGTGGTCCGGCCGCTTCTCAACCGGCGGTCCGATCGCGTGCTGGTCGGAGAGACCGGGGAGGACGCGCCCCGCTCCCGGGCGCACCTGTACTACGTGGCCCTGGAGATCCTCAAGGCCGTCGGCCTGATCGCGCTGGGCGTCAGCGTGCTGACACGGTGAACCCAGCCGCACGGGGAGGACCCACGACCGGGGTCGCCGAGCCGGAGCGGCTGCGGGACCAGGCGTTCGGACGATCCTGGACGTATGAGGCAACAGGCGCTCGTCACCTTCGGACACGGTACGGCGGACCGCGACCGGCTCTCGGACCTGTTGCGCGCGGCGGGGATCGCCGCCGTGGTGGATGTCAGGACCGCGCCGGGAAGCCGCCGCAACCCGGACGTCGGCAGGGAGCGGCTGCGGCAGTGGCTGCCCGAGTGCGGGATCGCCTACCGCTGGGAGCCGCGACTGGGTGGATTCCGCAAGGTGCCGCAGGACTCACCCGACACCGTGTGGCGCAACGAGTCCTTCCGCGGATACGCCGGACACACCCGGACGGCCGAGTTCGTCGACGCGATCACGCTGCTCCTCGAGGAAGCCGCACAGCGCCGGACGGCCGTGATGTGCGGGGAGGCGGTCTGGTGGCGCTGCCACCGTCGCCTCATCGCCGACTTCGTGGTGCTCGCACGCGGGCGGGCCGTCCTGCATCTGATGCACGACGGCCGGCTCGTCCCGCACTCCCTCAGCCAGGGAGTGCGGCTGCGCGACGACGGACTGCTCGTCTACGACGTCGAGCCTCCGGCCGGGCAGTGAGCGGGTAGGCCGCAGAAGCGGGGGACCGACCGGTGCGGCGCGAGGCCGGGCTGCCGGACCGCACGGCGGAACGGCAGGGTGTCCCCGGCGCACCCTGCCGTTCCGGGCGGGGTCAGCCGAAGCGGCCCGGACGGAAGTCCGCGAGGAGCGGGCTGGGCTCCCCGGTGACGATCTCGTCGGCCAGCAGTTCACCCGCGATCAAAGCGAGCGTCGCCCCGCTGTGCGTGAACGCCACGAACAGGCCGGGTACCTCGTCGAGTTCGCCGAAGACCGGCTCGCCGTCGCCGGGGATCGGCTTGGGCCCGACCCCGTAGGAGGCGGCGGTCAGTACGGGGTTGCCCTCCAGCACGGCCGACGCCTCGCGCAGCAGCCGCTCGACCGTGGCGTCCTTGACCTCGTAGCTGCCGTCCGGGTGGACGACCACCTCGTCCGCCGCCGCGTCGGAGTCCATCACCAGTGAACCGTCCGGCGCAGGACGCACGGCCACACGCGGGGTGTTGAGCACCGCTCGCAGGGCGGTGTCCACGGGCGGGGTCCGCACCAGGAGGGCCACCGGGGTGGCGTCCGGGATGGTGACACCGTATTCCTGAACCATCCGCGGCACGGCGGCACCGGTCGCCAGAAGCACGGCATCGACGTCGATCCGCTCACCCGACCCGGTCCGCACGGCCCTGGCACGGCCTCCCCCCACCATGACGGATGCCGCTCCGGCACCGGTGACGATCCGGCCGCCGGCCCCAGTGAGGTCGGCGGCGAGCCGCTGGACGAGCGCCGCGAGGTCCACCCAGCCCTCACCGGGGTTGAAGATCGCCCCTTCGTCGGGGACGGCGGCCGGGTCGACGCCCGGCGTCCGGTCGGCGACCTCGTCGCGGTTCAGCCACACCGCGTCGTAGCCGCACCGCCGCATATGGGCGAACGCCGAGCGATGCGGCTCGGTGTCACCGGACGGGGCCCAGGTCAGTCCGCCGTCGAAGCGGAGGTAGGGGGAGGAGGACGGAACCCGGTGCGCGAACGTGCGGTAGCGGTCCAGGCCCAGCATCCGCAGGTCGTGGTAGGCCGCCGAGCGGACGCCGGGACCGCCGAAGGAGTTCAGCCACGACAGGGAGCGCCCCGACGCGCCCGAGGTCAGGCCGGAGTCGGTGACCAGGACGACGTCCGCGCCGCGCCGTGCGAGCTGTGCCGCGGTCGACACGCCGAGCACGCCACCGCCGACCACGGCCACGCGGCGACGGCTGGAGGAAGAAGAGGACGAAGGTGAGGAAACGGGCATGGTGAACGTGCCTTTCCGCGGGCGCCGTGAGGGATGCGCTCGCATGAGCGTGTTGGGTGCGTGCGCCGCGTCGTGTACGCGCTGCGCTGAGCGAGGATGAGGGTGAGGGTGAGGGTCTCGGGGCCAGGCCCTGTGTCAGTCGGCGCGGGCGTCGCCGCGCCGCGGCTCCGCGGCGCTGGAGCGGACGAGCAGCCGAGTGGGCAGCACGATCCGTTCGCCGGGGCTGTCGTCGCCCTTGATCCGGGCGAAGAGCCGCTCGGCAGCGGTGCGTCCCATGTCCATCGGCGACTGGCCCACCACGGTCAGCGGCGGGTCGACCAGAGTCGTCCAGTCCAGATCGTCGAAGCCGACCAGCGAGATGTCGCCCGGGAGGGCGAGGCCCCGCTGCCGGACGGCTGTGAACAACCCCTGGGTGGCGACGTTGTCGGCGGCGAAGACGGCGGTCGGCGGCTCGGGAAGCGACAGCAGCGCGTGGGCCTCCTTCTCGAACTCTGCGGCGTCCCCGATCACCGAGCAGCGGATCAGCTCCCGGGACGACTCCGCGCCGTACGCGTCCAGAGCGGCCAGGTAGCCGCGGATACGGTCGATCGAGGGGCGCGCCGCCCCCCGTACGGTCAGCCGGCCGTTGTCCGACGTGACCAGTTCGGGGCTTTCGTCGGGATCCACGTACAGGAGCATCCCGATCCGCCGGTGGCCCAGCTCCAGCAGATACTCGACCGCCTCCCTCGCGGCGCCCTCGTTGTCGATGACGACGCTGTCCGCGTCCAGGGCGCTGCTGTGGCGGTCGAGCAGGACCACCGGCACCCCGAGGTCCTGGGCGCGCCGCAGGTGGGCGACGTCGATCACGGCGTTCGGCGCGACGACGAGGCCCTCGATCTGCTTCTCCAGGAAGACCTTCACCGCGGCCCGTTCGGCGTCCATGCGGTCGTCGCTGTTGGCCAGGATCGCCTCGTAGCCCTCCTCGCGGGCCACGTCGCAGATGCCGCGCATCGCGGTGGCGAAGTAGGGGTTGGAGATGTCGACCCCGATGAAGCCGATGGTGCGGGTGCCGCCGGAGCGCATGCTGCGGGCGACGCCGTTGGGGGAGTAGCCGAGCCTGGCGGCGGCGGCCCGCACCTGGTCGCGCAGGGCGTCGCCGACCCGGCCGTAGTCGCCGAGGGCGCGGCCCGCGGTGGCCACCGACACGCCGGCCTCGCGGGCCACGTCGGCCACCGTCGGACGCTTGCGTCCGCCCTGCGCTCCCGTACCGTTCGCCGCCATCACAGCACCTGCGAGAGGAACTTCTTCAGCCGCGCGGACCGCGGCGCGTCGAAGATCTGCTCCGGCGGCCCGGACTCCACGACGACTCCCGCATCCATGAACACCACTGTATCGGCGACCTGCCGGGCGAAGCCCATCTCGTGGGTCACGACCACCATGGTCATGCCCGCGCCGGCCAGCTCGGCCATCAACTCCAGGATCCCCTTGACCAGTTCCGGGTCCAGCGCGCTCGTGGCCTCGTCGAACAGCATCACCTGCGGCTCCATGGCCAGAGCCCGGGCGATGGCGACCCGCTGCTGCTGCCCGCCGGACAGCTGGGCGGGCCGGTGTCCGCCACGGTCGCCGAGCCCGACGTCGTGCAGACGCCGCAGCGCGATCTCGGCGGCCTCCTCCTTCGACAGCTTCTTCACGGTGCGCAGCGCCAGCGTGATGTTCTGCAGGGCCGTCTTGTGCGGGAACAGGTTGAACTGCTGGAACACCATGCCGATGCGCTGCCGCAGCACGTCGGGGTCCATCGCCGCGGTGTCCTCGCCGTCCAGCAGGACCTCGCCCGACGTGCGGGTCTCCAGGCCGTTCAGACAGCGCAGCAGGGTCGACTTGCCCGAGCCGGAGGGGCCGATGACGCACACCACCTCACCGGCCGGCGCCGTCAGGTCCGCACCGCGCAGCACCTCGACGGGCCCGAACCGCATCCGGATGTCGCGCGCCTGAAGGGAGGCGCCCGTGTACCGCTGCTCGGCCGGGGAGACGGTCAGGTCCGGCGTCCTCACACCAGCACCTCCTTCGGGTCGACGAGCGAGGGCTCCTCGGGCGCCGCCGCCGGACGGGAGCCCTCGCGCAGCCGCCGGTCGATGTGGTTGACGAGGTGGGTGAGGGGGACCGTCAGCAGCAGGTAGCACAGGCCGGTGGCCAGCAGCGGTGACAGGTTGCCCGAGGTGACCGACTCGTCCTCGCCGATCCGGAACAGCTCGCGCTGGGTGGTGATCAGCCCCAGGAAGTACACGAGGCTGGAGTCCTTGATGATGCCGATGAACTGGTTCACCATCGCCGGCAGCACCCGCCGCACACCCTGCGGCACCACCACCAGGCGCAGCGCCTGGCCGTGGGTGAGGCCGAGGGCCCGGCACGCCTCGCCCTGTCCCTTGTCGACGCTCTGGATGCCCGAGCGGAAGATCTCCCCGATGTAGGCCCCCGACATCAGGCTCAGCGCCAGGATGGCCGCCGGGTACGGCGAGGCCAGCCAGCTGACCCGGGCCGCGAACACACCCTCGCCGATCACCAGGATGGTGAGCGCGGCGGGCATACCGCGGAAGACGTCGGTGTAGACGCGGGCGGGGAACCGCAGCCAGGGGCGGGACGACAGGGCCATGACCGCGAGCACCATGCCGATGACACTGCCGAGGAGTGCGGACAGCACCGACAGCAGCAGGGTGTTGCGCAGGCCGTAGGTGAGCAGGTCCGGCAGTACCCGCCCGATCAGACGCCAGTCGAAGAAGTTGTCGAGGAGGTCGTTCACTTCAGGGCCTTCGCCTTGTACGGGGGCAGCTGGCTGCCGCTCGGCACCGGGTCCTCGGGGAAGTACTTCTTGTAGAGCTTCAGCCAGGTCCCGTCGGCGACGACTTCCTTCAGCGCGGTGTCGAGCTTGCTCCGCAGCGGGGTGTTGCCCTTGCGGACCGCCCAGCCGGCGGGGAAGTCGGTGGCGGGGACGGTGAGGGGCTGGCTCAGGTGCAGGGCCGGGTACTTGCCGGCGATGGCGCGGTTGGGACCGTAGTCGTTGAAGAACCCGTCGACGCGGCCGTTCTTCAGGGCCAGGGCGGCCGTGTTGTTGTCGGGGAAGCGGACGATCTGCGCGCCGGGGATCAGTGTGGCGGAGTTGACGTCGGTGATGGAGCCCTGGAGGACCGCGATCTTCTTTCCCTCGACGCTGGAGACCTTGGACGTGATGCCGCTCTTCGCGGCCGTCAACAGGCCGAAGTAGCCCGCGAGATAGCCGTCGCAGAAGTCGACCATCTTCACACGGTCGGTGGTGATGCCCACGGCCGCGGCGGCCACGTCGAACTGCCGATTGTTGACCGCCGGCAGCAGTCCCGCGAAGTCCAGCGAGACGAACTGCGGCTTCAGCTTCAGCTTCTGTGCCGCTGCCGAGATCAGGTCGACGTCGAAGCCGGTCAGCTTGCCGTTCTCCTCGTAGGTGTACGGCTTGGTGTTGTTCGACGTGCCGACCTTCAGCGTGCCGGCCTGGGCCACGCCGGACGCGTTCGCGGCCGACGAGCTCGCGTCCGCCGCGGAACCGGAACCGCAGCCGGTCGCGGCGAGGGCCAGCACGGCCGCCGCGGCGGCCACCCCTCTGGCCGAGCGGAACTTCCCCATGTCTCCTCCATGCGTGCTGGAACGTCATGCGTGCGCTGAGCACCGGACCCGTGCCGGGCGCACGGGATTCCGGCCGGTGGTGCGGGTGGTGACGGCCTGATCGACGGGGCCGAACGGCGGTTGCCGGGTGGCCGACGGCTGCGGAGCCGGATGCCCCTCCGCGGTCGCGGACGGCACGTGAGGGGCGCGACAGGTCCCTCGACGCGCGCTTGCTGAGAACGTTCTCTCGGAAGTCTTGAGAGAACGTTCTCCCGGCTGGGTGAGAGAACGTTCTCACGTGCGTCATGGGCGGTCAATACCCGCGTGGGCCGGAAGTTGTCGCCGTGTGGGCTGCCGCCCCAACGCGCCACCGATGTCTTGACCTTGCCGGAACGGCGGCTTAACGTTCCGGCGTTCGAGGTGATTGAAACGATTCAAAACGTTCGGTCTCCGAATCCTCTGGGTCGCACTCATGCATGGACACATCTCGCGGCGGGGCGGGATCTCACGCCGCTCGGTTCTGGCCGCCGGCCTGGCCGCCGCCGGCACCGCGGTGGCTCTCCAGGCCACGTCGCCGGGTCGCGTCGCCCTCGCCGCCGACGGAGTAAGCGGGCGGCCGGGCGGCGAGTGGTTCGGCCGCGAGTGGTTCGCCGACCCGCCGCGGTCGGTGCGTCCCAGGTTCCGGTGGTGGTGGCCGGACGGCCCTACCTGGACCTCGGGCAGGTCAGCGACACGTTCCGGGTGACCGTCAACGGCACGCGGCTGGCGCCCGCCGACCGCCTGCACCCCGTCGTCGACGTGGGCGCCCTGCTGTGACAGGGCGACAACACCCTCGAGATCGAGGTGGCGACACCCCTCATCAACCGCCTCAGGGCCGTCCAGGCGGCCGTGTTCGGCGCCGCCGCCCGCCAGGCCCACGGCCTGGTCGGACCTGTGCGGCTGGTGCCGTACGTGCAGGCGACCGTGGGCTGAGGCGGACCGGCACACCTGGCTGCCGCCACGTGATCCGTGGCACGCCCGGCTGCGCCGGGTGCGCCACGGCCGAGCCGATCCCGGTGGGGAGCGGCTCGACCAGGGCGCCCGGCGTCGCCGGTCCTGTGCGGCGCCCCGTCAGTCGGGTGCCGTGGCCGGAGCCTCGCGGGTGGGCGCGATGGGCTCCGGCACGGCGGCCTTCGGGGCCCGGTGTGTGCGGGAGGAGCGGCGACCGCGGAGCAGCAGCCGTCGTGCGGGGCGTTCCACCGCCTCGTACAGCACCCAGGACAGGGCGAGGGACAGACCGAACGCGATGGCGGTGGTGACCGCGGCCGTCGGCAGGCCGAAGCGGGGCGAGTTGCCGAGCAGGCTGGTGCCGGCCCGCAGCACCAGAAGGTGGATCATGTAGAACGCGAACGAGAGTTCCCCCAGGCGCACCAGTCGCCGGTGCCGCCACAGCGAGGGCAGGCCGCGCAGGTCGGCGACGGCCGCCGCCGGGATGAGCAGCGCGAAGCCGATGAGGGTGCAGGCGGTGGCCGGGTACCCCCCGTCGGTGATCTGCGGCACGAGGAAGTAGCCGATGATCGCCAGGGCGAGTGAGGCTTCCAGGCCGGGACCGCGCCACCGTTCGAGCCGCACCAGCCGGGCGGTGGCGGCGCCGAGGACGAACTCGGGCAGGCGGGCGGCGGGGAGGGAGTAGAGCGACTGGCTCACCCAGTCGTGGGCGTCCGCCCGGGCGAGGACCAGGACCGCCAGCACGGATGCCCCGGCCAGCGCCGCCGACGCCCGGGGACCGAGACGGCGCAGGACGACCACCATCAGCGGGAAGGCGGCGTAGAAGAAGGCCTCGCAGGCCAGCGACCAGCTGACCGGGTTCAGCGTCTGCCACCAGGGCTGCCGCCAGGCGTGCACCAGCAGGACGTTGGCCACTCCCTGGGCCGCCGTCGGCTTCGCCAGATGGGGCGGCGTGTAGACCATGAGCAGCGCGATCCCGGCGGTGACCAGATGAACGGGAAAGATACGGGCGATGCGCCGCCGCCAGAAGGAGAGCACGCGGTCGTTCGGCCGCGCGGTCCACATCAGAACGAATCCGGACAGGATGAAGAAGAACGACACCCCGGTACCCCCGGCGTCGAACGCCCAGGTCATGATGTGGCCGCCGGTGCCTCCGAAATAGCCGAAGTTGCGCACGTGCAGTCCGAAGACCAGGAGCGCGGCCATCCAGCGCAGTCCGGTGAGGGACGGCAGCGACGGCGCCGGAGCGGACGGAGGGACCCTTGTGGCGGGCTCGGTGGTGGCGGCGGGCGCTGTCCGGGGCGCCGTCGTCGTGTCGTCTACCGGGGGTGTGCGAACGGGCATGAAGGGGAACGTTGCCCGTTCGCCACGTTTCATTCGGGGGCAGTAGGGAACGTCACACCGGCACGGACGATCTCCCTCGGCCGCGTGTCCGGATCCGCCGCAAAGGCGGGGCTATGGGTGCCGTCCGGCTCAGTGGTGTCCGCGTCCTTCGCCCAGGCGCTCCAGCACGGCTCGCGCCATGGCTTCCTCGCCTTGGGCGTTGGGGTGCGCGGGGGCCGCGGGCGAGGCCGGCTGCAACGGCTCGATCCAGCGGTCCGCCGGGGCCTTGCACATGTCGTGGCCGCGCGTGGGGCCGTAGGTGTCGACGTACTCCGCCCGGTTCCACTCCGCCACCAGACGGAGCATCAGGTTCAGTCGCTTCTCGGTGTCCCGCAGATAGGGGAAGTCCTTCGACGCGAACGGGACCGAGGGGTAGCAGCCGCTGCCGTCGTCGGGCAGGAGGTCCGGGTAGCCGACGACGAGCACCCGGGCGTGCGGTGCCCTGGCGTGCACGGCCCGCAGGACACGGTCCACCTTCGGCGCCGTCTGCGCGACGGCGAGCGTCAACCGGTCGACCCCGGAGGAGGCGTACGAGCGCCGGCACGGATCGCCTGTCGGGTCCTGCGAGCTCAGGCGCGCGCAGGTGGCGATGATGGAGCCGAAACCGATGTCGTTGCCGCCGATCTGAACCGTCACCAGATCGGTGTCGCGCCGCACCGCGTCGAGCTGGGGCGCGTTGGTGCCCTGAGCCTTCCACATGTTGTCGGTCGTCGCGCCGCCGCAGCTCACGTCCCTGAACGCGGTCACATGCCGCTCCGCCGCCACGAGCGAGGGGTAGTTGTGGTCGGAGCGGGCGCAGGCGGCGTCCACCTGCCGGGGGATGACGGGGCCGGAGGTGTAGGAGTCCCCGAGTGACACGTAGTGCGTGTCGCGGGCGGTCCCCGCCTCGTGCGCCGCGGCAGGTGCCGTGGAGGTGGCGAAGAGGGCCCAACCGCAGAGGGCCGCGCCCACGGCGAGCGGCCACCGGCGGCGTCTCGCCGCTCCGGGTCTCTCCGCTCCACGTCCCGCCGCTCCGCCCGGATGGGTGTCGTGCGCCGTGGAAAGCCTGGCGTGCGCCATGGAAGTCCTCCCCCTGAGGCCGGAACGGCGCGCGGAGCCCGCGTCGGGCGGTGGCCGGCGCACGTTCGCCGGGGCCTGTATACCGGTCGCCGCGTCATCGGGACCAGGGGCGGGAAGCGAGAATTTTGTGGCATGCCCGCTTCAAACTGCTGTCCTGTGTCACTGGTCATCGAGTGTGTGCCATTGAAGTTTGTGTGGCCTGGGTGACTCAGGCTCCGACTACGGCGCTCCGCTCGATGTGGTTCATGTGTGACACGCCCCCGCTTCCGGCGTCCTCCATAGACCTGGGCGTATTCATGTCCGGACAGGTCACCGATCGCCTTGACGATCTTGTCCGTAGCGGCTCGCCGCGCCTGAGCTGGGCGCATTGCGGGTTGGGACTGGGTGCATTTGAAGTGGCGTGCCGAACTCCACGGTGATGCGGTGGTAGCGGGGCAAGCGCCTGCCCACTGGCTGGAGCCGTTCGGTGCCCGTCGGCGCCACCGGCACCACGGGGGCGCCGGTCGTCAGAGCGAGCCAGGCCACTCCGGTTCGTCCGCGATAGAGGCGGCCGTCGAGGGAGCGGGTTCCCTCTGGGTAGCTGCCGAAGGCGCGGCCGCTGGTCAGGACCTGCTCGGCTGCGTCCAGCGATGCCTGCGCGCTGCGGTGTGCTCGGCGGTCAACGGGGATGCACCCGAAGGCGGTGAAGAAGCAGCGTGTGAGGGCGCCTTTGAGACCCGGCCGGTGAAGTATTCGTTCTTGGCGAGGAAGTGGACCGGGCGCGGGGCCAAGAGCGCGATGACGATGCTGTCGATGAACGACAGGTGGTTGCTGGCGAGGATGACCGGGCCGCGCCGTGGGACATTGTCGCGGCCGCGGATGACGGGCCGGTAGATCAGTCGCAGTAGCGGGGCGAGTACGAGTCGGGCGAGGGAGTAGAGCATCGGCCGGCTTTTCAAGGGCAGGTGACGACCTGGCCGGCCCAGGAGAGGCCGCCGCCGAAGGTGAACAGCAGCACCGGAGCGCCGGAGGGTGTTTCGCCGCGTTCGACGAGCTTGGACAGCGCGAGCGGGACGGAGGCGGCGGATGTGTTGCCGGAGTCGACGACGTCCCGGGCGATGACGACGTCATCCCTCAGGTCGAGACGTCGGGTCAGTGCCTCGATGATCCGCAGATTGGCCTGGTGGGTGACTACTGCGGCGAGGTCGGTGGTGGCGATGCCGGCCCGGTGGCAGGCGTTCTCGGCGATGGCGGGCAGCTCGCTGGTGGCCCAGCGAAAGACCGTCTGGCCCTCCTGCGCGAACTTCGGCTGCCAGGCGTCCATCAGTCGCACCGCGTTCCCGCGGGTCGGGTCGGAGCCCCAGACGACGGGGCCGATGCCCTCGTGGTCCGTCTCCGTCGCACTGATCAGGGCGGCGCCTGCGCCGTCACCAAGGAGGATGCAGGTGCTGCGGTCACTCCAGTTGGTGACGTCGGACATCTTCTCGGCGCCGATGACGAGCGAGTGCCGGGCCGCTCCCGCCTTGAGCGAGTGATCCGCGCAGGCCAGGGCGGTGGTGAAGCCGGCGCAGCCGTTGTTCAGGTCGAAGCAGACTGCGGCCGGGATGCCCAGGCGAGCGGCGACCTGGGCGGCGATGGAGGGGCAGCGGTCGATGGCGGAGCAGGTCGCGACGGTGACCAGGCCGATCTCTGCCGGTACAAGACCGGACGCGGCCAGGGCCTTGGCCGCGGCGGCCGCGGCCATGTCGGTGACGGACTCGTCCTCGCCCGCGATCCTGCGGGTGGCGATCCCGGTGCGCTGGCGGATCCAGGCGTCGCTGGTCTCCACGAGCTGCTCCAGGTCCGCATTGGTCAGCACGCGGGACGGCTGATAGTGCCCCAGGGCGGCGATACGGGTTCCGGGCATGACGGTCTCCCTCAGTCGGGCTGCGTGGCAGGACGGGCGGGTGTCCGCCGGAATATAGCAACCGATCGGTCGGAAGCTAAAGAGGAGGTGAGCGGCTACCATGCCATGTCATGAGTCCTCGCAACTCCGTCCTTGAGGCCGGCCGCACCCGCCAACGCATCGTCGACCGTGGTCTGGCTCTCGCGTCCGTGGACGGCCTGGAGGGGCTGACTATCGGCCGGCTGGCAACCGAGCTGGGGATGAGCAAGGCCGGCGTGCTCGGCCACTTCGGCACGAAGGAGAGCCTGCAACTCGCCGTCGTCGACGCCGCGGCGGAGATGTTCGCCCGCGAAGTGCCGCAGCGAGCCCGGGGCGTGCCGCCGGGACTGGCGCGTCTGCGCGCGCTGTGTGAGGCGTGGGTGTCGTATCTGGAGCGGCAGCTGCTGCCCGGCGGCTGTTTTTTCACCGCAGCGGCGGCGGAGTTCGACGGCCGCGGCGGACCGGTGCGCGATGCCCTCGCCGGCCTGGACTCACTCTGGCGCCGCGACCTGAGTATCCACATCCGTCGCGCCATCACCGTTGGCGACCTGCCTCCGGACACCGACCCCGACCAGCTGGTGTATGAGCTGGTCGGGATCATGCTGGCTCTCAACCACTCCCTGCAGCTCCATCGCGACGAGCAAGCATCTGGACGCGCCCGCCGCGCAGTGCAACGGCTTCTGGGAGTCCACCAACGAGACGTCGTGTGACCACACCTCATTCACCGGGCGAAGGTCGGGTCTGTCGACCATCTCGTCGACGCCGGTCAGGCGCCTCTGCCGCCTCTTGACGATCTTCGGCTCGAACGAGACGTCCCGATCGCGGGGCACCACGGTCTCTACCGGCCCTACGTCCGTCAGGACGGTCTTGGGGCGCTTTCCGTTGCGGGAGTTGCCACCCTTGCCCGCCGGATCGCGCTTGTCATGGCCGAGGTGGTCGGTGATCTCGCCCTCCAGGGCGGACTCCAGCAACCGCTTGGTCAGCTGCTGGGGCAGTCCGCCCTCGCCGGTCAGCCGCAGGCCTCGGCCTGCTTCGATGGCAAAGATCAAACTTCGATGGCACAGGACAAGTGCCGAGCGCACGGCCCCCGCCGCGACACTCCAAACTTGGTTCGCTCGTTTTCTTGAACTCTTCGTGTTTGCGGGGGTAGGTTCGACGCCATGACCGCATCCCGGACTCCGACCACCGCCGAGGAGCTGCGCGGTGCCGGCCTGCGGGTGACGGCGGCCCGCGTCGCGCTGCTGGAGACCGTCCGGGAAGGCGACCACCTCGGCGTCGAGGCGATCGCCTCCGGAGTGCGCGACCGCGTGGGACACATCTCGCTTCAAGCCGTGTACGAGGCCCTCCACGCGCTCACCGCGGCGGGACTCATACGCCGTATCGAACCGGCCGGCAGCCCCGCCCGGTTCGAGGGACGCGTCGGCGACAACCACCACCACGTCGTGTGCCGGTCGTGCGGCGCCGTCGCCGACGTCGACTGCGCGGTCGGCGAGGCGCCCTGCCTGACCGCGTCCGACGACCACGGCTTCTCGATCGACGAGGCCGAGGTCGTCTACTGGGGCCTGTGCTCCGCATGTTCCACCGCCCGCAGTTCCTGAGCACCGTGATCCGCTCTTATCCGGAAGGATTGCCATGACCGAGAACCACGACGCAGTCGTCACAGACCCGAAGACGGAGGGTGGAGGCGGCGGCTGCCCCGTCGCGCACGGGCGCGCCCTGCACCCGACGCAGGGCGGCGGCAACCGCCAGTGGTGGCCGGAGCGGCTCAACCTGAAGATCCTCGCCAAGAACCCCGCCGTGGCCAATCCCCTCGGTGAGGAGTTCGACTACGCCGAGGCGTTCAAGTCCCTCGACCTGCAGGCGGTGAAGCGGGACATCGCCGAGGTGCTGACCACTTCGCAGGACTGGTGGCCCGCCGACTTCGGCAACTACGGCCCGCTGATGATCCGCATGGCCTGGCACAGCGCGGGCACCTACCGCATCAGCGACGGCCGCGGCGGCGCCGGCGCCGGCCAGCAGCGCTTCGCCCCCCTCAACAGCTGGCCGGACAACGGCAACCTCGACAAGGCCCGCCGTCTGCTGTGGCCGGTCAAGAAGAAGTACGGCCAGAGCATCTCCTGGGCCGACCTCATGATCCTCACCGGCAACGTCGCCCTGGAGCAGATGGGATTCAAGCCCTTCGGCTTCGGTGGCGGCCGCGAGGACGTCTGGGAGCCGGAGGAGGACGTCTACTGGGGTCCCGAGACCACCTGGCTCGACGACCAGCGCTACACCGGCGACCGCGAGCTGGAGAACCCGCTCGGCGCGGTCCAGATGGGCCTGATCTACGTCAACCCGGAGGGCCCGAACGGCAACCCGGACCCGATCGCCGCGGCCCGCGACATCCGTGAGACGTTCCGCCGCATGGCGATGAACGACGAGGAGACCGTCGCCCTGATCGCCGGTGGCCACACCTTCGGCAAGACCCACGGTGCGGGCCCGGCGGACCACGTCGGCGCCGACCCCGAGGCCGCCTCGATGGAGGAGCAGGGCCTGGGCTGGAAGAGCACCTACGGCACCGGCAAGGGCGGGGACGCCATCACCTCCGGCCTGGAGGTCACCTGGACCGCCACGCCGACCCAGTGGAGCAACGGGTTCTTCAAGAACCTCTTCGAGTACGAGTACGAGCTCGAGCGGAGCCCGGCCGGCGCCCACCAGTGGGTGGCCAAGGACGCCCCGGAGATCATCCCCGACGCGCACGACCCGTCGAAGAGGCACCGCCCGCGGATGCTCACCACCGACCTGTCGCTGCGCTTCGACCCGATCTACGAGCCGATCTCCCGCCGGTTCTACGAGAACCCGGAGGAGTTCGCGGACGCCTTCGCCCGCGCCTGGTACAAGCTCACCCACCGCGACATGGGCCCGAAGTCGCTGTACCTCGGCCCGGAGGTCCCGGAGGAGACCCTGCTGTGGCAGGACCCGCTGCCTGAGCGTGAGGGCGAGCTGATCGACGACGCGGACATCGCGACCCTGAAGACCAAGCTGCTCGACTCGGGCCTCACCGTGTCTCAGCTGGTCACCACCGCCTGGGCGTCCGCCTCCACCTTCCGCGGCAGCGACAAGCGCGGCGGCGCCAACGGCGCCCGCATCCGCCTCGCCCCGCAGCGCGGCTGGGAGGTCAACGACCCCGACCAGCTCGCCCAGGTGCTGCGCGTCCTCGAGGGTGTCCAGCAGGAGTTCAACGCCTCCTCCGGTGCCAAGAAGGTCTCCCTGGCCGACCTCATCGTCCTCGGCGGTGCCGCCGCCGTGGAGAGGGCCGCCAAGGAAGCCGGCTTCGAGGTCGAGGTGCCCTTCACCCCGGGCCGCGTGGACGCGGGCGAGGAGCACACCGACGTCGAGTCCTTCGAGGCGCTGGAGCCGACGGCGGACGGCTTCCGCAACTACCTGGGCAAGGGCAACCGCCTGCCGGCCGAGTACCTGCTGCTCGACAAGGCGAACCTGCTCACCCTGAGCGCCCCCGAGACGACCGTGCTCGTCGGCGGTCTGCGCGTCCTCGGCGCCAACCACCAGGGTTCGCAGCTCGGTGTCTTCACCAAGACGCCCGGCGTCCTCACCAACGACTTCTTCGTCAACCTGCTCGACCTGGGCACGACGTGGAAGGCGACCTCCGAGGACCAGACCACGTTCGAGGGCCGCGACGCCGCCACCGGCGAGCTGAAGTGGGCCGGCAGCCGGGCCGACCTCGTCTTCGGCTCCAACTCCGAGCTGCGCGCGCTCGCGGAGGTCTACGCCAGTGACGACGCGAAGGAGAAGTTCGTCAGGGACTTCGTCGCGGCGTGGGACAAGGTGATGAACCTCGACCGGTTCGACCTCGTCTGATCGTCCCGATCACGACGCCCGGGCAGGCCCGCACGGCCGGCCCGGGCGTCGTCCGTTTGTGGACACCGCACGACACACTCATCTCCGAATACCGCTAAAATCCGCCCAACCCTGAACTTCCGCTAAAAAGACGTATAAATTGTCTGGAAGTGGACAGCGGAAAGGGGGCCCGGTCATGTCCATAAGGCCCGACGTCCCAGGACCACCCGGTGCGACCATGCTCTCCCCCCAGTGGCCGCCGGACGCGGACCTGTTCGGACCGGCCCCGGTGATCTTCGCCTCCCTGAGCGGTCCCGGCCACATCGTGGAGACCGCGAACTCGGCGTTCTTCGACATCGTCTGCGGCGGCCGGAGGCGGACCGGCGTGCCGATCGTCGAGCTGATACCCGATGCGGCTCTGCAGGGCGTGATCAACCGCATCCGAGAGGTGTACCGCACCGGCGTTCCCTACCGCACCCGG
This sequence comes from Streptomyces sp. NPDC093984, assembly GCF_044764595.1. Classification (NCBI taxonomy): domain Bacteria; kingdom Bacillati; phylum Actinomycetota; class Actinomycetes; order Kitasatosporales; family Streptomycetaceae; genus Streptomyces; species Streptomyces sp. NPDC093984. The sequence goes on along the minus strand of NZ_JBIWIM010000001.1, from coordinate 313,471 downwards.
GACAAACGGCTGGTCCTCGGGGAGCCGGGGGCGGAGCAGGAGAGGATCTTCGACATCACCTATGAGCCCCGGCGGGACGCCGTGGGCAGGGTCGACGGGGTCGTGGTGATCGCCATGGACACCACCGCCTACCGTGACACGCAGCTGCTGGCGGCGGAGCAGCGCGCCCTGCTGGAGCAGATCGCGCGCGAGGCCCCGCTGCAGGAGATTCTCACCGGCATGGCCAGGACGATCGAGGACTTCTCCCCGGGCATGCTCGTCTCGGTGCTGCTCGTCGACGCCGACGGCCGGCGGCTGCGGCACGGCACCGGCCCGAGCCTGCCCGACTTCTACAACGAGGCGATCGACGGTGTCCCGATCGGCGAGGGCCAGGGATCCTGCGGCACCACCGCGTACCGGCGCGCCCCGGTGGTCTGTACCGACATCGCCACCGATCCGCTCTGGGCGGAGTACCGCGAGCTGGCGAAGCGGGCGGGGGTCGGGGCCTGCTGGTCCACCCCGATCCTGAGCACGGACGGCCGGTTGCTGGGCACGTTCGCCATGTACCACCGGACGCCGAAGATCCCGGAACTGAAGGACCTGGCCCTCGGCGCCGCCTTCACGCGCGTCGCGGCCCTGGCCATCGAGCGGCACCAGGCCGTGGCGGCGGGCCGAGCCGCACGGCAGCGTGAGAGCTCGGCCCGCGAAGACCTGGCCTTCGTCCTGGAGGCGAGCACCGCCATCGCGCGCGAACAGCACTACTCGAACAGCCTGCGGCGCCTGGCCCAGCTGACGGTCCCGGGCCTGGCGCACATGTGCGCCGTCTACGTGGCCGACGGCGGCCACCACAGCCGGATCGCCTCCGCGGCCGCGACCCGGGCGCACGAGAGGCTGCTCGTGGCACCGGAGTGGTGCGAGGCGGTGGACCGCGCGGTCGCCCGCGTGCTGGCCTCCGGCACGACGGAGACCGGGTTCATCGAGGTCCGCCCCGGCACCGAGCCCGGCGGACACGGCGCCGGTTACCTCTGTGTACCGCTCACGGCCCGCGGATCCACCTTCGGCGCCCTGGCGCTGCTGGCCGTAGACCCGGACTGGGACGGCCACGTCGTCGCACTGGCCGAAGAGCTGGCCGGCCGGGCGGCTCTGAGCGCGGACAACGCCCGCCAGTTCACGCACCGGGTGCGGCTCGCGCACGAACTCCAGGCCGGGCTGCTGCCCCCGAAGCTGCCGCAGGTGCCGGGCGCGGCCCTCGCGGCCTCCTACCATCCGGCCGGCGAGGGTCTCGACGTCGGCGGCGACTTCTACGACGTCTTCCCGCTGCCCGGCGACCGCTGGGCCGTCATGATCGGCGACGTGTGCGGTCACGGAGCGGTGGCCGCCACCACGACCGGTATGGTCCGGCACACGGCCCGCGCGGTCGCCCGTCTGCTGCGCGACCCCGTGGCCGTGGTCGCCGCGATCAACGACGCCCTGGCCGAGCACACCGAGGGCCAGGACCTGTTCGTGTCGCTCGTCTACGGCGAACTGCGGCACACCACCACCGGACAGGCGGTGACCCTGATGCGTGCCGGCCATGTGCCGCCGCTCGTGCGCCGCGCAGGCGGCACCGTCGAGCGGCTCGTGCCGCCCGGCCTCCTGCTGGGCCTCGGCCTGGGCGGTGTGGGATCACCCGTGCGCGTCGACCTGCACCCGGGCGACGGCCTGGTCCTCGTCACGGACGGCATCACCGAAGCGCGGTCCCCGGCCGGCGAGCTGTTCGGCGAGGAACGGCTGGCCGACACGCTGACCACGGTTCCGCCCACCGCCGCCGCCCTGCTGGAGTCCGTCACCACCGCCGTCGCCGCCTTCACCCACGACACCTCCCTGGACGACCAGGCCGCACTGGTCGTGACCGCCGTATGAGCCGATCCGAGGACAGGCCCTACGGTTCGCGGTGCTCGTGTGCCGCTCGCTCCAGTTCCGCGGCCTCCGCCTCGGCCAGTCGCCTCTCGGCCTCCACATCGATGGACCGGGTCAGCAGCCAGTACAGCAGCGCGGCGACCGGCAGTCCGACGAACAGGGAGATGTCGGCTCCGCCGAGCGCCTCGGCGGCGGGCCCGACGTAGAGGTTCGGGACGGAGAAGAACGGCACCATGGCGGCGAACCCGACCAGGTACGCGATGATGCCGTGCCACCCCCAGCGCCCGTATACCCCGCGCGGATTGAAGATCTCGGCGATGGCGTAGTGGCCGCGGCGCACCACGTAGTAGTCCATGAGGTTGACCGCGGTCCACGGGATGAACAGGTAGAGCACCAGCAGCAGGAAGTTGTTGAAGTTCTGAAGGAAGTTGGACGTCGCGGACAGTGCGCCGATCAGGGAGAGCACCGCGGTCAGTCCGATGGTCACGAGCCGTACGGCGAGCGTCGGGCGCACCCTCCTGAAGGAGTCGATGGCGCTGATGAGCGTCAGCGACCCGCCGTACATGTTCAGCGCGGTGACCGACACCAGCCCCAGCGCGGCGAACAGCAGCACGATCGCGCCGAATCCGCTGAACACCTTGTCGCCCGCGGCGTCGATCGAGCGGATGGTGTCGAAGTCCTTGCCCGCCCAGGCGGCGAGCAGCGTCCCGAGCACCATCAGCCAGATGCCGCCGAGCGCCGACCCGAAGTAGGTCCAGTAGAAGGTCTTGCGGACCGTCACGTCCGGCGGAAGGTACCGCGAGTAGTCCGAGACGTAGATGGCCCAGCTGATCTGGTAGCCGGCCACCACGCCGAACTGGGCGAGGAACGGCGTCCACCGGAAGGCGCCGAGGTCGAAGGAGCCCGGCGGGTAGTGCAGGGTGACCAGGACCCCCACCGTGAAGATCCCGAAGACGACCAGGAAGGTGTACGTCAGCACCTGCTCGGCCCGGTGGATGACGTCGTAGCCCACCAGCGCGACGAGGAAGGCGACGACCGTGACCACGACCACCCACAGGTCGACGCCTCCGTGCAGCGTGGTGTGCAGGGCGTCCCCGGCGAGGATGGTGTTGAAGACGTTGAACCCGGCGTACTGCAGGTAGGCGAAGAGCCACACCAGAAGTGCCCCTACATAGCCGAACTGGGGCCGCGACTGGATCATCTGGGGAAGCCCCAGTTGCGGGCCCTGGGCCGAGTGGAACGCCATGAAGAAGGTGCCGACGACGGTCCCCGCCACGATCGCGATGAGCGACCAGATGAGGTTGCCGCCCTCGGTGATGCTGATCAGGCCCACCGCCAGCGTGGCGATCTGCGCGTTCGACATGAACCACAGCGGCCCGAGGTGCCACAGCTTGCCGTGGCGTTCGTCGAGGGGGACGTAGTCGATGGAGCGGATCTCCAGGCCCGGCATCCGCGGCTCTGCTGATGTGCTTGTCAAGGCGCCTCCTGCGTACCGGTCCGCCCCCGGTCACACGATCTTCCCCTGATCGCGGCCGGTCAAGAGGTGCGTCGCAACGCCCGCCGTTCCTCCTCACGCGGCGGCGCGACCGGGGGCATATGTGGCAGGCCGGTGTGCGACCTGTGCCCTGTTTGTTCCGTTTGCCCTAGTGGGATGGGGTTACCCGCCCAGTGAACGACGCTCAGAGGAGGGCAGTGCCGTGAGCAATGCGACGATGGAACGCAGGGAGGCGGCGAGGCTTCCGGAAGGCGACGTGGTCCGCGTCCTGCTGGAGCAGCACGCACGTATCCGAGACCTGTTCGACGACGTGAAGAGCGCGCAGGGCGAGCAGAAGAAGCAGACGTTCGACGAGCTGAGGGCGCTGCTGGCGGTGCACGAGACGGCGGAGGAGCTGATCCTGCGCCCCACCGCGAAGAAGACGGCCGGTGACGCCGAGGCCGACGCCCGCAACCACGAGGAGGAGGAAGCCAACAAGGTCCTCGCCGAGCTGGAGAAGATGGACGTCACCAGTGCCGAGTTCGACGCGAAACTCGCCGCCTTCGAGAAGGCCGTCATCGACCACGCCGAGCACGAGGAGCAGGAGGAGTTCCCCGCGGTGCGGCGCGGTTGCGACGAGGAGCAGCTCAAGGGCCTCGGGGCAAGGCTGCAGATGGTCGAGAAGGTGGCACCGACCCATCCGCACCCCACCGCTGCGGGATCGCCCGCGGCCCAGTTGCTGACCGGCCCCTTCGCGTCGATGGTCGACCGGGTGAAGGACGCGATCACCGGATCGTCGGGCCGCACCTGAGACACACGGGCGCACACTCAACCGTGTGCGCACCGGCAGACGGACGACGCCACCGCCGGCGGAACACCGGCGGTGGCGTCGCCCTGTCAGTGGGCACCGTCAGGGCTCCTGCGTGTCGCCGTCGCCCTCCCGGCGCTGCTGCCGGGAAGGCCGGGGCGGATGGGCCGCGCCCGTGCCGCCCGGCTGGCCGCCACCGGTGGTGCCGTAGCCGCCGGGAACGCCGGGCGCCATGTCGGCGTCCGCGTCCTCTTCCGTCACGCGGCGCCGGGCCCTGACGCCTGCCCGGCGCTCCGGGTAGGGATACTCGAACGGACGCGAAGCGGCGCGCTGGTCCTCCGCCTCGCGCTGCTCCCGGGCGGCCTGCTCGGCCGTCCGCCGCCCGTCACTGTCGTGGTTGCGGTGCTTGTCGTTCATGCGCGCCGAGTACCCAGAGCCCGTCGTCCGGCAACGCGCCCGTGTCAGGTGAGGCTGGCAGCCTGTTTCCTGGTGTTCCCGGGCGCGCTCTCGCGGCGCGGGAGCAGCAGCGGGGTGGCGAGGAGGAGGACTCCGGCGACCGCGATCGCGGTGCGGGGGCCGGTGACGGCGGCCAGCAGACCCCACAGAGCGGTCAGGGCCGCGATGGCGGCGCTGCTGCTGACCGACCACGCGGCCAGGGTGCGGGCGACCCGGTCGGGGCCGGTGTGGTCGAGCCGGTAGGTGGCTAGCACCGGATTGAACACGCCGATGCAGGTGACCAGGCCGAGTTGGACGGCGATGACGAGGACGATCCCGGGGACACCGGGCCGGACGAACGCCAGTCCGACAGGCCAGCACGCACGCAGCACCCCTGCTGTGAGCATCACCCTGTGCTGCCCGAACCGCGCCACCAGCCGGCGCGCCAGGCGTGAGCCGACGAGACCACCGACGCAAGGGGCCGCGAACGCGAGACCGTACTGCCAGGGTGCGAACCCCAGGCGGCCCAGCAGGAGCACGGCGAGCAGCGGCTCGGAGGCCATGATCAGGCCGTTGACCACGATCGTGTTGAGGAACAGCGGGCGCAGCGCGGGGTGGGTGAGGATGTGGCGCCATCCCTCGAGGAGATCCCCTGCGCGCAGCCGCGGTGCCCCGGTCCGCGCGGGGCGCGGTTCCGTCCCGCCGATGGCGCGGATGCCCAGCGCCGAGAGCAGGTAGCTGACCGCATCGGCCACCACGGTCGTCACCGGGCCGAACATCCCGATCGCCGCCCCGCCGAGCGGCGGCCCGACCACCGTCGCGCTCCACATCGTGGACTCGAACCGGCCGTTCGCGACGAGCAGGTCCTCCGGCGGCACGAGCGCCTTCAGATACGCACCGCTGGCCGCGTTGAAGGCGATGTTGGCCGCGGCGACGACCACGGAGACGACGAGGAGTTGGGCGAAGGTGAGCCGGCCGAGCGCGAACGCGGCGGGGACACTCATCAACGCCGCGAACCGGGTCAGGTCCATCGCCACCATGACCGGCCGTTTGCGGCGGAACTCCACCCACGGACCGAGTGGCACCGCCACCACGGCTCCCACTGCCCGCCCCGCCGCGGACAGCGCCGCCACCTGGGTCGGCCCGGAGTGCAGCACGAGAACCGCCAGCACGGAAAACGCGCCGAACCCGAGCCCTGTGCCGTACGAGCTGACCGCATACGCTGCCCACAACCACTCGAACCGCCGCCCCAGCGCCCGTCTCCCCGCCATACCCGACGCACCTCTCGCCGCCCCGAACAACCTGCCGCTGACCATCGGCATCAAAGCGAGTGGTGGATGACGAGATCAAACAACCGATCCAACAGGAAAGCACAACCCTTTGTTGTGCGGATACGGTGGCGGCGTGGATCTCGATGCCGTGCGCACCTTCGTGGCCGCCGCTGACGCGGGGCGGTTCCAGGACGCCGCCGCCGAACTGTCGATCACCCAGCAGGCGGTCTCCAAACGCATCGCCACGCTGGAGAGGATCCTCGGCGTGCGGCTGTTCACCCGCACCGCGCGGGGAGCGAAGCTCACGATCGACGGACAGGCGTTCCTGCCCCACGCCCGCGATCTGCTACGGGCCGAAGAGCGGGCGGTCGCCTCCGTCCGTCCCGGCCGCCGCGCGCTGCGCGTCGACGTGATCGGCCGACGGCTCGCCCCGGCTGCCGTGCTGCGCGGCTTCCACCGTGCGCACCCGGACGTCGAGCTCGATGTCGTGACCCTCTTCGACGCCGACGCGGCCGTCGAGGCCATCCGTTCCGGCACGATCGACGCGTCCTTCCGCGCCGTCACCATGCCCGGCCGGAGGCTCCCCGACGACATCGGGGTCGCCTGGGCCCTGGACGAGCCCGTCCAGCTTCTCACCGGACCGGACCACGAGCTCGCCGCCGCCCGCGCGGTCACGCCCGCCCAGCTCGTCGGGCACCGGATCTGGATGCCCGGCATCGTGCCCGGAACCGAGTGGGCCGCCTACTACGATGCCCTCGCCGCCGCGTTCGGGCTCACCATCGAGATCACCGGTCCCGACTTCGGCACCGAGCCCCTGCTGGACACCATCGCCGACTCCCGGTCACTGGCGACCTTCGTCGGCGAGCAGACACGCCTCGTCTGGCCCGCCGACCACGGCCTGCGGCGGATCGCCGTGCGCGACCCGGCGCCGGTCTACCCGCACTCACTGCTATGGCATCGCGACAACCCGCACCCGGCACTCGCCGTACTCCGCGACCACCTCCGCTCCGCGCGGTTCGACCACTCCGACACCGAGACCTGGACCCCGGCATGGGCGAAGCGGTCGGGGCCACCGCATCACCCGGCGCCGACCCCGTCGTGAGCGAGAGGAACCGGGCCCACCACCTACCACGACACCCCGGTTATCCGCCCGTCGACGGGGGCACCCGGTGTGCCGGGCGAGCCCTCGTGGGGTCGCCGTATCCAGCCGAATCCACAAGGAGGCGTTGGAGATGGGACATGGAGGGAACGTCATCAACGAGCTGATGACGGACCATCGGGAAGTGGAGGAGCTCTTCGGCCGGATCGAGGCACTGCCGCCCGGTGACAAGAACCGCAAGGTGTACGCCGATCAGGCCGTCATGGAGCTCGTGCGTCACTCGGTGGCCGAGGAGGCCTACCTCTACCCGGCCGTACGGCAGTTCCTGCCCGACGGGGACGCGGTGGCCGACAAGGAGCTCGAGGACCACGCCAAGGCCGAACAGATCATGAAGGATCTGGAGCGCCACGAGGCGGACGACCCGGAGTTCGACCGGCTCATCGGGATGCTCATGACCGAGATCCGGTCCCATGTGGCCGACGAGGAGGGGAACCTCTTCCCGAGGCTGGGCGGAACGGCTTCCGCCGAAGCCCTCGACGAACTGGGCGACAAGGTCCGGCGGGCGAAGCGGACGGCGCCGACCCGCCCGCACCCCTCCGCCCCGGACAAGCCGCCGGCCAACAAGCTGCTCTCGCCGGGCGCCGGCCTGGTGGACCGTATCCGTGACGCGCTCACGGGGCGTGGAGAAAAGGACTGACCGAGGCGGTTCACCGGCGGGTCGGCGGGCGGATCACCGGAGGGTCGGCGGGCGGTTCACCGGCGGGCCGGTCGGCGCGGGAGTGGATCTCGTACCGGCTGAGCGCCTGCCGCAGCTGGTTCAGCTCGGGGTCGGGAAGGGCGTCACCCTGCGCGAATCTCAGGATGTGCTCGGCGACGACCCGCAGCTTGGTGTTGGTGTGCTGGGAGACGTCGCGCAGGACGCGCCATGCCTCCTCCGGCGCGATCCGTCCCAGCACGACCACGGCGCCCATGGCCTGGTCGATGGTGGCATGGGAGGTCACCGCCTGCCGCAGCTGCGCGTTCTCCTCGTGCAGCCGCTCGTTCTCCGTCGCCAGGTCGGCGGGGGAGAGCAGGTGCGCGGGCAGGCGCGGAGGGTGCCGCTTGGATATCGCGTGGAACGCCATGGTGTGCCCCTGGATGAACGAGTGGCCGCAGTTCCAGCTTCCCGCAGGTCGGCGTCGTGGACGACCCGGATGCGCGGTGTCCCCGTCGGCCGCGCCGGTGCCTAGGCGCTGCGCGGCCGACGGGCCGTCCTCTTCTCCGCGGTCTTCTTCTGTGCGGTGTCCTTCCGCGCGGAGGTCTGCGCCCCGGCCTTCGCCGCGGTCTTCTTCGTGGCCGTCTTCTTCGCCGCGGTCTTCTCGGCGGGCTCCTTCTTCGCCGCCCTGCCGGCGGCCTTCTTCTCCGGCAGCTCGTGGACCTCGGCCTCCGTCTCCTCGCCGCGGGAGGCCTTCGCCTGGGCCACGGACGCCTGGAGCGCGGTCATCAGATCCAGCACCTTGCCGGGCCCCGCCTCCGGCTCCGGCATCTCGGGCGGCGCCTGCCCCTCACGCCGGGCCTCGATCACCTGCTCGAGCGCTTCGGTGTAGTGGTCGACGAAGTCGGGGCCCTCGAGGTCCTCACGGGTCATACGGTCGATCAGGTGTTCCGCCTCGGTGATCTCGTCGTCGGAGAGCCGGACCTGCTGCGGAGCCAGCTCCCCCGGGTCGCGGATCTCGTCGGGCCACCGCATCGCGTGCAGCACGATCGCCTCGTCCCGCACCCTCAGCAGCCCGAGCCTCTCCCGGCCGTGCCAGGCGAACTTCGCCACCGCGACCTTCGACGTCCGCTCCAGCGCCTTGCGCAGCAGCGCGTACGGCTTCGCGGCGACCGTGCCGGACGCCTGCAGGTAGTAGCCCTCGCCGATGCGCAGCGGGTCGATCGACCCGGCCGGCACGAACGCGGCGATCTCGATGGCCTTCGCCGTGGGCAACGGCAGCTCACGCAGCTCCTCGTCGAGCACGGGCACGACCCGCTCCCGGGACAGCTCGTAGCCCTTGCCGATCTCCTCGGGCGGGACCTCACGGTCCTCCAGCTCGCAGTACTTGCGCACCCGGACCCGGCCCATGTCCTCCAAGTGGTACTGGTGGAAGCGCACGCTGTGGTCCTCGGTCGCGGGCACCACGTTGACCGGAATCGTGACCAGGCCGAAGCTGATCGCTCCAGACCAGATGCTCCGGGGCATCGCAGACCTCCGTGACATGCCCCGAGGGCACCAGCGTACGAAGGGGGCGGGCGCGTGGCACGGTGAAGCGGTCCGCAGGACTGACGACCTCCGCGACCGGCGAGCACCCGGTGAACCCTGACGGAACTCTCGGTGTCCGCCCCTGTCGCAGGGCCGTTCGGGCGTACGGTGCTGCCTAGCACGAGTGATCGCGCCCGCACCCGGGCGCGTCGGTACGTTCGCACGTCGTCCGGGGAGGCGCGGAGCAAAAAGTTGGTTCCAAGGCGGCTTCCGTCCGTCCACCGCGTGGGACGGCAAGCAGGGCGACTACGCCAAGTGCGACACCGCGCACACCAACGTCGGCGGCGCCTCGGTCATCGACTACAGCCCGCACCACTCGCCGTTCGAGTACTACAAGTCGACGTCGAACCCTCACCACCTGCCGCCGAAGAGCGTCGACGAGATCGGTCACAACGGCCAGGCGAACCACAACTACGACCTGACCGACTTCGACGCCGCTCTGAAGGCCGGCAAGCTGCCCGCGGTCAGCTTCCTCAAGGCCGCCGAGTACCAGGACGGCCACGCCGGCTACTCCGACCCGATCGACGAGCAGCACTTCCTGGTGAACGAGATCAACGCCATCCAGAAGTCGCCGCAGTGGAAGTCCACGGCGATCGTCATCGCCTACGACGACTCCGACGGCTGGTACGACCACGCCTACGCCAAGCCGCGCAACGGCTCCACGGACACCTCGACCGGCTCCAACGGCAAGGCCACCGACAGCCCGGCCTGCCAGGCGGGCCCGGCCGCGTCCGGCGGCTACCAGGACCGCTGCGGCCCCGGCACCCGTCAGCCGCTGCTCGTGGTCTCCCCGTACAGCAAGGTCAACAAGGTCGACCACACGCAGACCGACCAGTCCTCGATCATCCGCTTCATCGAGGACAACTGGCACACCGGCCGGATCGGTGACCACTCCTTCGACGCCACCGCCGGCTCCATGGCGGGCATGTTCGACTTCCGGCACCCCAACAACAAGCAGGTGCTGCTGAACACGGACGGCTCGGTGCAGTCGGTCGGCCTGATCCACCCGGTGAAGGCCGTCGCCACCAGCATCACCCCCGGCCCGGCGATGCAGAACACGGCCGTCAGCACCGACGCCTCGTCGTTCCCCGCCCTCCCGGTGGGCATCGCGGCGGGCGCCCTCGTCGCGGCCGGCGCGACCGGCACCTTCCTCACCCTGCGCCGCAGGGAGCGCGCGGGCGCCTGATCCGGCACACACGCACACATGAACGGTGGCCCCGGCGATCCCGGGGCCACCGCCCGTTTCCACCGGTCACGGTGGCCGAGTACCTCCACCAGCCGCTCATGGAGCCCCGCCGGTGCCACGAGGAAGCCGGCAGGGCCGGGTGAACCGTGCGTGGCGCGCGCTTACCCTGGACGCCGGCCCGGACCGACCGGGCCTGCGGCGAACGCGTCCAGACAGGCAGGTCGACGATGACGGACCCCTCCGACAGCAGACCCGGGGGACGGCAGTTCCAGGTGGAGCCGCACGGCCTCGAGGTGATCGGCGACGCCGAGCGCAAGGGCACTCCGCGGACGCTGTTCTGGCCCTGGTTCGGGGCCAACGTCTCCGTCCTGGGACTCAGTTACGGCGCCTTCGCGCTCGGCTTCGGGATCTCCTTCTGGCAGGCGCTGGCAGCCGGGGCGATCGGGATCGTCTTCTCCTTCCTGCTCTGCGGTTTCATAGCGGTCGCGGGCAAGCGCGGCTCGGCCCCGACGATGGTGCTCAGCCGCGCCGCGTACGGTGTGCGCGGCAACCGGCTGCCGTCGGTGGTCTCCTGGCTGCTCACCGTCGGCTGGGAGACCGTCCTGACCGCACTCGCCACCCTGGCCACCGCCACCGTCTTCGGACGGCTCGGCTGGGGCGGCGGCACCGGGACCAAGGTGGCGGCGCTCGTCCTGGTCGGCGCGCTGACCGTCGTCGGCGGCGTCATGGGCTTCGACCTGATCATGCGCCTGCAGACCGTGATCACCGTGGTCACGGGCGTGCTCACCGTCGTCTACATCGCCCTGGTCGCCGACCACATCCACTGGCACACGGTCGGTGCCCATCCGGCGGGCTCCACCCAGGAGTTCATCGGCGCCCTGGTCTTCATGATGACCGGCTTCGGGCTCGGCTGGGTCAACGCGGCCGCGGACTACTCCCGTTATCTGCCACGCACCTCCTCCGGCCGCGGCGTGATCGGCTGGACCGCCTTCGGCGCCTCGGTCGCCCCCCTGCTCCTGCTGGTCTTCGGGCTGCTGCTGGCGGGCTCGTCCGACATCCTCAGCAAGGCCGTCGCCGCCGACCCGATCGGCGCGCTGACCACGATCCTGCCGACCTGGTTCCTGGTCCCGTTCGCGGTGGTCGCGGTGCTCGGCCTGGTGGGCGGCGCGGTGCTGGACATCTACTCGTCGGGCCTGGCGCTGCTCTCCGCCGGGCTGCGGATTCCCCGCCCCCTGGCCGCGCTGGTCGACGGCGTCCTGATGATCGCGGGCTCGGTCTACATCGTCTTCTTCGCCGGTGACTTCCTCGGCCCGTTCATGGGCTTCCTGACGACGCTCGGCGTCCCCATCGCGGCCTGGTGCGGCATCATGCTCGCCGACCTGGCCCTGCGCCGCCGCGACTACGACGAGGAGGACCTCTACCGCCCGAACGGCCGCTACGGCGACGTCCCGCTCACCCCCCTGCTGCTGACCCTCGCCGCCACGGCGATCGGCTGGGGCCTGGTGACGAACACCGCCGCGAGCTGGCTGGACTGGCAGGGCTATCTCCTCGGCCCCCTGGGCCTCGGCGGCACGTCGGGCGCCTGGGCGTACGCCAACCTCGGCGTTCTCGCGGCCCTCGCGGTGGGCCTCCTCGGCACCCTCGTCCTCGGCCGCGGGCGGGTGCACCGGCAGGAGCAGGAGGCCAGGGGCCGGACGACGAACGAAGGAGCACCGATCGCATGACCGCCGCCGGCCTGCTCGCCGTGATCGACATGCAGCGCGTCTTCGCCGATCCCGCGAGCCCCTGGGCCGCCCCCCGTTTCCGGGAGGCGGCGGACGGCGTACGGCGCCTGCTGCCCGCCTTCGGGGAACGCGTCACCTTCACCCGTTTCCTGGCACCCCGGACACCCGAGGGCACCTGGCGGGCGTACTACGAGCAGTGGCCCTTCGCCCTGCAACCGCCGCACGCCCCGCTGTGGCGGCTGACCGACGACTTCGCCGCCGTGGCGCGGCACGTGGTGGACGCGACCACGTTCGGCAAGTGGACGCCCGAACTGGCCGGGCGTGTCGGACCCGAAGGCCGTCTGGTGCTGGCCGGTGTCAGCACCGACTGCTGCGTGTTGTCCACGGCTCTTGCCGCCGCGGACGCGGGAGTCGAGGTGCTGGTGGCCGCCGACGCCTGCGCGGGCGCCGACGACACCGCCCACGACCGGGCGCTGAGCGTGATGGACCTCTACCGCCCGCTGATCCGGGTGGTCACCACCGGGGAACTGCTCGCGGAGCGGCGGGCCTGACGGGCGTCCCGCACGTCGGCCGCCCCGGGCCCACGCGTCAGCCGTGCGCCTGCGTGCCCCTGGCCGGGCCGACACCTGACCCGTGCGGCATGCATGGCCCGGCGCGGGATGGGTACGTGGGCGGGAGTGCGCCCGGAGCCACTGGTTCCGGGGCGTCCCGCCCGCACCTACCTGGGGATTTGCCATGGACACTCCGGACAAGAACCACCACCCGACCGCGGCCCAGGCGGCACTGGACACCCTTGCGGTGGATGCCGGGGACGCGGAGGCGCTGGACACGCTGGCCGGGAGCGATGTGCTCGTCCCCGTGCCGGACGACGCCAGCGAGGAGGACGCCAACAACCCGAACACCGTCGCGCTGCCCGTCCTGGAGCAGCCGGACGGCGAACAGACCGTGCCGGTGTTCACGTCGGAGACGGAGATGGCGGACCTGCTGCCGTTCGTCTCCCGCTACCGCCTGGTGCCGCTCGGCGCGCTCGCGTCCCAGTGGCCCACCGGCGACCTCACTCTGACCATCGACGCGGCCTCCCCGCACGGCCTGACCCTCAATTCGGACGGGGTGCGCCACCTGCTGGCCAGGCCGTAGGGCTCACGCGCACGGCGGCGTCGGGGGTGGCGGCCCGCGACGCCCTGGAGCACCGCACCGGCTGTGCCGAGGCGGGCCGGGCCACGCGGTCCACAATGACCGCATGAGATGGATCTCCGGCGTCGCCGGCGCCCTGGTCCTGGTGGCCGTGCTCTCCAGCATCGTGCGCACTCTCGTGGTGCCCCGCGGGCTGTACTCGATCCTCGTGTACCGGCTGTGGTGGGCACTGCGGCGGCTGCTGCGGCTGGCCGCGCCGAGCGGCCGCTACGAGGACATCGACCGGGCACAGGCCTGGCTCGCCCCGCTGATCCTGATCGGCATGCTCGCCATCTGGCTCGGTGGGGCGCTCGTGGGTTACGGCCTGCTGCTGTACTCCGTGTCCCCGCTGAGCTGGAGCAATGCGTTCCGTGAGGCGGGCTCCAGCCTGTTCACGCTCGGCTTCGCCAGCGGTACGCGGCTGCGGCTGTCCGCGTTGGACTTCGTCGCGGCGGCCACCGGGCCCGTGGTCATCGCCCTGCAGATCGCCTACCTGCCCACCCTGTACGCCGCCTACAACCGCCGTGAACTCGAGGTCACCCTGTTGCAGTCCCGGGCCGGCGAGCCCGCCTGGGGCCCGGAGATCCTGGCCCGTCAGTGGCTCGTCGAGACCGAGACCGCGCTGCCCGAGCTGTACCGTGCGTGGGAGCGGCTGGCCGCCGACATCGGCGAGAGCCACTCCACCTACCCGGTGCTGATCTCGTTCCGCTCGCCGCGCCCATACCGGAACTGGCTGGTCGGGATGCTCGCCGTCATGGACGCGGCGGCGATGCAGCTCTCCCTGGCGCCGCGCGCCGCGCCGCCGGAGTCCCGGCTGGTGCTCCGGGCCGGGTTCACCGCCCTGCGCGACATCGCCCGCTCGCTGCGCTTCCCGTTCGAGGCCGACCCGGCACCCGACGCCCCCATCCACCTCACCTTCACGGAGTTCGACACGGCCGTGGCGATGCTGGAGGCGACCGGCTTCATGGCGGAGCGGACGGCGCAGGAGGCCTGGCCGCACTACCAGGGCTGGCGGGTCAACTACGAGGCGATCGCATACGAACTGTGCCGCCGCTGCGACGCCGTACCCGCGCTGTGGAGCGGTCCCCGCGACTTCGACTCCCCCCAGATCCCGCCGCGCCGCCCGGTGGACCGACGGCCCGCGACGGGGTGAGCGCGGCCGGCCCAGGGCCTGGCGGGCCGACCTGATCCGAAAGGCAGGCGCTAGGCGTCCCTGCCGGAGACGTCGGCCGCGTCGTCAGCGGCCGTCTGCCCGGCCTCCTGGTCAGCGGCCGTCAGCTCCACCTCCTCGTCGGTGACCGTCTGCCCGCCCTCGTCGTCCGGCCGGACCCCGCTTCGTGACGGCTGCTGCTCCTCGAGTTGCTGCTGCTCCTCCTCGAGATGCCTGCGTACCTCTTCCGGCTTGTCTCCGACCTGTTCCATGACGTCCCTCCGGTTGTCCTGGCCCATGTCGTGCGCGCCGCGGCGCCTGCACCACCAGGTTCACACGGAGCGGCCACGCATGCGATCGCGCGCGGGGCCGGGCGTGCGCCAGGCCGACAACCCCGTGCCGCGGGGTCAGGCGGGTCGGCCGGGCCAGGACGTCAGCGTGCGGGCGAGGGCCTCGCGTTGCAGCGGCAGCACCTCGGCGTGCAACGCGCGACCCTTCTCGGTCAGGGCGACCCAGACGCCGCGCCGGTCCTCCTCGCACACCGAGCGCCGCACCAGGCCGTCCTTCTCCAGCCGCCCGATCAGCCGGGACAGCGCGCTCTGGCTCAGATGGACGCGCCCGGCGATGTTCTGCACCCGGCACTGGTCGCCGTGGTCGGGCGTCTCCGTGGCGAGGATGTCGAGGACCTCGAAGTCGCTGGCGCCGAGGCCGTGGGGGTGGAGCACACGGTCGATCTCGCACATCGTGCGCGCGTGCACCGACAGGATGTCCCGCCACTGTTCCTCGAGCCGGGAGCCGGCCGTCTTCACTGCCATACCCGCACGGTAACAGAAAAGCCCCCGTTTGTTTACCTTGCAACTAGTGTGTGTGCAAGCACTTCACGCAGGGCGAAACCCCTACGCGGCCGGGTCCTGGAGGAGGCCCACGAGGTTGCCGTCCGCGTCCTTCACCGAGGCGATCAGCCTGCCGCCGCCGACGTCCTGGAGGTCCTGCAGCACCTCGGCCCCGGCGTCCACCAGCGCCCCGAGCCGGGCCTCGATGTCGGACACGTGCCAGAAGGGCACCGGCCCGGTCAGGCCCTTGGCGTGCCCGTTCGGGTCCAGCCCGACGTCCTGCCCGGCGACCCGGAACCCCACGTAGTAGGACTCGTCCACGTACGGCTCCGTCTCCAGCAGGGCGCTGAACATCGACTTGGCCGCGGCCAGGTCCTTGACGGGATAGATGATGGTCTGCAGGCCCGTGGTCATCGTGTGCTCCTTGGCGGTGGGTGGGCCGACGTCGTTCGCCGGTGCTCTCACGCTACGGAGGGGGAGTGGCGCACGGCTTCTCCGAAACTGACCGGTCGCACGAGAGCGCCGGCGGCTCGGTGGCCGAGCGGCGCGCCCGTGCGGCCGTGAGGTCACGTCGACTCGCGTTTCACCAGTTCCGTCGGCAGGATCACCGCCGCCGGGTCCTCGCCGCCGATCTGCGCCAGCAGGACGCGGACCATCTCGTTGCTGATCCGGTCCCAGGGCTGACGGATGGTGGTGAGGGCGGGGCTCACCGCCGTGGCCGCGGGGGAGTCGTCGAAGCCGCCCACCGCCACGTCGTCGGGGACCCGGCGGCCCGCCCGCCTGAGTGCGGTCAGCACGCCCTGGGCCATCAGGTCGGAGGCGACGAACACCGCGTCCATGTCCGGTGCCTGAGCCAGCAGCCGTTTTGCGCCCGCCTCGCCGCCGGCCCGGCTGTAGTCACCGGGGACGACGAGCTTCTCGTCGATCTCCAGGCCGGCCTCGCCCAGGACCTCCTTGTAGCCGGCGAGACGCTCCACGCCGCCCGGCGTGTCGAGGGGGCCCGTGACCACGCCGATCCGCCGCCGGCCCACGGACAGCAGATGGCGCACCATCTCGCGGGCGCCGTCCCGGTCGTCCGCAGCCACATAGCTCACCTTGGCGCCCAGCCCGATGGGTTTGCCGCACGCGACCAGCGGTACGCCCGCCTCGCGCAGCTCCTCGGCGACCGGGTCACCGGAGTGGCTGGAGACCAGCAGCACGCCGTCGACGTGGCCCGCGGCTCCGACGGCGCCATGTTCTTCCAGTGGCGGCAGTCACGGCGCGGCGCCGAGAAGTTCCACTCGGCGATGCTTCCCCACGGCGGCACGGACACCCGGGTGTGGCGCGAGGTCGTCGAACTCGGCGCGTCCCTCGACTCGTTGAGCCCGATCCGCGGCACCCGCACGCAGGCCGACGTGGCCGTCCTGTGGGACTGGCACTCCTGGTGGGCGCAGAACCTCCAGTGGCGCCCCAGCGAGGACCACGACCCGCGCGAACGCGCCGACGCCTTCTACGAGGCCCTCTACGACCGCCACCTCACCGTCGACTTCGCCCACCCGGAAGCCGACTTGTCGAGATATCCCTTTGTCGTCGTGCCCGCGCTGTACCTGATGACCGAGGCTGCCGGGAAGAACCTCGAGGAGTACGTCGAGAACGGCGGCACGCTCGTCGTCTCCTACTTCTCCGGGATCGTCGACGAGCACGACGCCGTCCACGAGGGCCCCTACCCGGGCGCCCTGCGCGACGTCCTCGGACTGGCCGTGGAGGAGTTCTCGCCGCTGCTCAAGGGCGAGCGGGTCCGCATCACCGGGCCCGACGGCTCCGAGCTGAGCGGCGACGTGTGGACCGAGTTCGTGGTCCCGCGCGGCGCCGAAACCGTGTGGACCTACGCCGACGGCCTCACCGCCGGCCACCCCGCGATCACCCGCCACCGCCACGGCGAGGGTTCCGCCTGGTACGTCTCGACCCGGCTCGATGTGCACGGCCTGGACGCGCTGCTGGGCTGGGCCGCCGACGACGCCGGGATCGCGCCGCGCGCGGAACTGCCGCGCGACGTCGAAGTGGTGCGTCGCACGGGGGAGTCGGGCAAACAAGGGGCCGTTCGGCCTTCTCAGTTCGGCCCGATCGGGCCTCGGCCCCGCACCGTCCGCCACGGCAGAGTGGGACTGGAGGGCGGTACGGAAGGGACGAGATGCTGAAGAGACCCGCCGGCGACAGGCGGCTGCGGATCCTGGAGTGGCTGAAGGACCCGGGCGCCCACTTCCCGCCCCAGCGGCACACCGACCTCGTCGAGAACGGCGTGACCGCGGCCGCCGTGGCCTCGAAACTCGGCGTACCCCGCTGCGTCGCCGAGTCCGACCTGCGCCTCCTCGCCGCCATCGGCCTCCTGCGTACGAGGAGAATGCGCGGCCGCACCCACTACCGCCGAGACGAGGTACGGATCGCCGAGGCGGCGCGGATGTTCGAGAAAGGCTGGTGAGTCACCGAACGTCCGACATCCGGTCTGCGGTCAGCCCCCGGAGGCGGCGGCCCTGGGCAGTGCCCCGGCTGCATGTGGCCCGTCCGAACGGGCCGCCCGCGATGAACGCGGTGCGCAGCGAGGCCCTCCGCCCTCGTGGTCTCCGTCGACGTGCTTTAGTTACGCGCCGGGATCGCCGGACGAACCTCCGGCGCCCCGCCGGGTAACCGTTCGGATCTTCGGGTGACTGCAATGGATGCCTTCGAATCGATCAATTCCGCCGTGAACCATGGCTTGGTAGCAGAACTCACCGTGTACGGGGAGGAACAGTCTGACTTGGTTTCGGCTGCGCTCGGTTGGCTCACAGATGGTGTGACGGAAGCTGCCATACATGACGAGTTGAATCACCTTGCGCCGAGCCCACCTGTCTTGGGCACTGGCTACTCCCAAGTGAATCAAAGCGTGCAGAACCCGACTCCGGGCCGTACATGGGGATTCATCTCGGTCTCCCCTCAAGGGTCACTCGACGTTCTGTACAATCCGTACAGTCCGGAAGCGGCTTCCTGGCTGAGGAGCCGCATCGAGGAGTCACCTGAATTCGCCGCAGTTGAAATCGGGCGATTTTCGGCAGGCGGCGAGATCGGAAACCCTGTCCTTCGGCTTTCTGTCTCGTTTGACGACGAACTTCCTGACTACGTGAAACTTTCCTACCATGTCGACGAAGCGATGTTGAGTGGCGCTGCCACCGCGCGGGCCGAACACAAGCGCCTCCGGTCTGCGGTGACTTGGGCGTGCATGCGACACGATGTCGTGTTCGGGCATTTTTCGTATGACCGCTCCGGAGGGGTGACGGAACTCGAGCGCTATGTGCGAGGGCCGGCGCGGGTACCGTCACGGAACACGCCGCAGTGGCGTGAAAGCCTCAGGGGGTACTCCTGGCTGATGGTGGTTTCGGGTGAAATCGCCGAGCTTCTGGGGGGCTTGGAAGCTCTCCAGAACTCTGAGGCCTTCGACTCGGTCGTCCCTCTCCCGAACGGCTCCCTGCTGCTCCAGGCCACACCCTTCTTCCAGCAGTATCGGGGTGAATCTGTCAGGGCGGTACGCGACGCAGTCCGTGATGTACTGATTGAAGGTGAGCTCCGCGGTCCGTCCCCGGCGCCAGGACAACCGCCGACGCACATGGTGGTCTTCGGGTGACTGCGCACTTGGCCGGTGAGTGCCTGCCTCGGACGGCCAGGTAGCGCGTGCGCGGCGGTTACGACCGGGTGCCGGAGCGCTCCGGCAAGTGGGCGGTCAGCACCTGGCCGAGCGCCAGCACACTCAGGCCGAACATCAGGACGCCCAGAGGCACATGGAGCGACGGCACGTGCGCGATGCCCAGCACCACCTGCACCGACGCGAGTACCAGGAACCCGGACGCGTACAGGATCGGGCGGGGCGTGCCGCCGCCCGGCCGCCACGCCAGGATCGCGGCGAGCACGTACAGCATCGATGCGCCGTACATCACGCGTGCTCCGACGCTGTGCAATACCTCGCCGTGGGACGAGGACAACAGCACTCCGGCGGTGACCGCCTGGAAGAAGATGGCCAAGGTCTGCAGGGCGACCGAGACCTGGAGGAACGTGAGGCTGCGCTGCTCTGCGGTCGTCTGTGTGGCCATGGCGCGGTCCCCTCTTCTGCCTTGCGGCGGTGGGTCGGTAGTGTCTCGGTGGTTCGACGACGTAGGCCCGTGAAATGTGAGGCGAGCGCCGGCCTCACACTCCGGTGCGGTGTTTCGTCGAAGGGGGAGAGGCGAAGCGGACGAAGAGAACCAGGGAGCGGTCGCGACCATGAGCACCCCATCCGAGCCAGGTCATGACCGGTCCGAGCCGGACCTGAGCGCGATCGTCGGCGAGCGACGCCAGCTGATCAATCTCGCCTACCGGCTGCTCGGTTCGCTGGCCGAGGCCGAGGACGCCGTGCAGGAGACCTACGCCCGCTGGTACGCGATGTCCCGGGAACGGCAGGAGGCCGTCGAGTCGCCAGGCGCCTGGATGACGACGGTGGCCACCCGTATCTGCCTGGACCTGCTCGGCTCGGCGCGGGTCCGGCGCGAGCGCTACGTCGGCGAATGGATACCCGAGCCGCTGCCCGACCGTACGGAGTGGATCACCGGGCCGGCCGGCGGCGGGGCCGAGCCGGCCGATCCCGCCGACTGGGTCACCTTGGACGAGTCGGTGAACATGGCGTTCCTCGTCGTGCTGGAGTCGATGACGCCGGCCGAACGCGTGGCGTTCATACTGCACGACGTCTTCCGGTACCCCTTCGCCGAGGTCGCCGAGATCGTCGGCCGGACGCCGGTGGCCTGTCGGCAGCTGGCGTCCTCGGCCCGTCGACGCGTGCGCGCCGCGCAGGCTCCGGTGGTTCCGGCGGCCGGGCAGGCCGGTCTGGTGCGGAACTTCAAAGAGGCGTGGGAGGCCAGGGACATCGAGGCCCTCGTCGACCTGCTCGACCCCGACGCCACGATGATCGCCGACGGTGGCGGAATGGTCGGCGCCGTCCTCCGCCCGGTCGAGGGCAGCGAGCGCATCGCCCAGTACCTGATCCACATCGCCGGCAAGGCCCCTGGACTGACGCTCCTGGAGCGGACGGTCAACGGCCTTCCGGGTCTGGTCGCCCAGCATGCCGGCGTCACCGTGACCGTGGCGGCGTTCAGCCTCACCTACGGCCGCATCACTCGCATCTGGGCGGTCCGCAACCCGGAGAAACTCCGCCCGTGGACCGAGAACGTGCAGGCTGACCCGGCGTCTTGAATCCGATCACGCGGTATGCGCCGGCAGACGACCACCGCGGTCGTTCTCGTATGGTGGGGAACACGCAGAGTGGTCCAACTCTCGCTGTATGTTCCGGAGTTCGATGCATCTCCGGAAGGAGAGCGGCACCGCCGGTACCCGCTGCGAGCATGGACCGTCCTCGACAGGGAAGGCAGGCGCACATGGACCGACCCGAGGCACTTGTCCCGATCCGGTACGTGGACCTCGGCGGGCGCGGGCCCGAGGACGTCACAGCCGACGCAGACGGTCGCGTCCTGACCGGTGTGGAAGACGGCCGCATCCTGCGGCTCGACGGGCTCGCCGACCCGGACCGCACCCGCGTCGAGGTGCTCGCCGGGACCGGAGGCCGGCCCCTGGGCCTCGAACTCCTTCCGGACGGCGACCTGTTGGTCTGCGACGCCCATCGGGGACTGCTGCGCGTCGCCCTCGACGACGGCACCGTACGCGTGCTGGCCGACTCGGTGGCGGGGGAGCCCCTGCGGTTCTGCAGCAACGTCGTCGCCCTGTCCGACGGCACGGTCTGCTTCACCGTGTCCAGCCGCCGCTACCCCTTCGAGCAGTGGATCGGCGACATCGCCGAGCACACCGCGACGGGACGGCTGCTGCGCCTCGCTCCCGGCGCCGGGGAACCCGAGGTGCTCCTGGAGGGGCTGCAGTTCGCCAACGGTCTCGCCCCGGCCGGGGACGAGTCCTTCCTCGTCGTCGCCGAGACCGGGGCCCGCCGTCTCACCCGCTACTGGCTGACCGGGCCGCGCTCCGGCCACGCCGAACCCTTCGCCGAGGACCTCCCGGGCCTGCCGGACAACCTCTGGCGCGAAGGACCCGACGGTCCGATCTGGGTGGGCCTCGCCGGACCGCACGTTCCCGCCCTGGACCTGCTGCACCGCGCCGCCCCGCCCGTGCGTCGCGCCGCCGCCCGGCTCGCGGTGCGGGCCCCGTACCGCCCGGCGGCCATGGCCGGCGCCCTCGCGGTCGACGACGACGGCCGGGTCCGACGGCATCTCGTCCACCGCCCCTCCGGCTTCCGCATGTCCACCAGCGCCTGCGTCGCCGACGGCCGGCTGGTCCTCGGCAGCGTCTGGGAACGCGGCATCGCCGTGTGCGAGCTGCCCGCCGACGCCCGCTGACCCCGCGTGTGCGCGGCCACCGTGCCCAGCGGTAATCTGTTCCCCGGCCGCGATCATGTCCCGCGGCGCGGCGGTGGGGCCCGCCGTACCCGAACCGCGGCAGTGCCGCCGCCAACGGTCCCTACTTGCGATGAGCGTGCCCGTCCGGCAGGGCCCCGGCGAGTAGGAGAAGTACGTCCATGTCAGTCCCGCACCCCAAGAGCGCCGACACCACCGGTGCCGCATCGCCCGAACCGCCGCGGCGGCCGTCCCCCTGGCACGGGCAGGGACCCGTCGTCGTGGTCGTCGCCCTCGGCGGCGCCATCGGCGCCACGACCCGCTACGGCGCCTCGCTGCTGTGGACCGTACGGACCGGGGGATTCCCGTGGACCACCTTCGGTGTCAACCTCGTCGGGTGTGCCGTGATCGGCGTCTTCATGGTCGTGATCACCGATGTGTGGGCGGCCCACCGGCTGGTGCGGCCCTTCTTCGGCACCGGCGTGCTCGGCGGCTTCACCACCTTCTCGACGTACGCCGTCGACATCCAGAGGCTGGTCGACGCGGGCCATCCGCGTACCGCACTCGCGTATCTGTTCGCGACGCTTCTCGGGGCCCTCGCCTCGGTCTGGCTCGCGATGACGGCCGTCCGTCGCGTCCTGGCGTGGCGGCAGCGATGAACGACACCACCGACCGGCGCCCGCGGAGGCGGCCATGACACGACTGACCGGCAGGGCCCTCAGGCTGACCGTCTTCATCGGCGAGCACGACACATGGCACCACAAGCCCCTCTACAGCGAGATCGTGCACCGGGCGCATGCCGCGGGTCTCGCGGGCGCGAGCGTCTTCCGCGGCATCGAGGGCTTCGGCGCCTCGTCGCTGATCCACACCTCGAGGCTGCTGTCGCTGAGCGAGGACCTGCCCGTCGCCGTGGTGATCGTCGACACGGAGGAGCACGTCCGTGCCTTCCTGCCCCAGCTCGACGAACTCGTCACGGAAGGACTCGTGACGCTCGACGACTGCGAGGTCATCCGGTACGCCGGACGCGGGGAAACCGGGCGGGGGGAACCGGACACGGGGAAACCGGACGAGGGGACAGGTGAGAACTCGTTGTGAATTGGCTGCTGGTGATCCTCGGCGCCGTGATCGGCGCACCCTTGCGCTACCTCACCGACCGCGCGGTGCAGCTCAAGCACGACACGGTCTTTCCCTGGGGCACCCTGGTGGTCAACGTCACGGGCTGCCTCGTCCTCGGCCTGCTGACCGGCGCCGCCGCGGCCGGCCATGCCTCGCCGCACCTTCAGCTCCTGCTCGGTACGGGCCTGTGCGGGGCGCTGACGACGTACTCGACGTTCTCGTACGAGACCCTGCGGCTTACCCAGACGGGCTCGGGGTTCTACGCTGCCCTCAACGTCGTCGCGAGCGTGACGGCGGGCCTCGGTGCGGCTTTTGCCGGGGTTTCGCTCGCCCAGGCCGTGTGGCCCTAGTCGGTGGCCGTCACCCGCGCGTAGTACAAATTCCCCAGCACCACCGTCTACAGCACTGTCGACCAACTCCTCAGAACTGGATCCCATGAGCGTCATCAACGTCGGTCAGGCCGCCGTCCTCGGAGTCGTCGAGGGATTGACCGAATTCCTCCCCGTGTCCTCGACCGGCCATCTCAAGATCACTGAGGGGCTGATGGGGATCCCGGTCGACGACCAGGCCGTCGTCGGTTTCTCGGCCGTCATCCAGGTCGGCGCGATCGCGGCCGTGCTCCTGTACTTCCTCAAGGACATCGTGCGGATCGTCTCCGCCTGGTTCCGGGGCCTGTTCAACAAGCAGGAGCGGTATCACCACGACTACAAGTTCGCCTGGTGGGTCATCGCCGCGACGATCCCGATCGTCCTGGTCGGCCTGGCCGCCAAGCCGCTCATCGACGGGCCGCTCGCCTCGCTGTGGGTGGTGGCCGGCTCGCTGATCGTCGGCAGCGGCGTGATGTGGTGCGCGGACCAGATGGGCCGGCACAAGCGCGGTGAGGACGACACCTCGTTCAAGGACGCGATGCTGGTCGGCAGTTCGCAGATCCTCGCCCTTCTCTTCCCGGGCTTCTCCCGCTCCGGCGCCACCATGTCGACCGCGCTGATCCTCGACCTCGACCGGGTGGCCGCCACCCGCCTCTCCTTCTTCCTGGGCATCCCGGCCCTCACCGGCGCCGGCCTCTACGAGCTGAAGGACGCCCTGGGCACGGGCGTGGGCGCCGCGCCGCTCGCCGTCGGTACGGTCGTGTCGTTCGTGGTCGCCTACGCCTCGATCGCGTGGCTGCTGAAGTACGTCGCCAAGCACTCCTTCAACGCCTTCGTGATCTACCGGATCGTGGTCGGCGTGGCGCTCCTCGGCCTGCTCGCGACGGGCGTACTCAGCTGACCGGGCCGTCCTGGAAGCAGCCCACGAGCCATCACCGCTGATCATCGGGGGGTCGGGAAGCCGATATTCAGGCGCCCCGGCCCCTTGAAAGTTTCCTTACTCCGCCCCTTGACAGTCCCGTCCCGTAACCCGGAGGATCAACCCCCGTGAACCTGTCAGACAGCCAGACAGGTGGTCCGGGGCCGCGGCGCGTCAGCGCGATGGAAGCGGTCCTCACCCACCTCCGCGGCGCCATCGAGCGCGGCGAGTACGCGATCGGTGACAAGCTCCCCTCCGAGGCCGAGCTGTGCCGCACCCTCGAGGTCAGCCGCCCCGTGCTGCGCGAGGCCCTGCGGGCCCTGCAGACGATGGGGCTGACCGTCTCGCGGACCGGCAAGGGCACCTTCGTCGTCGCCAACGCGGTCGAGGACCCGACCTTCGGCGACTACGCGGCGAGCGACCTGCTGGAGGTGCGCCGTCACATCGAGATCCCGGTCGCCGGGTACGCGGCGCTGCGCCGCACCCCGGAGAACCTGGACCACCTGGCCCATCTGCTGGACCGGATGGAGCGGGAGACGGACACCACCGCGTGGGTCGCGATGGACACCCTCTTCCACCTCGCCGTGGCCGAGGCCGCCCAGAACCCGGTCTTCCGCCGGGTCATCGAGGAGATCCGCGACGCACTGGCGCGTCAGTCGGCCTTCCTCAACGAACTGGGCGGCCGGCGCGAGCAGTCCAACCGGGAGCACCGGGCGATCGTCGAGGCGCTGATGGACGGTTCCGAAGACGACGCGGTGGCGGCCATGGCCCACCACATCGACCGCGTCGAGACGACCCTCACCGACATCCTGCGCCCCCGGCGCACGGATCTCCCCATGGAAGGCGGACCAGAGGCGTGAGCGAACAGCACCTCAAAGAAGAGACGCGCCCATCGTCCGGTCACGTCGACGCCGGAGACGCGGGCTACCGCAAGTCCCTGAAGTCCCGGCACGTCAACATGATCGCCATCGGCGGGGCCATCGGCACCGGCCTCTTCCTCGGCGCCGGCGGCCGCCTCGCCGACGCCGGCCCCTCCCTCTTCGTCGCGTACGCGGTCTGCGGCGTCTTCGCGTTCCTGGTGGTGCGCGCGCTCGGCGAACTCGTCCTGTACCGGCCGTCGTCCGGCGCCTTCGTGTCGTACGCCCGTGAATTCCTCGGCGAGAAGGGCGCGTACACCGCAGGCTGGATGTACTTCCTCAACTGGGCGACCACCGGCATCGCCGACATCACCGCCGTGGCCACCTACACCCACTACTGGGGCCTGTTCTCCGACATCCCGCAGTGGGTGATCGCGCTCATAGCCCTGGCCGTGGTCCTCACGGTGAACCTGATCTCGGTGAGGATCTTCGGCGAACTGGAGTTCTGGTTCGCCATCGTCAAGGTCGGCGCGCTCGTGGTCTTCATGGCGATCGCCATCTTCCTGCTGGTCACCCAGCACAAGGTCGACGGCAGCACCCCCGGCCCGTCCCTGATCACCGACCACGGCGGCGTCTTCCCCAACGGTCTGCTGCCGATGCTGCTGATCATCCAGGGCGTCGTCTTCGCCTACGCCTCCGTGGAACTGGTCGGCGTCGCCGCGGGCGAGACCGAGAACCCCGAGAAGATCATGCCGAGGGCGATCAACTCGATCATGTGGCGCGTCGGCCTGTTCTACGTCGGCTCGGTGCTCCTGCTCTCGATGCTGCTGCCCTGGAACAAGTACTCCGCCGGCGAGAGCCCCTTCGTCACGGTCCTGTCCAACATCGGCGTCCCGGCAGCCGGCGGCGTGATGAACCTCGTAGTCCTCACCGCGGCCATGTCCTCGCTCAACTCCGGCCTGTACTCCACCGGCCGCATCCTGCGCTCCATGGCCATGTCGGGCTCGGCGCCCAGGTTCACGAGCGTGATGAGCCGCAGCCAGGTCCCGTACGGCGGCATCCTGCTCACCAGCGGGATGTGTGTCCTCGGCGTCGGGCTCAACTTCGTGGTCCCGGCGGACGCGTTCGAGATCGTGCTCAACTTCGCGGCGATCGGCATCCTGTCCACCTGGGGCATGATCATGCTCTGTCACCTGCTCTTCTGGCGGAAGACGCAGAGGGGCGAACTGTCGCGCCCCGGCTACCGCCTGCCCGGCTCCCCGTGGACCGAGATCGTCACACTCGGCTTCCTCGCCTCCGTGTTCGTCCTGATGTACGCCGACGGCGGCGCGGGCCGCACCACCGTGCTGTGCCTGCCGCTGATCGTCGCCGCCCTCGTCGCCGGCTGGTTCGGCGTCCGCGGCCGGGTCGGCCGCAGTAAGTCCCCCAAGGTGAATGTGTGAACCACGCAGTGTTGTACGGAAGTCCGGTCGCCGAGGCTCCTGTGATCCGGGAGCCCCTGCACGCACCGATCGCCCACCTCCTCCGGGGTGGCGTCGTCGAAGGCATCCACTACGGCTCGGTCGTCGTCCTCGGCGCCGACGGCGGAGTGGAGCTGCAACTCGGTGACATCGAGGCCGCCTTCTACCCGCGCTCGGCCCTCAAGCCCGTGCAGGCGGTGGCCATGGTGCGCGCCGGGCTTCCGCTCGACGGGGAGCTGCTGTCGCTGACCGCGGCCAGCCACTCCGGCGAGGAACGGCACCTGGCCGGCACCCGGCGGATCCTGGAGCTGGCCGGTGTCACCGAGGACGACCTCGGCAACATCCCGGACCTGCCGTACGACCCGGTCGTGCGCGACGACTGGATCCGGGAGGGCCGCCCGCCCTCCCGGCTCGCCCAGAACTGCTCCGGCAAGCACGCGGCCATGCTGTACACCTGCAGGCTCAACGGCTGGCCGCTGGAGGACTATCTCGACCCGGCCCACCCCCTCCAGCAGGCCATCGCCGAGATCGTCGAGGACCTCACCGGCCAGGCGATCGCCCGGGTGACCGTCGACGGCTGCGGCGCGCCGCTGTTCTCCGTCTCGCTGCACGGGCTCGCCCGTGCGGCGGCCCGCATCACCACCGCGCCGGCCGGCACCCCGGAGGCGCGGGTGGCGGATGCGGTGCGCGAGCACGCCGAGATGGCCTCCGGCTCCGGGCGCGACGTCGCCGCGCTGATGCGGGCCGTGCCCGGGCTCCTCGCCAAGGACGGCTTCGAGGGCGTCCAGTTCGCCGCGCTGC
Source organism: Streptomyces sp. NPDC093984 (assembly GCF_044764595.1). NCBI lineage: Bacteria > Bacillati > Actinomycetota > Actinomycetes > Kitasatosporales > Streptomycetaceae > Streptomyces > Streptomyces sp. NPDC093984. The sequence continues at coordinate 286,264 of NZ_JBIWIM010000001.1, read as the reverse complement.
CCGACGGCCGTGCCGTCGCCGTGAAGATCGCCGACGGGGCGAACCGGGCACGGATCCCGGTCGCCGCCGCGGCTCTGGCCCGCGCCGGCGTCGACCCGGCGGCGCTCACCGAGTTCGCGGGCGAGCCGCTGCTCGGCGGCGGCGAACCCGTCGGCAGCGTCCGGCCGGTCCGCGCCCTCGACCCCGTCACCCCCCGGACCCGCGTCTGACCGACTCGTCCACCTCGCTTCGTCCACCTCCGAAAGAGGGCCCGCACTGCCATGACCGCCGCAGCCCACCGCAGCGAACACGACCTGCTCGGCCACCGCGACGTACCCGCCGAGGCGTACTGGGGCATCCACACCCTGCGCGCCAGGGAGAACTTCCCCATCACGGGGACGCCGATCTCCGCCTACCCGCACCTGATCGACGCCCTGGCCGCCGTCAAGGAGGCCGCGGCTCTGGCCAACGAGGAACTCGGCCTGCTGGAGCCGAGGAAGGCCGCCGCCATCGTGGAGGCCTGCCGAGAGATCCGCGAGGGCAAGCTGCACGACCAGTTCGTGGTCGACGTCATCCAGGGCGGTGCGGGCACCTCGACCAACATGAACGCCAACGAGGTCGTCGCCAACCGGGCGCTGGAGCTGCTGGGGCACGCCAGGGGCGAGTACCGGCACCTGCACCCCAACGAGGACGTCAACCTCGGCCAGTCCACCAACGACGTCTACCCGACCGCAGTCAAGATCGCGACCGTCTACGCGGTGCGTGGCCTGCTCAGGGCGATGACCGTGCTCCAGGACGCCTTCGCGGCCAAGGCGGTCGAGTTCCGCGACGTGCTGAAGATGGGCCGCACCCAGCTGCAGGACGCGGTGCCGATGACGCTGGGGCAGGAGTTCTCGGCGTACGCGGTCATGCTGGAGGAGGACCGCAGCCGGCTCGCGGAGGCCGTCGAGCTGATCCACGAGATCAACCTCGGCGCCACCGCGATCGGCACCGGCCTCAACGCCCCGGCCGGATACGCCGAGTCCGCGCGCCGCCACCTCTCGCAGATCACCGGCCTGCCGCTGGTGACCGCCGCCAACCTGGTCGAGGCCACCCAGGACTGCGGCGCGTTCGTGCAGATGTCCGGTGTGCTGAAGCGGATCGCGGTCAAGCTCTCCAAGAGCTGCAACGACCTGCGCCTGCTGTCGTCCGGACCGAGGGCGGGCCTGAACGAGATCAACCTGCCGCCGGTGCAGGCCGGTTCGAGCATCATGCCCGGCAAGGTCAACCCGGTGATCCCGGAGGTCGTCAACCAGGTCGCCTTCGAGGTGATCGGCAACGACGTCACCATCACCATGGCCGCCGAGGCCGGCCAGCTCCAGCTCAACGCCTTCGAACCGGTCATCCTCCACTCCCTCTCCGAGAGCATCACGCATCTGGAGCGCGCCTGCCTCACCCTCGCCGAGCGGTGCGTCTCCGGGATCACGGCCAACGAGAAGGAACTGCGGGCGGCCGTGGAGAACTCCATCGGCCTGGTCACCGCACTCAACCCGTACATCGGCTACGAGGCGGCCACCGGCATCGCCAAGGAGGCCCTCGCCACCGGGCGCGGCGTCGCCGAACTCGTCCTGGAGAAGGGCCTGTTGCCCGCCGAGCGGCTGCAGGCCCTGCTGCGGCCCGAGGTGGTCGCGGGCAGCGGCTCCCCGGAGGTCTGACCTTCCCGGTGAGCAGGGAGCAGGCACCTGGGGGCGGCGGCCGTGTCCGCCGCCCTGCCGGGTGGAGCAGCCCCGGCCGCGTCATAGGATCCAGCGCATGATCACGAGGTACGTCAGGTGAGCGGTCCGTCGCAGGGGGCGGCACGATGGTGACCATGGCCCCGTCGCTGAACTTCCAGCCCGTGCTGGAACGTATCGCCGAAGAGATGGAGCAGCGCCCCGGTCGCGGCCGGGCCGCCGACTACATACCGGCGCTCGCCGCCCTGGACCCGCGCCGCTTCGGCATGGCCGTCGCCGAACTGGACGGCACGGTCTACGGGGTGGGGGAGTGGCGGGAGCCGTTCTCCACCCAGTCCATCACCAAGGTCTTCACCCTCGCCCTCGACCTCGCCCGCGAGGGTGACGCGCTGTGGGAGCACGTGGGCCGGGAGCCGTCCGGCAACCCGTTCAACTCGCTGGTCCAACTGGAGTACGAGAACGGCATCCCGCGCAATCCCTTCATCAACGCGGGAGCCCTCGTCGTCACCGACCGGCTGCACACCCGTACGGGTGACGCGGCCGGCACCCTGCTCGACTTCCTGCGCGCCGAGAGCGGCAACCCCGGGCTCTGCTTCGATACGGAGGTCGCCGCCTCCGAGGCCGCGCACGGCGACCGCAACGCCGCCCTCGGCCATTTCATGGCGTCCTACGGCAACATCGGCAACCCCGTGCCGGTGCTGCTCGAGCAGTACTTCCGGCAGTGCTCCCTCACCGCGTCCTGCGCCGACCTCGCCCTCGCCACCGGCTTCCTGGCCCGGCACGGCATCCGCGCCGACGGCACCCGGCTGCTGACCCGCAGCCAGGCCAAGCAGGTCAACGCGGTGATGCTGACCTGCGGCACGTACGACGCGGCGGGCGACTTCGCCTACCGGGTCGGCCTGCCCGGCAAGAGCGGCGTCGGCGGCGGCATCATCGCGGTCGTGCCCGGCCGCTGCACCCTGTGCGTATGGAGCCCCGGCCTCGACGAGCGCGGCAACTCCGTCGCGGGCGTCGCGGCACTCGACCGCTTCACCACGCTGACCGGGTTGTCCGTGTTCTGACCGGGACTTCCGTGCCCCCCTGTGCCCGTCGATCACGCGGCGGTCACAAGCAGGCCGCCCGCGCGAGAGACGGACGTTGCTTTCCGGCCACCCGGTGTTGACACGCTTCCCGAGTGTTGGCCATGGCTTTCCCCGTCGATCTCCGCCGCTGCCAGGCGCTCGGTCTGGCCGGTACCGCCTTTCTCGCACTGGGCGGTGAGACCGCCGGGGCCCTGCCGGTCGAGGATCTGGTCTCCCCGGAGTCCGGGCGCGCCGCGCTCGGGCTGGTGGGGGTGTACTTCGGTGTCGTCCTGCTGATCGCCGCCTGGGCACTGCTCGGCCGGGTGATCCGCGGCCCCGAACCGCCGACGCCGCGGACCCTGCTGCTCGTCCTCGCCACCTGGGCGGCACCGCTGCTGCTGGCCCCGCCGCTGTTCAGCCGGGACGTCTACAGCTACCTCGCCCAGGGCGCCATGGTCCACGCCCACCTCGACGTCTACGCCCACGGGCCCGCCCAGCTCGGCGGTCCGCTGGCGGACGAGGTGGCTCCGGTGTGGCGGGACACCGCGGCCCCCTACGGTCCGGTCTTCCTCCTCGTCGCCTCCGCGCTGTCCGGACCGACCCGCGGCGAGCTGCCGGCCGGGCTGCTCGGCATGCGGCTGGTCGCGCTGCTCGGCGTGGCCCTGATGGCGTTCGCGCTGCCACGGCTCGCCAGGCACTGCGGCGCCGACCCGGCCGCCGCGCTGTGGCTCGGCGCCCTCAACCCGCTCGTCCTGCTGCACCTGGTCGCCGGCGCCCACAACGACGCCATCATGCTCGGCCTGCTCGGCATGGGCTTGCTGGTGACTGTCTGGAGTTCCAGTCAGTCACTAGCCGCCCGCGGCCGGCTGCACGTCCTCGGCGTCGTCCTGGTCACGCTCGCCGCCCTGGTCAAGGCCCCCGCCGCGCTCGGCCTGCTCGCCGTGATCGTGCTGCGCCGGGACGTCGGTGTCGTCCGGGCGACGGTGACGACCACGGTGGTCGCGCTCGCCACGACCGCCGCGGCCACCGCCGTCGCCGGGACCGGGTACGGCTGGATAGCGGCCCTGAAGACACCCGTCTCCCCGCACAACTGGTCACCCACCAGCGTCCTCGGCCGGGTCACGGGCCGGATGCTCGACGGTCTCGGCAGCGACCTCGCGCCCGTCGCGGAACCGGCCTGGCACGCGGTCGGGGTCGCCGCGACCGCCATCACCGTGCTGGTCATCTGGGTGAAGCTGCGGCCCGCCCCGGTCTACGCGCTCGGCCTGAGCCTCGCCGTCGTCGCCGTCCTCGGCCCGGCCATCCGCCCCTGGTACGCCCTGTGGGGACTGTTCCTCATCGCCGCAGCGGCCCCCAGCACCTTGGTACGCCACCGGGTGGCCGCCGCCACCGCCGTCCTCGCGCTCGCCGTGCTGCCGAGCGGCGGCCCGCCCGACCTCGCCCAGGTGGTGCTGGCCGTCTCCGGCGGCCTGCTCGCCGTGGTGGTGCTGTGGCAGGCGCACCAGGCGGCCCAGACACCCGTACTGGGACGGACCGCGTGAGACCGCCGAGCACCGAGAAGGGACGGCTCGCCCTCGTCCTCGGTCTCACCGCCGCCGTGACCGTCTTCACCGCCACCGTGCCGCTGTTGCGCGGCTGGTTCGACCTGAAGGTCTACTACGGGACCGTGAACGCCTGGATCCACTACGGCGGCCACGTCTACGACTACCGGGTGCCGGGCACGACGTACGGCTTCACCTATCCGCCGTTCGCCGCGCTGTGCATGCTGCCGATGGCGTTCGTCGGCCTGCACACGGCGATCGCGCTCGCCCTGCTGTTCAACCTGGCCGCCCTCGCCGCCGTGGTGTGGATCCTCCTCGGCCGGGAGCTGGGCCGCTACGGCTGGTTCGGCTGGGGCCTGGCCGCCTGCGCGCTGGCCCTGTTCGAACCCGTCCGGGACACCTTCAGCTTCGGGCAGGTCAACCTCCTGCTGCTGGCGCTCGTGCTCGCCGACGCCTGGCTGCTGTCCACCGGGCGCGGGCGCTGGGCGGGGGCCGGTATCGGACTCGCGGCGGCCGTCAAGCTCACCCCGGCGGTGTTCATCGCTCTGCTGCTGCTCGCCCGCAGATGGCGGGCCGCCGCCGTCGCCACCGCCGTCGCGGGGGCCGCCACCCTGTTCCCGGCGTGGGCGGCGCCGGACGCCTCCCGCTTCTACTGGACCAGCGCCGTCTGGGACACCACCCGCGTCGGCCGCCTCGACTACGTCTCCAACCAGTCCCTGCAGGGTGTCCTCGCCCGGCTATCGGCGCCGGACGACCCGAGCCGGGCCGCCTGGGCGCTGGCCGTCGTCCTGGTCCTCACGGTGTGGGCCTGGCGCACGCACCGGGCGCTGCGCGCCGGGGACTGGCGGGCGGCCTTCGCCCTCACCGGGCTCGTCGCCTGCCTGGTCTCCCCGATCACCTGGGTGCACCATCTGGTGTGGCTGCTGCCCTCCTTCGCGGTGCTGGTGCACGCACGCCGGCTGCGGACCGCGGCCGCCCTGTACGCGGTGCTGTGCACCAGCGTGGTGTGGCTGTGGTTCGACGACGCGTCCGGGATCGACGGCTTCCTCGGCAGCAACACCTACACATGGATCACCCTCGGCCTGCTGCTCGGGCTGCCGGTCGGTCAGTCCCGCTCCGGGCGTCTGCCCAGCAGCCGCAGCGCCAGCGCGACCGCCGCGCCCGTCCCCAGACCGACGGCGCTCGCCAGTGTCGCCGCCTCCGGCCAGTCGGACGGGTCTTCGTCCTCCTTGCGGGGGGTCGTCGTCGGCAGCGCGGTGGGACCGGAGCCCGCCACGCCCGAGCCCTCGGGCAGCAGCGAGCCGACCGGCGCGACCCGCCCGGCGGCGTCGAAGCCCCAGTCGAGCAGCGAGCGGGCCTCCTCGTAGACCGTGAGCCCACCGCCCTCCTGAGGGTTCATCACGGTCACCACGAGGGTGCGCCCGCCGTGGCGGGCCGCGGCCACGAGGGTGTTGCCCGCGTTGCTGGTGTAGCCGTTCTTGATGCCGATCAGCCCCGGGTAGCGTTCGACGCCGTCGGCGCCGGTCAGCAGCCGGTTGGTGTTGCGGATCCCGTACGACGCGCCCTCGCCTGGGAACGTCGACTCCGCAAGGGAGCAGTACCGGGCGAAGTCCGGATTGCGCAGCCCGGCCCTCCCGAACACCGCGAGGTCGTACGCCGACGACACCTGCCCGGGGGCGTCGTAGCCGTCCGGCGAGACCACCTGGGTGTCGAAGGCGCCCAGTTGCCGGGCCTTGGCCTGCATCCGGCGGACCGTGGTCTCCACGCCGCCGTTGAGCGCGGCCAGCACATGCACCGCGTCGTTGCCGGAGTGCAGGAAGACTCCCTTCCACAGGTCGCTCACCCGGTAGGTGAGGCCCTCCTTGATCCCGACGAGGCTGCTGCCGGGCCCGATGCCCGCCAGCTCCCGCTCCCTGACGGTGTGCCGCGTGCCGGCGGGCAGCGCCGGCAGCACGGTGAGCGCGAACAGGGTCTTGAGGGTGCTCGCGGGCGGCAGTGGGCGGTGCGCGTCGTGTGCGGCGAGCACATCACCGGTGTCGGCGTCGGCCACCAGCCACGACAGCGCCGACACATACGGCACCTCGGGGGCTCCCGCGCGTGGCCGCACCTGAGTGCCGGGCCCGTACAGGAGCGGCGACTGCGACGCGGCGGGCCCGGGAGCGCCGGCGCCGGTGCCCGTCAGAGCGGCGGCGGGCAGCGGCGCGAGGGCCGACATGCCCACCGCGCAGAGAGCGCAGCAGGAGAGGAGGGCGCGAGAGGAGAATCCGATGCTCATACCGGACACCGTAGGAACGGTGAGCGCGCGTCCGCCCGGTCGGCGTGAGCCGAGTGGGGGGATCGTGCACCCGGATGCCTGACGCCGGAGCGTGTCCGGCCGGAGGGATCAGCCGGCCGGCAGTGTGGGCTGGACCTGGCGCAGGAACGCCGCGTTGTCGGGCGTCGCCCGCAACCGCTCCAGCAGGGTCTCCACGGCGGGCTGCCCCTGTGACTGCAGGGCGCGCCGCAGTCCTCGTACGGCCGCCAACTCGCCCGGGGGCAGCAGGAGTTCCTCACGCCGGGTGCCGGACGCCGCGATGTCGACGGCCGGGTGGATGCGTCGGGCGGCCAGGGCGCGGTCGAGGCGCAGCTCCATGTTGCCGGTGCTCTTCAGCTCCTCGAAGAAGAACTCGTCGGCCCGGGAGCCGGTCTCCACCAGGGCGGTGGCCAGGATGGTGAGCGAGCCGCCCTCCTCGGCCAGACGGGCGGCGCCGAAGAAGCGCTTCGGGCCGTGCAGGGCGGACGCGTCGACGCCGCCGCTGAGGGTGCGGCCACCGGAGGAGGCCGCGTTGTTGTGGGCCCGGCACAGCCGGGTCAGCGAGTCCAGCAGGACGACGACGTCCTGACCCTGCTCGACCAGTCGCTTGGCCCGCTCGACGACCATTTCCGCGAGCGCGATGTGCTGCTTCGGCGTGCGGTCGAACGTGGAGGCGTACACCTCACCCCGTACCGAGCGCCGCATGTCGGTGACCTCCTCGGGCCGCTCGTCGAGCAGCACGACCATCAGATGGCACTCGGGGTGGTTGCCGGCGACGGCCGCGGCGATCTGCTGGAGCAGCACGGTCTTGCCGGTCTTGGGCGGGGCGACGATCAGCCCGCGCTGGCCCTTGCCGACGGGCGAGAGAAGGTCCATCACGCGTCCGCCCAGACCCGACGCCGGGTGCTCGAGCCGCAGCCGCTCGCGCGGGTGCAGCGGGGTGAGGTCGCGGAAGTGCGGACGGCTGTGTGATTCCTCCGGGGGCCGGCCGTTGACCAGCTCGACCTCGGTGAGGGAGCGCCCGGTACGGGTGCCGGCGAGGCTGTCGCCCTTGCGCAGCCCGTGACGGCGGATCAGCGCGGGCGGTACGGGGAGGTCGGCGGGCGAGGCGAGGCAGTTTTCGGCACGCAGGTGCCCCTTCCCGCCGGCGTCGATGTCGAGGACTCCGGAGACGGTCTGAGGCGTTCGCTCCTGCTGGATCGGGGGGTGTTCGAGTGTGGTGGTCATGGACGGCCTTTCAGGAACGGAAGGAAGAGAAGAAGAGAAGGGGGGAGAGGGGCCGGGAGGCGGCAGGATCACGCCTCGCCACGGCGAGGAACGGCACCTCGGCAACGGCGTACGACGCACTGCCTGACGAGGTGGCGAAAGGAAAGCCGATGCGCCGGTCCGAAACGACGGGCGGAACGGCGAACGGGGAGAAACAGGCACCGGCGCCCCGGACGGGGCGTACACAAGTGCTCACCGCACTGTAGCACTCGGCGGTTCTGCTGGGGAGAACACGGACGGGACGCGGTCTGTTCCGCGCTCAGGTGACATCCGTGCCGTCCTGCGGAAAGCCGTACCGCCCGAGCAGCCGCACGAAGCAGGCCGCGGTCACGATCCGCCACTGCTCCAGCCCGGACGCGGTGCGCACGAAGCACACCACCTGTTCGTGCCCGCCCGGCCCGACCGGTTGCACCAGGCGGCCGGACGGCCGTAGCTGTGCGACCAGCGGCTCGGGCACCTTCGGGAACGCGGCCGAGACGATCACCGCGTCGTACGGGGCGCGGTCCGGCACACCGCCGCTGCCGTCACCGACCCGCAACTCCACGTTCCGCACGCCCTGCCCGGCCAGATTGCCGCGCGCCTGCCGGGCGATGTCCGGCCGCATCTCGACGCTGACCACGTCGCCGGCCAGCCGGGCGAGCAGCGCGGTCTGGAAACCGAGACCGGTACCGACCTCGAGGACGTGCTCGCTTCCGCTCAGCTCAAGGCTCTCGATCATCACGGCGGACAGCGACGGCTGTGTGGTGACCTGCCCCTGCCCGATCGGAACGGGTGTGTCCCGGTAGGCGGCGGCCGCCTGAGCGGCGGGCACGAACCGGGCCCGGGGTGTCGTCCGCACGGCCTCCAGCAGCCGCTCGTCCCTGATCCCGGCGGATCGGAGAGCCCGCACGAGATCTTCGGGGCTGCTGGGTACGGAGTGCACAGGGCTCACCTCACCCTCACTGCCAGCGTATACCTGCGCTCCGAACCCCGATGCGCTGTTCTCGGCCCCCCGAGGCCCATCGCCGGGCAGCCGGCGCCTCTACCCGTCGAGTTCGAAGATGCCGTAGCCGGACCCCCGTGCCGTGATCGTCCCGTCCGCGAGCTCCACCCCCGACACCTCCAGCGCGCGAGCGGTGGCGGAGTACCCGTAACTCGCCTCGCTGCTCCGGGGGTTGACGACCACCAGAAACCGGCCGCCCCGGACGTACACGAACGGGTATCCGGTGTGCAACACCTCCACCGCACCGCGCGGGCCGAACTCCGGTGTGGTCCTGCGCAGGGCGATCAGCCGGCGTACGAGATGCAGCAGCGAGGTCTCGTCGGCGCGCTGCGCGGCCACCGTCGGGCGGTCGGGGGAGGGATCCAGGGGGAGGTAGAGGCGGTCCTCGGGTGCCGTGGAGAAGCCGGCGTTCGGGCCCTCGTCCCACTGCATCGGGGTGCGGGAGCCCGCCCGGTTGTAGCGGGGGCCGAGGACGCTGCCCTCCTTGTCGGGCAGGCCGGGGACGTACCGCATGCCGATCTCGTCGCCGTAGTAGATCGCCGGCAGTGTCGGCCAGGTCAGCTGGAACGCGAAGGCCGCCGGGAGCTGCTCGGCCGTGCGCGGGCCGCAGTTGAGCCGGGAGAAGTCGTGGTTGGCGGTCGGCAGGGAGACGAAGCCGCAGCCCGCCAGCGCCGTCGTCGCCTTGTCGTACGCCTCCACGAACGGCCGCGCAGAGCCCCTGCCGCCGGGGTCGAAGAAGCAGTCCAGAGGGTCCCAGGCCGCGTTCACCGTGCCCTCGCCGTTGCTCCACAGGGACCGCAGCGGCAGACCGTTCGTGGGGCCGCCGAAGTGCAGGAAGAAGTCCGTGTGGAAGCCTGCCGGGACGGACACCTCCGGGTCGCCCCACTCCGACAGCAGCACCGCCTGAGGGTGCGCCCGGTCCAGCCAGTGGCGCAACTCGGTCCAGATCGCGGCCGTCTCCGTCCTGTCCGGGTCGTCCTTGACGAGGGACGCGGCCATGTCGACGCGGAAACCGCAGACGCCGAACCGCAGCCAGTGGTCCATGATCTCGCGCAGTGCCGCCCGGTTGGCACGCGGGCCCTCCGCGTCGACCGGCTGCCGCCAGGGTTCGGCCGGATCCTCCCGCGCATAGCCGAAGTTGAGGGCGGGCTGGCTGTCGAAGAAGTTCGGCAGATAGGAGCCGGGGCGGGTGCCGGGGGAGGGGACGAAGCCCTCGGGACGGCCCTCGGGTGCCCAGATGTAGCGGTGGTCGTCCGGGTCGTCCGCCGAGGCCCGGAACCACGGGTGCGCGTCGGAGGTGTGTCCGGCGACGAGGTCGAGGAGGATGCGGATGCCGCGGCGGCCCGCCTCGTCGACGAGCGTGGCGAGATCGTCGGCGGAGCCGTAGCGGGGCGCGACCGTCAGGTAGTCCGCGACGTCGTACCCGGCGTCGCGGAACGGGGAGACGAAACAGGGGTTGAGCCACACGGTGTTCACGCCCAGCCACGCGAGGTGGTCCAGGCGCTCGGTGATCCCGTCGAAGTCACCGATGCCGTCGCCGTTCGAGTCGGCGAACGACTGCGGGTAGATCTGGTAGAAGACGGCGTCGGCCAGCCAGGCGGGGGCAGGACGGAACGAAGTCATGCAGACGACCCTAGGTGAGCGGCGGGCGGCCCCGCAGGCATCGTCGGCCGTTGACCGAAGATGATCCGAATGGAACGGTCGGAGACGAGCCCCTCCCGGGGTCGCGCTGCCTTAAGCTGATGCCGATGTTCTCCCCGCACGGTCCCACCCTCCGCGAGCTGACCGTCCAGGCGCTGTCGTCGGTCGAGCGCGGTTATGACCTGCTCGCGCCCAAGTTCGACCAGACGCCCTTCCGGACGCCGGACGCCGTCCTCGACGCCGTCCAAGGGGAGCTGAAGGCAATGGGGCCCTTCGCGCACGGGCTCGACCTGTGCTGCGGTACGGGCGCGGGGACGGAGGTGCTGCGCACCGTCTGCCGCGAGAGCGTCACCGGCGTCGACTTCAGCGCGGGCATGCTGGCCGTCGCACGCGCTCGGGCACGGTCCGACGGGCCGCCGCACGTCGCCTGGGTACGCGGTGATGCCCGCGCCCTGCCGTTCGGCCCCGTCTTCGACCTGGCGGTGAGCTTCGGCGCGTTCGGCCACTTCCTGCCGCGCGAGCTGCCCGGCCTGTTCGCCGAGGTGCACTCCGTGCTGCGGCCCGGCGGACGGTTCGTGTTCCCCGTCGGCGCCCCGCCGTCCCCGGCCTCGCCCTGGTACTGGGCGCTGCTCGGCTTCGACACCGCGATGCGGGTGCGCAACGCCCTGTGGCGGCCGCCGTTCGTCATGTACTACCGGACGTTCCGCTTCAGTGACGTCCGGCGCGAGCTGACCCGCGCCGGATTCACCGTGGAGCACCGGCCACTGAGGGACTTCGGCCACCGGCCCGACGGCAGCCCGCGCTGCCGGCTGATCGTGGCCACCAGGACCTGACCGGACCCGCGCGGGCCTCGGCCGGGTCTCCCTGGCCGTCAGAAACGTGCCGGCAGCCAGCGCAGCTTGACCCCCTGCTGGTGGGCGCCGCCGCCCTCGTGGTCGTTGAAGTCGTAGACCTCGATCGTCTTCTCCTCGTGCGCCCACGCGTTGAACGCGGCGAACACCGTCGACGGCGGACACGTCTGGTCCTCCAGCGCCGCCGAGAACAGCGCGGGTGCCCGGCCGCGCGCGGCGAAGTGCACGCCGTCGAAGTACGACAGGGTCCGCATCACCTGCTCGGTACGGCCGCGGTGCGTCTTGAGGTAGCTGCCGATCTCCCGGTACGGGTGGCGGTCCGTGATCGTCGTCGCGCGCGGGAAGTCGCACAGGAACGGCACGTCCGGCGCGACGGCCACCAGGTCCGGTACGAGACCGCCGACCGCGATCGTGATACCGCCGCCCTGGCTGCCGCCGACGGCCGCGGTACGGGAGGCGTCGGTCAGCGGATGTGCGCGGGCCGCCTCCACGGCGCGCACGCCATCGGTGAACACCCGCCGGTAGTAGTAGCTTTCGGGATCCTCGATCCCGCGCGTCATGAACCCGGGGAAGGACGGCGCGCTGCCCACCGGGTCCGGCGTCTCACCGCCGCCCCACCCGCTGCCCTGGCCCCGCGTGTCCATCACGAAGTGCGCGAAACCCGCCGACGCCCACAGCAGATGCTCGTGCGGAAGGGCCCGTCCACCGCCGTAGCCGACGAACTCCACGACCGTCGGCAGCGGACCCTCCACGGAGACCGGCACGGTCAGCCAGCCCTTCACCGGGTGGCCGCCGAACCCGGCGAACGTCACGTCGTACACCTGGACCGTCCTCAGTCCCGTCTCGACGGGTTCGAAACGGGCGTCCAGGTCATGCTCGCGGGCCTCCTGGAGCGTCTTCGTCCAGAACGCGTCGAAGTCCGCGGGCTCGACGGACGCGCTGCGGTACTCGCGGAGTTCGTCCAGCGGTAGGTCGAACAGGGCCATGAAGGACCACCTTTGACGTCGGGTGCGGATGATCACACCGTACGGTGGTTGTCACGGACCCGCCAGACCTCATCGGCCGCCTCCCTGTGAGCGCGGTCAGGCCGTCCGCCGCCCCCACTCGGGCCCGGTGCGGGCCCACTCGGCCTCCCACTCCGCCATGCGGTGCCGCTCGGCGACCCGCCTGGTCACGGCGCGGGCCAGGAGTACCGTCCCGGCCATGCCGCCCGCGGCCCACACACCGGCCGTCAGGGCGTGCTGCCACACCGCGCCGTCACTCGGTGGCGGGGCGACCCCGCGATCCCTGGAGTCCAGCCACACCGGCACCCGGTCGCCGCTGCGCGAACCCGCCGGGACCTCGGCGATCGTGGTCAGCGTGCCCTTGCCCGGCTCGCTCCAGCGCACCTTCGCCGGGTACAGGGGCTGCTTCCCGCCCTGAGTCGCGGGCGCGGCGGCCGGGGCGTCCTCGGCGAGCACCGCGGCCACCTGGTGCCGTTCGGCGCGCTGGGCCACCTGCGTGGCCTGCCCCTGCTCGTACGCCCGCCAGCCCACGGCCGTGCCGACGAGCGGCGCCCCGACACACAGCAGCACGGCGACGATCAGCGCCGTCCACGCCTCGACGACATCGCAACGGCGGCGCAGCGGATTGCGCTTCCAGCGCCAGCCGTGCACCCGGGTTCGCATCTCGACCTCCTTGCCGCATGCCCCGCCTGCGGGTCGGTGCGCGGCGGGCGTCGCCACTCGGCGCACGGCCCGGGGTGCCTCCCGTGGCCCGGGGTGGACCTGTCCCCGACGGGACGTGTCCGACACGAAGCGGCTTGTGAAGCGGCTTTCATGGCCATTCTCCCTCTCGGGCGGGGTTCCCGGACCTGTGGCCACGAAACCTTGGCCCACCCCCGCGGCGACACCCCGTTCCCGGTGCGCCGGGACGCTCGCCGGGGCCGGTCATTGCAGGCGTATGAACTCTGCCGACGCCCGGGAATAGCCGCTCCGTGATCTTCCTTGCGCTGTAGTGGCCGGGACCGGTGGCTCCTGCGACGGGTGGTCCGGCGACAGCGAAGGAGAGTGAGGCAGGACATGCCCAAGGCGTACGCGTACACCCGCTACGGCGGCCCCGAGACGCAGACGTTCATCGACGCCGACCGGCCGGGCCCCGGCCCCGGACAGCTCCTCGTCGCGGTGCGCGCGGCGGGCGTCAACCCCGTCGACTGGAAGCTGCGCTCGGGCTTCCGGCGCCCCGGCGACACCGGCACGCCCTCGTTCCCGGTGGTGTTCGGCAGCGAGGTGGCCGGGATCGTCGAGGAGATCGGCGAGGGCGTGACCGGTTTCGCCGTCGGGGACGCGGTCTTCGGCAACACCGTGACCGGCGGATACGCCGAATACGCGCTGCTGCCCGCGACGGTGAGCGCGCACGTGCCGGACGGCCTGTCCCTCACGGACGCGGCGGTCCTGCCGGTCGCCGCGGCCACCGCCTACGACGGCATCCGGCAGCTCGGGCTGCCCGCCGGTGCGACCCTGCTGGTCACCGGCGCCGGCGGGGGAGTCGGCGTCGCGGCCGTGCAGATCGCCCGCGCCTTCGGCCTGCGCGTCGTCGGCACGGCGAGCGAGGCCAAGAAGGATTTCGTCGAGCAGCTCGGCGCCGTCCACGTCCCCTCGGGCACGGACCTCGCCGCGCGGGTGCGGGCGGTCGCACCAGGCGGCGTCGACGGCGTCTACGACTTGGTCGGCGGCGAGGTACTGGAGGAGACGGCGACCCTGCTTTCCGACCGCTCCAAGCTGATCACCGCAGGGGCGGCTCCGGAGGACGTCGGGCGGCTGGGCGGAGCGCGGGTGGAGCGCGCCCGTACCGCCGCGGTGCTCGACGAGGTGGCACGGCTTGTGGTGGCAGGCGACCTGAACCCGTATGTCACACGGACCTTCCCGCTCGAACATGCCGAGCAGGCCCTGCGCCTGGTGGAGGACGGGCACGCCCGGGGCAAGGTCGTGATCGAGGTCGCCGCATGAGCGACCACGTGCTCGACAACCCGGCGCTCGCCTCGCTGACCGGCCCGCACGCCCACTTCGCGGAGCGCCGGGGCCGCATCCTGCGTTACCCCGTCGATGTGTCGCCGTGGGTGGGCCTGCCGGAGGATCCGGACGCCGACGACTGGGCCGACCTCGCAGCGCTGGCGGGTCCCGGTGCCGAGGCCCCGCTCCCCGGCTTCCGCGGGGCGGTCCCGGACGGCTGGGAGATCACCTTCGCCCTCGACGGCGTGCAACTCGTCGACGACGGCATCGCCGCCGCGCCCGACCCGGAGGCCGTACGGCTCACTGCGGCCGACGTGCCCGAGATGCTGGACCTGGTGGCGCGCACGCGGCCCGGCCCGTTCCTGCCGCGCACCGTCGAACTGGGCACCTACCTGGGCATCCGCCGCGGCGGAGCCCTGGTCGCCATGGCGGGTGAACGGCTGCACCCGCCCGGCTGGACCGAGATCAGCGCCGTGTGCACCGATCCGGGGTTCCGCGGTCAGGGCCTGGCCACCCGGCTGGTCCTGGCGGTCGCGCACGGCATCCGCGAGCGTGGCGAGACCCCGTTCCTGCACACCGGCGCGGGCAACACAGGCGCCATCCGCCTCTACGAGTCCCTGGGCTTCCGCCTGCGCCGCACGACGAGGTTCGTGTCGGCGCGGGTCCCGGAGCGGCTGGGGGACGAGCAGGTGGTGGGGATCTGACAGCAGGGCTCCGGGGCTCGCCGCAGGCGGGCCCCTTCCCGTCGTTCGCCGTGCGCCGCCAGCTGTGAGCCGTCAGCCGTCAGCCGCCAGCCGTCAGCCGTCGGCCGGGGCGGGCGGCCCGACGGGTGGGGCGGCGGCCGCGGCGTTGTAGCGCAGCAGGTAGGCCGCGAAGCGTTCCAGGTCCTGCTCCGGCCAGCCCGCGAGCCGTTCCCGGAACGCCTCCCGGCGGCTCTCCGTGACCTGGGCGAGGATCCGCGTGCCCGCCTGGGTCAGCTGCAGCACCTGGACCCGGTGGTCGTCCGGATCCTGCCGCCGCTCGATCAGCCCGGCCCGCTGCAGCGCGGCCACCTGCCGGCTCACCGTGGACTTGTCCAGGGCGTAGTGCGCGGCCAGGTCGGTCGCCCGGCAGCCGCCGCTCTCCTCCAGGTGCCCGAGCAGCGTGTACGAGACCAGGGACAGCTCCGGGTGCATACGGCCGGCCGAGGCCCGGGCGCGCCGGGCGAACACCGTCATCTCGCGCTGAATGGTCTCGACGGCGGCTTCCACGGACGCGGCGGTGGCGTGCTCTGTCTGCACGGGACCTCCCTCGTCGCTCAGTTGTAGAGTACAACTCGAGTCGGCGCGGACGTCTTCGCGGCCGGAGGGGGCTTGCGCGAACGTCCCTCCTGCTAGGGTGTCCGTCCTGGCCGAGGACCGTCCCGGCCGGTGTGGCCGAGGAGGTGAGTCCCATTACCGCTGTGTCGGCTCGGGTGCTCTCCCACCTCAGGACGGCGCGGACCACCGCCGCCGGCTGACCGCGAGTGCGCCCTTCGGTCCACCGGAAGGCTTTCTCGGCTCCATGCCACCACTGTCACGTTCCCACGTCGTCTCCGCGCTGCGTTCCGCCGGCTGTGTCTTCGCCGAGGACGAGGCGGAGTTGATCATGTCCACCGCCCGCACCCGCGACGAGGCCGCCCGCATGGTCGACCGGCGCATCGCCGGGCTTCCCCTGGAACACGTCCTGGGCTGGGCCGAGTTCCACGGCCTGCGCATCGCGATGGAGCCCGGCGTCTTCGTGCCCCGCCGCCGCACCGAGTTCCTCGTCGAGCAGGCCCTCGCAGTCTCGAGCGGCGCCCGTCTCGTCGTGGACCTGTGCTGCGGCTCGGGCGCGGTCGGCGCGGCGCTGGCGGCCGGGCTCGACCGGCCGGAACTCCACGCCGCCGACATCGACCCGGCCGCCGTACGCTGCGCCCGCCGCAACGTCGCCGCGTACGGCGGGCGGGTCCATGAGGGCGACCTGTTCGCCGCCCTTCCGGACGAACTGCGCGGCCGTGTCGACGTCCTGACCGCCAACGTCCCCTACGTCCCCACGGACGAGGTCGCGCTGCTGCCGTCGGAGGCCCGCGACCACGAGCCCCTGACCGCTCTGGACGGCGGCTTCGACGGCCTGGAGGTGCTGCGCCGGGTCACCGCCGGGGCGTCCGCGTGGCTGGCACCCGGCGGCCGTCTGCTCGTCGAGACGAGCGAACGCCAAGTCCCCTCCGCGATCGAGGCGTTCACCCACGGCGGCCTCGGCGTCCGGCTCGCCGTCTCGGAGGAGCTGTACGCCAACGTGCTGATCGGCACCAGGCGCTAGCGACCCGCCTCAGGGGAGCGCAGGAAGTCCCGGGCGATCGCGTTGAAGGCATCGGGCCGCTCCATGTTGGGGTAGTGCCCGGTGCCCTCCACGACCGTGGCCCGGCCGTGCGCGACGGTGCGGACCAGACGCTCGGCCATACGGATGTGGTCGGGGGAGTCGGCGCCGCCGTTGACGGCCAGCACGGGCACCTCGATCGTCGCGGCGCGGGCCCAGGTGTCGGTGACGGGGACCTGGTGGTCCGGCTCGTCGCGGGTGTGCTTGCTGATCGTCCCCCGGGCCATCTCCCGTACCCGCCGGTCGACTTCGGGGTCGACGTCCTCAGCCGTGCGCTGCGGACCGTGTATGAACCGTGCGAACGCGTCGAGGAAGGCGTCGATGTCGCCGGCGCCGAGCGCATGCCAGTACGCCGAGTTGGCGGCCTGCGTCCACGGGTCCTGGAAGTCGGGCTCACTCGTGCCGACGCCGCTGACGACGAGGGCGCGGACGAGGTCCGGGTGCTCCAGAGCGGTGTCCACGGCGATCGCTCCGCCCATCGACAGCCCGACCAGGGTCGCGGGACCGGTGCCGAGGTGGCGCAGCAGCGCGGCGAGGTCGTCGGTGTGGCGGAACGGCCCGGTCGCGTTCGAGGACGCCCCGTGGCCGCGCGCGTCCAGGGCGATCACCCGGTGGGTCCGCGCGAACACCGGGATCTGGTCGTCCCACATCCGGTGGTCGAGGAAGCCGCCGTGCAGCAGCACCAGCGGCGCCCCCGCGCCCTCGTCGCGATACGCCAGCCGGCAGTCACCGCTCTCGAATGTCTTCAGTGTCTCCACGGTCTCCGTCATGACAACCAAGGTGTCAATTCCCCGAGAGATTGACAACTCAGGTGTCATAATTGCCGGTGTGACCGATCAGAACGCGCCACTCGCCCCGGATGTCCTCGCCCCCCGTCTGATGGAGGTCTTCGCCCTGGTGGGCCCGCTGTACCGGCGGGTGCAGCGCAAGGTCGAGCAGGCCGAAGCGATCGAGGGTGTCTCCGTCGGCGTACGAGCGGTGCTCGCCCTGTTGCGCGACCACGGGCCCATGACCGTTCCGCGGATGGGGCGCGCACAGGCGCTCAGCAGGCAGTTCGTGCAGCGGATGGTCAACGAGGCGGCGGCGCGCGGGCTGGTCGAGAGCATCCCGAACCCTGCTCACAAGCGCTCCTCGCTGTTCCGGCTCACCGACGAGGGGCAGGCGTTGATCGACGCTGTCACGGCCCGCGAGTACACGCTGCTGCGGCAGGTGCGCGGCGACCTGACCGAGGTCGATCTGCAGGCGTGTCTGCGGGTGCTGACCCGGATGCTCGACCTCTTCGACGACGTCGACGTGGACTGAGGACCGGCTGGGGGCCGACTGAGGGCCGGCTGAGGGCGGACTGATGGCTGGCACCCGAACCGCCCTTCGGCTTTGTGCAACTAGTTGCACAAACCTGTCGCCGTCGTCTACAACAGACGGACGACACGCCGCACGGAGGGCCTCCATGAGCCGCTACCCGCACCTGCTGACCCCGCTCGACCTGGGCTTCACCACGCTGCCCAACCGCGTGCTCATGGGCTCGATGCACGTGGGCCTGGAGGAGGCCGAGCGCGGCTTCGAGCGCATGGCCGCGTTCTACGCCGAGCGGGCGCGCGGGGGAGTGGGGCTCATCGTCACCGGCGGCATCGCCCCCAACGAGGCCGGACGCCCGTACGAGGGCGGCGCCAAGCTCACCACCGACGCGGAGGCCGAACAGCACCGCGTCATCACCGGCGCCGTGCACCGCGAGGGCGGGCGGATCGCGATGCAGATCCTCCACTTCGGCCGCTACGCCTACCACCGCGACCTCGTCGCGCCCAGCGCCCTCCAGGCGCCGATCAGCCCGTTCGTCCCGCACGCCCTCACCGACGCAGAGGTCGAGCAGACGATCGACGACTACGCACGCGCCGCCCGCCTGGCCCGGCAGGCCGGGTACGACGGCGTGGAGATCATGGGCTCCGAGGGCTACCTCATCAACGAGTTCATCGCGGCGGGCACCAACACGCGCACCGACCGCTGGGGCGGCTCCTACGAGAACCGGATGCGCTTCCCGGTCGAGATCGTGCGCCGTGTCCGCGAGGCGGTCGGCGAGGACTTCATCGTCGTCTACCGGCTCTCCATGCTGGACCTCGTCCCCGGCGGCTCGTCCCTGGAGGAGGTCGTCACCCTCGCCAAGGCGGTCGAGGCCGCCGGAGCCACGATCATCAACACCGGCATCGGCTGGCACGAGGCCCGTATCCCCACCATCGCCACCTCCGTGCCGCGCGGCGCGTACGCCTGGGTGACC
Organism: Streptomyces sp. NPDC093984; assembly: GCF_044764595.1. NCBI lineage: Bacteria > Bacillati > Actinomycetota > Actinomycetes > Kitasatosporales > Streptomycetaceae > Streptomyces > Streptomyces sp. NPDC093984. The sequence continues at coordinate 267,303 of NZ_JBIWIM010000001.1, read as the reverse complement.
AAGAAGGTCATGGGCGCCGTCTCGGTGCCGCTGGTGACGACCAACCGCATCAACACCCCCGAGCTGGCCGAGCAGTTGATCGCCGAGGGATACGCCGACATGGTGTCCCTGGCCCGCCCGATGCTCGCCGACCCGGACTTCGTCGCCAAGGCCGCGGCCGGGCGGCCCGAGACCATCAACACCTGCATCGGCTGCAACCAGGCCTGTCTCGATCACACCTTCAGCGGGCAGATCACCTCCTGCCTCGTCAACCCGCGCGCCTGCCACGAGACCGAACTCGTCCTCGCCCCCACCCGGCTGCGCAAGCGCGTCGCCGTCGTCGGCGCCGGTCCCGCCGGACTCGCCTGTGCCGTCTCCGCCGCCGAGCGCGGCCACGACGTCACGCTGTACGAGGCGGCGGGTGAGATCGGCGGCCAGCTCAACGTGGCCCGCAAGGTGCCGGGCAAGCAGGAGTTCGACGAGACCCTGCGCTACTTCCGGACCCAGCTCGACCTGCGCGGCGTGGACGTCCGGCTGAACACCCCCGTCGCCGCCGGTGACCTGTCCGGATACGACGAGATCGTCGTGGCGACGGGCGTCTCCCCCCGCACCCCCGACATCCCCGGCGTCGACCACCCCCGCGTCCTCGGCTACCTCGACGTGCTGCGGGACGGCGCGCCCGTCGGTGACCGCGTGGCGATCCTCGGCGCGGGCGGCATCGGGTTCGACGTCGCCGAGTACCTCACCGACGGCGGTGACAAGGCGAGCGAGGACCCGGCGACGTACTTCCGCCACTGGGGCGTCGACATGGACTACCGCGCCCCCGGCGGCCTGGCCGCCCCCGAGCGGCCCGCCCCGCCGCGCACCGTCCACCTCCTCCAGCGCAAGACCTCCAAGGTCGGCGCCGGGCTCGGCAAGACCACCGGCTGGATCCACCGCACCGAGCTGAAGCACCGGGGCGTGACCATGGTGCCGGGCGTCGGCTACGACCGGATCGACGACGCCGGGCTGCACATCACCGTGGACGGGGACAGCCGCGTCCTGGAGGTCGACACGATCGTCCTGTGCACGGGGCAGGAGCCGCGCCGCGACCTGTACGAGGAGCTTCTCGCCGCGGGCCGCACCCCGCACCTCATCGGCGGCGCCGACGTGGCGGCCGAGCTGGACGCCAAGCGTGCGATCAAGCAAGGCACCGAGCTGGCAGCGGCACTGTAGGAGCCGGAGCCGGTCCCTAGGATGAGGCCATGTCCCTCCCGCACGCGATCCTGACCGCCCTGCTGGAGAAGCCGTCGTCGGGGCTCGAACTGACCCGTCGGTTCGACCGGTCGATCGGTTACTTCTGGTCGGCCACCCACCAGCAGATCTATCGCGAGCTGGGACGCCTCGAGAGCGACGGCCTGATCCGCGCCCTGCCCGCCGAGCAGCCGGCCCGCGGACAGAAGAAGTCGTACGAGGTCCTGCCGGCCGGCCGCGCCGAACTCGCCCGCTGGACGGCCGCCTCCCAGGACCCCAAGCCGCACCGGGACGTGCTGCTGCTGCGGCTGCGCGCCGCCGCAGTCGTCGGCACCGAGGGGGTGGAGACGGACCTGCGCCGCCATCTCGACCTGCACCGGCGCCAGTTGGCCGAGTACCGGGAGATCGAGGAACGCGACTTCGGGCCCGGCCGCGACTCGGTGCGGGACCGCCTCCAGCACCTCGTGCTGCGGGCGGGCATCGACCTGGAGACCTTCTGGATCCAGTGGCTCACCCACGCCCTGGAGGAGTTCCAGGAGCTGCCCGCGCCCGAATAGCGGATCCGCCCGCACCCGGACAGCTCAACCGGACCCCGCGGACGGGGGCGGCGTTGGCCCGGGCGCGCCCGGGCTACGTATGCTGGTGCCCTACGCGGCGTGAACTCGCTTGCCTTCGAGGGCAGTTCGTGCCGACGGCGCGGTCCGCTGTCGTCGCTGATCCCGCGCCGGCGAAGGCGGTCGAGTGGCCGGGGCCCCGTTCCGCCCCGGCCCTCGGCCGCACATCCCCACGATGGGGGGCGCCCGTCACTCCTTCCGGTAGGAGTACGCCTCCCCGGCCGCCGCCTCCACCGCCGCCAGGTCCGCGCCCGTCGACGCCGTGACCATCGCGGCGACCGCACCCTCGACGAACGGGGCGTCGACCAGCCGCGTGTTCGCCGGAAGCTCGTCGCCCTCCGCGAGCAGCGCCTTCACGGTGAGGACCGCGCTGCCCAGGTCCATGAGTACGGCGACCCCCGCGCCCCGGTCGACGGAGGCCGCCGCGGCGGACACCAGCTCGGAGCTCGTCCCGAACCCGCCGTCCACCGTGCCGCCCGCCGCGGCGATGGGCGCGGTGGCCCCGCCGCCCGACAGCGCCTTCGCCAGCGCCGCCACCGACTCGGCGACCGCCGGGCTGTGCGAGACGAGCACGATCCCGACCAGGTTCTCGTTGCTGTCACTCACCGGAGGCCTCCACGAGCGCGGCGATCAGCAGGGCGGAGGAGGTGGCGCCGGGATCCTGATGCCCGATGCTGCGCTCACCCAGATAGCTCGCCCGGCCCTTGCGGGCCTGCAACGGGGTGGTCGCCACGGCACCCTCCTCGGCGGCGGCCGCCGCCGCCCGGAAGGAGGTGGCGAGCGCGTCCACCGCGGGCACCAGGGCGTCGACCATGGTCTTGTCGCCGGGCGCGGCCCCGCCGAGCGTCATCACGGCGTCCACGCCCGCCCGCACGGCGTCCGTCAGCTCTTGCTCGGTCACCTCGGTGGCGTCCCCGAGGGCCTTGCCGGTGCGGCGCAGCAGCGTCCCGTACAGCGGGCCGGAGGCACCGCCGACCGTCGAGATCAGCTGACGGCCCGCGAGCTGGAGAATCGCACCGGGCGTGTCCGGCGCCTCCTTCTCCAGCGTGGCCGTGACCGCGCGGAAGCCGCGCTGCAGGTTGCTGCCGTGGTCGGCGTCGCCGATCGGCGAGTCGAGCGCGGTCAGCCGCTCGGCCTCGCGGTCGACGGACGCGGCGGCGGCCGTCATCCAACGGCGGAAGAAGTCGGCGTCGAGCACTGCATCTCCTTGCCTGATACGCACGTTGACCTCACTCGTCTGCCCCGCGACCGGCCCGGCGGACAGGTCGCTCACAGGCCCCAGCGCAGCGCCGGCGTGCTCACCGGCGCGTCCCACAGCCGCAGCAGCTCCTCGTCGACCTGACAGAGGGTGACCGAGGCGCCGGCCATGTCGAGGGAGGTGACATAGTTGCCGACCAGCGTGCGGGCCACCGGGACGCCACGCTCGGACAGCACCCGCTGCACCTCCGCGTTGTAGCCGTACAGCTCCAGCAGCGGGGTGGCGCCCATGCCGTTGACCAGGACGAGCACCGGATTGCGCGGCTGCAGGTCGTCCAGGACGGCGTTCGCCGAGAAGTCGGCGATCTCCCGTGCGGTCATCATCGGGCGCCGCTCGCGGCCCGGCTCGCCGTGGATGCCGATACCCAGCTCCAGCTCGCCGGGCGGCAGGTCGAAGGTGGGGGTCCCCTTGGCGGGCGTGGTGCAGGCGCTGAGGGCGACACCGAAGCTGCGGGAGTTCTCGTTGACCTGCCGGGCGATGGACTGCACCCGCTCCAGCGGCTGCCCCTCTTCGGCCGCCGCCCCCGCGATCTTCTCCACGAACAAGGTGGCGCCGGTGCCGCGCCGGCCCGCCGTGTAGAGGCTGTCGGTGACGGCGACGTCATCGTTGACCAGGACCTTCGCGACCTGGATGCCCTCGTCCTCGGCGAGTTCGGCCGCCATGTCGAAGTTCAGCACGTCGCCGGTGTAGTTCTTCACGATGAACAGGACGCCGGCACCGCTGTCCACGGCGGCCGCCGCACGTACCATCTGGTCGGGCACCGGGGAGGTGAACACCTCGCCCGGGCAGGCCGCCGACAGCATGCCGGGGCCCACGAAGCCGCCGTGCAGCGGCTCGTGGCCCGAACCGCCGCCGGAGACGAGCGCGACCTTTCCGGCGACCGGGGCGTCACGCCGTACGATCACCCGGTTCTCCACATCCACGGTCAGCTCGGGGTGCGCGGCCGCCATGCCCCGCAGCGCGTCGGCGACCACTGTCTCCGGGACATTGATCAACATCTTCATGGGAGCCTCCTGCGTCCACTCGCTGTCGGCAGTATCGATGTTCGGGAGGCGGTGGTCACGTGTGCGGACGTTCTTCAGCGCGTCCGGCCTGCGCGGGCCGCTCGGCATGAGCATGACCGTCTCCGCGGGTCGAATACCTCGAGAAGTGTGACCTGTCTTACTTTCTTCTCGCATTCCCGGACTGAATACGGACATTCCGGAACCCTGGCTGACCTGCGCAAAGTGCGAGTAAAAGAAATCCCCCTGGAAGGGTCAAATTTCAGGTGACGACCTTCTGTCGAACGGGTCTCCGTTCCTACCCTGAGCCGCCAATTGCGCGTTAATTCCCTGCTCAGATAGTGAGAGGCCCCTTGACATGGTGAACCTGGACCATGCAGCCCCCGACGCCACCCGCGACCGGACCGGTCTGCGGCGTGACGTCGGTCTGATCGGACTGATGTGGGCCTCGGTGGGGTCCATCATCGGCTCCGGCTGGCTCTTCGGCGCCGAGAAGGCCGTCGTGGCAGCTGGTCCCGCCGCGATCATCTCGTGGGTGATCGGGGCGGTGGCAATCGTGCTGCTCGCCCTCGTGCACGCCGAACTCGGCGGCATGTTCCCGGTGGCGGGCGGTACCGCCCGCTACCCGCACTACGCCTTCGGCGGCCTGGCCGGTATGTCCTTCGGCTGGTTCTCCTGGCTGCAGGCCGCGACCGTGGCCCCGATCGAGGTCGAGGCCATGATCGGCTACGCCAAGCACTGGCACTTCGCTGACGGACTGCAGAACGCCAACGGCACGCTGACGACCAGCGGCATCGTCGTAGCGGTGCTCCTCATGGCCGTGTTCGTCGCGGTCAACTTCCTCGGCGTGCGCGTCTTGGCGCACACCAACAGCGTCGCCACCTGGTGGAAGATCGCGGTCCCGCTCGCGGCGATCTTCATCATCGCGATCAGCAACTTCCACCCGGGCAACTTCACCTCCGAGGGCTTCGCACCGAAGGGCGCCGCGGGCGTTCTCGGCGCGATCAGTTCCAGCGGCATCATCTTCGCGCTCCTCGGCTTCGAGCAGGCCATCCAGCTGGCCGGCGAGAGCCGCAACCCGAAGCGTGACCTGCCGCGCGCGACGCTCGGCTCGGTAGCCATCGGCGCCGTGATCTACCTCCTGCTCCAGGTCGTCTTCATCGCCGCCCTGCCCCACGCCTCCTTCGCCAAGGGCTGGGCGAACCTGGACTACGCCGGCATCAGCGGCCCCTGGGCAGGTCTGGCCACACTGTGCGGCCTGGGATGGCTGGCCTGGGTGCTGTACGCCGACGCGATCATCTCCCCCGGTGGGACCGGCCTGATCTACACCACCGCGACCTCCCGCATCTCCTACGGCCTGGCCAAGAACGGCTACGCACCAAAGGTGTTCGCGAAGACGGACAAGCGCGGTGTGCCGTGGTTCGGTCTCGCGGTCTCGTTCGTGACCGGTGTGATCTGCTTCCTGCCGTTCCCCAGCTGGCAGACGCTGGTCAGCTTCATCACCTCGGCGAGCGTGCTGATGTACGCGGGCGCTCCGCTGGCCTACGGCGTCTTCGAGGACCGACTGCCGAACCACGAGCGTCCGTACAAGCTGCCCGCGGGCAACATCATCTCGCCCCTGTCCTTCGTGGTCGCCAACCTGATCATCTTCTGGTCCGGCTGGGACACCCTGTGGCGCCTGGGCTTCGCGATCCTGATCGGCTACGTGCTCCTCGGTTCGTACGCCGCCTACGCGATCCGCAAGAACCTGCCCAACGCGCCGCGGCTGGACTTCAAGGCCGCGCAGTGGCTGCTCCCCTACCTGGCGGGCATCGGCGTGATCTCCTACCTGAGCACCTTCGGCGGTAACGGTGACCTGCCGCTGTGGTGGGACATCCTGGTCGTCGCGGCCTTCTCGCTCGGCATCTACTACTGGGCCAAGGCAACCGCCTCCGCGACCGAGCAGATCGAGCGCGACATCGAGGAGGTCGTGGTCACCGACGCTCCGGCGCACTGACCCCGCTCCTGTACTGGTGTCCCGTCGGCCCGAGCCGTGGCCGACGGGACACCGTTCGTTGTGCGGCGGCGGCCTCACCGGTGATGGGACGTCAGCTCCGCTCCCCCCAGCACCGTCACCCGGGGCGTGCAGGTAAGACGGAAGCCGGTGAAGTCGGCCGTGAACGCGGCGTCCACCAGGTCGCGGGCGTGGATGCCCGCGAAGGCGCCCGTGAACCGCAGCCGGGAGCCGTGGTCGTCGGACAGCCGGCTGAAGTCGAGCGGCGGCCCGACCGGTGTGCGCGTGCCCGCCCGCAGATACCAGAACCGGGCCTCGGCGCCGTCGACGGTGACGCCCAGCCTGATCGGATCGCGCGCCTCCACGTCCACCAGGGCGACCTGCCGGAGGTCCTGCTCGTCCCGCTCCACCAGGCTGAGCACGGTACGGCCGGCCCCCCGCCACTGCTGGCCCCGCTGCGGTTCGCCGTCGGACTCCGCCCAGGTCAGGTCGAGCGTCAGGTAGGACCGGGTGTCGTACCAGAGGACGAGGCCGGCGGCCTGGGTGAAGGTGCGCGGCGCCGCCTCCACCGTGACCTCGGCCTCCGCGCGGTGCTCGGTGATGCGCTGGGCGAGCAGGCTCTGCTCCCACAACGACTCGGGCCCCTGACGGCCGCGCAGCCGGATCCAGCCCGGACGGCTGGTCGTGTCGGCCCAGGAGGGGTCCGGGTATCCGCGCAGGGTGCTCCAGGGCCAGGACAGCGGCTCGGGCCGCGCGGCCGGAGGCCCCGGGTCGGAGTGCGTGGGGACGTCGACCTCGACCAGAGGGTGCCAACCTCCCTGCCGCAGCCGGGGCCAGCCGTCCGAATCCCAGGTCACGGCCTGGATCGCCGTCTCGCGGCCGAGGGTGCACCGGGGACCGTCCGGGGTCCGCAGCGGACGGGCCGCCAGATGGCTCATGACCCACGCCCCCTCCGGCGTCTCGACCAGCTCCGCGTGCCCCGCCTTCTGCAACGGCAGCGAGGGATCGTCCCGGCTCGTCAGCAGGGGAGCGTCGTCCAGCTCGTACGGGCCGGTGACGGTCCGCCCGCGCGCCACCCGCACCCCGTGCTGGAACCCCGTGCCTCCCTCCGCGAGGACCAGGTAGTACCAGCTGTCGCGCCGCAACAGCTTCGGTCCCTCGATGAGCCGTTCGTGCTGAAGCAGCAGGTGCGTGTCACCGAGCGGGGCGAGCGTGGCGCGGTCCAGCTCCGTCAGGACGATCCCCGCGAAACGATCCCCGCCCGGGCGGTGGTCGTTCTGGAGGTTGAGCAGCCACAGCCGGCCCCCGTCGTGGAAGAGCGCCGGGTCGAAGCCATGGCTCGCGACCCGGCGCGGCGCGCTCCACCCCCCGTCCGCCTCGGTCGCCGTGGTGACGTACGTGTCCAGGTCGAAGTACGCCGTGCCGACCGAGCGGACGATCGTGTAGACCATCCAGAACCGTTCACCGTCCCAGCTCAGCGACGGCGCCCAGATGCCCCCCGAGTCGGGGACCCCGGCCAGTGAGTCCCCGGGGACTGCGCCCCGCACATGACCCGCGTACTCCCAGTGCGCCAGATCGCGCGACCGGTGGATCGGGATCGTCGGGAACCACTCGAACGAACTCGTCGCCACGTAGTACCAGTCGCCGACCCGGACCAGCGAGGGGTCCGGGGCGAAACCGCGGATCACGGGATTGCGCAACACGGTCACTTGAGGGCTCCCAGAGTGACGCCGGTCCGCCAGTAGCGGCGCATCGCCACCATCATGATCGCCATCGGCACGATGGACAGCAGTGCACCGGTCAGCACGAGACCCGTCAGGTCGATGCCGGACTCCATCCGTGTACCCGACCAGTTGTACAGGCCGAGGTTGAGGGTCCAGTTCTCCTTGCCGCGCAAGACGGTCAGCGGGAGGAAGAAGGCGTTCCAGGTGTTGACGAAGGCGAGGAGGAACACCGTCGCCCCGCCCGTCGTCATCATCCGTAGCACGATGCTGAAGAAGATCCGCAGCTCACCGGCGCCGTCGATGCGGGCCGCCTCCAGCAGCTCGTAGGGGATCGTGGCTTCCGTGTACACCTTGGCCAGGTACACGCTGAACGGGTTGATCAGGCAGGGGATCAGCATCGCCCAGGGGGTGTCCACCAGGCCGATCGCCGAGAACAGCAGGTAGAGGGGGAGCGTCAGGAGCGCGATCGGGATCAGGAACGAGCCCACGACGCACGCGAAGACCACGTTCCGGCCGGGGAAGTCGAAGCGGGCCAGGCCGTAGCCCGTGGCGAGGGCGACCAGGGTGCCGCCGAGCGAGCCGACACCCGCGTACAGGAACGAGTTCGCCGTCCAGCGCAGGAAGATGCCGTCCTGGTAGGTGAACACCTGGTGCAGGTTCTCCCACAGGTGCCAGCCGGAGAACCACAGGCCGTTGCTCTGGTACAGCGCGGTCCGGTTCTTGGTCGCGGCGACGAGCAGCCACCACACCGGGAACAGGCTGTAGACGCTGGCCAGGACCAGCCCGAGGAGGAGGAAGCGCTGGCCGCCCCGCCCGCGGGAGGCGGATTCCGGACGGGCCAGACGCCGGACGCTGCGGACGGGGGGCCGCTCGGTGCGCTTGTCGGTGAGCACCATCAGTCGGCCTCCTTCGAGGTGAACCGGTAGAAGAGGAAGGAGGCGACGCCCAGAATCAGGGCGAGCAGCACCGACAGTGCCGCGGCGTAGTGGTAGTTGCCGGAGTTGAACGCCTGGTTGTAGATGATCATGATTGGCGTGAAGCTGTCGCTGACCGTCTGCGGGGTGACGTTCCGGAACAGCGCGGGTTCGTTGAAGATCTGCAGCATCTGGATGATCGAGAGCAGACCGGTCAGGACCAGGGCCCCGCGTACGTACGGAATCTTGATGCTGCGCGCGATCCGGATCTCGGATGCGCCGTCGAGCCGGGCGGCCTCGAACAGGTCGCGGGGCACGCCCTGCAGCGCTGAGTAGATGATCACCATGTTGTAGCCGATGCCGTGCCAGGTCAGCAGGTTGCCGATGGACGGCCACACCATCGACGGCGCGAAGAAGTTCCAGTGGAGACCGAAGAACTCGCCGAGGGGGGTGAGCGGGCCGACGTCCGGGCTGTAGAGGTTGACCCACATGATCGCCGCGACGACCCCGGGGATCATGTACGGCACCAGCAGCAGGATCCGGAAGCGGCCGGCCACCCTGGAGGTGACCGCGTCCAGGAGCAGCGCCAGCACCAGGCTGAGGAACAGCATCACCGGGATCTGGACGCAGGCGAAGAGCACCACCCGCAGGATGGAGCCCATGAACGCCGAGTCGCTCAGGCCCTTGGTGTAGTTGTCGAGCCCGGTGAACTCAGTCGTCGAGCCCCCGAGCCCGAGGCCGGACTGCTGCTCGCGGAACAGCGACTGGTAGACGGCGTACCCGATGGGGAGCAGGTACAGGAAGACGAAGCCGAGCTGGAAGGGCACCGTGAACGCGGCACCCTTCCAGCGCATGGAACGAATCACGAGACTGCCTCAGCCCTCGACGCTGATACCGCGGGACTTCAGGTCACTGACCGTCCACTGCTGCATGTGCGCGAGCAGATCGGTGACCTTCTCCTGCTTGTTGACGACCTTGGCCCAGCCCGCCTGCATCTCCGTGAACATCGCGGTCCAGTCCGGGCCGAAGGTCCAGTCGGTGGTGACGGTCTTCAGGCTGTCCCTCACGACCTGCTGGGCCGCCTCGTAGTTCTTGCCGAGCAGCTTCTCGGAGGTCGCCTCGGTCACGTACGAGTCGCTGTCCGCCAGCGCCGGGAACACACCGTTGCCGGTCTCCGGGCTCGCCATCGTCTTGACGGCGGTCTGGTCGGTGGACAACCACAGTGCCGCCTGGGCGGCCTGCTCCTGGTTCTTGCACTGCTTGCTCACCAGGGTCACGCTGCCGGTCAGGTTGGTGCCGGCCGGGGTCTTGGGCGCCTCGCCCTTGAACGTCGGCCAGGGGGCCAGGGCCCACTTGCCGAAGGACTTGGTGAAGTTCGCAACCATGCCGGACTGCTGCCAGGTGGAGATCTGCCGGGTCGCGGTGCCGCCGTTGTCGTAGTTGCGCTGCACGGCCGCGTAGTCGGCGAAGGACAGCTTGGAGTTCAGGTCGTTGTCGATGATCTCCTGGATCACCTGCGCGGCCTTCAGGGTGCCCGGGTCCTGGAAGTTCACCTTCCAGGAGTTGCCGTCGATGGCGTACCAGTGAGCCCCGGCCTGCATCGCGAGCACCTCGAGCGTGCTCGGGTCCTCACCGGCGAAGTTGGTGATCTTGATCCCGTGCTTCTTCAGCTCCTTGCCCGCGGCGATGAAGTCGTCCCAGGTCGCCGGGGCCTTGAGGCCGTACTTCTGGAAGATGTCGGTGCGGTAGATCGTGAAGTTCGGCGCGGAGCTCGTGGGGACGCCGTACATCTTGCCCTGCACCTGTGCGCTCGCCCAGGAGCCGGGGTTGAACTTGTCCTTGCTGGACTCGACGTACTGGGTGATGTCGGCGAGGGCGCCCTGTGAGACCCAGCTGGTCACGTACTCGGCCGTGTTCTGCACCAGGCAGGGCGCGTTGCCCGCCTTCACCGCGTTGGTCAGCTGCTTCTGCATGGTCAGCTGGTCGGTGACCTTGGTGTACTTCAGCTTGATGTCCTTGTGGGAGGCGTTGAACGCCTTCACGACGGCCTCCTGGCCGTTGGCCCAGCCCCAGAAGTCGAGGGTGACGGGGCCGGACGACTTCGACTTCGCGTCGTCGCCCGAGTCGGATCCGCCGCAGGCGGTGAGGAGACCTGTCAGCGCGATGCCCGCGACGGCGGCGTGGGCGAACCTTCTCCGGGAGCTGGTGAAGTTCATCTGACCGTGATCCTTCGGAATGTAGGCGTTCTCAGAACGAGAGGACGGCGGCTCGGTGATGGCCAGGAACAGCGGCCGGGAAACCGTCGGCTCGCGGTTGCGGGGGGTCGGCCAAGCTGAAGCGGTAGTAAGCGGTTGCCGTGGGACCGTAGGACGATTCCACGTCTCTAGCAAGAGGCCGGGCGGAAATTGTTACGGCCCGTTGTCCGCCACATAAGCCGGGGAGGCGGGTGGCCGTTGCGGTGAGTCGGCATATCTGCGCAGGTCAACGCAGTGCACTGGCGCTTACGCCGGTTCTATGTGGTGTGCGGTAAGCGTTCTCAGGGACGTGATGTCCCTTCAGCTGAAACCGTTTACGAAACTTCGAACTTCGAGTGCCCTGTCACGACTGTCGCCGCGGCGGCTGCACGGAGCCGCGTACGACGACGTGCGTGCCCAATACCAGGTGGTCGCCGTCGCTTCCCCTGCGGCGGCTCGCGCCGCTCTCGCGCCGGTCCGCCACCGCGCGCAGCGCGACGCGGCCCATCTCCTCGTACGGGACGTGCACGGTGGTCAGCTGGGGGGTGAGCTGGGAGGCGAGCGGGATGTCGTCGTAGCCGACGATGGAGACGTCGTCGGGCACCCGGAGGCCCGCCGCGCGCAGCGCCTGCATGGCGCCCGCGGCCACCACGTCGGTTCCGGCGAGGACGGCGGTGAAGTCCGGCGTTTCGTGCAGGGCCGCCTCGACGGCCGTGTACCCGTGCTCGTCGTCGTACGGCCCGTGCCGCACCAGGCCCGGGTCGAACGGCACCCCGTACGCCTCGAAGGCCCGCTGGGCGCCCCTCAACCGGCCCTGCGCCGTGGTGAGTTCGGCGGGTCCCGGCAGCACCAGGACGCGGCGGTGTCCGGCGGACAGCAGATGGCTCGCCATCGCGTAGGCCCCGCCCTCGTTGTCGTAGTCCACCGTCGTCGCCGGTACGTCGCCCTCCAGCGGCGGCCTGCCGACCAGCACCAGGTGTGAGCCGGCCGCGTCCAGGGAGCGGGCGAAGCGGGCCATCCTCAGCTGGTACTCGTCGAAGTCGTACGCCCCGCCGAGCAGCACCACCGCGGCGACCCCCTGCTGGCGCATGAGGTTGACCAGCGCGAGCTCCCGCTCGGGGTCGTCCCCGGTGGTGCCCACCAGTGACAGCCAGCCGCGCAGCGAGGCGGCGCCCTCGACGCCCTTGGCGACGTGCGCGAAGGCGGCGCCCGTGATGTTGTTCAGCAGGATCGCCACGGTCGGTGTGCCACCGCCGGCCAGGGAGCGGGCGTGGGCGTTGGTGACGTAGTCCAGGTCCCGGACGACCTTCATCACGCGGCGGCGCAGCTCGTCGGAGACCGGGTAGTTGCCCGACAGGACGCGCGACACGCTGGCGACCGACACGCCCGCCCGCTCCGCCACGTCGCGGATGGTGGCCCGTCCGGCCTCGGCCGACGCCTTGCGCTGACTCACCGTAGCGACTCCTTCACGGTAGGGACCTTCTCGTCCGACGAGCCGGGATCCCGCCCTCCCCCGGTGCCGAAACCGTATCCCATCGTTACTCCCCGCCGGACCGGGTTGTGGACGGGCCGTTCACGCGACACGGGCCAGGTCCGCACGGCGCACCTCATGGGCCAGTGGCAGGCCCGCGACCAGGCGCTCGACCTCTGCCACGACGACGAGGCCGAGACGTTCCAGCTCGTTGCCGAGCGAACCCGCGATGTGCGGGGTGAGGAAGACGTTGGGGAGCCCGTACAGCGGGGAGCCGGCGGGCAGCGGCTCGGGCTCGGTGACGTCCAGGACCGCGCTCAGGCGGCCGGAGATCAACTCGTCGGTCAGGGCGTCCTGGTCGACCAGTGCGCCCCGTGAGGTGTTGATCAGCACACCGCCGTCCCGGATGAGGGCGAGCCGGTCGCGGCTGAGCATGTGCTGGGTCTCGGGGATGTCGGGGGCGTGCAGGCTGACGATGTCGCTGCGGCGCAGCAGTTCGTCCAGCGGCAGGGACTCGGCACCGAGCGCCTCCGCCTCGTCGGCCGTCACGTAGGGGTCGTAGAGGAAGACCCTGAAGTCGAACGGGCGCAGCAGCTCCAGGAGCCGGCGGCCCACCCGCGATGCGCCGATGACCCCGATCCGGCGGCCGAGGTTCCCGATGCCCGCGGTCTCGGCGGGGGAGGGGTAGGCGTGGGTGTGCCGGAACCGCTCCCGGTGCCCGAAGGCGTCCTTGCCCGCGAGCAGGATCATCGCGAGCGTGTACTCCGCGACCGGCAGCGCGTTGCCGGTCACCGCGCTGGAGACGGCGACACCCCGCCGCCACAGCGCCTCGCCGACCAGCGAGCGGACCGAGCCGGCGGCATGCAGCACCGCACGCAGCTTCGGCGCCGCCGTCAGGGTGCGCGCGTCCAGATGGGGGCAGCCCCAGCCGGTGACCAGTACCTCGGCCCGGGCCAGCGCGGGTGCGGCCGCCGGGTCGTTGAAGTCCCGTACGACGAGCGCGGTGTCGATGTCGACCGCCTTCTGCAGCCGGGCCATGAGCGGCGGAGGGAACAGCAGGGGCAGGTGCACCGGGTCCATGGCGAACACGGCCCTGGGGGGCTGGGCGCTGGGCATGTCTCTCCTGAAGCGGGTGGGTAACGTTTTCTGAAAGCGTCTTCTACCGTAATTCCGCGGTGGAGTCATGGTCAATCAGTACGACGGGGTACCCGGGATGGATGGCCTTCGGCCGCTTCCGCAGACAAAATGCCCAGGTGGCAGTGGGGGGTGGGGGGTTCGGGCGGTGTCCGTCGGCGCGGGGTGAGCTCGTACGGAGGGGTTCGGTCAGGCCTGCCGGTGTGGACCGTAACGGTTTCCGCCGCTCATCCGGGGGTGCGTCTGTCGGCGGTCACCACCAGTTCGCCGACGACCAGGTGGGGGCCGACGCCGATCCTTCGCATCGGGAGTGACTGGTCCCAGATGACCTCCACTCCGGGTAACACGTCCACCGGATTCGGCGAACGCCCAGCTCATCCCCTATGCGAGGCTCGACGCCCGGTGGTTCGCGGCTCTGCTCGCGCATGCCTCAGCAGTTACACGGACTTTTCGAAAATCTGCGAAGCCCCTTGACGTGCCATCCGTCCCGGAAGAAGCTCTGCCCACTCGTTCGTAGCAACCGGTTGCTACCTGTTACTCCCGTCGGATCGCTGCGTTCCCAGGCAGAGCCCGTGCCGCGTTCCCCGAAGCAGAAGGTGAGGCGTTCATGCGCTCCCACGCCGGTGCTCCCCCCAGTCGCCGTCGCTTCCTCGCCCTGTCGGCCGGCGGCGCCGTGGCAGGTGCGGCGGCCCTCAGCGGATGTGCGCTGCAGGTAGCGGGCGCCGCGGACAGCGGGGGCGGCGGCGACTCGATCACGGTGATGGTCAACGAGGGCGACATCGCCGATGACCAGATCAAGCAGGCGCAGAAGGAGCTCGGCATCAGGATCATCCGGGTCAAGTACGACGTCACCCGCCTGATCGCGATGCTCACCGCGGGCAAACCTCCGGAGCTGGTGCGCGGCGTGGGCGCCACGGACGCGCCGTACTTCGCCGCACGCGGCGTGGCCGAGAATCTGGATCCGTACTTCGCCAAGAGCACGGTCCTCAAGGTCGATGACCTCGACCCGGTGAACGACCTGTGGCGCTGGGACGGCAAGGCCCAGGGCAAGGGTCCCCGCTACGGCATGGCGAAGGACTTCTCCCAGGACTCCATGTACTGGTACAACACCGCCCTGTTCGACCAGAAGAGCGTCGCGTACCCGTCCGCCACGGAGCCGATCACCTACGAGGAGTGGCTGGAGAAGGCCGAACAGCTCACCCAGCGCAAGGGCGGCCAGACCAGGGTGTTCGGCGGCAGTTACAACGGCGTCGGCCTGACCGTCAACCTCGCGGCCCTGACGGCCGCCGCCGGCGGCAACCTGTTCACCGACGACTACGCCACCATCGACTTCTCCAGCCCGGAGGCCCGCACGGCGCTCACCTGGTACGTGGACTACGCGAAGACGGGGGTCGGACCGAGCCTCATCAACCCGAACCCCGATGCGTGGGACGGCCCCACCTACATGGCGGACCGCATGGCCATGACCAACTCGGGCTACTGGCTCGGCGGCATGATCAACGGAGACGAGAAGGTGGCGAAGGTGTCCCGTCTCGCCCCCGCGCCCCGATTCGCCGGCGGGCCCCGCATCAGCGCCTGCCAGGCCGGTACCGGCTTCTGGATGCCGAAGAAGGCGCACAACAAGCAGGCGGCCTGGCGCGTCTTCGAGTGGTTCTTCGGCCAGGGCCCGGCCAAGGACCGCGCGACCGGCGGCTGGGGCATCCCCAGCCTGAAGTCCCTACGCCCCCTGATGCCTCGCCAGAATGACTACCAGAGGCAGGTCATCGCGGTGCAGGAGGCCGAGCTGAAGCACTTCTCGGTCGTCTCCTTCACGCCCTACGCCAAGGTCGAGGCCCTGGACGCGGTCGTCAACCTGATCATCCCCGCGGCGATGAGGGGCCAGATGTCCATCGGCACGCTGATCGACCGGCTCAACGACAAGACGAACGAAGAGATGAAGCGCGGAAAGGAGCTGGTGTCATGACGGCCGACCAACTGGCCACCGTCACCGGGCGGCCCGAGCACGCCAGGGGCGCGGACAGCGCTCAGCCCGCGTGGCGGCACACCTCCGTCGCAACGCGGCAGCACCGCGCGTTCTACATGTTCACTGCGCCCTGGATCGCCGGATTCCTGCTGCTGACCATCGGCCCGATGGCGTTCGCGCAGTGGCTGAGCTTCACCACGTTCGACGGGATCTCCCCGAACTGGCACTGGATCGGCCTCGCCAATTACCGCGAGCTGCTGAGCGACTCGGTCACCTGGGGCGCCCTGGGCCGGACCGGGCTGTTCGCGGTGACCTCCGTGCCCCTGTCGATCGTCGCGGGCCTCGCGCTCGCGGTCCTCGTCAACCGGCCCATCAAGGCCCGCGGCATCTTCCGCACCCTCCTGTACCTGCCGGCCGTCGTACCACCGGTCGGCGCGGGCCTCATCTTCAAGCAACTCTTCGACACGAACTCCGGTGCCACCAACGGCGTCCTCGACATCTTCGGCATCAACGCCGTCGCCTGGCTCAGCGACCCGTACGCCCGCTACGTGCTGCTGATGACCGTGCTGTGGGGCGCGGGCAACATCATGATCATCTCGCTGGCCGGGCTCCAGGACATTCCTCGCGAACTCCACGAGGCCGCCCGGGTCGACGGCGCGAGCGCCTGGCGCACCTTCCGCAGCGTCACCGTCCCGCTGCTGTCGCCGGTGCTGCTCTTCCAGGCCGTGACCGGCGTGATCGCCTCCGTGCAGACCGTGATGCCGCTGCTGCTGGCGTCCATGCCTCCGCCCGGGGGCGTCACGTCGGTCCCGCAGTCCAACTACCTGTACATGATGCACGTGTTCGCGGAGTACTTCGCCTACGGCCGTTTCGGCTACGCCTCCGCCCTGCTGTGGGTCCTGTTCGTGCTGATCCTGATCGTCACCGGACTCATCTTCAAGACCACGTCCGGCGTGGTGTTCTACAACGTCGACCCGGAGGCGAAGAAGTGACCGCCCGGCTGCCCCGCCTCGCTCTGTACGCGGCGCTCGTCATCATCACCGGGCTGTTCCTCGGCCCGTTCGGCTGGCTGGTGATCACCGCCCTGAAGTCCACCTCGGAACTCGCGGCCTCGCCCGTGCACTGGTGGCCCCACGACCTGAAGTGGGGCAACTTCGTCGACGCGTTCACCAACGTCGACTTCCTCGGCTACGCCCGCAACTCCCTCATCATCGCAACGATCTACGCGACGCTCGTCACGCTGAGCTCGGCATGGGTCGGCTTCGGCTTCGCGCGCCTGTCCGCGCCCGGCAAGAAGCAGCTGTTCGGCGTGCTGCTCGGCACGATGATGCTGCCGCAGATGATCACGCTCTTCCCGACCTACCTGATCTTCGCGAAGCTGGGCATGGTCGACACGTACTGGCCGTGGGTGCTGTGGGGCCTGTCCGGCGCTCCGTTCCTCATCTTCCTGTTCCGGCAGTTCTTCGCCGGCATGCCCCGCGAACTGGAGGAGGCGGCGATCGTCGACGGCTGCGGCTGGAGCGGGATCTTCTGGCGGATCTTCCTGCCGCAGTCCTGGCCGGCGCTCGCCACCAGTTTCGTCATCGCCTTCACCTGGAGCTGGGGCGACTACATCGCTCCGATGCTGCTGCTGTCCAACGACCGCTCCACGCTCGCGGTCGCGATCTCCACGTCGTACGTCAACGCCCAGGGCCTGCCGGTCAACAACTGGATCGCGGCGGGCACCGTGATGTACGTCGTCCCCATCCTGCTGATCTTCCTCGTGGCCCAGCGCGGCTTCGTCACCGGGATGTCCACCTCCGGTCTCAAGTGACCGCCCCTTCTTCCCGTCTGTCTCTCATCTCCCCGCTCAGTTAAGGAACTTGTCCATGAACGACACCCAGGGCACCGGCCTGACCCGGCGCACCGTTCTCCAGGCCGCGGGCGCCGCTGCGGCCGCGTACTCCCTGGTCGGCGCGGCGGCCGGCACCGCGAGAGCGGACGACACGCCCGCATCGACCGACAAGCTGGTGATCTACCCCATTCCGAGCGGGGTCCCGACCAACCTGAGCTACTCCGTCAAGGCCCGTACGCCGGGGGGCGACTGGCAGACGGTGCCGGTCTACCGCGCGAGAGCGAAGCAGATCGACGCGAACACGGGCAGCGGTCCGGTGTTCAACTCCTCCGTCGCCACGTTCGACTTCCAGGGCACCGTGGAGGTCGCCGTCACGTCCTCCAAGGGCACGATCGGCAGCGCGCGGATCCGCCCGCTGTCGTACGGCACCCGGTTCACGGTGGACGGCGCGACGGTCAGCTTCACCCTCACCGAGCCGCGCAACCTCTCCATCGAGGTCGACGGGGACATCTTCAACAACCTGCAGCTGCACGCCAACCCGATCGAGACGCACGTCCCCGACCCCGACGACGAGGACGTCGTCTACTTCGGCCCCGGCCTGCACAAGACCACCAACAACGTACTGACCGTGCCCAGCGGCAAGACGGTCTACCTGGCCGGCGGTGCCGTGCTGACGTCGCAGGTCGCGTTCCAGAACGTGCAGAACGCCCGGCTGCGCGGCCGCGGTGTGCTGTACAACTCCCCGAGCGGCGTGCTGGTCGAGTACTCGGAGAACATCGAGATCGACGGCGTGATGGTCCTGAACCCGAGCAGCGGTTACGCGGCCACCATCGGCCAGTCCAAGCAGGTCACCATCCGCAACTTCCACGCCTACAGCCACGGCCAGTGGGGCGACGGCATCGACGTGTTCTCCAGCCAGGACGTCCTGATCGACAACGTCTACATGCGCAACGCCGACGACTGCATCGCGATCTACGCCCACCGCTGGAACTACTACGGCGACTGCCGCAACATCACCGTCCGCAACTCCACGCTGTGGGCGGACGTCGCGCACCCGATCAACGTCGGTACGCACGGCAACACCGACAAGCCGGAGACCATCGAGAACCTCGTCTTCAGCAACATCGACATCCTCGACCACCGCGAACCGCAGATGAACTACCAGGGCTGCATCGCGCTCAACCCCGGCGACAGCAACCTGGTGAGCAACGTCCGCGCCCAGGACATCCGGGTCGAGGACTTCCGCTGGGGTCAGCTGATCAACATGCGGGTCATGTTCAACACGTCGTACAACACCTCCGTCGGCCGGGGCATCGACGGCGTGTACATCAAGAACCTCTCGTACAACGGCACGCACGCCAACCCGGCCATCATGGTCGGCTACGACGCGGACCACGTCATCAAGAACGTCACCTTCCAGAACCTCGTCATCAACGGCAAGTTCATCGGCAACGGGATGAAGAAGCCCGGCTGGTACACGTTCTGGGACATGATGCCGGCGTACGCCAACGAGCACGTGATCAACACGCGGTTCCTGAACCCCACCGACGCCACGTCCACCAACGCGCCCCAGATCACCAGCCCGAAGCAGGCCGCGGGCACCAAGAACCAGGTCTTCAACTACCTGATCACGGCCAGTGAGCTGCCGACGTCGTTCAGCGCGGACGGGCTGCCGAAGGGGCTGGACATCGACACCGGCACCGGTCTGATCTCCGGCGTCATGACGGACAACGTCGGCTCCTTCGACGTCACCGTGTCGGCCACCAACAGCGTGGGCACCGCGACCCAGACCGTCACGCTCACCGTGCAGCACGCGTGATGCGGCACCGCTGACCAGGAGATATTCCAGTGACCCTCGTGCTTCCCCTCAGCAGACGGTCGTTCCTCGGCGCTGCGGGGCTCGTGGTCGCCGCCGGAGGCGGACTGCTGTCCGCCTCCGCCTCGGCTGCCTGGGCCCAGGACGACACCACCACGCTCCGGGCCTTCACCCACCCCGGACTGCTGCACAGCGCCGACGACCTGGCCCGCATGAAGGCCGCGGTCGCCGCCAAGGAATCGCCGATCTACGACGGCTTCCTCGCGCTCGCGGCCCACTCGCGCTCGAAGGCGACGTACACGATCCAGAACACCGGCCAGATCACCTCCTGGGGCCGCGGCCCCACCAACTTCCAGAACCAGGCCGTCGCCGACTCGGCCGCCGCCTACCAGCTCGCTCTCATGTGGCGCATCACCGGCAACCGCGCCTACGCCGACAAGGCCCGCGACATCCTCAACGTGTGGTCGGGCTCCCTGACGGCCGTCACGGGGGCCGACGGTCCGCTCGGCGCGGGTCTGCAGGCCTTCAAGTTCGTCAACGCCGCCGAGCTGCTGCGGCACAGCGACTACGACGGCTGGGCGGACTCCGACATCGCCCGCTGTGAGGAGTCCTTCCTCACCGTCTGGTATCCCGCCGTCTCCGGCTACATGCTGTACGCCAACGGCAACTGGGACCTGACGTCGATTCAGTCCATCATGGCCATCGGTGTGTTCTGCGAGGAGCGCACCCTCTTCGAGGACGCCCTGCGGTTCGCCGCCGCCGGCGCGGGCAACGGCAGCGTCCCGCACCGTGTCGTCACCGACGCCGGCCAGGGCCAGGAGTCGGGCCGCGACCAGGGCCATGAGCAGCTCGCGGTCGGCCTGATGGGCGACGCCGCCCAGGTCGCCTGGAACCAGGGCGTCGACCTGTGGGGCTTCGACGACAACCGCATCCTGGCGAACGCCGAGTACGCCGCCCGCTACAACCTCGGCGGTGACGTCCCCTTCGTCCCCGACCTGGACCGCACCGGCAAGTACATCAAGACGGCCGTCTCCGCCGTCTCCCGCGGCACACTCCCGCCGATCTACGAGATGTACTACGCCCACTACGCGGGTGTCCGCGGTCTCGACGCCCCGTACACCAAGGCGGCCGTCTTCCGCGGCACGGGCGGCGCCCGCGTCGTCGAGGGCAGCAACGACGACCTGCCCAGCTGGGGCACCCTCACCTACGCCGGCACGACGGCGCCCGAGCCCACGGTCCCGGCCGCTCCGGCCGGCGTCACGGCGGTCGGCGGCGGCAGGTCCGTCACCGTGACCTGGCTGCCGACCGCGTGGGCCGACACGTACACGGTTCTGCGGGCCACCGCCCCCGACGGCCCGTACGAGCAGATCGCGACCGGTGTCGACAAGACGACGTACACCGACAGCGACGCGCGCGGAGGCCGCGTCCACTACTACACCGTCACCGCCACCAACTCCCGGGGCAGCGGCGCGAGCTCGGCCTGGGCGGCGGCCGCCGCCGGGCTCCCCGAGTCCTGGGCCACGCAGGACATCGGCGAGGTGAAGATCCCCGGTTCGGCGGTCTTCGACGGCGAGCGGTTCGTGCTGGAGGCGTCCGGCACCGCCGACACCTACCGTCTGGCCCACCTGCCGCTGGCCGGCGACGGCACGATCACCGCGCGGGTCGTGTTCCCCCTCAGCTCCCAGTACTCCAAGATCGGGGTCACCCTGCGCGCCTCCCTGGACGCGGACGCGGCACACGCCTCGATGCTCATCCAGGGGCTGCCGCTGCACACCTGGAGCGGTGTGTGGACCGTGCGCCCCCGGGACGGGGCAGGCATCTCCGCCACCGGCAGCACCCCCGTGCCGCCCTCACAACAGCAGGCGATCACCTCCAGCGCCGGCTTCCCGATCTCCAACCTCGGCACGCTGCCGGAGTCGGCGACCCCGCTCGAGGCCCCGTACGTCGAGGGCGCGGGCGACGGCTACCGGATGCGCATGCCCTACTGGGTGCGGGTGACCCGCCGGGGCGACCGCTGCACCGGCGCGATCTCCCCGGACGGCATCCGCTGGACCGAAGTGGGTTCCACCGAGGTCGAGTTGGGGCACACCGCGTACGCGGGTCTGACCCTCACCTCCTGCCTCGGCGTCGACCAGGACTACGCCGAGACCGGCACCGGCGCCTTCGACAACGTCAGCGTCACCTCACGCACCCGCGGCGAGGTCTGGTCCGTGCCGCGTCCCGCCCGCACCGCCACCGACCTGAGCGCCACCGCGGGCGCCGACGCCGTGCAACTGGCCTGGACCGACCCGGACCTCGCGGGCCGCTACAAGGTGCTGCGGTCCACGCAGGCCGACGGCCCGTACGAGACGATCGCGGCCTGCGTCGGCCCCGTCGGCTTCGGCACCCGCATCCGGTACGCGGACGCCGCGGGCACGCCCGGCACGACGTACCACTACGTCGTCGCCAAGACGAACTGCGCCGGACGCGGCCCGCTGTCGGACCCGGCCGCCGCGACGATGCCGACGCCGTCGGTGCCACAGGTCACCTCCGCGACGGCGGCGTTCGCCAACAAGGGCGTACCCTTCCAGTTCCTGCTGCGAGGGTCGCACGAGCCCGTCCGGTTCGCGGCGGACGGCCTGCCCGCCGGGCTGAGCGTCGACAAGCGCACCGGCCTGGTCTCCGGAACACCCGGCGAGACCGGTGAGTTCAGCGTCACGACCACCGCGGGCAACGCGGCCGGTGACGCCACCGGCACCCTCAGCCTCACGGTCGGCACCTCACCGCCGGACCCCTGGACGTACGGCGACCTCGGAGACGTCGTCATCGACGATCGCGCCTTCGGCACCTTGGGCGTGGTCGCCATCCAGACCCCCGGCAGCACCTCCTACGAAGACGGGACCTTCGTGGTGCGGGGCGCCGGGACCGACCTCAACGCCAACGGCCAGGGAATGACAGGCCAGTTCGTACGACGGCCCGTCACCGGCGACTGCGAGGTGACCGCCAGGCTCGTCTCCCGCAGCGGGGTGAGCGGTGACCGGGTGGGGCTGCTCATGGCCAAGTCCCTGTCGCCGTTCGACCAGGCGGCCGGGGCCATCGTCACCGGCGGCGCCGGCGCCCAGCTCATGCTGCGCACGACCGTCGCCGGGAAGTCCGCCTTCACGGGCAACGCGGCGGTCACCGCCCCCTGCCTGCTGCGGCTGAAGCGCACCGGTACGAGCTTCGCCGCGTCCGTCTCCACCGATGACGGCGTCACCTGGACCCCCCTTGCCACAGGAGACATCCCCGGCTTCGGTGACGCCCCCTACTACGTGGGCCTCGTGGTCTGCTCACGCAACCCGCTGGCCCTCGGCACCTCCCAGTTCGACGAGGTGAGCATCACCACGACATAGATCCCCCCACGGATCGGAGATGCACGAATGAGCCGCGAAGATCTCCACCCAGCACCACAAGCCCCCCACACGGGGCCCAGCCGGCGGGGCGTCCTGCGCGCCGCCGGCGGGCTCGCCGCCGCCGGCCTGATCGGCGCCGCCACCATGCGGTCGGCGGGAGCCGCCCCGACCTCTTGGACCCACCCCGGCGCCCTGCACAACTGGGGCGACCTGAACCGCGCCAAGGTGAAGGTGGCCGCGGGGACGGACCCCTGGTACTCCGGCTGGCAGCGCCTGACCAGCAACTCCCACTCCGCGTCCACCTGGACGCCCAACCCCCAGTCCATCGTCTACCGGGGTTCGGGATACCCCGAGAACTACGGCATCCTCTACAACGACATCGCCGCCGCCTATCAGAACGCGCTGAGATGGTGGGTCGCCGGCACCAGCGCCAACGGCGACTGCGCCGTCAGGATCTGCAACGCCTGGTCGAAGACCCTGACCTCGATCCAGGGCAACGCGGACCGGTTCCTCGCCGCCGGCATCTACGGCTGGCAGTTCGCCAACGTGGGCGAGCTGATGCGCGACTATCCGGGCTTCGACCTCGCCGGGTTCAAGAAGATGATGCTCAACGTCTTCTACCCGATGAACAACGACTTCCTGGTCAACCACAACGGGGCCTGCATCACGAACTACTGGGCCAACTGGGACCTGTGCAACATGGCGTCCATCCTCGCCACGGCGATCCTGTGCGAGGACGGCGCCAAGTACGACCAGGCCGTCAACTACTTCTACAACGGCGCGGGCAACGGCTCCATCAAGCACGCCGTTCCGTTCCTCTACAGCGACGTCGACGGCTACGACCTCGGCCAGTGGCAGGAGTCGGGCCGCGACCAGGGCCACACCATGATGGGCATGGGGCAGATGGGCGCCATCTGCGAGATGGCCTGGAACCAGGGCACGGACCTGTACAGCTACGACAGCAGGAGGTTCTTCAAGGCGGCCCAGTACGTCGCCAAGTACAACATCGGCCAGGACGTGCCGTACACCACCTACACCTGGGGCAGCGGCACGACCTGCAGCCAGCAGTCGCAGACGGTGATCAGCTCCGGTTCCCGCGGCCAGATCCGCCCGGTGTGGGCCATGCTCCACTTCCACTACAACCGGCGCCTGTACCTCGACGACAAGTACATCTCGGCGATGTACTACAACCTCGTCGCCCCCGAGGGCGGCGGTGGTGACTACGGCTCCACCAGCGGCGGCTACGACCAGCTCGGCTTCGGCACGCTGACGTACGCCAAGTAGCGCACCGCGGGGCCGCTCGGGCCCGCCGGCATCGGATCGGCCGACGGGCCCGCGCGGAAAACAGTGCGGCTGGGGGTGCGGATGCGGGCCCTGTTCCCTAGCGTGGCAGGGGTCGTAGTCTCCCGCTGGAGGGATCTGTCATGGCCGTGCCCCGCATCGTGATCGTCGGCGGCGGGTTCGCCGGCATGGAGACCGCGCGGCGACTCGAGCGGATTCTCAAGCCCGCCGAGGCGCGCCTGAGGCTCGTCGCGCCCTACAGCCACCAGCTCTATCTGCCCCTGCTGCCGCACGTCGCGTCGGGAATCCTCACCCCGCAGTCGGTCGCGGTCCCGCTGCGCCGGCTGCTGCACCGTACGCTGCTCGTGCCCGGCCAGGCGGTCGGCGTCGATCCCTCCGCCAAGGCCGTGGTCGTGCGCAAGATCAACGGCGAGACGACCATCGAGCACTACGACTACCTGGTGCTGACGCCCGGCAGCGTGACCCGGCAGTTCAACATCCCAGGGGTGGACCGGTACGCGGTGGGCATGAAGACGCTGGCGGAGGCGGCCTGGGTACGGGACCACGTCATCTCCCAGCTCGACCTCGCCGCGGCCAGTTCCGACCCGGTCGAGCGCGAGACCCGGCTGCAGTTCGTGGTCGTCGGCGGCGGCTACGCCGGCACCGAGACCGCCGCCTATCTGCACCACCTCACCACCGCCGCCGTGAGGCGCTATCCGGGCCTGGACCCGTCCCTGGTGAAGTGGCACCTCGTCGACATCGCGCCCAAGCTCATGCCGGAACTCGGCGACCGGCTCGGCGCGAAGGCGCTCGCCATCCTGGAGCGGCGCGGCGTGCACGTCTCACTCGGCGTCTCGGTCGCCGAGGCCACGGCGGACACCGTCACCCTCACCGACGGCCGGAAGCTGCGCTGCCACACCCTGATCTGGACCGCCGGCGTCGCCCCCAGCCCGCTGATCGCCACGCTGGACGCCGAGACCGACCGCGGCCGGCTGGTCGTCCGCGACGACCTGGCCGTGCCGGGCCTGGACGGCGTGTTCGCCCTCGGTGACGCCGCGGCGGTGCCCGACCTCGCCAAGGGCCCCGACGCCATCTGCCCGCCGACCGCCCAGCACGCCATGCGCCAGGGCTGGAAGGCCGCGAAGAACGTCGCGGCGGCGCTGCGCGGCGCGCCGCTGACCCCCTACCGGCACCGGGACCTGGGGCTCGTCGTCGACCTCGGCGGCGTGCAGGCTGTGTCCAAACCGCTCGGCGTGGAACTGACCGGCCTGCCCGCGCAGGTCGTCGCGCGCGGGTACCACCTCGGCGCCCTGCGCACGGTCCCGGCCCGCCTGCGCACCCTGACGAACTGGACGCTGAACGCGATGGCGGGCTACGACTTCGTCCGCACCGGCTTCCAGGCCGGGCGCCCGGCCACGCTCAAGGACTTCGAGCGGACCGATGCCTATCTCACGCCCGACCTGATCGCCTCGCACACGGCACCGAAGGCGGCCGACTGACGAAGGCGGCCGACTGACGCGGGTCGGGTGGCGATCGCCGCGGGTGCCGACCGACCCGGGTCAGGTGCGGTTGCCCTTCGGCTTGCCCCGCTGATCGGGTGTGCCGTGCGGCGGCGGGCTCATGGGCTCCGGCGAGGTCGCCGGGGACACCGGCGAGCCCCCACTGCTCCGGCTCGCCTCGGGACGCAGGCCCGCGGTGTCACCGGACGTCGGCTCGGCGCCCGCGCGCAACTGCTCCAACCGGGCCGTGAGCAGCTCGGTCACCGGGACACGGCCCGCGTGCTCACGCTCGTACGCGAGCAGCTGCTGCACCTCGTCCGCGTTCAGCGCGCGGATGCGGCTCTCCAGGCTGCCGAGCGGCAGCTCGTCGTAGTCGGGCAGCGGCAGGGTGCCGCGGCCGGGCTCAGCCATGGATCTTCACTTCCCTCTGTGCGACGGCCTGACGTGGGACGCGGCTCACCCCGACCGTGCGGCCCGGGTACGCGAGCGGTTCTCCTTGCGGATCGCGTCCAGCAGCTCCGCCTTCGACATCCGGGACCGTCCGTCGATGCCCAGGCGCTGCGCGACGTGGTAGAGGTGCTCCTTCGAGGCGTTCTCGTCGACGCCCTCGCCGCTGCGCCCGCCCTGCTGCCGGGGCCGCGCCGACCGGGGGTCCGAGGGGCCCTTGCGGCCGCCCTCCTTGCGCTCCCAGTGGTCGCCGACCTTCTCGAAGGTGTGCTTGAGCGCGCCGTAGGCCACCCGGTGCGCCCGCTCGCCCTCGCCGTAACTCTCGACCGCCGAGTCGTGCGCCTTGATCCAGGTGCGCTGCGCGTCCTGGGAGGAGCGCTCCAGCGTCGACGGCAGTTCCTGTCGTCCGGGCACGGATCCACCTCCTCGTCTCGTCGCTCTCTGTGCCCCACGAGTGCCCTGGGGCCCGCCGCGAAAACGGGCAGAGTCCCCGCGAACGCCGGTTTGACGGGGTCGCCATCGGCTACCCGCGCGGTGTGACAGCCACGACCTCACACACGACTTCTCAGCAGGATCCCATTCGGTTTCTGGAGGATCGCTTCGCGTGCGCACAGGCGTGCACGGAGTGCGCGCGGGCGTGCGCCCTGCGCGCGAGCCTTGCCGAACCGGGCGGTACTCAGGGCCAGGAACGTCTGCGCCGCAAGGGCATCATGTGCGCGGAGGTCTGCGACGCGACCTGCCGCGTGCTGTCCGCGTACGGCAGTCAGGACGAGGACGACATCCGCGGCCAGGTGACCTGGTGCCGGGCCGTCTGCCTGGACACCGCGCACGTCTTCGACGCGGACCCGGGTGGCGAGGAGACGGCGCGGGCCTGTCGCGCGGCCGCCCGGGCCTGTTCCGAATTCCTTCAGACCCTGGGCTGACGGATCCGGACACCGGACTCGACGCTCCGAACGCCGAGCCGGGCATTCCCCTCCCTCGGCATTCCCAATTTCTGGAACAGGTTCTACGGTGTGCGCCGTCAGGACCGGCCATGGGGAGCCTGGAGGCGCCGTGCATCTCGACTACACGCCCGAGCAGCAGCGGCTGCGCAACGAGCTGCGCGGGTACTTCGCGCGGCTGGTGCCCGAGGGGGCCCACGCCCGGCACACCGACCCTGCGGCGCAGAAGCGGTTCTACCGGGACACCATCCGCCGTCTCGGCGGTGACGGCTGGCTGGGCGTGGGCTGGCCGAAGGAGTACGGCGGGCGCGGGATGACCGCCATGGAGCAGTTCATCTTCTTCGACGAGGCCGCCCAGGCGGGGGTGCCGCTGCCGCTGATGGCGCTCAACACGGTCGGTCCGACACTCATGCGGTTCGGCACGGACGAGCAGAAGGACTACTTCCTGCCGAGGATCCTCTCCGGGGAGATCGACTTCGCGATCGGCTACAGCGAGCCCGGCGCCGGGACCGACCTCGCCTCGCTGAAGACCCGCGCGGTCCGCGAGGGCGACGCGTACGTCGTCAACGGGCAGAAGATCTGGACCACCAACGGCGACACCGCCGACTGGGTGTGGCTCGCCGTACGCACCGACCCCGAGGCCTCACCGCACAAGGGCATCACCATGCTGCTCGTGCCGACCAGCGCCCCCGGCTACTCCTGCACCCTCATCCGGACGCTCGCCGGGCACGACACCACCGCCGGCTACTACGAGAACGTCCGTGTCCCCGTCTCCCGTCGCGTGGGCGAGGAGAACCAGGGCTGGCGGCTGATCACCAACCAGCTCAACCACGAGCGCGTCACCCTCGCCGCCCACGGCACCATGGCCATCCGCGCCCTGCACGACGTGCAGCGCTGGGCCATGGAGACCAAGCTCACCGACGGCCGCCGGGTGATCGACCTGCCCTGGGTGCGCCGCCGCCTGGCTTTGACGCACACGAAGCTGGACGCGTTGAAGCTGCTGAACTGGCAGATGGTGAGCGCGGTCGAGGAGGGCACGCTCACCCCTCAGGACGCCTCAGCGGTCAAGGTCTACGGCTCCGAGGCCCGCCGTGACGCCTACGCCTGGCTGATGGAGGTCGTGGCGGCCGCGGGGCCACTGAAGGAGGGCTCGGCGGGCGCCGCGCTCCACGGCGAGTTGGAGCGCGGCTACCGCTCGGCGGTGATCTTCACCTTCGGCGGCGGGAACAACGAGATCCAGCGCGAGATCATCTCCTGGATCGGCCTCGGCATGCCCCGCGTGCGCAGGTGACGGCCTGTGACCAGGATTTATGGTTGATTTCTAGTTGGCACCATGATCCGCTCTTGCACTCAGAGCTGACGGTGCATCACTTTGATGCCGGGTGGCGCGGGCTGCGTTTGACTGCTCCCGGGGTACGCCATACCCAGTTTCATGCCGCGATCGGTGGCGATCTGCTGCTGCCAGGCAAGACTCATGTGCGCGCCGGCTTCCGCCCGGGCTGTCGCCACGAGAGTCGCGTAGGGACCCGCGAGCGCCGATGCCTCGATCTGAAGCCACGTCTGATGGAAGGCCATGCATGCGAGCAGCGCGCTGACCTCGCGGACCTGACCCGAAGCCACCACCACAAAACGTTCGATGTGCGCGAGATGCCCGGTGTCCTCCAGGATCGCCAACTCGGCTTCGGGTATGCCCTTGTGGAGGAGACGGGCCCAGCGTGGCCCGCGGATAAAGTCCTGTCTCCCGGCCAGGACGAGTGTCCATGTGGTGATGCCGGGCAGCTCGTTCCGGACGTCGAACGGAGCGCTCTGCCCCCGGGTGGGAGCCGCGTACCTACGAAGGGACTGACGGGCGGGCGCGAACTCCTTCTCCCTGCCCCAGTAGTCGAAGAGATAGGCTGGCATGATGTGCCGCAGAACGGCCGTGGCGTCGTCGTCGTTGAGGAGGTCGAAACGGGTGTTGAGGGCTGCGACGTAATCGGCCACCTCCGCATGGTTGTCGACATGCCGTTGCACGAAGCGCTTCGTGGCGGAGACAGCCGCCGACCAGAACTGCTCGTCCGCCACCGGCGACGTGTCGTACAGAACAATGGCATTGAGCCGGTCGGGGTGGTCGAGGGCGTACTGTTGGGCGACGAAGCCACCATGAGAGTGGCCGAGCAGGGTGACCTTCGGCAGCTCCAGGCGTTCGACCACACGGTGCAGGAGACTTGCGAATGTGCCCACCGTGTAGTCGTTGGGATCGGGTAGTCGTCCGGAGTCGCCCGTGCCGACCGGCTCGATGTAGACCATGGTCAGGCACTCTTCGAGCCCGAGCATGCGCAGATACTCCCAGCCGATGCCCGGCCCGCCTGAGTGAGCGATGCACACCGGACCTGAGCCGGCGACGTGGTAACGCTGTTCCACGCAGGTGTGTCCGTGGTGGGCGGTGATCGTGTGGGTGGTGGGGGACAGGGGCGATGACTGATCGTCGATCGTCCGGGGGAGTACTGGAGGCTGATGCGAGTGCTTCACGCCTTCCGATGGTCTACCGAGGACTCCTGTGCTTCTAGAGAGACGCGACAGGTTATAACACTGTTATGAACCGAGCCGCTCTCATGGACAACAGTGGCACTCTGGCTTCATAAGGTGTCGAAGTGCGGTAGCATCAACACAGTGTTTCGGCGCTGGACGACCAACCCGCGAAAGTGTCGGTAACGCTGTCGCACCCGCTGAACGAACCGAGCGGGTGTCGTGGCCCTGGACGTTTGTTTCGATCCCCCGCGAGCCGGTGTCCAGGGCCGCTGCTTCGCCTGCCCGAGGGGCTGTTCAGGGTCGTTGGGCGCGGTAGAGACCCCGTCCGGTACGTCGGACGCGGGACGTGCCGACGAGACGGTCGAGCGTACTGCGCACTGCGTTGATGCTGCCACTGTCGGTGGCGCGGCCCAGTGCCGTCGCCACGTCGCGGGCGCGTACATCGGTATCGCCGACCTGTGCGAGGTAGTCCAGGATCTGTTCCGTCAGCCTGCCGTACGTTCGCTCAGTGTCGGCCTCCGGGTTGGATGGCCTCTTCCCGGCTTCCTTGTGGCCTGCGGGCCGCCGAGAGACCGGCGTGACTTCGGCCGAGGTGTCGGCAGGGGCGGCCGACCGAGTGTCCGTCCTGGCCGGTGTCGACTCTGTGGCACGGTGCCGACCCGTGTCGACGGTGTCCGCTGCCGACATCGCTCCCTCCGGGTCCGCCATCACGGTCTCAAGGGCGCTCAGGGCCCGCTGAACGGATCCCAGATGGGCGACGACGGCGGCCAGTTCCCTTTCCAGCGCCCGCTTCTGCAGCTCCAGGCGGCTGAGCTCCTCCTGGAGGCTCTCAGCGGTGATCTCAATGTTGCGCGCCGCTCGAGATGCCGCAGCCATGTCTCCCTCTCATCCTCGACCCTCATGCCGCGCCTCGCCCCAGCTCACCGGCGGTGCCGCGCGGTCCGGACGCCGTGGCGGGTACTTCGGTGCATCATTGGCAACACGTACTCCTCACGCAGAACGTCTGCAGCTCTCATACGATGCGCTGACGCGTCGGCATTGAAGTCCCCTGCTGTCACTGTGATGAAGACGCAGCAATGGTTGCGTGAAAGCTTGCTCCTCAATTGTTGCCACTGTCCTCGGCGCAGCGCAACGGGCGGGCCCTTCCGCGGTGGCTTGACGGGAACGACACTGCTGTGCCGGCACTCCGTGTACGCGGGTGCCGGCGCTCCCCAGGGGGTGAAGACTTCTCAATCGTCCTGTGTGCCGCGCTCGCCGACAGCTGGGTAGGGCCGGTTCCAGGCGCGTAGTTTGTCGGGGTTGAGGACGGCCCAGACGTGGGTGACGTGGTGACCGGCGACATCGAAGCTGATGACGGCGGCCACCTGGTCGTCGTGGCGTACGACGATGGCCGTGCGGCCGTTGGCGGAGCGGAGGTGCAGCGTGGTGTGGGGGCGGGGGGCGAGGAGGGTGAGGAGGGCGCGGACGACACGCTGATTGCCGTGCACCGGCCGGGTCAGAGCGCGGACCTTGCCACCGCCGTCGAAGAACGCGCTGGCGTGGGGGGCCAGCAAGGATGCCAGATACGAGGCGTCGGCCGTGGCGCAGGCCCGCCGGACGGCGCGGACGACCTTTTCGTGCTGCTGCGGTGTGGTGGGGCGTGTGCGGCTGGTGCGCAGTGCGCGGCGGGCGCCATCGGCGAGTTCGGCACTTTCGAGGGCTGCCTGCCCCACGACATCGGGAACTGCCTGGCCTGGAGGGGCGGAGACATCGTTGAGGGCGAACCCCACCTGTTCGGCCGCGGACAGGGTGTCCAGGGTCCTGAGCAGCACGTTGCTGATCTCTTCTGCCAGCGCCCGGTCGAGTTCGGTGGCACCGTCCTTTCCGCCGGCGTTCGCGGGCAGACGTTCCGAGAGGGGCAGATGGGCCAGGCAGATGCTGCCCGTCGCTCTGGTCAGCCAGCTGCGCGGCTCGGTGATGCTTGTTCTCTGGGCGTCGGTCAGCTCGTACCACCGCCGGTAGGTCGCGGTGACGGCGTCTTCGGCTTCGGGGCAGGTGCCCAGCATCCAGTAAGCGACATTGAGCAGGTGCCTTCGTTCGTCGAGCAGCTCCGCGATGGGTACCGTGTCACCGGTCTGGCCCATGAGGCGTCCCTTCCTCTCGCGTGGCACCACATTGCCACCACCACGGTCGGCCGGCAGTGCCCTCGCAGTGCAGACCGGACAAGCACGGATCATGTGACAACGTCTCACGGACGGTGGCCGTTACGTCCCCCGCGCGCGGAGGACGACCAACCGAAACGCAGGGGGACGACGAACCAAAACAATGTGACAAGATGTGATTGCGCTTCGCGTGTACGATGCGTCGTCTTCTGATGAAGGAATTTCACTCATGCCCGCGATCTTGATCCACGGCGTTCCTGACACCCACCGCGTATGGGGCGGTGTGCGACAGCACCTGACAAGGACCGACGTGGAAGCCTGGGACCTGCCCGGTTTCGGCGCCGCGCGCCCGGCCGGGTTCAGCTCCACCAAGGAGGAGTACGTCGACTGGCTCATCCAACGGCTGGAGCGGGTCGGTGAGCCGGTGGACCTCGTCGGGCACGACTGGGGTTGCATCCTCACCCTCCGCGTCGCCTCCCTGCGTCCCGACCTGGTCCGCACCTGGGCCGGAGGGAACGGACCGATCAACTCCGGATACGTGTGGCACCCATTGGCCAAGATCTGGCAGGACCGGGTCGAGGGCGACCGGTTCATGAGCGAGCTGCGGACGGAGTCCTTCGCCGAAGAAGTGGCGGCCGGCTTCGACGTGCCCATCGACCTGGCCAAGGAGATGATGAGCCGCCTGGACGAGCCGATGAAGGATTCCATCCTCAGGCTGTACCGGTCGGCGGTCACCATGGGGGCGGAGTGGGAGCCGGGACTGTCCGCCGTGTCGGCGCCGTGCCTGATCTTCTGGGGAAAGCTCGACCCCGCCTGCCAGATCGAGTTCGGACGCAAGCTCGGCGCCTCCCTGCATGCCTCCCCGGTGATCGAGATGGACTGCAACCACTGGCCGGTGCTCCAGCGGCCCGCGGAGGTGGCCGAGATCCTGGAGGGGCACTGGAGCGCGCATGCGAGCGTGTGACGAGCGCTTCGCCCGTACGGGACGTCCCCCTCGGCCCGGCGACGGCCCAGATGAACCTGCGGGATCTGCTGCCGGTGCTGATCAAGATGTCCGACTACCGGCTTCAAACGGCCGAACACCCCACCTGGCCCCAACCCGCGAACGCGTAACAACGGCATTGCACTGAACTCCCTGGCCTTCCTGGACCGGCCCACTGGAGGTCATTCGCCGCTACTCCGCTGCCGCGCTCGCGGCCGCCGCGGTCGTCGGCGCCATCGCGGCGCCGACGACGGGGGCGGAGGGTTCAGATCAGCGCGGTCCAGTACGACTCCCCGAGCCGCGACGACCGCTCCCGGCGTTCGCTGAGCAATGAGTGGATGGAACTGGCCAAGACCACCCGCCGCGACGTTCACCCGCACACCGCACCCTCACTGTCCTCGCCCGGCAGACCACCCGGAAGGCGAGGGGATGAGCCGACGCAATGACCGCGACCGGTTCGTCGGCGCCTTGGCCGATCGGCATGACCGTGGCGACGGTGTGCCGCTCCCTAGTAAGCATTCGGGCACCCGGGAACGGACGTTCTGCGGGCGCGGCGCCTCGGGCGCCTGCCTGATCCCCTCGAGCAGGCGTCCGAGGCAGCCTTGCTGCGGAATCAGGACCGGGCGCGGTAGAGACCGCGACCGGCCCGCCTGAGGCGGGACGTGCCGACGAGACGGTCGAGCGTACTGCGCACTGCGTTGATGCTCCCGCTGTCGGTGTCGCGGCCGAATGCCGCGGCGACGTCACGAGCGCGTACCTCCGCGTCGCCGACACCGGCGAAGTACTCCAGAATCTGTTCGGTGAGCGCACCGTACTTTAGCCGCTCGTCGGTTTCCGAGCGGGACGACGCGGACTGCTTTTCCCCCTGGTGGTGCTTCGGCTGTTGCGCCTTGGGCTGCTTCGTCGCTTTGTCCGCGGTGCGGACGGGCGCAATATCCGGAGCGTCCGTGACCGCTCGCCTTTGCGAGTCAGCCGCACGGTGTCCGCCAGCCTCCACGGTGTCTTCGGAAGCGCGGCGTCCGGCTGGCTCCGCCATCAAGACAGTGAGGGCGCTCAGAGCGCGCTGAACGGAGTCGAGGTGAGAGGCGACGGCAGCCAGTTCCCGCTCCAGTGCCTGCTTCTGAATCTCCAGGCGGGCCAGGTCCTCCTGGAGGCTCGCGGCAGTGATCTCGATGTCATGCGCCGCGCGAGTTGCCGAGACCATGTCTTCCTCTCATCCTCAACCCTGCGTGCCGCGCCTCTCGAAGTCAGTTGCGGTGCCGCTCGGCTCGGACCCGGGGATGTGTGTGTCGGTACATCGTATGTCAAAGCCTACGAGGATTGATCCCAGAGGATGCACCGTGAGATCGCACTCGACGGACTGCGCACCTCTGGCACCGCTGCGCTGCCGTACGGCACACCATCCGCGTGCTGTGAAAGCATGTCGCAACCTCTGCTTCGGTCCCCGGCTGCCCGCCCGGCCCGACGCACGGAACCTTGTCGCCCAGTGTGACCGCCAGGTCGCGGCGGTCATCGCCCCCGAGATCGCCGACTCCCGGGGCGTGCAGGTCTGGGTCTCAATCCCGACAAGCTGCGCAGCTGGAACCGCCCGCGCCCCTTCCTTCCGTGAGCTCACGCACCACCGTGGCCATCACGCGATCTCCACGTAGCCGTAGGCGAGGGTCTCCCTCCCCAAGGTGAGGGCGGACACATGGTGCGGGGCCGTTGCACGGAAGTGGGCCTGCCGCTCCACCAGGACGTGGATCGGCAAGCCCATGGCGCGGAGGTGCCTACCGCTGCTGGGCGAGCCAGTCACCGAAGCGCGTCTCGCCGATGCGTGCGTCCGGGCCGGGAAGCAGCGTGGTTTCCTGCAGCTCGGCGCCGAAGTACGGGGCGTGCGCGTCGGTGACGACCGTGCGCGGGTCGTTCTTGGCGGCCAGGCCCTTGCGGATCAGCTCGTCCAGCTGGAAGGTGTCGGGGCCGGCCACCTCGACCACGCCGTTGACCGGGGTGCCCACAGCGGTGCGGCCCACGGTGGCGGCGACGTCGTCGGAGTGGACGGGCCGGATCTTCACCGGCGCCAGCCTGACGGTGTCACCCTCGGTCGCCGACTCGGCGATGCCCTTCATGAACTCGAAGAACTGTGTGGCGTGGACGATGGAGTAGGGGATCCCGGAGGACTTGATCAGGTCCTCCTGTGCCTGCTTGGCACGGAAGTACCCGCTCTCCTGCAGCCGCTCCGTACCGACCACGGACAGCGCGACGTGGTGAGTGACACCGGCGTTCGCCTCCCCCTTCAGCAGGTTGGTGGTGGAGGTGCGGAAGAACTCCATGACTGCGTCGTCCGCGAACGAGGGGGAGTTGGAGACGTCGACCACGACGGCCGCTCCGTCCAGGACCTCGGCCAGGCCCTCGCCCGTCAGCGTGTTGACGCCGGTGTTCGGGGCGGCCGCCACCGCCTGATGACCGTGTTCGTTGAGCTTGGCGACGACCTTCGAGCCGATCAGTCCGGTACCGCCGATCACTACGACCTTCATGGTTCATTCCTTTCGCTGATTCGCTGATTCGCTGATTCGCTGATTCGCTGTGACACAGTGTTATTCGACGAGTTTTCCATCCGCCGAGACGTCTTCCATGAGGGCCGCGATCTCGTCAGGAATGGGGCTGATGGCTTCGCGGGTGATGCCCCCGTCAGGGGACCACACCAGGTTCACCTGCAGCGCGGAATCCATGTCGGGGTAGTCGCTGCGGTTGTGGCACCCGCGCGTCTCCCGGCGTTCCAGAGCCGCCTCCAGAGTGGCCCGGGCCGCCAGCGCGGCCGACTTCAGGTCGAAAGCGTGCGCGAGGTCCTGGAAGCCCGCGATGTCGGGATGGACACCCACGTTCTCCATTCGCTTCTCGATGTCGTCCAGCTCCGCCAGCCCGGTGCGCAGACCCTCCTCGTCACGGACCACGCCGGCGTGCTCGGTCATGGTGTTGCGGATGGCGCGCTGCAGGGCGCGCACGTTCTCGGGTCCGTCCGCGGCGAGCAGGCCGTCGACCTCCGCCCGGGCCTCGGCCACCGCGGCGGCCGAACGTGGCTGCGCGGTCAGGGACTCCGAGTAGGCGGCGGCGGCCTGACCGGTGATACGGCCGTACACCAGGAGTTCGATGAGGCTGTTGCCGCCGAGCCGGTTGGCGCCGTGCAGACCGCTGGAGGCCTCGCCGATGGCGTAGAGGCCGCGGACGTCGGTGCTGTGGTCCTCGGGGCGGACCCAGACGCCCCCCATCGAGTAGTGCGCCGTGGGGGCGACTTCGATGGGGTCGCGGGTGATGTCCAGCATCTGCAGTTCGAGGAGCGTCTGGTAGACGCGGGGGAGCCGTTCCATGATCGTCTGGCGGGGCAGGTGGGAGACGTCGAGCCATACGCCGCCGTTGCGCGTACCGCGGCCTTCCTTGATCTCCGTGTAGGAGGCAAGCGCCACGCGGTCGCGGGTGGACAGCTCCATGCGGGCCGGGTCGTAGCGGTTCATGTACCGCTCGCCGAGGGCGTTGCGCAGGATGCCGCCCTCGCCGCGGGCCGCCTCGCTGACCAGCGTGCCGGCGGCGTTCTCCGGCTCGATGATGCCGGACGGGTGGAACTGCACGAGTTCCGGATCGCGCAGACGGGCTCCCGCCTCCACCGCCAGGCGGAGGGAGTCACCGGTGTTCTCGTCCCGCCGCGAGGAGGTGCGCCGCCAGATGCGTGTGTGGCCGCCGGCCGCGAGGATGACCGCGTCCGCGTGCACGAGGTAACGGGTGCCGTCGGTGAGGTCGAAGCCGTAGGCCCCGAAGACGGCGCCGTCGTGGACCAGGAGCCGGGTGATGTAGACGCTGTCGAGCACCGGTATGGTCAGCTGGCTCGCACGCCGGATGAGCGTGCGCTGGATCTCCAGGCCGGTGTAGTCGCCGGCGAAGGCGGTACGGCGGAACTTGTGGGCGCCGAAGAAGCGCTGGGAGATGCGGCCGTCCTCCTCCCGAGCGAAGGCCATGCCGTAGCGCTCCAGGTCGTCGATGCCCAGGGCCGCGCCCTGGGTGACGATCTCGACCGTGCGAGGGTCGCCGAGCAGGTAGCTCTCCTTCAGGGTGTCGGCGGCGTGCTGCTGCCAGGTGTCCTCGGGGTCCATCGTGGCCAGGGCCGCGTTGATCCCGCCGGCGGCCAGGGAGGTGTGGGTGTCCTCCTTGGGGCGTTTGCCGACGGCAAGGACGTCGACGCCGGCCTCGGCCAGCTCGATCGCCGCCCGCAGGCCGGCCCCGCCGGTGCCGATCACCAGCACCGTGGTGGCAAGACGTTGTTCGGTGGCAACCACAATTGCTCCCATCGCTCGGGGTGGTCACCCAGTACGACCGGGCGCCGCAACCATTTGTGACACCTTCCGGTGGCCTTCGGTGCGGCCCGGGAGGAGCTGCCGGAAGCGGGGGCCGCGGTGTCACAACAACGCCGTCCGGCCGGTCACACCGGTCGTCCGCACGAGGCCGTGCGGTTCACGAGTCACCGGCCAGGAAGGGGATGGGAAGGATGACCTACGTCATCGCGCAGCCCTGCGTCGACATCAAAGATCGGGCGTGTCTGATCGAATGCCCGGTCGATTGCATCTACGAGGGGGAGCGCACCCTGTACATCAACCCGTGGGAGTGCGTCGATTGCCACGCATGCGAGCCCGTCTGTCCCGTCGAGGCCATCTTCCACGAGGACGACCTGCCGGTGCACTGGGCGGTCTACCGATCCGTGAACGCCGAGTACTTCCAAGGAGCGCCCCAAGAACAGACCGGGTCAGGTGCTGCGCGGGGAGACCACGCACTGGTCGCGGCGCTGCCCCCGCAGAGCTCCGCCAAGAACGAACTGTCCGGCTTCACCGTCCGCAAGGAGGCGGCCGCCGACGCCGACCTGTGGTTCCCGTTCTGAAACGCGTCACCCACGACCGGAACCGCGGCGCCCATGGCGTCGAGCCCGCCACCAGGGCACCGCAGGGGTAGGTCAGGCACCCAGGGACAGCACGTAGGGGGTCAGCTTGGCAGGGTTCATCACCCACATGATCCGGTCGATGCCCGCCTCGGAGACGTCGACGCACAGCAGGGCCACGGCAGCTCCGTCCCGCGCGATCAGCACGGCAGGCCGACCGTTGGCCTCGACCCAGCGGATCTCGGCCTCCGGCCAGAAGCGGGGGGCGAAGGCCACCAGGTACCGGGAGACGCGGACGCGGCCGATGACGGGAATCTTGGACGCGCCACGGATCCCGCCACCGTCCGAGTAGCTGACGACGTCCGCGGTGAGGAGGTCCTCCAAAGTGGAGAGGTCTCCCGTACGCGCCGCGGCGAGGAAGACTTCGAGCAGACGCCGGTGCGCCGCCGGGCTGACGGGCTCCTTCCGCTCCGCACCCAGGTGCTTGCGGGCCCGGCTGACCAGTTGCCGGGCATTGGCCTCACCGGTCTCCAGGATGTCGGCGACCCGCTTGTAGGGGTAGTCGAACGCCTCCCGCAGCACATAGGCGGCGCGTTCGACCGGGTTGAGCTTCTCCATCACCAGCAGAACCGCCAGTTCGACGGCTTCGGCCCGTTCCGCCCCCAGGTGCGGGTCCTGCGTGGTGTCGACCGGCTCGGGAAGCCACGGTCCGACGTAAGACTCACGGCGCACTCGCGCGGACTGGGCCAGATTGATCGCGAGTCGGGCCGTGACCGTGGTCAGGAAGGCGACCGGTTCGTGGACCTCCGCACGATCGGTGTTCTGCCACCGCAGCCACGCCTCCTGCACAATGTCCTCGGCCTCGACCGCGCTGCCGAGGATGCGGTACGCGATACCGAACAGCCGCGGACGCGCCGAAAGGAAGTCCTGGAGTCCTCGGTCGAAGGCGTCAGAGTGGGGGCCGGCGCGCATGGATGGTCCCTTCTGGAATGTCGCCCATCATGCTACGCGCGAGCGGAGGGGTACGCGCTATGGGCCGCCTTCGCTCACGCTGACTCATCCGAGGCCCTCGCCCACACGGTGGCAATCAATGCGTACTGTTTCGTCCATTTCTTTCGCGGTGTGGCTCATCGGGGTTGTCACAGATGCGTCCCTCATCCGGTCACCAGTGGCGAACAACGTTCATGTCCACGGAAGGTGCGACTCTGTGTCGGACAACACGCCAACACCTGACCACTCCGGCCACGGTCACGGCGATCAGGAGGGGGGCGCCAGCTGGATGACGGCGATCCACTCCCAGGACGGGAACGCCCTGACGGATGCACGGACCCGATTCGTGGTGACCATGCTGTGCCCACCGGGCAAGCCCATGCTCGAACTGGTCGATGAGAAGGAACTGGTGGAGCGCGCGCACCTGCGGGCGCCCCGCCCTACCACCTGAGCAGGGCGCGGGTTCGGCGTGGGCACGCCCGTCGGCCTCGTGCACTGCATGCTGACGCTGCTCTTCGTCGTGGTGCTGGTCCATGGATGGGCACAGGACGTCCGGGCACCCAAGCTCGCACTGCGTTCCCGAGTGGACCAGCTGTTGCACGCCGTCATGGCTCTGTCCATGGCCGCCATGCCCTGGGTCACCATCCACGCGGTGGCAGGGGGACTCCTGAGCGGTGTCTTCACAGTCGCCGCGTTGTGGTTCCTCCTGCCTGCCGACCGCCGAGCAGGCAACCGTGCAGCGGCGGTCGTCCACCGGTTGCCTCGTGCGGCCGGCATGGCCGCGATGGCCTGGATGTTGCGCACGCCGCACACGGGGACGGCACACGACCATCTGCACGGAGCGCTGCCGGCATCCGGTCCCATCCTGCTCAACGGCCAGGAGGCCGGCCATCTGCCCAGCGGTTCCGCGATCACCCTGTCGCTGGCGTCGTATCTGCTGGCATGCGCGCTCTGGTCGCTGACCCGCCCCATGCCCACGCTGCGATCAGCCGTGAGTACCGCGCGTCGGGCCGCGGCGGCCACGCCCTTGCGGCACATCGATGACGGGGCGATGGCTCTCGGTACGGCCGTGATGCTGGTGCTTCCCCACTGATCGCCGCACGTGAGTGGGCACGGCAGGCGGCAGGCCAGATGCCTCCTTCCGACCGCCAGGACCTCCTTCGGACCGCCTCGCAGGAGACGGAACGAGCCGTCCGCGGTCACGCCGGACGTGACCGCGGACGCTGAGCCTAGAGGGCCAAGGTGATGGTCGTCGGCGTTCCCTGCCAGGCCATCCTCGCGTAGGGGCACAGCGAGTTGGCTTTCTCCAGCAGGTCAGTGGCGACGGCGGGGTCGACGCCGGGCCACTTCACGACCACATCCACGTGGAGGAGGTATCCCCCGTCGTCGGGGTCCCGCCCGAAGGCGACGGTGGCGTCGACCGAGAGGGTGGCGGGATCCAGGTCCTCCTGCCGGGCCACCAGGCTCAGAGCCCCGTGGTAGCAGGCTGCGAAGCCGGCGGCGAACAGTTGCTCCGGATTGGTGCCCTGCCTCTCCCCTCCGAGTTCGGCGGGCATGCGCAGATCGAGGTCCAGGGCCCCGTCCGACGACCGGGCTCTGCCCGATGCCCGGCCGTGCGACACCGCGCCGCCGTGTACGGTCACGGTGGTGGTGTAGATGGCGGAGAACGCGTCCCCGACGTAGTCCTTCTCGACGGACAGGTCGGGCAACCCGATCGGTTCTGTCACGGCATGACTCCCGCGTCCTCGCGGTGTGCGCCGGAGGGCATGTGGACAAACGTGGTGCCTCCCGGTGCGATGTGCCGTCGGCGGACCGGGTGACGCACCCGGCCGCGAGTGCGGGCCGCCGTGCCGCTCATGACCATCCTCACTCTGTCTTCCTCACACGCTGCGGGATGCGGGACGACTGGTAGACCGACGAGCCGCACCGGGTGTGACAGGCAAGCGGTCATGACGGGCGTCCGAAGACGGCCTTGCTCCGCATCAGGAAGTCCGAGAGATAGCTGTCGTGGGGTACGCCCGGAGCCATCGCGTAGGTCGGCTGATCGCCGACATACAGATTGGCGATGGTGGGTTCGGCGAGCAGGGCTTCCAACAGGTCCCTGTCACGCGTCAGCGCCGACAGCACGAGTGTGTCGCGCAGGGGTGCCACGCCGTCCGACCGCGACCAGGGAGCGACCCAGACACATGGGAACGGCAGTTCGGTGCGTAGCTGGACCGCATGGGCGCTCTCGGTCTGGTGCACGGCGGGGCGCAGCACGGCACTGCCGTCTCCCAGATCGTCGGCGATTCCCTCTCCGCCGAGCCAAGCGTGTGTCCCCGCAGACACGGTCTTCAGGTACGCGCTGAGGGCGTGCGCCCGCTCCTGCGGGAGGACCGGCAGCAGCGCCCTCTCGTCCTGCGGAGGGAGGCTGGGCCAAACCGACAAGCGCGCCGCGATGGCTTCGGCGAGAGGTGCCGGGTCGCCCTCGACGAGGATCGCGGTGGCGTTGACACACGCGGTTCCGCCCTCGCCGGCGACGGAGGCGACGATGGTGTCCACGTGGTCGCGCCAGTCGGTGTCCGCAGTGATGAGGATCTTCGACCGGCCCGGACCCTGCGGCAGGACCCTCGCGTCGTGCGCGTACATGGCGACCACGTCGTCGCCGCCGTACACCACAGCCCGGTCGGCGCCGCGGACCACCGTATCGGCGGTCCGGTGGTCGGTGGGCAGGAGCATGAGCTGGTCGTCCCGTACCCCCGCTCGGCGCAGCGCCGCGACAAGCCGGTACGGGGTGAAGGGCTCACGTCTGGACGGGCGGACGGCGACGCGGTAACCCAACGCCAGTGCCTCCAGCCACACACGGTGCACGCCGGGGTGGTTGCCGGACGCGTTGACGGCAAACACATCGCCCCGACGCGCCCACACCGTATGGGTCTCGTGGACGGCGGGGTCGCTCAGGCCGCCGGCCGCGCCTCGCGGTCTGCCCCGGTCGGCGGACGAAGGGGCTTGCCGTACGAAGTGCGCCGTGCCCCTGGTGGCGGCGCGCACCACCGCGAGAGGAGTACCCGAGGTCCGGCTCACGAGACGTTCGTACTCCCTCACGCTCAGACCCCCCACCGTGCCCGCGGCGAATGCTTCTCCGGCCGCGGCGAACAAGCCTTCGAGGTCGGCTGCGGGTATCGGCGGGGCCTGCCGCAGGGCGGCCGTCGCCCGGGACACGAACACCGGTGGGACGAGGCTCAGTCGTGCGGTCTCGGCCCCGGTCACGTCCGTAACCGTGCTGGAAACTCGGGTGCGGTAGGCCCCGCGAGGGCCCAGGGCGTCAAGGTACACGGGATCAGTCGTACGTACGGGAGGCATCAGTAGACGCCTTCGATCACCGTTTCGCCCTTGACCGTGGCAACCGGCGCCACATCGGCGACGGCGTCACCGACGTGGCCTTCGGCCGGGCGGACCCGCAACGCGGTGTCCCGCTCCCAGTTGTTGGGAATCAGCATGGACTTGCTGACGTGGCTGACCACCACCCGGCCCCGCTCACCCTCCGCCACTTGTTCCCCTGTGTCGGGATCCACGACGGACAGGAAGACGTAGGGGGACACCGGGTCGAACACGCAGGGCTCCGACTCCGTGAGACCGACCCTCTCCACAAGCGCGGTGAGCATCATGGTGTTGCCGTACATGCCGATCACCGGCACGTCGGGAAAGACGTCCGACCTCAGCAGGTCCCGAGTGTCAGGATCCATGTGGGTGCCGCCCCAGATGATCGCTTTGGCGCTGCCGTTGATGATCTCGACGAGTTCGTCCTCCCGGGCGAAGCGCTCCAACAGCGGGGTGGTGGCCGCGATGACGCCGATGTCCTGGCTGAGCAGGATGCGCCGGCACTGATCGACGATGTGGTCGGTGTACGCGTCGACCTCGTCGCGTCGGCCGGAGGCGACCAGTTTCCTGACCCACCTGGGGTCCATGTCGACACCCAGGCCCGGGCTGCCGAGGCCCGCCGCGGCACGTTGCAGCACGTCGCCCACGAGGTGCGGGCCCGTGGGGGCCACGGTCAGCCAGAGAGCACCGACGGGGAGGCCGTGGTCCTTGAGGCGACGGCCCACCTGTTCCGTTCCGTGCCGCATCCAATCGTCCATCTGGACGACGCGCTTGGGCGCTCCGGTCGTCCCCCCGCTGTCGAACACGTTCAGGAGCCGGGCTTGGGATCCATAGCCGCGGGGGATGAGATCCGTCACCCGTGCCTCCCGCAGTTCGTCCGTCAGATCGGGGAAGAGCGACAGGTCCTGCACACCCTTGACATCGTGTCGAGGGTCGAAGGCGAGCCGCTCGGCCCGGTCCAGCCAGTACCGGGACCCGGTCTCGGGCGTGAAGTGCCACTGCATGGCCGCCCTGACGAACTCGTCGGGGTCCACCCCGTCGAAGGGGCCGGCATCCAGAATGGTCGATGAGCCGAACGGCATGGAACCGCCTTTCTCGAAGTCGGTGGGGCCGGACGCGCGAGCCGTGCTCCCCGGGAGGTTCGGCGCGCCCACCCTGCCCTCGCAGACAAGACCGCGGACCCTCGGCGTATGTGACAGCGCAAAGGTGGGGCGTGCG
Source organism: Streptomyces sp. NPDC093984 (assembly GCF_044764595.1). Classification (NCBI taxonomy): domain Bacteria; kingdom Bacillati; phylum Actinomycetota; class Actinomycetes; order Kitasatosporales; family Streptomycetaceae; genus Streptomyces; species Streptomyces sp. NPDC093984. Next base: position 224,494 of record NZ_JBIWIM010000001.1, on the reverse strand, counting down.
TCAGGTCCTGCCGGCGAAATCCATGCCCCTCTCCTTCGAAGACCGGTATTCGTACGGCACCGCGTGCCGGGAAAGAGCACGGGTGAAGACCTCTGCCCGCCAGGGTGGGCACACGACGTCGTCGAGGCCCCGCAACAGCAGGAGCGGTACGTCCATCCGGTCGATATGGGGAACGGGAGACCTTTCACGACAGAGGTCCGTCAGAGGTCCTTGACGGCGGCCCAGGGCCACGGTACTCGATGCCCCTGCACAGTGTGTCGGCCAGGCAGAGAACCCATGCGGGCCCTTCTTGTTCGGGGTCGACGGGGTGCAGGGTGCCCCGACGGGGCGCCAGCCGCCAGCTGCTTGACCGGCAAGGTGCAATCAGTGTGACAACATAGGCTGCGATAGTGTTTTCGTTACTCTCCATGGCGGATCTCTTCTCCACGCCGTGCCACGAGGGTGCGTCACGAGCGAAGGGATGGCCATGGCTGAGCTGTTCTACGACGCAGACGCCGACCTGTCCGTCATCCAGGGCCGGAAGGTCGCGGTCATCGGTTACGGCAGCCAGGGCGACGCCCACGCGCTGTCGCTGCGTGACTCCGGCCTCGACGTCCGCGTCGGCCTGCACGAGCGCTCCAGTTCCAAGGCGAAAGCCGAGGAGCAGGGCCTGCGCGTGGTGACGGCGGCCGAGGCCGCCGCCGAGGCCGACGTCATCATGATCCTGGTCCCGGACCCGATCCAGGGCGAGGTCTACGAGAAGCACATCGACGGCATGGAAGAGAACCGCTGATGACAACACTGCACGTCACTCTGCTCGGCGCGATCCGCGAGCTGAGTGCCGCACCGCTGCCTGCCGTTGTGTCCGCTCACAGCGGCCGTTCCCTGCGCCGCTTTGCTTTGGAGCTCCACGTGCCGCACGAACGGCATGAAGAGCTGGATACCGAGCTTCGAGCCGCCGCCGCGCCCGAGGGAAAGCACCTCCAAGGCACCGACGCCGCTTGGCGGGTGGCGGAAGGATGGACCGTCGCTTCCCACGGACGACGACCCGAGATCTACAAGTACCAGGTGGAGATCCAGGAGGTCGAGGATCCGGCGCAGTCCGGCGCCCTCGCTCCTAGCGGCGACACATCAGCCGCAGATGGAAAGGCGTCAGTCCGCGAAAGTTCCGTTGCCATGGAATTCAAACTGGAAGTCGTTGTCCTGCCCGTCTCCGACGTCGATCGGTCCAAGGCGTTCTATGAAGCGGTCGGCTTTCGCCTGGATGCCGACTATCTCGACGACGACTCCTATCGCGTGGTGCACATGACGCCCCCAGGATCCCCTTGCTCGATCCTGTTCGGGACCGGGGTCACCACGGCCACTCCGGGCTCGGCGCAGGGTCTCCATCTCGTCGTCTCCGACATCGAGAAAGCCTGCCGGGAACTCGATGGGAGGGGAATCGAGACGGGAGGGATATTCCACGACACGAGCGAGGTGTTTCACCGTTGCACCGACGAGAAGCGAGTCGGCGGACCTGATCCACAGCGCCGTGACTATCGCTCGTACGCCGAGTTCAGCGACCCGGACGGCAACGGATGGGTGCTGCAGGAGGTGCCGGCCCGGAACTGAGGATGCCGCGCAGGCGCTGGAGGGTCTCGGCGATCGATTCGATGTGCTCGTGCACCGCGTGCACGGCCCCGTGCAGCACAGTGTGGTGCTCTTCACCGACGGCCTCTACGAGGGCCGCACCGCCCGCGGACGGCTCGGCGTAGAGGGACTGCTGAGCGTCGCGGCTCGGCACACGCACCTGGAGTCCCAAAAATGCGTCGACGCCCCGGTACGCGGAGCTTCGCTGCTGGCCGCTCCGTTCGGGGGACTGGTGGACGACGTGGCCGTCCTTCACCTTGCCTGCGATCGGCGGGGCCAGGCCTGATTTCCTGGATCTCAGCGGCGTACAAGGCTCTCGCACATACAACTGGTTCCTACCCCCCAAGCGCTCTCCAGCGCTCGATCAACGGCTTGATGATGGGCGAAGCGAGACACTCGCGACGGCTCCATCAGCCGGCCGTGCGCCCGGCCCTGCCGCGGATGATGGGCGGCGGCGGTCTGACGTAGCGTGCCGAAGGCCACGGACGCGCCGATGGCGAGCAGCCCCGCGCGCAGCGGCATGGCACGGTTGAACGCCGTTTCGAACACGGTCTGCGCGTGGATAGGAGTCCGGGCCCATCCCTACCACCAGCGGCAGCGCCGCCACGGAGACCAGTCCTGCCGCACGGGCCGCGGCCTTGTCGATGCCGCTGGCCAGGCCCGCGGCGCCGCGTCGGCCGCCAGCGCCGAGTACTTCGGACTCCGGGACGTGGCGCAGCTCCACGGGCACGCACACGAGCGCGGGTGGGATCGTCAGCAGGAAGGTCCAGCGCCATCCGGGGCCGTCCGCCAGCCGGCCGCCGGGAAACGGTCCGATTGCCGCACCGATGCCGCCGAATCCCGGCCACAGGCCGATCGCGCGCGGCCGGTCGTCCGGGTGGAGCGAGGCTTCGATGATCGCCAGTGATCCGGGGGGAAGCAGCGCTCCGCCGATGCCTTGCAGTGGACGGGCGGCGATCAGCGTAGTGGTGTCGGGAGCCAGGCCGCACAGCAGAGTCGTCGCCGATGTGCGGCGGCGCGACGTCGGTGGCGATCGAGCCGGGCAGGACGACGCTGGAGCCGAGCACGATGGCCAGGAGCGTCCATCGGCCGCGGGCAATGGCGATGCGAACGGAGGCCGGGTCGCCCATCGTGTCGACGGTGGTGATGTGGGGCAGGCGCGGGTGTGCCAGGAGTCCGTCCCCTGCTCGGTGGGCCGGAGCGAGCAGGAGACGGACGGGGGCCGGAGCGGCGGTGCCAGCCGAACATGCCCGGCTTGCAGCCGCCGGCGGGCTGCCGGTTGATGACGTTGATGCGGTTGTAGGCGTTGATGACGGCGATCAGCGAGATCAGTGCGGCGAGCTGGTCGTCGTCGTAGTGCTTCGCGGCGTTCGCCCAGACCTCGTCCGACACCCCGCCGGAGGCGTCGGCGAGACGGGTGCCCTGCTCGGTCAGCTCCAGCGCCGCGCGCTCGGCCTCGGTGAAGACCGTGGCCTCACGCGAACACGGCCACCAGGTTGGCCGTGTTCGCGTGTGATCCGGAGCCGTGAGCCCCGGTACATCCCGCTACTGCTGTGCGCTCCAGTCGGCGAAGTGCGTCTCGCCGATCCGTGCGTCGGGACCGGGGAGGAGATCGGACTCCTTGAGGGCGGCGCCCCAGTAGAGGCCCTTCGGGTCCGTCACGACCGTCCGAGGGTCGTTGTGGACGGCGAGGCCCTTGCGGATGAAATCCTCGAGCGTGAAAGTGTCCGGGCCGGCGACCTCGACGATCCCGTTGACCGGTGTGCCGACAGCTGTGCGGCCCACGGCTGCAGCCACGTCACCGGAGTAGATGGGCTGGATCTTGATTGGGGCGACGGAGACGGTGTCGCCGTCGGTCGCCGAGTCCGCAAGGGTCTTGGCGAACTCGAAGAACTGGGTGGCGTGCACGATCGAGTACGGAATTCCGGAGTCCCTGATCATGTCTTCCTGAACCTGCTTGGCGCGGAAGTATCCGCTCTCCTGGAGGCGATCGGTGCCCACCACGGACAGTGCCACGTGGTGGCTCACGCCGGCGTCGGCCTCCGCGGCGAGCAGGTTGGCCGTGGAGGCGCGGAAGAACTCCATGACGGCGTCGTCGTCGAAGGAAGGAGAGTTCGAGACGTCGACGACGACCGAGGCGCCCTTCAGCGCGTCGGCCAGGCCCTCGCCCGTGACCGTGTTGACTCCGGTGTTCGGCGCGGCGGCCACCGCTTCGTGACCATGTTCGTTGAGCTTGGAGACGACCTTGGAACCGATGAGTCCGGTCCCACCGATCACGACGACCTTCATAGGTTTCCCCTTAACTTTTTCTCGCCGGTGCCTCGCGTGTCTGCGGTGGGCCGACCGAGGGCACCGGCCACGACTGCTCGTTTCCCTCCTGACAAGACGGGGGCTCGATGTGTGACACGGCGGCACACAACGCCTTTCGTCGCCCCGGGATCGGCCCTTGCACGGAGGGCCTGTCATCGGCTGAGACGTCCTGCGGCGATATCGGTGGGGACGGATGGCACAGTTTCGCGGCACCCCGGCCGTCGGGGACCACACCAGGTTGACTCCCCGGTCCGGGTCGACCGCGGGTAGTCGGACCGATGGTGGCAGTCTCGCACCTGGGGCGGCACCGCGCAGGCCCGCATGGCCGGAACACCGTCCCGGCGCGCGGTGTGACGATCGTCAGGCCCGCCGGAACCGGGCCGGTGAAGGTCTGCGGCACCAGCTACCCGGACGCCGCCGAGATCCCCGGCGGCCTCTCGCCGTCCACCCAGGCACCCCTGAGCCTGTACGCCGTACCGGCCGAGCAGGCCTGTGTCTCCACGGCCGCTCCCCGCCGGACCACCGACTACTTCCCGTCGGCCGGTTACAAGGTCGTCTCCGTTGCCGAGAAGATGTACGCCGTCGAGTACGGCCACCGTACGTCCCTGGTCCATGAGGCGACCTGAGGGCGAGCAACCGCTCGCACGGCGGACGCCGACCCGGACGGCTCACACGTGCCCCGCGTCGTGTCACACCGAGTGGTGCCGACCGGTCTAGGAGGGTAACCGAGAGGAACAGAGGACACCGTGCGTGAGATCTTGATCGTGGGTGGTGGCTATGCGGGTTTCTACACCGCCTGGGGCCTGGAGAAGAAGCTGCGACGGGGGGAGGCACACGTCACCGTGGTCGACCCTCGTCCCTACATGACGTATCAGCCGTTCCTGCCCGAGGTGGTCGCCGGGTCGGTGGAGGCCCGTCATGCCGCGATCTCGCTCCGCCGGCATCTGCGCCGGACCCGTCTGATCGCGGGCGCCGTGACGGAGATCCGCAACAGCGCGCGCACGGTCACGGTCCGACCGGAGACCGGGCCGGCGTTCGACCTCCACTACGACGTGCTGGTGGTGACGGCGGGAGCCGTCACCCGTACCTTCCCGATCCCGGGGCTGAGCGATCAGGCGTACGGGCTCAAGCATGTCGAGGAGGCCGTGGCGATCCGCGACCGGCTGCTCACGTCGTTCGACCGCGCGGCGACTCTGCCGCGCGGGCCCGAACGCAGCAAGCTGCTCACCGTCACTGTCGTCGGCGGTGGCTTTTCCGGCGTCGAGGGCTTCGGCGAGCTGTTGGGCCTGGCGACCGCGTTGCTCAAGCGCTATCCGGAGATCGGCGCGGAAGAACTGTCTTTCCATCTGATCGAGGCGCGGGACCGTATTCTGCCCGAGGTCACCGACCGGCCGGGTGAGTGGGTGGTGCGCTCACTGGAGAAGCGGGGTGCACGGGTGCATCTGAACACCCAGCTCGTCTCGGCGAAGGACGGACACGTCTTGCTGTCGGACGGAGAGGAGTACGACTGCGGTCTGCTGGTGTGGACGGCGGGCAACGCCTCCAACCCGATCGTGCACAACCACACCGACCTCCCCGTCGACGAACGGGGCCTGCTGACCGTGCGTGCGGATCTGCGGGTCAGTACGGCCACCGACGTGGTGGCGGATGTCTGGGCGGCCGGCGACGACGCCTCGGTGCCCGATCTCGCGGCCGGACGGCCGGACGCCCGTACCGTCCCCAACGCACAGCACGCCGTCCGCCAGGGCAGACATCTGGCGAAGAACATAGTGGCGTCACTGCGCGGCCGGCCGACCAAGGACTATGTGCACCGCAGTCTGGGGGTGGTGGCCACGCTGGGGCTGGGCCGGGGCATCTTCCAGTACCGACGCCTGGTCATCAAGGGCTTCCCGGCCTGGTTGATGCACCGGGGCTACCACGTGCTGGCCATACCGAGCTGGGAGCGCAAGGCCCGGGTGTTCGCCGTGTGGGCCACCGCCGCCCTCTACGGCCGAGACATCGTCTCTCTCGTCTCGGTGCAGCACCCGAGGGAGGCCTTCGTCGCCGGCGGAGAACCACGCCGGAGCGAGAAGCCCACGGAGGACCGCGATCGGCTCACGGCGTGACCCGGCGGTAGAGACCCCGGCCGGTACGGCGGACGCGGGAGGTGCCGACCAGCCGGTCGAGCGTGCTCCGGACGGCATTGATGCTGCCGCTGCCGCTGCCGCTGCCGCTGCCGCTGCCGCTGCCGCTGCCGCTGCCGCTGTCGGCGTCGGCAGCGGCGTGGCCGGCAACCGCTCGGCTCTCGTCGGTGTCCTCGGCCGTGTCAGCGACAGGCACGGATGGCGTGGGCGCCGGTTCGACCGGCGGCACAACTCGGCCTGGGCCGCGGCTGGCGGGGCCGCCCGATGCCGTCGGCGCCGTCACCCGGCCGGCACCGGGGGTGCTACCCGGACATCACAGGGAGCGGCCCACGCCGGTCGAGAACGGAGCGGGCGGGTGGCGGGGAGAACACATCGTTCAGGGCTACGACGCACCGACTCGGCCCGCGCGGTCCGTCAGGGACGATCCGTTGTCGAGCGATCGAGCCCGGTGTCGCTTCCCTCGCCCGAACGCGCCTCGCCATCGGCGGGCCCGGCCGCCGAGCCCCGCAAGCGCTTGAGCGTCGCGGAGACCGCGTCGATGCGGGCGTCCACCGCGTCGATCGCTTCTCGGAGCAGGCTCAGCCGTCCTTCGAGGAGGGCGGCCTCCGCGGCGAGCGACGCGGTGGCGACGGCGGGATCGGTCTGCCGGTCAGTGCTTCGAGGCATGCTCTCGTCCTTCCTCAGCTTGTGCCGGAGGTCAGTGGACGGGTTTCTCTCGAACAGCGATCGCTCGCTACGCATCGGCTGACGTGTGTCCCTGCCATGCTCCTCCTCCTTCGCTGCGGGGCCCGGGCGGATACCGCCGCCGGCCGTCGACACCGCATTGACCGGGCAGTGAGGGGAGTTGTGACAGCCGCTCGGGCAGCTGCTCCGTTACGGCAATTCGCAGCCGGGATCCGGAGCGTCCTGGGAGAAGGGGGCGCCGTGTGGCAGGACGTAGAGGACGTCCAGGACGAGGTCCGTCGTGCCACGGTTCTCGCCGACATGCACATGGTCCGCGCCCGGCGGCTCCTTCAGGAAGCTGCCCTTCTTGTACACGCCGTCGGACGCGCACGTGGCATCGAAGTGGCTCAGGACTCCCTGCTTGACGTAGGCGTACAGGTAGCCGTCGTGGTAGTGCCACCCGGTCGCCTGGCCGGGGGGAATGGTGATCTCACGCAGGATGTAGTCATGATCACCGATGGTCTGCTGGGCGAGGATCTTGCCGCTGACGCCAGGACCGGCCGGCGTCGCCTGGGCGACACCCGGGGTGAGCGAAAGCCCTATGAGTGCGGCTCCGACGGCAGCTGCACGCAACGTATTGCGCATGATGATTCCCTCCGGAAGGCGAGGAAGACGAGTATGTGAGGAGCCGCCCGGGGTAAGTGGACTTCAAGGGCGGCCTGTTTCACTCACACTGTATTGCCCTTGATCGTGTCATTGAACAGTGGGATCGCGTGACAGTGTGTCTCGTTGGGTTGAAGGGCCGTTCGGAGGGAGGAGACAGTATGGAACCTGTCGGTGACAACATGCCGATCGCGGAGCTGCTCGAGGAGCGGCGGCATCTGCTGGAGGTCGCTCACTGGATGCTGGGCAGCCGCGTCGCAGCGGAGCGCGTCACCGACGAGGCGTACCGGGAGTGGTATGGGCTCTCCGATCACCAGCGGGCGCGGATACGGGTGCCGCGAGCCTGGCTGACCCAGGTCGTCGGCAGCATCTCGCTGGCGCGGCTGGCCCCGCCCGACCACGGTGGCGCCGCACAGGGGTCCGTGTGCGGCAGGGGGCCGCGCGACGCGTGTCCGGAGGGCGAAGTCAGCGAAGTGCTGCCGCGGACGTCGGACACCCTCTCACCGGCCGAGCGGATGGACCGGGCCGCCCGTCACAGCCTCCGTGCGCAGCGCGATCAGCCGACGTCACCACGCCGGCAGGACGAGATCGCCCAAGCCGTACGCCAGGCATGCGTCGATGAGGACGTCACTCGTCTGGCGTCCCTGCTGACCCCCGACGTCACCGCGTTCTTCGACAGCGGAGGCAAGGTCCGTGCGCTGACCAGCCCTGTCACCGGAAGTGAACGGGTCGCCCGGAGCCTGCTGACCCTCCTGGCCCGGCACCCGCGCACCACCCTGCGCACCTGGCCGATCAACGGACGCACCGGTCTCGTCGCCCTCTACGGCGACCAGGTCGCAGCGGTCGTCACCCTGGACGTGGCCGGCTCCCGTGTCGTGCAGGCCTGGGTAGTCCTCAACCCCGACAAACTGCGCTCCTGGAACTGCCTTCGTCCCTGACCGGTCGCGCCGGAATGTCACACGGCGCCGACGGCCGCGCAGCGGGAGCGGGAGTCGAAAAAGGCGGCGATCTTGCTCGGGTTGAAGACCCACATCACTTGGTGGATGCCCCGGTGGGTGGCCGCGACGGTCATGAAGGTGGCGGGCCGGCCGTCCCGGCGGAGGATGACCCCGCTTCGTCCGTTGGCCTCGGCCCATTCGACCTCGACCGTCGGCCAGAACCGGCGATTGGCGGTCGACAGGTTCGCCACGCGGGACCGGCCCAGGACGGGGACACGAGCTGCGCCGCGTATGCCGTTTCCGTCGGACAGGCTGACCGCGTCCTGCGTGAGCAGTGCCTCCAGCGAGGCGACGTCCCCCTGCCGAGCAGCGGCGACGAAGGCGTCGAGCAGTATCCGGTGCTCAACGGCGTCGACGCTGTCCCGCTGGTCGTCGGTGAGGTGCTTGCGCGCCCGGCTCACGATCTTCCGCACGTTGACGGGGCTGAGCCGCAGGATCTGCGCGATCTCGGGGTAGGAGTAGTCGAAAGCCTCTCTCAGGACGTAAGCGGCGCGCTCGGTCGGGGGGAGCCTCTCCAGCACCAGGAGCAGGGCGAGTTCCAGCGCTTCCGCTCGTTCGGCGCCGACCTCAGGGTCGTTGCTGGTGTCGACGGGCTCGGGCAGCCACGGACCGATGTAGGTCTCGCGGCGGACGCGGGCGGACTGGGCCACGTTGATGGCGAGCCTTGTGGTGGTGCTCGACAGAAAGGCTACGGGGCTGACCACGACGTCACGGTCGGTCCGCTGCCAGCGCAGCCACACCTCCTGAACCACGTCCTCGGCCTCGACCGCACTGCCCAGCACCCGGTAGGCGATGCCGAAGAGACGTGGCCGGAGCTCTACAAAGACGGAGACGGCCTTGCTCAGACCGCCTTCCACGGGGGACGCCTCTGGATGCATGATCCTTTGGTCTCCGTTCCTGTTGCCGGTGCTTTCGCGGAGGCGACCATGCGGCTGTCCGCCGGGACTGCCACGGCGGTCCGGCGTCCTGGGAGTTCTGGCTGGGTCTCGCGTCACCTCCGCTCATGAGACCGACGGCGCAGATGCTTCGTGACAGTTTTGCGTGAATTTCTTGCCCGATCCTCGGGCGGCGCGGGCGGCCCCGCCTCGATGTCACACGTGTGCCGACGTTTCGGTCTTTTCAAGTGAAGAGGGGTGCTGCATCGCAGGAGGTGTGCAATGAATTGGCGCGACCGGGGCCTGTGCCTACGCGAGGACCCTGATCTTTTCTTTCCGATAGGCACCATCAACAGTGCTCAGGTGGCGATACAGACGGACGAAGCGAAGGCCGTCTGCCGTCATTGCCCCGTGACCGAGCAGTGTTTGGCGTGGGCAGTCGACGCCGGCCCGATCGAGGGCATCTGGGGCGGCACGACGGAAGGGGAGCGCCGCGCCATGCGACGGCGCGAGGTGTGCCGGCCGGCGGAGACGGAATCGGCCGCGTGAGCGTTCCATGAGCGACCTGAGGGTGGTCCCGTGACCAGGACCACCCCGCCCGCGCGTCCCGGCGTCCGGTCAGGCCGCCGCTTCCCGGTCGGCCCGCACCGCAGAGATGTCCAGGGTCAGCGTGACCTTGTCACTGATGAGGACGCCCCCCGTCTCCAGGGGCGTGTTCCAGGCCAGCCCCCAGTCCGAGCGCCGGAGCGTGGCCGAACCCTCGAAGCCGACCCGGCGTTGCCCATGGGCGTCGTCGCCGGCACCGCCGAAGACGAGGTCGATGTCCAGGGGCAGCTCGATGTCCTTGATGCGCAGACTGCCCGCGAGGCGGAACTCGTCGTCGCCGAGCGGGAAGATACCCGTGGAGCGGAAACTCATCAGCGGATACGTCGCGGAGTCGAAGAAGGCGGGTCCCGACAGGTCCGTGTCGCGGTCCGGGATCCCCGTGTCGATGCTGTCCGTCTGGACACTGACGTACCCCTCGGACCGGGACGGGTCGGAGCCGTTGAGGATGAGAAGGCCCTCGAAGCGGTCGAACCTCCCCCGGACATTGGAGATCATGGCGTGCCGGACGGAGAAGCCGATCGTGCTGTGGAGCGGGTCGATGGTGTAGGCACCGGTCACTGCCCGGTACGAGCGGGGGCCTTGAGAAACGGCCCGAGCGTGGCGGATGGACATGGTGAGTTGCTCTCTCTGTTCCTCTGTGTCTCAAAGATCGCCGTGCCGTGGACGAGAAAGGGGGGCCTGCCGCGCCGCAGCGCATGGGGACGGCCCCACACGGGCGGCGGCCACCTCAGGGCCGCCGGCCGGCGACTCAGCCCTGCTGCTGGGCGAGCCAGTCGGCGAAACGGGTCTCGGCGATGTGCGCGTCCGGACCGGGGAGCAGCGTGTCCTCACGCAGCTCCGCACCGAAGTACGGCGCGTGCACGGGGCCGGCGACCTCGACCACTCCGTTGACGAGGATGCCGAGGGCGGTGCGGCCCACTGCGGCGGCCACATCGTCGGCGTAGATGGGCCGGATCCTGACCGGAGCCATACGGACGGTGTCACCGTCGGTCGCCGACTCGGCGATGCCCTTCATGGTGTCGCGCAGGTGTCTCAGGGAAGGAGACTCTCCAGGGGGACGTCGGGATCGCGGAGGACGGCGTCCTCCGTCGCCACGCCGGACTCGATGAGGGAACGGATCGTTCCCATGACGTCCCACACATTGACGCTCATTCCCGCCAGGACCCTGTTGCCGGACAGCCAGAAGGCGATGAACCGACGCTCGTCCGGTGCCCCGCGGAAGATGACACGGTCGTAGCCGCCGGGCTCGGTGTAGCCGGTGTACTCCATTCCGAGGTCGTACTGATCGGTGTAGAAGTACGGCAGCCGGTCGTAGACCGCCTCCTTGTCCAGCATGCTCAGCGCGGCGGTGCGTGGCTGGTGCAGGGCGTTGGCCCAGTGCTCGACCCGCAGGTGCCGGCCGAACCGCGGGTGGTAGGCGTTGGCGACGTCGCCGGCGGCATGGATGTCGGCCACGGAGCTCCGCAGGTGCTCGTCCGTGACGATGCCGTTGCGCACCTCCAGGCCCGCCTCCTCGGCGAGGCGGACGTTGGGTGTGATGCCCACACCCACCACCACGGCGTCCGCGGGCACATGGGTGCCGTCGGCGAGCAGGACCCCGTCCGCCCGGCCGCCGGTTCCGGTGACGCGTTCGAGCTGGGCACGGGGACGCAGGTCGACACCGTGCTCCTCGTGCAGGCCGGCGAAGACCTCGGCCGCCTCCCGGCCCAAGGCCTTCAGCAGGGGCAGCTCTCCGCGTTCGAGTACGGTCACCTCCGCCCCCGCCGTACGGGCCGCCGCCGCCGTCTCCAGACCGATCCATCCCCCGCCGACCACCACGATGCGCGCACCCTCCGTGAAGGCGGCCTTGAGCCGCTCGCTGTCGCCCACACGACGCAGGTACAGCACGTTCTCCAGCTCCGCTCCCGGGACGGACAGGCGGCGCGGCGAGGAACCGGTCGCCAGGAGCAGCTTGGCGTAGGGCACACGACGACCGTCGTCCAGCGTCACCGCTGCGGACCGTGGGTCGACGGACGTCACGCTCGTGCCCAGGACCAGGTCGACACCGTGTTCCTGGTACCAGCCCTCGGGATGCACATGGATCGACTCGCGGTCCTCCTTGCCGAGCAGGTAGCCCTTGGACAGCGGCGGTCTGATGTAGGGCCGCTCCGGCTCGTCCGCGATGACGACGAGGGGTCCGTCGTGGCCGTGTTCGCGCAGTTCCTCCGCGGCCTTGCCGGCAGCCAGGCCGCCTCCGACGATCACGAACGTATTCGCACGTGACACTATGATTCCCGCCTTTGTTCGTGGTGGCGCGCACCGCGATCCGCGCGGTGCGTTCATCCTTGAGACCGGGCGACGAGACCGGTTGTGACACCGCCGCACCGGCGTGCCGGGACGACTGCCGTGTGCGTTCCCGTGTGTGATCCGTCGGCTCACCGGCGGGTCGGTAGCGTCACCGCCAGGACATCGGGATGGTGGTGCCCCGGCAACGGGACGAATCCGTGCCGTGCCAGGTCATCGGTGATCCGGGCGCGGGAGGCGGGCCACATCCAGAACGTCTCGGTGTGCTCCCGCAGTACACCCTCCGCACTCCGCACCCAGTAGTCCATGCGGGTGCGGATGCGATTCCCGGCGGCCGACATCGTCATGCGACCGCCGTACACGTGCTCGCCGACCCGCTTCTCCGGCAGGAGACGCAGAACGTCGCGGACGGGAATCAGGGCGGGCGGCAACTGCAGGAACAGCGAACCGCCGGGGACGAGGGCCGTGCCGATCGCGGGCCAGAGCACCTCGCGCGCGGCCGGTGGGAGACAGGCGACCGTGTTGTGGCAGACCGCCACGTCCGCGATCGCGCAGAGAGACGCCTCGTCCAAGGCGTGTGGGTGCACTGTCACCCGTTCCCGCGGGCGGGCGGGCAGGGTGGCGAGGCGGGTCATCAGGGAGGTGCGCATGGCCCGTGCGGGCTCGACGGCGTGCACGTCGACCCGGGACCCGGCCAGGCTCATCAGCGTGACCCGCCCGGTCCCGGCACCGATGTCCAGCACGCCGACGCGGGCCCTCGCGACCTCCCGGCCGTAGAGGCGGCGGACGCGCGCCTCGTCCTGGTCGGCCTGCAGGACGTCGTAGAACTCGGCGGTGACGGCATAGGAGTCCGGGCGCGGTCGGGCGTTCGCTGCTCTGGTGATGACAGGGTGCATGTCCAGCTAGACAGCGTGTGGGCGAGGTGTGTGACAGCGGTGTGTGCGAGCGGAGTGCCGTCCCGCGCGAGGTGAGGGTGACCGTTGTCACTGTCGTGCGCTGTCACAGATGGATGGCATGCGCAGTCAATTCTCCGGGTCCGGCCTCCAGGCCGGACACCTCCGGGGGCATACCGGAGTCGCTGCGCGCCAGGAGCGCGGAGTCTGGAGCCCGTAGATCCACCCGTCCCTGTACGAGCGGTCTGTGCTCATCGTCGGCTACGGCGCCGTCGGCTCCGCGCTGGAAGAACTCCTGGCACCCTTCGGCTGCGCGGTGACCCGTGTCGCGAGCGAGGACCGGGACTCGAGTCGGGGGCCCGTGCACTCGGTCGCGCGCCTGCCCCAACTCGTCGCGGACGCGGACATCGTCGTGCTGTCCACCCCGCTGACCCCGAGGACCCGTCAGCTCTTCGACGCCGGCCTGCTGGCCCGCATGAAGGACGGCGCCCTGCTGGTCAACGTGTCGCGGGGAGCCGTCGTCGACACCGACGCCCTGCTGAAGGAGGCGCACGGCGGTCGGCTGCGGGCCGCGCTCGACGGGACCGACCCAGAGCCGCTCCCGCCGGGACATCCGCTCTGGACGACACCCGGCGTGCTGATCACCCCTCACATCGGCGCGTGCACCCCTTCCCTGTGGCCTCGACTCGAAGCGCTGATCCGGCGCCAGTTGGCCCGGTTCGCCGCGGGTGAGGAACTGGAGAACGTCGTTCCCCCTGACACCGAGGCACCGGAGCGGCTGTCGCACACGACCGGTCCGTCCGCTGCCCGCCGGTAGGACCGCCGATGTCACACCCGGGCCGCCTCGCCGGTCATGACTACGACAGAAGTTCGCGAATCATGCCCGAGCAGCACAGCCATGGACGAGTCGGCTGCACCGCGCCACACACATGCCAAACGGTCTTCGCGATCGGGGAATCCGCCGGGGGACCGGCATGCACGGTCACGGCCGGACGGCGGCCGGAAGCAGTCGCAACACGCCGACGCCGCGGACCCCCGGCAGAGCCCGGGACCACGGCGCCGGCGGGGCCGGCTTCGGGTGACGCAGAAACGAATGGTGAAGAGATGGGCAACGACAGCCGGCCGGCCGCGCCGGGGCAGGAGCGCACGGGGGAGAGGCTCGCTCAATGGACCGATAGCCGGCTGGGCTACCGACGTGTCGCCCGTTCCGCCCGGCGCCTGGTCTTCCCCGACCACGCGTCGTTCATGCTGGGCGAGATAGCGCTCTACAGTTTCGTCGTTCTGCTGATCACCGGCGTCTACCTGAGCTTCTACTTCCACCCCTCCTCCGACCTCGTGGTCTACGAGGGCAGCTACACCCCGCTGCGGGGGCAGTTGGTGTCGGAGGCCTACGACTCGACCCTGCACATCTCCTTCGACGTGCGCGCCGGACTGCTCGTCCGCCAGGCCCACCACTGGGCGGCACTGGTCCTCGTCGCCGCCGTGTTCGTGCACATGCTGCGCGTCTTCTTCACCGGGGCCTTCCGCAAGCCGCGGGAGTTGAACTGGGTGTTCGGGTTCCTGCTGCTCGTCCTGGCCATGTTCGGCGGTCTGACCGGCTACGACCTGCCCGACGACCTGCTGTCCGGAACCGGCCTCCAGGTCGTGAACGGCACTCTCCTGTCGATCCCGGTCGTCGGAACCTACGTGTCGTTCTTCCTTTTCGGCGGTGAGTTCCCCGGCGAGGACCTGATCGCCCGCTTCAACACCCTGCACGTCCTGGTCATCCCCGGACTGATGATCGCCCTGATCGTCGGCCACCTGGCCTTGGCCGTACGGCACCGGCACACGCAGTATCCCGGACCCGGCCGTACCAACGGCAACGTCGTCGGCCTCCCGCTCAAGGTGTACGCCGTCAAGGCCGGCGGCTACTTCTTCCTCGTGTCCGGCGTGATCTTCTTCATGGCCGCCGTCGCGCAGATCAATCCCGTGTGGAACTACGGGCCCTTCCGGCCCGACCAGGTCTCCGCCGGCTCCCAGCCCGACTGGTACATGGGCGTCGCCGACGGTCTGCTGCGTGTCATGCCCGGCTGGGAGATCGACTTCTGGGGCCACACCCTGGCCCTGGACAACTTCCTGCCCCTGTTGATCGGCGTACTGCTCTTCCTGGCCATGGGCGCCTATCCGTTCCTCGAGGCCTGGGTCACGGACGACGACCGAGAGCAGCACCTGCTGGACCGACCCCGCAACCGACCGGTGCGGACCGCCCTGGGCGTGGCCTGGCTCAGCGTCTACTCGGTGGCTCTCATCGGTGCCGCCAACGACCTGATCGCCACCCGACTGCACGTTTCCGTCAACGCCGTGACCTGGACCGTGCGCATCGCTCTGGTCGCCGTACCGGTCCTGGCCTTCGTCGTCACCAAGCGTCTGGCACTGGGCCTGCAGTGGCGAGACCGCGACAAGGTGCTGCACGGGCGCGAGAGCGGCGTCATCAAGCGTCTTCCCAACGGCGAGTACGTCGAGGTCCATGAACCCCTCGACCAGGCGCACCTGCACACCCTGACCGCCCACGAGCAGTACATGCCCCTGAAGGCCGCACCCGCCCGGGACACGAACGGCGCCCTGCCCACCCGGACCCAGCGCCTGCGCTTCGGGCTCAGCCGCGTCCTCTACGGCCCCGGCACGCAGGTCCCCAAGCCCACGACGGCCGAGTACCAGGAGATCACCGGTCGGCACCGGTCCTGACGCGGCGCGTACCCAGAACCCGTCATCCCGACATGTCACACATCCGCCCGGTACCCGGTCTCAGGGGCGAACGGCGACGCGACGTACGGCCGACGCAACCGGTCCCGCCCACACGGCGGTTGGCCCGCACCCGGCACCTCGCCGACTCGAACGACCGTCCTCCCACACAGCCGCGACGGTCCTCACCCGGACCCCGGCAGCGGGCCGCCCACGTCCGCCGTCTACCGGCACTCCCCGCTTCCCCTTCCGGAGAGCGGCGTTCACCCATCCCGTCCGAAAGGCGGAAGGTTCCCCGGCAGCGCCCTCGGCGAGGCGCTGCGCTCCGTACCGGTCACGAACGCCGACGGCTCCCAAGGCACCGATCTCTACATCCAGAACGACAAGTTCCGCCACCAGTTCGCGGCGGATGTGCCCCGCAACAAGACCGACCTGATGGCTCTCACCCAGCGGCCGGTCACGAGCGCCGCCCTGGCCGAGGGCGCGGCCGAACCGGCCTGGAAGACCATCCCGTCCTGGGCCCTTGTGGCCACGCAGGACCTCAACATCCCCCCCGCGGCAGAGGAGTTCATGGCGAAGCGGGCCGGCGCCCACACCACGGAGGTCCGGGCGTCCCACGCGGTGAGCGTCTCGCGGCCCGGGAAGGTCACCGACGTCATCGAGGACGCCGCTCGCTCGGTGCGCTGACCCTTCCGCTGCGGACGGCGATGCGTCCGCCGCTGTTTCACACGCCTGGCACACCGTTCGACGGTCCTGTGCCGTCCGCACGTCTCCCGGTGAGGGCCGGCGGTCCGCCGCCGGCCCTCACCGGGCCCGGTCAGGCCAGGACACATTCATGCGCCGCGACCCGCGGATCATCCCGATAGGCCCCGGCGACCTCGCTCGCACGGTGGCGATGCACCGCCGCTGCTCGCAGCGGACCCTGTGGAGCCGCTACCACCGGGCGATGGCCGGCCCCCGGACCTATCTGCCCGCTCTGCTGTCCCGCGCCGGTTCGGTCCGCCTGGCCGCGCAGGACACCGCGGGCCACATCGTTGCTGTGGGCCACCTGATGCCGGACAACTCGGCCGTGGAGGCCGCGCTCCTCGTAGAGGACTCCTGGCAGGGCCGGGGCCTGGGTACCCGCCTGCTGTGTCATCTGGGGCGCCACGCGCTCACGGGCGACTGGGCGACGCTCTACGGCCTCTTCCTGTCCGGTGACGAACGGATCGACGCCATCCTGAGCCACGTCGCTTTCCCCGTGCACCGCACGGCGGAGGGCGGTGCCGTCACGGCCTGGGTCCACGTCCACGACCTGGCGGCCGGCCTGCCCGCAGCGCTCCGGCCCGTCCGGGCAGGAGGCGGAAGCGGCGGGAGAGCCGGTGCGGTCAGCCGACCGCACCGGCGCCTCCTCACGCCGTGGCGTCCGGGTACAGGTCGTCCTCGAACGCCGCGGACTCCAGGATCGCCTTGACCGTGGTCAGATAGCGGGCCGCGTCCGCCCCGTCCACCAGTCGGTGGTCGTACGACAACGACAGGTGCACCAGGTCCCGGATGCCGATGACCTCGTCGTCACCGCTGCGTACGATTCCGGGCCTTCTGACCGTGGCGCCCACGCCCAGGATCGCGGCCTGGTTCGGCGGCACGATGACGGTGTCGAACAGCGCACCGCGCGAACCGGTGTTGGAGAGCGTGAAGGTCGCCCCCGACACGTCATCGGGAGTGAGGTGACCGCTGCGGGCCCGGTCGGCCAGGTCGTGGACGGCGCGGGCGAGCCCGGCGACGGTCAGGTCTCCGGCAGCCTTGACGACCGGGGTCAGCAGACCGTTCTCCGTGTCGACCGCGATGCCGATGTTCTCGGTGTCGAAGTAGGTGATGGTCCCCGCGGCCTCGTCGAGCCTGGCGTTGACGACCGGATGCGCCTTCAACGCCTGGGCGGCGGCCTTGACGAAGAAGGGCATCGGCGACAGCTTGAGGCCCTCGCGGGCGAGGAAACCGTCCTTCGCCAGGTTGCGCAGCCGCATCAACCGGGTGACGTCGGCCTCCACCGTGGTGGTCAGCTGGGCCTGTTCCTGCAGGGCCTTCTTCAGGTTGTCCCCGATGGCTCTGCGGACGCGGGTCATCGCGACCGTCCGACCGCGCAGCGAGGATGCTCCCGCCGCCGGGGCGGCGGCAACAGCGGGTCCGACGGGAACCGGCGCGGCCGGCGACGACACTGGTGCTGGTGCTGGTGCTGGTGCTGGTGCTGGTGCTGGTGCTGGTGCTGGTGCCGGGGCGGCGGGAGCGGGGGGAACCGAGGCGGCCGGCGCCCGATAAGCCTCGGCCGGGGGCGTGGAGGGCGGGGCCGCCGGGGCCGCGTCCGGCGTACCGATGACGGCGAGACTGGCGCCGACCTCGACGGTCTCGTCCTCGGCGACGGTGATCTCCAGCAGAACGCCCCCGGCGGGGGAGGGGATCTCGGTGTCGACCTTGTCGGTGGAGACCTCCAGCAGGGGCTCGTCGACCTCGACGCGCTCACCGACCTGTTTCAGCCAGCGAGTCACGGTGCCTTCGGTGACGGACTCGCCGAGGGCCGGCAGGGTCACGGAAACCGTCATGATGTCGTTCAACTCCTCAGGGACCAGCAGGGCCCGACGGCTCTGCGGATCTGTCGTCGATGGCCTGTGTCGTGCGCGTGGGAGATCGGTCGCGTTCCGGCCCCGCTCTACCGGTCGAGGCCGTAGCGTGCGCGGGCCGCCTCGACGGTCGCTGGTGGGACCTGCCCGGTCCGGGCCAGCCTGTCCAGTGCGGTCACCACGATCGACTCGGCGTCCACCCGGAAGTACCGGCGTACGTCCTCACGCGTGTCGGACAGGCCGAAACCGTCGGTGCCCAGGGAGTAGTAGTCCTGCTCGACCCACTGGCTGATCTGGTCGGGCACCTGCCGCATCCAGTCGCTGACCGCCAGCACCGGCCCCGGCGCACCGGCCAGGGCCCGGGTGACGAACGGCGTTCGTTCCTCGCCGCGCATCCGGGCGTCGTCGGCCCGCATCGCGTCCCGGCGCAGCTCCGTCCAGGACGTCACCGACCAGACGTCGGCGTGAACGTCCCAGTCGGAGGCGAGGAGTTCCTGCGCGCGCAGGGCCCAGTGGATGGCCGTACCGGAGGACAGCAGCTGCAGCCGGGGCCCGGCAGCGGCGGGTTCGGCGGGCCGGAACCGGTAGATGCCCCGGACGATGCCCTCCTCGATGCCCGGCACCGCCGGCATGGCCGGCTGGAGCTTCGGCTCGTTGTACACGGTCAGGTAGTAGAAGACGTCCTCGGGCCGCTCGCCGTACATCCGGCGCAGACCGTCCCGGACGATCACCGCGATCTCGTAGGCGAACGCCGGGTCGTAACTGACCGCCGCAGGGTTGGTGGCGGCCAGCAGGTGCGAGTGGCCGTCACCGTGCTGCAGGCCCTCGCCGGTCATGGTGGTGCGTCCGGCGGTGCCGCCGACCACGAAGCCGCGGCCCATCTGGTCGCCGAGTGCCCAGAACTGGTCGCCGGTGCGCTGGAAACCGAACATGGCGTAGAAGATGTAGAACGGGATCATCGGCTCGCCGTGCGTGGCGTACGAGGTCGCGGCGGCGGTGAACTCGGCCACGGAGCCGGCCTCGGTGATGCCCTCGATGAGCAGTTGCCCGGTCCTGCTCTCCTTGTAGTAGAGCAACTGGTCGGCGTCGACCGGGTCGTAGGTCTGGCCCAGCGGTGAGTAGATGCCGGCCGTGGGGAACATCGACTCCATGCCGAACGTACGGGCCTCGTCGGGAATGATCGGCACCCAGCGTGCCCCACTGCGGGGGTCGCGCATCAGGTCCTTGACCAGCCGGACCAGCGCCATCGTGGTGGCGACCTCCTGGTGGCCGAAACCTTTCTCCAGGGCTTCGAAGGGCTTGGCGGGCGGTTCGGGCAGCGGTTTGGCGACCACCCGCCGACGCGGGACGGGGCCGCCCAGCGCGGCCCGGCGCTCGCGCAGGTACCGCACCTCGGGCGAGTCCTCCCCCGGATGCCAGTACGGCACCTGGTCCCCGGCCAGCGCGCTGTCGGGAATGGGCAACTCCAGCAGGTCGCGCAGCACACGAAACTGGGCCATCGTGAGCTTCTTCATCTGGTGGTTGGCGTTACGGGACTCGAACGCCGGGCCCAGGGTGTGACCCTTGACCGTCTGGGCGAGGACCACCGTCGGCGCGCCCCGGTGCTCCACCGCGGCCCGGTAGGCGGCGTACACCTTCAACGGCTCGTGTCCGCCGCGGGAATTCTCGAACAGTTCGACCACCTGCGCGTCGCTGAGAGAGGCGGAGAGGGCGGACAGGACGTCACCGGTGAAGAACTTCTCGCGTATGTACGCCGCGTCCCGAGCGGCCAGCGTCTGCAGCTGCGCGTCGGGCACCTCGCCCAGGCGCCGTACCAGGTCTCCGGTGGTGTCCTGCCCCAGCAGCGGGTCCCAGGCCTCGCCCCACAGGGTCTTGACCACGTTCCAGCCAGCGCCGCGAAAGCGTGCCTCCAGCTCCTGGACGATCTTCGAGTTGGAGCGGACGGGTCCGTCCAGGCGCTGCAGGTTGCAGTTGACGACGAACGTCAGGTTGTCCAAGCCCTCTCGGGAGGCCAGCGTCAGGGCGGCCATGGACTCCGGCTCGTCCATCTCCCCGTCGCCCAGGAACGCCCATACCCGTGAGGCGGAGGTGTCCCTGATGCCGCGAGCGTGCAGATAGCGGTTGAAGCGGGCCTGGTAGACGGCGCCGAGCGGGCCCAGCCCCATGGAAACCGTCGGGAACTCCCACAGCCAGGGCAGCCGCCGGGGGTGCGGGTAGGAGGGCAGGCCGTGACCGCCCGCCTCCCGCCGGAAGGCGTCCAACTGCTCCTGGCTCAGGCGCCCTTCGAGGAAGACCCGGGCGTAGATGCCCGGGGAGGCGTGTCCCTGGAGGAAGAGCTGGTCGCCCGAGCCGTCGCCGTCCTTGCCCCGGAAGAAGTGGTTGAAGCCGATCTCGTAGAGCCAGGCCGCCGACGCGTAGGTGGAGATGTGGCCGCCCAGCCCCAGACGCGCACCGCGGGTGACCATCGCCGCGGCGTTCCACCGGTTGAGTGCGGTGATCCTGGACTCCATCTCCAGGTCGCCGCCGAACTGCGGCTGCGCGTCGGCCGGGACGGTATTGATGTAGTCCGAGGACAGCAGCCCCGGCAGCGGAGTCCCGGACCGCGCGGCGAACTCGTGCACGCGCCGCATCAGGTACGCCGCCCGCTCCGGCCCGGCGTTGCGCAGGACAGCGTCGAGCGAGGCCTGCCATTCGGCGGTCTCCTCCCGGTCACGATCGGGTAGCTGGTCGAGCTCACTGATCACAGGGGTCTCGGTGGGCCGGGACGGATCACTCATGGCGGCCTTCCTGTCATGGCGTGGGTGTCGGCGAGGCCGGCGCGGACACGGTGGGTGCCGCGGGACGACCCGTGGAGGTGAACGGCGACGGCGCGTCGCCGCCCGGTGGTCTCAGCGGCTCTTCAGCCACTCGGCGAAGGTGTGGTGGCCCAGGTGGGCGTCCGGCCCGGGAAGGAGGGTCCGCTCCTCGAGCACCGCGCCGAAGAAGGGGACCTGCGCGTCGGTGATCAGCGGGTCGGTCCGGCCCAGGGCGGTCAGCAGCTCGGCGGTGGCGTCCTCCAGCCGGAGCTCTTCGGGCCCGGCTGCCTCGAGCACTCCGAAGTGCGGTACTCCCACGGCGACATGGGCGATCACCGTGGCGACGTCGTCCGTCGAGATCGGCCGCAGCAGCAGCGGTGGCACGTGTACGCCGTCGGGCCGGGTGCCGGCCGTCGCGGCGGCGGCCACGGTTTCGTGGAACGGCGTGGCGCGCACGAGGGAGTACGGAACGGTGGCGCGCCGCGCCAGGTTCTCCTGTGCCGCCTTGGCCCGGAAGTAGCCCGAGCCGATCCGGTCGGCGCCCACCACCGACAGCGCGACATAGTGCTCGACGCCTGCCGTGGTGGCGGCCTTGAGGAGGTTGCCCGTCGCCGTGGTGAAGAACTCCGTGCTGACGCCCTGCTCCCGTGAGGGCGCCTCGGTGACGTCCACGACCACCTCGGCGGCGCGCAACGCCCGGTCCAGGCCCTGCCCGGTGCTGACGTCGACCCCGTCGGAGCGGGAGACCGGCACGACCTCCACGCCGTGGTCCCGGAGCCTGGCGACGGTTCTGGCACCGATCAGACCGGTGGCACCTACAACGACGACTCTCATCTGGGATCTCTTCCGTCGGGGGGCCGATGACCCTGCTGGGTGTCCGTCGATGACGATGGCGGCGTCTGCGTGCCACCGTGCTCATCACACCTAGACAGATCGTGTCCGGTTCTTGTGACACCGTGCCGGATGCCGGGCGATGGATTACCGGTTGCGGCCAATCGCCGCCCCGTGTCACAGATTCAACGGGCACCCGGTCAGAAGGGTCGAGCGGTCTCCACGACTGCGAAACCACGTGACGGCGGACGATGTGCCGCGCGGGCACGGTTTGACACGAAAGGTGCGACTCAGTGTCGGATAACTCACAGCACACCCACCACGGCCACGACGGGCACGGTCATGGAACCGGCGGCGAGGACGGCCCCAGCTGGACCCGCGCAGCGAAGTTGCTCCAGGACGCCTCGCCGATCACCGTTCCCGAGGGCGCCTCGGCGATGACCATCCATGTCCAGTGGGAGCCCGGTGACCCCGGCACCCCGCCGCACCGGCACTCCGGCCCGGCGTTCGGCTACGTCGTCAGGGGCGCCGTTCGCTTCGAACTGGAGGGCGAGCCCGAGCGCGTCATCCCGGCCGGCGGCACCTTCTGGGAGCCGGGCGGCGACGCCATCCACTACCAGGACGGCAACGCACTGGTCGACGAGCGGACCGAATTCGTCGTCACCATGCTGTGTGCCCCTGGCAAGCCCATGCTGGAGCTGGTCGACGAGGCCGAACTGAAGGAGCGCGCCCACCTGCGCGCACCGCGGCCCACTGCCTGATCTCCGGACGGCGGGGCCCCGCGCCCGTGACATCCCGGCGACGACCGGTGTCACGGGCGCGGGGCCCCGCTTGTCGGTGGCTCCCTCCCTTGCCGCTGCTCCTACTCCACGAAGTACGAGTCGTGCTTGTCGAAGAACGCGGCACGCTCCTCCTCCGAAGCGTGTGCCAGGTGCGACACCTGCTCGAAGTACTCCTCGCGCGGGGCTCCCGGGGTGAACAGCAGCAGCATGTCGGCCGGAGCGTCGGAGTCGTTACGGAAGGCGTGCAACCCGCCCTGGGGCACGTGCAGGAAGTCTCCCTTGCGGGCGTCGACCCACCGCACACCGTCGAACACGCGCACCGTGCCGTCCAGGATGTAGAACGATTCCGAGATCCGCTTGTGGAAGTGCGTCTTGGGGCCGCCCGCCCTGGGCCGCATCTCCACCCGGTACAGCCCGAACTCACCGCGAGTGGTGCCGGTGGTCGCCAGATAGTGGAGGGCGTCCTTCCCGGTACCGCTCTCACCGATCTCCGCAGGTGTGGTGGCCGGACGGAAGACGGCGCTGACCTCACCGTCCTCACCCCAGTACTTCTGCTCCGGGTACGGGTACGACATGTCTTGATCCTTTCTTGTACGGCAGGACCGGGGGCATCCACCGGTGTGACGGTGGGGAGTCCCCGGCCGGGTGTCATTCGACGGTTCGGTGGTGGGCGAAGCGGGACACCAGCGGCGGCTCCATCAGCCAGCTGTGGGTCCGCCCGTGCGGCCGCGAGGTCGCGGCGGTCTTCTGCAGCATGCCGAAGGCGACCGTCGCACCGATGGCCAGCAGGCCCGCGCACAGCGGCATGGCCCGGCCGAACGACGTGTCGAAGGCGGCGTCCGAACGGTAGGCGTCCGGTCCCATCCCGACCAGCAGCGGCAGTGCCGCCACGGCCACCAGACCGGCCGCCCGGGCCGCGGCGTTGTTGATGCCGCTGGCCAGCCCGGCGTTCGAGGCGCTCACCGAGGACAGCAGGATCACGGTCAGCGGAACGACCATGACGACCATGCCGGCTCCCATCACCAGCAGGGCGGGGAGGACGTCGGTCAGGTAGGACGCGCCCCGCCCGACACGCAGCATCATGAGCATGCCTGCCCCGCATACCAGCGGGCCGACGGTGAGCGGGGCCCGCGGCCCCAGCCGCTGGGCGAGCACCCCGGAGCCGGAGGAGAACAGCAGCATCAGCAAGGTGGTGGGGAGCATGGCCGCACCGGCTGCCGTCGCCGAGTACCCGACGACGATCTGCAGTTGCAGAGCGGTCAGGAAAAAGAACCCGCCCGTGCCCGCGTAGACGCACAGCGTGATCAGGTTGACGGCGGTGAACTGACGGGACGAGAAGATGGCCGGCGGCATCATCGGGTCGGCGCTGCGCCGTTCCACGCTGAGGAAGGCGGCACCCGCCACGACGCCGCCGACGGCCGCGGCGACGGCGACCAGACCGCCGTGGCGCGCCTCGGTCAGCGCGTAGGTGGCCAGGGCGAGCGCCAGAGCGCCCAGGACGGCGCCGGGCACGTCGAAACCGAGCCGCCGTCGGCCCTCCGCGCCGGCCGTGACGGCCGCGTCCTTGGTGGGCGTGCCCACGGACTCGGGAACATGGCGCAGCGCGACGGGCACACACAGCAGCGCCGGGACAATGCTCAGCAGGAAGGTCCAACGCCAGCCGGGGCCGTCCACCAACCACCCGCCCACGAACGGCCCGAGGGCCGCGCCGATGCCACCGAAGCCCGACCACAGGCCGATCGCGCGCGGCCGGTCGTCCGGGTGGAAGGAGGCCTCGATGATCGCCAATGAGCCGGGGGTGAGCAGTGCACCGCCGATGCCCTGCAGCGCTCGGGCGGCGATCAGCGTGGGGGCGTTCGGAGCCAGGCCGCACAGCATGGATGCCGCCGCGAACCACACGATGCCCACAACGAAGATGCGCCGCCGCCCGAAACGGTCGCCCAGGGACCCGCCCAGGAGGATGAGGCCCGCCAGGGTCAGCATGTAGGCGTTCACCGTCCACTGCAGCACGGCGAGGTCAGCGCCGAAGTCGTCGCCGATGTGCGGCAGGGCGACGTTGGTGACGGTCGAGCCGAGCAGTACGACACCGGACCCCAGCACGGTGGCCAGCAGGGTCCACCGGCCGCGGGCGCTGGTGATGCGGAGGGAGGCGGCGCCGTCCGCGGCGGGGGAGTGATTCATGTCGTGTCCTGGCATCGTCCGGCGAAGCGGCCGCGGCCGGCGTTCTCCCGCCGCAGTTCGCGCACGTCACGAACGGCCGCCGCGAACGCCGCGGGGCGCTCCTGAGGAAGGTTGTGGCCGGCTCCCGCCACTGTGCGGTGGAGCCGGGGACCGGTGAAGTGACGGGCGGTCGGAGAACCGTCCGTGGCCGGGAAGTTGCCGTCGGCCAGACCGTCGAGGGTGACGGTGGGAACGGTGATCGCGGGCAGCTCGGCGAGACGCGCCTCGAGTTCCGCGTACGCCTCGGCGCCCGGCTCGAAACCGAGCCGGTGCCGGTACGAATGGATCACGACATCTGTGTAGTCGGGATTGGCGAAGGCTTCCGCGGCCCGCTCCAGATCGCGCTCGCCGAATGGCCATTCGGGGGAGTTCCGCTCCCAGATCACGCGCGCGACCCCTTGGGGATCGTGGGCCAGACCGGCTCTGCCGCGCTCGGTGAGGAAGTAGTAGAAGTGGCCTCCCGTTCGGGAGCGAGGGGCTCCGCCGCCGCGCCGATGTCCTGGATGAGGTAGCTGTTGACCGAGACCAGGCCGAGCACGCGCTCCGGCCACAGTGCCGCGGCGACGTTGGCGGCGCGCCCGCCCCAGTCGTATCCGGCGAGATAGGCCCGCTCCACGCCCAGGGCGTCCATGAAGGCGACGATGTCCGCGCCCAGGGCGGCCTGCTGACCTGAGCGCGGAGTCGACTCGGAAAGGAACCTGGTGGGCCCGTGGCCCCGCAGATAGGGGACGACGACCCGGAACCCACTGTCCGCGAGCAGCGGGGCCACGGCCACGTAGCTGTGGATGTCGTAGGGGAAACCGTGCAGGAGCAGCACGGTGTCGTTCTCCGCGCAGCCCGTCTCGTAGTAGGCGACTTCGAGTACGTCGGTGCTGACTCGGCGGAGCGGAGCGAGTGTGTGGTCTTCGGACATGCGAGCCTCTGGATTCCGTTGCCCGTGGGACAGCCACGGTCTGCCGGGGAAGCGGTGACGCTCGGATGGCGGCGGCGGTCGGTGTCGTGCCATGCGGTTCGGCGGACACCGGGGCGGCCGGATCCGTCGCCTGGCCGAGGGCCGGGGCGGCCAGGCGACGGACGATGTGTGTCAGGGCGGGCCGGAGCGGCGGTGTCAGCCGAACATGCCCGGCTTGTAGCCGCCGGCGGCCTGCCGGTTGATGACGTTGATGCGGTTGTAGGCGTTGATGACGGCGATCAGCGAGATCAGTGCGGCGAGCTGGTCGTCGTCGTAGTGCTTCGCGGCGTTCGCCCAGACCTCGTCCGACACCCCGCCGGAGGCGTCGGCGAGACGGGTGCCCTGCTCGGTCAGCTCCAGCGCCGCGCGCTCCGCGTCGGTGAAGACCGTGGCCTCACGCCACACGGCCACCAGGTTCAGACGCTGCTGGTCCTCACCAGCGGCGAGGGCGTCCTTGGTGTGCATGTCGGTGCAGAAACCGCAGCCGTTGATCTGGCTGGCACGGATCTTCACCAGTTCCTGAGTGGCGACCGGAAGTGCCGAGTGCACCGCCGCGCCGGCCGAGTTGAGGTGCTTCATGACCTTGCCGGCGAGGGCGTTGCCGAAGTAGTCGATCCGCGCTTCCATGAAGGGTCTCCCTGAGTATGAAACAGTTACCAACCCACTGACCGGGAGCCTCCCGCATCTGTGACAACCCGGCGCGTACACCGACACGGGACACCGTGTGAAGACAACTTTGTTCGCGGCCTCCACCCCGAGAAGCAACGTTGTGTGCAGCCGCTAGCATCGAACGCGTAGACGAGGCCCGTCCGCCCGGCGAGCGCGGCCGTCCCGGAGCCACCGTCACCGGACACGGCGAGCGCAGCATCAACGAATGCAAGGTGATGACCATGGCAACCGAAAGTGTTCTGCACCCGAGCTTCATCGTCCCGATCGGGCACGTCGAACCCGTCCCCCGCCGCATCCGGGGGATGATCGGCGGCCGGGTCGCCTTCGACACCCGCCGTGCGCTGTACGTGTGGGAATGGCAGGCCTATCCCCAGTTCAGCATCCCGGTCGAGGACCTGGTGGACGGCGTGCTCCACGACGACGGACACACCGAGCAACTCGGTGCCGGTCCCGCACACCGGCACACCCTCCAGGTCGGACCGGAAGTCCGTGCGGGGGCGGCGTGGGTCTGGGGAGAAGGCGCGCCGGGCCCCCTGCACGACACCGTGCGTTTCGAGTGGGCGGCGCTGGATGCCTGGTTCGAGGAGGACGAGCCGGTCTTCGTCCACCCCCGCAGCCCCTACTCCCGCGTGGACGCCCTGCGTTCGGGCAGCAGCGTCCGAGTCGAGGTGGACGGTGTCGTGCTGGCGGAGGCCACCGACTGCGTGAAACTGTTCGAGACCGGCCTGCCGACCCGCTACTACCTCGACCGCGCGAGCATCGACTGGACCCGGCTGCGGCACTCGGACACGGTGACCCGTTGCCCGTACAAGGGCACGACGAGCAGCTACTGGTCCTTCGACAGCGACACCGCTTCCCACGAGGACATCGCCTGGACGTACGACTTCCCGACCATCCACGCCAACCGCATCGCCGGGCTGACCGCGTTCTACAACGAGCACGTCGACCTGTACGTCGACGGCTTCCTGCTGCCGAAGCCGGGCGATCCCGGCCGGGCGACGGCCCACTAGCGGCGCCGGGCCGGCGGGCTCGCGCCGGTGGTGACCCGCTCCGGAAAGCCGTGGCCGGTGGGTGATTTCCGTGCCGTTCTCCCCGGCGCGTCACACATTGACTCCCCGCCCGGTCTCATGAGGTGGAATACCTTCCCAAAACCGCCACTTCTCAAGGAGCTTGCCGTGAGTGACATCATTCTCGAGCCCGCCGCGCAGGAATTCGCCGACGCGACAGCCAAGCCGCCGCTGCTGTACGAACTCGGTGTCGAGGGCGCCCGCAAGCTGCTCGACGACGTCCAGTCCGGGCGGATCGAGAAGCTCGACGTGGACGAGAAGTGGATCACTGTGCCGGCCGAAGTCGGCGACGTGCGGGTGCGCATCGTCAAGCCCGTCGGCAGCACCGGTGTCCTGCCCGTCATCCTGTACGTCCACGGCGGCGGCTGGATCCTCGGGAACGCCGGCACCCATGACCGCCTGGTGCGCGAACTGGCCGTGGGCGCGGAGGCGGCCCTGGTCTTCGTCGAGTACGACCGCTCCCCGGAGGCGAAGTACCCCGTCGCCATCGAGCAGGCGTACGCCACCGCTCAGTGGGTGACCACCAAGGGCGGCGAGGAAGGTCTGGACGGCTCCCGCATGGTCGTCGCCGGTGACTCCGTCGGCGGCAACATGAGCGCCGCCCTCACCCACATGGCCAAGCGGCGCGGCGACGTGACCTTCCTGCACCAGTCGCTGTACTACCCCGTCACCGACGCGGCGCAGGACACCGAGAGCTATCGCACCTTCGCCCACGGACCGCACCTGACCGCGAAGGCCATGGAGTGGTTCTGGGACGCCTACACCACCGACCCGGCCGAGCGGGACCAGATCACGGCCTCCCCCCTGCGCGCCACCCTGGAAGACCTCCAGGGCCTGCCGCCGGCGCTCGTCGTGGTCGACGAGAACGACGTTCTGCGCGACGAGGGCGAAGCGTACGCCCGCAAGTTGATCCAGGCCGGCGTGCCGACCACGAGCGTCCGCTACAACGCCAGCCTGCACGACTTCATGATGCTGAACACGGTTCGCGGAACTCAGGCCTCCACCGCGGCGATCGAGCAGGCAATTCACGTCCTGCGCAAGGCTCTCGGCACCGACTGATCCCTTGCGCGAGGAAATTCCGCGAAGAATCCAACGCGTATCGGCAGTGACACCCGCCGGACGGAAAGTCGTGCCAACCGGTTCAGCCGTACGCCGGATGACGCGCGAATGTCACTGGCAGAACGAAAGGCCACTTTCATGAATGCACACAAGCCCACCATCGTCCTCGTCCACGGCGCGTTCGCGGACTCCTCCAGCTGGAACGGCGTCGTCGACAAGCTCCAGTCCCACGGCTACCCGGTGGTGGCCGCGAGCAACCCGCTGCGCGGACTGGCCGGAGACAGCGAGTACGTCCGGCAACTCGTGGCTTCCCTCGACGGCCCTGTGGTCCTTGCCGGCCACTCCTACGGCGGCTCGGTCATCAGCAACGCCGCGAAGGGGCTCGACAACGTCAAGGCCCTCGTCTTCGTCGCGGCCTTCCTGCCGGACGAAGGCGAAAGTGCGGTCACCCTGTCCGGCAAGTTCCCGGGCAGCACGCTCGGGGAGACGCTCCACCCGGTGCCGATCACACTGCCCGACGGGAGTCAGGTCGCGGATCTCTACATCGAGAAGAGCAAGTTCCACCAGCAGTTCGCCGCCGACGTCCCCGAGGAGACCGCGGCGATCATGGCCGCCACCCAGCGACCAGTGGTCGATGCCGCGCTGACGGACGGTGCCTCCGCCCCGGCGTGGAAGGACATCCCGTCCTGGGTTCTCGTGGCCACCGAGGACCGGAACATCCCGGCGCAGGCGCAGACCTACATGGCCGAGCGCGCGGAGGCCACGGTGAAGACCGTTTCCGCCTCCCACGCGGTCAGCGTCTCGCGTCCCGGCGACGTCGCCCGCCTGATCGACGAGGCGGCGCAGGCCACCGGTTGAGCGGAGCTCGCCCGGCACACCGGACAGCCGGGTGGCCGGCCGAGTCGGTGGCCGGCCGCCCCGGGCACGGGTACCGAACCCCGGCCGTACCGTGTCGCATGTGGCCGGCCGGGCTCCTCGGCCCCTTCCGGCCCCATTGCAGAGAACCGTCGCCGAGCGCGGTGCACGGGTCATCGCGCGACCCCCGCGGCCCGGTCCCGCCCCGAGCGCCGGGTACGCCGGGCCACCGACTCCGGGAGCGCATCATGAACACGGAAAAGCAGGCCGCCCGCGGGCTGGTCGACATAGAGGCCTACCTGTACCGGGAGGCTCACCTC
Source organism: Streptomyces sp. NPDC093984 (assembly GCF_044764595.1). Classification (NCBI taxonomy): domain Bacteria; kingdom Bacillati; phylum Actinomycetota; class Actinomycetes; order Kitasatosporales; family Streptomycetaceae; genus Streptomyces; species Streptomyces sp. NPDC093984. The sequence continues at coordinate 194,607 of NZ_JBIWIM010000001.1, read as the reverse complement.
AGCGCCGCCCGTCGGCGCGTGGCCGCCTTCGTCGGACGGGCGGACGGGCTGACCCACGAGCAGAAGAGGGATATCGAACGGTGGTATCTCGAGGAGCAGGAGTACGTGGCCTGCATGGTGACGAAGCACATCGCCGACAGCATCGGCTCGGCCGAGGAGGCGAACCACATCCGATTCGCGCGGTGGCTGCGCGGGACACTGATCGCCATGGCCGTGATCACCATGGTGACCTTCGTGGTCACCGCGGTCGTCGTGGGGTCGGTGACCTGATCCTCCTGGGGCTTCACCACGCTGCAGCCCCAGGACCGATCCAGTAGCCGTCGGTCATGCGCACCCGGCCGGACCGAGGATGCCTGCCGGTGCTGACCTGGCTCGTTCAGGACCGGATCGACGGTCCCTTCGACTCAGCGTTGGGGGAGAACGGCCATTTAGAGCCCGCCCCACGGACAGTGAACGCCGGGATATCGTGGCAGCCGGGAGGCGGCCATGGTGAGGAGCGGAGCACGCACTGAGCTCATCGGACGGCGGGACGAGTGCCAGGTCCTCGACGACCTGCTCGCGCGGGCCAGGACCGGGCGCAGCGGGGTCGTGGTGGTGCGAGGCGAGGCGGGGATCGGGAAGACCGAGCTGCTGAACCACCTCCTCGACCGCGCCACCGGATGCCGTGTCGTCCGGGCGGCCGGGGTGCAGTCCGAGATGGAGCTCTCCTACGCCGGACTGCATCAGCTCTGCGCACCGCTGCTGTCCCACCTCGACGATCTCCCCGAGCCGCAACGCAATGCCCTGCGCACGGCGTTCGGGATGCAGGCCGGTGACGCGCCGGACCGGTTCCTGGTCAGCCTGGCCACCCTGAGTCTGCTCGCCGGGGCCGCCGGCGACGAGCCCCTGCTCTGCCTGGTCGACGACGCGCAGTGGCTGGACCGTGTGTCGTCGCAGACCCTGGAGTTCGTCGCGCGCCGACTGTTTGCTGAATCGGTTCTTCTCGTTCTGGCCGTTCGTGAGTCCGGGCCCCGCGAGATCCTCGCCGACCTGCCGGAACTTCCCGTGCGTGGACTGAACGAACGCGATTCCCGAAGACTCCTCGACTCGATCGTCACCGGCCCGCTCGATTCGCGTGTGCGGGACCGTGTCGTTGCCGAGGCGCGCGGCAATCCGCTGGCCCTGCTCGAACTGCCGCGCGGCCTGACCGCCGTGGAGATGACCGGAGGCTTCGAAGGCCCCACGGCCCGGCCCGTGTCCAGCGAGATCGAGGCGGGCTACCTCCGCCGTATCCAGTCGCTTCCGCCGGAGACACGGCAATTGCTGCTCATCGCCGCCATCGAGCCGGTCGGTGACGTGTCCTTGCTGCGGCAGGCCGCCGAGCGTCTGGGAATCTCCGTGGACACCGCCGTCACGCACGCCGAGGCGTCGGGCCTGATGTCGCTCGGCACGTGGGTGCGTTTCCGCCACCCGCTGGTCCGCTCGGCGGCGCACCGCGCCGCCGGCTTCGAGGAACGGCGGCGGGTGAACCAGGCTCTGGCCGACTCGATCGACGCGAGCCTCGATCCCGAACGCCATGTGTGGCACCTGGCGAGCGCGACGACGGGACCGGACGAGGCCGTGGCCGCCGAACTGGAGAGGTCCGCCGGCCGGGCGCACGCGCGCGGGGGCATCGCTGCGGCGGCGGCCTTCCTGCATCGAGCCACCGAACTGACTCCTGATCCGGTACGCCGCGGATCCAGGGCACTGGCCGCCGCACGGGCCAAGTACCAGGCGGGAGCTTTCGACGCCGCGCGCGACCTGGTCGACGCGGCGGAACTGAGCCCGCTCGGCGAGGTGGGGGCCGGCCGGGCGATGCTGCTGCGGGGACAGATCATGTCCGCGGCCAAAAGCGCCGGCGCCGGACTGCCGCTGCTGCTCGAAGCGGCCGAGCGGCTCCAGCCGTTCGACTCCGAACTCGCCGGGCAGACGTACCGGGACGCCATCTACGCGGCCCTGACCGCGGGTCGGCTGGCCACCTGCGGGGTCCGCGACGTCGCCGAGGCGGTGCTGAGCGTGCCGGGCCGCGATCACACCGCGAGCCGAGAGGATCTCCTCCTGACCGGCGTCGCCCGGCTGATCACCGAGGGGTATTCCGTGGGTGCGCCGCTCGTCCTGGATGCCGTGACCGCCTTCCGGGCAGAAGGGCACTCACGAGAGGACGGGCTGGGGTGGCTTCCCCTCGTGTGCCGCATGGCGCACAGCGTGTGGGACTTCGCCGCCTGGTCCGAGCTCTCGGCGCGGCTGGTCGACCTCGCCCGCGGCAACGGAGCGCTCGCCGTGTTGCCCCCGGCCCTCCTGCTGCACCTGTCGAACCGGGTGTTCGCCGGCGACCTCCGCGGCGCCGACTCCCTCAGCGTGGAAGCCAGCGCGATCGGTGAGGCCACCGGCAGCAGCTTCTTCGCGCATTACGGAGCACTCGTCGTGGAGCCGTTCAAGGGACGAGAGTCCACGACCCGGCAGGCGATCGAAGCCGTCACGGACCGTCTCCTCCAGAGCGAGGGCAAGGCGGTGACGGCTACCCAGTGGGCGGCGGCAGTCCTGTACAACGGCCTCGGCCGGTACGAGGAGGCCTACGCCGCCGCGGAGCGCGGTTGCGAGAACCCTCAGGAACTCGGACTGTCCCTGCAGTCCCGGGTGGAACTCGTCGAAGCGGCCGTCCGGCTGGGACGGACCGCGCGTGTGGCCGAGGCCGTGCGCACGATCGAGGAGATGGCCCAGGTCAGCAGAACTCCCTGGGCACTCGGCATCTCCGCCGCCACTCGAGCCCTGGTGAGAGAGGGGCCGGCCGCCGACGCCCTGCACCGGGAGGCGATCGAGCAGCTCGACATGGCCCGGACCCGTATGGACGGTGCCCGGGCACGGCTTCGCTACGGTGAATGGCTGCGCCTCGGACGCCGACGGGCGGACGCCCGCGCACCGTTGAGCGAGGCCTACGAGATGCTCAGCGAGGCCGGGGCCGAGGCGTTCGCGGAACGCGCGCGACGTGAACTGCAAGCCGTGGGGGTGAAGGTTCGCAGACGCGCCGCGGCGACGTCGGCGGCTCTCACCGCGAAAGAAGTCGAGATCGCGAGGCTCGCCCAGGACGGGTTCACGAACCCGGAGATCGCCGCCCGGCTGTTCCTCAGCCCGCACACCGTCGAATGGCATCTGCGCAAGGTCTTCGCGAAGCTGGGGATCTCCTCCCGCAAAGAGATCGGCTCGATACAACTCGACGCCATGGCCACCACGTCCTGACCAGCCGGGTCCCGACCGGGCCCGCTCACCGGGGCAGCGGCGGGGCCTGGGACGCGTCGTCGGGTTCCGCCAGCAACACGGGCACGGTGACGATCGTGACCTCCTTGGACAGCAGCCGGTGAACAGGACACCGCCCGGCGGCTGCCAGCAACTGCTCACGCTGGGCCGGTTCCAGGTCACCGGTCAGGCCTACGTTCTTCACGATGCGTCCCTGGGCCCCGAACCGTACAACCACGTCGACACGGTCGAGTCGCCAGCCGTGCCGGTCCGCCAGGGCCCGCACGGCCATGGACGTACATGATCCCAACGCAGCCAGCAGCAGCTCTCCGGGGGTAGGACCCGCATCGGCGCCGACGGGCTCGGGTTCGTCGGCCGTCAGCGTGTGAGCGCCGATCGCGATGGAGCGGGTGAGCCGTCCGCCTTCGGCGACGGACACGAGACGCGTGATCATGGGTCTTCCTCTCGGCCGAGGTGCGGGGACCATGACGAAACTCGTCCCCCTTCCGCACAGACCGAGCGGGGCTGGCACATGTGACAGGCCGGCTGCTGTGAAGGGGACACCGTCCGGTGAATCGTCCGTGTCCATGGGCGCCTCGCCGTGTCACAGGGACGGTACCTGCCCTGTCTTCAGGGCAGAGGGAGAAACCGCCGTGGGTACGAGGAGGCATCACATGCGGGTGGCCGTGGCCGGAGGAACCGGTCTGGTGGGCAAGCACGTCGTCGCGGAGCTGGAGGCCGCAGGACATCGAGCCGTCGTTCTCGCCCGCTCGCACGGTGTGGAGCTCACCACCGGCGTCGGCTTGGAGGAGAAACTGTCCGGCAGCGACGCGGTGATCGATGTGACGAACATCGTCACGACGAGGAAGAAGACCGCCGTCGACTTCTTCTCCCGGACCACCAGCCACCTGCTCTCCGCCGCCCGGTCGCACGGGATCGGACATCTGGTGACTCTGTCCGTCGTGGGCAGCGACACGGTCGATCTCGGGTACTACCACGGGAAACGCGCGCAGGAGGAGCTGGTCCGCGACGGAGGTGTGCCGTGGACGGTTCTGCGCTCCACCCAGTTCTTCGAGTTTCCCGAACCGCTGCTGGACAGCCGGTCACCGGTTGTCCTGATGCCGAGAATGCTCACCCAGCCCGTCGCCGCCCGGGACGTCGCCGAGAAGCTCGTCGAGCACGCGATCCAGGGCCCTTCGGGCATGGCACGGGAGATCGCCGGTCCCGAACGGTGGGAGATGGTGGACATGGCGCGTCGTGTGGTGCGCGCTCAGGGCCGCAGACGCCTCGTCGTGCCGGTGACGCTTCCGGGCAAGGTGGGCAAGGCCCTGACGGGCGGCGGCCTGCTGCCGCGCGGGGAGTACGTTGAGGGCCGCCGGACCTTCGGCGATCACCTCGCATCCGTGGGGCTGCCCACGGCCACCGGTCTGTGACCGACGCCGGTACGCGGTCAGCGGACCGGCGGTCGCCCAGTGACGGCCGCCCGTCCGTCCCACAGCACAGGTGCCGCTCACAGCGCCGTGCGCAGGAGCCGCCGGGAGGCGACGCCGAGTTTGGCGTACACCTTCCGCAGGTGCCACTCCACGGTGTGCGGGCTGAGGAACAACTGGGCGCCGATCTCGGAGTTGGTGAGCCCGTCCCGGGCCAGCTGCGCGATCTGCATCTCCTGGGCGGTGAGCGTCGCCGCGGAGCCACCGTCGCGTCGGGCCACCGTCTCGCCGGTGGCCCGCAACTCCCGGACGGCACGCTCGGCGAACGCCTCCGCACCGAACCGTGTGAACAGTGCGTGTGCCTCGCGCAACTGCTCTCGGGCGTCGCCGCGCCGGCTTTCCCGCCGCAGCCACTCCCCGTACAGCAGACGCGCCCGGGCCAGCTCCGCCGCGACCCGGGTACGACCCAGTCGTTCGATCGCCTCCCGGTACAGTTCCTCGGCCGTGGCGTCCTGGCTGAGCAGTGCCCGGGAGCGTGCCTGTACGCCCAGTGCCCAGTCCGTCGCGGCGCCGTCCGTCGCCTCGGTCAGCCGGTCCAGCGCGGTCTGCGCCACCTCCTGACGGCCGCTGCGCACTCCGGCCTCCACCAGCTCGGCCAGTCCCCAGTTGGCCACGGCCAGGTCCTGCGGATGCGCGCTCGCCGACCGGGCCGCGTCGAACGCCTCCCCAAACCTGCCCAGACCATTGTGGAGCACAGCCTCAGCCCACCGGGCGACGGCCACACCGACGCCCTCACCGCGGCTCACGGCGCTTTCCACGCCGGCCTCGATCAGCGGGAGGGTCGCGCGCGCACTTCCCTGCCAGGCGGCGAGTGCCATCGCGCCGTACGGCGTGAAGCTGCTGCCGACCGCTTCCTGTACCCGGGGGATCTCCGCGATGAGGAGCGCCGCCGCGTCCAGTTCACCAGCCCATGTGTGGACGACCACCTGCGAGTTGAGCGCGAGCGGCAACTCGGTCAGCGCCCCGACGGTGCGGGCGGTCCGTTCGTGGCGTCTCGCCAGCTCCGTCCAGCCCTCGTCGTCCCACATCTCGGCCGCCAGCGCCGAGGCCTGCCACGACCAGCGCAGGATCTCCTCCGGGTCGGTCTCCCGGCGGAACGCGCGCAGCGCGTCGCGTGAGGCGGGCACCGCGTCGCGGTAACCGCCGGTGAACCGAGCGGCCAGGGCGTCCAGCAGGAGATCGGCAGTGCGCGGCGGCCTGGTGGGGGACGGTGACGTCCGCTGCGCCGTCGCCGCCACCTCGCGTGCGTCGGCGCCGGAGGCGAGGCGCCCGGCGAACATGGCGGCCGACAGGGTGTCCAGGAAGGTCTCCCGGGCCAGTTCGGCGTCGAGGGGCAGCAGGCGACGCGCGGTCGCCAGCAGCAAGGGGAGCGCCTCGTCCATCCGACTGGAGGCGAAGACGATCTGGGCCTCGACCAGATCCGCGCGGGCACGGCCGGGTCCGTCCAGGACGCCATTGCGGGCCAGCGCCAGCAGATCGCGTGCCGCGGCGGGCGCACCGGCACGGAGTTTCGCCTGGGCCGCGGCGAGGGCACGCCTCGCCTTGGGCCGCGGTTGGGGCGTCAGTACGGCCGCGTGTGCGAGGAACGCGGCTGCCGCGGCGGTGCCGCCTCGTGCCAGGGCACGCTCGGCTGACGCCTCCAGTTCGCCGGCGATCGCCTCGTGCGGACGTACCGTCGCCCGCGCCAGGTGCCACGCACGTCGGTCGGGGTCGAGGACCGGGTCGGTCACCTCCGCCAGGACACGGTGGGTCTCCCGGAGCTCCGCGAGCCCGACCGATCGGTAGACGGCGGAGCGCAGCAGGGGATGCCTGAACCGCACGAGCGCCCCGACGCTGAGCAATCCCGCCGTGACCGCCGGGTCGATCGCGCTCGGGCCGATGCCCAGTCGCTCGGCGGCACGCCGGAGCAGCGTCACGTCACCCATCGGCTCGGCGGCGGCGACCAGCAGCAGTCGCTGCGTCGGCGTCGGCAGTGAGCGGACCCGCGCGAGATAGCTTCGCTCGATGCGGCCGGTCACCGGTTCGGGCCCGCTCCGGTCGAGCCCGTTGGCCGGTTCCGCGTCGAGACGGCCGTGGGGCAGTTCCAGCAGCGCGAGGGGGTTGCCGCGTGCTTCGGCGAGGACGCGGTCGCGAATCCGCTCGTCCATCGGGCCGTCGACCGCCGCACTCAGCAGCGCACGGGCGTCGATGTCGTCAAGGCCGGCGACCGTCAGCTCCGGCAGACCGGCCAGCTCGTCGCGACCCCGCTGCTCGCGGGAGGCGAAGACGAGGGCCAGCGGTTCGGCGAGCATCCGCCGCGCCACGAACGCCAGGGTCTGGGCGGAGACCCGGTCGAGCCACTGTACGTCGTCCACGAGGCAGAACAGCGGCTGTTCGGCGGCCACGTCGGTCAGCAGTCCGAGGACGGCCAGACCGACGAGGAACCTGTCGGGAGGCGATCCCGCACTGATCCCGAACGCCGTGGCCAGCGCTTCTCGCTGCGGAGGCGGGAGGGAGTCGACGCGTCCGAGGAACGGGGCACACAGCTGGTGCAGTCCCGCGAACGGCAGCTCCATCTCCGACTCGGCACCCGCCGCACGGGCGACGCGGTGCCCCGCGACGCGTGCTTCCAGGCGATCCAGCAGGGCGGACTTCCCGATTCCGGCTTCGCCCCGCAGAACCAGTACGGCGCTGCGTCCGGCCTCCACCTCGGAGACCAGCGCTTCGAGCGCATCCCGTTCACGGCGCCGGCCGCGCAGATGCTCCGGGCCGTCCACGTTGCTCACCCTGCCCCCTGCACGCGGGGAGCATAACAACAGCGCGGGCGGCTGGGGCCGTCGCGGCGAGGCGGGTGCTTCTCTCTGTCCGGTCAAGGTTTGTGGCTGGGGCAGGCTGTTCGTACGTGCCCAGCCTGGTAGGGCTGCGGTGCTTGAGCATGGGGTGTAGGACGTCGACGCGGCGGCGGCGATCAACCGGTGCTGCCATCACGGGCCCGGAAGCCACGAGTCCGAATCGGGCTCTACGCGGAAGGCAATGGGCGGGCGGCCTTGCTTCCGTGCTCCTCACCGGCGCACTTCTACTCGCCCGTCGCGCACAGCAGCGGTTCCTGAGCGGGCCCGAGGGTGCTCTCGGCGGCGAGCTCCCTCTCCAGGGTGGCGAGGTCGCCCGTCCGGGCCGCCGTGAGGAAGGCCCTCACGAGTCGTCGACGGGCGGCCGGGTCCACCGGCCGGGGGCGGCGGTCGCGGGCGAGTCGCTCCTGGGCACGGGAGGCCTGCTGCCGGGCGTTGGCGACGCTGACGTGCAAGATCTCGGAGATCCGGGTGTAGGGGTAGCCGAAACCCTCCCGCAGGACGTAGACGGCCCGCTGGCTCGGCGTCAGCGTCTGCATCAGCAGGTGGACGGCTCGTTCCACTGCGTCCTGCCGCTCGGCCACCGTGTCCGGACCGGCCTGGGAGTCCGGCGACTCGGGCAGCCAGGAGCCGGCGCAGGCCTCCAGGCGTCGGCGAGTGGACTGGACGACATTGATGGCCAACCGGATCGTCGTCGTCTTGAGCAGTGCCGACGGATTGAGCACGATTGTCCGGTCCGTTCCCTGCCACCGCATCCACGCTTCCTGCAGGACGTCCTCGGCCTCGACCGCGTCGCCGGTGATTCGGTGGGCGATCCTGAGCAGTCCGGGCCGGACCTGGACGAACACGGATACGGCCTCGTGGAGTTCGTCGGCGGCGGAGCGGAAGGCCGTGCCGGCTGCCTTCTCGGGTGCCCTCGACTCGGTCAGATACGGGTTCACGGCCGGCTCCTTCGCTCGATGGGGCGGTGCCCCCAACGTCACACTCCGGTGCCGTCCATCGCGCCCCGGGGAGTCCGTGGGCGGGTGCGTAGTTGTCCCGTGGTGGCCCGGTGTTTCGCCCCCGTGGCACCGGGAGCTCGGGAGAGCGACCGGTCCTCGGCCCGGACGCCGTCGAGCGGCAGTGCCCCGTATCGGAGAGACCTGGCGGGCCAGTGACGCGGATCATGGGCATGGGAGGGCATGGATGCCGCGCGGCGACCGATGTTGCCTTGGCGGCATGAATGAAGAACCTGCGGTTCCTTTTCCTGCTCCGTCCCACTGGATCGACGGCCGAGCCGTCCCGGGTTCCGGCTCGCTGATCGAGGTGGTGAACCCCGCCGACGAATCGGTCATCGCCACGCTGCACGAGGGCACGGCGGCGGAGGTGGACCTGGCGGTGGACGCCGCGCTCACCGCGTTCCCCGGATGGGCGGCGACGTCCGTCGAGCACCGTGCGGCCGTCATGCGGCGCCTGGCGGAGGGCCTGGAGAAGCACTGCGAGGAACTGTCGGCCACCATCACCCTGGAGATGGGCGCACCGATCGGCTTCTCCAGGCAGGCGCAGGTGGGCTTCCCGGTCGCCTCGATCCTGGCCGCGGTCGCGGCGGCCGAGGAGTTCGAGTGGGCGTCGATGATCGAGAACTCGCTCGTCGTTCGCGAGCCCATCGGTGTCGTGGGAGCGATCACCCCGTGGAACTTCCCGCTCCAGCAACTGGTGACCAAGGTCGTGCCCGCGATTCTGGCGGGCAACACCGTCGTCCTGAAGCCGTCGGAGATGTCCCCTCTCAGCGCCAGGATGTTCGCCGAGATCATCTCCGAGGCGGGCCTGCCCGATGGCGTGTTCAACGTGGTGCAGGGCACCGGCCCGGTCGTCGGCGAGGCCCTCTCCCGGCATCCGAAAGTCGACATGATCTCCTTCACCGGATCCACCCGGGCCGGCCGAAGCGTCTCCGTCGCCGCTTCCGGCACGGTCAAGCGAGTCGCACTCGAACTCGGCGGCAAAGCGGCCCACATCGTCCTGCCCGAGGCCGACCTCGACCTCGCCGTCGCCCGCGGGCTGGCCTTCGCCTGGGCCAACGGCGGCCAGGCCTGCGGCGCCTACGTGCGCATGCTCGTGCCCGAGGCGCTCCAGGAGACCGTGGTCGACAAGCTCCGGGCCGCGGCCGAGGAATACGTTGTCGGTGATCCCGCCGACGAGGGCACGAGGATCGGCCCGCTCGCTTCGGAGGCCCAGCGTCGGCGCGTCGACGACTACATCCGGCAGGCCATCGCCGACGGTGCCACGCTCGTGGTCGGTGGCCCCGGCCGACCGGAGGGCCTGGAGACCGGTGCCTACGTCAGGCCCACGATCTTCTCCGACGTCGACCCGCACTCGGTCATCGCCCAGGAGGAGGTCTTCGGCCCGGTCCTCGTCGTCATCCCGTACGTCGACGACGACCACGCCGTCGAGATCGCCAATGGCACGATCTACGGGCTGAACGCCGCGGTGACCGGTGACGAGGACCACGCGATGGCGATCGCCGGGCGCCTGCGTGTCGGCCAGGTCGATGTCAACGGTGGACAGCACAACTTCCAGGCCCCCTTCGGCGGGTACAAGCAGTCCGGCAACGGCCGGGAGATGGGCCGTGCCGGTCTCGAGGAATTCCTGGAGACGAAGGCGATCACCCGCTGACGCGACGCGTCGTCATCACGCCGGGAGGGGAGCGGGCGGGTGGTCGGCTCCCCTCCCGGGGTGAGCGCGGTTGTGGACGCACGATCCACCGTGTCATGGGAATGGGTGGTCCTGACCGCATCGTTCACACGGTGCAAGTGTCGGGCGGACGACGGCCACACCCCGCCCGCCGACCCACCCTGGGCTCCACGGACCGGTGCGTCCCGTCGGGGACTGCGTTGTCCCGGGAGGAAGGACAGCCATGGCGGACCGAGCAGCACTGGCGGCTCTTCTCCGGGCCCGCCGCGAGGCCCTCCAGCCGGAGGACGTCGGCCTGCCCCGCGGGCGTCGCAGGCGTACCGGGGGGCTGCGGCGCGAGGAAGTCGCGGCACTGTGCGACATGTCGGCGGACTACTACCGCCGGCTCGAGCAGCCGCGAGGTCCCCACCCCTCGGAGCAGATGCTCGCCGCGCTGGCCCGCGGCTTGCGCCTGTCATTGGAGGAGCGTGACCTTCTCTTCCAGCTCGCCGGTCACGCCCGGCCGCGCCGTGTGCGGCGCGGGGACCACATCAACCCGGGGATGATGCGCATCCTGGACCGGCTCGAGGACACCCCCGCCCAGGTGATGAACCACCTGGGCGAGACGCTGAAGCAGACGCCTCTGGCCGTGACGCTGCTGGGCGACGAGACGGCCCATACCGGTCTGGCGCGCAGCGCCCACTACCGCTGGTTCACCGACCCCGCCTCCCGCCTGGTCCACCCCGAGAGCGACCACGCCGAGCAGAGCCGTCTGATGGTGGCGGACCTGCACGGCGCCTACACCCGCGACGGCGGCGACTCGCACGCCGCCGAGCTCGTGGACGTGCTGAACGAGGAGAGCCCCGAGTTCGCCGGCATCTGGCGGGAGCGTCCCGTGCTGGGGCCCTACTGTGACTCCAAACGCTTCTGTCACCCACAGATCGGGACACTGGAACTGCACTGTCAGACACTGGTCGACCCCGACCAATCCCAGCGGCTCGTGGTTTACACCGCAATACCGGGAACCGAGAGCCACACAAACCTCCAGCTGCTGTCCCTCCTGCCCGATCGCCCCAGGGATGCCCGTCCGGGTCATACCGTGTGACACGTCCTCGTGGCGGCCGATTCGCTGTCACAGGTTCGCGGCCCGCCCGGTCGTTGGCATATGAGTCGATCTCCGCCCTGCGACGCCCTCGCGCGGCAGCGGCCCGGGTCAGACCCAGGTGACGGCGTGCTCGTGGGCCACACGCGGCAAGCGGTCGAACTCCGGGGGGCCGGCCGGGTAGCCGATGTTCACGACGAGTACGGAGTGCCAGTCGTTGTCCCTGAAGAACTCCTTGTCGATCCCGGCCGCGTCGAAGCCGGCCATCGGTCCGGCGGCCAGGCCGGAGGCGCGTACGGCGAGGATGAAGCAGCCGGCTTGGAGCGGTCCGTTGAAGGAAGTGATGCTGTCCCGCTGAGCGGAGTCGCCCTCGAAGCGCTCCTTCAGCTGAGGACGGATCGGCAGGATGTGCGGGATGTGCTCGTGGAATCGGTTGTCGACGGCCAGCACCGCGACGACCGGCGCGGAGGCTGACTTGGGCCGGTTTCCCTCGTCGAGGTGCGGCAGCAGGCGCTCCTTGCCCTCCGGCGTCCGGACGAACAGGACACGCAGCGGCTGCAGGTTCGCGGCGGTCGGGGCCCAGCGGGCCAGCTCCCAGTGAATTGCGGCGTGCGGTTGAAGGCATCAGCGACTCGGTGCTTTCGGAGCGGCTGCCCGAACTGTCCGCCGCCGGACTCACCGTGCGTGAGGTGGAGCCCGGACCGCCCGTCACGGTCCGCTATCGCCTCACTCCGGACGGGACGGCTCTCATGCCCATCCTCAGCGAGCTGGCCGGTTGGGCCTCCCGCCACCTGCCGACGAGGCCGACGGCCTCGCGGCGCGGCGGCCGTTGATCTGCGCGCGAGGTCGGCGGCCGTCCGAGGCGGCCACGAACCCTACTCGGGAGACGCGGCGTCACCCGAGACCTCCCGCATCAACGCGACGATGTGGGTGGGGATGGGCGGGACGGGTTCGCGGCGTACCCCGGTCGTCGGGGACCACACCAGATTGACCGTCAGGTCCGGATCGACATCGGGGTAGTCGGACCGGTGGTGGCTGCCTCGGGTCTCCCGCCGCTCCAACGCGCACTCGAGCGTCGCGCGAGCGGCGAGGACGGTGGACCTGAGGTCGTAGGCGTACGCGAGGTCCTGGAAACCCCCGATGTCGATGTGGACACCCACCTGCTCCCCGCGGGCCTCGATCTCGTCGAGCTCGTCGAGCCCGGCGGTGAGCCCGGCCTCGTCGCGCAGGACGCCGGCGTGCTCCGTCATCAGGTGACGCACCGACTGCAGCAGCGCGCGGACGTTCTGATCGCCGTAGGCGGCCAGCAGCCGGTTCACGTCCGCCTCCGCGGCGCGCACCGCCGCCGGCGACCGCTGCTGAGTGGTGAGCCGGGCCGAGTACTCCGCCGCGGCCCGGCCGGCGATCCGGCCGTAGACGAGGAGTTCGATCAGCGAGTTTCCCTCCAGCCGGCTCGCGCCGTGCAGCCCGCTGGCCGCCTCCCCGATCACGAACAGCCCGCTGACCTCGGTGCTGTGGTCCTCGGGCCTCACCCAGACACCGCCCAGGGAGAACTGGGCGGTCGGCGCGACTTCGATCGGATCGCGGGTGATGTCGAGGGCCTGCACGTCCAACAGTGTCTGGTGCACCCGCGGCAGCCGCGTCAGAACCGTCTCGCGCGCCAGGTGGGACAGATCGAGCCACACCCCGCCGGCCTGGCTGCCGCGGCCCTCCTTGATCTCCGTGTAGGCGGCCAGCGCGACCGTGTCCCGGCTGCACCGTTCCATGCGTTCGACGTCGTAGCGCGCCATGAACCGCTCACCGAGGTTGTTGAGCAGGACCCCGCCCTCGCTGCGAGCCGTCTCGCTGACGAGCAGGCCGGCCGCGTGCTCCGGCCCGATCAGCCCCAGGGGATGGAACTGCACCAACTCGGGGTCGCGCAACCGCGCGCCTGCCTCGACGGCGAGGCGGAAGGAGTCGCCGGCGCTCTTGTCGCGGCGTGCGGACGTGCGCCGCCAGATGCGGGTGTGCCCTCCGGTCGCGAGGATCACGGAGTCGGCGTGCACCAGGTAGCGAGAGCCGTCGACGAGGTCGAATCCGTAGGCGCCGAACACCGTTCCGTCATCGACCAACAGCCGGGTGACGTACACGCCGGTCAGGACGGGGATGCCGAGCTCTGTCGCGCGTGCCCGCAGTGCCCGCTGCACCTCCGGCACGGCGTATTCGTCGGCGAACGCCGCGCCGCGGTACGAGTGTTCGCCGGGCTGGGGCAGGGCGGGCTCACCGAGACCCCAGCGGTCCATACGCGAGCCGTAGCGGCCCACGTCGTGCAAGCTCTGCCCCGCGTACCGGGCCACGACCTGCGCCGTGCGGGGGTCGGCCAGCAAGCGGCCTTCCCGCAGCGTGTCGGCCGCATGCCGGTCCCACGCGTCGCTGGTGCCGACGGCGGCCGTCGCCCACGTGGGACCTCCGGACGCCGGGGGCGGATACGTGCTTACGGGCGTGCGTTTGGCCACGGCGATGACCGCGACACCGGCCTCCGCGACCTCGATGGCCGCCCGAAGGCCTGACCCACCGGCTCCCACCACGAGAACAGACGTGGCGAGCTGGTGTCCTAGCGAAGACATGGGGGACCTCCTGCGACAGCGGACGGGTGAGATCGTCGGCAGTGGTCGACCGGACAGCGGCCTGTTTTGTGACAGCTGCCGGGCATTTTCCACCATGGAGTCCGTCACACTGAATTGATCACAGTGTGTGGGGTGTTTCCAGGTATCGTTGCAAGACTTGTTCTGACAAGTTGTGAGAGATTTTCATCCCCCTGACTTCTCCGAGGAGCCACGTCGCATGATCGCCAGCCCGCTTCCCGACCTGGTCGGCCGGCAACGCGAGTGCGCGGCACTCGACGACCTGCTGGTCGGTCTGCGTGAAGGCGGGTCGCACGTACTGGTGCTCCGTGGTGAGGCCGGCATCGGGAAGTCGGTGCTCCTGGAGTACGTGGCCGCGCAGGCGTCGCGGGTGAAGGTGACCTGGGCACACGGCATCGAGGCGGACATGGAGCTGCCCTACGCGAGCCTGCACCAGCTGTGCACGCCCTTCCTGGACGAGCTGGACAACTTGCCGGAACCCCAACGCGACGCCCTGCGCGTGGCGTTCGGCATGGCAGCTGGAGACCCCCCCGACCGCTTCCTGGTCGGTCTCGCCGTGCTCACCCTGCTCACCCGCGTCTCGGAGACCCGGCCGGTACTCGTCCTGGTCGACGACGCCCAGTGGCTGGACCAAGTGTCCCTGCAGACCCTGGAGTTCGTGGCCCGCCGACTGCTCGCGGAGGACGTCGCGATGGCGTTCGCGGTGCGCGACCCCGAGGGAGAGTCCGCGCTCAGCGATCTGCCGACGCTGCGGCTCGACGGTCTCGACACCGCCGCGGCCGGCCAGCTCCTGAAGGCTGCGGTCGGCGGGCGGCTGGAGAAGCGGGTCCGGGACCGGTTCGTCGCCGAGATGCGCGGCAACCCGCTGGCGCTGCTCGAATTCTCCCGTGGGCGCAGCGCCGCCGAGCTGGCCTACGGCCTGGACTCGTCGAGCTACCCGAGCGCCCAGGGGCCGGTCGCGAGCCGTGTCGAACGCGACTTCGCCAGTCGGCTCGGTTCGCTGCCGGCGGCGACCCGGACCCTGTTGCTGATCGCCGCGGCGGAACCGGTCGGTGACGCGCGCCTGCTGGTCCGTGCAGCGGACCTGCTCAAGATCGTCCCCTATGCCGCACCGGCCAAGGCGGCCGGCCTGATCGAATTCGGGGAGTCCGTCCGGTTCCGGCACCCGCTGGTCCGTTCCGCTGTCTACCACGGGGCCGAGCCCGAGGAACGCCGAGCGGTGCACAGGGCGCTGGCCGAGGCCACGGACCCGGTCCTGGACCCCGACCGGCGCGCCTGGCACGCCGCACAGGCCGCCGACGGGCCGGACGAGGAGGTGGCCGCGGGGCTGGAGGAGGCCGCCGACCGCGCGCGGCAGCGCGGCGGCATCGCGGCCGAGGCGGTACTGCTGGAACGCGCGGCCGAGGTGACGCCGGACCCGTGGCCGCGGGGCCGCAGAGCCCTCGCAGCGGCCGAAGCGCACTTCTCGGCCGCCGCACCCGACCGGGCCACCGAGCTCGCGACGGTGGCCGAACTGTGTCCCTTGAGCGCCCTGGACCGCGCCCGCCTGGCGCGGCTGCGGGCAAGAATCCTCTTCGCCCGCAGCCGCAGCGACGAGGCAGCACCGCTGCTCCTCGATGCGGCCGCGCAGTTCACCGCCGCCGGGTCGCCCTTGGCGCGGGAGACGTACCTGGAGGCGATCAGCGCGACCATCTTCGCGGGCCGGGTTCACGGTCCGACAGGGGCCCGCGCCGCCGCGATCGCGGCCCGCTCGTCCGGGGCACCCCCCTCGGGCTCCGAGGCCGCCGACCTCCTCCTCGACGGTGTGGCCGCGCTCCTCGCGGACGGGTACGAGAGCGGCGTTTCGGCGCTGCGCGGCGCGCTGGAGCTGCTCGCGCACGAGGAACTCGGCACCCGGGAGGCGACCATGCGCTGGCTGCTGCTCGCCCCGGTCGCGTTGGAGGCGTTCATCCACTACGCCTGGGACCTGCACGCGTGGGACACGCTGTCGAGCCGAGCTGTGCGCCTGGCCCGCGACATCGGCGCGCTCGGCGCACTGCCACCGGCCCTCATCTACGCCGGCGGGGTGCATATCCACTACGGGGACTTCGCCGAGGCCGCACGGATGATCGACGAGGCCGACGCGCTCGCCGCAGCGACCGGCCACGCCCCGCACAAGTACGCCACCCTGGTTCTGGCCGCCTGGCGGGGCGAGGCGGACGTCGCCGCCGGCATCATCGACGAAGCCAGGCAACGGGCCGAACAACGAGGCGAGGTGTCCCTGCTGGGCGCCATGGGCTACATCCAGGGCGTGCTGTTCAACGGCCTGGCACGCTACGAGGAGGCCCTGGAGGCCGCGCGCACGGCGATCGAGCACGACGGGTTCAACTTCACCGGCCTGTCGCTGGTCGAACACGTCGAGGCCGCCACCCGCTGTGGTGAGCTGGACCAGGCCCGTGCCTCCCTGGCCCGGCTGATCGAACTCACCCGCGCCGCCGACTCCGGCTGGGCCCGCGGCGCCACCGCCCGAAGCCAGGCGCTCCTCGCCGGGGGTGACGAGGCCGACCGCCTCTACCGGACCGCGATCGAGGAGTTCGGCCGCGGCGGTGTGGCCGTGGAAGTGGCACGCACCCACCTGCTGTACGGCGAGTGGCTGCGCCGCACCCAACGCCGTTCGCTGGCCCGGGAGCAACTGCGCACGGCTCACAAGATGTTCGACGGCATGCGTGCCCACGCCTTCGCCGAGCGGGCCCGCCGCGAACTGCTCGCCACCGGCGAACACGTCAGGGTGCGGGAGGACAAGCCGACGAGCGCCCTCACTCCCCAGGAGTCGCAGGTCGCGACGCTCGCCGCCGAGGGCATGACGAACGCGAAGATCGGCGCGGAGCTGTTCATCAGCCCACACACCGTGGAGTGGCATCTGCGCAAGGTGTATACGAAGCTCGGCATCAACTCACGTCGCGCGCTGCCGGGTGCCCTGGCGAACGCCCCGGCCGCGGACCTGCGTGACGAGGGCACGGTGCGCAGTGCGTGAGGGCCGCTGCGGGACCCGGGGTCTCCCCGGGGGCCCCAACGGGGTCCTACGGACTCGACCACGGGAAGCAAGGGCGCGGGGGACGGTGTCACGAACCGAGGGTGGAGCCATCGCCCTTGACGGGTGCCGTCCACCATGAGGAGTTCCCGATGTCCGTGCCCCGCACGGAGACGACGACGCCGACCCACCCCCCGGTCGCCCGTGCGGCCGAGGACGACCTGCACATCGCGCTCGACATCTTCCTGGCCCAGCGCAGACGGCTCTTCCGCATCGCCTACCGCATTCTCGGCGACGTCACAGGAGCCGAGGACGTGGTCCAGGAGGTGTGGCTGCGCTGGCAGCTCACGCAGATCGACCGTCCGACCGCGTTCCTCGTCACGGCCACGACCCGGTTGGCCATCAACGTCGTCCAGTCCGCGCAGTACCGCCACGAGATCCCGTTGGAGCCGCAGTTGGCCGACCTCGGTGACCGGGCCGCCCAGGATCCCGTGCTGAGCGCCGAGCAGGCCGTGGCGATCGAGGGGGCCCTGACCCTGCTCATGGCGCGGCTGACGCCGAATCGGCTGGCCGCGTACGTCCTGCGCAAGGGTTTCGGCTACGCCTACGCCGAACTTGCGGCGTTGCTCCGGGTCAGCGCCCCGAACGCACGGGTGATGGTCCACCGGGCGCAGGCCAGCCTGGATTGCGACCGCGAGCGGCCGGTCCCCGCCGAGTCGCACCGTCGCCTCGCCGCCGCGTTCCGGGCCGCGGCCGGCACCGGGGACCTGGAGGGCCTCGTGCGGCTTCTCGTCCCCGAGGGCCAGGCGCACGGCTTGCTGTCGTCGTCCCGCCGATCGTCCGGTCCCGAGTACCGGCCCGTCCGTCACGCGGCGTGAGAGGTCTCTCGCCGCACCGCGGTACCGCAGGCTCCCGGTGCCGGGCCAGTTGCTGGGCGGGACCACCCCGCACCTGAAAACCGAAACGGCCGGCCTGCCGGGTAACGGGCACCCGGCAGGCCGGCCGCGGTCCGGACGGACCACGTCCCGTCAGGCGAACGCGACGGTCGGGTAGTCGGTGTAACCGGTCACGCCACCGCCGTAGAAGCCGGCCGGGTCGGCCGTGTTGTACGGGCCCTCGGTCCTGAGCCGGGTGATGAGGTCCGGATTGGCCAGGTACGGCCGGCCCAGCGCCACCGCGTCGGCCAGCCCCTCACCGAGCACCTCGGCCACCGCCAGATGCGGTGCGGCCTCGTCGTAGCGAGGATTGAGGACGAACGGGCCGGACCACGCGGCACGCACGTGGCGCGTGAGGTCGCGCTTCCCCGTCTCCCGCATGTGGACATAGGCGAGGGGCACGTCGGACAGGGGCGGCCAGGAGCGTGGTGTACAGGCTTGCGGGGTCGCTCTCCGCGATACCGAGGTCGGTGTTCCCCGGTGAGATGCGCAGGGCGACCCGCTCGGCTCCGACGGCGGCCGCGGTGGCCTTGACTACCTCGATGGGGAAACGGACGTGGTGGTCGACGCTGCCGCCCCATCGGTCGGTCCGCACATGGACGCGAGGAGTTCGGTACGTACTTCATCGGCTACGCGCGCGATCCCGAGGTCACGGAGACGATGCTGGAGCGCATGTTCCTGGGCACGCGGTCGGCATCGTACGACCGCATTCTGGACTTCTCCACCCCGGTCACGGGCTCCCTGTTCTTCACCCCGTCCGCGGACTTCCTGGAGGACCTGCCTGAGCCGCCGGCCTGCGAAGACCGCGGGAGTGACGCACATGTGTCACTTCGACCGAGCCGGGGCGGTTCATAACGACTCGACCGAGCCGGAGCGGTTCACAACGACGCCGATTCTTCCCCCAGCTGCCACCGGCGGCATGTCAGGGGCAGGGGGCAGAGCACCGCCGCCCCCTGCCGCGCAGGCCGCTGCCCGTACGACGACCTACGCCTCCTCGTTCACCCATGACATCAGCTTGCGCAGCTCCTTGCCGGTGGTCTCCAGCAGGTGCTCGGAGTCCTGCTTCTTGTACTCGTCGTACTTCTTCAGACCGCCGTGGTACTCGTCCATCCAGTTCTGGGCGAAGGTGCCGTCCTGGATCTCGGCGAGGATCTTCTTCATCTCGGCCTTGGTGGCGTCGGTGATGATGCGCGGGCCGGTGACGTAGTCGCCCCACTCGGCGGTCTCGGAGATCGACCAGCGCATCTTCTCCAGGCCGCCCTCGTACATGAGGTCCACGATCAGCTTCAGCTCGTGCAGGCACTCGAAGTAGGCGATCTCAGGCTGGTAGCCGGCTTCGGTCAGCGTCTCGAAGCCGGCCTTCACCAAGGCGGAGACACCGCCAGCGAGCACGGCCTGCTCGCCGAACAGGTCGGTCTCGGTCTCCTCGGTGAACGTCGTGCGGATGACACCGGCGCGGGTGCCTCCGATGCCCTTCGCGTACGACAGGGCCAGCGCGAGGGCGCCTCCGGTCGGGTCCTGCTCCACGGCAACGAGACAGGGAACGCCGCGGCCCTCCTCGTACTGACGACGGACCAGGTGGCCCGGGCCCTTCGGGGCGACCATGCACACGTCCACACCGGCCGGGGCCTTCACGAAGCCGAAGCGGACATTGAAGCCGTGGCCGAAGAACAAGGCGTCGCCGTCCTTCAGGTGCGGGGCGATGTGCTTCTCGTAGACCTCGCCCTGGATCGGGTCCGGGACCAGGATCATGATGACGTCGGCCTCGGCAGCGGCCTCGGCCACCGTCACCACACGCAGGCCCTGCTCCTCGGCTTTCGCGTTGGAACTGGAGCCCTCGTGCAGGCCGACGCGGACGTCGACGCCGGAGTCACGCAGCGACAGCGCGTGGGCGTGGCCCTGGCTGCCGTAACCGATGACCGCGACCTTGCGGTCCTGGATGATGGACAGGTCGGCGTCTGCGTCGTAGAACAGCTCAGCCATGGGACACACCTTTCACGGACAACTCCCCGGATAACACGTTCGTTGAGGCCGGGCTGCAAATGAGCACTGCGACTCCGGAGGAGTGGGAAGACGGAAGAACAAGGCCAAGAGGGCTTGGGACGGCGTCCAGCCGGGGCGGAGCCCTGGATGCCCTGGCACGCCCGCCCGCCGGTCGACGGCCGCAACACTATCTCACGTTCACTATGCATCGAATGCGTAGGTGTGGATCACGCCAACACCAAACACTGTGAGGGCATGGTCGCACAGTGCGCGTGCACCCATCCGCGTGTCACAGAAGCTCGGTCTCGCCTGTCAGTGAAGTGACCTCAGAGGGTGCACCTGCCCTGTCGGCGACGGACGAACAGCCTCGTCACCCCGTCACGACGGGGGCGGCGCTCCGCCGTCGACCGCCGCATGGCATGAGCACCCCTGCGCCTACGAAACCGAAGTGAGCCTCTACCATGCCTCAGGGCCAGCCCGCCACACTTGACACCGTTTCGGCGACCGGCATCGCGACGCTGGAAGACCTGCGCCAGCACCTGCAGTGGGCGATCGAACTCGAACATTCCACGCTGCCGCCGTACCTGACAGCCCTGTACTCGCTCGACCCCGAGCGGAACGCGGATGCCGCGCAACTCATCGGCGGTGTCTTCGTCGAGGAGATGATCCATCTCGCCCTGGCCGCGAACCTGCTCAACGCGGTCGGCGGCCAACCCCTCCTGGACGCGCCCCACATGCTGCCGCCACACCCGCGGACGATGCCGCACGCCGCCCCAGACATAGAGTTGTCCCTACTGCCGTTCGGACCGGAGGCGCTCGAAATGTTCCTCCGTCTCGAACAGCCCGCGCATCCCGGAGACCCAGCCGAGGGGGACAGTTACGAGACGATCGGACAGTTCTATGACGCGATCGAGAAGGGACTGCGGTATCTGTGCGCCGAACTGGGTGAGGACCAGGTCTTCACCGGGAACCCCACCCGTCAGGTCGCCGGCGGCCCGTTCGCCCACACAGCAGGGCACCTCGCCCCGGTCACCGACCTCAGCTCGGCACTCGCGGCGCTGGAGGAGATCGTCGAGCAGGGTGAGGGTGCGGCCCGCGCCGCCGTTTGGGATGGGGACAAGGACCCGTTCCACCCCGAGACCAAGGCGGTCTCCCACTACTACCGGTTCCAGGAACTGGCGCTGGGCCGGCGTTACCAGCCCGGTGACACGCCCGAGTCCGGTCCGACCGGTGAGGCCGTGACCACGGACCCTGCCGGCGTGCGCCCCGTGCGCCCCAACCAGCGGGTGGCGGACCACCCCGAGGGCAGCGCGATCCGCACAGCGCAGGAAGCGTTCAATCAGACGTACTGCAAGATGCTGAACATGCTGCAGCAGGCCTTCAACGGCAACCCGGCGATGCTGGGGATGTCCGTGGGCACCATGTACGCGATCAAGGGACAGGCGCAGAGCCTGATGGCCGTCCAGGACGACGAGGGCCTGGCCGCGGGCCCGACCTTCGAGTACGTCGCACCCGAAGACCGCGCCTAGAGCCAGGCCGGAGCGATTCCCTGAGTAGCGACGGTTCTGGACGACAGGGCCCGAGCCGCGTGGTGCACCAGCAGACAGGGGCCCCGTCTGCTGGTGCACGCCGTCCGCGGCCTTGCTGGACCGGGTTCTCATGACGCGGCGGCGCCGCGAAGAGATATCGGCGGCCCGGGACAGGCGCGCGGCTTCTGCGGCCGTACGGTGGTCAGGACCTGTGGGCTTCGCGCTGTGCGACGACGAGGGACGTACCGATCAGCAGCGACGCGATGACGCCGGTGCACAGCACGGCGAACGTCGTGAACGTGGCGGCGAGGATGGCGACAGCCGCGACAGGAGGAAGGACGTCGGCCATGGTGGACGGCTGCTGCGCCGTCCACCGATGCAACAGCCACACAAAGGTGACGAAGAGGGCGACGGGCACCGTGTAGGCGGCCGCGGCCTGAAGGTCGGTGAGAGCACGGTGACCGGTGACGTGGGCGACGTTGACGGCGAGCGCCGCCCCTACGGCAGCCGCGGCGGCGAACACGACGTAGTGCCCGTAGCCCCACAGCATTGCGGTCCTCTGCGTCCTGAGGCGGCGCGGCGCGTCCTGGGCGAAGTACAGCCACCACAGCGAGAAGACGGTCAGCATCCCGCCCAGCGCGATGGCCAGGACAGAGCCGAGTTCCTTGCGGGTGTCCAGGGCGGTGCCCACGGCACGGCCGGCGGCCATGACGGACTCGCCGAGCACGATCAGAGTGAACAGGCCGTAGCGCTCGGCTATGTGCTCCGGGTGCCACGTGGTGCCCTCGGCACGTTCGGCCCACACCGGCACCGCGAGTTCCCCGACCGCGAGGACGGCGAACGAGGCGATACCACCGTCGTGGGGCAGAGCCAGCCGGGTCAGCCAGCCGATCTGCAGGACAAGGATGCCGACGGCGTACCGCAGCGCCGACCGCCGACGTTCCTGGTCCGTGTACGCGGCGCGCAACCATTGGCTGACCATGGCCAGCCGCATGACGACATAACCCCAGGTGATGATCGTGAAGTTTCCGTGCTCCAGGGCCTCGGCGGCTCCTGCGGCCATGAGCAGGGCCCCGCTGATCTGGATCAGGGTGAGGAGACGGTACGGGACGTCGTCCGTGTCGTAGGCGGAGGCGAACCAGGTGAAGTTCATCCAGGCCCACCAGATCGCGAAGAACACGAGTGCATAACCGAGCAGACCGTGCCCCGGACGGCCCGCAGCGATCTCGTGCTCGAACGTCGACGAGGCCTGGGCGACGGCGGCGACGAAACAGAGATCGAAGAACAACTCCAGCGCGGTGGCGGTCCGGTGCTCCTCACCAGCATGGCGGCCGAGCATCGGCCGGTACCATGCGCTGGATACGTACGGTGACTGACTCATGGCGTCCTGATCTCAGGGTCGGGCAGCGGCGGAAGAGGGGCGGAAACGCGACCGATCGGCGACGGAGACACTGGGCGAAGCTGCTCCCACCACTCCAAGTGGTCACTGACTACGACCAGACCCGACGACGATTTGTGACAGCCCCGCAAAGTACCGCAGGAACACGGCGATGTGGCTGCCGCGTTCACCAAGGTTGTCGCCGCCGAAGATCTCTGGCCCCGCTATGGCGACACACGGCTCATGACCTGCGCTGTACCAAAGTGCCAACTATTTTGCTGATTCTGCGGCTCCGGGCGCTGAAGCTACTTGGCATCAGTGCAGGTCGTGAACGTGGCCTGATGCCAACTAGCGAGCCTGGTCACAGCCTGGCGCGTCGGCTGCGCGGCCGGGACGTGAATCCGGCCTTCTCGTCCGCTCCCGCTCCCGCTCCCGCTCCCGCTCCCGCTTCCGCGAGACCTGCCCGCCCGCAGAGCTCGTCCGCGTTCCCCACCGGATCACCCGGCGCGGCACCCAGGGCGTGATCCTCAAGGCCCCGGACCTGCCGAGATCACCGACGCCGTCGGCCGTCCGGTGGTGCCCGGGATCCCCGTGGTCACCCTGGTGACGGATCTGCCAGGCAGTGCACGCCTCGCCTGTGCCGGCATCGACAACCGCGCCGCGGGAGCCACCGCCGCGTACCGGGCCGGGCGGAGCTCAGCACCGGCATCCGGCACCATAACCCTCAAAGATCACGTAACATCCGGATCGGGAATCGATCAACTGCCGCAGTCGCCCGCCCAGTTGGAGAACTTCTCCACGCCTCGACCAAGGGTGACCGCGCAAGGGGGAAGGAAGAAACCGATGAAGTCATCCGGTCTCCGGCGACGCCTCGCCGGGGCGGCGGCCACCGCTGTCATGGTCGGTGCGGGCGTCCTGGCGGGCGCACCTTCGGCGGCGGCGAAGGCCAACCTGCTCGCCATCGACAAGGTGTCGTTCCACGCTCCGGGCCTGCAGGTGAAGGTCACCTACTCCTGCGACCCCGGCATGGACCACGAGCTCGTGGCCAACGCGACGGCGCTCGGCCGGGGTACCCACGACGAGTCGATCGCCGCGGGCACCATCAAGAAGGACAAGCTCGTCTGCGACTACGACAGCCACATCGCGCAGGTCACACTGCGCCCGGCCGTGGGTTCGCACTTCGCAAAGGGAGACAAGGTGCAGGTCGCCGTCTTCTACTTCGACACCGACGGGTTCAGCTACGCCCGCCAGGAGACCGTCGCCGTTCTGTGACGCGGGCATTCGCCCCGGCGGGCGGCACACGGGCGCTCGGGAGACCGACTCGTCCCGTCGCCCGCCGGGGCGGTGCGCACGGCCGTGAAATCCTCGGCAGGACAGCAGGACAGCAGGACAGCACAGCAGCGCCGAGCACAGATCCGTGCCGGTCGGGGGCGCTCTAAGCCCCGGGGCGGAGCTCCCGCAGGACGGCCTGCGCCGCCGCACGGTGCTCGGCGGCCTCCGCCGGATCCGTCCGGTCGAGTACGGTCGCGATGCCTTCGTGGGCCAGCACTTCCTCGTACCGGTTTCCCAGCCTCGGGGCCAGCTCCAGCGCCTGCCGGTGCAGCCGTAGGGCCTCCTCGGTCAGGCCCGCGAGCCGGCAGGTCTCGGCATAGCCGTTGAGGAAATGGATCTTCCAGTGTTCCTCGAACAGCTCGTCGAGCAGCGCGAACGCCTCCCGGTGGGCGGCCAGTGCCTCCTCGTACCGGCCCATCTGCCGCAGCGCCACGCCCAGGCAGTTCAGGCACCACGCCTGATTGTGAAGGTGCCCGTCGTCGCGGGCCACCGCCAGCGCATGGCGCAGGTGTTCCGCCGCCTCGTCCGGCTCCTCGCGGGCGATGGCCACGCCGAGCGTGATCCGGGCCGTCAGAGCGGGCGGCCAGGCGGGGTCGGTGTGGGGGATGCCCAGCACCTCCCGGGCCCGCTGCGCCGCCTCCTCACGGTGCCCCAGCTGCAGCATCGCCCAGGCCTCCGACGCGGCCGCGTCGGCCGCGCCCGTCGGGCAACCGGCCTGCTCGTACAACTTCCCCGCCAGCCGGAACAGTTCGAGCGGCTCCTCGACGTGCCCCGCGTCCCAGCTCAGACAGCCGCGGCGCATGGCCAGCTCGGCCTCCGCCCGGGCGTCCCCCGTCTCGGACAACCGGAGAGCGGCCGCGTCGTACGCGGCGGCGGCCTCCGCCATCCGGCCCGCGTTGTAGCGCGCGAAGCCCAGATCGCTGTGCGCCTCGGCCAGTCGCAGCGGGTCGCCCAGGCGCTCGGCGGCGGCGAGCGAGCGCTCGAAGAGGACGTTGAGATGCGTCGTGCCGCAGCGCCGCGCGAAGTAGGCCCGCAGGAAGCGCGGCAGCTCGCACACATGCACGTCGGCCCCTACGGCGGCCGCAGTCTCGAAGGCGGCGATGACGTTTGCGTACTCGGTGACGAGCCAGGCGAAGGCCGCGTTCTTGTCCGGGAACCGTGGCAGCTCGGCGGGAGGCGGGCCCGCGGAGGCCGCCCGGCCGGGCGACACGAACGGCATGGCGGCGTCGGCGGCGGCCGCCGCGTGCACGTAGTAGTCGAGCACCCGGCCCAATGCCCGCTCCCGCTCGTCCGCCGAGTCCTGTTCCGCCGTGGCCCGGCGCGCGTGCTGGTGCACCAGGTCGTGCAGCCGGTAGCGGCCCACCGTCGGCTGCTGGACCAGGTGCGCGTCGAGCAGGTCCTCCAGCATCGCCTGGGCGCTGCGCAGCGGCACGTCCGCCAGGGCCGCCACCACGTACTCGTCGAAGGACTCCCCGGGCAGCAGGCCCAGCATCCGGAACAGGCGGGCCTGGGAACGGTTCAGCTGCCGCACGGACATGGCGAACGCCGCGCTGAACGCGGCGTCGAACTCGCTCACCCCCTGCGCCATCCGCTCGACGAGGATGCCCACGGTCCAGCCCGGCCGGTGCCGCAGCCGTGCCGCGGCCAGCCGCAGGGCCAGCGGCAGGTGGCCGCACAGCCGCAGCACCTCGGCGGCGGACTCCGGATCGCGGGCCAGCCTGCCCTCGGGGCCGACGGGGTCGCCGCTGGCGCGGGCCAGCAGCTCCGCGCTCTCCTGCGGGCTCAGCACGTCCAGCGAGACGGGGGGCACCTCGTCCAGGCCGAGGAGCCGGTTGCGGCTCGTGATCAGTGCGACGGACGGGCCGGCGCCGGGCAGCAGCGGGCGGATCTGGTCGGCGTCGGCGGCGTTGTCGAGGACCACGACGACCCGTCGGCGGGCCAGTTCCGACCGCCAGCAGGCGGCCAGTTGCTCGATTCCCTCCTGCGGGACCTTCTCGGACGGGACGTCGAGCGCGCCGAGCAGCATCCGCAGCGCGGAGTCGGGGTCGAGCGGGGGCCGGCCCTCGGTGAACCCGTGCAGGTCCACATACAGCTGCGCGTCCGGGAAGTCGGCGGCGAGCCGGTGCGCGGCGTGCACCGCCAGACAGGTCTTGCCGACGCCCGCCATGCCGTCGACGGAGACCACCCGATGGCTGTCCACCGCGGCGAGCACGGCGGCGAGCTGGGCCTCCCGTCCGGTGAAGTCGGGCACGTCGCGCGGGAGGTCGTTGCGGGGCAGCGGCCGGACCTGGCGGCTGCTCCTCGGGGGCGCCGGCAACGGGTTCGAGGTCCGTTCCCACAGGGGGCGCAGGGGCCGGGGGTCGCGCTTGACGAAGCGGCAGAGGGCGACCACCGCGGGCCAGGGCGGCACGGTCTGCCCGTTGAGGTAGCGCGACAGCGACGAGGAACTGAGGCCGGTGTCCCGCGCGAGGGCCCTTACGCCGAGCCCGGACAGTTCCTGGAGCAGGCGCAGCCGGGCCGCCAGCTCCTCCTGTGGGTCGGCCTTCGCCGTGCGTGCTTGCGACTCCACCCGTTTCCCCCCCCGTTTCCCGTCCCGCTCCGGCAGAAGTCTCCCGAGCCAAGTCGCCGCTGGTCAAGGTCGTTTCAGCTGTCCCACGGTGTCCCATCGCCGTGGCCGGAGCAAGCCGGCCCGGCTGTGATGGAGTCACGCCCCGACGACAGCGGGGCACCGACCCGGAAGAGGAGAACACCGAGATGCAGTCCCGTATGCAGAACCCCGCCGTCGTCCTGTCCGGTGCGATGCAGCCCATCCAGGAGATTCTCAAGGCCGCGCAGTCCGGTGGCGTGGACGGGCAGACACTGGAGCTGGTGCATCTGCGGGTCAGCCAGATCAACGGCTGCAGCGCCTGCGTCGTCGGCGGCGCCAAGACGGCCCGCAAGGCCGGAGTGAGCGACGAGCGGCTGGACGCGGTCGCCGCCTGGCGGGAGACCCCGTACTTCACCGAGGAGGAGCGGGCGGCGCTCGCGCTGGCCGAGGCCGCGACGCGGCTGGCCGACCGTCCCGACGCGGTGAGCGACGAGGTGTGGGACACGGCCGCCACCTACTTCGACGAGAAGCAGCTGGCGGCGATCGTCCTGATGATCGGCGTCACCAACCTGTTCAACCGGCTCAACGCCACCACCCGTCAGATCGCCGGCGCGTGGGGATGACGCCCGCCGCCACCCGCCAGGACGAGCCGGCGAGCGAACTCAGCACCGATACTGCATACATCCATGATCCGCACACCCGGAGGGAACCCGCTGTGAAGGACGCACAGAAGCCCGGCAAGAGCACCACCGCGACCGACAGGACGTCCGAGGGATTCACGGACGAGGAGCGGGCCGCGATGAAGGAGCGCGCCAAGGAGCTGAAGGCCTCCGCGCGCCGCGGGTCCAAGGCCGCCAAGGCGGCGGAGGACGAGGCCGCCGTGCTCGCGAAGATCGCCGAGATGCAGGAGTCGGACCGGGTCATGGCCGAACGGATCCACGCCGTCGTCAAGGAGAGCGCGCCGGAGCTGGCCCCGAAGCTCTGGTACGGGATGCCCGCGTACGCCCTCGACGGCAAGGTCGTCTGCTTCTTCCAGAGCGCGGAGAAGTTCAAGTCCCGCTATGCGACGTTCGGCTTCAGCGACAAGGCCAACCTCGACGACGGCACCATGTGGCCGGCTTCCTACGCCCTGAAGGAGCTGACCGCCGCCGACGAGGCGAGGATCGGCGCGCTCGTGAAGAAAGCGGTGAACTGAGGCCCAGGCCGTGCTGACATGTCAGCACGGCAGGTCCGGCTGCCCGTGCCGGTCGCTCTTGATGGAGCCGGCAGGCGAGGTCACACTGGCCAGGTGGACGCGGATCCGGGGTTCTACGGGCCCTCCTCGGTGACCTGGCAGATGCACGCCGACCCCATGATGTGGGTCGCCGGCATCCGCGCGCTCTACCTCCAGGCCCTGCACCCGCCCACCGTGCGCGGCGTCCTGCAGAACTCGGACTTCCGCCGCGACGCCTGGGGCCGGCTGATGCGTACCGCCAACTTCGTCGGGACGACGACGTACGGCACCACCGAGGCCGCCGAGCGGCTGGCGGCGCGGGTACGGAAGATCCACGCCATGCTCGGCGCCACGGACCCCGACACGAGCGAGCGGTACGCCGTCGACGAGCCGGAGTTGCTGCTGTGGGTGCACTGCGCCGAGATCGACTCCTACCTCCACGTCCTGCGCCGCTCGGGGTTCCGGCTCACCGAGGCACAGGCCGACCGGTACGTCCGTGAGAACCGGGTCGCCGCCGCCCTCGTCGGACTCGACCCCGAGCAGGTCCCCGCGGACCAGGCCGAGTTGGCCGCGTACTTCGAGAAGGTGCGTCCCGAACTCGCCGCCGGGCCCGAGGCCCGCGAGGTGGACGACTTCCTGCGGCGCCCGCCGATCCACCCGCTGCTGGTCCCGATGCGCGCCCTGCTGTGGCGGCGCGTGGCGAACCTGGCGTACGCCGCCCTGCCCCCGTACGCCCACGAACTCTACGGCCGCACGGCCCCGAGCCCCGCGGCGGTCACCCGGCGGCTGCGCCTGACCGGCGCCCTGCTGCGCCGGATCCCGGCACGCGTGCGCTGGCAACTGCCCCCGAAGCACGTGCTGCGCGCCGTGGCCCGGCTCGGCCCCGGCGCACGGCCCGCACCGGACAAGGTCGGCCTGCACGTCGGCTGATCCAGCTGATTCCGCTGATTCCGCTGATTCGGCTGATCCGGCGCCGTCCGGCCCGTCTCTGGCCGATCCGGATCTTCGCGTGCTACGAAGAAGCATGCCTGCACGCGAAGGACACGAGGGAAACCAGAGGCACGAGCGATACGACGCCGTGATCGTCGGCGGCGGTCACAACGGCCTCGTGGCCGCCGCCTATCTGGCCCGGGCCGGGCGATCCGTGCTCGTGCTGGAGCGGCTGGACCACACCGGCGGCGCCGCCGTGTCCACGCGCCCGTTCGCCGGGGTCGACGCACGGCTGTCGCGCTACTCCTACCTGGTCAGCCTGCTGCCCCGGAAGATCGTGCGGGACCTGGAGCTGGACTTCCGCGTGCGGGGGCGCACCGTTTCGTCGTACACCCCCGTCGAGCGCCACGGGCGCCCCACCGGGCTGCTCGTCGGCGGTGGCGAGCGGCGCACCCGGGAGGCGTTCGCCCGGCTCACCGGCTCCGACCGTGAGTTCGAGGCCTGGCAGCGGTTCTACGGCATGACCGGGCGGGTGGCCCAGCGAGTGTTCCCGACGCTCACCGAGCCGCTGCCCACCCGTGACGACCTGCGCCGCCGCATCGACGACGAGGAGGCGTGGCGGGCCCTGTTCGAGGAGCCGATCGGCGCCGCGATCGAGGCCCGCTTCACCGACGACCTGGTCCGCGGAGTCGTCCTCACCGACGCGCTCATCGGCACCTTCGCCGACGCCCACGACAGCTCCCTGAAGCAGAACCGCTGCTTCCTCTACCACGTCATCGGCGGCGGCACCGGCGCCTGGGACGTCCCCGTCGGCGGCATGGGCGCCCTCACCGACGCGCTCGCCACGGCCGCGCGCGCCGCCGGGGCGGTCCTCGCCACCGGGCGCGAGGCGGTACGCATCGACACGGACGGGCGCGCCGCCGAGGTCACGTTCCGGAGCGCGGACGGGGAAGGCACCGTCTTCGCCCGGCACGTCCTGGTGAACGCCTCCCCGCAGGAGCTGGCCCGGCTCACCGGCGACACCCCGCCGGCCCCGGCCGAGGGCGCCCAGCTGAAGGTGAACATGCTGCTCACCCGGCTGCCCGCGCTGCGCGACACCGGCGTGGACCCGCGCGAGGCGTTCTCCGGCACCTTCCACATCGCCGAGGGATACGAGCAACTGGCCACCGCCCACGCCCAGGCCGCCGCCGGTTCACTGCCCGCCGCGCCACCGTCCGAGATCTACTGCCACTCGCTCACCGACCCCACCATCCTCGGCCCCGACCTCGTCGAGCGCGGCTATCAGACCCTCACCCTCTTCGGCCTCCACACTCCCGCCCGGCTCTTCGAGGAGGACAACGACGCCGTACGCGAGGAGCTGCTGAAGTCGACGCTGGCGCAGCTGGACGCCCATCTCGCCGAGCCGGTCGAGAACTGCCTGGCCACCGACGCGGACGGGCGTCCCTGCATCGAGGCCAGGTCCCCGCTCGACCTGGAGCGCGACCTGCGGCTGCCGGGCGGCAACATCTTCCACCGCGAACTGGCCTGGCCGTACGCCCAGGAAGGCACGGGCCGCTGGGGCGTGGAGACCCGGCACGCGAACGTCCTGCTGTGCGGCGCGGGCGCGGTGCGCGGCGGCGGGGTCAGCGGCGTGCCCGGGCACAACGCGGCGATGGCGGTGCTGGAAGACCTGGGGGAGCCGCTGCCGGGGGGTGCCCGGGCGTGACGGGATCCCGCCGGGCCGCGGTGCTCCGACCGATCGGTCGGTGATCTGACCGATCGTCGGAGAACAGCCGACTCCGAAAATCTGACGCATCATCAGAAAGACTCTTCCGTCCTCTCGACCGCTGCGGCATCCTGCGCCCATGCAGACGGAGCTGAGCAAGCAACTCGGGATCGAGCACGCCCTGTTCGGGTTCACGCCGTTTCCCGCCGTCGCCGCGGCCATCAGCCGGGCCGGCGGTTTCGGCGTGCTCGGCGCGGTCCGCTACACCGCCTCCGACGACCTCAAGCGCGACCTCGACTGGGTCGACGCCCACGTCGACGGCCGCCCCTACGGACTGGACGTCGTCATGCCCGCCAAGAAGGTGGAGGGCGTGACGGAGGCCGATGTCGAGGCGATGATCCCGGAAGGACACCGGAAATTCGTCAGGGACACCCTGGCCGAGTACGGGGTGCCCGAACTCGCCGAGGGCGACGCGTCCGGGTGGCGGATCACCGGCTGGATGGAACAGGTCGCCCGCAGTCAGCTCGACGTCGCGTTCGAGTACCCGATCAGGCTGCTGGCCAATGCTCTCGGCTCCCCGCCCGCCGACGTCGTCGAACGCGCCCACGCCCAGGGCGTTGTGGCCGCCGCGCTCGCCGGCAGCGCCCGGCACGCCCGCAAGCACCAGGAGGCGGGTATCGACATCGTGGTCGCGCAGGGGTACGAGGCCGGTGGCCACACCGGCGAGATCGCCTCCATGGTGCTCACGCCCGAAGTGGTCGACGCCGTCGACCCGTTGCCCGTGCTGGCCGCCGGTGGCATCGGCAGCGGGCAGCAGGTCGCCGCCGCCCTGGCGCTCGGTGCGCAGGGCGTCTGGCTCGGCTCGATCTGGCTGACCACCACGGAGGCCGAACTCCCCTCGCCCGTCCTCGTCCGCAAGCTGCTGGCCGCCGGCTCGGGCGACACCGTCCGCTCCCGGGCGCTGACCGGCAAACCGGCCCGGCAGTTGCGTACCGCGTGGACCGACGTCTGGGACGACCCGGACGGCCCGGGTGCTCTTCCCATGCCGCTGCAGGGCCTGCTGGTGGCCGAGGCGATCACCCGCATCCAGAAGTACGAGGTGGACCCGCTGCTCGGCACGCCCGTCGGCCAGATCGTCGGCCGTATGACCAGCGAACGCAGCGTCCAGGCCGTCGTCGACGACCTCACCCGGGGCTTCGAGAAGACCGTGGACCGCATCAACCGGATCGCCGGAAGGGGCCAGCAGTGAGCCGGTCGGCCAACGGTTTCTGGGCGCAGGCAGCGGCGGATCCCGGGCGCATCGTCCTCGTCGCGCCCGACGGGGAGGAGTGGACCGCCGGGCGGCTGCTCGCCGACGCCAACCGGCTGGTGCACGGGCTGCGCGCCGCGGGGCTGCGGACAGGTGACTCCTTCGCCGTCGTCCTGCCCAACGGCGTCGCGTTCCTCACCGCGTACCTGGCCGCCACCCAGGCCGGGCTCTACCTGGTCCCCGTCAACCACCACCTCGTCGGACCGGAGATCGCCTGGATCGTCTCCGACTCCGGCGCCAAGGTGATCGTCGCGCACGAGCGGTTCGCGGACGCGGCACGCGCCGCAGCCGACGAGGCCGGACTGCCGGCCACCCACCGGTACTCCGTCGGCGAGGCCGAGGGCTTCCGGCCGTACGCCGAACTCCTCGACGGACAGCCCGGGTCGGCGCCCGGCGACCGCACTCTCGGCTGGGTCATGAACTACACCTCGGGCACCACGGGCCGCCCCCGCGGCATCCGCCGCCCATTGCCCGGAAAGCCGCCCGAGGAGGCCTACCTCGGCGGTTTCCTCGGCATCTTCGGCATCAAGCCCTATGACGACAACGTCCACCTGGTCTGCTCGCCGCTCTACCACACGGCCGTGCTCCAGTTCGCGGGCGCCTCCCTGCACATCGGGCACCGGCTGGTCGTGATGGACAAGTGGACGCCCGAGGAGATGCTCCGCCTCATCGACGCCCACCGGTGCACGCACACGCACATGGTGCCGACCCAGTTCCACCGGCTTCTGGCACTGCCCGACGAGGTGAGGGCCCGCTACGACGTCTCGTCCATGCGGCACGCCATCCACGGCGCCGCTCCCTGCCCGGACCATGTGAAGCGGGCGATGATCGAGTGGTGGGGCATGTGCGTGGAGGAGTACTACGCGGCGAGCGAGGGAGGCGGCGCCTTCGCGACCGCCGAGAACTGGCTGAAGAAGCCCGGCACGGTTGGCAAGGCATGGCCCATCAGCGAACTCGCGATCTTCGACGACGACGGGAACCGGCTGCCGCCCGGTGAACTCGGTACCGTCTACATGAGGATGAGCACCGGCGGCTTCTCGTACCACAAGGACGAGGCCAAGACACGCAAGAACCGCATCGGTGACTTCTTCACCGTCGGCGACCTCGGCCACCTCGACGAGGACGGGTATCTCTTCCTGCGCGACCGCAAGATCGACCTGATCATCTCCGGCGGGGTCAACATCTACCCCGCCGAGATCGAGGCCGCGCTGCTCACCCACCCCGCCGTCGCCGACGCGGCCGCCTTCGGAATCCCGCACGACGACTGGGGCGAGGAGGTCAAAGCGGTCGTCGAACCCGCCCCCGGCCAGGAGCCCGGCCCGGCACTCGCCACGGACATCCTCGACCACTGCGCACGGCAACTCGCCGGCTACAAGCGGCCCAAGAGCGTCGACTTCGTCGCGACGATGCCCCGCGACCCCAACGGCAAGCTGTACAAACGACGGCTGCGCGAACCGTACTGGGAAGGCCGTACCCGCCCCGTGTGACGGCTGCTTGACCTGCCCCGCGTGCCCGGCGAGGATCGCGCCAGGGCCGGACACGAAGGAGCGGGACATGACTGCGGGACGAAGCGTCACGGTCGACGGCACGCTGCGGCGCAGCGCCC
The DNA here is from genome assembly GCF_044764595.1 of Streptomyces sp. NPDC093984. Lineage (NCBI taxonomy): Bacteria > Bacillati > Actinomycetota > Actinomycetes > Kitasatosporales > Streptomycetaceae > Streptomyces > Streptomyces sp. NPDC093984. Next base: position 161,145 of record NZ_JBIWIM010000001.1, on the reverse strand, counting down.
GGCGCACCCCGGCGAGGGTGGCGATCCGCTACGGCGACCGGTCGTGGACCTACGCGGAACTTGACGACGCCGTCTCGCGCGCCGCCCGCGCGCTGCGGGAGGCCGGGCTCGCCCCGGGCGACCGGGTCGGCGCCCTGGGCCACAACTCCGACGCCTATCTGATCGCCTTCCTGGCCTGCGCCCGCGCCGGACTGGTGCACGTACCGGTGAACCAGAACCTGACCGGCGACGACCTGGCGTACATCGTCGACCAGTCCGGCTGTTCCCTCGTCCTCGCGGACCCGGACCTCGCGGGGAACCTCCCGCAGGGCGTGCGGCGGCTGCCACTGCGCGACGCGGACGACTCGCTGCTCGCGCGGCTGGCCGCGACCGAACCGTACGACGGCGAGGAACCACGCGCCGAGGACCTGGTGCAACTGCTGTACACGTCCGGCACGACCGCGCTGTCCAAGGGCGCGATGATGACGCACCGCGCCCTGGTGCACGAGTATCTGAGCGCGATCACCGCCCTCGACCTGAGCGCGGGCGACCGTCCGGTGCACGCCCTGCCGCTCTACCACTCGGCGCAGATGCACGTCTTCCTGCTGCCCTACCTCGCCGTCGGCGCGCAGAACGTCATCCTGGACGCGCCCGACGGTGACCGGCTCTTCGACCTGGTCGAGGCGGGCCGCGCCGACAGCCTCTTCGCGCCGCCGACGGTATGGATCGGACTGGCGAACCGCCCCGACTTCACCACCCGCGACCTCAGCGGCCTGCGCAAGGCCTACTACGGCGCCTCGATCATGCCGGTGCCCGTCCTGGAGCGCCTCAAGGAGCGGCTGCCGAAGCTCGCGTTCTACAACTGCTTCGGGCAGAGCGAGATCGGCCCGCTCGCCATGGTCCTCGGGCCCTACGAGCACAAGGGACGCATGGACTCGTGCGGGCGTCCGGTGCTGTTCGTGGAGGCGAAGCTCGTCGACGAGTTGGGCAAGGACGTGCCCGACGGGGAGCGGGGAGAGATCGTCTACCGGTCACCGCAGCTGTGCGAGGGCTACTGGGAGAAGCCGGAGGAGACCGCCGAGGCGTTCCGCGACGGCTGGTTCCACTCCGGGGACCTCGCCGTGCGGGACGCCGACGGGTACTTCACCATCGTCGACCGGGTGAAGGACGTCATCAACTCCGGTGGGGTACTGGTCGCTTCGCGGCAGGTCGAGGACGCCCTGTACACCCACGAGCGGGTCGCCGAGGCCGCGGTGATCGGGCTGCCCGACGAGCGGTGGATCGAGGCGGTCACCGCGGTCGTCGTACCGCGCGGTGAGGTGACCGAGGCCGAACTGATCGACCACGTGCGCGAGAAGCTGCCGCACTTCAAGGCGCCCAAGCGGGTGCTGTTCGTGGACGAGCTGCCGCGCAACGCGAGCGGGAAGATCCTGAAGCGGGAGCTGCGGGACCGCTTCGGGTCCTGAGACCGCCGGCGGATCCCGCAGACCGGCCCTAGCGGGGCCGCAGGTCCACGATCCGCCTGATCTTGCCCACGGACCGCTCCAGGGACTCCGGTTCGACGATCTCGACCCCCACCGAGACACCGATCCCGTCCTTCACGGCCGCGGCGATGGCGAGCGCCGCCGCCTCGCGCTGCTCCGGGGTGGCGCCGGGCCGGGCCTCGGCCCGCACGGTCAGCGCGTCGAGCCGGCCCTCGCGGGTCAGCCGGAGCTGGAAGTGCGGCGCCACGCCCGGGGTGCGCAGCACGATCTCCTCGATCTGCGTGGGGAAGAGGTTGACCCCGCGCAGGATGACCATGTCGTCGCTGCGCCCGGTGATCTTCTCGATGCGCCGGAAGACCCGCGCCGTGCCGGGCAGCAGCCGGGTCAGGTCCCGCGTCCGGTACCGGATCACGGGCATGGCCTCCTTGGTGAGGGAGGTGAAGACCAGCTCGCCCTCCTCACCATCCGGCAACACCTCGCCGGTGATCGGATCGACGATCTCCGGGTAGAAGTGGTCCTCCCACACGTGCAGGCCGTCCTTGGTCTCGACGCACTCCTGTGCCACACCCGGGCCGACGACCTCCGACAGGCCGTAGATGTCCACCGCGTCGATCGCGAACCGCTCCTCGATCTCGCGCCGCATCTCCTCGGTCCACGGCTCGGCTCCGAAGACGCCGACCCGCAGGGAGGTGGTGCGCGGATCGACACCCTGGCGCTCGAACTCGTCCAGCAGGGTGAGCATGTACGAGGGCGTGACCATGATGACCCCGGGCCGGAGGTCCTGGATCAGCTGCACCTGGCGGGCCGTCATGCCGCCGGAGGCGGGGATGACCGTACAGCCGAGGCGTTCGGCGCCGTAGTGCGCGCCGAGGCCGCCGGTGAACAGCCCGTAGCCGTACGCCACGTGCACCGTGTCACCGGGCCGGCCGCCCGCCGCGCGGAGGGACCGGGCCACCATGTCGGCCCACATCGACAGGTCGTTGTCGGTGTACCCGACGACCGTGGGCCGTCCGGTGGTGCCGCTGGAGGCGTGGATGCGTCGGATCCGCTCCCTGGGGACGGCGAACATGCCGTACGGGTAGTGCTCTCGGAGGTCCGCCTTCACGGTGAACGGGAACCGGGCGAGATCCGCGAGCGTACGGCAGTCCTCCGGCCGCACCCCCGCCTTGTCGAAGGACTCCCGGTAGAAGGGCACGTGCTCGTAGGCATGTCGCAGTGAGGCCCGCAGCCGCTCCAGCTGCAGGGCCCTCAGCGCCTGAGCGTCGAGCCGTTCCCCCGCGTCCAGCAGGCCCTGAGCGTGCGCCATGGGGACGCCTCCCTAGCAATCACAAGCAATCGTCACGAACCGGTCGACCGATCATTCGGTAGATGCCGAGGATCAGTAATCCAGCCTGTCCGGCCGGAGGCAAGAGCCCGGCTGAAACTTTCTTGCGGTCGAAGCCCCACCGCCGCCAAGATCCGGTACATGCCGGCCTTTGACGCGTACGACGGGACCCGCCTCGCCTACCACCTGCGGGGGGAGGGGGAGCCGCTCGTCGTGCTGCCCGGTGGACCGATGCGGGCCTCCGCCTACCTCGGGGACCTGGGCGGGCTCGACCACCGGCGGCGGCTGGTGCTGCTCGATCTGCGCGGGACCGGGCACTCGGCAGTGCCGGCGGACCCGGGCACGTACCGCTGCGACCGGCTCGTCGACGACGTGGAGGCGCTGCGCGAGCACCTCGGCCTGGAACGCATGGACATCCTCGCGCACTCGGCGGGCGGGAGCCTCGCCCTGCTCTACGCGGCCCGGTTCCCCGAGCGCGTCGCCCGGCTCGCCCTGATCACCGTCACACCGTGGGCGCTCGGGATGCCCGCCACGGCCGAGGACCGGCTCGAGGCGGCGCGGCTGCACGAGGGCGAGCCCTGGTTCGAGGAAGCCTTCCCGGCGTTCGAGGCCTGGCTGAAGGGAGACGGCGGGTTCGACCCGGTCTTCATACCCTTCTTCTACGGCCGGTGGGACGCTGCGGCGCAGGTGCACGTGGCGGACCGGGCGGGGCAGGCCAACGACGCGGCGGCCGACGTCTTCCTCTCCGACGCGGCCTTCGACCCGCCCGCCACCCTGGCCGCGCTCGCCCGGCTGACCGCGCCCGTCCTCGTGTACGCGGGCGAACTCGACGGCGGCCCCCGCCCCGAACTCGCCCGCCGCGTCACCGAGTTCTTCCCGCGCGCCGAGTTCACGGTCCAGCCGGGCGCAGGGCACTACCCGTGGCTGGACGACCCCGAGCACTTCGCCGCGCGGGTGGACGCCTTTTTCGCGGGCTGAGCGGGCCAGAGAGGGTGGCCTCGGCCGTCAGCCGCCCATGGGGGTCAGACGGGCCGCCGCCCGGGCCCGGGCCGCCTCCAGGACCGCCAGCAGAACCGCCTTGCTGGAGTTGCGGTCCCTTACGTCGCACAGGAGCACCGGTGTCGACGCGTCCAGGTCCAGCGCCGCCCGCACCTGCTCGGCCGTGCAGTCCCGCCGCCCGTCGAAGCAGTTGACCCCCACCGCGAACGGGATCTCCCGCGCCTCGAAGAAGTCGATCGAGGCGAACGAGGCGTCCAGGCGGCGGGTGTCGGCGAGGACCACCGCCGCCAGCGCGCCCGTCGCCAGGTCGTCCCACATGAACCAGAACCGGTCCTGCCCGGGCGTGCCGAACAGGTACAGCACCAGCTCCGGCGCGATGGTGATCCGGCCGAAGTCCATGGCGACGGTCGTGGAGAACTTGCCCTCCACCCCGGTCAGGTCGTCGACCCCGAGGCTCGCCTCGGTCATGCGCTCCTCGGTCTCCAGCGGGGGCACCTCGCTCACCGAGCCCACCATGGTGGTCTTGCCCACGCCGAAACCGCCCGCGATGAGGATCTTCAGAGCGGTGGGCATGACCGGCTCAGAGCTGACGGATACCATCCATCACCCTTTCGATGATTTCCACACTCGGCTGGTCGTCCTGCCCGGGCGGCGACTGGACGATGATGAGCGAGGCGCCCAGCAGATCCCCGCAGAGGATCTTCACCACGCTCACCGGCAGGTCCAGATGCGCGGCGATCTCGGCTACCGCCACCGCGCGGTCCCGGCACAGCTCGAGGATCTGGACCGCCTCCGGCTCCAGGTACTCGTACTCGAACTCAGCCTCGGACCGCGAGACGACCAGCGTGATCAGTGTGAACGTGTGCTGACTGTGGCGGGTGCGCCCGCCCGTGATGGCGTACGGCCGTAAATGACGCCCGGCCTCCGCACCGTCGAGCCACCGCGGTTCACGCATCCTGAATAAGACCGCCGGACGGTGTCTGGACGCGAGGCGCGGCGCTCATGTACTGGCCGACCTGCTTGACGAGCGTGCCCATCTCGAAGGCCATCATCCCCACATCCACTTCCTCGGAGGCGATCGCGGCCAGCCGGGCGCCCCTGCCCGCGGCCGTGACGAACAGGAACGCCCTCTCCATCTGGATGACCGTCTGCTGGACCTCCCCGCCGTGGAAGTGGCGCGCGGCGCCCCGGGCCAGGCTGTGCATGCCCGAGCCCACCGCCGACAGGTGCTCGGCGTCGTCGCGGCGCAGGTCCTTCGACTTGCCGATGAGGAGGCCGTCCCCGGACAGCACGATGGCACAGCGGATCTCCGGGATCCGGTCCACCAGGCCGTCGAGGAGCCAGTCCAGCTGCGGCCCGGGATGTACCTGCTCAGTCATTGCTCAACGTTCCCTCACAGTCGATTGGCACCGGGGTCCCCCGAATCCTGCGGCCGGCCCTCCGTGCCGGCCGGCACGTCCGGATCGGACATCCGGGCCCGCTTCAGCCCCTGCTGAATGGCGATCATCGCGCGCGCCGACGCTTCCGGGGAGACGACGCCGTTGTCGTCTTCGCCCTCGGGCCGGCCCTGGGTTTGTGCTGCCTCCCTGCGCAGTTGCTGCGCGAGGCTGGCTCCCCGGGTCCGCTGCGGCAGCACCGGGGGCGTCGTCAGCGGGCGCGCCGCATCGGGTGCGGACGCCTGCCCGGCGAACGCGGACCGCTGCCCGGCGGGCGCGGTGCGCCCCGCGCCGGGCTCACGTCCGGGCGGGGGCCCGGCTTGGGGCCGGTGCTGTCCCGGCGGGGGTCCGGCCTGCGGCCGGTGCTGCTCCGGCGGTGGCCCGGCCTGCGGTCGGCCGTACCCGGTCGACGGCCCGGAGTACTGGGCCGGCTGCCCCGGGTACTCGGCGGACGGCCCGGTGTACTCGGCGGACGGCCCGGTGTACTCGGCCGACGGCCCCCGGTACTCGGCCGACGGCCCCGCGTACCCGGGCCCGGCCTCGGAAGTCGCCACCCGTGGGGCCGGGGCTGCCTGCTGGGGCGTGGCCCACCGGTCCGGCTCGGAAGGGGGTACCGGGTGTTCCGACACGGGCGGCAACAGACCTGCACCTCCGTACTCGGGAAAGCCGCTGTGGTCCGCGATGCGGGAGTGCGTGAGCACGTCCGCTCCCACGACCGCCGACGCGGTCACGCCCCCGGTGGCTCCCACGGCCGCGCCCGCGAGCGCCCTGTCCTCGGCCCGGGGGTCGCTCTGAAGCACGTTGCCGGCCGCCGCGGCCGCCGACCTGAGCTGGTCGAGGACCGGCGACTGGAGGTCCTCCAGCAGCTCCGAGGGCAGCAGGACGACGACGAGCGTGCCGCCGTAGACGGACTCGCGCAGCTCCACCTTGATCTTGTGCCGCTCGGCGAGCCGCGCTACCACGAAGTGGCCGAGACGCGGGTCCTCGCCCAGAGACGTCATGTCCAGCTTGGGCGGATGGGCGAGCAGCTCGTTGGCGTACGCCATCTTGTCGGGCGGCATGCCGAGTCCGTGGTCCTCGACATGGATGGCCAGCCCCTTGGCCACCTTGGTGGCGCTCACGAACACCTGGGTGTCCGGCGGCGAGAAGCTCGTGCCGTTCTCGATCAGCTCGGCGAGCAGGTGCGTGACGTCCGCGACGGCCCGGCCCGCGAGGGCGACACGCCGCTCCGCGGGCAGGTTCTTCACCTTCACGCGCGTGTACTGCTCGGTCTCCGCGACCGCACTGCGCATCACGTCGGTGATGGCGACCGGCGCGGTCATGCGGCGGCTCGGCGGGGAACCGCTGAGGATCACCAGGTTCTCCGCGTGCCGTCGCACGCGGGTCGCGAGGTGGTCGACCTTGAAGATGTCCTTCAGCAGGTCGGAGTCCTCGTGCTTGCGCTCGAGGTCGTCGAGGAGCGAGATCAGACGGTGGATCAGGATCTGGGTGCGCCGGATGAGCTGTGCGAAGACCTTCTCGGTGCCCTCGCGGCCCCTCGACTGACGCATCGCGGTGTCCGCGGCGACCCGGCCCAGCCGGTCGATGGCCCCGGCCAGCCGTTCCAGCTCGTCGCCGGTCTGGCGATCCTGCGGGCCGAGGACGGCAGGGTCCACATGCTCGCCGCGCTCGATACGGGCCAGCAACTGGGGGAGTGCTCGGGACAGTTCCTCGGCCCGCGCCTCGAGTTCGGACACCCGGCCGAGCGTCGCGCGGCGGGCGCGCAGCGCGATCACCGCGCCGCCGGCCAGTGCGGCCAGGGTGGCGGCGGTGCCCAGGAGCATACCGAGCAGCAGCTCGTCGGCCCGGTCCGAGGCGTCGTCCGCGAGACGCCGCACGGAGTCCGCGCCCAGCGACTGCAGATCGCCCAGGACACCGCTCGCGGTGTCCGGCCATGTCGAGGCCTTCGAAGGCAGCGTCGTGCCCTGGGCGGACGCCACGGAGTCGCCGAGCGTGCCCAGCGTCGTCCACTGCGCGCCGTCGGTGATCTGCGTGTAGCCGGCGGCCGCCCCGGCGGGCAGGTCACGGGCGGTCAGGGCCGCGCTGAACTCCCGCTGGAGCGCGAGGTACTCCGCGAACTGGGCGCGGGTCGTCGCCGGTATGCGCCCGGAGGGCAGGACACCGGACAGCAGGGCGTCCTGGCGCGAGAGCATCTCGGTGATCTGCACCAGGGAGACCGTGGCGGTGCCGCCCCGCGCCAGGGACCCGTTCTCGCTGCGGACGGCGGCGGTCACCAGCGACACGCCCTGGGAGATGCTGTCGGTGAAGTACTGGAAGGCGTCGGCGGCGGACAGGGTGCGGGCGTCGATCGCCCGGCGGCGGTCGGACAGCGCGGCCAGCGCGTCGTCGAGCGACTTCGCCCGGCGCCGCAGCGCCGAGGTGTCCAGGCCCGAGGAGCCGCGGTAGGCGGTGAGGGCCGCGTCGGTCCGCTTCCGGGCGGCCTCGAGGTCACTGCGCGCGGCGCCGGTACGGCTCGCCTGCCAGACGGCGGTCAGACGGCGCTCGTTCTGCAGGGCGGAGAGCACGGCCTGGGCCGGCCGGGCGGCCGACGTGTCGTGGTCCGCGTCGGCCTGCAACTGGACGTGCTCGTCGACGAGACCGGCCGCCGTGTACCCCCACAGTCCGGTCAGGCAGACGGCGGGCACGACGAAGGGCAGGACGAACGAGAATCGGAGAGATCTGCGCGGGGCGGACCGATGACGCGTCCGCCGGTCGCGGGTGCCTGGCATCTGATTCCTCGTACGGCAGCGAAGCACTGGTTCGGTTGGGACGGTGCGAGTGCCGGATTGCGCCCGGCGCGGCGACTTGACCTCACCGTCATCGGAGTCGGCGATCAGGCTGAACCGTATCAGGATCATGGCGCAGCGTCAGCTTCCGCTTAGGGCAACTAACCGCTTTCATACGCGAGTTGCCAGGTGCGTTCACGGAATTCGCTGCTGTCGCCGTTCGGGTGGACGTGGGGGGACATATCACAGCAGAGCCAGAAGTTTAGGGGTGTAGAGGGCGCCCGCCGTCTCGATTCCGGCCACCATGTCGAAATAGATCGCGGTCAGTTCCGGATCCGTCTGCACGGCGCGCAGCAGGGACAGCCGCTGTTCGTGCGGTGTGAGTTGGGCCACGCCGAGAGTGGATTCGTAGCCCGGGGTGAGTACTTCGTCCCGTTCCTTGGCGAAATCCCGCAGAGCGGCGTCGAGTCCGGCCGGGTCGCCGCCGAGCAGGCCCTCCAGTCTGCGGGCAAGGGAATCGGCCTGGAGGAAGGCGTCGCTGATCCCGCGCGCGGTGATGGAGTCCTTGTGGTGTCCCGCGTCGCCCACCAGGACCCAGCCCGGCCCGGCGGCCTGCCGGAAGAAGTTCTGCTGGTCACCGGTGCCGCGCAGCCGCTCCAGGGGCTCCTTGCCCGCGAGCCGCTCGTACAGGCCGGGCGCGGTGGTGCGGATCTGTTCCAGGTAGGCCCTCCGGGCGTCGGTGCGGACCTCCTCGAAGCGGGACTGCGGGAAGTAGGCGAGGACCAGCGTCGCCGCGTCGTTGGTGGCCACGGCCGCCACCCAGCTGCCCGGCCTCTCGTACAGCTCCAGGGTGGCCGGGACGTCCGCCCAGTACGTGTAGTAGGCACAGGTCAGCCGGGGAGCCTCCACCGTGTACGGCGCCTGAGCGAGCCGGGCGACGGTGGAACGCATGCCGTCCGCGCCGATCACGAGGTGTGCGCGTTCGGTGAAGGGGCGTTCCCCGGATCTTCCTTCCACCCCGACGACCCGCCCGCTGGAGTCGCGCAGCAGTCCGGTCACCCGGCAGTGGTGGCGCACCTCGACGCCCGCCGCGGCCGCCGCCTCCACCAGGAGGGCGTCCAGGACGTTGCGCCGTGGCGCGAACCCCGCCCGCTGCCCTTCCACGCCTCGGGCGCAGCCTTCGAGGCGGATGTCGGCGACCTCGTAGACCACGCGGTCCAAAGGTGGGCACCCCGAGGCGCGCAGCGCGTCCAGCAGCCCCCAGCGGGCGAGCGTCGCCACCCCGGGCTGGTGGATGAGATGGGTGGAGAGGGTGTCGGTGCCGGAGGGCGCCTTGTCGAGCAGGAGCACCCGGTACCCCGCGCGGGCGAGCAGCATGGCGGTGGGCGCACCGGCGCAGCGGGCGCCTACCACGATGGCGTCGTACATGTGGGTTGCCTCACAAGACGTCGGGGGATGGGGTGTTGTGGTGCCGTGACGCGGACGGTTGTCGTTCAGCGGGAGCGTCCGAGGTCGTCGAGCAGGGCCCGCCGGTCGATCTTGCCATTGGCGTTCAGCGGCAGTTGATCGAGGACGGCGATCCGGCGGGGCAGCATGTACGGCGGCAGCCGCTCGGCCAGGGCGGCGAACAGCCCGTCGGACGTGCAGCCGTCGCCGCTCACCGCGGCATGGAGCTCCGGCTCGCCGTCGGGCGCGGGCACGGCGAGGACGACCGCGTCCCGTACCCCCGGCTGCTGCCGCACCATGGCCTCGATCTCCCCGAGTTCGATCCGGTGCCCGCGGATCTTCACCTGGTGGTCGGTGCGTCCGAGGTGGACCAGCTGCCCGTCGCGCATGGCGACCCGGTCCCCAGTGCGGTACCAGTGCCGGTCGGTGAGCGGCCCATCGCCGCCGGGCCGTCCGTCCGGGTCCAGGAAGCGTCCGGCGTTGTTCGCCGGGTCGAGGTAGCCGGGGAACCGCAACGGCCCGCGCACACACAACTCTCCGCTGTCTGCGGGCCGGCCGTCCTCGTCGATCAGCAGCAGGTCCAGCACCGGGTAGCCGGTGCCGATCGGAGCGGTGCCGTTCGGGGTGCCGGGCCACTTCGCCGGGTCGTCCGGGAACCGGTACGCCGTGCAGGAGATGGTGAGTTCGGTCGGCCCGTACAGCACCTCCAGACGGCTGCCGGGCGCGGCGGCCCGCCACTGACGGGCCGCGTCCAGGGTGAGCGGTTCGCCGCCGAAGACGCTCCACCGCAGGGTGGGCATGCTGCCCGGCGCGAGCGTGCCGAGGCGGGAGGCGAAGGAGATCAGCGACGGCACCGAGAACCAGTGGGTGAGGCGCAGTGAGTTGACGGTTTTCACCGGGGACAGCAGCTGGCTGCGGCGCGGTACCACGAGGGTGCCGCCGCCCGCCCAGGCGACGAACAGATCGTGCACGGAACCGTCGAAGGTCAGCTCGAAGGACTGCGACAGCCGGCTGCCGGGTGCGATGTCGTACCGCGGCGCGACCTGGGCGAGATAGGCCGTGAGGTTGCGGTGCCGGATCGGTACGCCCTTGGGGGTGCCGGTCGATCCGGACGTGAAGATGATGTACGCGACGTCGTCGGGTCCGGTTGCCGGTGGCGGCAGTTCGGGCGCGGGCCCCTCGGACAGGGCCGCCAGCTCGTCGGGCCCCACGGTGAGGACGGGCACCCCCTGGTCGGTGCCCGCCCCGGCGGTGTCGGCCAGCACGACCTCCACCTCGGCGGCCTTCACGATCTCGGCCGTGCGGGCCGAGGGGTGCTCGGGATTGAGGGGGACGACGGTCGCGCCGGCCCGCAGGATCGCGAGATACCCGGCGTACGCGGTCACCGAACGGCTCGCCAGCAGGCCCACGCGGCGCGGCGGGGTGCCGCCCGCCGCGAGGACCAGCCGGGCGGCCAGTCGCTCCGCCAGGTCGCGCAGGTGCGCATAGGTGAGCCGGTCCTCGTCCACCTCCAGCGCGACGGCGTCCGCGCCGTAGGTGTCGGCGGAGCGGGCGAACCAGGCGTAAGCGGTCTCCGGGTGGCTCATCGGGCGGCCGCCTCCAGCTCGCGCGTCCACCGGCGCAGCTCGCCCACGGTGCGCAGCCTGCCGAACTCCTCGGGGTCGACCTCCTGGCTGGACCGCTTGGTCAGCTCGACGATGATCCGCAGCTTGGCCAGGGAGTCGATGCCGATGTCGGTGAGCGTGGACGTGTCGTCGAAGCCGGTGCGGGCGTGCTCGCGCAGCACCCAGGACGCCAGGTCGCCACCGTCGTCGTCGTGCTCCTCGCCGGGCCAGTACCGCTTGGTCTGCCACGGGTACGTGGGCAGCGGGACGAAGCGGCCCGGGTCGCCGAACACCGCCTCCCAGTCCACGTCCTCGCCCCTCCGGTAGCGCTCGGCGACGGCCGACAGCGGTCTGCCGCCCAGCCCCGGGGAGCCGGTCAGGGCGGCCACCAGCTCCTCGTGGCTCGCCCCGACGACCGCGAGCCGGTGCTCGTGGTGCTGCCGGCGGGTGGCCGCGCTGTAGCAGATGTCCCGCACGGAGTACGCGGCCCCCGCGCCGCCGGGGGAGAGGTGGTCGGCGTACGAACGGGCGAGTGCCTCCAGGGCGGCGGAGCTGCGCGCGGAGAGCACCAGGACGTACGGCGTGGGGCGTGCGGCGCCTGCGGGCGCGGGGCCTTGCGCGGTGCGGGGCGCGACGGGTGCTTCGGCGGGGGCGGGGCTGCGGATCACCACGTGCGCGTTGAGTGCAGAGGAGCCCTGCCCGGAGACACCGGCGACGGCGGGCCGGCCCGTCTCGGGAAGGTCGACGAGTCCGGTCGGCACCACCAGGGGCAGCTCGTCCCAGGCCACCTCGGGGTTCGGCGTCGACAGGTGCAGGCTGGCGGGCACCTGCCCGTGCTCCAGGCAGAGCACCGCCTTGATCAGCCCTGCCAGGCCCCCGGCGGCCTCCGCGTGCCCGATGTTCGTCTTGACCGAGCCGACGAGCAGTGGCCGCTCGGCCGGGCGCCCCTCGCCCAGGACCCGGCCCAGCGCGGTCAGTTCCAGGGGGTCGAACGAGGGCGAGCCGGAGCCGTGCGCCTCCACGTAGTCGACGTCCGCGGGATCGATCCCGGCGTCCTCGTACGCCCAGCGCAGCACGTCGATCTGGCCCTGGAGCGAGGGGTTGAGCACCGAGTCGCTGGTGCGGCCGTCGTTGCCGACGGCGCTGCCCTGGATGACGGCGCGGATGCGGTCTCCGTCGGCCACGGCGTCCGCAAGGCGCTTGAGGACGACGACCGCCACGGCGTCGCTCGGCGCGTGGCCGTCGGCGTTCGCGTCACCGAACTTGCTGCGCCCGTCGGCCGCCATGCCGCCGGCCTGTGTCATCACCAGGCCCTCGTCCGGGCGCAGTTTGAGGTTCACACCCGCGGCCAGGGCCAGCGGGGTCTCCCGGGAGCGCAGGCTCTGCACGGCCTGGTGTACGGCGACCAGGGAGGAGGAGCAAGCCGTGTCCACGACAACACTGGGCCCGCGGAAGTCGAAGGTGTGGGAGATCCGGGCGGGCAGCAGTGAGCGGAAGTTGTTCAACTGCGAGGCGGTGGCGCCGTCCGGGCCCTGTCGCAGGGCCAGCTCCAGGTAGTCCGCCCGGGCGTTGCCCACGAACACCCCGGTCCGGCTGCCTGCCAGCAGGTCGGGCCGCTGCCCCGCGTCCTCCAGTGCCTCCCAGGCGGTCATCAGCAACAGCCGCTGCTGCGGGTCGAGTTCGACCGCCTCCGTGGCGGACATCCCGAAGAACTCGGCGTCGAAGTGGGCGAGGCCGTCCACGTAGCCCGCACGGCGGCTGGCTATGCGGCCCGGTCCGGGGATGGGGGAGTGGAGGGCGTCCACGTCATAACGTTCCGGAGGGGTCTCACTGGTGGCGTCCGTGCCGTCCCTCAGGAGGGCCCAGAGCTCGTCGGCTCCCGATGCGCCGGGAAGCCGGCAGGCCACGCCGATCACCGCCACCGCCCGGGCGTCCGCGTCCGACCTGTTCATGAGGTTACTCCTTCGATGTTCGCCACTGTCCGTAGGAGATGGCGCAGTTGACCTTGCCGCACGGCCTTCTGGCTGCTCGCGCGGCATCACGGCATTACCGAGGCGGCGCGGTGGACGCGACATGGCGTCCGACACGCCGCCCTACCGCCAGGCCCCCGTCTCCGGGCGGAAGGGACGGTCCGCTCAGGAGCCCGGTACGCCGTCGTACCGGGCTCGTCCGTCGGACAGGAGAGCTTCTCGAGCAGGTTGGCGCCCCCTAGGGCCTGTTGTCGGACGGGGCCTCGTAGGGGCGGGACAGCGGGCCGTCAGAAGCGGCATGGATCTTGGCGGGAAACCGCGCATGGCGCCCTGGCCGAAACGGCGCTGTCGCTCTCTTTGGTGACGGGCGGTCCGCAACTCGAACCGTACTTGCCCCACGCTGCCGTGCCCTCTCTCGCAGGTGCATCGCACGAACCCATTACACACGGGCCGCACCAGCGGCGACATGTCCCGTCCGTCACAGCCCACGAGAATCCGAACCACAGTTCGATCATCGCGTGGGAGTTCGGAGAGAATGCGCCGACGTCGAAAACCAGCCCGCCGCATGATTGTCGTACGCCGGATCGTTTCCTCTCGATGGACGCTCAAGGAATGGCGGGAAGTGATCGCCGTAGGTTGAAACCTGGAAATATTTGGACAGAATCCCGGTTTGGGTATCTGCACGCCCCCGCGCGGGCCCGGTGGTCGCGGAGGCGGTCCGATCAAGTCTCGCGGGCCCGCGAGGCGTTGTGCGTGAGTCAAGTGATACGGAAATCAGCGGGTGGGGCGATCCGCGGAAGCCCGGATTCTGCTTTCATCTGATCCCATGGATCCCCTCTCTCCTGACCAGGCCCGGCTCGCGGGTGAGCAACGGAAGCTACGACTGCAGGTTCTCGGCCTCAACACCGTCGAGGCGGAGGCCACGTTCGACCGTGTCGCGCGGCTGGCGGCCAGTTTCACCCAGTCACCTCTGGCCATGGTCAACTTCATCAACGACGAGCGGCAGATGTTCCGCGGCATGTACGTGCCCACCGCGTCGCCCGACGACAAGGTGAACCCCGACGGCGGTGGGATCGCCTTCGACCTCAGCAACCTCTCCCGGGAGGCCCCCGGCGACTACGGCTTCTGCCCCCATGTGGTGGCCCAGGGGTCCCAACTGGCCCTGGACGACGTCTTCGACTACCCCCGCTTCAAGGGCAACCCCCTCGTCAACGACCTGGGCGTGCGCTCCTATCTCGGCACCCCGCTGCGCGACAACACGGGCATGATCCTCGGCACCGTGTGCGTCGCCGACTTCAAGCCCCGCGCCTGGGACCGCGGTCTGCGCGAGGGCATGCAGGAACTCAGCCAGACCCTGCTGTCCGACTTCAAACTGCGGGACAGCCTGCTGGCCCAGCAGCAGGAGCTGTTCGCCGTCTTCGACGGCGCACCCTTCCCCATCATGCTCACCGAGGGCCCCAACCACCTGCTGCGCTACGCCAACGGCAAGCAGGGCGCCGCCTTCGGCATGGTTCCCCAGTTCAGCCCCGGCCGGATGGTGCTGCCCGGCCTGGAGGCCATAGGCGTCTTCAACGCGATGGACGACGCCTACCGCACCGGGCAGGCCACCACGTTGTCCCAGGTCTCCCTCACCACGTACGACGATCCACGGCCGCAGGAGTTCAACTTCCTGTGCACACCGGTGCGTACGTCGCCCGGGGCGCCGATCAGCGGTGTCCTGACGGTGGCCATGCAGAGCACCGGACAGAGCTACCCCGGCTCCGAGCAGCAGGCCTTCGCGGCCAACGTCCAGGAGCGCTTCGAGCGGCTCGGCGCGATGCCGGACCACCGGGAGAGCGCCGTCTACCGCACCTGACCACCCTCTGCGCCGATCGCCCAGGGCTCGGGTTCCTGAACTGCCCGAGCCCTGACGGCCGGGGCCTCGCGACAGCGCGCTGGGTGGAGACCGGTTCGGTCCCGGCCGAACCCGGCGCCACACCGGAGACATGGCTGCGACGCACGTGAACTCCCGAACCACAGTCCCGGCAAGGGGCCCGGTGAGAAGGAAGTAAGAGGCCCCCGCCCCCCGGTCACCGGTGGCCGGAGCGGTCCGCCGCCACCGCCACCTCCCTGGCCCAGCGGTAGTCCGCCTTGCCGCTCGGCGAGCGCCGGATGACCTCCGTGACGACCAGCTGGCGCGGGATCTTGTAGCCCGCGAGCCGCGTCCGGCAGTGGGCCTGGATGTCCTCCAGGGAGGGATGTGCCGCGCCCCGGCGCACCTGCACCACCGCCGCCACATGGTTGCCCCACGTCGCGTCCGGCACCCCGGCCACCAGTGCGTCGTACACGTCCGGATGCGACTTGAGCGCCTGCTCGACCTCCTCCGGGTACACCTTCTCGCCGCCGGTGTTGATGCACTGCGAGCCACGCCCCAGGACGGTGACGACGCCCTCCTCGTCGACCGTCGCCATGTCGCCGAGCAGCACCCAGCGCTCGCCGTCCTTCTCGAAGAACGTCTCCGCCGTTTTCCCCGGGTCGTTGTAGTACCCGAGCGGTACGTGGCCGCACTGCGCGATGCGGCCCACCTGGCCGGCCGGCACCGGCTCGTGGGTGACCGGGTCCACGACCCGCGTACGGGAGTTGACCCGGATGCGGAAACCCCGGTCCGGGCCGGAATCGGCGGTCGCGGTGCCGTTGAAACCGGACTCCGAGGACCCGAAGTTGTTCAGCAGCAGGGCGTTCGGGACGAGCGCCTGGAACTGCGCGCGGACGGTCTCCGACATGATGGCCCCGGATGACGACACGCTGAACAGGGACGAGCAGTCGGTGCCCTTCATCGGCCCGCTCAACGCGTCGATCAGCGGCCGCAGCATCGCGTCGCCCACCAGTGACACGCTGGTGACCTTCTCCTTCTCGATCGTCCGCAGCACTTCCTCCGGCACGAACTTGCGGTGCAGTACCACCCGCTGGCCGAAGTGGAACCCGATGAACGCCGTGAGGGTGGACGTGCCGTGCATCAGCGGGGGAGTGGGGAAGAACGTGATGCCGTCGCCGCCGGCCGCGACCCGCTCGGCCAGCTCCTCCGGCTTGCCGACCGGCTCGCCGGTCGGGGCGCCGCCGCCCAGGCCGGAGAAGAACAGGTCCTCCTGCCGCCACATCACGCCCTTCGGCATGCCGGTCGTGCCGCCGGTGTAGATGATGAACTGGTCGTCGCCCGAGCGGGCCGGGAAGCCCCGCTCGGGCGACCCGGCGGCCTCGGCGCCGGCGAAGTCCACCGCGGGCAGCGCGACCGCCTCCGGCGCGGGCGTGCCCACCCGCACCAGGTGCCGCAGCCTCTGCGCCCCGGGCAGCGCCGCCGCGACCCGGTCGGTGAACTCCGCGTCGAAGACCAGCGCCACCAGGTCCGCGTCCCGGTAGAGGTACGCCAACTCCTCCTCCACGTACCGGTAGTTGACGTTGACCGGCACGATCCGGGCCTTGAGGCAGCCCAGCACCGTCTGCAGGTACTCCACGCCGTTGTACAGATGCAGCCCCAGGTGTTCCCCCGGACGTATCCCCGCGTCCAGCAGATGGTGCCCGATGCGGTTGGCGGCCCGGTCCAGCTGCGCGTAGGTGAGACGGCGCTCCGCACCCGTGCCCGGGTGGTCGACGTACACGAGCGCCTCGCGGTCCGCGGCCACGTCGACGACCGACTCGAACAGGTCGGCAAGGTTGTACTCCACCGGTTCCTCCTGAGCTCGGTCCCCACGGCGGCAAGGAACGCGTCCGACGGTTCGCCGGTCATCAGAGCAAAGCCCGGTGCAACTGTGAAGGACCCTCGGCGAAGAAATCTGACTACCTGTCAGAAAACTCTTGTCCTTGCTCCACCCCTCCTGCAAGCTGTTCTCGTTCAGCGGACGGGAGGAAGCGAATGGGCGGGACGGAACACCTCACCGTGCAGCGCGAAGGCGCCACACTGGTGCTCACGCTCAACAGGCCCGAGGCCAGGAACGCGCTCTCGTTGCCGATGCTGGTGGGGCTCTACGACGGGTGGGTCGAGGCAGACGAGGACGACACCGTCCGCTCTATCGTGCTCACCGGCGCCGGCGGCTCCTTCTGCGCGGGGATGGATCTCAAGGCCCTGGCGGGAAAGGGCATGGAAGGGCAGCGGTACCGCGAGCGGCTCGACGCCGACCCCGATCTGCACTGGAAGGCGATGCTGCGCCACCACCGCCCCCGCAAACCGGTGATAGCCGCCGTCGAGGGTCCCTGCGTGGCGGGCGGCACCGAGATCCTCCAGGGCACCGACATCCGCGTGGCGGCCGAGTCCGCGACCTTCGGCCTCTTCGAGGTCCGGCGCGCACTGTTCCCGATCGGCGGCTCCACGGTCCGCCTCCAGCGGCAGATCCCACGCACCCACGCCCTGGAGATGCTGCTCACCGGGCGCCCCTACTCCGCGCACGAGGCCGCCGCCATCGGACTCCTCGGCCATGTCGTGCCCGACGGCACCGCCCTCGCCAAGGCGCTGGAGATCGCCGAACGGATCAACGCCTGCGGGCCGCTGGCGGTCGAGGCCGTCAAGGCGTCCGTGTACGAGACCGCCGAGATGACGGAGACCGAGGGGCTCGCCGCCGAACTCGAGCGAGGCTGGCCCGTCTTCGACACCGCCGACGCCAGGGAAGGCGCCCGCGCCTTCGCGGAGAAACGCCCGCCCGTCTACAAGCGCGCCTGACCACCGAAGGAGTCCGCAAGGATGCCCGGAGTCCTCAAAGCCCCTCTCGTCGTCGAGTTCCCCTTCACCCGCTCCCTCGGCCCCGTCCAGAGCGCCTTCCTCACCGGCCTGCGCGAACGCGTCGTCCTCGGGGTGAGGACCCGCGACGGCCGCACCCTCGTCCCGCCCGTCGAGTACGACCCCGTCACCGCCGAGGAGATCCGCGACCTCGTCGAGGTCGCCCCCACCGGCACGGTCACCACCTGGGCGTGGAACCCCGAGCCCCGCCGCGGTCAGCCCCTTTCCAGCCCCTTCGCCTGGGTGCTGGTGAAGCTCGACGGCGCAGACACCGCCCTGCTGCACGCCCTGGACGCCCCCGGCCCCGAGGCCGTCCGCACCGGCCTGCGGGTCCGCATCCGCTGGGCCGAGGAGCGCTCCGGCGCCATCACGGACATCGCCTGCTTCGAGCCGTACGACGGCGAACCGGCCCGACCGGCAGGCCACGACGGCGAGTTCGAGGACGCGATCACCGGCATCGTCGCCCCCGCCCGGCTCGACTACACCTACTCGCCGGGCCGTGCCCAGTCCGCCTACATAGGCGCCCTCGCCGGACGACGCACCGTCGGCGAGCGCTGCCCGAAGTGCCGCAAGGTGTACGTACCGCCGCGCGGCGCCTGCCCCACCTGTGGTGTCGCCACACAGGAACAGGTCGAGGTGGGTCCTCGCGGTACGGTCACCACTTTCTGCATCGTCAACATCAAGGCGAAGAACCTCGACATCGAGGTGCCGTACGTCTACGCGCACATCGCCCTCGACGGCGCCGACCTCGCGCTGCACGGCCGCATCGGCGGCATCCCCTACGACCGGGTCCGCATGGGACTGCGGGTCGAGCCGGTGTGGACCCAAGGGGCGCGCTACCCCGACCACTACCGGCCCACCGGCGAACCCGACGCCGACTACGACTCGTACAAGGAGCTGCTGTGACCCGCGAGATCGCCGTCGTCGCCTTCGCCCAGACCGCCCACCGGCGCACCAGCGACGAGCTCTCCGAGGTGGAGATGCTCATGCCGGTCCTGCATCAGGTGCTGGAGCGTACCGGCCTGAAGACCGCCGACATCGGCTTCACCTGCTCCGGATCCAGCGACTACCTCGCCGGCCGCGCCTTCTCCTTCACCCTCGCCCTGGACGGAGTGGGCGCCTGGCCGCCGATCTCCGAGTCGCACGTCGAGATGGACGGCGCCTGGGCGCTGTACGAGGCGTGGACGAAGCTGCTCACCGGGGACGCCGACACCGCGCTCGTCTACTCCTACGGCAAGTCCTCGCCCGGCTCCGTACGGGACGTGCTGACCCGGCAGCTCGACCCCTACTACGTCGCCCCCTTGTGGCCCGACTCCGTGGCCCTGGCCGCCCTCCAGGCGCAGGCGCTCATCGACGCGGGCGGGACCGACGAACCGGCGCTGGCCGCCATCGCCGCCCGCAACCGCGCGGCCGCGAGCACCAACTCGCATGCGCAACTGAGGGGTTCGATACCGCAGGGTGACTACCTCGTACGGCCGTTGCGCGCCGGGGACTGCCCGCCGATCGGTGACGGAGCCGCCGCGGTGATCCTCGCGACGGGGGAGCGGGCCCGGGAGCTGTGCGCACGGCCCGCCTGGATCCGGGGCATCGACCACCGTATCGAGGCGCACGGGCTCGGCGTGCGCGACCTGACGGACTCGCCGTCCACGCGACTCGCCGCCGAGAAGGCAGGCGCCTTCGAACGGGCTGTCGACACCGCCGAGTTGCACGCCCCGTTCACCTCCCAGGAGGTGATCCTGCGCAAGGCGCTCCGCCTCGACGACAGCGTCACGGTCAACCCCTCGGGCGGCGCCCTCGCCGCCCACCCGATCATGGCCGCCGGGCTCATCCGCGTCGGCGAGGCCGCCGCCCGCATCCACCGCGGCGAGTCCGACCGCGCCCTGGCCCACGCCACCTCCGGACCGTGTCTGCAACAGAACCTGGTCGCCGTACTCGAAGGGGATCCCCGATGAGCAAGGAACCCGTGGCCGTCGTAGGGATCGGCCAGACCAGGCACGTGGCGGCGCGCCGGGACGTGTCGATCGCCGGCCTGGTGCGGGAGGCCGCCGGACGTGCCCTGGAGGACGCCGAGTTGACGTGGGCGGACATCGAGGCCGTCGTCATCGGGAAAGCGCCCGACTTCTTCGAGGGCGTGATGATGCCGGAGCTCTACCTCGCCGACGCCCTCGGCGCCGTGGGCAAACCCGTGCTGCGGGTGCACACGGCCGGTTCGGTCGGCGGCTCCACCGCGCTCGTCGCCGCCAACCTGGTCGCGGCCCGTGTCCACCGCACCGTGCTGACCCTGGCCTTCGAGAAGCAGTCCGAGTCCAACGCCATGTGGGGCCTGTCGCTCCCGATCCCCTTCCAGCAGCCGCTGCTGGCCGGCGCGGGCGGCTTCTTCGCGCCGCACGTACGGGCGTACATGCGGCGCAGCGGCGCCCCGGACACCATCGGCTCGCTGGTCGCGTACAAGGACCGGCGCAACGCGCTCAAGAACCCGTACGCGCACCTGCACGAGCACGACATCACGCTCGAGAAGGTGCAGTGCTCGCCCATGCTGTGGGACCCCATCCGCTACTCCGAGACCTGCCCCTCCTCCGACGGCGCCTGCGCGATGGTGCTCACCGACCGTGCGGGGGCGGCCCGTTCGCCCCGCCCGCCCGCGTGGATGCTCGGCGGCGCCATGCGCAGCGAACCGACCCTCTTCGCGGGCAAGGACTTCGTGTCACCCCGGGCCGGAAAGGACTGCGCCGCCGATGTCTACCGGCAGGCCGGCATCGCCGACCCGCGCCGGGACATCGACGCGGCCGAGATCTACGTGCCGTTCTCCTGGTACGAACCGATGTGGCTGGAGAACCTCGGCTTCGCCGACCAGGGCGAGGGCTGGAAGCTCACCGAGGCCGGGGTGACCGAACTAGACGGAGACCTCCCCGTCAACATGTCGGGCGGGGTGCTGTCCACCAACCCCATCGGCGCCTCCGGGATGATCCGCTTCGCGGAGGCGGCGCTCCAGGTGCGCGGACAGGCCGGGGAACACCAGGTGGACGGGGCCCGCCGGGTGCTCGGGCACGCCTACGGCGGCGGGTCGCAGTTCTTCTCCATGTGGCTGGTCGGCGACCGGCCGCCGAGCTCCTGAACGCATCCTCCTCACGTGCCCTGTCGGCCGTGCGATGCGATCGCTAGGCTGGCCGCGGACGACGAACCGGGAGGAGCACGGACGTGGCCGAGAGCACCATCCAGCAGCACCCGCCGACGGGCTGGGACAAGCCGGAGCTGGACCTCAGCACCGCCGAGTGGCAGTCCAGCAGCCGAGGGCTCGGGGATGTCCAGATCGCCTTCGTGGAGGGCTTCATCGCGATGCGCAACAGCGGCCGCCCCGAGAGCCCTTCCCTGATCTTCACCCCCGCAGAGTGGGGTGCTTTCGTGTCGGGAGCACGGGAGGGGGAGTTCGACCTCACCTGAGTCCTCACCCGCCGAGTCCTCGCCCGCTGCCGAATCTCCGGACACGCGGCCGGTGAACCCGCCCCGGGGCCGCCCTCTGCGTCAGGCTGAGCTCTGAGAGCTCCGAACACAGCCGCGTCCCGGAGGCGAGGATTCCATGAGCACCGAGCCGGTCATGGCGGCCGTCGACGGATCGGACGACAGTCTGCGCGCCCTGGACTGGGCACTGACCGCCGCACGGCTGCGCGCGGCGCCGCTGCGCGTGGTCCATGTGCGGCAGTTCGGGCCCTGGGCCCAGCCCGGCGCCCTGGTCGCCGGACCCCCGGCGCCGGCCGAGGACCCGGTGCTCGAGGAGGTAAGGGCGCGTCTGGACGACAGGACCGACCGTCCGGTCACCGATTACCTGGCGGTGGACGGCTTCCCGGCCGCGGCCCTGCCGGAACTCGGAGCCGACGCCCAGCTGATGGTGCTCGGCTCACGGGGCCGCGGCGGCTTCGCCGCCCTGTTGCTCGGCTCCACGAGCCTGGCCGCCGCACGCGACAGCGCCTGCCCGGTGGTCGTGGTGCCGCGCCCCGGCCGCGAGGTGCACGAAGGGCCGCCCGTCGCGCCCGGTCGGCGTGTGGTCGTCGGTCTGCACGTCGACAGCCCCGCCGAGGCCACGCTTGCCTTCGCGTTCGCGGAGGCGGCCCGCCGCGACGCCCGGCTGCACGTGATCGCCACCCACCCCTGGCCGCCGTTGGAGACCTGGCCGGCGCCCGGCGAACTCATGCCTCCGGCCGTCGACGAGAACGCCGTCGAGGACGAGATCCGGACCCTGGCCGCGGGCCTCCTGGGCCCCCACCACGCACAGCACCCGGACGTGCCGGCCGACCTCTTCACGCCCCCCGGCGACGCGGCGGGCCACCTCGTCGCGGCGTCGCGCGGCGCCGAACTGGTCGTGGTGGGCCGCCACCGCCGCCGCCTCCTCGCTCCCGCCCGCATGCTCGGCTCGGTGACCCAGGCGGTCCTGCTGCACGCGGCGTGCCCCGTCGCGGTGATCCCACCCGACGTGGAGCCGACCGGATGAACCGGGCGAACACGCCGCGACCGAGCCAGCCCGATGGCATGATCATGCTGGAGGTGGACAGGCCATGGCACTGAACGCCGACGACCGGACGGCCGTCACCGAGTTGCTCTCCCTGCACGGGCACCTGTTCGACGCCGGTGAGCTGGACCGGCTCGACGAACTGTTCACCGACGACGCCGTCTACGACGTCACCGACTTCGGCCAGGAGCCGCTGGCCGGCATCGCCGCCATCCGCGAGGCATCCGTCAAGCTCTGCTCACGCGGTAATCGCTGCGTGCTCGCAGGGGCAGATGGAGCATCCCGTACACCCTGGCCCTCATTGCTCGCCATGCATCGTTGACAGACCGAGCACCGACGGCACCAGTCCCCCCCAGCAGCGACACGCGGCGGCCAAAACACGCTCAGCCCTTCTCGGTGAACGGAGTTGTGCCTACCAAAGGCACACGTGTGGAAAGCGGACGGTGTCTCACGTCAGACCCTCCCTTTCCGACCCATCGGATCCGCTGCCAGGCTCCTCCCTCGATTACGGTCCTTGATGGGTTCATGCCGGGCGAATCAGTTCAGGCACTGAGCATTGGGAGGGCGTTGAGCATGCCGGATGGGTTCTCCGTGGACCTAAACGCGCTACGCAAGGCAGCATCCGGGATCAGTGCCACTCTGGACGCGATGGCCACCAAGAAGGTGAGCGACATCGATGCACCCAAGGACGCCTTTGGACACGAGGAACTGGCCGCAGCAATCGCCGATTTCTGCGATCGGTGGAACGGTGGCGTCTCACACCTGGCCTCTGACGGTGCACAGGTCACCGACCGGCTGAACCACTGCGTCAAGAGCTACGAAGCGGCCGAGCAGCATATCCAAATCTCAGTTCAGGGCATTCTTCAGTCCTCATCCGGAGCAGACCCGGGGGCGTCCTGATGGCCCAGCTCGGAGAGACCTCTGATCCTCGTGAGTTCGTCCCTGGCGCACCGGATAAGCTGACCACGACTGCCCAGTCTCTGCTCGCCTACGGTGATGTACTAATAGAGGCCGGCGAAGGGCTGGCGAAAATCGACACCGAGGATGGCTGGCGTGGCGAAGCCGCCGAAGCCTTCCGCAGTCGGTTCCGTGGGCAGCCGGCCAGGTGGATCGACGCAGGCAACTACTTCCACGCCGCCGCGAACGCACTGTACGACTACATTTACTCCCTGCGCGCAGCCCAGCGGCGCGCAGGCGAGGCCATATCTCAATTCGCGCGCGGCGAGGCGACGACCACAGCTGCCAAGAATGCCCACGCTCAGCAAGTCAGCGAGGCGCGCAGCAGAGGGAACACCGCTGATATCCCTTTTCACGATCCTGGCGAAGCTGATCGCGCTGCCGCCCGTGGGAATCTCGAAACCGCTCGCGGAAATGTGGAAAGCGCGGGGCACACTGCGGCCGCGCTGGTGAAGAGGGCCACAGAGTCCGCCCCGGAGCGCCCGGGATTCTGGTCCGAGGTCGGCAACTTCTTCAGCGATGTGGGCGAAGGGCTGGTGGAAGGAGGCAAGACCGTCGTCAACGACCTTGCCTCCTTCGGAAACGCGATGCTCCAGCATCCGGGTGACAGTGCGGCGATGCTCGGCGGCATGCTCCTGGCCGGGGTGAGCACCGGCGGTGAAGCGCTCGGCGTCGCCCTCGACGCCACAGGCGCCGGTGCCGTCGCTGGAGTACCGCTCAACGCTATCTCCGCTGCCGGGATCGCCACCGGCGTCGGCCTGGCAGGCGCCGGTACCGTGGACCTCACCCAACACGCCACAAGCGACTCCGCGGTCGAACCCCTGCAAATGAACAGCCGAGGGTCCGGCGCGGGCGGCTCCGCACAGCAGGAAGCGTCCGAGCTGATCAAGAACGGTCAGCAGTACAAGGGCACCGGTGGTCGCGGTGGGAACAATCTGCCGGTGGAGAACGGTCCGAAAAACGGAACCCTCTACAAGACCGATCCGCAGACCGGAAAAGTAACCAACTATACGACTTACGACTCCGAAGGCCGTGCGGTGAAGCGGGTGGACTTGGAGGGACGCGCGCATGGCGGAGTGGAGACCCCGCACGTCGTAGAGTACGTGCGTAATACCAATCCGAAGACCGGTGAAGTCTTCGTGCGCCCATCGAAGGACGTGCGCGCCGCGTTCCCCTGGGAGATCCCGTGAGCACCAGTAAGCCGTCGTGGTCCGAGCGTGAGCTGCCGGCGTTCTTCAGACGATGGCGCACCGACTGGAAGGACGAGGAGCTCTCCCCGGAGAACTACCTCGACTTCGAGGGCGGCCTGCGCTTCGTCCTGGCCGCGGCCTGGCTGTTTTGCCCGGAGACGGTCGAGTACCGCGGCTGCGTGTTCCTCAAGGAGCGCTTCCGCCAGGACACTGTCGACGACTGGTTCACGAAGCTGAGTGGCGAGCGGCAACGTATCGAAGCTGTCGCCAACCACGTCGAGTTGTGGGCCACTTTCGGCAACACCCCCTTGACGGATGACGATCAGCTCGGGGAAGAACTGCCTCAACTCGCGCTGGCTCTGGGGGAGTGCTGGCAGGGGGTCCTGTCCGCACGCTATCCGGATCGGGAGATCACGGTGGAAGTGAGCGACGAGGAGGACGGCTCCTACGGGCCGACTGTGACCTTCTGGACATCTCCTGCCATCTCGGACTTCGGCTAGTGCTTTAGGTCCTTCCTCTCGCGAGCTGCACAGTCTGAGCAAGTGAGCTCACGCCTGGACGGAGTTGAACCGGGGCTCCGTGGCCCGCCGCCGCCAACCTCGTGCTTCCTCATCGGCGTGGAGGTTCTCGACGCTGTCCTGTCCGTCGTAGGCACAGGCGCGTCCTGCGAGCGCAGCCGCAGGCCCGGGTTCGCGTCCGTCGCCGCGTTGGGAGACGCTTCAGGCCACCGTTGCTCATGCAGTAATAGAGGGACAAAGCGTCCGGCTGAGCCGGACCTGGGCTGGAAGGCAACGTTTGCCCCTACGTCAGTTGGTGAGCACCTTGCTACTAGATCGATCCGGTGGGAAGCTCTAGCTCATGTCGATCTTGGTCCGGCCCGCTAAAAGCAGGGACGTGCCCGCTCTTGTCCGTCTACGCGTGGCCAATGCCGAACGGCACATCCAGCTCGCACCCGACATCTATCGGGTTCCCGATGCCGAAGCGGTGCGGAGGCACTTTGAGGAGGCACTCGCTGACGGATCCAAGTTACTGATCTCGGTCGCCGAGGTGGCGGGCGAGGTGGTGGGAATGGCAGAGCTGGTCCTACTGGCAGAGCCCCCGGATCACCAGATCCTGGTGCCCCGTCGCGCGGCCGAGATCCACACCGTGGTCTTGGACGGACATCGTGGCTGCGGCGTGGGGTCAACTTTGGTCGCAGCGGCGGAGCGATCTGCCGCAGATCGCGGTATCTCGATCATCTACGCCGGCATCTTCGCTCCAAACGAGGACGCCGTCGGCTTCTACTCTGCGTCCGGTTTCGGACCACGCGGGATCTTACTGAGCAAGGAGCAAGAGGTTCCCAGTGTCAGTTGATGCCCGAGCTCAGGCTTGATGGGCTGAGGAAACACCAAGCGATGCCAGCGTCGTCCTAAAGCCCGGGCCGCTGCCATCTCCCGGCAGATGCGTTCCTGCCGGTCGACGCCGGTTTGGTCCTCGTCCTTCGTGTGCGAGATGCGGTAGTAGATCGCTGTGGGCTCGCCCGGCGTGATGGTGGCCTTCGGTAACTTCGATCGACTCATGGAAACACTGTATGAGCTGGGACATCCCTCGCCCTCGGCGCGGCGAACCCGGTCGCGCACCACATGACCAACGTCGTCCTCACCGAGATCACCCCCGGGCAGGTGCGCGCCCTGTCCAAGGGCCTCGGTGTCCACGCCGACGGCACCTGCGGAAGCGTGACCTACGACGACACGGTCGCACGCGGCCGGGACGGTTGGCGGATCAGACGGCGCCAAGTGATCGCGCGGCGCGTCCCGCTCGGCGGAGCGTGATCGGCTCGAGCGCACGGCGCGTGATCGGCTCAAGCACGCCGTACATGATCGGCTCAAGTGTGGCGCGCATGATCGGCTGACGCCCGGCGGAGCGTGATCGGCCTCGCCAGGGGGCGGGCCCGGTTTCGCGGTCGGGCACGTACCATGGCGGCATGTCCTTCCTCCGCCGCCGCAGTGCCACCCCCGCCGGGCCCGACTTCGACGTACTGGCCATGGACCCGGGTGACTGGCCGGGCAATCTCGGTGCCGGTCTGCTGCCCGCGCCCGACGGCAGCTGCCAGGGCGTCTTCCTGCGCTACGACCTCTTCGGCGGTCGCGGCCCCGCGATGATCATCGGTAATCTGCCGGAGGGCTCCCCGGCCCGCGACGTCGCCGAGGGCGAGGTCCCCTTCGAGGTGGCCCAGCTCCTGCTCGCGCTGGAGAACGACGAGGAGGTCACCGTCGTCGGCAGCGAGGACATCCCGGTGATGCAGGGTGACAACCTCCTCATCGTGCGCCGCCTCAAGCTCTCCGAGGGCCGGATCTCCTGCGTCCAGTTCGACCGCAGCGACGGCGTCCTGGTGACCATCGCCGCCTGGGACCGCCCCATCACCGACGACCTGTACGCGCTGCTGAAGCCCCTGCCCGCGGAGCTGTTCCAGCAGGGCTGACACGCCCGAAGGCACCGGAGGGCCGGGACCAGCCGTGGTCCCGGCCCTTCCGTTCGCGCTACGACGCCGACGGCACCACCCGCACGTCCGCCGCCCGGACGAACGCCACCCGGTGGCCGAACTGGATCTCGTAGTACAGGTCCTTGCCGGCCACCACCCGGTGCGAGTCCGTGGTGAAGGTTGTCGAGTAGTAGTACTCACCCGGCACCACGCCGCCGATCGGATACCGCTGGCCCGCCGGCAGCCGGTACGGCAGCGGCGAGACCGACTGCACGGGCACCCCCTCCGGGTACGCCTCCTTCTCGGGGTAGGCGCGGCCGTACACCGGGATGTCCGGGAGACCGTCCCTGGGCGTCACCACGAACCCGGACGCGTTCACCGCCGTGGGCTGCTTCCTCGGGTTCCTGAACCAGGCCTTCTGGCCCAGGTACCAGATCGCCGTCCAGTCCCCGTCCCGGTCCGCGACCGCGTACCGCTGGCCCGTGGAGGCCCGCGAGCCGACGTCGTTCACGTCGATCGTCGAGTCGCCGCCCTTGGGGTGGAGGCCGATGTCCTTGATCAGCGGCGCGGACTCGTCCGGCGCGCTGTACAGCCGGACCTCGCTGGAGCCGTGCGCCGCGCAGGGTTCGCCCGCGGTGGTGCAGCCCGTGTACCGCGGTTGGTTCGCCGCGTAGTCCGGCAGGATCGTCACCAGCCCGCCCATCGGCCCGGCCGTGGCGTGCAACGGCCTGCCCAGCAGCTCGAAGTAGTGCCGCCAGTCCCAGTACGGGCCCGGGTCCGTGTGCATCCCCGGGATGTACGACGACGTCGGGCCCGGAACGTTGTCGTGGCCGAGGATGTGCTGGCGGTCCAGCGGGATGCCGTACCTCCCGGCGAGGTACCTCACCAGCCGCGCCGACGAGCGGTACATCGCCTCCGTGTACCAGGCGTCCGGCGAGGCGAGGAACCCCTCGTGCTCGATGCCGACCGACGAGGCGTTGATGTACCAGTTGCCCGCGTGCCAGGCCACGTCCTTCGCCCTCACGTGCTGGGCGATCAGTCCGTCCGTGGAGCGCACGGTGTAGTTCCACGACACATAGGTCGGGTCCTGGATCAGCTTGAGGACGCCCTCCCACTGGCCTTCCGTGTCATGAATGACGATGTACCTGATGCGTTGCGAGCCCGGCCGGTCCGCCAGGTCGTGGTTGCCGTAGTCGTTGTCGCCGAACTGCGCGTACGGTGCCGGGATCCACTCGCAGGACACGCTCCTCGGGCACTCGGTCCCGTCCGCGTCGGCCGCGCGGAGCCCGGCGCGCCCCAGCTGTGCGGTGTCGGGTGCGAGGCCCGGCTCCGCGGCGAGCCCTACGCTCTCACCGGTGTCCGTGGTGCGCTGCTCGCCCTCGCGCAGCACCGCGAAGACGTCGTTCGCGTACGCGGCCGCCGTGGCGGTGTCGTCCGCGCCGGAGAACTCGGCCACCGCCCCGTACCAGTCGGCCGGGTCGGCGCTCAGCGGCTCGCCGAGGTGTTTCTGCGCGGCGGCGAGCAGGGCGGCCCCGCCCGCGATGTTCGCCGCCGGGTCGGTGCGCAGCCGCTCGGCCGGCAGGCCGGTCAGCGTGGCGGCCCGGGTCAGCGTCTTCAGCCGGGCCGGCAGCTGTGCGTCGGCCGGCACCTGCGTGGTGGGCAGCAGCGCGGGACGGGCCTGGTCGCCGCGCGCGTCGTCCGCGGCCTCGCCGTGGTGCGCCGCCTCGGTGGCGATCGCGGTGCGGGCGTCCGTCAGATGCATGGGGCCGTAACCGCCCGCGACGCTCGGCGCGCCGCCGTGCGTGTCCCAGCGGGACTGGAGGTAGGAGACGCCGAGCAGCACGCTCCGCGGTACGTGGTACTGGGCGGACGCGGCGGCGAACGCGCTCTGCAGGCCGGCAGGGGTGTCCTGCCCGGGGGCCGGGGCGGCGCCCAGCAGCGGCAGCAGCAGTGCCGCCGAGGCGACGGCGCCCGCGGTTCGGGAGGTGCGTCTGTGCCCGGCGGGGGCATGGGGGCCGGTGGTGGATCCTCGCAATGCAGCCTCCTGGGACGGTCGGGCGCTCTGGGGCGTGCGGGGCCGAACGTCCGTCAGTGGTACTCGGTGACCGACGATCCGTCAATCATGCCTGCACGCAGGTGAATTCCCACGTCAGCAGCGGTTGCCGGGAGTTTCGCCGCGGCGGTGACAGGGCCTGCGGAGCGTCACTGGCGTGGACCAATGAGCCGAACGGCGGGCCGCCGAAGGGGCCCTGGCCGGCCGGACACGACGAAGGTCCGCGGTGCGCCACCTTCGTGAGCGCTCCGCGGACCTACGTCCCCGTCAGCGAGTGCCGACCGCCGCTCGTACGGCCCGCCGGGCCATCTGGCAGTCGTCGTGCAGCCGCCGCAGCAGCAGCCGCTGCTCCTCGCCGGAAGGCGCAGCGCCCGGGTGGGCCACTCCCGGTGCCGCCGGGGTCGTGTCGTGCATCGAACGCTGCACGGCCGTCTCGTACGTGCGGATCTCGCGGGTGAGGACGAGCATCAGGTTCACCAGGAAGGCGTCGCGCGAGGCCGGTCCCGCCGACTGCGCGATCTGGCTGATCTGACGCCGCGCCACGGGGGCGTCGCCGAGTACGGCCCACAGCGTCGCCAGGTCGTACCCGGGCAGGTACCAGCCCGCGTGCTCCCAGTCCAGCAGCACCGGGCCAGCCGGCGAGAGCAGGACGTTCGACAGCAGGGCGTCGCCGTGGCAGAACTGGCCCATGCCCTGCCGGCCCGCCGCGTGGGCGATGCCGTGCAGCAGCTTCTGCAGATCGCCCATGTCCCGGTCCGTGAGCAGCCCCAGATCGTGGAAGCGCGAGATCCGCTCCGCGTAGTCCAGCGGGGCGCCGAACGTGCCCGCCGGGGGACGCCACGCGTTCAGCCGGCAGATCGCGCCCAGGGCCGCCCGGATGTCCGCGCGCGGCGGCGCCTCCACCGGATGCCGCTGCAGCGCGGCCACCCGGCCGGGCATCCGCTCGATGACCAGGGTGCAGTTGTCAGGGTCCGCCGCGATCAGTCGAGGCGCCCGCACCGGAGGGCGGTGCCGGACGAACGACCGGTACGCCGCTATTTCGTGCCTGAAGCGCTCGGACCAGATGGGGGAGTGGTCCAGTAAACACTTGGCCACGGCCGTACTGCGCCCCGTCGTGCCGACGAGGAGCACGGAGCGCCCGCTGCGGCGCAGCACCTGCACCGGGGTGAACTCCGGGCAGATGCGGTGCACCGAGGCGATCGCCGTGCGCAGTTGCGCGCCCTGGGGGCCGGACAAGTCGATTCTCCCGCTGAGCGGCTGGGTGCCGACGCCCGGAACGCGCCGCGTCCTGTCGGCACCGAGCACGGGGGCCGCCGGTCGCGCGGGCTCGAGGTAGGGGCCGCCGGCGCCCGGGCGGGGGCGCAGCGGCCGGGTCGGGGCGGACACGGAGGACGATGCTGCGTACATAGGTGAGACAGATCCCTTCGTGTGCCTGCGAATTCCGCGCCCACCCGGCCCGGCCGCCGCCGGCGCACCCTGGGGAATGTCCCTGCGGCGACCGGGTCGGGGTGGCGCGTTCCTACCTGACACCCGATGGGCCGTGGCACACCATCTGGCGCACCCTGGCGAACCCTGGCGAATAGTCCCGCTGCAACTGACAGCGGGCTACTGTCAACTCAGCCGAGAACCTGGGGGCTTGATGTGAGCGGACAACCCAACACCCGCCTCGCGGACCTGTTCGGCCTGGCCGGCTGGTCCAAGGGCGAACTCGCGAGGATGGTCAACCGGAAGGCGGCGGCCATGGGCCACCCCCAGCTGGCGACCGACACCTCCCGGGTGCGGCGTTGGATCGACATGGGAGAGATCCCGCGCGATCCCGTGCCTCGGGTGCTGGCGGCGCTGTTCACCGAGCGACTCGGCCGTGTCGTGACCATCGAGGACCTCGGTCTGGTCCGGCACGGGCGCGCGGGGAGACGGCGTGACGAAGGGAGTGCGAAGCACCCCGACGGAGTGCCATGGGCGCCCGAGCGGACGGCTGCGGTCCTCACCGAATTCACGGGAATGGACCTCATGCTCAACCGACGCGGCTTGGTGGGCGCGGGCGCCGCGCTCGCCGCAGGATCCGCACTCAGCAGCGCCATGCACGACTGGCTGCGCACCGATCCGGCCCTGGCGGCCGACGCCCCCCGCTACGACGACCCCCTGCACGCCGACCTCGCCGGGTTCGACCGATACGAGGCCGCCCCCATCGGGTCGCAGGAGGTCGAGGAGCTGGAGCGCTCGGTGGAGGTGTTCCGGGCCTGGGACGCGGCCCGCGGCGGCGGCCTGCAGCGCAAGGCGGTCGTGGGACAGCTCAACGAGGTGGGAGGCATGCTCGCCTACCGCCACCCCGACCATCTGCAGCGCCGCCTGTGGGGCGTCGCCGCCAACCTCGCGGTTCTCGCGGGCTGGATGTCGCACGACATCGGCCTGGAGCCCACGGCACAGAAGTACTTCGTCATCGCCGCGCACGCGGCCCGCGAGGGCGGCGACCGGCCCCGCGCCGGGGAGGCGCTCTCGCGCGCCGCCCGGCAGATGGTGCACCTCGGCCGTCCCGACGACGCCCTGGACCTGATGCAGCTCGCAAGGTCGGGCTCCGGCGACGAGGTGCTGCCGCGCACCAAGGCCATGCTCTGCACCATCGAGGCCTGGGCGCAGGCGTCGATGGGCAAGGGACAGGCCATGCGGCGCACCCTCGGCGAGGCGGAGGACCTGTTCGTCTCCGACAAGGGGGACGTGCCCCCGCCGAGCTGGATGCAGATGTTCGACGAGGCGGACCTGCACGGCATGCAGGCCCTGGCCTACCGCACCCTCGCCGAACACGAGCCCGGCGCTGCCCTCATCGCGCAGCGCCACGCCAAGGAGGCGCTGGAGCTGCGCGGAGCCGGCCGGGACCGGTCGAAGATCTTCGACCACATCTCCATGGCGTCCGCCTGCTTCATCGCCGACGACCCCGAACAGGCCGACCGCTACGCCCGCCTGGCCCTGACGTCCATGGGGGCCAACTCCTCCCAGCGCACCTGGGACCGGCTGCGTGAGATGTACCGGCTCACCGCGCAGTACTCGAGCTATCCGAAGGTCCAGGACCTGCGTGAGGAGATCGAACAGGCGCTCCCGAAGAGCGTGTCCAAGCCGAGGGGTGGCAACTGGGCGCAGGCATAGGGGGCCTGTACGTCCGTGCCGAGAACAGGGCGGAGCCGTCGTCCTGCCCCGCCTCCCTGACCGTCAGGAGACCACCCTGGCGACGAGCACGCAAGCGTCGTCCTCGCGCCCGCTCTCGCCGAACTCCTCCACGACAGTCCGTACGCAGTCCTGGGCCGTGCGGTCTGCGCGGAGGCGCGGAGCCAGGTCGAGCAGCCTCTGCACGGCCTCCGTGCCGGTGTGCCGCGGGACCAGCCCGTGGGTGTACAGGAGCAGCAGGTCGCCTTCCCTAAGGGTCTCCTCGGCCTGCCCATAGGCGGCTTGGGGCCTCGCCCCGAGCAGGACGCCCTCGGGTCCGGCCAGCACGCGCCCCGTCCCGTCGCGGAACAGCAGCGGGGCGGGGTGCCCTGCCTGCGCCCAGCTCAGGGTGCGCGTGGCGGGCCGATAGCGGCAGCACACCGCGCTGCCCAGGGCCGGCTGGTCGGAAGCGTCCAGGAGCTGGTTGAGCCAGCCCAGGAGCCGGCCGGGCGCGGTGCCGGTCATGGCCATGCCCCGGAGGGCACCGATCAGGGTCGCCATGCCGGAGGCGACGGTCATGCCGTGTCCGGTGAGGTCGCCGGCGCCGAGCAGCGTGTCCCCGTCGGGCAGGTCGAACGCGTCGTACCAGTGGCCGCCGATCGGCGCGCTCGTGGACGCGGGAAGATGGCGGGCGGCCAGGTCCAGGGCGCCGGTGCCCTGTCGCGGGAGCCGTAGCGAGCCGCGCCGCTGAGGCAGCACGGCCTCCTGGAGCTCGGCCGCGAGCCGGTGTTCGGTCCGGGCCCGGTGGCGCTGCATCGCGTCGCCGGTCTCGCGCACCGTCCGTTGGCTGCGGCGCAGTTCGCTGACGTCCCGCAGCACGGCCCACATCGAGGCGGTGCTGCCGTCGGCGTCGAGCACCGGCTCGCCCATCATGTGCACCGTGCGGACCTCGCCGTCGGGGCGACGGATCCGGAACTCCCCGTCGATGGGCTTGCCGTCGACCAGGCAGTCCGTCACCATCGCCGTCACCAGCGGCCGGTCCTCGTCGTGCACCAGCGAGGGCAGTTCGTCGAGGGTGAGCGCGGGGGACGAGGGTTCGCGGCCGAGGATCTGGTACAGCTCGCCCGACCAACTCGCCTCGTCGGACAGCAGGTTCCACTCCGCGCTGCCGACCCGGCTGAGCAGGGAGCCGACGGGCGGCGGGGCGGGAGGTCCCGCGGGCACGGGTGGCGGGCCGTCGCGCAACTGTGCCAAGTGGGCGTCCAGGTCGCTGAGTTGGTGCAGTGCGAGGTCGCACAGCGCCCGCTGCCACCGGGTCTCGGGGTCCGTGCCGTCCTCGGGCGCCTCACGCCGTACGGCGTCCACCTCGCCGCGCAGCCGCCGGGTCTGCGAGATGAGCGCGTCGACCGAGTCACGGCCGGGCGGCGGGGGGGCGGGGCGGTCCGCGGAGAGATGGGGTGGCATGACGCGCTCCGATGCGGGGACGGTTCGACCAGGTCCGGCGGAAGGACCGTTACGACTGTGGCACAGCCGACGACGGGGCGTAAGGGATTTGGCAACACCCGATACGGTGGTGCTTCTGGCATATGCCAAAGGCTTGCGGAAGGTGTGGTCGGAGCCGGTGACGGGCCAGTCCGGCCGAGCAAGTCGTAGGCAGCGTACGCCACTTGGCGTTCGCGGGGCAGACGTCAGATCGTGCACGTGTACGGGTGATGAATACGTGTGCGGGTCCGCTGAGGCTGTCAACGGTCATCGCCCCCGTACAGCTCGGGGCGCGGAGCCAGGGTGACCGCCTCCCGGGCGCCGCTCTCCTGCGCCCGCACGCCCGCCTCGGCGACCACGGAGGCCGCATAGCCGTCCCACGCGGAGGGCCCGGTGACCCGCCCCCGCCGGGTGGCGTCGACCCAGGCCTGCACCTCACGGTCGTAGGCGTCGGCGAACCGGACGAGATAGTCCTGCGCGACCTCCTCACGCGCGCCGTCCGCGGTCGTGACGACCATGGAGTGCCCGTCGCCGATGCGGGCGCTGCCGCCCTCGCAGACGGCCTCGCAGCGCACCTGGTAGCCGAAGCCGGTGTTGACGAAGATCTCCACATCGACGAGGGCGCCCCCCGACGTCTCGAACAGTACGAACTGAGGGTCGAGCAGGCCGTCCGGAGCCTTCGGGGACGGCCCGGGGCACAGCACGGTCACCGCGGTCGGCTCCTGGCCCAGCAGCCAGCGGGCCGCGTCGATCTCGTGCGAGACGGAGCTGTTGATCAGCATGGCGGTGGTGAAACCGGGAGGTGAGGAGACGTTGCGGTGCGTGCAGTGCAGCATCAGCGCCCTCCCCAGCCGGCCGCTGTCCAGCAGCGACTTCAGCCGCAGGTACTCCGCGTCGTACCGGCGCATGAACCCCACCTGCGTGAGGCGCCGGCCGAGCCGGGACTCCGCCTCCACCACGCGCAGCGCCCCGGCCGCGTCCGGCACCAGCGGCTTCTCGCACAGCACCGGCAGTCCGCGCGCGAAGGCCGCGAGCAGCGCCTCCTCGTGGGCCGGGCCCGGCGAGGCGATCAG
Organism: Streptomyces sp. NPDC093984; assembly: GCF_044764595.1. NCBI lineage: Bacteria > Bacillati > Actinomycetota > Actinomycetes > Kitasatosporales > Streptomycetaceae > Streptomyces > Streptomyces sp. NPDC093984. The sequence goes on along the minus strand of NZ_JBIWIM010000001.1, from coordinate 126,533 downwards.
CACGGCCTGGACACCGGGCGCGTCCAGCGCGGCCTCGGGTTCCGCGTGCACCAGAACGCCTTCGACACCGGCCGTGGCCTCGTCGGCGCGGTCCGTCTCGGGATCCGCCACGGCCACCACCCTGGCTCCGCTCACCACGCGGTCCAGCCGGCGTATGTGGTCGGCGCCCATGTGCCCCGCACCCAGTACCGCCACACCCAGCAGATCGCCCATGTGCCCCCGCCCTCCCTGTCCGCGGACCGTCCCCGGCAGGGTAGACCGCGCAGTGGACGGCCCCGGCAGAAGCCTCGGCGGGGGAGCGGATCAGTAGCGGAGCACCCCGGCGATCCCCTGTGCGTCGCCCAGGGCGCCGTCGGGGACGAAGCGGACGTCGGCGCCGGTGTCCAGGCAGCGCTCCACGATCTCGTCCACGATGTCCTCGCGGGCGTCCAGGTCGCCGCTCTCGGCCGGCACCAGGTGGTCGCCGCCGTCGGCGCGGACCGTGACGCGGTAGTTCTCCTCCACCGCCAGAAGCCGGATGCGTCCGTCGGAGGCGTTCTGCCAGACCTCGTCGACACCGGCGGCGAACGCCTTGCGGCCGCGGGCCGACTCCAGCTCACGGCTGACCGTCTCGACGGTCCTGTGCTCCTCGGCGGCGATCACCGGCCGGACGGCCTGCCACACGGCGTCGGGGGTGCCGTGGGCGAGACCGCCGTGGCGGACGTGGACCGCGTCCTTGGTGACGGTGCCGAGCTCGTCCAGAACGGAGAGCGCGGCCTGCTCGCCGGCGACGTAGAGGGGGCGCGGATACCGGCGCAGGATCCTGCTCATCGCGGTGTCGGCCTCGCGCAGGAAGCGGCGGGTCGTCTCGTCGCGGGACGTGCTCGGCATGTCGCCGATCTGCATCTGGCGCTCGGCGTCGAAGTTCTCCCGGCTCCGGGTGAGCGGGAAGCCGCCGACGCGCTCCTCCACGACGTGGCCTGCACCGCCGTTCCACAGCGTCACCCGGTCGGCCGAGACCGTGAGCACCCAGAACGGCCGCTCGGCGACCTGCGCGGCCACCAGGTTGCGGGTCAGGAAGGTGTCCGAGAGCACCACACGCTCGGGCACCGTACGGGCCAGCGACCACACCTGGTGCTCGCCCGGTGCGGCGAAGATGACCAGGCCGTCCTCGGCGTGTCCGAGGTCGACCTCGGCGAGTGCCTGGTCGAGCTGGTCCGCGACGTCGATACGGCGTTCCCTGGGGACCGCCGGATCGGCCTCGAGTTGCTTCTTGGCGTCGGCCAGCGCGTTGCGCAGCCGTACCCGGTCCTCCGCGTGCTCGGTCGCGCGGCGGTGCGTCGGCGTCAGCACCGACACCGCGGGGTAGGGCCGTGGCCGGCGCAGTTCCGCGAGAGTCGTGGGACTGAGGGCATGCTCCATATCAGCACCTTAGGACCGATTCGCTTGTCGGGCATTCGGGGCAACTGTGGGCAAAGTGATTACTGTGGCATCCGGCTGGGCGGCAGCGCCGTCCCGCGAGCCGGCGGCCCCCGAGAGGAACCGGAAGGTTGGGAAACTCTTTGCCCGTGGCCGAGACCTGACGGCCGCGTCCCTCGATCAGGCCCCTCGGCGCGTACACGAGACGTAAAACCCGGCCGAAACAGTGGGGAGGGGGAGCCCGGTCGAGGTGCGGACGCGTTGACCGCCTGCCGCGGCATGACACACGCTCGACATATAGCTGCTTAATACAACTGGTTTGTCGGGGCGAACCTCGATCCTTGCGAAGCCGCAGGTGAACGCGGTGTCCCCGGCGATCGGACGCGGGAGGCAACGCATGTGCGGCATCACCGGGTGGGTTTCCTGCGACCGTGATCCGCGGACCTAGACCGCCACATTGGATGCGATGACGCGGACCATGGCCTGCCGCGGTCCCGACGACAGCGGCACCTGGATCGGCGGTGCCGCCGCCCTCGGCCACCGCAGGCTCGCGATCATCGACCTGCCCGGCGGACGCCAGCCGATGACCGCCGAGACCCCGGAGGGCACCGTCGCGCTCGTGTACTCGGGGGAGACCTACAGCTTCACCGAGCTGCGCCGTGAACTGACCGCCCTGGGCCACCGCTTCACCACCGACTCGGACACCGAGGTCGTGCTGCGCGCCTACCGCGAGTGGGGCGACGCGCTCGCCGAGCGTCTCAACGGCATGTACGCCTTCGCCCTCTGGGACGGCCGCCGCGGCACACTCGTGATGATCCGCGACCGCATGGGCATCAAGCCCATCTACTACCACCCGACCCCCGACGGCGTCCTCTTCGGCTCCGAACCCAAGGCGATCCTCGCCAACCCGCTGGCCTCCGCCCGGGTCCGCCTCGACGGGCTGCGGGAGCTGCTCGCACTGGTCAGGACGCCCGGGCATGCCATCTGGGACGGTATGCGCGAGGTGGAGCCCGGCACCGTCGTCACCGTCGACCGGCGGGGCGTGCACCGGCGCGTCTACTGGCAGTTGGAGACCCGGCCGCACACCGACGACCGCGACACCACCACTGGGGCGAGGACGCCGACGTCCTGCGCCCCGACCTCACCGAGACCCTGGACCTCAGGGCGTACATCGCCGACGGTTACCGCACGGCCGTCGCGGACATCGCGCGCCTGGAGGGCGAGAGCGACTTCGAGTACCGGATGCGGCAGATCTGCCACCTGCACCTGACCCGCTTCGTACGGGTCCTGCTCGACCGCAAGGACCGTACGAGCATGGCGGTCGGCCTGGAGGTGCGGGTGCCGTTCTGCGACCACCGGCTGGTCGAGTACGTCTACAACACGCCCTGGGCGCTGAAGTCCTTCGACGGACGCGAGAAGAGCCTGCTGCGGGAGGCGGCCGCGGACCTGATCCCGAAGTCCGTGTACGACAGGGTCAAGAGCCCCTACCCCTCCACTCAGGACCCCAAGTACGCCCTCGCCCTCCAGGAACACGCCAAGGACCTCCCCGCCCGCCCCTCCCACCCCGTCTTCGACCTGGTCGACCGCGAACGGCTGCGGCGGGCCGCCCGCCGCGACACCCCGCAGATCACCCAGGCCTCGCGCCACGGCCTGGAACGGGCCCTGGACCTGGCCCTCTGGCTGGACCTCTACACCCCGGAGCTCTCCCTCACCTGAGCCCGGCTCAGCCGGGCGGCTCAGGGCCGCAGGAGCCGCCGTTCGGCGGCAGGTCCCCGTACGGCTCCGGCGGCGACCCTGTGATCACCACAGGCGGGCCCTGCGGAGCGCGTCTCCGGACAGGCGGAACGGGGGGCCTGCCGTACCCTGCGCCGCCCGCGACGGCCTTCCCGCCGGTTCGACGACCGTGCCACTCGATGGGGTGAAAGGCAGATAAGCCATAACTCGGATGGTTCGTCTGCGTTTTATGGGGTGCGGGCGAGTGCTCGCGACCATGTCTGGAAGGCAGGGAACCTATGAATCGGGTTACCCGGAATGGTTTGATCGCCGTGGCCGCCGCCTCGGGGGCGATGGCCGTGGCGCTGCCGGCGCACGCGGACTCCGCGGCGGACGGCACCGCGGCGGGTTCGCCCGGGCTGATCTCCGGCAGCACCCTCCAGGTCCCGGTGCACGTGCCGGTCAATGTGTGCGGCAACACCGTGGACGTCGTGGGGCTGCTGAACCCGGCGGCGGGAAACGCCTGCGAGAACCGGGGCGCGGGCCGGTCCGTCCCCGGGCAGGGAGCGGTGTCCGGGGGCGGCGCCACCGCGCACACCGGCGGAAAGGATTCCTCGGGCGTGCTCGCGGGCAACGGCCTGCAACTCCCGGTCGACATCCCCGTGAACGTCACCGGCAACTCGGTCAGCGTGGCCGGGGCCGGCAACGCGTCGGTGGGCAACACCTCCACGAACACCTCGAGCACGGCCCGCCCCGCCGCACCGCCGAAGGCGCACACCCCCGTACGGACGGCGCCCCCGGTGCAGCAGGCCGGGGTCACCCTCGCCCACACGGGCGCGGACGTGACCCTGCCCGCGCTGGCGGGAAGCGGGGCCCTGCTGCTCGGCGGGACGCTGCTGTACCGGCGCTTCCGGTCGTCAGCGACCCGCTAGCGCCCCCACGGGCGGCGTTCGCCCCGTCGCGAGGACCGGCCAAGAGCACGCACCGGACACCGCTGTTTGACGCGCGAACACTGCCTGCCGGGTCATCACCGACCCGAGCACCGGCGGAACGCCCCGCCGCACCGACCGGCGGCGGGGCTTCGGCACCGTCGGTGTCAGCCTGGGCTGGCTGCGACCGGGTCGTCCCGAAGACGGCGTACCGCACGCCGTCGCGCCAGCGTCCGCCATGGAACACGACGCTGCGGTGGACACCCTCACGGGTGAACCCGGCCTTCCCGGCCTTCTGTTCCAACACCCTTACGTGTACGGGGAATTGGCCGGGGCAGGGACCAGCGGGCCTACGGTGGCGCACGTCCCCGGCATCGGGAAGGATGCTCGCGGCGCGGCCGGTCCCTCCGCCGCGCCCGACACCCCCCATGGAAGGGAGCGCGACGATGACCTCTGCGGGTCCCGATGACCTGGTCGTCACCCGGGCCACGCTCGACGACTGGCCGGTGATCAGCGGCTGGGCCGCGGACGAGGGCTGGAACCCCGGTCTGTCCGACGGCGCCGCCTTCTTCGCCCAGGACCCCGAGGGCTTCTTCATCGGCCGTCTCGGCGGCGAGCCCGTCTCGGCGGTGTCCGTCGTCACCTACGGCGCCGACTACGCCTTCCTGGGCTGCTACCTCGTACGGCCGGACCTGCGCGGTCGCGGCCTGGGGCTGACCACCTGGAAGACGGGGCTGGCCCACGCCGGCGACCGTACGGTCGGCCTCGACGGCGTGGTCGCCCAGCAGGACAACTACCGCCGCTCCGGTTTCGAACTGGCCCACCGCACCGTACGGTTCACCGGAGCCGCCCCCGCCGCGGAGCCCGTGCCCGGGGTGCGCCCGGCCCAGAAGGCCGACTTCGACGCCATCGCGGCGTACGACAGCGCCTGCTGCCCCGCCGACCGCCCCGGCTTCCTGAAGCGCTGGCTCACCACCCCCGGCCACCGGGTCCTCGTCCGTCCCGGCGACGGCCGCCTCACCGGTTACGCGGTGATCCGGCCCGCCCGCGACGCGCTGCGCATCGGCCCCCTGTTCGCCGACAGCCCCGAGGACGCCGAGGCCCTCTTCGCCGCGCTGGCCGCCGAAGCCGCCGGACGCGAGATCGCCGTCGACGTGCCCGAACCGAACGCGGCGGCCGTCGCCCTCGCCGAACGCGCGGGACTCACCCCGTCGTTCGAAACAGCGCGCATGTACACGGGACCGGTCAGATCCTTCGCCGAGGAGCGCGTGTACGGGGTGACCACCCTGGAGCTCGGCTAGTTCGCCCCGCGCCGGTGCAAGGGGGCCGAACGCGCAGTGGTCACGATGTATTACGGTTCCAGCACATGCCCCGGACGTTGGAGTGAGCCATGGATCACGCTGCCGTACTGGCCCTGTACGACCGGGACATGCGGGAGGGCGCGCGGCCCGACGAGCCCGGTGCCCGTATCGAGCGGGACGCGGCGGTGGTCCGCCAGACGGGCTCGCCGCACGGCTGGAACGGGGTCGTCTGGTCGGACCTGGACGAGACCACGGCGGACACGGCGATCGCCGAGCAGATCGCGTACTTCACCGGGCTCGGCCGCGAGTTCGAGTGGAAGTTGTACGGGCACGACCTCCCGGTGGATCTGGGCAAGCGGCTGCGGGCGGCGGGGTTCACCCCCGAGCCCGAGGAGACACTGATGGTCGCGGAGGTGGCCGACCTGACCCTCGACGTCGAGGTGCCCGACGGCATTCTGATCGTGCCGGTCACCGATCCGGCGGGCGTCGACCTCGTGGCGGACGTCCACGAGAAGGCTTTCGGCACGGACGGCACCCGGCTGCGCCGCCGGCTTCTCGCCGGGCTCGCCGGTGACCGGGACAACGTCGTCGCCGTGGTGGCCCTCGCGGGCGACGAACCGGTGAGCTCGGCCCGTCTGGAACTGGTCCCCGGCACCCGCTTCGCGGGGCTGTGGGGCGGCGGCACCGTCCCCCACTGGCGCGGCCGAGGCATCTACCGGGCCCTGGTCGCCCACCGCGCCGAGGTCGCGGCCTCCCGCGGCTACCGCTACATCCAGGTCGACGCGACCGACCAGAGCCGTCCGATCCTGACCCGCCTCGGCTTCGAACCCCTGACCACCACGACGCCCTACGTGCACAAGCCCTAGCCGGCGTGGGGAGCCGTTGACGGGGCGCCCCCTGGCCTCGAGCACCGCACGGGCGCCGTCCAGGGTGTCGGGCGGGGCGGTGCAACCCGGCACGGGCGTGCCCTCGATCAGCAGACAGCGGTGCGGCTGCGCGATCGCCCAGTCCCGGACGGCCGCCGCGAGCGCGCGCAGGCGGGCCTGCGGCCGCCTTCGAGCGCAGCTTCGGCGTCACCCCCACACCGCTCGCGAAGACGCTGGACGCCACGCTCGCCCGGTACGGGGAATGGCCGGCGACCCGGTGGTCACACGCGACGGGGCCGATCGGGCGTGACACCGGCCCGATCGGCCCCGTTGATGATGCGGCTCGGCGTCCAGGGTGCGTACCCCGGGACGAACCGTTCAGCGATGGACCGCTCAGCGATGAGCCGTCTTCGCCCGGTCCAGCGCCGCGATGCCGAGCGCCGCCAGAGCGATCTGGATGAGCCACTCGATCCAGTCCACTCCCTTGGTGTCGGCCACGCCGACCGCGGCGGCGATCCCGGCGCCGATGAGAGCTGCCACGATGCCGACGACGATCGTCCACAGGATGCCGATGTGCTGGCGCCCGGGGACGACGAGCCGCCCCAGGACGCCGATGATGAGCCCGATGACGATGGCACTGATGATGCCCGAGATCTCCATCTCCGCCCCTCTTTGTGAAGCGTCTGTCGTACGACGTGTGCCCGCTCTGCGTGGTAACACTCCTGTTCGCTTCAATCGCGGGTCAATGGAGAGTCAATCCTCGGCCTGTCGGGAGGGCGTTCTCATGGCCAGACCCTGTCCTGCCATGTACCGTTCAACAGTCCGTCGTACGGGCGGCGTATGAAGGAACTCTACGCGCGCAGACCCGCGGCGGAATCTCTACGCGCGCAGACTGGCACCCGCACCGCTCCTCTCCCCAACTCCCCATGGAGGTTCGCCGGATGCTCGGACTCACCAGGCCCCGCCACAGACTCGCCACGGTCCTCACCGTGTGCGGCCTGCTCGCCACGGGGGCCGCCGTCCAGGCCACCACGGCCGCGACCGAGGCCCACGCGGCCACCCCGCACCGCGTCCTGTTCGACAACGCGCACGCGGAGACCGCAGGCAACGCCGACTGGATCGTCTCCACCAGCCAACCCGACCCACTCGGCCAGGACTCCACGCCGTCCGCCGAGACGGACTGGACCGGAGCCCTCTCCTCCTGGGGCGTCGCCCTGCAGAAGACCGGCAATTACAGCCTCAAGACCCTGCCGTCGGGCTCCAGCCTCAGCTACGGCGGCTCCTCCGCGCTGGACCTGAAGAACTTCGACACGCTCGTCCTGCCCGAACCGAACACCCTCTTCACCACCGCCGAGAAGACGGCGATCATGAACTTCGTCAAGAACGGCGGCGGACTGTTCATGATCTCCGACCACACCGGCGCCGACCGCAACAACGACGGCTACGACGCGGTCGAGATCCTCAACGACCTGATGACCAACAACAGCGTCGACTCCACCGACCCGTTCGGCTTCTCCATCGACTCGCTGAACATCACCTCCGGCTACCCGGCCGCGATCAGCGACAGCACCGACCCGGTGCTGCACGGCTCCTTCGGCACCGTCACCAAGAGCCTCATCGCCAACGGCACCACCGCCACGCTCAAGCCGTCCGACAACTCCTCCGTCAAGGGTCTGCTCTACCGCAGCGGCTACTCGGGCAACACCGGCGCCTTCTTCCTGACGTCCGCCTTCGGCAGCGGCCGTGTCGCCTTCTGGGGCGACAGCTCACCCATCGACGACGGCACCGGCCAGTCCGGCAACACGCTGTACGACGGCTGGAACGACTCCGGCGCCACCAACGCCGCCCTGGCCCTGAACGCCACCGAATGGCTCTCCGGAGCGAGCGGCAGCAGCGGCGGCGGAACCGGCGGCGGAGGCTCGACCTCCTGCACCGCCGCCCAGCTCCTCGGCAACAACGGCTTCGAGTCCGGCAGCACCACCTGGACCACGAGCAGCGGCGTCATCACCAACTCCAGCAGCGAGTCGCCCCGTACGGGCTCGTACTACGCCTGGCTGGACGGCTACGGCTCCGCGCACACCGACACCCTCTCGCAGACGGTGACCATCCCGTCCGCCTGCACCTCCGCCACCCTGAGCTTCTACCTGCACATCGACACGGCGGAGACCACCACCAGTACGGCGTACGACACGCTCAAGGTCCAGCTCCTGAACAGTTCCGGCACGGTCCTGAGCACCCTGGCGACGTACTCCAACCTCAACGCCGCCGGCGGCTACACCCAGCGCAGCTTCAACCTGGCGAGCTACGCCGGACAGACCGTCACCCTCAAGTTCACCGGCACCGAGGGCTCCAGCCTGCAGACGTCGTTCGTCCTCGACGACACGGCGCTCAACGTGAGCTGAGCCGCACGGGGGTGGGCCTCTCCCAAGGGCCCACCCCCTTGTGCTGCGGCGGGGTGCCGCCGACCGGCCGGAGTCGGTCAGGAGGTGGCGGACCTGCGCTCGAACGCCACGTCCCGGGCCGTGCCGGGCGCCGTCGCCGGCGCGCCGAGCAGCACCGCGTCCCCCCAGCGTCTGGGGCCTGTGCCGTCCCGGCCACGGCAGGAAACCGATCTCCCCGGCTCCGCCGTGCGCGCCCGTGAACAGCCGGCCCTCGCTGACGAGCCCCATGCCGAGCCCGGTCCCGATGAGGATGTACGCGGATGTACGCGAACAGGCGGCCGCCCGCGCCGACGCCGTACGTGTACTCGCCGAGCGCCGCCAGGTCGGCGTCGTTGTGCAGCTCCAACGGCCGACCGGTTCCCCCGGGTGGCAGGATCCCCCCGGTCGCAGGTCACCTCCACGCGACGGCGGAGTCACACCCAGCCGGTGGCGGCCAGCACCTCGCGCGCGATGTCGACGACCTCACGCCCGTCGGTCGCCACCCGCACGGTGTCGACGGGCGCCCGCGCGTCCAGCAGCCGCGCCTTGTACGTGCTGGCGCGCAGCTCCCGTTCCAGCTCCGACCCGAGTTCACGGCCCTTCAGCCGGAGGGCGATCGTGTCGTCGGCCGCGGTCAGCAGCACGCGGACGAGCCGGGCCTGCGGGCCCATCGCCCGCCGGAACATGCCCGCGGACTCGTCGAGCACGCTGACGGTGTTCGTGTAGACGAGCCGCCGATGGCCGAGTGAGGCATAGTTCCGCCACACGGCGGTGAGGTTGCGTTCGGTGATCTCGGCGCGGTGGGGATCACCGTCCGGCGCCGGGTGCACCTGCCCCATGAAGTCGCCGTCGATCACGGCGTGTGCGACTCCGGCGGCCCGCAGCCGTGCCGAGACCTCCCAGCCGACCGTCGTCTTGCCGACACCGGCGCGTCCACCGATGAGCAGCGCTTCCGCGTGATCCATCGCCTCAGTCCCCGGCTCCCGCGAAGAACGGGCTCGGATGTCGCAGGGTGTGCACCGCCCTGCGGATCACCGTCACCGGATCACCCTCGTGGTAGGGCCGCTCCGAGGCCTCGATACCGTCGAGGAACTCCTGATAGCGGATGGCATGCATGAGATGGCCGAGCGGCTCGGCGAGACGGAGGGCGCGGGACGGGGCGCTTCCCGGCGCGTGCGCCGCCCAGGCGGCGGTCCAGGCCCGGGCCGCCGCAGGCCGGGCCGCCTCGGGGAGGTGGTCGATGGCGCGCAGGCCGTCCACCACCGGGTTGCCCCAGTAGGCGTCCGCGAAGTCCAGTACGACCGGACGGCCGCCGTCCCTGCGCCAGTTGCCCGGATGGAAGTCGCCGTGCACCACCGTGTCGGGCAGACCGCAGTCCTCCAGCTGCCGCCAGCGAGCCGCCAAGTCCCGCACGGCCTGCCTCTCCTCACCATCCAGCTCCGCCCCGACCGGCCCGTCGAGCAGCGCCTGCCCCCGGGCCGCGAGCACCGGGATGCGCCAGTCCCGCAGCGCGGCGGGGCGGCTGCGCGCGAGCGCGGCCTGGGCCGCCACGAACCGTTGCATCACCGCCGTCACCGTATCGGCGGACGCCCCCCAGCAGTCCCTGCCGGGCACGTGTTCCATCAGCATCCGCCGCTCGCCCCGGCCGACCACCGCCGGCGCCAGCCCCGCGTCCACCCGCGCGAACAGGTCGGCGACGGCCGCCTCGTCGGCGGCGAAGCGCGGCGTCGCCTTGAGCCAGACGGGTCCGGACGCGGTGGGCAGCCGGAACAACCCCGCCAGATTCCAGGTCCGCCGCTGCTCCACGCGGCCGATGACGGGGCGTCCCGCCGCCTGGAGCGTACGGACGCCCCAGTCGAGCAGTTCCCGCAGTCCGTCCGCACGCGCCCACGGCATTCGGAGTGCCACGTCCCCCGCCAGCATCCCTTCGGGAGCGGCCCGTTGACCGAGCAACCCGGACGCCGGGCGCTCCCACGCCTCCACGTGGTAGGTCGCGTGGCCGTCCCGTCCGCCTTCACCGCCGTCCACCGTCAGCAGCCGCAGCACCATCACCGGGACCCCGAGCACCTCCTCCAGCCGCCCGACGACCTGCTCGACCTCCGACCACCAGGGAACGTCCACGGGAAACGGTCCCGTGACACCGAGGACGTCCTCGCCGGACGTCACCCACGCACTGACGGTTCGACCCATCGCGCCAGTGTGCGGCTCGCGAGGGGACCCGGGCGAACGGTCCGCGGCTGCGGACCGGCCGACAGGTTCCCCTTACGGGCGAGGTGGGCTCTTCGCCGCCGCGCCCGCGCAGAGGACACCCAGCACCACGGCGAGTGCGCCGACGACGATGCTGTTGACCACGACTCCGGTGTCCGGGCCGGTGCCGACGATCCACGGCGAGATGATCATCCATGTGCCCATCGCGCACATGGCCCAGCTCAGGCCGTACATCCTCTCCGGCATGATGGTGAATCCGAGGGCCAGCAGGCCGAACGCGATCCCCATGATGAGGTTGTGCGTCACAAGCGGCGGCTGGCTCGTCGTGTAGTGGAGTATCCACGGGGATGCGGCGCAGTACAGACCGAGCAGGAACACCGGTCCGTCCACGAGCGCCACATCGCGACCACCGAGCATGCGGGCGTAGCGGGTCCGCATTTCTGAGACGTCGGGGTGGGTCGCCATGTCCCCTCTGCTGTGTGAGACGTCAGCCATGACTGGTCTCTCCTTCGACTGTGCACGGCCTGACCGCATCCGGGGTGGAATGCGGGGGAGAGCCGCGTACGCTCATTGTGCTCTTATCTTTTCTTTATGTGTAGGGCTCGGACGGTATGGGCATTTCAGCCCAGTCCGCGGGCCCGTCTGAAGCGGGCCAGGCCGTCGGACAGGTCGACGATCGGATCCGGGTAGGCGCCGCACACGGCCCGTTCCCGGCCCTGCAGCCGCCATGGCTCATGCACCGCCGGCCCGTGGAGCCCGGCGAGTTCGGGGACCCAGCGGCGCACGTACGCGCCGTCAGGGTCGTGCCGCCTGGCCTGGACGAGGGGGTTCAGGACCCGGTTGGGCCGGGTGTCGGTGCCCGTTCCGGCCATCCACTGCCAGTTCAGCTGGTTGCTGGCGACGTCGCCGTCGACCAGCAGCCGCAGGAAGTGGCGCGCTCCCACGCGCCAGTCCACGTACAGGGTCTTGGTGAGGAAGCTCGCGGCCAGCAGCCGGGCCCGGCCCGGCATCCACCCCTCGTGCCGCAGCTGCCGCATCGCCGCGTCGATCGCCGGATAACCCGTACGGCCCTCCTGCCAGGCCTCGACGTCCGCGCGCGCCGCGCCCTCGGACCGCCAGCGGTCCCCTCGCGTGCGGTAGTCGGCGGTGGCCGCGTCAGGCCGCGCGGCGAGCACCTGACGGTGGAAGTCCCGCCACGCCAGCTGTCGTACGAAGGCCTCGGCGCCCGGGCCGCCCGCCTGCCGCACCCGGTGGACGACCTCGACGGGGGAGAGCGTGCCGAAGTGCAGATGCGGTGACAGACGCGAGGTGGCGTCGCCCGCCAGATCGTCCTGCCGGTCCCCGTAAGCGGCGAGGCCGCCGCGCAGCCACGCGGTGAGCCGCTTCCTGCCCTCCGTCTCGCCACCGGCGGGCAGCCCTTCCGAGACCGCCGCAGGACCTTCGCGTGTGGGCAGTTCCTCCGATCCGGCGGTGTCCGGCACCCGCACGGCACGCGGCGCGCCCGACGTGTCGCGCAGCCGCTGCCCGGCCCACCGCCGGAAGTACGGGGTGAAGACGGCGAAGTGGTCGGAGGCGACCGGGGTCACCGTTCCCGGCGGCACGACCGTGTTGACGGTGTCGTGCACCCACAGCCGGCGCCCCAGGGCCTCCAGCTCCCGCCGCAGCCGCGCCTCGCGTCGCTGCGCGTAGGCGCTGACGTCCGCCGCCAGGTGGACCTCGGCGGCGTCCACCTCGGTGACCATCCGGCACACCTCGTCGACCACGTCCCCGGACCGGACGACGAGACGCCCGCCCCGGGCGCGCAGCCCCGCGTCGAGGTCGTGCAGGCAGTCAGCGAGAAACGCCATCCGGTTGGGAACGGCGAATCCGGCGGCCGCGACCCCCCGGTCGCGCACGAAGAGCGGCACCACCTGTCCGGGGCGGGTCAGGGCGGCCCGCAGCGGCGGGTGGTCGTGCAGACGCAGGTCGGAGGTGAACAGGACGATGGAGACGTGCATGACGTGAACTCCGGGGGAGAGAGGGCCGGCCGCGGTCCGCTCCCCGTCGGCGCGGACATCACGGGGTGGGCCGGGGCTCGGCCGGACCGGTGCGCGGCGCCCTGGCGGCGGCCCGCGCGATGTTGCGCGCCATGCCTCCGAACACCAAGGCGTGGAAGGGGGAGACCCCCCACCAGTACGCGTGACCGAGCAGCCCGTGCGGATGGAACAGGGCCCGCTGGCGATACCGGGTCCGCCCGTTCTCGTCCTGTTCGGCGTACAGCTCCAGCCAGGCGAGGCCCGGCAGCCGCATCTCGGCCCGCAGGCGCAGCAGGTGCCCGGGTTCGATCTCCTCCACCCGCCAGAAGTCCAGCGAGTCCCCGACCCGCAACCGCTGCGCGTCGCGTCGTCCCCGGCGCAGCCCGACGCCTCCGACCAGCCGGTCGAGCCAGCCCCGTGCCGCCCAGGCCAGAGGGAAGGAATACCAGCCGTTCTCGCCGCCGATGCCCTCGACGACTCGCCACAGGTCCTCGCGCGAGGCGTCGACGACGAGTTCGCGGACGTCCGTGTAGAGGCTGCCGCCCGCCCAGTCGGGATCGGTCGGCAGCGGGTCGCTCGGCGCCCCGGGCGGCGAGGCGGACGACCAGCGGGTCGTGACCTGGGCGTCGCGCACGCGCTGCAGGGCGAGCCGGACCGCCTCGTCGAAACCGATCGGACCTGACGCGGGGGCGGGCACGTACCTCTCGATGTCGCGGTCGCGGCAGACGACCTCATGGCGCAGCGACTCGGTGAGCGGCCGTGCGATCGACGGGGGAACGGGAGTCACCAGGCCGATCCAGAGACTCGAAAGGCGCGGGGTGAGGACCGGGACGGAGATGATGCCCCGGCGCGGAAGGCCCGCGACAGCCGCGTACCTGACCATCATGTCCCGGTACGTCAGCACCTCCGGCCCTCCGATGTCGAACACGCGGCTGATGTCGTACGGCATCGTCGCGCTGCCGACCAGGAACCGCAGCACGTCCCGTACCGCGATCGGCTGGATCCGGGTGCGAACCCAGCGCGGGGTGACCATGACGGGCAGGCGCTCGGTGAGATAGCGCAGCATCTCGAAGGAGGCCGAGCCCGAGCCGATGATGACGGCGGCCCGCAGTACCGTGGTCGGAACGCCGGAGCCCAGCAGGATGCGGCCGACCTCGGCGCGCGACCGCAGATGGGGGGACAGCTCATGCTCGGGCACGTCCGCCGGGGTGAGACCGCCCAGATAGACGATGCGCCGCACACCCGCGGCACGGGCCTGCTCCCCGAAGATCCGCGCAGCCGTGCGGTCCGTCTCCTCGAAGTTGCGGCCCGTGCCCAGTGCGTGCACCAGGTAGTACGCGACGTCCATGCCGCGCAGCGCGTCGGCGACGGACCGGGCCCGCGTCACGTCTCCGGCCACCACCTCGACCTCGGCCGCCCAGGGGTGGCCGCTCACCTTCTCCGGGGAACGGGCCAGACAGCGCACCTGGTGCCCCGCGGTCAGTAGTTCCGGGACGAGCCGGCCGCCGATGTATCCCGTGGCGCCGGTCACCAGGCAGCGCAGCCCCGGCCCGGCACGGCCTCCGTTCATCCGCCTGGCTCCCTCGCGTCGAAGTCCTCTCAGCGATCACTTCCACAGAACGAGTGCTTCCGGATGCGGCGAAGGGATGTTTTCCGCGAGAGAGACATATCGGCGTCCCTTCCGGGCAGGCGATAGGCAGGAAGTTGTCGGTTCGAGTCGATGATCGATGCTGGAGGTGTCGACCCCCATGGGCGCGAAGGTGCTGGAGCGGTTTCCTGCGGGGGCTCCGCGCGGATCGTGGCCGGCGGAGGAGTACGCGGCGGAGCGCCGCGCCGAGGGTGAGCCCGCCAAAGTGGTCATGGACCTGAAGTCGGACGCGTTCCTCGTGGTGGTCCCGGCCCGCGACGACGACTGAGAGGGGCGGTGGTGTGAGCGTCCCGACGCCCACCGCCCCCTGGAACCGGCGGCGCGGACCGACTCCGGGCGCCCCGGCCGAGATGCCGGTCCCGGTGGCAACCTGCCACTGCGGGCCACCGCTGGAGCCCGTCAAGTCAGCCACCGCGCCGCCGAGTTCCCGTCAAGTCGGCCCCGGGGAACGTGTCCTGACGCATGGCCGGCGAGGCCGCGACACATTCCCGTCGTTCCCTTTCGTACACCGCCGCGCGGAGTGCGGACCACCGCGGAAGTCGTTCAAGGGTTTCCCCGTCACACCGTCGTGAAATTGAAGGGTCCGCGATGCGAGAACGGTCGGGATTTCCTTGACTGCCCCAACCGGCGGCTGCCACGATCGACGACATGCACATGCGACTGGACCTCACGCGGCGACGCCACGTCGACCTCGCGCGCGTCTCCAGCGCCTCCTGTTGCCCCACGGCGTGATCCCCGCTCCTGCCGGATCCGCCGTCACTTCCTTTTCCAGCACGCCCCCTGTCGCCACGCGACGGGTGTGCGCGGTGCTTTCCTGACACCGACTCGATTCTGTGGGCCTTTTCGCGCCCGCGGATCCGGTGTGTTCCGCGTATTCCGCGAACCATCCGCAACAGGAGTTCCCGCATGTCCGCAGCACCCCTGAAATACGCCTACTGGGCCCCCAACGCCGTGGGGGTCCCCACGGCCGGAGGCCGGGGGAGCATCGTCGCCTGCAAGAGGCCCGGCGTCGACCTCTTCCTGCTCGGCTTCCCGCACTTCCAGGAGGAGGCCGAGTGCTGCGGTACACGCGTGCTGCCCCTCGTCCGGGAGCTGAAGGCCCAACTCCCGCACAGCGGGCCGAAGCCAGCCTCCGTGGCCGTCCCCGCCTGACCGCCGCCCGCCGTCCATCGACGGGCGCCTCCCACGCGCAGGCGCCCCTCCCTCCCGAAAGAGGACCCATGGCCACCGTCCTGTCCGTCTCCGGCAGTCCCTCCGCCGCCTCCCGCACCAACCGGTTGCTGCGCCATCTGGACCAGCGGCTGACCGCGCAGGGCCACGACGTGATCCCGCTCGACATCCGTACCGTTCCCGCAGAGGCCCTGCTCGGCGCCGACTTCCGCCACCCCGCCATCGTCGAGGCGACCGAGCTGTTCGCCCGCGCCGACGGGGTCGTCGTCGGCACCCCCGTCTACAAGGCCTCCTACTCCGGTGTCCTGAAGGCGCTGCTCGACCTGCTCCCGCAGTACGCGCTCACCGGCAAGACCGTGCTCCCGCTGGCCAC
Organism: Streptomyces sp. NPDC093984; assembly: GCF_044764595.1. NCBI lineage: Bacteria > Bacillati > Actinomycetota > Actinomycetes > Kitasatosporales > Streptomycetaceae > Streptomyces > Streptomyces sp. NPDC093984. The sequence continues at coordinate 110,492 of NZ_JBIWIM010000001.1, read as the reverse complement.
CGGCGGCTCCACCGCCCACGTGCTGGCCATCGACTACGCCCTGCGCCCGGTCCTCAATTCCATGGGAGCCGCCCACATAGTGCAGGGCTGGTTCACCCTCGACAAGGACATCACCGTGCACGAGGACGGCTCGCTGGCCATCGCGCCGGCCGCCACCGAGGCGCTCCTGCAGGTGGTCGACCAGTTCTCGGCGGCCCTCGGAAGCACCCCTGTCCTGGCAGCGGCGGGATGACCCCCGTCCATCTGATCGCCGACGACGCCGAGGCCCTCGCCGTCGTGGCCACCCCGGCCGACGAGTTGAGGGCCGGGGCAAATCCTCACCCGACTGGAGCCCTGCTCGGCGGCTCGTACGGCCTCAGCGGCGAGAAGCGCTACTCCACCGGTGCCCTGTTCGCCGACTGATCCCGGTACTGGCCAGTGCCGAAACCGCCGGCACATCGGCCGGACGTGCGGAACGGCACGAGGCCGCCGCACGACGACCTACTCCCACGGACACCCGCTGAACGGAGACCCCCGTGTCCCTCACCTTCCACTGGTTCCTGCCCACCAACGGCGACAGCCGCCATGTGGTCGGCGGCGGCCACGGCACCGCGGCGACCGCCTCCGGGCGGGACCGGCCGCCGACGGTCGCCTACCTCACCCAGATCGCCCGCGCCGCCGAGGACCTCGGTTTCGTCGGAGCGCTCACCCCGACCGGTGCCTGGTGCGAGGACGCGTGGCTGACCACCGCGATGGTCAGCCAGAACACCGAGCGCCTGAAGTTCCTGGTCGCCTTCCGCCCCGGCTCCGTCTCGCCGACCCTCGCCGCGCAGATGGCCTCCACCTTCCAGCGGCAGACGGGCGGACGGCTCCTCCTCAACGTCGTCACCGGCGGCGAGAGCCACGAGCAGCGCGCCTACGGCGACTTCCTGGACAAGGACGCGCGGTACCGGCGTACCGGTGAGTTCCTGCAGATCGTACGGGAGTTGTGGGAAGGCAAGACCGTCGACCTGCACGGCGAGCACCTCCGGGTCGAGGACGCCGAGCTGGCCCGGGTGCCCGACCCGGTCCCCGAGGTGTACTTCGGCGGGTCGTCGCCCGTCGCGGGGGAGATCGCGGCCCGGCACGCCGACGTCTACCTCACGTGGGGCGAGCCGCCGGCCCAGGTCGCCGAGAAGGTCTCGTGGATCAGGTCGCTCGCCGCGAAGGAGGGCCGGACCCTGCGGTTCGGCATCCGGCTGCACGTGATCACCCGCGACACCTCCGGGCAGGCATGGGCCGAGGCCGACCGGCTGCTCGACGGTTTCGACCCCGAGACCGTGGCGTCCGTCCAGGCCGGGCTCGCCCGCAGCGAGTCCGAGGGGCAGCGGCGGATGCTCGCGCTGCACGGCGGAAGCAGGGACGGTCTGGAGATCCACCCCAACCTGTGGGCGGGGATCGGCCTGGTGCGCGGCGGCGCGGGCACGGCGCTGGTCGGCAGCCACCACGAGGTCGCCGAGCGGATCAAGGAGTACGCGGCGCTGGGCATCGAGGAGTTCGTGCTGTCCGGGTATCCGCATCTGGAGGAGGCGTACTGGTTCGGGGAGGGGGTGCTGCCGAGGCTGGCGGCGCAAGGGCTGTGGCGGCATCCGTCCCGGGCGCGGGACGCCCTCGCGTCACAGGTCCCCTTCGCGAGCTGAACCCAGGGCCGCCAGGTGGTCGAGGTGCGCCCGGCGCGACTGGGCCGTCTGGCCCTGCACCAGCAGGAACATCGCCTCACGGGCGAGCCGTTGGGCCGTGTTCGTCAGCATCATCGCGCGGCCCCCTCCGGCCACCACCGCCGCCGTGGTGGCCGTGCGCAGCACCTCGTACGCCTCGGTCCTGAGCGCCAGCCGCTCCTGAAGGCGTTCGTGCGGGGCCGCCTGGTCGGCCAGGGCGTAGGCGCGGCCCCTTACCTCGCCGAGTCGGGCCCGCAGGGGCGCTGCGGTGTCGTCGTCCAGCAGACCGAGCGCCGCGCGGGCCACACCGAACACCGCCGGTGAGGTGTTCACCGTCTTCGGCCGGTCGGCGGCCGCCCACCGCTCGTACGGCGTCCGCAGCGCCACCGCCTCCTCCGGCAGCCACAGCCCGTCCAGCTCCAGCGTGACCGTGCGCGCGGCGGTGAGCGCCGCCAGCCGCAGCGGCGCCGACGCCCGCAGCCCCGGCTGGTCGCGCGCCTCGGTGAAGGCGAACAGCGCCTCGCCGGCGTCGGTCACCCCGGCGAGCAGCATCACGTCGTTCAGGCCCCACCCGGTGTACCAGGGCACGGTCCCGTCGAACCGCCGGCCGCCCCGCTCCCGCGTGACCCGCACCGGGACGCGCGGATACGACCGCAGATGGGCGTACGCCACCCCCGACAGCAGCTCCCCGCGCGCCAGCGGGCCGAGCAGCCGCTCCCGCACGGGCAGTTCGCTCTGCGCCAGCGTCAGCACCGGTGTGTGGTGCTGGGTCTGCACGAACCACGTCGAGCAGCACGCCCCCGCCAGGATCTCGGCGGTCTCCCGGGCCACCGCGGGGGGCGCGCCCGAGCCTCCGTACTCCACCGGGGCGCTCACCCCGAGCAACCCCGACCGTTTGACGGCCTCGATGTGGCTCACGGGCACGCCCTCCTGGTCGACACGCTCCGCCTGCGGTGCCAGGAGGTCGGCGGCGAGCTGTCGCGCACGGGCGACGAGAGGGTGCGCTGTGGTGGCCATGAGGAAGATTCTCCGATGCGCGCGAGCCGGGTTCGCACAGGACGCCGCACAGCGCCGCCGAGTCATGCGGGACATGTCCTCGGATTCACCGCGTGGACGTCTCCCCTCCTGACGTCCGGCCACCTGTCGTGGTGTCATGCACCTGACGATTCTGATCCTCGACCGAAGGGTCATCTCATGCGAACCCCCCACGCCCTGCTCGCCGCGGCCACCGTGCTGGCCGCCGCGACCGTGGCTTCTCCGTCCCACGCGGCCGCCGCGCTTCCCGCCGTCGGCACCTACTACGTCCAGAGCGTGACGACCGGGCTCAACGCGGCCGACCACGGGGGAGCCGTCGAACAGCACAGCCCCAAGGGCAACGAGGACCACCAGCAGTGGAACCTCAGAGCGAGCGGATCCTCCTACGTCCTCGAAAGCGCCGACACCGCGGGCAGGTGCCTCGGCCGCTCCGGCGACCAGGCCCGCACCGTCGCCTGCTCGAGCGCCGACGCGGCCTGGGACATCACACAGGCCGGAGGCGACCAGTACACACTCAAGGCGCCCGGAACCGACCGCTACCTGACCGTGGCCGCCAAAGCCTCCGGTGCCAACTACCCCGCACAGCTGGCCATCGGCTCCGCGAGCGGCCCCGCCTCCTGGTACCTCACCCCGGTCACCTCGCCCACCAACCCCATGCCGTCCGCCGACCGGCGCACCCTCGACCAGGTCACCTTCCTCACCGCGCACAACGCCTATGCCAACGGCGTCGACGGCGGTTTCGCCCCGCCCTTCGTCAACCTCGTACCCAACCAGGCGCGCGGGATCAACCAGCAACTCGCCGACGGCGTACGCGGCTTCATGCTGGACATCCACCAGACCCCCGACGGCGCGATCCTCTGCCACAACAGCTGCACCCTGGTCAGCAGTCCGGTCGCGCTGTGGGTGGACGTCCAGCGGATGGTGGACTTCCTCAAGGCCCACCCCGATCAGTTCATCACCGTCTTCCTCGAGGACTACGTCGACCCGGGCGTCCTGCGCGGTGAACTGGCGCGGGTGAGCGGCCTGTCCGACGTGCTCTACCGGCCCGACCGGACCGGGGTGAAGCAGAACGGCTGGCCGAAGATGGCCGATCTGATCGCCGCCGACCACCGACTGCTGATCTTCACCGACCACAGCCGCTCCTCCGACGAGGCAGCCGGGCTCACCCGTGACAGCTTCGGCGTGATGTACCAGAAGGACTGGACCGTCGAGAACTACTGGTCCATGGGCTCGGGCCTCGGCTCCTCAGACTGGTCCTGCTACAGCCGCTGGTACGACGCGAACACGAACATCCCGCTGACCCGCACCGAACCGGGCTTCCGCCCGCTGTTCGTCATGAACCACTTCCGTGACGCGACCATCACGTCCACGGCGCGCACGGACAACACCAAGCTCACCGACCGCGCCCAGCGGTTCTGCCAGCCGGCCGCCCGCAAGAAGCCCAACTACCTGGCCGTGGACCGCTACGACCTCGGCGACCCGGCCTCCGCCGTGAGCACCCTGAACACGTACACGTATCCCTGAAAGGCGTGCGCCGGAGCCCCGGGATATGTGCATGATCCACCCATGACCTCACAGACGATCACCGCGGACGCCGCGGGCACCTGGAAACTCGGCGACCTGCCCGTCCACCGCATCGGCTTCGGCGCGATGCGGCTGACGGGCAGTGCCGCCTTCCACCTCGGGACGCCGAGCGACCGCGAGCAGTCGATCGCCGTGCTGCGCCGGGCGGTCGAACTCGGTGTCAACCACATCGACACGGCCGCCTTCTATTTCTCGTCGCTGCGCTCCGCGAACGAGATCATCAACAGCGCGCTGGCGCCGTATGCGGACGACCTGGTCATCGCCGCGAAGGTCGGGCCCTACCGAGATTACTCGGGGGAGTGGGGCACCTCCGCCCGGCCCGACCAGCTGCGCGGCCATGTCGAGGAGAACTTGCGGCAGTTGGGCCGTGACCACCTGGACGTGGTCAACCTCCGCCGCATGCGCCAGGAATCCATCGCCGAGCACTTCGGCGCGCTCGCCGAACTGCGCGGGGCCGGGCTGATCCGGCACCTCGGCATCTCCAACGTCAAGGCCCGCCACCTCGCGGAGGCCCAGGCGATCGCGCCGGTGGTGTGCGTGCAGAACCAGTACGGGCTCCACCGGCCGGATCCGGAAGCAGACGAACTTCTGCGGATCTGCGGCGAAAAGGGCATCGCCTTCGTGCCGTTCTTCGCCATCGCGGGCAAGGGCGCCGAACACGGGCCGTCCGGGGACGAGGCGGACGAGGTCGACGCGATCGCGCGGGCCCACGGCGCCACCCCCGCCCAGGTCCGCCTGGCGTGGACGCTCCAGCAGGGCCCGCACGTGCTGGCCATCCCGGGCACCGGCAACCCGGACCACCTGGTGGAGAACGTGGCGGCGGGCGCGCTGCGCCTGACCGCTGAGGAGATGGCGCGTCTCGACGCGCTGCACCGGGAGGGAGAGTGAACGTCGGTCCTGCGCCTCATGGTTCGGCTCATCGGGCACGGCAGCGGCCCTGGTGACAGGAGAGCGACGGCACCGCATGCTGAGTTCATGCCAGAGCACCAGCACTCATTCGACGGGAAGAACCGGGACCTGACCATCGGAGATCTCAAGGAGTTCGTCGAGACCGCCGGCAAGTGCGGGGCGGCCGACAAGCGCATGGTGTACGTGGAGACCTCGGGCCGCAAGATCCGGAAGATCTGGATCGACCTCGCCTCCCCCAACTGATCGGCGCGCATCCCGCCCCGGCCGTCATCGGCCGGGGCACCGCGTCGGCGTGAGGGAGCGGGAGGCGGCGAAGTGCCGCGCGCCTTCCCGCCTTCAGGACGCCGAGGACCGCACCGGCTCCGCGGCGCCGGCGAACGTCCGCGGAGTCAGTCGGGCGGCGGCGTACGTGCACAGGCTCAGCCAGCACACGGCGAGCAGCCAGCCGCCCAGGACGTCGGAGAACCAGTGCACCCCCAGATACACACGGGTCAGGCCGACCGAGACGCCCCAGGTGAGCACGATGGCCACGAGGCCGGCTCTGCCGCGCGGGGCACGGACGAGGATCGCGAGCGCCAGCAGCCCTGCGGTGAGCGCGGCCGTCGTCGTATGGCCCGAGGGGAACGACCAGCCCGAGGCGTGCGTGACCCAGTCCGCGCGCTCCGGGCGCGGGCGCGCGGCCAGCGACATCACCCCGTACCGCACGGTCTGGCCCACGGCCAGACAGGCGACGCAGGCAGCGGCGGCGAGAGCGCCGCGGCGCGCCGTGCGGCCCGTCACGACACCTGCCACGGTGGCCAGGAGGTAGGGAACGAATCCGGTTCCCGTGCAGGTCACCGCGCGCGCCGCGGCAACCGCGACGGGCGGACGGTGGGCGAGCGACCAGTGCAGCAGGTCCGTGTCGCCGAACAGCGGGGCGCCGCCGCGCCCGGTCACGGTCAGCGCCAGCAGCACGAACGCCGCGAGGGCGCCGAGCGCCGTGGAACCGGCGAGGTCGGCCGTGTCCGCCCGCCTCACGACCGCGGCCCGGGTGCGGGGGCCGGGCACGGCGGTGCGGTGCGCGGTACGGCGCCCATGGGAGTGAGCCCCTTTCATAATGGACGTGCGGATCCGGCCCGGCCGGACCCGCGAAGACTACACTTCTGTAGACGGTCTACAGGAATGTAGACGAAAACCGGGGTGAGGAAGGTTCCATGGCCGAAGCGAAGGACGAGCGCCGTCCGGCGGGCGAGTTGGAAGCGAGCGTCATGGCCGCCCTGTGGGCCGCGGACGCCCCCCGGACGCCGGGCCAGGTGCAGCAGAGCCTCGGCACCGGCCTCGCCCGCACGACGGTCACGACGATCCTGTCCCGGCTGCACGAGAAGGGCATCGTCGACCGCCGCCGCCAGGGCCGCGGCTACGCCTACTTCCCCGTCCAGGACGCCCACGGGCTCACCGCCCGGCGCATGCACACCGAACTGGACCGGGACAGCGACCGGCACACCGTGCTGGCCCGCTTCGTCGCCCAGCTCAGCGAAGACGACGAGCGCATCCTGCGGGATCTGCTGGAATCCGGTGAGCAGTGACCTTCCTGCTGCTCCTCCCGCTCGCACTGCCGTTCGTGATGCCCCCGCTGGCGCGGCGCGCCCTGGAACGGCTCGCACCCCAGGCCGCGCTGTGGGTGGTGACCTGCTGCACGGCCGTCCTCGCGTGCTGCTCCCTGACCGCGCTCGGCGCGTTCGTGCTCACCGGGTTGCTGAAGCTGCCGCTGTTCGCCGCGCTCGGTGACCTGGTTCGCCCGCTGCGCGCCGGATCGGACCTGTTCGTCGTGCCGGCGGCGGCGTTCTCGGTCGGCGGGCTCGCCGTGTGCCTGTGGACCCTGTGCCGTACCGTGCTGCGGCAGGCCCGGGCGTTCCGCGCCGCCACCAGTGAGGCGGACCGCCGAACCGCCGCGGGCGACCTGTGCGTGATCGACTCCCCGCGCCCGGACGCGTACGCGCTGCCCGGGCGGCCGCACCGCATCGTCGTCACCACCGGGATGCTGCGCAGCCTCAGCCCCGACGAGCGCGAGGCACTCTTCGCGCATGAGCGGGCCCACAACGCGGCCGGGCACCACTACTTCCTCGCGGTCGCCGAACTGGCCGCGCTGTGCCACCCCGGGCTGCGGTCCGTGGCGCCGGTCATCCGGCTCGCGGTCGAGCGCGCCGCCGACGAGGCCGCCGCCGTCGTGGTCGGCGACCGGCGGCTGACCGCCCGGGCGATCGGGCGCGCCGCCCTCGCCACCCGCACCACCCCCGGCGAACGGCCCGCCTTCCTGCCCGCCGCGACCGGCGGACCCGTGCCCCAACGGGTCGCCGCCCTCCTGGCCGCCCCGCGCGCCCCGCACCGGGCCGCGCGCTCGATCGCCGCCCTCCTCGTGGCCTGCGCCGCCGTTTCCGCCTGCGCGTCGGCGACCGGCGTCATCGGCTTCCACCACGAGGTCGAGGTCGCCCAGGGCGAAGAGGCGCACTGAAACCGCACCACCACTGAGTCCGACCGGGGGTGGCGCAGCCCACACCGGCGCGCTCGACGGTATGCCGTAGGCTACGTGTTACGTATAACGCCGCATACGCTGCCCCGTGCTCCTGCGCCGCACCCGGAAGGCCCCATGAGACGCATCGCCCTGGTCACCCTCGTCGTCGACGACTACGACACCGCGATCCGCTTCTACACCGACGCCCTGGGGTTCCGGCTCGTGGCCGACGAGCCGAGGGGCGACGGGTCCCGGTGGGTCGTGGTCGAGCCCGGTGCCGACGGCCACGGCACGGGGCTGCTGCTCGCCCGTGCCAAGGACGAGGAGCAGCGCGCCCGGGTCGGTGACCAGACCGGTGGGCGCGTGGGCTTCTTCCTGCACACCGACGACTTCGCCCGCGACCACGCCCGGATGACCGCCGCCGGCGTCACCTTCCTGGAGGAGCCGCGGCACGAGCCGTACGGCACGGTCGCCGTCTTCCAGGACCTGTACGGCAACCGCTGGGACCTGCTCCAGCCCGCCGAGTAGTCCCCCTGGCCGATCCCCCCGAAGAGCAACCCGTCGAGTCCCCTGAAGAACAACCCGTCGAGGAACCACCGCACATGACCGCCCCGCGCATCGACACCGACACCCTCCGCCGCCTGCCCAAGGCCGTCCTGCACGACCACCTCGACGGCGGTCTGCGCCCCGCGACCGTCGTCGAGCTCGCGCGGGAGGCCGGCCACACCCTGCCCACCACCGACCCCGGCGAACTGGCCGCCTGGTACTACGACGCCGCAAACTCCGGCGACCTGGTGCGCTACATAGCCACCTTCGAGCACACCCTCGCCGTGATGCAGACCCGCGAGGGCCTGCTGCGCACCGCCGAGGAGTACGTCCTCGACCTCGCCGAGGACGGCGTCGTCTACGGCGAGGTGCGCTACGCCCCCGAGCTGATGGTCAAGGGCGGGCTGACCCTGAACGAGGTCGTCGAGACCGTCCAGGAGGGGCTCGCCGCCGGCATGGCGAAGACGGCGGCCGACGGTACCCCGGTGCGCGTCGGCACGCTGCTCTGCGGCATGCGCATGTTCGACCGGACCCGTGAGATCGCCGACCTGGCCGTCGCCTACCGTGACGCCGGTGTCCTCGGCTTCGACATCGCCGGCGCCGAGGACGGCTTCCCGCCCGCCGACCACCTGGCCGCCTTCGAGCACCTGCGCCGCGAGAGCGTCCCCTTCACCATCCACGCGGGCGAGGCGCACGGCCTGCCCAGCATCCACCAGGCCCTGCAGGTCTGCGGCGCCCAGCGCATCGGCCACGGCGTCCGCATCACCGAGGACATCGTGGACGGGAAGCTCGGCCGCCTGGCCGGCTGGGTGCGCGACCGCCGGGTGGCCCTGGAGATGTGCCCGACCTCGAACCTCCAGACCGGCGCCGCCACCTCGATCGCCGAGCACCCCATCACCGCCCTGAAGGACCTCGGTTTCCGGGTCACCCTCAACACCGACAACCGTCTGGTCTCGGGCACCACGATGACCCGGGAGATGTCCCTGCTGGTCGAGGAGGCGGGCTGGACCCTCGAGGACCTGCGCACCGTCACGGTGAACGCGGTCAAGAGCGCGTTCATCCCGTTCGACGAGCGGAACGCCCTCATCCGGGACGTGGTCCTGCCCGGCTACGAGGCCGCGCTCTGAAGCAGTCCCCGTACGTAGGCGGCCTGTCCGACGTGCTGCAGATCGTCGGACAGGACGCTCACCAGGCGAACCCCGAGACTGACCGGCGGGTCCCAGCGTTCGTCGACGATGCGCTCGAGGTCCTTGGCGGCCAGCCCCCGCAGCGCCTGAAGGGTCTGCTCGTGCACGGCGTCGTAGTACCCGGTCAGCAGGTCACCGGAGTCCACCCGGACCTTGGCGACCTTCGCGGGGCTGTGCCCGTACCCGGTGTCGTGGCGCGGCAGATCGAGGCCGAAACGCTTCTCCCAGCCTTGTGACAGCCACACCTGGTCCAGGTCGAAGGCGTCGGCGACATGGTCGTCCTGGACGCGGCTGAGATGCCAGACGAGCCAGGCGACGGAGTTGGTGTCGGCGGTGGGCCGGGCGTTGAGGTCGTCCTGATCCAGACCCTCGACGGCGGCGTGGACTTCTTCGTGGATGCGGCCGTAGCCGTCGATGAGGATGTCCTTGGCATGCATGGCTCCACCATCGCGCATCGCCGCCCGTCATGCGTCCGGAGCCCGCCTCCCGTCCGCGTCACGGCGGTGGTGACGCCAGGCCCTCGACGTCGAGCAGGGTGATCAGGGCCCGGGCCGCCGGCCCCGTGGCCCGCTCCGGTGGCAGCAGGGCGACGGTCTCGTACTCCGGTCCGGCCGCGGTCTTGAGCGGGAGCGCGGTCAGCGACGGACGCTTGTGCCGGAAGTGCCGGGGCACGACCGCGATGCCCAGGTTCTCGTCGACCAGGTCGAGGAGGCTGTGCACGTCGTTGACCTCCAGCGCCACCGTGCGCCGTACGCCCGCCGCGGAGAACGCCGCGTCGGTGGTGCGCCGCGGCCCCCAGTCCGGGTGGAAGTCCACGAAGACCTCACCGCCCAGGTCCTCGGGCGTGAGCACCGCTCCGCGCGACGCCAGGCGGTGGTCCGGATGGCACAACACCGTCATCGACTCGCTGGACAGCGACACGGACCGGAGCTGGTCGGTGTCCGCCTGCGTCCGGTAGGCGAAGGCCAGGTCCAGCCGCCCGGCGGCGACCCCCTCGGCCAGCGCGCCCGAACCCGCCTGCCGCAGCCGGATCTCCACATCCGGGTGGCGCCGCCGGAACGCCGCGAGCAGCCCGGCCACATGCACGCCCGGGATGCACTGCTCGGTGCCGAGCGCGAGCGTGCCGCGCAGGACGCCCTGCACCGCGGCCACCGCCTCGTGCGCCGCCCGGACCTGTGCGAGGATCCGCTCAGCCTCGCCGAGCAGGGCGCGCCCGGCCTCCGTCAGGGTCACCCTTCGGGTGGTGCGCACGAACAGGGGGGCCCGCAGCTCCCGCTCCAGCGCCCGGATCGACGCCGACAGGCCCGACTGGGACACCATGAGGCGTTCCGCTGCCCGGGTGAAGTGCTGGTCCTCGGCGACCGCGACGAAGTGCTGGAGGTGGCGCAGTTCCATGATTGAGAAGCGTATCCGCTGAATTCCATCGGATTCTTCTGTTGGACCACTGCCCGCAGGCAGGGCGAGAGTGGTGACCGGTTCCCCGGAACCGCTCACCCGTGCGCCAACCCCTCTGGAGTCGCGTTGTACACCGCCCATCCCGACCGCTACGAGGCCATGCCCTACCGCCGCACCGGACGCAGCGGCCTGCAGCTGCCCGCGCTGTCGCTCGGCCTGTGGCACAACTTCGGCCCGGACCGCCCGGTCGCCACCCAGCGCGCCATCCTGCGCCGCGCCTTCGACCTCGGCGTCACACACTTCGACCTGGCCAACAACTACGGCCCGCCGCCCGGCGCCGCCGAGTCCGCCCTCGGCGAGGCGCTGAAGGCGGACTTCGCGCAGTACCGCGACGAGCTGGTCATCTCCACCAAGGCCGGCTACCTGATGTGGCCCGGGCCGTACGGCGAGTGGGGCTCGCGCAAGTACCTGCTGTCGTCGCTCGACCAGAGCCTGAAGCGGATGGGCCTGGACTACGTCGACATCTTCTACTCGCACCGCCCGGACCCCGACACTCCGCTGGAGGAGACGATGGGCGCCCTGCACTCGGCGGTCCAGCAGGGCAAGGCGCTGTATGTCGGCGTCTCGAACTACTCCCCGGAGCAGACCCGTGAGGCCGCCCGCATCCTCGGCGAGCTGGGCACCCCGCTGCTGATCCACCAGCCGCGCTACTCGATGCTGGACCGCCGTCCCGAGGACGGGCTGCTGGACACCCTGGACGAACTCCAGGTCGGTTCCATCGCGTACTCGCCGCTGGAGCAGGGCCTGCTCACCGCCCGCTACCTCGACGGCATCCCGGAGGACTCGCGCGCGGCGAGCGACAGCCCGTTCCTCGACTCCGACGCGGTCACCGAGGAGCTGGTGGGCAGGCTGCGCGCGCTCGACGACATCGCCAAGTCCCGCGGCCAGTCCCTGGCCCAGATGGCCCTGGCCTGGGTGCTGCGCGGCGGCCGGGTCACGTCCGCCCTGGTCGGCGCGAGCAGCCCGCAGCAGCTGGAGGACAGCGTCGCGGCGATCGGCAACCTGGACTTCGACGCGGAGGAGCTGGCGCGGATCGACGCGCTCGTCCAGCAGTGAGGTGACCGTACGGGTGCCCGGCGGCAGGCGTCCCCCCTGCCGCCGGGCCGTGCCGGCGAAACCCGCCGGCCCAGCGTCGGCGCCAGGTACCCCCGCCTCCCGTTCCCAATCGCCCCGGTGCCGCGGCAGCCCTGCGGTTGAGGGGCCGTTCCGCGTGTCCAAGACTGGGCAGATACGGGCAATCGACTACGGCGGGCGACGCGGCCGTGTCGGCCGCGGACGGGTGGTCCATCGTGACGATCTCACCCTTCGGGTCAGGAGACCCGTTCTCCGAACTGTTCAACCGCTTCTTCGGCATGAGTCCGGCGACCTCACCGCCGGCCGTCCAACGCGTCCCCATCGGACGTCTCCTCAGCGACTCCGCGCACGAGTTGCTCGCCACCGCCGGCACACGGGCGGCCGAGGACGGGTCCGACCTCGACACCGTCCACCTGCTGTGGGCCGCGACCCAGGTGCCGGCCGCGCGCCAGGTGCTGGCGCAGGCGGGCGCCGATCCCGGCAGGCTCGCCGGCGACCTGCGGGAATCCCTGCCCTCCGGGACCGGCACCGGCGAGCCCGCGCTGACGCCGGCGGCCAAACGCGCCCTGCTCACAGCGCACGCCCGCTCCCAGGCGGCCGGCGCCTCCTACATCGGCCCCGAGCACATCCTCGCCGCGATCCTGGATGATCCGCGTTCCCCGCTGGCCCGGACCCTCAGGACCGAGGGAGCCACCCCGGGCGCCCTCGGCGGCGCGCCCCGGCAGGGGCGGGAGACGGGCGGGCACCCCGACACACCGACGCTCGACGAGTACGGGCGCGACCTCACCGACGAGGCACGCGCCGGACACCTCGACCCGGTGGTCGGGCGGGCCGCCGAGATCGAGCAGACCATCGAGGTCCTCTCCCGCCGCACGAAGAACAACCCGGTGCTCATCGGCGACCCCGGCGTCGGCAAGACCGCGATCGTCGAAGGGCTGGCCCAGCGCATCGTCGCCGGGGAGGTCCCCAAGGCGCTGAAGGACCGCCGCGTGGTCGCCCTCGACCTCGCCGGACTCGTGGCCGGATCCCAGTACCGGGGCCAGTTCGAGGAGCGGCTGAAGAAGGTCATCGACGAGGTCACCGGGTCTGAGAAGAGCGTCGTCCTCTTCATCGACGAACTGCACACGGTCGTCGGCGCCGGTGGCACCGGCGAGGGATCCATGGACGCGGGAAACATCCTCAAGCCCGCCCTCGCCCGAGGCGACCTCAGCGTGGTCGGCGCCACCACCATCGACGAGTACCGCAAGCACATCGAGAAGGACGCCGCACTGGAGCGCCGCTTCCAGCCCGTCATGGTGCCCGAACCGACCGTCGAGGAGACGGTCGAGATCCTGCGCGGACTGCGCGACGCCTACGAGGCCCACCACCAGGTCCGCTACACCGACGAGGCGCTGGACGCAGCGGCCGCCCTCTCCGACCGCTACATCAGCGACCGCTTCCTGCCCGACAAGGCCATCGACCTCATGGACCAGGCCGGAGCCCGGGTCGGACTGCGCAGCGTGGGGGACTCCGCGGAGGCGACGGACCTCGAGGACCGGCTCACCCGGCTGCGCCGGGAGAAGGACGAGGCCGTCAGCACCGAGGACTTCGAGCGCGCGAGCCAACTCAAGCGGGAGATCACCGAGTTGGAGGGCCGTCTCGCCTCGGTCGGCGAGGATGGAGCACCCACGCCCGGCGTCACCCCCGACGACATCGCCGAAGTGCTCTCCGCCCGCACCGGTATTCCGGTCTCCCAGCTCACCGAGACCGAACGGGACCGGCTGCTGAAGCTGGAGGAGGTGCTGCATGAGCGGGTCGTCGGCCAGGACGACGCGGTCACCGCCGTGGCCCAGGCCGTGCGCCGCGGCCGGGCCGGCATGGGCGACCCGAACCGGCCCACCGGCAGCTTCCTCTTCCTCGGCCCCACCGGCGTCGGCAAGACGGAACTCGCCAAGGCGCTCGCGGAACTGCTCTTCGGCGACCCGGACCGCATGATCCGCTTCGACATGAGCGAGTTCCAGGAGAAGCACACCGTCTCCCGGCTCATCGGCTCCCCGCCCGGCTACGTCGGCTACGAGGAGGCCGGCCAGCTCACCGAGGCGGTGCGCCGCAAGCCGTACAGCGTCGTGCTCTTCGACGAGGTGGAGAAGGCCCACCGTGACGTGTTCAACCTGCTGCTGCAGGTCCTGGACGACGGACGGCTCACCGACGCGCAGGGGCGCACGGTCGACTTCCGCAACACCGTCGTCATCATGACCAGCAACATCGCCTCCAAGCACATCCTCGACCACCACGGCGACATCGACGAGATCAGGGACGACCTGATGGCGGAACTTCAGGCGCACTTCCGCCCGGAGTTCCTCAACCGGATCGACGAGGTCATCGTCTTCCACGCCCTGGGCCGCCGGGACCTGGTGCGCATCGTCGACCTGCTCCTGGAGGGCAGCCGGCGCCGGCTGCACGCCCAGCGGATCGGCCTGGAGGTCACCGAGACGGCCAAGGAGTGGCTGGCGAACCGCGGCTACCAGCCGGAGTACGGGGCCCGGCCGCTGCGCCGCACCATCCAGACCGAACTCGACAACCGGCTGTCGAACATGCTGCTCGACGGCACGCTCAACCCGGGCGACACCGTCGTCGTCGACGTCGTGGACGGGGAACTGAGCCTGAGCCTCAAGGCCGAGGCGGCGCCCCAGGAGCAGGGAGCACGGGGCGGCAGCCCGGAGGACACCGAGGAGGAGCCTCCGAGCTGGCCGGGACCCATTTCCTAGCGGGCCGCGGCGCTGACGCCGAGCTGGTCCGAAAGACAGGCGCTAACCCACCGCGCCCTCGGGGACGCGGTCCAGGAACCCCTGCACGCTGCGGATGCGCCCGTCGCCGTCCAGGGTGATCACGTCGGAGCCGGCGACGGGTGCCGAACCGTCCGCGTCGCTCACCAACTCCCAGGAGAAGCGGGCGAGGTCGTGGTGCCCGTCGACCGCGCCCGTGAGCCGGAAGGAGAACCCCGGGAACTGTGCGTGCGCACCCGCGATCACGGCCGCGATCTGCTCGTGCCCGCTGACGTCGGCCAGAGGATCGGTGTAGGTTCCGTCCGCGGTCCAGGCGGCGGCGACCGCCTTCGCCAGCGCCTGGGCGTCCAGGGTGTTCCACGCCTCGAAGTAGCGGGCGACGGCGGACTCGTAGCGGTTGGTCTCTGCGGTCATGGCGAACAGCCTCCATCGAGGTCACATGCGCTGGTCAGGAGCCGGATCCCGGGGTGTGGTGCCTGCCGGGAGCCGGCACCGCAACCATGCCCGGACACGCGAGGGGGCGTCGATTACCTCCCGGGTAAGCGCGGGCGCGCCGGGCGGAGGTGGCTCGTTTGCGCCAGAAGCGGCCGTGAATATGCCAGGAGACTGGCTGAAATCGCATGGTGACAGAGGGTCAGGAGTGGCGATACTCGAAGGAGCGGGTGACCCGGGTCACGATAGAAAGCGCTACCGCGCGGACAGCGGGACGCCCACGTGCACAGCGAGCGAACGTAAGGCACCACGGGCCGATCCGGCACCGAGCACCGCACGGGGGGAGCGATCGTGCACGACGAGTTCCTGTGCCATGTCACGGCATACGGCATCTGCGGAGGGCAAAGGGTCGGCGTCCCCCTCGGCACCTACCGCGCCCCGACCCTGGCCCTCGCCCTGTGGTGGATGCGCGACCGTGCCTCCTGGATCGCCGAACGGCTCGACCCGGACCCCGACAACCCCCTCTTCCCGCCGAACTCCATCGCCCCCGTCGCCGACACGGTTCCCGACGTGCCGGCCGTCCTGCGCGCCTGGTGCAAGGACGTCGGCCAGCAGGAGAGAGTGGCCGAGGAGCTGGCTGCCGGACGGCTGGTCCGTGTCGCCGTCAGTGACGACACCACCGAGTACGAACTGCTCGCCGAGTCCGTGGACGCGCTGCGAATGCAACGGTTCGTGCCCGCGCTGTCCGCCCCGGTGGCCTGACCGAAGTCCGGGGCGCCGCGTCACGGAACCTCGCCCCGTCGCCGCACCCTCTGGGCGAGCAGCCCGCCCGCGAACCCGGTCGCAAGTCCCCACACCATGGCGAGCCCCAGCGCCGTCCCCGGCCGGGGTCTCAGGAACAGCACGCCGGAGAGCCCTCCGCCGAGGTCGCCGACCCCGATGAGCGACAGGCCGTAGTGCGCCGAGACCCGGCACAGCAGGCAGACGGCGAGAACCGCCGCCATCAGCGCGACCGCCATGTGCACGGCGTGCCGCCACGGCCGCATCCACGCCGGTGAACGCGCCGCAAGCACGAACCCGGCGGCGATCAGCAGCACGGCGTCCACGGCCACCAGCCACCACGCCCGGCCGTCGTACCGGGCGAGCGTACGGAGGTTCAGCGTCGAGAGGTCGGGAGTCCGCAGCACCTCGTCGAGCAGATGCGGCATGGGCAGCCCGAACGGCCCGTCCACCCGGCCGTGCCAGGTGGCGCCCATGCCGAGGGTGAGCACCGGCCACACCAGGTTGGGCAGGCCCAGCAGGATCAGCGCGAACGTCTCGGCGGGGTGCCCGCGGGTCGCCGCCACCACCAGCGCGACGACGGCGCCCAGGGCGACGCAGACGAGCAGCAGGGCCACCATGGCGTACGCGGCGGGCCGCACGGACTCCTGGAAGCGCAGCAGCCGGGCCGGCAGCGGCGCACCGCGTGACACCAGCAGAGCGAGGAGGAGCACGCCCGCGAGCCACAGCAGACCGAACAGCACGGTCGGCCACAGGTCCGTGGCGAACCCGATCCCCGGGGAGATCCCGAACAGGCTGCCGATGTCGCCGATCGTTCCGGTGCCGAGCGGGACCGCGAAGGTATGGCGGGCCGCCGGCGCGAGGCCGACGAGCGCCACCAGCCACAGCACGGTGATCCGCCCCGCCCAGCCCGCCAGTTCACGCGCGTCGGCGACGGCCCGGTGCCGCAGCGGGCGCAGGAATCCCGCGGCGATCACCAGCGCCCCGGACAGCGTCACCGACAGCGGCATCACCGTCAGCCCCGCCCGTGCGCCGGCCGCCGCACCGGCGTCGCCCGCCAGCCTCACACTGCCGCCGACAGCCACGACGACCGCGGCCACGACCACCCGGGGGAAGCCGCCCTCGGGGATGTCGCTGCCGCCCGCCGCCCACAGCCCGAGCGCGGCGAGCGCGCCCATGACGACCAGCCCGGCCAGCACCGTGACGCCGGCCCGCACCCAGCCGTGCGGTGCGAGTGCCGGGCCGCCGGTGCGGGCGGCGGCGCGGCCGGGCGGGCTCGTGACGCTCACACTGACACGCTAGGCAGCCCCACGGCACCCCGCACGGCCACGCCACTTCCTCCGCGAGCGCGTCGATTTCCTCCGCGAGCGCATCGGCGGCCGCATCGGCCGACGGCCGGGCCGCGGCACCCGTCAACTGCCGCCACCAGCCCGGCCGCACGGCCGCACGGCTTCACCCAGGGCAGAACGTCGCTCCCTTCCCGTGGCGCCCCGGATCCCTAGGCTGAAGGGGTGAGCACTCATGCGCCGAACGAAGCCCGCGTCATCCCCCTGCGCCCGCAGACCGCGCCGCCCGGCTCCGGTGGGGCGACCCGCACCCCGCAGCGACCGACGGGGGCCCCGCAGCCGCCCGCGCCCAAGGAGCCCTTGTGGCGCGACCTCGTCGGTGACGTGCTGCGGCGCGAGCGGCTCGCCCAGGAGCGCACCTTGAAGGACGTCGCGGAGGCGGCCCGGATCTCGATGCCGTACCTGTCCGAACTGGAGCGCGGCCGCAAGGAGGCCTCCTCCGAGGTCCTCGCGGCCGCCGCCCAGGCCCTCGGGCTCGGCCTCGCCGACCTGCTCTCGCTCGCCCAGGACGAGCTCGCCCGCTACGCCCGGAGCCGGGTGGGCCGGGGCCGCAGGTCGCCGACGGCGCAGTACGACGGCCTCTGCCTCGCCGCCTGACCGAATCGAGGGCCGACGGCCGGTACAGAGGTGGGTCCACCCCGCCGTACCGGCCGCTCCGGGGTCAGACGAACGCCAGCCGTCGGCTCAGCACCTCGTCGGCGAGCCCGTAGGCGACGGCCTCCTCGGCGGTGAACACCTTGTCCCGGTCCATGTCCGCGCGCAGCGTCGCCACGTCGTGGTGCGTGTGCCGGGACAGGACCTCCTCCACCTGGGAGCGGATGCGGACCATCTCCTTGGCCGCGAGGCTGAGGTCGGAGACCGTGCCCTGCCGTCCGCCGCTGGCCGGCTGGCCGAGCAGCACCCGCGCGTGCCGGAGCACGAACCGCCGCCCGGGATCTCCGCCGGCCAGCAGCACCGCCGCCGTGGAGGCCGCCTGGCCGACGCAGAACGTGGAGATCGGGGACTGCACGAACGTCATCGTGTCGTAGATCGCCATCAGGGAAGTGAACGATCCGCCGGGCGAGTTGAGGTAGATCGAGATCTCGTGCTCGGGATTCGACGACTCCAGATGCAGGAGTTGCGCGATGACCACATTGGCGACCCCGTCGTCGATCTCGGTGCCCAGGAAGATGATCCGCTCGTTGAGCAGCCGGCTGAAGACGTCGTAGGACCGCTCGCCCTGCGCGGTCCGCTCGATGACGTACGGAACCGTGTACGACCCCATGTCACAACCCCATCCGCCGGCGCGACGCGGCCGCGCGGACGTCGGTGAGCGACTCCACCACCCGGTCCACCATCCCGTACTCCCTGGCCTGCTCGGCCGTGAACCAGCGGTCCCGGTCGCCGTCCCGAGCGATCGTCTCCTCGCTCTGCCCGGTGTGCTCGGCGGTGATCCGCTCGATGGCCTTCTTGGTGAACTGGAGGTTCTCCGCCTGGATCTCGATGTCCGCGGCGGTGCCGCCGATGCCCGCCGACGGCTGGTGCATCATGATCCGCGCGTTCGGCAGCGCGAACCGCTTGCCCCGCGTCCCCACGGTGAGCAGGAACTGCCCCATGCTCGCGGCGAAGCCCATCACCAGCGTCGAGACGTCGTTCGGGATGAGCCGCATGGTGTCGTAGATCGCGAGCCCCGCGGTGACCGACCCGCCGGGGCTGTTGATGTAGAGGCTGATGTCGGTACGCGGGTCCTCCGCCGACAGCAGGAGCAGCTGCGCGCACACCCGGTTGGCCGACACCTCGTCGACCTGAGTGCCGAGGAAGACGATCCGCTGGGCGAGCAGTTGCGCGGCGAGGTGGTCGTCGAAGCGGCTGGGCGGTGTGTCGCCCTCCTCCGCCCGCGGCGAGAGCGTGGTGAGTGGAGTCATCGGGTCTCCTTTTCGGTGGCTTGGGTGCCGTCGACTCCACCCTTGACCTCGGGAGATCCTCGGATGCGGTTTCTCGGCCCGCAGCAGATTCGCCACGGGCAGAGGCGACGACTCAGCCCTTCTCGCGCAGCTGCCGGAAGAACGCCCGTACGTCCTCCACCAGCAGGTCCGGCTCCTCCATGGCCGCGAAGTGCCCGCCCCGGTCGAACTCGGTCCAGCGCACGATGTTCTCCGTCCGCTCCGCCCTGTGCCGCAGCGGGATCTGGATCTCGGCGGGAAAGACAGCCAGTGCGGTCGGCGCGGTCGACGGTTCGGCCGGCGCGGCGGCCCGGCCCGTGGTGTGGGCCCGCTCGTAGTAGATCCGTGCCGACGAACCGGCGGTCCCGGTCAGCCAGTACAGCGTCACGTCGGTCAGCAGCAGGTCCCGGTCGACGGCCTCCTCGGGCAGTTCCTCGGAGTCCGTCCACTCGCGGAACTTCTCCACGATCCAGGCGAGTTGGCCGACGGGCGAGTCGGTGAGCGCGTACGCCAGCGTCTGCGGCCGGGTGGAGTGCAGCATCGCGTAGCCCGCGCCCTCGCGCTGCCACTCGGACCAGCGCTGCCAGGAGGTGAGCGTGCGCTCCCGCTCCGCGGGGCCGAGCGCGGCCAGCTCCTCGGTGGTCGGTTCGGTCAGCTGCTGGGCGCCGGGCAGCAGGTTCAGGTGGATGCCGATCACCCGATCCGGGTGGGCGCGGCCCAGCTCGCGGGAGATGGCCGCGCCCCAGTCGCCGCCCTGGGCGCCGAAGCGCGGGTAGCCGAGCCGGTCCATCAGCTCCACCCACGCGTCGGCGACCCGGCCCGCCTCCCAGCCGGTGTCCCGGGTCGGCCCGGACAGACCGAACCCCGGAATGCTCGGCACCACCACATGGAACGCGTCGGCGGGATCGCCCCCGTGGGCGGCCGGGTCGGTGAGCGGCCCGACCACGTCGAGGAACTCCACGACCGACCCCGGCCAGCCGTGCGTGATGATCAGCGGGGTGGCGTCCGGCTCGGGGGAGCGCACATGGGCGAAGTGGACGTGTGCGCCGTCGATCTCCGTCGTGAACTGCGGCCAGGCGTTCAGCCGCGCCTCGGCGGCCCGCCAGTCGTAGTCGTGGCGCCAGTACCGTACGAGCTCCTTCAGATAGTCGCGGGGCACCCCGTACGCCCACCCCGCGCCGGGAAGCTCGTCGGGCCAGCGGGTGCGGTCGAGCCGGTCATGGAGATCGTCGAGGTCGCTCTGGGGGATCGAGAGACGAAAGGGCCGGATGCTCCCGGCGGGCGAGGACGTCATGGCCGGATGCTAGTTCCGGGCACCTTGACCGCCACACGGATCGATCCGCGGCTCGGCCGATGAGTTCCGGGGCGAGGATCGGTCTGCACAGGTGACCGCTTCCACACTCCAGGAGGTACGCATGGCCACCGAGGGATTCACCACCTGTCTCTGGTTCGACGGCCAGGCCGAGGACGCTGCGCACTACTACGTGTCGATCTTCAAGAACTCCAGCATCGGGCAGGTCGGCCGCTATACGGAGGCCGGCCCCGGCCCCGCCGGTTCCGTGATCGCCGTCGAGTTCACGGCCAACGGCCACAAGTTCGTCGCACTGAACGGCGGACCCCAGTTCACGTTCAACGAGGCGATCTCCTTCCAGATCTACTGCGAGAACCAGGAGGAGATCGACTACTACTGGACCAAGCTCACCGAGGGCGGCGGTCAGCCGGGCCCCTGCGGCTGGCTCAAGGATAAGTACGGAGTGTCCTGGCAGGTCATCCCCGACGGGCTCCTCGACATGGTCGGCGACCCGGACCAGGAGAAGGCGGCCCGCACCACGCGCGCGATGCTGTCGATGGGCAAGCTCGACATCGCCGCCCTGGAGAAGGCGTACGCGGGCGAGTAGCCACCGCGAGGTGACGGCCGGCCCACTTGTGACGGGGGTGAGCTGGCCGCCGCGATCGCGCTCCCGGCCTGGGACGCCGCGAGGACATGACGGGACGACGCTGTCGTGGAGCGGACGGGTGGCCGTCCGGGCGCGGGTACGGTGGCGGCGCGCCCACAACCGGAAGGACTGATTCGCCATGGTCGCCGGCCTCACCGGTACGTACCTCACCCTCGACGACGGCCGCCCGGCCGTCCGCTTCAGCCGTCTCTACGACCACCCGATCGAACGGGTCTGGCGGTTCGTCACCGATCCGGACGAACTCGCCGCATGGTTCCCCTCCCGTGCCGAGTTCGACCTGCGCCCCGGCGGGCCCGTCCGGTTCAGCGGGGACCCGAACATGCCCGAGTCCACCGGCACCGTCCTCGCCCTCGACGCGCCCCGGCACCTCTCTTTCGCGTGGGGCGGTGACGAACTCCGCTTCGACCTGGAGGAACCGGGTGACGGGCGCACCCGGTTCACCCTCACCGACGTCCTGGGCGAGCGGAACGCCGCCGCCCGCAACGGCGCCGGCTGGGAGGTCTGCCTGGCCGCCCTGGACGCCGAGTCGCGCGGTGAGCGCCCCGAGGGACCGCATGCCGGGCCGACCGCGACCTGGAGGGAGTACTACGAGGCCTACGTCGAGGCCGGTGTCCCCTCGGGCGCGCCCATCCCCGGCGCCGGCGCCTGACCCCTCAAGCCATCTGCCGCCGCACCAGCTCGTGCAGCCGGCCGGTCGTGTCGGCGAGGAGCCGGCCGGGCGGGCCCTGCTGGGCGATCCTGCCGTCCTCCATCACGATGACCCGGTCGGCGTCCAGCACCGTGGACAGGCGGTGGGCGATCACGATGCGGGTGGCGTTCAGGGCGCGCGTGGACTCGATGACCTTGCGCTGCGTCTCGTTGTCCAGAGCGCTGGTCGCCTCGTCGAAGAACAGGATGCGGGGCCGGCGGATCAGCGCCTGAGCGATCATGAGCCGCTGCCGCTGGCCGCCCGAGATCGCGCCGCTGCCCTGGACGATGGTGTGCAGCCCCATCGGCATCCGCTGGATGTCCTCGGCGAGGCCCGCCATCTCGGCCGCCGCCATCGCCTCCTCGGGGGTGTACGGCTCGGTGCCGCAGATGACGTCCAGGATGGACCCGTTCATCGGCTGCGCGTGCTGGAGCACCACCCCGCACTGGCGGCGCACCGCCGACTGGTCGAGCGCCGCGAGGTCCTGGCCGTCGTAGAGCACACTGCCGGACACCGGCTTGTCGAAGCCGATCAGCAGGCGCAGCAGCGTCGACTTGCCGCAGCCGCTCGGGCCCACGATCGCCACGAACTCGCCCGGTTTCACCTCGAAGGAGACGTCGTCGAGGACCAGGGGACCGTCGTCGGCGTACCGGAACGACAGCCTGCGTGCCTCGATCGCCCCGGACAGGACCCCCGGCCGGGTGCTCGCCGTGCGCACCTCGGGGGTCGCCTCCAGCACCGGCCTGATCTCCTCGAACAGCGGCAGCGCGGCCACCGCCGAAACGAACGCGCCGGTCAACTGGGTGACCGAGGTGAGCAGCATGGTCATCGAGGTGTTGAAGGTGAGGAAGTCGGCGGCCGACAAGGCGCCCTTCGCGGGCCCCGCCAGCAGCATGAACAGCAGCAGGGAGCACAGCGGCAGATATACCGCGCCCAGCACCGTGGTGAGGTTCTTGATCCGGCCCACCTTCTGCTGCAGTTCGCGGCTGCGTGCGAACTCCCGCGCCCAGGCGGCATAGGCGTAGTTCTCGGCCGCCGCCACCCGCAGCTTGGGCAGGCCGCGCAGGGTCTGGAACGCCTGGTTGTTGAGCTTGTTGCTGAGCCGCACCAGGCGCCGTTGCCAGCGCACCTGCCACAATCCCAGCCCGAGGAAGACGGCGGCGATGACGACGAGCATGCCGATGGCGGCCATGGCCATGGGCACGCTGTACCACAGCAGCAGCCCCAGGTTCATAGCGCCGACCGTCACCGACTGGGCCACCGTGGGACCGACTCCGGCGAGCAGCCGCCGGATGGCGCTGACCCCCATCGCGGCGCTCGCCAGCTCACCGGTGGACCGCTCGGTGAAGAACTTCGTCGGCAGCCTCAGCAGCCGGTCCCAGACCGCCGGCTGGAGGGTCGCCTCGATCCGCCCCTCGAGGCGCAGGATGGTCAGGTTCTCCAGCAGCATGAAGGCGGCCGCCACCACGCCGGTCACCATGAGGGCGAGGCAGACCTGGACGATCAGCCCTTCCTGCGCCTTCGGCACGTACTCCCCGAGCACCTTGCCGGTGGCGATCGGCACCAGCGCGCCCATCCCGACGGTGACCAGTCCACTGATGAGCAGGTTGACAAGATCGCCGCTCATGCCGCGCATGCTGAACCGCAGCAGCCCGAGCGGACCGAGGCGCTGGTCGGGCAGCGGACGGTAGAACATCACGGCCCGCGGCGCGAACTCCGCCGCGTTCGCCTTCTCGATCGGTGTCTCGCGCCCCGACGACGGGTGCACGGCGACATACCCGCCGCGCCGCCACAGCAGCGCCACCGGCGCGCCCGACAGGGCCCGGTGGCCCACCAGCGGGCCGACGTTCTCGTGCCACCAGCGCCCGTCGAGCCGTACCGCCCGGGTGCGGACACGGGAGGCGACGGCGATGCGCTCCACCGGGTCCAGGCGGTCGCTCTCGGCGCCGCTGTGCGTGGGTTCGGCGAGGGTGATGCCGGCCGCCCCGGCCACGAGTTTGCACGCCGCGTAGGTGGCGTCGGCGTCGGCGGCGGTGGTGCGCCGCTCCGAGGACTTCCCGATGGACGCCAGCAACGTCCGGTCGGCCTGGGCGCGGACCGCCTCGCCCGCCTTGATACCGGCCGCGGTACGGGTCTCGTGGGTGCGCTCCAGCTGCTCGATCCACCGGTCCAGGGTGGCGAGGAGGCGGTACTGCTGGTCGACCATGCCCTGCCAGACGGCGGGATCCATCAGCAGGTCGGTGGCGGCCTCCGCTCCGTACAGGGAGCCGTACTGCACGCTGCCCGGCGGCACCTGCATCCAGAAGACGTCGTCGTCGGTGATGTCGGCGGCCCGTTCGGTGGCCATCGGCGCCTGGAACAGGATCGACAGGCTCCGGCCGACGCCGAGGGCGAGGGCGTACTCCAGGGGGCTCGTCGTCGGCGGCACGTACTGCGGGTTGCCGTACTCGTCGTACGACCAGGTCTGGGTGTCGGCCTGCTGGTACAGCTCGCGCAGCTGGATACGGCGCACCACGCAGTCGCGGGCCGGCCGGGCGACCAGCGTGTGCTGGGGTCCCGCGACCGGGCCGAGCAGCAGGGAACCCGGCTCGAGACGGCCCAGGTGGTGCCAGTGGCCCTGTACCGCCGCGTCGACGGCGAACAGGTCCAGCGCGCCGGACGCCACCAGCCACAGCACCTGCGGCCCCTCCAGGTCGAGCCGGCTCAGGCCCGAGCAGTCGAGGGGGGCGCCCATCGCCCCGAGAGCGTTCAGGACGACGTCGCCCTCGTGCACCGCCGTCATCCTCACCGCTCCCTGACCAGCTCGGCGTACGCCCCGCCGGCCGCAACCAGGGCGTCGTGCCGCCCGCGTTCCACGATCGTGCCGTGCTGGAGCACCACGATCTCGTCACTGTCGCGCACCGTGCTCAGCCGGTGCGCGATCACCACGCAGGCGCAGCCGCGCTTGCGCAGGTTGTCGATCACGGTCTGCTCGGTCTCCGCGTCCAGCGCGCTGGTCACCTCGTCGAGTACCAGGATGCTGGGGTCGCGCACCAACGCCCGTGCGATCTCCAGGCGTTGGCGCTGCCCGCCGGAGAAGTTCCGCCCGTCCTGCTCCACCCGGCTGTGGATACCGCCCGGGCGGCGCATCACCACGTCGTACAGGGCCGCGTCCCGCAGCGCGGCGACCACCGCGTCGTCCGGGATCGACGGATCCCACAGGGCCACGTTGTCGCGGACCGTGCCCTCGAAGAGAAAGATCTCCTGGTCGACGAAGGAGACCGAGGCGGCGAGCGCGCCGCGCGGAATGTCCTCCAGACGCTGCCCGTCGATACGGATCTCGCCCTCCCACGGCGCGTACAGGCCGGCGATGAGCCGGGACACCGTGGACTTGCCGCTGCCCGAGCCGCCGACCAGCGCCACCTGCTGACCGGGGCCCACCGTCAGGCTGAAGCCGCTCAGCAGCGGCTTGTCGAGCGGGCTGTAGCCGAAGGTGATGTTCTCCAGCTCCACATGGCCGTGCAGGCGGCGCGTCGACGCGCCGCCGCCGGAGCGGCCGTAGAGCGGGTCGGCCTGGAAGCTCTCCACGTCCTTCAGACGGGCCACGTCCGCGGCGAAGTCCTGGATGCGGCCCGCGACCCCGTTCAGACGGGTCAGCGGTGCGGTGAACCGGGTCACCAGGGCCTGGAAGGCGACCAGCAGACCCACCGAGATGTGCCCCTCCACGGCCCGCAGGCCGCCGATCCACAGGATCAGCGCACTGTTCAGCGTGGCGAGCGTCGGTGCGACCACACCCAGCCAGGCGCTCGGTACACCGAGCCGCTGCTGCTCCTCCAGGGTCGTGGCGTGCTGGCCCGCCCACTTGCGGAAGTAGCCGTCCTCGCCGCCGGTCGCCTTCATCGTCTCGATCAGCTGCAGGCCGGTGTAGGCGGTGTTGGTCAGCCGTGCCGTGTCCGCGCGCAGCTTCGCCGTACGGGTCGCCCGCAGCCGTACGACGACCCTCATGGCCACCACGTTCAGCAGGGCGACCCCGATGCCGACGAACGTCAGCTGCGGGTCGTAGGTGTACAGCAGCACCGCGTACAGCACCACGACGATCGCGTCGACGCCCGCCGCCGCGAGGTCGCGGGCCAGGGTCTCGGCGACCGCGTCGTTGGACTGCAGGCGCTGCACCAGGTCGGCGGGGCTGCGCTGGGCGAAGAACGTCACCGGAAGCCGCAGCAGATGCCGCAGGAAACGGGCGCTGGAGAGCGTGGAGGAGATGATCCGGCCGCGCAGCAGGTTCGCCTGCTGCAACCAGGTCAGCACCACCGTCAGCAGCACACAGGCCGCCATCGACGCGAACAGCACGCCCAGCAGCGAGGTCTGCCGGCCGATCAGGAACATGTCGATGTACGTGCGGCTCAGCGCGGGCAGCGCGGCACCGACCACCACCAGGAGCAGGCTCGCCAGGACCGCGGCGGGCAGGGTGCCCGCCGTGCCGCGCAGCCGGGTCGGCATCGCGCCCAGGATGCCCGGCCTGCGGCCGCCCCGGGTGAAGCCCTCGCCGGGTTCCATCACCAGGACGACCCCGGTGAAGCTCGTGTCGAAGTCCTCCATCGGCACGAAACGGCGGCCCTTGCCCGGGTCGTTGACGTACACGCCCCGGCGGCCGAAACGCCGCCCCATGCCGTCGTAGACGACGTAGTGGTTGAACTCCCAGAACAGGATCGCGGGCGCGTTCACCTCGGCGAGCGCGGCCGTGTCCATCTGCATGCCCTTGGCCGTCAGACCGTAACTGCGGGCCGCCTTCAGGAGGTTGCTGGCGCGTGAGCCGTCCCGGGAGACACCGCAGGCGATGCGCAGCTCCTCCAGCGGGACGTGCCGGCCGTAGTGGCCGAGCACCATCGCCAGGGAGGCGGCGCCGCACTCGACGGCCTCCATCTGCAGCACGGTGGGGGTGCGGACGGTCTTCCGCCGGGACTTGGGCACGGTGCGCTTCGGCGGCGCGGCACGGCGCCTGCCCCGCACCGGGGGCAGGGTGTCCTGGGGAGCGGTCACGGCAGGAGCCAATCGACGGGACGCTGATCGGCCATGCGGATCGAACCCGTGGCCAGGGTCATGGAGGAGAGGGGGAACGGCGGGCCGTCCGCCGACGACCACTGGTAGCCGCTCTTCGTGGCGGACGACGTGTCGAGCCGTACCAGCACGGCCACCGGGCGGCCCTTCTTGGTGAACTGCTCGCCCAACTGGTCGTCCCCGAGGAACGCGGCGATCTGCTGGGCCGACTGGGCCGTGCGGTCGACGGACTTCACATGGCCGCGCAGCACGCCGTACTGCTGGGCCGGCACCGACTGAACGGTGAGGTCGACGGGTGCGTTCGCGGGGATCGTCGCGGCGTTCTCGGCGGGCACGTACACCGTCGCGTACAGCGGGTCCGAGGCGTGCTCCACCTTCTCCACGGCGGCGACGTTCGCCCCGGTGCGGATGATCTGGCCGATCGTGGCGGCGAGTTCGGTGATACGGCCCGCGGCGACCGTGCGGACCACCGACTCGCCCTGCTCGGTGCGGACCTTGATCACGGGCGCGTTCGCGGGCAGCCGCTCGCCCTGCTCGGCGAGGATCGCGGTGACCTGTCCGGCCACCGGGCTCTGCAGGAGATAACTGCCCTCCGCGTGCGTGAGGACGGCGGGCGCGCTGACCGTGGAGGCCACCGAGCCGGTGACGGCCCACACCGACGCGGCGGCCATGGCGACCACCGTCACGGTCAGGACCAGCCAGCCCTGGGGGCGGGCGAAGCGCACCGGGAGATCGAGCTCCTCGGGCGACTGCAGCTTGGCGAGGGCCTGCTGGCGGAACTGCACGGAACTTCCCTCACCTACTCCAGAAGATTCACGGCATCCGTGAGTCCCGGAACCGGGGAGCGGTTCCGGGACTCAGCGGTACAGGGGTGCGATCAGAGACCGGCGACCAGGTTCGTGACCGGGGCGGTGTTCAGACCGGTGACACCCTCGACGGTGCCGACGGCCGTGCCGACCAGACCGGAAACCGGGGCGATGCCGTCCACCAGGCCGGTCGCGGTGCCCACGGCGTTGATCTGCAGGCCACCGGACACGGCGTCGAGCTCGGCGTCCGAGATCTCGGCGGTCTCAACCTGGGGGGTGGAGTTCATGATGGAACTTCCCTTCGTATGGATATTCACAAGGGGGAGCGGCCCCTTCTGGGGACAGACGGTCGGCCGCGGTCCGCGAGCGCCGGGCACCCCGTTGCCGGGACCCCTGGGGTGGCCCCCGCGGTGCAACGGATCAAAGCACGGCGGCGCGCGGCGGTTCCAATCAACCACCGCTCTCACCTGGGCAATTGACGTTCCGAAGCGCAGATCCGTGCAGGTGTGCGCACGACTTGGGGCCTACTTCTTCACATGCTGCGCGGCATCGTCGCGCACGGCCTCTTGCCGTCCCGACAAGGAATGGGGCAGTCCGGGTTCAATGACGCGGCGCCCGGTGCGGGCCTGTGCAGATCCGTCGTACGCGGTGACTCGCTTGCGCATTCGATGTGCAGATTCCCTGAAGCCAGGATTCCGGCCCGGCCTGACGAACCCAGGGTTACCGACTGGTAGCGCGGTGTGTCCGCAGTCACCGGATGAGTCGATTCTTCTCCCCGGCCGCGCCCGACAGGTGCCTTTGCCACCTATTTCACGCTTTCGCATACGCCAACTCGGCCAGTTGCAAAGTCCGTTGAACACCCCACCGGACACGCGCGTATCAACTGGCATCCAGGCGCCCCAGTCAGCTGCCGGACGGCGGCAACGGACCCCGTCCCCAGGAGGTCGAGAGTTGAGTCACAAACGCATACCCAAGCGCAAGGCCGCGATCGCGGTCGGAGGCGTGGCGGCGCTCGGAGCTGCGGCCCTTCTGCTGCCCAACGCCAACGCGTCCCAGACGGACCCGGCGTCGGGCGACACGCCGAAGACGTTCAAGTCGGCCGATGTCTCGCTCGTCGCCAAGCAGCTCGCGTCGCAGTTGGGCGACGCCTTCGCGGGTTCCTACTACAACGCGGAAAAGCAGCAGGTCGTCGTCAACGTCGTCGGTGACGACAGCAAAGTCGTCGACACCGTCAGAAAGGCGGGCGCGGTCCCCAACCAGGTGCACAACAGCACCGCCACGCTCCAGGCCGCCGCCAAGACGCTGCGCACCAGGGCGACGATGCCCGGCACCGCGTGGTCCGTCGACCCCAGGACCAACGAGATCCGGGTCAGCGCCGACAGCACGGTCACCGGCGCCAGGTGGAACACGCTTCAGTCGACGGTCAAGAGCCTCGGCTCGGGCGTGGCGACCCTCAAGAAGTCGTCGGGCACCTTCAAGACCTTCGTGTCGGGCGGCGACGCCATCTTCGCGCAGGCGAACGGCGGCGGCGTCCGCTGCTCCCTCGGCTTCAACGTCACCGCCGGCGACGGCAGCCCGGCCTTCCTGACGGCCGGTCACTGCGGAGTCGCGGCGAAGCAGTGGTCCGACTCCCAGAACGGCCAACCGATCGCCACCGTCGACCAGGCCACCTTCCCGGGCAACGGCGACTTCTCCCTCGTCAAGTACGACGACCCGAACACCCAGGCGCCGAGCGAGGTCAACGTCGGCAACGGGCAGACGGTCCAGATCACCCAGGCCGCGGACGCGGTCGTGGGCCAGCAGGTCTTCCGGATGGGCAGCACCACCGGGCTGCACGACGGGACCGTCACCGGGCTCGACGCCACCGTCAACTTCCAGAGCGAGACCGACCCGGGCGGCGTCGACACCGTCACCGGGCTCATCCAGACGAACGTCTGCGCCGAGGCCGGTGACAGCGGAGGCTCGCTGTTCACCCAGGACGGCAGCGCGATCGGCCTGACCTCGGGCGGCAGCGGCGACTGCACCACCGGCGGGGAGACCTTCTTCCAGCCGGTGACCACGGCGCTGCAGGCGACCGGCGCGACGCTGGGTGCCGGCGGTGCCGGCGGTGCGGGCGACCAGAGCGGTGCGGGCGCTGGGGCCGGTGACCAGAGCGGTGCGGGCGCTGGGGCCGGTGACCAGAGCGGTGCGGGCGCTGGGACCGGTGACCAGAGCGGTGCCGGTGCGGGTGACCAGAGCGGCGCCGGTCAGCAGTCGGTGAGCCCCGGTGACCAGTCGGGTGGGGCCGCCGACCAGTCCGGCAACGCCGGCGACCAGTCGGGCAGCGGCGTGGGCGACGGCTCCGGACTGGTGTCGAGCCACTGACCGGGAGCACCAGCGGTTCCCCCGGTCGGTGGAACGGTCCGGCCCTCCGGCGGGAGGGCCGGACCGCTCCGTTTCCGGACCCCCGGCGGGGCTGCCCGCGCGCCCCGTGGGCGGCCCGTCACCGCCCGCAGCGGGCGCGCCGTTCCCCTCGCCCGCTCCGCCGCGCACCCGCGAGCCGCCGGCCCGCGCGTTCACAGGGGCTGCGCGAGCGTCCGGGACGCGCTCTAATTGCAGAGTGGGCAGTGAGGGCACTGCGGGACGCAGAATGAGAACGCTGCGCGCGGAACTTGCCCTCAAGACGCTCGCGGCGGACCTCGACCCGCGCGAGCGCCTGCGACGCGTGCTCGAACAAGTGCTCGTCTTCACCGGAGCCACCCTCGCCGTCGTCTACAGCCCGGAAGAGGGCGGCGACCAGCTGACCCTCACCGAGTCGGCCGGCGTGCCGAGGGCGCTGTACGGGCTGCGTGACGTCTACTCCGTCTCCGGCACGGGCCCCGCAGCCGAGGTGCACCGCTCCGGGCAGGCCCGGTGGCTCACCCCCGAGGACATCGGCCGCTGCGCCGACGCGCGCCGCATGCCCGCCGGAGACTTCTCCCTGGCCCTCCTGCCGCTGCGCGGCGGGGGATGCCTGGCCGCCGTCAGCGACGGCCCGGACGGCTTCGGCCCCGACGACCGCGCGTGCCTGGAGCTCTTCGCCGAGTCCGTCACCTGCCCACCTCCGGGCGTGGCCGACACCGGGGAACTGCCCGGCAGCTCCTTCACGCTCGACATGGACAGCGGCCGGGTGCAGGTCGACGACGAGATGCTGGGACTGTTCGGCATCGACACCGGCGAGTTCGACGGCCGTGTCGAGACCCTGCTCGCCCGGACCGTTCCGGAGGACCTGCCCTCCGTGATGTCCGTCGTCGAGGCCGACCACATGTCCATCGGCGACCGCGAGCTGGAGTTCCGCATCCTCCAGCCCTCCGGCGAGCCGAGGTGGCTGCGGCTGCGCGGACACCTGCAGCCCGCCGGGGAGGGGCACCCGGTCCGGCTCGTCGGCACGGTCACCGACGCGTCCCAACTGCGTCCCGGCGTCAGCGACGTCACCCGCATCCAGCGGCTCGCGGCCGCCCTCGCCACCGCCGGCACCGTCCGCGACGTCAGCAGGGCCGTGGTCGCCGCCCTGCGGGGCCCCCTGCGGGCGGACCGCATCGCCCTCGCCGAGCTGGAGTCCGACCGCCTCGTCGTCACCGTCCTGGATCCGCCCGAACCGGAGGCCTGGCCGGAGCTGTGGCGCACCGAGTGGCGCTCGGAATGGCCGGACGCGCCCGTCCGCGCCATGCCGACCCTCGCCACGGCCCTCAGGGAAGGCCGCGCCACGATCTGGCCCGCCGGCGCCTCCCTGGAACCCGCGCTCGCCGAGGTCGGCCCCGGCGGTCTCGCCGTGCTGCCGCTGCCCGCCGGCGGGCGCATGGCCGGCGCCTGCCTCGTCGGCTGGGACAGCCCGCACGACTTCGGCCCCGACGAACGCGCCCTGCTCACCGCCGTCGCCGGTCTCGCCGGGCAGGCGCTCATGCGCGCCCACGCCTTCGACGCCGAGCACGAGCTGATCGGCATGCTCCAGCGCGCCCTCCTGCCGCGCCGCCTGCCCGCGCTGCCCGGAGCCGTCGCCGTCGCCCGCTACCTGCCCACCACCGCCGGTCTGGAGCTCGGCGGCGACTGGTACGACGTGATACCGCTGCCCGACAACCACGTCGCCCTCGTCATCGGCGACGTCCAGGGCCACAGCGCCGGCGCGGCCACCCTGATGGGCCAGATGCGGACGGCGCTGCGCGCGTACGCGGCCGAGGGCCACCCCCCGGACGTCGTCGTCTCGCACGCCAACCGGCTCCTCGTCGACATGGAGTCCGATCTCTTCGCGACGTGCTGCTACGTCGACGTCGACATGGAGCAGGGCACCGCCTGGTTCGTCCGCGCCGGACACCTCCCGCCATTGCTGCGCCACCCGGACGGCAGCACCGAGATCACCGAGTCGGAGGGCGGACCGCCCCTCGGGGTCGTCACGCAGGCCGACTACCCGATGAGCCCGCTCAGGCTGCAGCCCGGCACGGTCGTCGCCCTCACCACGGACGGCCTGGTCGAGTCGGCCGACGTCGACATCGAGGACGGCCTCGCGCGGATCGCCGGCGAGCTGTCCGCCGCCGACCCCGCGCACCTCGGGCTCGTCGCGGACGCGCTGCTCGCCGAGGCCAACCGCAGCGACGACGTGGCGCTGCTCCTCGTGCGCTACGACGGCATGGCGATGCTCCCGCTGCGTGAGAGCTGGACGGTGTGGCGCGTTCCCGAAGCGGTCCGGCACGCCCGCCGCTTCACCCGGCGCACCCTGCGGTCCTGGGGCGTGCCGGAGGAGACCGACACGGTGCTCCTCGTCGTCTCCGAACTCGTCACCAACGCCCTCGTCCACACCGACGGCCAGGTCCGGCTCGACCTCACCCTGTCCAACCACCGGCTGCGCGTCGCTGTCGCCGACTCCTCTCCGCGCACGCCCGTCAAGCCGACCAGCATCGGCTGGGAGGCGACGGGCGGCCGTGGCATCCTGCTCGTCGAGGCCATGTCCGACACCTGGGGGACACTCCCGGTCAGCGGCGGCAAGCAGGTGTGGGCGGACATCGTCCTGGAGCACTCGCCGGCCGACGCGCAGACATGACCCGGATGACACCCTGGTGTCGTGCGTCTGCTCATGATGTCCGACACCCACCTCCCCAAGCGCGCGAAGGCACTGCCCGCGCCGCTGCTCGCCGAACTCCCGCAGGCCGATGTCGTGATCCACGCCGGCGACTGGGTGGACGTCGCCACGCTCGACCTGCTGCAGAGCCGGTCCGCCCGGCTGATCGGCGTGTACGGCAACAACGACGGCCCCGCCCTGCGCGCCCGGCTCCCGGAAGTGGCCCGCGCCGACCTCGACGGCCTGCGCCTCGGCGTCGTCCACGAGACGGGACCCGCCCAGGGCCGGGAACACCGCTGCGCCGACCGGTTCCCCGACCTCGACGTGCTGGTGTTCGGCCACAGCCACATCCCCTGGGACACCACCACGGACACCGGTCTGCGCCTGCTCAACCCCGGCTCCCCGACCGACCGCCGCCGCCAGCCCCACTGCACGTACATGACGGCCACCGTGACCGGCGGCGAACTGACGGACGTCCGGCTGCACCAGTTGCCCCCGCGCACCGGAAAATCGGTGGAGTCCTGACTACCCGTTTGGGTGAGATGGGCCGGTGCTGATCGATACCGACCTCGTACGCCGTCTGCTGGCGGCCCAGTTCCCGCGGTGGGCCCACCTCCCGATCACCCCGGTCCCTGTCTCAGGCTTGGACAACGCGACGTTCCGCCTCGGTGAGGAGCTGTCCGTGCGCCTCCCGCGCTACCCGCACTGGGCCGGTCAGGTCGAGCGGGAGCAGACCTGGCTGCCCCGGCTCGCGCCCCATCTGCCGCTGCCCGTCAGCGAACCCGTCGCCAAGGGAGAACCCGGCGAGGGCTACCCCTACCCGTGGTCCGTCTACCGCTGGCTGGACGGCGAGAGGGCCACCCCCGAAGGCCTCGCCGACCCCCGCCGCACCGCGCTCGAACTGGCAGCGTTCCTGGCCGCGCTCCAGGCGATCGACCCGACGGGCGGCCCCGCTCCCGAGCAGAGCAACGCCTTCCGGGGCGTGCCGATGGGCGACGAGCGGGACTCGCTCGCCTCCGAGGCACGGGTACGGCCCAAGATCGAGGCGCTCAAACGGTCCGGCCTGATCGACGCCGACGCGGTGACGGAGGTCTGGGAGGCGGCCCTCGCCGCACCCGCCTGGCACCGGCCGCCCGTCTGGGTCCACGGCGACCTCGCCGTCGGCAACCTCCTCGCCGTGGACGGCCGGCTGAGCGCGGTCATCGACTTCGGCACCCTCGCCGTCGGTGACCCGGCGGTCGACCTGCTCGCCGCCTGGAAGTTCCTGCCGGACGAGGTGCGCGGCGACTTCCGGCAGGCGCTCGACGTCGATGACGCCACCTGGGCCCGCGGCCGGGGCTGGGCCCTCGCGGGCTCCCTGCCGGTGCCGGACGATCCCTACTTCCAGCAGGACCCGGCAAGGGTGCGCACCGCCCTGCACCATCTGGAGCAGCTCATCGCCGACCACAGGAGTGAGCGCGCCTGAAATTCCGTTGCTGTCACCGCCGCGGTCCTGCTGGACTGCACGGGACAGAGTCGTCGAAACCGAGGAGCCCCCATGCGCACAGCGTTCATGTCCACCCAGCAAGGAACCAGCACTCTCCCGAAGGACATGACGCTCTGTGCCCACGCTGAACCTGGGAATCCTCGCGCACGTAGACGCGGGTAAGACAAGCCTCACCGAGCGGCTGCTGCACGCCGCCGGAGTGATCGACGAGATCGGCAGTGTCGACGACGGCAGCACCCAGACCGACACCCTCGCGCTGGAGAGACAGCGCGGTATCACCATCAAGTCCGCCGTCGTCTCGTTCACGCTCGACGACGTCACCGTCAACCTGATCGACACCCCCGGCCACCCCGACTTCATCGCCGAGGTCGAGCGGGTGCTCGGCGTGCTCGACGGCGCGGTGCTGGTCGTCTCCGCCGTGGAGGGCGTCCAGGCCCAGACACGCATCCTGATGCGCACCCTGCGACGGCTGCGGATCCCCACCCTCGTCTTCGTCAACAAGATCGACCGCGGCGGCGCGCACGACGGCCGGACCCTCACCGCCCTGGCCGAGCGCCTCACCCCGTCGGTGGTCCCGATGGGACGGCCGTACGGACTCGGCACACGCGACGCGCACGTGGTGCCGTACGACACCCACGACACCGCGTTGGCCACACGGCTGCTCGACGTCCTCGCCGAGCACGACGAGGAACTGCTGGCCGCGTACGTCGAGGACGCGGTGTCCTACGAGCGGCTGCGCCGCGCCCTCGTCGAGCAGACCCGGCGCGCCCTGGTGCACCCCGTGTTCTTCGGCTCGGCGATCACGGGAGCAGGTGTCCGCGAGCTGATCGGCGGTCTGACGGAACTGCTGCCGGCCGCCGAGGGCGACACCGAGGGGCCTGCCTCCGGCACCGTCTTCAAGGTCGAGCGGGGACCGGCGGGGGAGAAGATCGCGTACGCGCGGGTGTTCTCCGGGACCCTGCGGACCCGCGACCGGCTGGTGTTCGGGGACGGACGAGAGGGCAAGGTCACCGCGATCGGCGTCTTCGACCGGGGCGGAGCGGACCGCGTGGCATCGGTGACGGCGGGCCGTATCGGCAAGCTGTGGGGCCTGACCGACGTCCGCATCGGCGACACCTTCGGGGAGGCGCCGCGCGCGGAGCCGCCGGGGCACCACTTCTCCCCGCCCACCCTGGAGACCGTCGTCGTGCCCGCCCGCCCGCGCGACAGGGGAGCGCTGCACCTCGCGCTCACCCAGCTCGCCGAACAGGACCCGCTCATCGCGCTGCGGCAGGACGAGCTCCGCCAGGAGATCTCCGTCTCCCTGTACGGCGAGGTCCAGAAGGAGGTCATCCAGGCGACCCTGGCCGAGGAGTACGGACTTGCCGTCACCTTCCGCGAGACGACGCCGCTGTGCGTCGAACGGCCCGTCGGCACGGGAGCGGCGGTCGAGTTCAACAAGAAGGATCCCAATCCCTTCCTGGCCACCGTCGGTCTGCGTATCGACCCCGCCCCGGTCGGCTCGGGCGTCACGTTCCGTCTGGAGGTGGAGCTCGGCTCGAT
Organism: Streptomyces sp. NPDC093984; assembly: GCF_044764595.1. Lineage (NCBI taxonomy): Bacteria > Bacillati > Actinomycetota > Actinomycetes > Kitasatosporales > Streptomycetaceae > Streptomyces > Streptomyces sp. NPDC093984. The sequence continues at coordinate 74,702 of NZ_JBIWIM010000001.1, read as the reverse complement.
GCCGTACGCCTTCTTCAAGGCGGTGGAGGACACGGTGAACGAGACCCTGGCACAGGGCCTGCACGGCTGGCAGGTGACCGACTGTACGGTCACCATGACGCACTCTGGCTACTCCCCGCGGCAGAGCCACGCCCACCAGGGTTTCGACAAGAGCATGTCGAGTACGGGCGCGGACTTCCGGGGCCTGACCCCGCTGGTCGTGGTGACCGCGCTCCGGCGTGCGGGCACCCGGGTGTACGAGCCGATGCACCGCTTCCGGATCGAGGCCCCGGCGGACACGCTCGGCGCGCTGCTGCCGGTTCTCACCCGGTTGCGCGCGGTCCCCGGGACCACCTCGCTGCGCGGACGTACCTGTGTTCTCGAGGGCCGGGTGCCGGCCGCCCAGGTGCACGAGCTGGAGCAGACGCTGCCGGGGCTGACCCGGGGCGAGGGCGAGCTGGAGTCCGCGTTCGACCACTACGCCCCGGTGACCGGTGGCGCGGTACCGAGCCGCCCGCGCACCGACCACAACCCGCTCGACCGGGAGGAGTACCTGCTGCGGGTGATGCGGAGGGTGCCGGGGCGCGCGGCGGGCGTGCCGTCCTGACCGTGGCGTACGCACCGCAGGATGCACGGGTGTTGTGTTGACATAGGCCGTAAATCGCCCTGAGTGTAATGTGCATGGCAAAGTTACGTGTGCGTCTGTGCGGCGTTCTCGTGGCTCTCACCGGCCTCCTGGCGGCCCCGGGCGCACGGCCCGCGGCCGCCGACTCCCTTCCCGACTCCCTCTGGTTCGACGCCCAGGCGTCCGCCACCCTCACCGTCCAGGGCGGCCGCTTCACCGACGGCCTCGGCCGCGAGGTCGTCCTGCGCGGCTACAACGTCTCCGGCGAGACCAAGCTGGAGGAGAACAGCGGACTGCCGTTCGCCTCCTTAGCCGACGCCCGGAAGTCGGCGACCGCCCTGCGCACCCTCGGCGGCGGCAACACGGTCCGCTTCCTGCTCTCCTGGGCCCACGCCGAGCCGGTGCGCGGCCAGGTCGACACGGCCTACCTCGCCGCCGTCACCGACCAGATGCGCGCCTTCCTCGACGCCGGCGTCCGCGTCTACCCCGACTTCCACCAGGACCTCTACTCCCGCCATCTCTTCAACCAGGGCAGCTGGTACACCGGCGACGGCGCCCCCAAGTGGGCGGTGGACGCCGGGAACTACCCCGCCGAATCCTGCGGGATCTGTCTCTTCTGGGGCCAGAACATCACCCAGAACCAGGCGGTGACGAAGGCGTCGTACGACTTCTGGCACAACGCCCACGGCGTGCAGGACGCCTTCCTCGCCACCGCGCAGAAGACCATGGAGTACATCGGACAGCACCTTTCCGGCGACGAGTTCGCGCGAGTCGTCGGCTTCGACCCGTTCAACGAGCCCCACGCGGGCACCTACGACAGCGGGCAGACCAGCCGCACCTGGGAACGGGACGTGCTCTGGCCGTTCTACGCCAGGTTCCGCGCGCGGATGGACGCGGCAGGCTGGCAGGACAAGCCCGCCTTCGTGGAGCCCAACCTCTTCTGGAACGCCAACATCTCCAGCCAGAAGCAGGAGGGCGGACTCCTCGACGCCGGCACGATCGGCCCCCGGTATGTCTTCAACACCCACTTCTACGACCAGAAGGCCATCTCCGGCATCCTCATGTGGGGCAAGGCGGGCGACGGGCAGTACGCGACGGACTTCGGCACGGTGCGCGACCGGGCCGGCGCCCTGGGCACGTCAGCGATCGTCAGCGAGTTCGGCCACCCGCTGTCCGGCTCCGTCGCCGACAAGGCGCCGACCGTGCTGAAGGCGATGTACCAGGCGCTCGACTCCCGTGTGAAGGGCGCGAGTTGGTGGTCGGACCCGGCAGGCTCCGGCCCGGTGCTCTCCGGCACGCAGTGGCAGTGGGACCTCTACAACGGCCGCCACCACGAGCTGATGAACGGCAACCCCGACAAGGTCCTCACCTCCGGCGACGCCTGGAACGACGAGGACCTCTCCGCCGTCGCCCTCGACGACTCGGGCGCCCCGGTGCTGCGCCAGGACGCCCGGTTGCTGGACCGGCTCTACCCGAGCGCGACAGCCGGCACGACGGTGGCCTTCACCTACGAGGACCGCTCCCGGGACGGCTCGACGACACTCACCTGGAACCCGGTGCCGAGCTCGCTGCCGAACGTGGCGCGACTGGTGGGCTCGGGGCAGTACGGCCTGCTGGTGTGGCGCTCGAACGGATCGGCGGCGCCCACGGAACTGCACCTGCCGGCCTCCTTCCCGGCCGCGTCCACCACCGTGGTCTGCGACCTCGGCACCACGGCGGGGCTGCCCGCCTACACCAGGTCCACCCCGGTCGCCGTGGCGAACGAGGCGGGCGGCACGGGCAGCAAACGGCTCCTGCTGACCGCCTCCGACACGGGCGCCGTGCACTACGCGCTGGTCACGAACGGGGCCACGGCTCCGTCCGCGTCGCTGCTGAGCGCGGCGCGGACGGAGCTCGCGGCGTGGGCGGCGAAGGAGTTCAGCTAGCGGACGGGCCGGTCCAGTCGGCGGGGACGTGCGCGAGGCGCACCCGCTGCGGGTGGTCGCCGACCGGGACCGAGACCACCTTCCGGCCCGTCGCGAAGTCGATCGCGGTGACCTGGTCGGCGCCGCTCTCCGAGATGATGCAGTCCTTGCCGTCACCGCTCACCGTGGCCCAGTAGGGCTTGGAGGCGGTGACGAGCGGGCCCTCCTGGAGGGTGGCGCGGTCCACCACGGTCGCGTAGTCGTCCATCGTGCCCGCGACGCACAGCTTGGTGCCCGCCGGGTTCATCGAAACGCCGTGGTGGCGTGAGTCGTTGACCCACGTCGTACGGTCGTCGCTGGTCGCCGGGTTCTTCGGCAGGGTCTTCACCCGGGTGATCTTGTCGGTGGCCACGTCGTACTCCAGGAAGCCGTTGAAGAACGACACCTGGAAGTAGAGCTTGGACTCGTCGGGGGTGAAGACGGCGGGGCGGACCGCGTCGGAGAAGTCCTTGAGCCCGACGGCGTCCAGCCGGTCGCGCATGTCGATGGTCTTGACCTGCTTGAAGGTGGTGGCGTCCACGACCGTGATGTGGCGGTCGCCCTTCGTCCAGTCCAGGGACGGGTCGTCGAGCGAGGTGTTGACGTCGCCGATCGACATGTTCCAGATGTACTTGCCGTCCTTGGTGAAGATGTTCTCGTGCGGCTTGTCACCGGTGGCGAACTCGCCCAGTTCCTTACCGGTGTCGATGTCCAGCACCTGCACCTTGTTGGCGGTGGAGGCGGAGACGGCGACCCGTGTGCCGTCGGGGGAGACCGCCATGTGGTCGGCTCGGTAACCCGCCACGGGGAAACGCCAGTTGATCTTCCCGGTGGCGAGATCGATGGAGACGACGTCCGCGAAGCTCGGCCGGGAGACCACCATCGACCTGCCGTCGGGCGTGGAGTACATGTCGTCCACGAACTGGTCGTGGCCCTCGCCGACGCTGTTGCGGATGGCCATGAAGTAGATCCACTTGATGGGGTCGGCGTTGATCTCCTTCAGCCGCGCCTCCTTGTCGGGGATCACGTTGACGCGGCCGATCCTCGCGAAGTCGCCGCTGGACTTGATGACATCGGCGGTGCCGTCCCAGTTGTTGCCCACGAACATCACCTCGCGCAGCGCGGCGGCGGAGGAGTCCTGCGCGGCGGCGGCCGTCGCGGTGCCGCCCGTGGTCAGGGCGAGAGCGGCGGCGAGGGAGAAGAGGTGCCGGGATCTGAGAACAGGCATGGTGGGGTCCCTGTCTTGGGGTGGAAGTCTGAACACGCGCGGATTCAAAGTGACTTACTGGAAAGTAAGGAAGGGGCGACCTTCTTCACAAGACTCCGCGCACGACAAAATCGAGCGACAGGCGAACGGATCATCGAACGGCGAGGGGGCGCGGGTGGCGGGCAGGCTCAAGCAGCCGACGGGCCGGTACGGCGGCAGGACGGCCGAGGAGCGGCAGGCCGAGCGACGCCGGCGGTTCCTGGAGGCCGGACTCCAGTTGTTCGGCGCCGGCCCCGGCTACCGGTCCACCACGGTGGCCGCGCTGAGCGAGGCGGCGGGGCTGTCGACTCGGCAGTTCTACGAAGAGTTCCGCACCTTGGAGGACGTGCTGGCCGCGCTGCACCTCCAGGTCAACGACTGGGCGGAACAGGCCGCGGCCGCCGCCCTCGCCGAGGCCGGCGACCTGCCGCTCGCCGAGCGCGCCGCCGCGGTGTTCCGGGCGTACGCGGCGAACGTCACCTCCGATCCGCGCCGGATCCGTATCGCCTTCGTCGAGATCATCGGCGTCAGCCCCCGCCTTGAGGAGCAGCGGCTCGAACGCCGCTCCCGCTGGGTGGACTTCATCTGCGCGGAGGCAGCCCGGGCCGCCGCGCGCGGTGAGGCGGCGCCGCGCGACTACCGGCTCGCGGCCACCGCGTTCATCGGCAGCGTCAACGGCCTGCTCCACGACTGGCGGGCCGGCTGGGTGGACGCCACCCTGGACGAGATCGTGGACGAACTGGTCCGCCAACTCCTGGCCATCCTGCGCCCACCGGGCTGGCTGCCGGACGCCTGAACCCACCGCTCCCTCGAAACCTCCCCCGTGAGGAACGCGACGAGCGCCACACCGCCGCCTGCGACGTTCCCGAACCCGCCGGACTGCGGTGCGCGTCCTCGCCGACGCGAAGGGGCTGCGGCCGGCCGGAGCGGTCACCGACCGGCTGGGCCGCGCTGTCGTACAGGGCCTGGACGGCCGGGGACGCCGTCCACCGCGGCGCGGACCAGGAGCGGATCGCAGGTCCGCACCCCGACCGCACGTCCTGTGCTTCCCATGCCGCTTTCAGCGACCCGGACGGCAACGGCCGGTTGCTGCAGGAGATCACGGAACGTCTGCCCGGCCGGTGACAGGATCGTCCCGGTGGTCGTGGCCCGAGGGGCGTCGCGCCAGGGCCCGGGCCCGTGCGGTGACTTCGTCCGGGGACACCGCGCACCGGCTGACGAGCACGTCCTCCAGGGCGGCCAGCCAGAGGCGGTAGTAGTTGTAGGACTCATTCGGCGCCGATGCGGTCTCCCATGCTCTGATGCGGGCGATCAGCGCGGCTTGGAATTCCGGCCAGGTGAAAGCGCCCGCCTCGTACAAGCCGACGGCCATGCCGAAGGCGCGGCTCTCCCACGGCTCGGCGAACACCAACTCGCCGTTGGAACGCGGCGGTGCGGCCGGCCCCTCGATGTCCAGCGGCGCGCTCATGGTGCCGCCACCTTGGCCACCCCGACCATCGCGTCCCGCGTCACCAGCGGTACGAGCTCCTCCTCGGACAGGTGCTCGGTGCCGGCCGGACGTTCGGGCAGCACCAGCCAGCGGACTTCACTGGTGGAGTCGTGGACGACGATCTGGACGTCGTCGTCGAGTTCGAGTCCCATCTCGGCCAGCACCGTGCGCGGCTCCTTCACCACACGCGCACGGTAGGCCGGGTCCTTGTACCAGCTCGGCGGCAGGCCGAGCACCGGCCACGGGTAGCAGGAGCACAGCGTGCACACCACCACGTGGTGGGTGGTCGCGGTGTTCTCCACCACGACGATGTGCTCGCCCTGAGGTCCGGAGAAGCCCAGCTCCTTGACGGCCGCGGTGCCGTCCTCGAGCAGCCGCCGCCGGTACTCGGGGTCGGTCCATGCCCTGGCGACGACCTTGGCGCCGTTCAGCGGCCCCACGTTGGTCTCATAGGTGGTGATGATCCCGTCCAACACCTTCGGGTCGATCAGGCCCCGCTCGGTGAGCAGTTGCTCGAGCGCCTCGGTGCGCAGCGACGCGGGAAGGCGCTCGCCCGTTCCACTGGTGGCGGTCATGATGTCGGCTCCAGGTAACTCTCGAACAGCTCTGCGGTCAGTGCGAAGGCTTCGGCGCCGTCGCCCCACAGCTCGCGCGAGTCGAATCGCACCGAGTAGACGTGCTGGGGGTTCTCGCCCTGGAAGTGGGCGTTGGTGTCCGGCAGCACGGAAGCGGGCTGAACACGCTCGACGACTCCGGTGTGGCCCCGCAGATACCGAGCGAGTCTGGTGTGCCCTTGCGGTGACATGTCCTTGGCGCGCACACGCTCACCGACAGCGAAGGCCGGCGCGGTGTCCACGGAGCGCAGCGAGCCGGCGCCGACCGGCGCGGCGGTCGGCCGGTAGTCGGGTCGAGGGGCGGGGACCGGTGGCTCCTCCACGTGTTCGCCGCGCAGATTGCGGGCGCGGGCGTCGATCGCGCCCGCCGCCAGGGTGGCGCTGTCGGTGAGCATCAGCTCCGCGCCGTTGAGCCAGCGCCCGAAGTAGCCCTCGTCCAGGTAGGCGGCTCGGTCCAGGCGCTCGTGCGCGTGCCGGAAGGCGTCCGGGTTGTAGCCGCCGCACGCGATACGGCTGGAGACGAGCGCCAACGCGAATGCCCGGCCCTGCCAGGGCTCCTCGAAGACCGGTTCGTCCTGCCTCGGCGGGTGAGCCGGGCCCCAGCCGGAGGTACCGCCCATGTCCGCGACACCCTCCATGTCATCACCTCTCGTGTGTCCGACGCGGCAAGGACAGCGGTTCCTCGCCGCGCTCCGCCGCCGCGCAGCCACAGGTGGCCGTGATCCGTCTACTCGTCCCAGGCCTGGACGAGAACCTGCTCGGCGATCCTGCCGTTGCGCAGCGAGGCCATCGAGCTGGCCAGCACCCGTACGCCGTCCGGGTACTCGCAGGACTCGGTGAACGCGACGTGATCGCCCTGGACGACGCACTGGTCCAGGTGATGGGTCATGTCGCGGCTGTAGACGTCGCTGAGCATCTGGCTGATCTGGTCCCGGCCGTGCAGGATCTTGGGGTGGCTGGGCTGGGTGTTGCGGTCGACGACGCGTATCTCCGCGTCGTCCGCGTACAGCGACAGCAGAGCCGTCGTGTCTTCTCCTTCGATGCCCCGGCGCAGAGCCTCCACGTCGAAGCCGGCGCCTGCCGCGGTGCCCATGGTGACCTCCTTCGACCTCCTTGGAAGGCCACGGCCCGGCGAGCGGCGGGCCGCTTGAAGGCCTCTGCTTCGAGCCTCCCCCCGGCGCGCGGCACCGGCAAACGCGCCGGGGCCGGTGAGCCTGTCGGGTGAGCGGCGCCAGCGGCCCGTGACCGCGGGCCGCTGGGTGCCGTTGCTGAAGGCATGATCTCAACACGACGCATCGTCGCCGCGGTCGGTCTCGCCGTGGGCGCAGCCGCTCTCGGCGCGCCGCCGGCCACCGCGGCGACCGCAGGCACCCCGGACGCCGGCAAGGTCAACCCGGTCACCGTGCTCGACTCACTCGCCCGCAGCGGGGTCCCCGCGGAGCACCGGAACGAGATCCCGCGGCTGTCCGGCCAACTGGCGGGCCTGAACCACCTGCACGACGTCAACCAGCTCCACCAGGCCACCGATCTGGCCGCACCCGTCACAGGGCTGCTCCCGGCCGTCCAGTAGCGCGGCGACGGCGCAAGGCCCCCGGTCGTCGACGGCCGGGGGCCTTGACATTCCCCGGGGCCCGCCGGAGCATCGCGGTGATCAGTGAATACGATTTCACCAGGCGAACAAAGGAAGTGGTCGTGCCCGTCTCCCGCGAACTGCTCATCGGCGGCAAGGACGTGCCCGCCGCGTCCGGCCGCACCACGGTCGACGTCAACCCCTACACCGGTGAGGTGTACGCCACGGTGGCGGCGGCCGGACCGGAGGACGTCCGAAGCGCGGTGGACGCGGCGGACGCGGCCTTCCCCGCCTGGGCGGCCCTGGCCCCCTTCGCCCGTCGCGCGATCTTCCTCAAGGCGGCCGACCTGCTGGACGCCCGTGGCGAACAGGTGGCCGAGATCATGGCGCACGAGGCGGGCGGCACCCGGCCCTGGGCCTACTTCAACGTGGCCCTCGCCGCGAACATCCTGCGCGAGGCGGCAGCCGCGATCACCGCCCCACGCGGTGAGGTCCTCAGCGCCCAGGAGGCGGGCGCGCTCGGACTCGCGGTGCGCGAACCGCTGGGCGTGGTGGCCGCGTTCGCCCCGTGGAACGCGCCGGTCATCCTCGGCGTACGGGCTGTGGCGGCGCCGCTCGCCGCGGGCAACACGGTGGTCGTCAAGCCCAGCGAGGACGCGCCGATCGCCTGCGGGCTGCTGGTCGCGGACGTGCTGCGCGAGGCCGGGCTGCCGGACGGCGTGCTGAACGTGGTCACCAACGCCCGCGAGGACGCGGCCGGGATCGCCGAGGCGCTGATCGCCGACGAACGGGTGCGGGCGGTCAACTTCACCGGCTCGACGGGCGTGGGCCGGATCATCGGCGAACTGGCCGCGCGTCACCTCAAGCCCGCCGTCCTGGAGCTGGGCGGCAAGAACGCGGTCATCGTGCTGGACGACGCCGACGTGGACTACGCCGTCGACGCGGTCACCTTCAGCGTGTTCATGAACGCCGGGCAGATCTGCATGTCCGGCGACCGGATCCTCGTCCACGAGTCCCTCGCCGAGGAGTTCACGGAGAAGTTCACCACCAAGGTGGCCTCGCTGCGGGCAGGTGATCCGGCGCATCCGCAGACCGTGGTCGGACCGCTGGTCAGCCCGTCGGCCGCGCAGCGGGTGGCCGGCCTGGTGCGGGACGCGGTGGCCAAGGGGGCCAAGGTCCTCGTCGGAGGGGAGCCTGAGGGCGCGGTGCACCCGGCGACCGTCCTCACCGGTGTGGCGAAGGATGCGGAGCTGTACCACGCCGAGTCGTTCGGCCCGGTGTGCGTGCTGCAGACGTTCACCGACGACGACACCGCGGCCGACCTCGCCAACGACACCGAGAACGGGCTGACCTGCGGCATCATCACCGAGAACGCCACCCACGGGCTGGCCGTCGCACGCCGGGTGCGCACCGGCATCGTGCACATCAACGACCAGTCGGTGGCCGACGAACCGAACGCGCCCTTCGGCGGAGTGAAGGCCTCCGGTTACGGCCGCTTCGGTGGACGCTGGGGCATCGAGGCGTTCTCCAACACCCGCTGGGTCACCATCGCCACCCAGCACGCCCACTACCCCTTCTGACCTCGCTCACCGTCGCTCCTCCCTGCCCCCGCCCGCCCTGCGCGCCGGGGGCAGGCCCATGCCCTCGGGCGAACGGCTGAATCCCGGCCTTGATCTCCGCGGCTTTTAAGGCAGTCGTTTGACTGACCTGGGTGACTGGGATTGCCTGACGGCGCGGGGGCCACCGGATCGGGAGAAGAAGCCGTGACCTTTCCCCAGGAGCCGCTGAGCTACCCCCTGTCGAGCGACAGCCCGCTGGAGCCGCCCGCCGAATGGGCCGCACTGCGGCGTGAGTGCCCCGTCGCCCGTGTGACGCTGCCCAGCGGCGACGAGGCGTCGCTGCTGACCCGCTACGTGGACGTCAAACAGGTCCTGTCCGACGAGCGGTTCACCCGCCGACTGGACGCCGAGGACGCGGCCCGCATCACGGCCACCGAGTCGGGCGGCGTGTTCAGCAACGAGATGGCACTGGCGATCCCGCAGAGCGGCGAGGCGCACCGGCGCTGGCGCCGGATGGTGACCATGTGGTTCACCGCCAAGCGCATGGCCGCGCTGCGGCCGGGCATCGAGGCGATGGCCGACCGGCTCGTCGACGCCATGGTCGAGCGCGGGCAGCCCGCGGACCTCAAGGCGAGCCTCGCCTTCCCGCTGCCGGTGTGGGTGATCTGCGACCTGCTCGGCGTCCCCGACTCGGACCGGGACCGGTTCTCGTACTGGTCCGATGCCCTGCTCAACCTCACCCGCTACACCCAGGAGGAGGTCGACGAGGCGGAGGCCGAGTTCAACGCCTACATGACCGAGCACCTCGCCGCCAAGCGGGCCGCACCCGGGGACGACCTGCTCGGCGAACTGATCGTCGCCACCGGACCCGACGGCTACCGGATGTCCGACCGGGAACTGGTCGCCACCGGCAGGGGCCTGCTGGTCGCCGGGCACGAGACCACCGCCAACATGATCGGGAAGATGGTGGCCATGCTGCTGTCCGACCGCAGCCGCTGGGAGCGGCTGCTGGCGGACCGATCGCTGGTGCGCTCCGCGGTGGAAGAGGCGCTGCGATTCGACGCAAACGCCGGGATCGGCATGCCGCGCTACATCGGGGAGGAGGTCGAGGTCGGCGGCACCGTCCTGCCGCGCGGCACGACCGTGATGTGCAGCATGGCCGCCGCCAACCGGGACGAGACCGCCTTCGAGGACGCCGATGAGATGGCACTCGACCGCAGCCCCAACCCGCATCTGGCCTTCGGCGTCGGCGCGCACTCCTGCCTGGGCCAGGCCCTGGCCCGCACCGAACTGCAGACCGTCCTCGACGTGCTGTTGCGTAGACTTCCCAGTCTGGACCTCGCCGTTCCGGCCGAGGACCTGCGGCGGCTCGAGGGACTGGTCGTCGGAGGGCTGAGCGAAGTCCCCGTACGGTGGTGATCATGGCCGGCAGGGCGGTACGGGCAGAGCAGGTGAGCGCCACCGGACGCTGATCCTGACCGTGGCGGAGCGGCTGTTCGCCGAGCGCGGGGTCCACACCGTGTCCAACCGTCAGGTCAGCGAGGCCGCCGGCCAGGGCAACAACGCCGCGGTCGGCTACCACTTCGGCACCAAGGCCGACCTGGTACGCGAGATCGTACGGCGGCACGCCGACCCCATCGAGGAGATCCGCCTTCGCCTGCTGGACGGGACGCGCGGCTCCACGGACGTACGGGACTGGGTGTCCTGCCTGGTGCGTCCCGTAGCCGAGCACCTCGCCACGCTGGGCAGCCCCACCTGGTTCGCGCGGTTCTGCGCCCAGCTGATGACCGACCCGGCCATGCGCGCCATCGTGATCGAGGAGTCCCCGACCTCCCCGTCGCTGCGCGAGGTGCTCGACGGCCTGGACCGCTGCCTTCCCGACCTCCCCGCGGAGATCCGGGCCGAACGCGGCGACATGACCCGCGAGTTGATCCTGCACATGCCCGCCGAACGGGAACGCGCCCTCGCCGACGGTATGCCCACCTCGCAAGCCACCGCAACGATACGCTGGACTCGCGGGTATGTCCCCTTCGCAGCCCCCCTCCCTCCCCGCCTCACCGGAAGTGGTCGAGATCGAGCGCGCGCTCAACCGCATCACCTATCTGAGCACGCGCGCCCGGCAGCACGAACGGCTGATGGCCCTGGCCGGTGTGCCCCTCGACCGCGCCGCAGTCGCGCTGCTGCGGCAGATCGCCGACTCCGAGCCGCTGCGCCCGGGGGAGCTGGCCAACCGGCTCGGAGTCGAGGCCTCCCATGTGACCCGGCAGGTGCAGCACCTGGAGAAGACCGGCTACGTCAGGCGGGTGCCCGACCCCGACGACCGCCGCGCCCAGCGCATCGAGCTCACGCCCCAGGGCCAGGAGGCCATCGACCGTGTCCGCGCCGCGGGCGTCCGCGGCATGCAGGCGGCCCTCGCCGCCTGGTCGCCCGACGACCTGAGGCAGCTGGCCACGCTGTTCCAGCGCATGGTCGACGACTTCCTGGCCGCCGCCGTAGACGACGAGGCCTTTCAGGAGATCCTGGAGACCGCGCGCCCCTCGTCCTCCTGACCCGGCACGTCAGCCGGCGGTGGCGAGGAACTGGGTCGCGGCCAGTTCGGCGTAGAGCGGGTCCGCCGCGACCAGTTCCCGATGGGTGCCGACCGTGGACCCGGCCCGCGTCCATGACCACGACCCGGTCGGCCATCGTCACCGTGGACAACCGGTGCGCCACCACCAACACCGTCGTGGACCGCGCCACGTCCGCGACCGTGTCCCGCAGCGCCGCCTCGTTCACCGCGTCGAGCTGTGACGTCGCCTCGTCGAGCAGCAGCAGACGCGGACGGCGCAGCAGCGCCCGGGCGATCGCCACCCGCCGGCGTTCGCCGCCGGACAGCTTGGTCCCGCGAGGCCCGACCAGGGTCTGCGGACCACGCGGAGGCCGCTCCACCAGCGCCTCGAGCCGTGTCGTTTTCAGCACCCGCTCCAGGTCGGCGTCGTCGGCGTCCGGGTTGCCGAACGGGGGCCGTGTCCCGCGGAGGTCACCCGTTCCCCGGGTCCGCCGCCCGGTCGATCCGACTTCCGCCGCGCGGAATACGTGCGGAGGACGTGCTCTCCGCGCAAGGATCATGTGTGTGGGCCGCAGTGGCCCGCACCGGGCGCGGACGGCGCCCGCACCACCGACGGAAGGCAGCAGCACCATGGCGCAGGAAGTACGCGGCGTGATCGCCCCTGGCAAGGACGAGCCGGTGCGGGTCGAGACGATCGTCGTACCGGACCCGGGCCCTGGTGAGGCGGTGGTGAAGGTCCAGGCGTGCGGGGTGTGCCACACGGACCTGCACTACAAGCAGGGCGGCATCAGCGACGACTTCCCGTTCCTGCTCGGCCACGAGGCCGCCGGGATCGTCGAGTCGGTCGGCGACGGCGTCACCGAGGTCGCCCCCGGCGACTTCGTCGTCCTGAACTGGCGGGCGGTGTGCGGGAAGTGCCGCGCGTGTCTGCGCGGCCGCCCCTGGTACTGCTTCGACACCCACAACGCCCAGCAGAAGATGACCCTCGCTTCGACCGGTCAGGAGCTCTCCCCGGCCCTCGGCATCGGCGCCTTCGCGGACAAGACGCTGGTCGCGGCCGGACAGTGCACCAAGGTCGACCCGTCCGTCTCCCCGGCCGTGGCGGGCCTCCTCGGCTGCGGGGTGATGGCCGGCATCGGCGCCGCCATCAACACCGGAGGCGTCGGCCGCGGGGACTCGGTCGCGGTCATCGGCTGCGGCGGTGTCGGTGACGCGGCGATCGCCGGATCGTACCTGGCGGGCGCCGCGAAGATCATCGCCGTGGACATCGACGACCGCAAGCTCACCACCGCCAGGGAACTGGGCGCGACCCACACCGTCAACTCCAGGGAGACCGACCCCGTCGAGGCGGTCCGCGAGCTGACCGGCGGCTTCGGCGCCGACGTCGTCATCGAGGCGGTCGGCCGCCCGGAGACGTACCAGCAGGCCTTCTACGCCCGCGACCTGGCCGGCACCGTCGTCCTCGTCGGCGTCCCCACCCCCGAGATGAAGCTCGAACTGCCGCTGCTCGACGTCTTCGGACGCGGCGGCGCCCTGAAGTCCTCCTGGTACGGCGACTGCCTGCCCAGCCGGGACTTCCCGATGCTGATCGACCTGCACCTGCAGGGACGGCTGCCGCTGGAGAAGTTCGTGACCGAGACCATCGCCCTCGACGAGATCGAGAAGGCCTTCGAGCGGATGCACCACGGCGACGTGCTGCGCTCGGTGGTGATGCTGTGATGACCGCCCGCATCGACCGCCTCGTCACCTCGGGCACCTTCTCCCTGGACGGCGGCACCTGGGACGTCGACAACAACGTGTGGATCGTCGGCGACGACCACGAGGCGGTCGTCATCGACGCCGCCCACGACGCCGACGCGATCGCCGAGGCCGTCGGCGACCGGCGGCTGCGCGCCATCGTGTGCACCCACGCCCACAACGACCACATCGACGCCGCCCCCGCCCTCGCCGAACGGACCGGCGCGCAGATCTGGCTGCACCCCGACGACCTGCCGCTGTGGAAGCTCACCCACCCCCACCGCCTCCCCGACCACTGGCTGGCCGACGGCCAGGTCATCGAGACGGCCGGCACCGACCTGACCGTCCTGCACACCCCCGGCCACGCGCCCGGCGCGGTCTGCCTCTACGACGCGGGCCTCGGCACCGTCTTCACCGGCGACACCCTCTTCCAGGGCGGCCCCGGGGCGACCGGACGCTCCTACTCCCACTTCCCGACGATCATCGACTCGATCCGTGACCGGCTGCTGACCCTCCCGCCCGACACCGTGGTCCGCACGGGACACGGCGAGACGACGACCATCGGCGACGAGGCGCCCCACCTCGAGGAGTGGATCGCCCGCGGCCACTGAGCCGGCGACATACCGGCAACACCCGCACGCGAAAAAGTGACAGAAGATGTCCGGCTTCCGCGAGACCGTCGACGCGCAACGGTCCAACGAACGCGGAGGTCGGACATGCCGGGACCACTTCAGGGCAAGGTCGCACTCGTCGCCGGTGCGACGCGGGGCGCGGGACGGGGCATCGCCGTGGAACTCGGCGCGGCCGGGGCCACGGTCTACGCCACCGGGCGCAGCACGCGCCGGCGGCGCTCCGAGTACGACCGGCCCGAGACCATCGAGGACACCGCCGACCTGGTGACCGCGGCCGGCGGGCACGGCATCGCCGTACCCACCGACCACCTCGTCCCCGCCCAGGTGCGCGCCCTGGTGGACCGCATCGACCGCGAACAGGGGCGCCTCGACATCCTCGTGAACGACATCTGGGGGGCCGAGAAGCTGTTCGAGTGGGACACCCCCGTATGGGAACACGACCTCGACAAGGGACTGCACCTGCTGCGGCTCGCCCTCGACACCCACGCCATCACCAGCCACCATGCGCTGCCCCTGCTGCTGCGCACCCCCGGCGGCCTGGTCGTGGAGATGACCGACGGAACCGCCGAGTACAACCGCGACACCTACCGCGTCTCCTTCTTCTACGACATCGCCAAGGCGGCCGTGCTGCGCATGGCGTTCGCCCTCGGCCACGAACTCGGGCCACGCGGCGCCACCGCGGTCGCCCTGACCCCCGGCTGGTTGCGCTCGGAGCTCATGCTCGAGCTGTACGGGGTGACGGAGGACAACTGGCGCGACGCCCTCGCGCGCGAACCCCACTTCTGCATCTCCGAGAGCCCGTACTACGTCGGCCGCGCCGTCGCCGCGCTGGCCGCCGACCCGGACGTCTCCCGCTGGAACGGCGCGTCGCTCTCCAGCGGGCGGCTCGCCCAGGTCTACGGCTTCACCGACCGGGACGGCAGCCGCCCCGACGCCTGGCGCTACCTCGTCGAGGTGCAGGAGGCGGGCAGGCCCGCGGACGCGACGGGGTACCGCTGACCCCGGCAGCCACCCTGCGGCGGGGCTGAACGGCGCCCAGGATGGGCAGGGAACACGTCGTCCTGGGCGACGGCGCCCCCCGGAGGCGACGACGGTCGGCTCCGATCGGTCCGCGGCGCCCGGCCCCGCCCCACTCCGACGAAAGCAGGAGTCGCATGCAGTACGTGAAGCTCGGTTCGACAGGTCTCGAGGTGTCCCGGATCTGCCTGGGCTGTATGAGCTTCGGCCTGCCCGACCGCGGCACCCATACCTGGACCCTCGACGAGGAGGCCTCCCGGCCGTTGATCCGCCGGGCACTCGACGCCGGCATCACCTTCTTCGACACCGCGAACGTCTACTCGGACGGCACCAGCGAGGAGATCGTCGGCCGGGCGCTCGCCGAGTACGCCCGGCGTGACGAGATCGTCCTGGCGACCAAGGTGCACGGCCGGATGCGGCCCGGACCCAACGGCGGCGGCCTGTCCCGCAAGGCGATCATGACGGAGATCGACCACAGCCTGCGCCGTCTCGGCACCGACTACGTCGACCTCTACCAGATCCACCGCTTCGACCCCACGACCCCCGTGGAGGAGACGATGGAGGCCCTGCACGACGTGGTCAAGGCGGGCAAGGCCCGCTACATCGGTGCCAGTTCGATGTACGCCTGGCAGTTCTCCAAGGCGCAGTACACGGCCCGGCTGAACGGCTGGACACGCTTCGTCTCCATGCAGAACCACTACAACCTCCTCTACCGCGAGGAGGAGCGCGAGATGCTGCCGCTGTGCGCCGACCAGGGCGTCGGCACCCTGCCCTGGAGCCCGCTGGCCCGCGGGCGCCTCGCCCGTGACTGGGACGAGACCAGCGAGCGCAGCCGCACCGACGAGTTCGGCAAGAAGCTCTACCAGGAGGGCGACCGGGAGATCGTCGAGGCGGTGGCCTCGGTCGCCTCCGAACGGGGCATCCCGCGCGCCCAGGTCGCCCTCGCCTGGCTGCTGCACCAGGACACCGTCGCCGCACCCATCGTCGGCGTCACCAAGCCCCAGCACATCGACGACGCCGTCGCTGCGGTCGACGTCGAGCTCACCGACAAGGAGATCCAGGCACTCCAGGAGCCGTACACGCCGCACGCGATCAGCGGCCACTGACGCCTGGCCGGTGGAAGGGGCGGTACGCGGCGCGCGTGCCGCCCCCTGCTCTTGGGCGGGCTCTACGCGGAGCCGGCCAGCCACGGCCTCACCTGCCGGCGCGCCTCGTGCAGACGGGACTTCAGCGTGCCCAGCGGGACACCGACGCGTTCGGCGACCTCCGCGTACTCCAGCCGGCAGGTGCGACGGAGGCCGCCCTCGCCCCGGCCGCCCTCGCCCCGGCCGACGGCGCCGCCGCCGGACCCCAGGTCTACGTCCAGCTGCGCCAGGACGGCGGCGGCGACGGGACCGACCGGATCCGGGACTCGGTGCGTGTCACGGGCTGACCACCGACGCGGTGCAACTGGCGGCTGCCCCGCCCGCCGCGGGATGCGTCGCCCGGACCACTGACGTACGCGCCCTCCCGTACCCCCGAACGCCTCGCGCCACAGCCGGGCGTCGCGAACTTTTCCGCCCGAGCGGGCATCGGACAGAGAGACGGAGCACCTCGGCACCGTCGAGAACGCTCGCGCCCGGCGCGTGCGACACGAGTTGCAAGGAGCGATGGACATGGTGACCTTCCGGCGCGGCACAGCGGGCCCCCACCTCGACGGCACGGACCCCTTCCTGACGGCGCGACGCGTGGTGTCCGCGCTGGGCGCGGTCGCCGCCCTGACCCTGCTCACCGCCTGCGGAAACGACCACGGCACCGCCAGTGCTCCGCAGAAGCTGCCCGGCACGGCCCAGCCCGCCTCCGGCGACCAGCCGACCGGCGACGGCACCGCGAGCAGCGCGGGCGGCACCTCCGCCGACCCCGCGGCATCGGGCGGCACCCGCACCACGTCCTCCGCGGCGGCCACCGGGGGCGGCACCACGAGCGGCACCCGTTGCCACACGTCCGAACTGCGCGCGTCCGTCGGGGCGAACAACCCGGGAGCAGGGCAGGAGAACTTCCCCCTGGTCCTGACCAACCGCTCCGGACGCACCTGCACCATCGACGGCTACCCGGGCGCCGCCTTCGTGGACGCCTCCGGCAAGCAACTGGGCCGGGACCCCAAGCGCAGCTCGGGCAGCCCCACGAAGGTCGCGCTGGCGCCGGGCAGGAGCGCCTGGGCCGGACTGACCTTCTCCAACCCGGAGATCAGCGGCGCCCGCACGGCCACCCCCGCGGCGCTCCTGATCACCCCACCCGACGAGAAGGCCTCCCTGAAGGTGACGTGGTCGGGCGGCGCGGTGCCCGTGTCGGGCAACTCCTCCTCGGTCTTCCTGACGCCCTTCCAGCCCGGCACCGGCGCCTGACCGCCCTGCCGCCCCCCACCCCGCTGTCCGCTCCGCGGCGGGCGCGGCGGCGCGTCCCGCGGCGGGCGGGGCGACGACACCGGCACCCAGCCGAAGCATGGCTGGAGGCCCAGGACCCGGCCGTCCTCAGGAAGCTGCGCACCCTCGCCCCGGACAGTCGCCGCTCGGCGGCTGGGCGGAGTTCCTCGGCACGCCCGCGTCAGCCGTGGCGACCGCGAACTGAGCGGTCCCTCACCGGCGTTGTCCGCACCGGTAGAGCCGGAGCCGGAGGGAGCCCGTGCCGCCGTACGCCGTCGGCGGCACCGACGTGCAGTGCGTGGTGACCCAGCGCGTGATCGCGGTCGTGGTGGGCGACGCGGCGGTGCCGGTGTGCTGCGCCGTCGCTTCGTACCGGTCGCTTCCTCCGTGCTCATCGGCCTTCCGCTGCCGCCCTGCCGCGTATGTGCCCCGGAGGGCGACGTAGTGCAGGTCGCCGGACTCGACGAGCCGGCCGAGTCCGGCGGGGGAGGGGTAGGGGACCTGTCCGGTGAAGCCGCCCATGGGCAGCACGGACGCGTTGGCTGCGATGATGTAGGGCGCGGCGTCCGCCCAGTCCGGCATGGCCGCGAGGTACTTCGCCCCGCCGCGGTGCGCCGTCAGGTAGGCCAGGAGCCGTGCGCGCGGTGGCGTGAGCCGGTTCGGTCCGCCGCCCCCCGAGAGGCTGGCGGGCCCGACCCTGCCCATGCCGCCGGGCTGGTTGTAGCGCGGGGACAGCGCCGAGGCCGACCATGCGGCCGGTATCAGCAGCACCGCGGCGAGTCCGGCAGCCAGGCCAGCCACGGCTGTCCGTGTCCGGTGGGCCACCAGAGCGCGGCCTGCGCCGGTGAGCACCAGGGACAGGACGCACAGGCCGACGGCGGAGGGAGCCAGCCATCCGAAGAAGTGGCGGTAGTGCAGCGTCAGGGCCGCGGCCCACAGGACGTTCGCGGCGGTCACCGCCGGAAGGACCCGGGCACGGCGGCCGCCGGCCCGGTACGCCCCCCAGGCCCGCACCACCCCCGCACCGCTCAGCGCCGCGAGGGCCACGGCGACGACGCCCATGTAGTACGTGTGGCCGGTGACGCTGCCGAAGCTGAACGCGGCGAAGAAGGTGGCCAGCCACACCCCCCACAGCAGATACCCGGCGAGCGCCGGATCGGTGCGGGGGACACGGCGGCGCCGCGCGGCGGCGAGACCCCACACAAGGCCGCACCCGGCCAGCGGGTACAGCCAGCCCGTCTGGGTGGCGAGACCCGGGCTGAACATCTTCAGGACGCTGTTGCCCATGCCCGGACCCCTGTGGTGGGCACGCCCTGCGGTGTGAACGGTGCCACCGGCCTCGCCCGTTGAACTGCCGTCGCCCGAGCCGCTGTCGGTGGCCGCGTGGGTGGGGCCCGTCTCGCCGGCGACGACGCTGCCCGTGTCCGCCGCGTCCACACCCAGCGAGGTGAACCGGGTCAGGAAGTTGTAGCCCACGACCATGCCCACGGCCGAGTTGTTCGTGGTGCCGTCTATGTAGGGACGCGACTGAGCGGGGACGGCGGTCGCCACGGCCACCCAGGAGGCCGACACCGCCACGGCGACCGCGCCGGTCACCGCGACATGGCCGATCCTGCGCCGCAGGGTGGTGGGGGCGGCCACCAGATAGGTGACGGCCAGGGCCGGCAGCACCGCCCAGGCCTCCAGCATCTTGCACTGGAACGCCACCCCGACCCAGACGCCGGCCGCCAGCAGGGGGCGCAGCCGGGCCCGCGCGACGGCCCGCCAAGTGGCCTCGGCGGCCAGGAGCAGCACCAGGACGAACGGCGCGTCCTCCACGATCGACCGGCCCAGCCCCACGGCCACCGGGGTGAGCGTCAGGAACGCCGCGGCCAGCAGCCCCGCCGGGACCCCGGCCCAGCGACGCACCAGCAGATGCAGGAGGAGGACGCAGGCCACGCCCTCGATCGCCTGGGGCAGCACCAGTGCCCAGGGGTGGAAGCCGAAGACCATGGCCGACAGCGCCTGCGGCCACAGGAAGCCGGGCTCCTTGTCGAGGGTGATGGAGTTGCCCGGGTCGAACGAACCGAAGAAGAACGCCACCGGGTTGTCGGTCATGCTGCGCACGGCGGCGGCGTAGAACGTGTGGTAGACGCTGTGGTCGATGCCCCATGTGCAGAGAACCGCCGCGAGCGCCGCTATGGCCGCCAGCACCGGGGGTTCGTAGCGCGGCCGTGGCGGCCGTGGGTTCCGGGGAGGCGGCCCTCCGCCGTGCGGGCCGGCCGCGGCTGTCGCGGTCGCCGTACCCCTCGCCGGTGCCGCGTCGCGCGCTGCGGTCTGCTCCGAATGAGCGCTGAGCATAGGTGGCCTTCCCGGACTGCCGCTGTCTTCTCACCGTCGCGTCGGCCCGTTGCGCGGCACGTGCGACCGGATGATCCGACTATGAAGAAGTAGGCATTCCGTGGCCGTGTTGCATGAGACGTACAGGACGTTGGTAAGAGCCCGCTCCTTTCGGACCGGTGCCCGGCGCGGAGATGGCGTGCCGGTGACCGGAGCATGGCGGAAGGGGTAACGGGCCCTCCGGCCCGTCCGACGGCTGCGGACGGGCCGGACGTCGTGGGCCGGACGAAGTCGGCCGTACGGGTCAGGACCCGGTGCGGTGAAGGGCGGCGAACACCCCGCGGTGCTCACCGCCGTCCGGCGAGCGCCAGCCCGTGGTGACGTGGCCCGTGGCGTCGGCCGGTGCGGTTGCCCCGGGTTCCAGGACGCGCCTCACGCGGAGGTTCAGCGACGAGGGGGCCGCGGTGCCGGTCGCGTGCACAGTGACGAGGGTGTCGTGGGATCCGTCGGTCACGGTCGTCCTGACGCCCCCGGTCGCCACCGGCGTACCCGTGAACCGGACGGTGACGGACGGGTCGGGGGTGTCGGACCGGCTCTGCGCCTGGGGTTCGGCGCGGCCCTGGAGCAGCGCCAGCAACTGGGCGACGAGCACCGGGTCGTGCGTGCCGTCGTAGATCCATCGCCGTCCCAGCACACCGTGCTCGGAGGTGCCGACGAGCGCCTGTTCGGCTCCTTCGAGGGGCGCGCCGCGGTAACTCAGCGGTACGTGGTACGAGACCGGCGCCGGTCCGGACTCGTCGGTGGCCACCAGGAACTCGATCCCGACCTCGCCCTCCGGGTCGTCCAGCCGGAACCCGCCGGTCCTGGACAGCTCCGGCGCGCGGCCCGTGCCGACGTACCAGGGCCGGGTGGGGAGCCAGGTGGCGAGGAGTTCCAGCTTGGTGGGGGTCATCGTGGTGTTGTGGATGATCGCCATACCCGCGAACCTATCCGACCCCCTCAGCCGATGCTGCGGTGAAGGAGTGAAGGAACAAGTCCTGTCGGCCGGGTGGACGGTACGGAAGCGGGGCATCGGGAAGAGAATGTTCGATCCCTTCAGGTTGGACCGCACGATGACACACCTCACCGGACAGACGACCGCCCGTGGCACCGCCCTGCTCGCCGACCCGTTGCTCAATAAGGGCACTGCCTTCACCCGCGAGGAACGTGCAGAATTCGGCCTGGACGGACTGCTGCCGCCCGCCGTGGAGACACTCGACGAGCAGGTCGCCCGCGCCCACCAGGCGTTCCTCGGCTACGACAAGCCGCTCAACCGGCACATCTACCTGCGGCAACTGCAGGACACCAACGAGGTGGTGTTCTACCGCCTGATCACGGAACACCTCGAGGAACTGCTGCCGATCGTCTACACCCCGACCGTCGGGGAGGCGTGCCGCCGCTTCAGCGAGATCTACCGCAGGCCCCGCGGCCTGTTCCTGTCCTGGGAGGACCGCGACCGGTTCCGGGAGATCCTGCGCAACCGACCGCACAAGGGCGCCGTCGACGTCATCGTCGTCACCGACGGCCAGCGCATTCTCGGCCTCGGCGACCAGGGCGTCGGGGGCATGGGCATCCCGATCGGCAAGCTGAGCCTCTACACCGCGATCGGCGGCATCCACCCGGCGCGCACCCTGCCGATCCTGCTCGACGTCGGCACCGACAACGAGCAGCTGCTGTCCGATCCGCGCTATCTGGGCCGGCGGGAGCACCGGCTCACCGGGGCGCAGTACGACGAGATGATCGAGGCGTTCGTCTCGGCGGTGGAGGCGGAGCTGCCCGGCACGCTGTTGCAGTGGGAGGACTTCGCCACCGTCCACGCCCGGCCGATCCTCACCCGCTACCGCGACCGGCTGCTCACCTTCAACGACGACATCCAGGGCACCGCGGCGGTGGTGCTCGGCGCCCTGTCCACGGCCTGCCAGGTGGCCGGCACTCCGCTGACCGAGCAGCGGCTGGTCGTCCTGGGAGCGGGCTCCGCCGCCGTCGGTGTCGCCGACATGATCCGCGCCGCCCTCGTGGAGGAGGGACTCTCCGAGAAGGACGCGGCGGGCCGCTTCTGGTTCGTCGACGTCGACGGACTACTGGTGGACTCGCGCGACGATCTCACCGCCGAGCAGCGGGTGTACGCGCGCGCGGACGACGAGGCGGCCGGCTGGGGTGACACCGGGCTCGCCGAGGTGGTGCGCCGGACCGAACCCACGGCGCTGATCGGGCTGTCGACGGCGCACGGCGCGTTCACCGAGGAGATCGTGCGGCAGATGGCGTCCACCTGCGAACGGCCGGTGATCTTCCCGCTGTCCAATCCGACCTCGCACGCCGAGGCCGATCCCGCGGACCTCGCCCGCTGGACGGACGGCAGGGCGCTGATCGCCGCCGGGTCGCCGTTCCCGCCGCTGGAGGTGGACGGTCACCGGATTCCCGTGGCGCAGGCCAACAACGTGTACATCTTCCCCGCCATGGGGCTCGCGGTGGCGGCCGGCGGGGCCACCCGGGTCACCGACCGGATGCTGGTCGCCGCCGCACGCGCCGTCGCCCGCCGGGCCGCCGAGGCGGCCGCCGGAGTTCCGGGTCCCGCCCCGCTGCTGCCGCCGCTCGGCGGCATGCGGGAGGCCGCCCGGGAGATCGCGGTGGCCGCCGCGCTCGCCGCCGTCGAGGACGGGGTGGCCCCCAAGGCGACCGAGGCGGAGGTGCGCCAGGCGGTCGAGAAGACCCAGTGGACACCGGACTACCCGGCCCGCTGATGCGGAGCAGATCACGGACCAGAGCCCTGCCGGGCCGTCCCGTGGCCGGATTGAGCAGGTGTTCGGATGGATCCCCGTAAGAGGCGGGGAGGAGCGGCAGGGTGCCACCCCGGCAGCAGTGGCCCTACAGACGGTAGGGCTACTGCGGCGGGGCTGGGCCCCGGGGCACCCCCGTCCGCGGGACGCTTTCGCGGACACCGCCGAACCGCGGGGAAGCGGGCGCGGAAGAACGTCCGGCGTTTCGCCCCGGACGTGATCACCCGCCGGTGGGAGGAGCTCTTCGACTTCCTGGAGCGCTGAGTCCGGGCCGGGACGCCGGTGCCGGTCCGCGCCTAGGGGCGCGAACCGGCACCATACGGGTCGGTCAGGTGTTGTCAGTACCCTCCGTAGTCCCCGTAATCGTCGTCGTCGTCACCGTGGCCGTGGCCGTGGCCGACGTAGGCGGCGTGGTCACCGAGGCCACCGTAGTAGCCGCCGTGGTCGCAGTCGTCGCCCCAGTTGCCCCAGTCGTCATCGTCGTCGCAATAGTGCGTCTGGACGGAGGGGTGTACCACCGGCGGCGTGCTCGCCATCGCGACCCCACTGCTTGCCGCGCCGGCCAGCAGCATCGTCCCGGCGACCAGTGCGACCCTGCGTCGGACGTTCGTCATCGTGTCTCTCCTTGCTCACAGGCACGGAGGCCCTCATTTGTCCTGGTTTGTTCCAGCCTGCGGCGGGCCTCCTGAGAAGAGGCTGAGAGCAGCTCGACGCGCGAGCACGACCACGCCTCCGTAGGGTGGAGGGGAGGTCGGCCATGCGAGTGCTGGTGATCGAGGACGTACGGGGACTCGCCGCGGCGATCGCTCACGGGCTCGCCGAGGAGGGCTTCGTCACCCGTGTCGTCCACGACGGCATCGACGGCCTGTGGCGGGCCGTCCACGAGCCGTACGACGCGATCCTGCTCGACCTCATGCTGCCCGGCATCTCCGGATACGAAGTGCTGAAGCGGCTGCGGGCCGCCCGTGTGTGGACGCCCGTCCTCGTCCTCACCGCGAAGGACGGCGAGTACGACGAGGCGGACGCCCTCGACCTCGGCGCCGACGACTACCTGAGCAAGCCGTTCTCGTACGTCGTGCTGGTCGCCCGGCTGCGGGCCCTGCTGCGGCGCGGGGCGCCCGCCCGGCCCGCCGTGCTCGCGGCCGGCGACCTCGCCCTGGACCCCGCGCGCCGCCACTGCCGCCGCGCGGACCGGGAGATCACCCTGACCGCACGCGAGTTCACGCTGCTGGAATTCCTGCTCCGGCACCCCGACGAAGTGATCAGCAAGACGGACATCCTCGACCACGTCTGGGACGAGAACTTCGACGGCGACACCAACATCGTGGAGGTCTACATCGGCTATCTGCGGCGCAAGATCGACGCCCCCTTCGGCCGCCGGACCATCGAGACGGTCCGCGGGGCCGGCTACCGGCTGCACGCCACCGGGAGGTGACCGTGCGCCTCCCCGTTCCCGCGTGGTGGGCCCGGCGCTCCCTGCGCCTGAGGCTGACCGCCGCAGCCGCCCTGATGATCTCTGCGGCCCTGGTCGGCGCGGCCTGTCTGCTCGTCGTCTGGCTGCGCATGAGCCTCCTCACCGGCCTCGACCAGACCGCGCTCCAGCGGGCCCAGGTCATCGCCGCCAGCGTGGACACCGACAGCCTCGCGCGCGTCCTGCCGGCCTCCGGCAGCGGCGACACCGCCGTCCAGGTCGTCGACGCCCGTCACGTGGTCCGGTCCAGCTCCGCCAACCTGGAGGGCCGGCCCGCGCTGTTCACCTTCCGACCGTCCTCCTCGGGCACGGCCCACACGGTGCGTGGACTGCCCCTGAGCGAAGACGGAACCTGGCGCGCGGTCGCCCTCCAGGCCGGGGACGACGACCCGCTCACCGTGTACGTCGCGGTGCCCACCGCGGCCGTCGACCACAACCTCGCCCAGCTCACCGTGGGCCTCGCCATCGCCGTGCCGCCGGCCGTCGGCCTGCTCACCGGCGTCTGCTGGCTGCTCACCGGCCGGGCACTGCGCCCCGTGGAGGCCCTGCGCGCCCAGACCGCCGAGATCACCGCCTGCGACCTGGGCCGCCGCCTCGACCCGCCCCCGGCCGAGGACGCCCTGGGCCGGCTCGCGCGGACCCTCAACGACCTGCTGGCCCGGCTGGACGTCGCCACCCGGCGGCAACGGCAGTTCATCGCGGACGCCGCGCACGAGCTGCGCTCCCCGCTGAGCAGTCTGCACACCCAACTGGAGGTGGCCGTCCGGCACCCCGGCTCGGCCGACTGGGCCGCCCGCGGACCCGCCCTCGTAGAGGAGAGCGAGCGGCTGTCCCGGCTCGTCGACGACCTGGTACGGCTGGCCCGCCTGGACGCCCGGCCCCGGCTGCGCATGCGCCCCGTGGACCTGGACGAGATCGTCTTCCACGAGGTCCGCCACGCCCGCCGGCACACTTCGGTGGTCATCGACCAGCGCGCCGTCAGCGCGGCCCGGGTGCACGGCGACGGGGACGCCCTGGCCCGGGTCGTGCGCAATCTGCTCGACAACGCCATCCGGTACGCCGCCCGACGGATCGAGGTCAGCCTGGGCGTCCGCGACCGCGCCGCGCTCCTGGTGGTCGCCGACGACGGTCCGGGCATCCCGGTGGCCGACCGCCGCCGTGTCTTCGACCGCTTCACCCGCCTGGACGGGGCCCGCGCCCGGGACACCGGAGGAAGCGGCCTCGGCCTCGCGATCGTCCGCGACCTCGTCGTCGCCCACCACGGCCACATCGGCATCGAGGACAACGCCCCCGGAGCCCGCATCGTGGTCCGCATCCCGGCGACCGACCACTGACCGGTCGGCCGGCCCCCGGCCTCAGGCCCGTGTCCCGGCCCAGGGCCCGCGCCCGGAACACACCCGGCGTGGTGCCCGTGCGCAGCCGGAAGAACTGCCTGTACACCTGGCGCACCACCGAACCCGCAGGCGACGCCGGCCGTGACGCCTACCCCGAGCGGTTCCGGATGACCGAGGCGGACATCGCCGAACGCCATCGAGGTGCCCGCCGTACCGCCGCCGCGCTCCTGATACTTCACCGTTTCGTCACAGTGTGAGCGTCGCCACAACCGACTGGCCCCCACGCCGGTCTAGCGTGCAAAAGACCGCAGAAACCTGGAAAGGAAGGCCGGCATGGGGGACATACGCAGACGGGGGGCCGTCGCACTCGGGATCACGGGGCTGGTGGCGCCGCTCACCCTCGCGCTCACCAGCGCTCCCGCCGAGGCGGCGAGCTGCACGACGCAGACCGGTCCGTACCAGAAGCAGGTGGAGAAGTTCCTCGGCCGCCCGGTCGACGGCAGGCAGTCGTCCGCCGACTGCAAGGCCGTCCAGGCCTTCCAGAACAAGCACGGCATCACACCCGCCATCGGCTACGCCGGGCCCGTCACCTGGGGCGTGATGGACCTGATGAACAAGCAGAGGGCCGTCGGCAAGAACCCCAACAAGGACGGCAAGTGCCCGGTCAACAAGGGCCGCATCGCCTGCGTCAACCTGACGCTCCAGCTCAGCTGGATCCAGGACGGCAGCCGCCTCGTCTACGGACCGGTGCCGGTGCGCACGGGGCGCAAGGGCTATGTGACCCGCACCGGCCTGAAGAAGATCTACTGGCGGGACCTGCACCACGTCTCGACCATCTACAACGTCCCCATGCCCTACAGCCAGTTCTTCGACGGCGGGCAGGCCTTCCACTCGGTCAACCTGAGCATGTGGAACCCGCCGGGGTCCCACGGCTGCGTCAACATGACCACGGCCGACGCCAAGAAGTACTGGTCGCTGCTGAAGGTCGGCGACGACGTGTTCGTCTACGGCCGCAAGCCGGGCACCTGAGACAGGCACCCGGCTCGGCCGCAGCGAAGGGTCACACCGCCGGAGCGTCGCCGAAGTCCGGGATCTCCAGGCGGACACCGCCCTTCAGCGCCGACTGGTGCGCGATGATCCCGGGCAGGGTGTAGCGGGCCGCGACCCAGGCGTTCACGGACGGCAGGGTGCGGGAGTTGACGGCCGTCACGAAGTCGTCCACCAGGAAGTGGTGGCTGCCCTCGTGGCCGTTGTGCAGGTTGTCGAACTCCCGCGGCAGCCGCGAGCGGTCGTGCACCGGTGCCGACCCGGAGGTGAAGGCGGCCCGCAGCTCCGGCGCGATGTGCTGGAGCGAGGGGTCGTCGGGGGACATGGTCGGCTTGGGCTCGAGGAGCTCCGTGATGTCGTTGACCCCCTTCTTGTCCTGCCACAGGGCCACCGTGGCGAGCTGCTCCATGCTCGCCTCGGTGCCGAAGAACCTGAAACGCGACTCCCGGATGTGCGAGGGGTAGCCGACCCGACGGAACTCGTTCGTACGGAACGAGCCGCCGCCCGCCACCTCGAACAGCGCGGTGGCGTTGGAGAAGTCGTTGTCGAACTGGCTGATCTCCTTGTCGAAGACCCCGTCCCCGCGCTCGTCGCGCACCCCGATCGCGGACACGCTCACCGCGTGCGTCTGCCAGGCGCCGAGCACACCGCCCACCGAGTGGGTCGGGTAGAGCAGCGGGGGATAGCTGGCGGTCGCCTTCCAGTTCTCGCCACCGCTGTACTGGTAGGCCTCGTAGAAGCCGAGGTCCATGTCGTGCACGTAGTCGCCCTCGGCGTAGAACAGCCGCCCGAAGGCGCCCTCGGCGATCTGGTTGCGGGCGTGCACGGTCGCCGGGTTGTACTGACTGGTCTCACCCATCATGTAGGTCAGGCCGGTCGCCTTGACCGCGTCGATGATCGCCGCGATCTCCTCCGTGGTGATCGCCATGGGGACGGCGGAGTACACGTGCTTGCCGGCGTTCAGCCCCTGGACCACCAGGGGGCCGTGCGTCCAGCGCTGGGTGAAGACGGCGACCGCGTCGACCTCCTTGGACTCCAGCATGGCCTCGTACGAGGGGAAGGTGCCGGCGAGGCCCTGGGCGGCGGCGAGCTGCTCGGCCCGTTCGGGCCGCAGGTCGGTGACGTAGACGTCGCTGACGCCGGGGTGGGCCTGGAACAGCGTGGCGAACTGGCCGGAGAACTGGCCGGCGCCGACGATGCCGAGCGAGAACGTCATGAAATGCGTGCCCTTCACTGGGAGAGGATCAGGTTGATCTGGCTGTTGGTCTTGTCGAGGCCGCTCACCGCGGCGCCGTTGTAGACGTCCTGCATGGCGGGGTGCATGAGCGCGTACACGTCCGCCGCGTTGTCGGTGATCGGGTAGGTGAAGGTGGTGAAGTCCTTCTTGTCGGCGACCGGCTTGGTGAACGCCGTGACGTCGATGCCCTTCTTCCTGTAGGCCGCGACGGCGGCCCGGGTCCCGTCGGGTGTGGCGGGGAAGACGATGCCGTAGCTGCCCACCGTCTTCTGGCAGGCGTCGGAGGACAGGTACTTCACCCACTTCAGGGCGCCCTGCTTGTTGTGGGCGTTCTTGGTGACGGAGTCGGCGAGGCCGTTCATCATCGTCGCCCGCTTGCCGGTGGGGCCGGCGGGGGTGAAGGCGGTGCCGATCCTCAGGTTCTTGTAGCCGTAGTACGTCGAGATCATCCAGGCGCCGTCGAAGGCCATCGCCGCCTTGCCGGACGCCAGTTGCGCGTTGGCCGGGTTGGCGCCCTCGCTGTAGTCCGTCTGCGGCGCGAGGTAGCCCTTCTTCGCCAGGCCGAAGTACCACTTGACGACCGACTGGAAGGTCCTGCTGTCGTACTGGTACTTGGTGCTCCACCGCTGCTTGTCGGTGTAGTGCCAGCCGGCGGAGCCGGTGAAGGGGCTCCATGTCGTCTGGCCGTCGCCGTCGCCGGCGCCGCCACTGGCGAGCCCGTACACCTTGACGTGGTGCTTGTCGAAGCCCGGCTCGTCGCCGCGCTTGCCGTTCCGGTCGACGGTGAGGTGGGCGACGGTCTTCTCGAAGGTGCCGCCGTCCTTCGGGTTCCAGTTCAGGTTGTTGATCTGCTCGGGGGTGAGTCCGGCAGCCGTGGCCATCTTCTGGTTGTAGAAGAGGGCGACGGTGTCCCAGTCCTTCGGAGCGCCGTAGCGGTGGCCGTCCTGGGCGATCCAGTTGTCGGCGAGCCCCTTCTGGTAGTCGGAGGGATCGATGCCGAGGCCGTCGAGCGGCTCCAGCACCTTCAGATCGGCGAACTGGCCGAACTTCTGGATGTGGTCGGTGAACACATCCGGCTGGGTGCCCGCGATGAAGCTCGCGGTCAGCTTGGTCCAGTAGTCGCCCCAGCCCATCTGCGTGATGCTGACCTTCAGGCCCGGGTTCTCCTTCTCGAAGTCCTTGGCGCAGGCCTGGTAGGCGGGCAGCTGGTTGGCGTCCCACAGCCAGTACGTCACCGTGTTCCCGGACGACCCGGTGCCGTCGCCCTCGGCGCATCCGCTCACCAGGGACAGGGCCAGCGCACCGGCCAACGCCACGACCGTACGAATTCGCATATCGGTCCCCTCACTTGATCCCGGTGAAGCCGATGGAGCCGACGATGCGGCGTGCGAAGCAGCCGAAGAGCACGAGCATCGGGAGCGCCGCGATGAGGGTCGCCGCCATCAGCCCGGACCAGTCGTAGCCCGTCTGCGGGGTCTGCGCCCGGAAGATCGCCAGTGCCACGGTGAGCACACGGGAGCTGTCGCTGTAGGACACCATCAGCGGCCAGAAGTAGTCGTTCCACGAGGTGATGTACGTCAGCACGCCGAGGGTGAGGATCGGGGTGGCCGCCATCGGCAGCATCACCCGGAAGAAGATCCTGACCTTGCTCGCGCCGTCCAGCAGGGCGGCCTCCTCCACCTCCCGGGGGACGTTCATGAAGAACTGCCGCAGGAAGAACACCGCGAACGGCGTCATGAACATCGTCGGCAGCGCGATGCCCAACAGGGTGTCGACCAGGTGGAGTTGCTTGATGAGCACGAAGTTCGGCAGCAGGGTGAAGATGGCCGGCACCATCAGCCCCGCCAGGAACAGCCCGAACACCTTGTCCCGGCCGCGCCACCTCAGCCGTGCGAAGGCGTAGGCGGCCATGGCGGAGAAGAACACCTGGCAGACGGTGATCAGGGTGGACACGATCACCGAGTTGAGCAGATAGCGCCAGAACTTCAGCCCGCCGCCCGCGCCGCCCTGGGCGATGGCCTCCTTGGCCGACTGCAGACCCAGGGCCCGCTCGAAGCCGCCGGTCGTCAGGCCGGTGGGCAGGGGGTCGCCGGGGTGCGCGGCGAGTGCGGTGTTGGTGGACAGGGCCGTCCTGAGGATCCAGTAGAACGGCAGCAGCGTCACGAGCACGATCGCGCCCATGACCGCCCAGGCGGCGATCCGGCCGAGGGAGAGCCGGCGCCTCGCGGGTATCGCGGTCGTCGTGGTGGCCACGGCAGCCATGTCGGTCACTCCCTTGAAGTCAGCCGAGGTCGGTCTGGCCGGCCCGGGTGAGCCGGTACTGGACGAACGTGATCGCGGTCAGCACGACGAGCAGGGCCACCGACATCGCTGACGCGTAGCCGAACTGGAAGCGGCCGAAGGCGGCGCCGTAGATGTAGTACTGGAGCACGTTGGTGGCGTTCGCCGGGCCTCCCTGTGTGGTCACGGCGACCGTGTCGAAGACCTGGAACGAGCCGATCACCGTCATGATCAGGACGACCGCCAGTACCGGTCGCAGCAGCGGCAGCGTGATCCGCCAGAACATCCGCCACTCGCCGGCGCCGTCCACCCTGGCGGCCTCGTACATGTCGCCCGGGATCGCCTGGAGGCCCGCGAACAGCAGCAGCGCCGTGTAGCCGACGTGCCGCCACACGTTGATCAGCGCGATGGTGGGGACGGCCCACGACTTGTCGGCGAGGAACGGGATGTGGTCGAAGCCGAGCGCCCCGATGATCTGGTTGCCGATGCCCAGCTGGGTGTCGAGGACCCACAGCCAGACGACGCCCGCGACGACGTTGGACATCAGATACGGCGTCAGCACGATCCCACGCAGCAGCGCCGACTGCGACAGCCGTTGCAGCAGCACGGCGATGGCGAGCGCGGAGACGGTCTGCACCCCGATGTTGATCACCACGTACTCGACGGTGACCTTCAGCGAGCCCCAGAAGATCGGGTCGTGCACCATGCGGACGTAGTTGTCCAGGCCGGCCCACTCGGCCGGGGTGAGCAGGTTGAAGCGGGTGAAGCTCAGATAGACGCCCCGCAGCGTGGGCCACAGCAGGAAGACCAGGAACCCCAGCATGGCCGGGGCCAGGAAGAGGGCGGCGAGCGGCCCGTCGCCGCTGCCCTCGCGTGTTCGGGCGGTACGGACCCCTGTGGCGGTCCCCCTCCCCGCGACGCCGCGCAGCGGCAGTCGCGAGGGAGGGCTGCTGGAGGCGACGGTCATCGGTGACCCTCCTCGTCGGCGGCTCGTCCTCAGTGGCCACTTACTTTTGGCGCGGAACAATCCTCGCGTCAAGGGTCGTGCACAGCTCTTTTGGTGTGGCACATGGCGACGTAGAGTGCCTGTAATTAATTCCACCGCAAAAGAAATCTTGTGGGAGTCTGGTCGCATGACCGCACGCGCCGCCAGCTGGCTGCCGCTGAGTCCCGGCGAGCGTGCCGTGGCGATCGAGGTGCTCGTCCACGGGCCGCTCTCGCGCGCCGACCTCGCGCGACGCCTCGACCTCTCGGCCGGCAGCCTCACCCGGCTCACCAAGCCGCTCATCGAGTCGGGTCTGCTGATCGAGGTCGCCGACGGGGGCGGTCCGGCCGAGGGCCGCCAGGGTCGCCCCTCACAGCCCCTCGACGTCGTCGCCGAGTCCAGGACGTTCCTCGGATTCAAGATCACCGAAGAGATGGTCTACGGCGTGGTCACCACGCTCAGAAGCGACATCGTCGCCCGCCTGGACCGCCCGCTCACCAGCCACGACCCCGTCCATGTGGCCGCGCTGCTGGCGGAGATGGCGGGCGCGCTCACGGCCGAGTTCCCGAGGGTGGCGGGCATCGGCATCGGCGTCGGCGGACTCGTCGAGGACCGCGCGGTGGTCGGCGAGTCCGCCTTCCTGCACTGGCGCGAGGTACCGCTGGCCCGGCTGGTGGAGGAGCGCACCGGGCTTCCGGTGGTCGTCGAGAACGACGTCGCCGCGCTCGTCGAGGCCGAGACCTGGTTCGGGGCCGGCCGCGGTCTGGAACGCTTCGCCGTCCTCACCATCGGCGCCGGCATCGGCTACGGCCTCGTCCTGGGCGGCAAGCGGGTGCCCTACGCCGAGGAGGACCGCGGCTTCGGGCGGCACTGGATCATCAACCCCAACGGGCCGCTCACCCCGTCCGGCGAGCGCGGCAGCGCGGTCTCGCTGCTGACCATCCCCAGCATCCGCTACCAGATCCGGGCCGCCACCGGCAGCGACAAGACGTACGAGGAGATCCTCGGGCTCGCCGCCGCCGGCGAGCCGATGTGCTCCCGCGTCGTCGACGAGGCCGCGCGGGCCCTCGGCACGCTGGTCGCCCAGATCTCCAACTTCGCGATGCCGCAGAAGATCCTGCTGGCCGGGGAGGGGGTGGGGCTGATGGACGTGGCCGGGAAGACGGTGGAGGAGACCATCCGCGCCCAGCGTCACCCGCTGGCTGCTCCGGTCGGTCTGGAGACCAAGGTCTCCGACTTCCATGACTGGGCGCGCGGAGCGGCGGTGCTGGCGATCCAGGTGCTCGTGCTGGGTGTCGTGGACGGGTGACGCGTCCGGCCGGACGTGATCAGCTTCACGGTCCGGAATGCCGGGAGGTGCCTGATTGCTCACATCACCTTCACGCAGGGGCCCGTATGCTTCACGGCATGTCCACCACTCCTGAACCCGTAGCGGAGCGTTCCGCCGACGAGGTCAACGAGGAGATCCGGGCACTGTGGTTCCGCAGCGGCGGAATCCTGAGCCTCGAGGAGCGGCGGGAGTACCAGCGGCTCGTCCTGGAATGGGCGGCGGCCTCCTCGCCGCGCCCGACGAAGGCGGCCTGACCGCCCGCCCGGCCACCTCCCGCGTTGTGACCACCGCCGACGGCGGCCGGCTCGGCATACCCGCGACAGGACCGGTTTCCTC
Source organism: Streptomyces sp. NPDC093984 (assembly GCF_044764595.1). NCBI lineage: Bacteria > Bacillati > Actinomycetota > Actinomycetes > Kitasatosporales > Streptomycetaceae > Streptomyces > Streptomyces sp. NPDC093984. The sequence continues at coordinate 42,186 of NZ_JBIWIM010000001.1, read as the reverse complement.
CGGCACCCGCAGCACGCCCGAGAGAACCGCGAGCCGCCCGCTCAGCCCCAGGTCCCCGAGTACGCCCGGCGATAGGCGTTCCGTTCCTGCTCCGACCGGATGTAGCGCGTGGCCACCAGCGCGACCAGGCTGCCGGCGATCACCAGCAGACCGGGCCCGACGTTCCTGGGGTCGGTGAGCCGCGACAGGAATCCGCCCGCCGGCCCGGTGGCACCGACTGCCTGGACCGCGCCCGGTGCCGCCGACCCGGGCGCGATCGCCGCACCCTGAGACGCCGAGACGGACGGCGCGGGAGCGGCGGAGGCCCCGGCGCTCGCAGCGCCCGGCGCCTGCCCCTGCCCCGTCAGCTGGACCCCGAGCGCGGCCATCGCCCTCGTCACCGGCTGGAAGAACGTCGTACCGCCCGCCTGGCAGTCCCCGCTGCCGCCCGAGGTCACCCCCAGCGCGATGCCCTCGGAGAACAACGGTCCGCCGCTGTCGCCCGGTTCGGCGCACACCGTGGTCTGGATGAGGCCGGTGACCGAGCCCTCCGGGTAGTTCACCGTCGCGTTCAGCGCGGTGACCTCGCCGTCGTGCAGACCGCTGGTGCTGCCGCTGCGGAACACCTTCTCACCCACCACCGGGTCCCCGGCCGCCGTGATGCGCACCCCGCGCCCGCCCCCGATGGCCACGACGTTCTCCCCGGGCGTCGCCTGCCCGTTCTCGTACCGGATGAGGGAGAAGTCGCCGTCCCCGGGGAACTCCGAGGTGACGGTCCGGCCCAGTTGCGTCCGGCCCGTGTTGTCGGAGAACCACAGCGTGCCGCCCGGGCCGCAGTGCCCGGCGGTGAGGATGAACTGGCCCTGCCCGTTGGTCACGTTGAAGCCCGCGGAACAGCGGCCGCTGGTCGAGAAGATCGGCTGGGCACCGGCCACGCGGGTCGTGAACCGTCCCTGGGTGCGCTCCATCCGGACGAAGTCCCCGATGCCGTGGGCGAGTTTCGTCATACGGGACCAGTCGGACGCGGAGACCGTGCGGTCGGCCCGCACCACGACCTGGTTGGTCCGGTAGTCCACGGACCAGGCGGTTCCCGCCACCCTGGGGGCGGAGCTCAGCGTCTTCGTGGCCGACTTCAGCTGGTCCATGCTGTGCCGCACCATCTTGGCCCGGGCCCCGGCCGCCGTGACCGCGTCCGCCGCGGCCCCGTCCGTCACGGCGACCACGGGCTTTCCGTCGGAGGCGAGCCAGCTGCCCGCCGTCCTGGAGGTGCCGAGCCGGGACACCAGCTGGGAACCCGTCTGTGAGGCGGTCATGGCGGACGTGCCCGTGCTGAAGGGCGTCTGCGCGCCGGACGGTTCGCTCGCCAGGGCCTGGGTGACCATCAGACCGCCCAGGAGCAGTCCGCCGACGGCCGCGATGCGAGCCCCCCGCCGGACGATCCGTCGTCGTGCATGCCTCATCCATGGCTCCCGAACCCGAACAGCACGGCGTCACCACCGCGGGGCACTCCGGTCGTCGCGCGCCCTCACTCCATACGTGCGCTCGTGCTCGGGTGTTCACCGAAGCGCCGCGGAAGTCACGCCGTCGGCCGGGCGCCGCCGGTCGGGCGCGAGTGGATGAAAGGACCTAGGAGCGTCGCAGTGAGACGCTGCTGCGCTCGTCCCCCCACAAGGAGTCCCCGTCCACGTACGGGCGCAGAAGCGCGGTCAGCGCCGGGTCGCCGCGCCCGTTCAGCTCGTCGGAGGCGATCTTGCGGGCGATCCCGGCGAGGAAGTCGGCGAGCTGTACCCGCGGATCGCGCCGGGAGTCGACGAGCCGGAACCCGAAGAGCCCGGTGGTCTCCTTCAGCCAGGCGATGCGCTGCGCGGTGAGCACGTTCTGCTCGTCGTGCACGAGGGCGACCTGGTGCCCGCCCGCTCCCCAGTACGCCGCGGTGCGCACAAGGGCCGGCAGCAGGGGGTTCAGGGCCGGAACGACCGCCGGCCCGTCGGCGATCCGCGCCCGGTACGCCCGAGCCCTCTCCCGCGCCCCGGCCAGCAGCGCCAGGGTCTCGACGCCCGCGTCGCCCCGCGGACGGGCCCGGAGCAGGTCCTCGACGACGCGGAAGAAGGAGTCGACGGGAGCCTCCGGCTGCCCGTTGCTCCTGGCCCGCATCAGATCGTTGGACGCCTCCAGGAAGCGCCGCCACCGCTCGTCGCCGAAGCGCTCACGCCCGGTGCGGAAGAGGGCGAGGGCGGGTGCCGGATCGCCGAGCAGGAGGTCCACCACACGGTCGACCACGAAGAACGACTTCTCCACGAGCAGGACATGGGCGTGGCCGTGCAGCGGCCCCGAGGCGCCGAGAAACCATTCCAGCACCGCGCGGTGCTTCTCGCGCAGCAGGTGGGTGGCCTTGTACTCCTCCGCGGGCGAGCGGATGCGGTCCCGGATCTCCTGGACGTGCGCGGTCGCCGACGGGAGAGGCAGATGTACGCTGGCGTGCGCGAACACGTCGGTGTTCCCGCCGGTGAGGTTCTCGCCGTCCGATCCCGACTCGTCGCAGGCCACCTCCAGCAGTCGTCCCGCCGTCCGCGCGCGGACCGTACTCTCACGATGCCGGCTCACCCTCTCGCCCCCTGACCTCGTACCGCATGAGGATCATCCCGCACACGGCGCGCGGCGAACCGTCCCACGCCGCCGGTGAACTCCCGCCAATCCCCGGCTACTCGGAAGTAACTGTCTACGCGTCAGTAACTCTCGCGTGGTCTGGTGTCCATCATGGGACGTGAACATGTCGGGCGCGGCCGTGGCGGGGACGCCGTCGCCGCACGGACGCGAATGTGGACGTGAGGGAAGGGACGGGCATGACAAGACGTGGTGCGGTGCGCCGCATCGGCGCGGTGTCGGCGGTCGTGGCGCTGGGCGTCGGCGGCACGGTGACCGCCGCGGGAACCGCCTCCGCGGCTCCCGCGGCAACCACCGTGAGCGTGGCGGCGGCACAGGCCGCCGGTGTCGACTACGCCACCTGGCAGGCGGATGTGAAGGCGGTCGCCGACCAGGCGCTGCCGTACGTCCGGCAGCGCACGGCGACCGCGACCGGGCGGAAGCTCGCGATCGTCTTCGACATCGACAACACCACCCTCGAGACGTACTTCCACCCCTGGTACCAGCTGCCCACCCCGGCGGTCCAGCCGTCCCTGGAGCTCGCGAAGTACGCCAAGTCCCGGGGAGTCTCTGTCTTCTTCGTCACCGCGCGCCCCGGCATCATCGAGGCCGAGACCAAGTGGAACCTCAAGACGGTGGGCTACCCGGTCGACGGCCTCTCCGTGCGGGATCTGCCGGACCTGTTCGACGAGGTGAGCGCGTACAAGACGAGCAAGCGCGCCGAGATCGAGGCGCAGGGCTACACGATCATCGCCAACGTCGGCAACAACGACTCCGACCTGGTCGGCGGCCACGCCGAGCGCACGTTCAAGCTGCCCGACTACGACGGCACGTTGTCCTGACGGTCCTTTCGTCCGCGTGAGAGGGCCCCGGTAGGGCCGTACCGGCGCCCTCCCGCGTGAGGCACCTACACTGCGCTCATGCACGCGCTCCTGGATCAGCTCGGAACGGGCAAGTACCTGTTGGTCACCAGCTACCGCCGGAACGGCACCCCGGTGGCCACCCCGGTCTGGGTGGTGCGGGACGGTGACGCGCTCGGTGTGTGGACCGCCGCGGACTCCTGGAAGGTGAAGCGGATCCGGGCCCGCTCCGACGTCCTCGTCGGCCCCTGCGACCTGCGCGGCAACCCGACCGGCGAGCAGATCCCCGCCACCGCCGAGATCTGCGACGCGGCCACCACCGCCCGCTACCGGCAACTGATCGCGCGCAAGTACGGCCTCGTCGGCCGTCTCACCCTTCTCGGCAGCCGGCTGCGACGCGGCGAGAAGGGCACGGTCGGCATCCGGGTGACGCTCGCCCAGGCGTAGAACGGCCCGGCGTGCTCCAGTCGTGTCGCCGAAGACGTTCGTGTCGTGGATCCTGACGGTGACGTTGGTGACCTCGAGGCCGTGCCGCGCCGGGGTCGTGCCGTCGGGGCAGTTCACGTGGAGCGCCGGGAAGTTCACGCGGGAATCTCCGTGGTGGCCGTGGCGTGGGCCGCTCCCCGCCCGGCAGGCACGAGTGACGCCCCCGTGAGCAGGGCTACGGGCCAGGCGCGCCCGTATCCGAAGCACGCTTCCCAGGGCTGCCGTTACGCCCATCTGTCTCCCTATGTAGACACCGTCTTGGATACGAGACCGGGTGAGGGGAGTATGGGCCGCGTCGATCTCGAGAGGGAGGCCGTGTGGACGTCGGCGCCGTCGTGCTGCTCGCCGGGGCGGGGGTCGCCTCCGGGCTCGCCGGTTCGATCGCCGGTCTGGCCTCTCTGTTCAGCTACCCCGCGCTGCTGGCCGCCGGGCTCCCGCCGGTGGCCGCCAATGTGACCAACACCGTGGCGCTGTTCTCCAACACGGTGGGCACCGCCGTCGGCTCCCGGGAGGAACTGCGCGGACAGCGCCGACGTCTTGTGCGGCTCGCCCTGCTCGCGGCCGCGGGAGGCTCGGCCGGCGCGGCCCTGCTTCTGGGCACCCCGTCCTCGGCGTTCGAGCGTGTCGTGCCGTGGCTGATCGCCCTGGGGTCCGTACTCATCCTGGCCCGTGAGCCGTTGCGCCGGCTGGTGGCGAGACATCCGTCGAGGGGCGACGGCGTCCGCGCCAAGCTGCCGCCGGCCTGCGCGGTCCTGGTGGTGGGGCTCTACGGCGGCTACTTCGGCGCCGCGGCGGGTGTGCTGATGCTGGCCGTGCTGTCGCTGTCCGCGAGCGAGCCCCTGCCCGTGACCAATGCCGTGAAGAACATCGCCACGGGCGCCGCCAACGTCACCGCGGCCGTCGCCTACGCCTTCCTGGCCCCGGTCGACTGGACGGCCGCGACCGCGCTCGGCCTCGGCTGCCTCGTCGGCAGCCGGATGGGCCCGGTGATCGTACGGCGCCTGCCCGAGACCCCGCTGCGGATCGCCATCGCCCTGGCGGGCCTCGGCCTGGCCTTCTCCCTCTGGCGTCAGGCGAGCGGACGCTGAGTCGGATTCCGTCGCCTCATCAGATTCCATCCCCGCCTACCCATTGACCTGCGGCGTCCACAACCCTAGCCTCCATCCTCATGTGTAGACGGCGTCCTTATATGCGGACGTCGTTCAAGTAGGCGACCGCGCGGTTCAAAGGGGAACTGACCCATGCCACTTGTTGTCGTAGCGATCAGCGTGCTGGTCCTGCTCTTCCTGATGACGAAGCTCAGAGTCAACGGCTTCGCCGCCCTGTTGCTGGTGGCCGTGGGCGTCGCCCTCGTCCGGGGCATCCCGCTGGAGAAGATCCCCGACGTCCTCTCCGACGGCATCGGAGGGCAGATCGGCGACACCATGCTCACCATCGGGCTCGGTGCCATGGTGGGCCGGGTGATGGGGGACTCCGGCGCCGCCCAGCGGATCGCCGGAAAGCTGCTCGACGTCTGCGGCCCGCGCTGGGTCCAGGTCGCCATGGTGCTGACCGCCATGCTGATCGGCGTCACCATGTTCTACGAGGTCGCGTTCGTCATCATCGTGCCCATCGCGTTCACGCTGGTACGGGTCACGAGGGCCAACCTGCTGTGGGTCGGCCTGCCGATGTCGATCGCCCTGTCCACCATGCACAGCTTCCTGCCGCCGCACCCCGGCCCCACCGCCGTCGCCGCGACCTTCCACGCCTCGGTCGGACTGACCCTGTTCTACGGCCTGTTCGTCGCCGTCCCGGCCGGTGCCCTGATCGCCCTGGTGTGGCCCCGCCTTCCGTTCGTCCGGAGGATGAACCCGTCCATACCCACCGGCCTGGTCAGCGACCGCGTCTTCACCGAGGAGGAGATGCCCGGCATGGGCTGGTCGCTGTCGGTCGCCCTCCTGCCCGTGGTGCTGATCGCCGGCGCGGCGGTGACCGACCTGGCCACCTCCGCCTCCGGCCCCGTCCTGCACTTCGTCGCCTTCATCGGCTCCGCGCCCATCGCCCTGCTGCTCACCCTGTGCGTCGCGATCTGGGCGTTCGGACCGCGGATCGGCCGCAGCCTGGAGGAGGTCAGCGCCTCGTGCCGGTCGGCAGCCCAGGCGATGGCGATGATCCTGCTGGTGATCGGCGCGGGCGGGGCGTTCAAGCAGGTCCTCGTCGACGGCGGGATCTCCGACTACATCAAGAACGCCACCGACGGCTGGTCCCTGTCGCCGATCATCCTCGCCTGGCTCATCGCGGCCATCCTCCGCGTGGCCCTCGGCTCGGCGACCGTCGCCGTCGTCACCGCGTCGGGCGTCGCCCTCCCGCTGCTGGCGGGCAGCGGGGTGCACCCTGAGATCATGGTCCTCGCCGTCTCCTGCGGGTCGATCGCGTTCTCCCACGTGAACGACCCGGGCTTCTGGATGTTCAAGGAGTACTTCAACCTCTCCGTCCTCGACGCGATCAAGGCACGCACCACCTACACGACGGTCCTCGCGATGCTCGGCCTCGGCGGCGTCCTGGCCATGGAGTCGATCCTGGACGCCATCGGCGTGTGACCCGCGTCCCCCTCTCGCCCCACCACCTCCGCACCTGACCGAGGAGTCCTGTCATGGGCCAGCCCACCGTCACCTCCTACTCCGTGTACCCGGTCGCCGGCCGGGACTCCATGGCGCTCAACCTCTCCGGCGCGCACGGCCCCTGCTTCACCCGCAACGTGGTCGTCATCGAGGACTCCGAGGGACGCACCGGGCTCGGTGAGGTGCCCGGCGGGGAGCGGATCACACGGACCCTGCGCGAGGCCGAGCCGCTCGTGGTCGGCGCACGCGTCGGTGACCACAAGCGCGTCCTGCGTGCGATGGGTACCCGGTTCGCGGACCGGGACGCGGGCGGGCGCGGCGAGCAGACCTTCGACCTCCGCACCACCGTGCACGCGATCACCGCGGTCGAATCCGCGCTCCTCGACCTGCTCGGGCAGCATCTCGAGGTGCCCGTCGCCGCCCTGCTGGGCGACGGCAAACAGCGCGACTCCGTCCGCTTCCTCGGCTACCTCTTCTACGTCGGCGATCCCGACCGGACCGACCTGGACTACGTCCGCGAACCCGGCGCGAGCTCCGACTGGTACCGCGTCCGCCACGAGGAGGCCCTCACCCCCGAGGCGATCGTCCGGCAGGCCGAGGCCACGCACGCGCTCTACGGCTTCCGCGACTTCAAGCTCAAGGGCGGTGTGCTGCCGGGCCCTGAGGAGGTCGCGGCAGTGCGCGCACTGAAGGAGCGCTTCCCGGACGCCCGTATCACGCTCGACCCGAACGGCTGCTGGTCGCTGCGCGAAGCCGTCGAACTGTGCCGGCCCCTCGTCGGCACCCTCGCTTACGCCGAGGACCCCTGCGGAGCCGAGGGCGGCTACTCCGGGCGGGAGATCCTCGCCGAGTTCCGCCGGGCCACCGGGCTGCCCACCGCGACCAACATGATCGCCACCGACTGGCGCCAGCTCACCCACGCGCTGGCGCTGCAGTCCGTCTCCATCCCGCTCGCCGACCCGCACTTCTGGACCATGCAGGGGTCGGTCCGTGTCGCCCAGTTGTGCCACGCCATGGGGCTGACCTGGGGCTGCCACTCCAACAACCACTTCGACATCTCCCTGGCCATGATGGCCCACTGCGGAGCCGCCGCCCCCGGCGAGTACAACGCGCTGGACACCCACTGGATCTGGCAGGAGGGACTGGAGCGCCTGACCGTCGAGCCGCCGCGGATCACCGGCGGGGAGGTCGCCGTACCGGACACCCCCGGCCTCGGCGTCCGGCTCGACCGCGACCGGCTCCTCGCCGCCCACGAGCTCTACCTGAGCAAGGCCCTGTCGGACCGCGACGACGTCACCGGCATGCGGTACCTCATCGAGGACTGGGCGTTCGACGCCAAGCGGCCCTGCATGGTGCGCGACTGACGCGCCGAGCGCCGCCCGTGCGCGTATGGCATTTGCCTAATGAGTTTAGGCAAGTGCATAATCGCTTCAGGTTCACGAAGGGACAGGCGATGGCGCGCGCAGGGCTGACAACCGAACGGCTGGTCCGGGCAGGGGCGGAACTGGCCGACGAGGTCGGCTTCGACCAGGTCACCGTCTCCGCGCTCGCCAGGCGGTTCGATGTCAAGGTCGCGAGCCTGTACTCGCACCTGAAGAGCTCCCATGACCTCAAGACCCGGATCGCCCTGCTGGCTCTGGAGGAACTCGCCGACCGGGCCGCCGAGGCGCTGGCCGGGCGGGCCGGCAGGGACGCCCTGACAGCCTTCGCGAACGTCTACCGCGACTACGCCCGCGAGCACCCCGGCCGCTACGCGGCGGCGCGGTTCCGGCTCGACCCGGAGACGGCGGCCGTCAGCGCCGGGGGCAGGCACGCACAGATGACCCGCGCGATCCTGCGCGGGTACGACCTGACGGAACCGGACCAGACGCACGCGGTCCGGCTGCTGGGCAGCGTCTTCCACGGCTACGTCAGCCTGGAGGCGGCCGGAGGCTTCAGTCACAGCGCTCCCGACTCACAGGAGTCCTGGACATGGATCCTGGATCGCCTCGACGCCCTGCTGCGCAACTGGCCCGCGAATGCGGACAGTTGGACATCTCGATCAACAGGTTGAAGCGATGAACACCCACTGGATCACCACACCCGTCACCGCGGACCTCGTGCGCGGCGCCCTCGACCTGGAGCGCACGGCGCACGGCGTCCTGCCGCACCGGCTGCCCGCCCGGGCCCGCGCCCAGTGCGCCGACCCGCAACTCGCCCTGGCCGAGTCCCAGCCCTCAGGTGTCCGGCTGGCCTTCCGCACCCGGGCCACCGCCGTGGAACTGGACGCGCTGCCGACCAAGCGGGTGTACGTGGGCGCCCCGCCCCGCCCGGACGGTGTCTACGACCTGCTCGTCGACGGTCACCTGGCGGGCCGGGCCAGTGTGCCGGGCGGCCACACCCTCACGATCGACATGACCACCGGAGCCGCCGAACACCGACCCGGACAGGCCGGCACCCTCCGCTTCACCGACCTGCCCGACCGTCTCAAGGACGTGGAGATCTGGCTCCCGCACAACGAGACCACCGAGCTTGTCGCCCTGCGCACCGACGCGCCCGTGGAGCCCGTACCGGACCGGGGCCGCAAGGTGTGGCTGCACCACGGCAGTTCGATCAGCCACGGCTCCGACGCCGCGAGCCCCACCACCACCTGGCCCGCGCTCGCCGCCGCCCTCGCCGGCGTCGAACTGATCAACCTGGGTCTGGGCGGCAACGCCCTGCTCGACCCGTTCACCGCCCGCGCCCTGCGCGACACCCCCGCCGACCTGATCAGCATCAAGATCGGCATCAATCTGGTCAACACCGACCTGATGCGTCTGCGTGCCTTCACCCCGGCCGTGCACGGCTTCCTCGACACCATCCGCGAAGGCCATCCCACCGCACCGCTGCTGGTCGTCTCGCCCCTGCTGTGCCCCATCCACGAGGACACCCCCGGCCCCAGCGCCCCGGACTTCACCGCCCTCGCCACCGGGCGACTGAGCTTCCGGGCCGCCGGGGATGCGGCGGAGGTGGCACAGGGCAAGCTGACCCTCGCCGTCATCCGTGACGAGCTGGCCCGGATCGTACGGCAGCGGGCGGCCGACGACCCGAACGTGCACCATCTCGACGGCCGCGACCTCTACGGCGAGGCGGATGCCGCCGAGCTGCCGCTGCCCGACGAACTCCACCCGGACGCCGCCACGCACCGCCGCATCGGCGAACGCTTCGCCAAGCTGGCCTTCACGGCCGACGGGCCCTTCCGGGTGTAGGAAGGGCCTAATAGCCGACGGAGAACGTGGCGTCGGCCCGGTCGGTGGCCGTCGAGACGGGGTCGATGCGCAGCACGTAGTCGGAGTGCCTGATGTAGCGGGTCGGGTAGTTGTACGAGCGGAAGGACGTCCACGAGGAGTCGGCCAGCCCCGCGGTGGAGTAGAACGTGGCGTCCTTTGCGAACGTCGAGGTGCCGTCGTTCACGTCCAGCCGCAGCTGGTAGTCGTAGTGGCGCAGATAGCGGGTCGGGTAGTTGACCGACTGGAAGGACAGTCCCGAACTGTCGGCGAGACCGGGCACGAGCTTCCACTGCGCGTCCGTGTACGGGTCGAAGGGGTACTCGTCGATACGGCCGACGTAGTTCGAATGCCGGACGTAACGCGCCGGGTAGTTGTACGACTTCAGCCGCCGCCAGGCCGGAGCGCCCCACTTGGCGACGAGGTTCGTGTACTCGGTCGTGGTGATCGGCTGGATCGTGCCGTGCTTGGAGTTGACCGGCTGGGTGTAGTCGCGCTGGTCCAGGGCCGTCCAGGTGCCGGTGGCCAGGTCGGTGCTCTGCCAGGCGTAGAAGACGCCGTTGGGTGTGTAGGTGTCTCCCCACAGGTACCAGGCGCCGGACGTCTGCGACTTCACCAGGATCGGTGCCTCGGTGCCGCCGTGCGCGACCGGGGTGCTGAAGACGGTGAAGCTGCCGGGATCCAGGGAGGCGGACCGCGCGCCCACCAGAGCCTGCTTGGAACTGTCCTTGAAGTAGAGGTAGTTGACGCCGCCGACGCCCACCGCCATGTCACCGTCGATGACGTCGTAGCCGGGGTCGAAGAAGACCTGCGGGGACGACACCGTCAGGAAGTCGGTGGTGTAGTTGACCATGATCACGTTGTGGCCGCTGCCGTTGACGGCGGAGTAGATGATCGCGTACCGGCCGCGCCCCGCGTCCCAGAACGCCTCGGGCGCCCAGCTGTGGGTGTTCATGTCGTGCAGCCTGAGCCGGCGATAGCCGGTGAGGGTGCGCAGGTCGGAGGAGTCCCAGACGTGGATGTACTGGCTGACGTAGCTCCAGTCGGTGCCCTTGAGGTCGGTGGCGAGGACGACGAAGGTGCCGTCCTGCTTGCGCAGGATGAACGGGTCGCGCAGGCCGCCGGCGCCCTCGGTGGGCGTGACCACGGGGTTGTTCTGGTTGAGCGGCATCCAGTGGCGGGAGTCCGTGCTGACCGCCAGGTGCAGGCCGTAGTCGGTGCCGGTGCCGTTCGGCGACTCGGTGAAGTAGCCCATCACATAGGCCGAGTCCGCGGCGCGCGCGGGCCGGGCGCCGGCGGTCAGGTCGGCGGACAGGGCCAGCGGCACGGTCGCGGCCATACCGAGGAACAGCCGGCGCGACGGCCGTGAAGCGGGGAGGGGGTGGACGCTCATGCGCTCTCCAAAGGGCGTGCGGGGGCCGGGATTTCGAACGCGGTTCGGTGAATCGGTCAGAAGGTAGAGGCGAGCTGAGCGAGCGTCAATGGTGAAGGCGATGCTTGCCGATTCCTGTGGGGCAATGGCCGCTCAGGGCATCATGCCCGGGCGCCGGGCGGACGCACCGTCGCCGCGGTGACTGTGCAGTGCCGGTGAACCGGTCGGCGTCCCCGCACGTATCTCTTCCCGGGGACGGCGGGAGACCGCGGGCACGGAAGGAGAGCAGTGTGGCGACACCGACCGGGCAGGGTCAGCCGCTGCGGCGCCGGGTGCTGGAACCCACCTACGTCGTGCGCCGCCGCCGCACCGAGGCCCTGGCCGAACTGGTCAGAGAGCTGCAAGAAGGGGAGAGGCGCCCGACGCAACCCGGCTACGAGCCGATCGTCGTCCACGTGGCGCCGGCGACCGCCGAGGACGCGACGGAGGAACTGCCCCCCGTACCGTCTGCCCGGGGCCGGCGCGAGCGGCCCGTCGACGACGGACTCACCCTGCGCCGCGCGGCGGTCACGGTCGGGGTGACCGCTGCCGCCCTCATCGGCTTCGGCGCCGCCCTCCTCCTGCCCGGCCCGCAGGGCGACGGCACCGAGCAGCACGCCGCGGCCCCGCCGCCCCGGTCACCCGCCACCAGCGCCCCCGCCCAGCGGACGGGCACCGACCCCGACGGCCCCGGGACCCTGCGCGAGGGCGACAGCGGCCCGCAGGTGACCGAACTGCAAAAACGCCTGCTGCGCATCCCCGACGTCTATCAGCACGGGTCCACCGACGGCCGCTACGACGCCACGCTCGCCGCCGCTGTGGCCCGCTTCCAGCTCTGGTACGGCATCCGCGGCGACGAGACCGGCGTATACGGCAACGACACCCGCCGCGACCTCGAGTCCCGCACCACGCTCTAGCGAGGTGCGGCAGCGGGCACGGGTCCGCGTACGGCGGCCGCTCACCCTCGATCCGTACGCTCCCGTGCCCGCCCAGCGGTGCTGGCGTGTCGCGCATTCCCCTGGCGCGACACGCCCGTCACCGTGCGGCCACCGGCTACCGCTTCAGCAGCCGTACGGCCAGCCCGTCCGCCGTGCACACGGGGACCGCCCGGTAGGCGTCCGACGCCACGGTGACGCGCCCGAACTGCCCGCGCAACGACCTCGCAGCGATCACCGGGACGGTGGCGCCCACCGCCGGCGGCCGGTCCTCGTCCAGGTGCAGCGCCAGCACGCTGTCGCGGTCGAGCACCACGCGCCGCTCGACCGTCAGCGCCGCCTTGTGCCCCGCCCGCAGCGTGACGTCCAGGGCCGCTCCGGCCGCCTGCGTGTAGGAGCCGCGCACCCGTACGGCGCCGGCCACCACCAGCGTTCCGCCCGCCACCCGCACATCACCGTGACCCAGCGCGCTCCGTGAGGCGGCGACGAGGGTGCCTTCCTCGAGCACGGTGCCGCCCGTGTACCGGTTGTTCCCGGTCAGGGCCAGGGTCCCGGTGCCGCGCTTGGTCAGGCCGCCCTCGCCGTCGATGTCGTTGCGCCAGCTGTCGTGCGCGCCGAACCCGCCGTCGGCCGCGTTCATCGTCACGCGCACGTCCGTCTCGAAGGAGCCGTAACCGTCCGCCGCCGCGAACAGGTTGAGCCGCCCCCACTGCTCGAAGCCGTCCAGCAGCACATAGCCGGAGGGCAGCGCGGTCGTCCGCAAGACCTCGCGCCGCTGCGCCGCGTCCAGGTACGGCAGCCGCGTCTCCAGCAGCACCTCGGCGCCCTTGGGCACGGTCAGGTCGCTGTGGCACCCTTGGCGGGTCAGCACATAGGTCAACCGGGGCCCGACCGCGCGGGCGTTGGCGTCCCGGTCGGCGTACGGGTCGGTGTCCGTGCCCGCCGAATGCGCGTGGGCGTAGAGCGTGTCGGCCGTCGCGCCGGTCTTCTCCTGGAAGTAGGCGAGAGCCTGGGCGCGTGCGGCTGCCTTGAGGCCGGCGTTGGCGGGGTCGGCGAGCGTGGCGGCGGCCAGGGCGGTGGCCATGATGCGCCCGCCGATCACGTCGACGGTGGAGTGCATGCCTGCCATGATCCGGGTGTGGCTCAGCTCCAGTGCGCGGGTCACCAGTTCCTGGAAGCGCTCCGGGACCGCGTACGCGTAGGCCAGCCCCGCCAGGTGGAAGGCGTTGGTGTGGCCGCTGGGGAACCCGCCGTCGTCGGTCGGGGACGTGCTGCGCTGGCGCAGGAGCTGGGGAGCGACGACGACGTCGGACTCGTAGACCGGGTAGCCGAGCGCGTCGGTCTTCCCGGTGTCGACGACCTCGCTGTCCTCGTTCATGCGCCAGGGACGCGGGTACTGGTAGGCGTACTTGGCCGGGTTGCCGGAGGCGTACGGGCCGCGCAGGGTGTCGACCAGCTCGGCCACCTTGCCGAGCGCGGAGTCGTGGGAGCCGGCGCCGAGCGCGGAGCCTGCAGGCGCGTCGGCCGGCACAGCGTCGTCGATCTTGGTCGGCGGTGTGCCGTCCGGAGCGCTCGTGATCGACGTGACCGCCTTGGCACCCGCCTTGTAGAGGTCGGCCAGCGGGCCGAGGCCCGCGATCATCGCGTAGCTCTGGTGCTGCCGGTCGTAGAGGAAGGCCTCCTTCGCCTGCGCGTCGGTGCGGGCGGCGGTGATCCGGGCGCAGTAGCGCATGTTGGCCCGCAGCACCTCGGGCATCAGCACAGTGCCGGTGTTCCAGGCGCCGCCCGTCTTCCACACCGTGCTCATGCCGCCGAGGACGCGGACGACCGCGTTCGTCTCGGGGGTGAGGTTGGCGAGCACGTTCGTCCGGTAGTCGTCGACGAACGCGGCGGGGCTCGTGGCGGCCTTGGCGTCCGCCGCGGCGAGCCAGCCGGCGAACGTGGGCGCGGCCAGCACACCGGCAAAGGCGCCGAAGGAGGTCTTGAGGAAGCCTCGCCTGTCCACGGCGAGTCGACCGGTCGAGTGGTGCCCGGCGGGTGACGGCATGCGTGAGCCTCTCTTCATTTCTTCGGCCGTGCGGCCGGGGTGGAAAGTGGCGTGCGATCGCGTGCGACGCGTGGACGGCTCGTGAAGGCACCCAAGTCAACTGATGCGTACGAGCGAAGATCTACGGCCGAGTCGTGTCCCGTCGGCGAGAGTTCGTCGACCGGGACGTGTCCTGTACGTGAACGGGGCCGATCCGTCAGTCCGAGCCGACACGGCTGCCGGCCATGCTGTCGTAGAAGGGCGAACCGGGAGAGACGTCCGAGGGTTTCACCGGGCGGTCGGTCGCGGCGGACGCGTAGATACCGGCCACCAGCGCGAGAGTTCGCCGGGACTCTTCGAGCGGCACGGGCGGTGGGGTGCCGTCGCGCAGGGAGGACAGCACCTTCGCGAACTGGGCCCAGTGCCCGCTGCGGGAGTTCTGCGCGGCCGCCCCGTCCCCGGCGGCGGTCAGGCCGTGCTGCCACGCCGCGAGCACGTCGTCGTGCCCGGGTGCCGGCGTCACGCGCCAGTCCTCGTCCCGGTACCCGTACAGGTGCGTCACCTCCACGGTGGCGTGCTCGAAGTCGTAACGCAGGTACGACTCCTGCCGCGGCGAGAGGGCGCTGTTCACCACGGAGGCCACGGCGCCGTTGGCGAACGCCACATGCGCCATCGAGACGTCCTCGGTCTCCGTACGGCGCGCCTGCGTCCTGGTCACGGCCCGCACCTCGGTCCAGTCGCCGAGCAGGTCCAGCATCATGTCCATCTGGTGGATGCCGAGCCCCATCGTCGGCCCGCCGCCCTCGGTGTCCCACCGGCCGCGCCAGGGCACGTCGAAGTACGCCTGGTCGCGAAACCAGGTCGTGTGGCAGACCGCCAGCAGCGGGCGGCCCAGCAGTCCCGAGTCCACCAAGGCCTTGAGCCGGGCCTGGCCCCGGCCGAAACGGTGCTGGAACACGGTCGCGAACCACGGCGGGTCGCTCACGGCGGCGGCGATCTCGTCGAGTTCCCGCAACGACAGCGCGGGTGGCTTCTCCACCAGCACGCTTGCCCCGGAGCGCAGGCAGGCCAGTGCCTGGTCGCGGTGGAGTCCGGGCGGTGTGCACAGATACACCAGGTCCGGGCGGGACCGGGCGAGCAACTCGTCGATGTCGTCGTAGCCGGCCGGCGCCCCGTGCTTGGCCAGGAAGGCGTCCAGCCGGGTCCGGTCGGTGTCCGCCGCGGCCACGATCTGCGCGGCGACCGGACCGGGGGACGTGAGCGCGGCCGCGTGGTCCATGGCGACGTCGCCGGTACCCACCACCGCAATCCGTATCATTTCGTCCATCACTCACGCTCCATCCTGGTTCGGCTGGTGGTAGGAAGTAGGACTGCGACGCTGCCGGCGGCGCGCCCGCCCGCGACGTCCAGGCGTCGCACGGCCGACGGCATCATGCGAGGTACGTCGCGGAACGGGCGTGTTCGATCGTCAGCGCGCTCACGCCGCTGATCGCCGCGTCGAAGCCGAGCTCGCTCACCGCTATCCGCGGCACCCAGGGGATCCGGCCGACGAGGCGCTTGGTCAGCTGCTCCGCGGACTCCTCGCTGTACTGTGCGAACGCGCCGGCCAGCACGATGACCTGGGGCGAGAGCACGACCGAGGTGGCGACGAGGGCGAGGGCGATCGAGTCGAAGAACTCGTCGCGGGCCCGCGCGGCCTCGCTGTCGCCCTCCCGGCAGCAGGCCATCATCGCGCGGAACGCGGGACCGATGCGCTTGCCGTGCAGGCCTTCCCGGGCGGCGAACGGAAGCACCTGCGCCGCCAGGGTCGACTCGACGTCGCCCTGTTCCGTGAAGTAACGGGCGAACGATGCGCTGGAGGTCAGCAGGAAGCCGATCTCACCCGCGGCCGACCGGTGCCCACGGTAGAGGTGCCCCTCGTTGATTATCCCGGCGCTCAGTCTGGCGCCCAGCACGAGCGCGACGGCACTCTGTGCGTTCGCGAGGGCTCCGCCGGTCCACTCGCCGTAGGCCGTCGCGTTGGCGTCGTTCTCGATGTGGATCGGCAGATCGCACCGTGCCGAGACGATGTCGGCGAGCGGCACTTCCTGCCAGTCGAGTTCGACCGCCTTCGACACCACCCCCGCGTGCACGATGCCGGGAACCGTGATGCCGATGGCGACGATCGGCGCTGTCACCCCCGTCTCCGGGGAGGTCAGCCGGTCGACGAGGTGGAGCAGCCCGTTGATGCGGGCGGCGCCTGCGTCCTGGCCGTCGAGATCGAAGGTGTGGCTCTCCTCGTACAGTGTGGTTCCGCCCAGGTTGACCAGGCGTCCTCGCGCCGTGTACTCGGTGACGTCCACAGCCATGATGGCGCGGGCCGACGACGCGAAGCGCAGCAGCGTCGAGGGCCGGCCGACCGACGGGCGCACCTGGCCCGCGAGCTCGACCGCCCCCTCCTCTATGAGCGCCGAGCACAGCCGCTCGATGGTGGCCGAGCCCAGCCCGGTGCGCTGTTGGATGTCGCGGCGAGACAGTGGTCCGTGCTCGCGGAGTACGTCTAGGATCGCGGTCCGGTTGATCTCGGTGACGTGCCGAGTTGTCGCGGTGCGCGGCGCCCGTCGTTTCACAACCCTCCCCAATAGCCATCGGACTGAGGATAAGTCTCGTCCGCTGGTTTTCCCTGGCTGCACCGGAGAGTACCAGTCCTGCGCCGTGTGCCAAGGGCCCCAAATACGCAAAGAGATGCGACAACCCTTGTGGGTATTCAATCACAGTGATAAGAAACGGGGACCTGCTACTAGCGGCCGGCGCCGTGCTCCGTCCGCTACGACGGAAAGGGATCGAAGATGACCAGTGTGGGTGTGCGGCGCTCCCGCCGACTCGGCCGCGGCGGCATACGCCGCGTGGTTCCCCTCGCTGCCGTGGCCACGGCAGGTGCCCTTCTGCTCTCCGCCTGCGGGGGGTCGGGGTCCAGCTCGGGCGGGAACTCCAAGTCGCTGACGTTCTGGCTTTCCACGGTCCCGGGGCAGGATGCGGGCTGGAAGAAGCTGGTGGCGCAGTACAAGAAGGAAACCGGCGTCGACGTCAAGCTCGTCAACATCCCCTACGACGGCTACCCGACGAAGCTGCACAACGCCGCTCAGGCGAACGCTCTGCCCGACGTGGCGGACGTGCCCGCGCTGGACCCGATCTGGTCGAACAAGCTGATCGACCTCAGCTCCATCGCCAACAACAAGAGCTACAACATCAACCCCAACTTCCTCGCGAAGGACTCGTCCGGGAAGGTGCTGTCCATCCCCTCGGACGTCACCGCGTCCGGTCTGTACATCAACGAGACGCTGTTCAAGAAGGCCGGCGTCTCCTTCCCGACCTCACCCCAGAAGACCTGGACCTGGACCGACTTCATCGCGGCGGCGAACAAGGTCCGGGAGAAGACCGGCGCCAAGTACTCACTGACGTTCGACCAGTCACCGTCCCGGCTCCGCGCCATGGTCTACGAGATGGGCGGGAAGTACGTCCACGCGGACTCCTCGGGCAAGTTCTCGGTGGACGACGCGACCAAGAAGGCTGTGAAGTACTTCGTCGGACTGAACGACGACAAGACCATGCCGAAGTCGGTGTGGACCAGCGGCGCCGACCCGTCGGCCATGTTCCAGAGCGGTGACGTGGTCGCCTACTGGTCCGGTGTGTGGCAGGTCCCCGCCTTCGCGGAGAGCATCAAGAAGTTCGACTGGGCGAGCGTCCCGACTCCGGCCCAGCCGGTGCAGGCCAGCGACGTCAACAGCGGCGGCATGATGGTGGGGTTCAACAACAACGGCGCCGCGGCCACCGCCGCGCAGAAGTTCATGTCCTGGATCTACGAGCCGGACCACTACCGCGAGCTGTGTGAGGCCTCCGGGTTCCTGCCGGTCGAGAGTGGTCTGAACCCGAAGTACCCCTTCACCTCCGAGGCGGCGCAGGCGGCGTTCAAGCTGTACAACGAGGAGATCCCGCTCTACGCCCCGATCTCCGGTTACTTCAACACCGCGCAGACGAACTGGGTGCTGAAGGGCAAGAGCCTCACCGAGGACCCGACCAAGACGGAACTCGGCAAGGCGATCAACGGGCAGCAGCCGGTCGACAAGGCGTTGGACAACATCGTGGCCGGCTACAACCAGCAGGTCGGCGGTTGATCGTAGGCCGACGGGCCCGGGCGGCGGGGTCGAGACACCGCCGCCCGGCCTACGGCGCCCACGCGATGCCGGCTCATGGCGTGAGCCCACAGGAACCCATCCCACCAGCACGGAGTCAGGAAGATGACAAAACGCGCCTCGGACGTGTCCGCGAGTCCACCCAGGAGACGCAGCAGCTACACCGTCGCTCCGCTCGTCCTCATCGCGGCCAATGTCGTGCTCTTCGCGCTGTTCTTCGTCTGGCCCGCGGTGATCGGGCTCCTCTACTCCTTCACGAACTACACGGGCGTGGGGGTGTTCCAGTGGGTCGGACTGGACAACTACCACAACCTCTTCGGGGACTCCACGTTCTATGACGCGCTGACAAGGACCCTGCTCTACACCGTCCTCTTCGTCCCGCTGAACTTCGCGCTCTCGCTGCTCGCCGCCAACCTGGTGGTGAACAAACACGCCAAGGGCTCGTCGGTCGCCCGCGTCATCTTCTTCATCCCGTGGCTGCTGTCGCCCATCGTCGTGGGCGTCCTGTGGCGGTGGCTGTTCGGTGAGAACTTCGGACTGGTCAACTACGTCATCGAGAAGCTCGGCGGAGGCGCCGTTCCGTGGCAGTCGAACGCGGACCTGTCGCTGCTGGTGGTGGTGATGGCGGCAGCTTGGGCGTGGACCGGTTTCACCATGCTGCTGTTCATCGCGGCGCTCAAGAACGTCCCGGTGTCGTACTACGAGGCGGCCGAGCTCGACGGCGCCGGTCCGTGGCGCAAGTTCATCAGCATCACGCTGCCGAGCATCGCGCCCACCTCGTTCATCGTCATCCTGCTCAACACGATCAACGCGATGAAGGAATACCCGGTCTTCGTCGCCCTCAACAACGGCGGACCCGGAACCTCGAACAACCTGCTCGTCCAGTACATCTATGAGACCGGCTTCAAACGGGGCCAGATCGGCTACGCGAGCGCCGCGTCGTTCGTGCTCATGCTCATCCTGATGGCCGTCGCGATCATCCAGCTGATCGTCAACCGGCGGGTGGAGAACCGATGACAACCACAGACATGCCACGCCCGCTCGACGCCGACGCCCAACAGCCCGTTTCCGAGCAGCGTCCCCGCAAGGCTGTCCGCGGTGGGATCCGGAGGGCGGTGCCTGCGACGACACTGCTGTGGATCCTGGCGTGCTTGTACGGGCTGCCGGTGCTGTGGTTCATCCTCAGCTCCCTCAAGCCGGCCAGCGACCTGTTCTCCTATCCGCTGACGCTGGTTCCGCACCACCCCACCCTGTCGGGTTTCAAGGCGGCGTGGGACAGCGCCAACTTCTCCCAGTACTTCATCAACACGGCCATCGTGTGCGTGATCACGACGATCCTCACGGTGGGTGTCAGCTGCTGCACGGGCTACGCGCTGGCCAAGTACGACAACAAGTGGCTCAAGGTCTTCTTCCTCTGCATCCTGGCCACCACGATGCTGCCGTCCGAGGTCATGCTCGCCCCTGAGTTCCTGGTGGTCCGCAACCTCGGCCTCTTCAACTCGTTCGCCGGCATCATCCTCCCGGCCGTGCTCACCGCGACCGGATGCTTCATGTTCCGCCAGTTCTTCCTCACGGTGCCCGACGAACTCGTGGAAGCCGCACGCATCGACGGCGCCCGCGAACTGGCGATCTTCGCGCGGATCATGGTGCCGCTCTCCCGGCCCATCATGCTGACCCTCGCCATCCTGTCCTTCCAGTGGCGGTGGAACGACTACATCTGGCCGCTGCTGATGCTCAACGACCCCAACAAGTTCACCGTGCAGATCGGCATCCAGAGCATCGTCGGCGCGCAGAACATCAACTGGTCGGTACTGCTCGGCGCATCGGTCATCTCCATGATCCCTCTGATCGTCATCTTCCTGGTCTTCCAGCGCTACGTCATGGGCGCCGACATCAACGCCGGACTGAAGGACTGACCGTGCAGATCACGCTCGACCGCGAGTTCGTCCGCGCGGTGGCCCGCGCCGCAGACCGGCTGGCCGTCCCTCTGGCGGCCGACCCGGACGAAGAGCCGGCCGGTGTGGCCCACCGCGGTCTGGCGCACCGGGTGAAGACACTGCTCGCGGCGTACCGTTCACCGGACTCGACGCTGCACGGCAGCGGGCAGGCGATCGCCGCCGCGATGACCCACCTCCGCGCTCTCCGGGCCCTGCAGACCCCCTCCGGCCTCTTCGCCGGCGGTGACAACGTGCAGTCACCCCCGGATTCCGCGTTCACCATCAACGACGTGTGCGACGCGCAGGTCCTCGCCGCCGGCGGGGGGCCCGACCTGCGGGAGGCCACGGCCGCGCTCGCCGAGATCGCTCACGCTGCCTCCGAGAGCCTGCGCACAGGCGGGGTGCACACCCCGAACCACCGATGGGAGCTGTGCGCGGCGCTGGCCCGACTGCACCGGTCGTTCCCGGACGGCCGGCTGCTCGACCGGATCGAAGCGTGGCTCGCCGAGGGCGTCGACATGGATGCGGAGGGCCTGTACTCGGAGCGGAGCGCCAACTACGCGGCCCACGTCTCCAATCCGTCGCTGCTGCTGCTGGCCGACACCCTCGGCCGCACCGACCTGCTCGACGCCGTCGAACGCAATCTCAGCACGACCCTGGACCTCATCAGGCCGGACGGCACGGTGGAAACCGTCCACTCGCGGCGACAGGACCAGAACCAGCGGTTCTCGCTGGCGCCGTACCTGCCGCAGTACCGGCTGCTCGCGATCCGTACCGGCCGGGGCGACTTCGCCCGAGCGGCGCGGCTGGCAGCGGCCTGCGGCATCGACGACCCCAACCTGCTCGCCGAGACCATCCTCACCCCGGACCTGTGCCGCGCGCTGCCGGCACCGGCGCCGGAAACCCTCCCCCGCGAGCGGTACCTCACCACGGCGCGCCTTGCCTCACGCGCCTCCGCTGCCGCGCACACCGTCGTGTACGGCGGCTCCGACGTGCCCGAGTACCGGCGCATTCGCTCGGGCCTCGCCAACAATCCGACCTTCCTGCGGCTGTTCGCGGGCGAGGCGATCCTCGACGCGGTACGGCTCTCGCGGGGATTCTTCGACATGGGTCCGTTCCGCGCCACGGGCATGCAACGCCTCGCCGACGGCCGGTACCGGCTCACCGAGACCCTGACGGCCGCCTACTACCAGCCGCTTCCGCCGGCCGAGCGGCGATCCGACGGCGCGTACCGGATGGCGGACGAGGGCCGTTTCTCGGCCGCGATGGCCTTCCCGGACCGGCCGCGGGACGAGGTCGCGCTGACGACCGGCATCGACGTGGACCTTCGAGAAGACGGTGCCGACCTGCGGATCGACATGACCGGCCCCCGGGTTCCGTGGGCACTCGAACTGACCTTCCGGCCGGGAGGCGAACTGCACGGTGCCGTACCGATCGGCGACGGACACTGGTGTCTCACGGCCGGGCCGATGACCTACCGAGCGGGCGACAGTGAGATCCGCGTCGAGGTCGGCGTCCACGCCGGGGAGCCGCTCGCAGAGCCGGACCAGACCGACATCCTGCGGTACGACCCGGGTCAGGACTACACGTTCCTGGGCGGGACCGATGCGATGACCGGGGAACGTGTCTACGTCGGTGGATACGGCCCGCAGACGGTGAGCGTCGCACTGCGGGCCCGCCGACCCGACCATGTCGTGCGACCTCAAGGCCGTTGACTTGGTGGTCGGCTCCAGAGGTCCTTCAAGGGCCGGCGCGTTCGCGCCGCGTCACGGGCGGGTCGACGGCTCCCGGCCCGGCGCTGCCGGGGGCGGCCCGTACGGTGCCGGCAGGGCCGTCGCCGGCACGATCAGGTCGGCGCGGTCCCGGGTCGCCGCGATCAGATCCGCGTTGCGCTGGTCGGTACCCAGCACCCAGGCCACCGCCGCTTCGTGCTCCTTGCCGAACTCCTCGTGGCGGGCCACCAGCCGCCGGATGCGCTCCTGCTCGTCGATCTCGCAGAACCACACCTCGTCCAGGTGCGCCCGTACGCGCGCCCACGCCCCCGTACCCAGCAGCAGGTAATTGCCCTCGGTCACGACCAGCCGCGCCGACGGCGGCACGGGGATCGCCCCCGCGATCGGCTGCTCCAGCACGCGCTCGAAGCCCGGCGCGTACACGATCTCGCCCTCCCGCTCCTCGTGCAGGCGCCGCAGCAGCGCCGCGTACCCGGCCGCGTCGAACGTGTCGGGCGCGCCCTTTCGGTCGCGGCGGCCCAGCCGGTCGAGTTCCGCATCGGCCAGGTGGAAGCCGTCCATGGGGACGTGCGCCACCCACGGCGGCCCGTCCCCGTTCAGTTCACGGACCAGGTGCTCGGCGAGCGTCGACTTGCCGGCCCCCGGGCTGCCGGAGATGCCGAGGACAGCTCGGTGGCCGGGGCGGGTCAGGGCCGCGGCCCGCTTCAGGAGGTCGTCGAAGGTCATCGTCCCGTCATTGCACCAGACGTCGCGCCGGATCGCGAGACCGGAGTACCGGACGCCCGGGCTAGCGCTGCGCACGATCGCGCAGCCCTTGGCCGTGGCCGACCTGCCCGGGGTGTCGGCCGGCAGCCGTGCCTGCCACGCCGAACCGCCGACGAATCCCTCCGGGCTGTGCGTCGGCATGGCCTCGGCCCACCTCGACCGCAGACTCGTGCCGTTGGCGGCCGCGCGGACCAAGGCACTCGACATCGTCGGCGCCGAGGCGGGCCACTGGCCGGCCTGCCACGACCGCACCGTGGTCGTGGACGCCCTAGCCGCACGCGCTCGGCCGCGCCCACACCGGCGGTCGGTCCACCCGGACCTGACGCCGTGTCGGGCGACGCGGCCCCGCCCCACGCCCGCCGACGGAGTGTCGACAGGGCGCAATGTGGCACTCGCCACCCTCTGCCCGACGTTCGTGAGGGAAGGTGGCTCCTATGACGAAGCTCGGTCTTCCGGACGGTATCCAGGCCTGCCTCTTCGACCTCGACGGGGTCATCACCAAGACCGCCGTCGTCCACGCGGCCGCGTGGAAACAGACGTTCGACGACTTCCTGCGCGCGCGGGACGGGGCGGACTTCC
Organism: Streptomyces sp. NPDC093984; assembly: GCF_044764595.1. Classification (NCBI taxonomy): domain Bacteria; kingdom Bacillati; phylum Actinomycetota; class Actinomycetes; order Kitasatosporales; family Streptomycetaceae; genus Streptomyces; species Streptomyces sp. NPDC093984. Next base: position 18,815 of record NZ_JBIWIM010000001.1, on the reverse strand, counting down.
GCCCCTTCGACGACACCGACTACGACGAGTACGTCGACGGACGCCCCCGCGCCGACGGCGTCCGTACCTTCCTCGCCTCCCGCGGTATCCAGCTACCGGATGGCGCCCCCGACGACCCGCCCGACCGGCAGACCGTGCACGGCCTCGGCAACCGCAAGAACGAGCTGCTGCTGGAGCTGATCCGTACCCGCGGCGTCGAGGCCTACGACGGCACCATCCGGTACATCGGCGCCGTGCGCGCCGAGGGCCTGCGCACGGCCGTGGTCTCCTCCAGCGCCAACTGCCGTGACGTGCTGCGGTCGATCAACGCCGAGCACCTCTTCGACGTACGCATCGACGGGGTCGTGGCCGCCGAACGGCACCTGCCCGGCAAACCGCACCCGGACACCTTCCTCGCCGCCGCACACGACCTCGGCGTGGAGCCCAAGGCCGCCGCCGTCTTCGAGGACGCGCTCGCCGGCATGGACGCCGGACGCTCCGGCCACTTCGGCTATGTCGTCGGCCTGGACCGCGTCGGCCAGGCGGACGCGCTGCGCGCCCACGGCGCCGACGTCGTCGTACCGGACCTGGTGAACCTGGGGGAGTGGTCGTGATCACGCACAACTCGTACACCGTCGAGCCCTGGACCCTGCGTGAACGCGGCCTGAACCTGGACGTCCTGCCCCAGAGCGAATCGGTGTTCGCGCTGTCCAACGGGCATGTCGGCTGGCGCGGCAACCTCGACGAGGGCGAACCGCACGGGCTGCCGGGCACCTATCTCAACGGTGTCCACGAGACCCACCCACTGCCCTATGCCGAGGCGGGATACGGCTATCCCGAGTCCGGGCAGACCGTCATCAACGTCACCAACGGCAAGATCATCCGGCTGCTCGTGGACGACGAGCCGTTCGACCTGCGCTACGGCCGCCTGCGCTCCCACGAACGCGTCCTCGACCTGCGCACCGGACTGCTCACCCGGACCTGTGAGTGGACCTCACCGGCGGGCTCCACGGTCCGTGTCCGCTCCACCCGCCTGGTCTCCTTCACCCAGCGCGCCATAGCCGCCGTCGCCTACGAGGTGGAACCGGTCGGCAAACCCGCCCGGATCGTCGTCCAGTCCGAGCTGGTCGCCAACGAGCAACTGCCCGGCCGTGACCGCGATCCGCGCGCCGCGATCGTGCTCGAGTCGCCGCTGGAGGCCGAGGAGAACTTCGCGAAGAGCACCCGGCTGCGGCTGGTGCACCGCACCCGGCGCAGCGGCCTGAGGGTCGGCGCCGCCGCCGACCACGTCGTCACCGGCCCCGACCCCACCACGACCGAGAGCGAGGCGACCGACGACCTCGCCCGCCTCACCGTCGCCTCCGCACTCGCCCCGGGGCAGACGCTGCGGTTGGAGAAGTTCGTCTCCTACGGCTGGTCCGGCACCCGGTCCCTGCCCGCGATCAGCGACCAGGTGGACGCGGCGCTCGCCGCCGCCACCAGCGTCGGCTGGTCGGGGCTCGTCGCCGAACAGCGGGAATACCTGGACGAGTTCTGGGCGCGCTCGGACGTCGAGATCGACGGGGACGAGCAGATCCAGCAGGCGGTCCGCTTCGCACTCTTCCACGTCCTTCAGGCCGGGGCCCGCGCCGAGCAGCGCGCGATCCCCGCCAAGGGACTGACCGGCTCCGGCTATGACGGGCACGCCTTCTGGGACACCGAGATGTTCGTGCTGCCCCCGCTCACCTACACCTCACCCGGAGCCGTCGCCGAAGCGCTGCGCTGGCGGCAGAACACCCTGCCCGCCGCCCGCGAACGCGCCGTCCAACTGGGCCTGCGGGGCGCTGCGTTCCCCTGGCGGACCATCGACGGCTCCGAGGGTTCGGCGTACTGGCCGGCCGGTACCGCCGCGTTCCACGTCAACGCGGACATCGCCGACGCCGTCGTCCGCTACGTCGCCGCCACCGGCGACGAACGCTTCGAGCGCGACACCGGGGTGGAACTCCTGGTGGAGACGGCCCGGCTGTGGCGGTCGCTCGGACACCACGACCACCACGGCACCTTCCACATCGACGGGGTGACCGGCCCCGACGAGTACAGTGCCATCGCCGACGACAACACGTACACCAACCTGATGGCCCGCGCGAACCTGCTGGCCGCCGCCGACGTGGTCGAGCGCCATCCGCGCCGCGCCGAGGAGCTGGGCGTCGACGACGAGGAGGCCGCGGCCTGGCGGGACGCCGCCGAGGCCATGCACATCCCGTACAACCAGGAGCTCGGTGTCCACGAGCAGCACGCCGGGTTCACCCGCTACCAGCGCTGGGACTTCGCCTCCACCGGCGCCGACCAGTATCCGCTGATGCTGCACTTCCCGTACTTCGACCTGTACCGCAAGCAGGTCATCAAGCAGGCGGACCTGGTGCTGGCGATGTACACGTGCAGCTCCTTCTTCGACGCCGAGCACAAGGCGCGCAACTTCGCCTACTACGAACCCCTCACCGTGCGCGACTCGTCGCTGTCCGCCTGCTGCCAGGCGGTGATGGCGGCCGAGACGGGCCATATGCGGCTCGCCTACGACTATCTGCACGAGGCCGCGCTGATGGACCTGCACGACCTGGAGCACAACACGCGAGACGGTCTGCACATCGCCTCCCTCGCCGGCACCTGGATGGCGCTCGTCGCGGGCTTCGGCGGCATGCGCCACCACGGGCAGAGGATCGCGTTCGCCCCGCGCCTGCCCGAGAGGTTCGGCCGCCTCGCCTTCACGGTGCAGCTGCGGGGCCGCCGACTGCGGGTGGAGATCGGCCGCGGCGCGGCCACCTACACGCTGCAGAACGGCGACCCGCTGACCATCCACCACCACGGCGAGCCGCTCACGGTCGACGCGGACAAGCCGCAGACCCTGGACATCCCGCCGCTCAAGTCCCGCCCCGCACCGGACCAGCCACCGCACCGGCGCCCGAACCACCCGGATGCGAACGAGAGCTGAGGCCGCATGTGTCGCTGCTCACCGTGCCGTCCGGCGCGGTGAGCAGCGACTGCCCGGACCTCAGCGCGAGGTCAGCTTCCACAGGTGGTCGGCGGTGCCGTTGTCGTCCCACTGGAGGACCTGGGCCCCCGAGGTGGTCTTCATCTGGTCCACGCCCAGCAGCAGGCCGCTGTTGTAGTTGGCGATCTTGTAGTAGCCGCCGTCGGCCGGGACCAGCTGCCAGAGGTGGTCGGCGGTGCCGTTGTCACCCCAGATCAGGGCCGTGCCGCCGTCGGAGGTGCTCATGGCCTGGATGCCGAGCAGCAGGCCGCTCTTCTGGTTGACGATCTTGTAGAGGCCCGAGCCGGCGGACACCAGGGTCCAGTTCTGGTCGGTGCCGGTGGTGGATGTCGCCTGGACCACGGGCGTGCCCTGCGCGGTGGCCGCGCCCTGGGTGTCGAGGGCCAGACCGCTGTTCTTGTTGGTGATCTGGTAGCGCCCGGCCAGCGAGGTCGAGGTGCCGCTGGGGGTGATCGTCAGGTGGTAGCCGTCGGTGGCGTTCATCGTCACCGGGACCGTGATCGAGCCGTTGGAGACCGTGTAGTCAGTGTCGGAGATGGTGAGCGGGCCGGACACCGCCGTCGTACGGCCCTTCGACGGCGTGTACTCCAGCTTCACGTGCACCGTGCTGCCGAACGACGACAGGGAGTCGAGGCCGCCCACGGTGACCGCGCAGGAACCGGTGCAGCCGCCGGCGATGACGCTGATCTGGTTGCCCGAGCTGTTGCGGGAGGCGATGCCGTCGATGCCGGTCTGGGCCGGGGGCGTGGTGACGAGCATGTTCCCGGACATGTCGCCGTACCACTTGTAGAGCCAGTACGCGCCGTTGGGCGAGCCGCCGGTGTCGGTGAGGGTGTCGCCGAGGGTGCCGTAGTGGTTCCAGAAGGCGAGCTCGGCGTCGTGCACACCGGCCCGCTCGAACTTGGCGATGTAGCCGACCAGAGGACCGGGCACGCCGACCTCGCTGGTGGTGCCGTACTCCTCGATGGCGATCGGGCGCGGGCTGATGCCGAGGCTCGACTCCAGGGCGCGGTACGCCGACACGTGCGCCGCGATGTCCTTCGAACCCTGCAGCTCGTGCCAGGCGATGATGTCGGGCACGGTGCCGGAGGCCTTGGCGTCGGTGAGGAACGTACTCATCCAGCTCTGGTTCCACGCCGAGTAACTCGGGCCCTGGATGGGGGTCTTGGTGTCCTTGCCGCGGACCTCCTTGTACGTGCGCGCCCAGCCGGCGTCGAAGGCGCCCGCGTTGGTGGTGTCCCACGTCCAGTCGGGCTCGTTCCACAACTCGTACGCGGCGATGTCGGTGGCACCCGACGCCTGCACGGACGCGACCTGCTTGTCCACGGCCGACAGCCAGTCGCTCCAACTGACCCACTTGTACGGGAAGTTGGGGTACCAGTCCGGCATGCGGACGACGACCTTGGCCCCGGCCCGGGCGGCCTTGGGCGCCACGACCAGCGCGTCCCCGGCCGGCTTGGGCTCGCCGTTGGGGAGTTGGGAGCCGCCCGGCGCCATCTGCACGAAGGTGTTCGGCTTCAGCGGGGTGACCAGGCTGTCGGCGGGGGTGGTGTCGTCGGCGAGGCCGTAGAGGCTGCCGGTGGCGACGTGGGTGACCGGGCGGAGGGTCTGGTTCGCGTTCACCACGAGGGTGGTCGAGGATGTCGGGGACGCCTGGACGGGGGCGGCGGTGGCGAGGCCGGCGGCGAGGACGGCTGTGCCGACGGCGGCGGTCAGACCGACGCGTCTGCGAGTGCGGCTCATGAAATTCTGTCTCCTGAGGAGAGGGGATCGGGGGGATGTCCGTCCTGGCCCGTCCAGGACGGACTCAGTCCTTCACCGCGCCCGCGGTCACACCCGCGGCCACGTAGCGCTGTGCGAGGACCAGCAGGACGGCTGCGGGGACGGATGCGACGACGGCGGTGGCCATGATCGCGTTCCACTCCTGGTTGTTGTTGCCGATGTAGTGGTAGATGCCGAGGGTGATCGGGCGCATGTCGCCGCCGCCGTCGAGGGTGTTGGCGAAGACGAAGTCGGACCAGGCCCACAGGAAGCTGAAGAGCGAGACGGTGACCACGGCGTTGCGGCTCACCGGGAGCACGACGGACCGGAAGGTGCGCCACGTGCCGGCGCCGTCGATGCGGGCCGCGGCGATGAGCTCACCGGGGATGCCCGACATGAACGCCGTGAAGATCATGACGCCGAAGGGCACCGCGATGGTGGAGTCGGCGATGATCAGTCCCCACCAGGAGTTGAGCAGCCCGAGGTCGAGGAAGATGCCGTAGAAGCCCATCGCCATGACGATGCCGGGGATCATCTGGGCGACGAGCAGGGCGAGGCCGAGGAGTCCGCCGCCCCAGGGGCGCAGCTTGGCCAGCGCGAAACCGGCCGGCGCGGCGAGGACCAGGGTGAGGACGACGGTGCCCAGGCCGATCAGCAGGCTGGTGCCGAGGTAGGGCATCTGGTCGTTGAGGACGGCCCGGTAGCCCTCGAAGGTGGGGTGCAGCGGAAGGAGGTCGGGTGGGCTCTTGCGCATGTCCTGCTGCGGGGTGAGGGACACGTTGAGCATCCAGTACACCGGGAACAGCATCACGGCGGTGAGCAGGACCCCGATGACGGTGTAGAGGCGCGAGCGGCGGGCGGAGCCGCGGTGGGCGGTCATGCTTCCTGCCTCCTCTGGACGCGGATGTACAGCAGCCCGAAGACGAGGGCGATGAGGATGAGGATGTTGCCGACCGCGGCCCCGGGGCCGAACTTCGGCAGCAGCGAGCCGAAGCCGAGTTGGTAGGACCACGTCGCCAGGGTGGACGAGGCGTCGCCGGGACCGCCCTTCGTCATGATCCAGATCAGGTCGAACACCTTGAGGGTGTAGACCAGGCCGAGCAGCAGCGTGATCGCCGAGACCGGGCGCAGCAGCGGGAAGGTGACGCGCCGGAACTGCTGCCAGGCGCTCGCCCCGTCCAGGGACGCGGCCTCGTACAGCTCCGCGGGGATGTTCTGCAGACCGCTGTAGAGGATGACCAGGTTGAACGGGATGCCGATCCAGATGTTGGCGATGATGACCGAGGTCAGCGCCCAGTCGGGTGAGTTGAGCCAGTCGACCGGTGACACACCCGCGAAGTGAAGGGCGTAGTTGATGACGCCGGACTCGCTGTTGAACATCCACGACCAGGTCGACGCCGACACGATCAGCGGCAGCAGCCACGGAATCAGGAACAGGGCCCTGAGCGTGCCGGCCAGCCGGAAGTGCCGGTTGAAGAAGACCGCGAGGGCGAGCCCGGCCGCGTACTGGAAGGCGATCGACACGAAGGTGAAGATCATGGTGTGGCGCATCGCCGGGCCGAACGTCGGATCGTCGAGAACGGTTCTGAAGTTGTCAAGGCCGGAGAACGGCGCGTCGCCCGCCACGAACGACCGGACGGTGTAGTTGCGCAGGCTCAGGTCGAGGTTGCGGTAGAGCGGGTAGAGGTAGAAGGCGGCGAGGTAGACGACCAGCGGAGCGAGGAAGGCCAGCGCGGTGAGCCGGCTCCTGCGGCGCTGACGGCGCCGCAGTGCCGACGAGTCCTTCCGGTGGGTGGCGCCGGTCGCCCCGGACCTGGCCGGGGACCGCTGGGAGCGGCGGTCGACGCGGGCGATGGTCATGCGAACTCCTGGATGCGGGTGGCGGGTCCGGGGCGGCGGTGCCGGATGTCAGCTCTTGCCCTTGGCGGCGGCCGTCTGCGCGGTGTCGAGGGCGTCCTGCGGGCTCTTGCTGCCGGACAGGGCGGACTGCACGGCGGTCCACATCGGCTGGGAGATCGTCGGGTACTTGGTGCCCAGACCGCCGCTGGTGCGACCGCGCGCCGCGGCCACCGCGTCCACCCACGGCTTCAGCTGGGGGTTCGCCTTCACCTGCTGGGCCTGGACCTCCTGGGTGGGGGCGACGTACATCAGGGTGTTGTCGGTCGACAGCAGGTTGGCGGAGTTGGTCAGACACGTGACGATCTTCTTGCTGGCGTCGTAGCGGGAGCTGTCCTTCTGCACCGGGACGGTGACGAACTCGCCGCCGGTCGGAACGGGTGCCGAACCGCCGCTCTGCCCCGGGATGCTGATGACCCCGTACGGGAACCCGGCCTTCGCCGCGTTGCCGAGCTGCCAGGTGCCGTTCTCGCCGAACGCGTAGTCACCCGTGGCGAACTCCTGCCAGCTGGTGGTCTGGGTGTTCTGCAGCACGTCCTTGGGCGCGTAGCCCTCGTCGACCCACTGCTTCCACAGCGACAGGGCGGCCACGCCCTTGGGAGAGTCGAGCTTGGTGAGGTCGCCGCCGGCGCCCCAGAACCACGGCAGGAACTGGAAGCTGCCCTCTTCCGTGTTGATCGCCGAGAACGTGATGCCCTTCTTGCCGGCCGCCTTGACCTTCTTCAGGGCCGCCGTCAGCGACGCCCAGTCCTTGATGGAGGCGGGGTCGACCTGGGCGGCGGACAGGACCTTCTTGTTGTAGTAGAGGGCGAGCGTGTTGGCGCCGATCGGGACGCCGTAGGCGGAGCCGTCGATGGTGCCCGCGCCGATGATGTTCTTCTGGATCGAGGACGTGTCCAGGCCGAGGTCACTGGTCTTGTTGAGGATGCCCGCCTCCACCAGCGTGGAGACGACCGGGTTGTCCACCAGCATCACGTCGGGGGCATTGCCCTGCTGCGCGGCCAGCAGCGCCTTGTTGCCGAGGTCCGTGGTGTCCATGCCGGTGCGCTTGACCTTGACCCCGGCGTCGGTACCGCACTTGGTGACGAGCCTGCCCCACGCCGAGGAGGCGTCGAACTGCGGGTACGGGTCCCAGAAGGTGTAGGTCGCGCCCGATTTGCCGGACGAGGACGAGGAGGAGCCCGAACCGCCGCCGCAGGCGGTGGCGGAAGCGAGGGTGCCGATGACGGCGACGGCGGCGAGCAGGGCGCGGCGGGTGTGTCTCACGGGTGACCTCGATGTCTTGGGGTGTTGCGGGGCTGGGGGAGGGGAGGGGAGCGCGCTCAGGAGGTCGGCAGCCAGACGCGCATGCTGCCGTCCTGGCGGTTGGCCCAGGCGTAGTAGGGGATCGCGGTCAGCTCGAGGGGCTCACCGGCCGAGGGGTCCCCTGCGCCCTCCGCGGTCCGGTACGGCCACCAGCCGGCGTCGGGGATGTGCCGGCGGTGCCCGGCGGCCACGACGGTGGTGACACCGCCGAGCAGGTCCGGGCGGTGCTTCACGGCGAGCGGGCGGGTGGTGTCGATGACGACGTCGTCCAGACCGCCGCCGGGGTGGTCGACCTGCTCCAGGCAGTACACGAGCGGTCCGCGTTCGATCGCCACACAGCCGCGTACGGCGTCCACGCGCGGGTCGGCCGCGGTGAGGCGGGGTTCCAGGGCGAGTTCGAGGACGACCTGGTCGCCGGGTGCCCAGGTGCGCTCCAGCCTCAGCCAGCCGTCGCTCACGGGCGCGTCGGTCTGGTCGTACGCCGTGTCCCCGACCCGGACCCGGTACTCGCGGCACCACTGCGGGACGCGCAGGGAAAGCGTCCAGGGCCGCTCCTCGGGGGTCTCCTCGACGGTCAGGGTGATGGTGCCGTGCCAGGGGTAGTCGGTCTCGGAGCTCACGGCGACCGGGGTGCCGTCGAGGTCGCCCGCGTAGCGCCCGGTGACGTACTGGTGGATCTGCAGGCCGCCCGCGTCCGTCGAGGCGAGGTAGTGCTCCAGGGAGGCCAGCAGCCGCATGACGTTCGGCGGGCAGCAGGCGCAGCGGAACCAGCGGGTGCGGCGGGCCGACTGGTCGCCGCCGGTGTCGGTGTGGCCGTCGCGCACCTGCAGCGGGTTGACGTAGAGCCAGCGCTCGCCGTCCAGGGAGACGCCGGCGAGGAAGCCGTTGTACAGGGTGCGCTCGATCAGGTCGCAGTAGCGGGCCTCGCCGGTGAGCAGGGCCATGCGCCAGCTCCACTGGACGGAGGCGACGGCGGCGCAGGTCTCGCAGTAGGCGCGCTCGTTGGGCAGCTCGTACGGGTCGCCGAAGTCCTCCTTGTCGTGGTGGGCGCCGAGGCCGCCGGTCACATGGGTCTTGGTGGCGGTCATCGCCTGCCACAACCGCTCGGCGGCGGCGCGCAGTTCGGCCTCCCCGGTCTCGGTCGCCAGGTCGGCAGCGGCGGCCAGCAGGTACAGCTGGCGTACCGCGTGCCCCTCGACGTCGGTGGCCTCGCGCAGCGGTACGCGGTCCTGGCAGTACGCCTCGCCCCCGAGCAGGCCGTGACCGTGGCGGTCGACGAAGTAGGCGGCCAGGTCCAGATAGCGGCGTTCGCCGGTCTCCCGGTACAGCTCGACCAGGGCGGTCTCGACCTCGGGGTGGCCGTCGATGCCGTCGATGGGCTTGCCGCTGCCGGGCGGACCGAAGACCGAGTCGATGTGGTCGGCGAAACGGCAGGCCACATCGAGCAGTTCGGTCCCTCCCGTCGCCCGGTGGTGGGCGACCGCGGCCTGGATCAGATGGCCGGCGCAGTACAGCTCGTGGCCCCAGCGCAGGTCCTCGTAGCGCTTACCGCCCTCGCGGAGCTGGAACCAGGTGTTGAGGTAGCCGTCGGGCTGCTGGGCGTCCGCGACCAGCGCGACGATCCGGCCCACCACGTCGGCGAGTTCACCGTCGCCCCCGGGCGTCGTCCGCTGGGCGAGCTGCCAGGAGGCGGCCTCGAGCCACTTGTAGACGTCGGAGTCCTGGAACGGGTACGTGCCCTGGAACTCGCCCTCGGCGGTGCCCGCCACCACCCGCAGGTTGTGCAGGTTTCCCGCCGACTCCAGCAGGTGGGGGCCCTGCGGGATGGAGGTGCGGGCATTGACCTCGCGCCGGGCGTGCCAGAAGCCCTCGCGGATGCCGACGACGGCGGGCCGCAGCGCGGTGTGGGCCCCCGGACCGGGGCGGACCGGGCCCGGGGAGGGCGGGGTTGTGCGTGTGCGGGGCATGGTTCTCCGGGGTGCGTCGCGGGACCGGAGCAGCCGACGCGGTCGCTTCGGCTGCGAGGAGACAGGGAGACAGAGAGACAGGGAGACAAGAAGACGAACAAGCGAAGCGGTGCATGTTTGAGCAACCGTTTTTCTGCGGTGAAAGTAGTGGACGGAAGCAGGCGGCGGTCAAGAGGAATGACGCGAATTTTTTCCGCTTGCTCACGGGCTGGCGCGCAGGACCGCGCTGCTGCCAGGATGGGGCGCACCGCTACCCCCGAGGAAAAGGTTTGCCCGTGTCCCCTGCTGCAGGCATCCCCTCCACCGGCCGGGCCAAGCTCGCCGATGTCGCCGCCCTGGCGGGTGTCAGCGTCGGCACGGCGTCGAAGGCGCTGAACGGCGGCGGCAGGATGCGTCCCGAGACCCGGCAGCGGGTGCTGGACGCGGTGGAAGCACTCGGGTTCCGGCCCAACCAGCACGCCCAGAGCCTGCACACCGGCCGCAGCTGGACGGTCGGGCTGATGACGACGGACGGCATCGGCCGGTTCAGCACCCCGGTGCTGCTCGGCGCGGAGGACGCCCTCGGGGCCGGAAAGATCTCCGTGCTGCTGTGCGACACGCGTGGCGACGCCATCCGGGAGCAGCACCATCTGCGCAACCTGATGGACCGCCGGGTCGACGGCATCATCGTCACCGGCCGCCGCACGGACCCCCGCCCCCCGCTGGCCGGCATCGAGTCGGTCCCCATCGTCTACGCGCTCTCGCCCTCGACCGACCCGGCGGACACCTCGGTGGTCTCCGACGACCAGGGCGGGGCACACCTCGCCGTCGATCATCTGCTGGCCACCGGGCGTACCCGGATCGCGCACGTCACCGGCCCGGAGCACCACGCGGCGGCCCGCGACCGGGCCCGCCACACCATCGAGCACCTGGAGCGCTCCTCGCTGCGACTCGCGACGGGGCGGGTCCACTTCGGCGAGTGGAGCGAGGCGTGGGGCCGCCGCGCCGCCGACGCCGTCCTGCGCACGGCACCGGACACGGACGCGTTCTTCTGCGGCAACGACCAGATCGCCCGGGGCATCACCGACACGCTGCGCGAACGCGGGGTGAGCGTGCCCGGTGACATCGCGGTCGTGGGCTACGACAACTGGGACACCATGGCCTTGGCCAGCCGTCCGCCCCTGACCACCATCGACATGAACCTCGCCGAGATCGGCAGGATCGCCGCCCTGCGCCTGCTGGAGGCCATCGACGCGCAACCGGCACCGGGCCTGCACACCGTGCCGTGCCGGCTGGTGGTGCGCGAGTCCAGCTGAAGCAGAGGCCGGCGCGCGGCCCCCGGAGCCGCAGTCAGGTGGGGGCGGGGGCGAACTCGGTGAGCAGGAGGGCGATGTCGTCCACCCGGTCGGAGGACCGGCAAGCGTCCCGCAGCACGGCATCGGCCAGCTCCTCCAGCTGGTGCCCGCCCATTCGGGCGAGCGAGGCCCGGAGTCGGTCGATGCCCGAGCCGATGTCCGAGTGCCGTGTCTCGACCAGCCCGTCCGTGTACAGGACCAGGACCGAGGCGGGTGCGACTCGGAGCTCCGACTCGGGATAGTCGGCCGTTTCCGCGACCCCGAGCAGCGGGCCGCAAGGCAGGTCCAGGAGTTCGACCTCTCCGTCCGGCAGCCGCAGCAGCGGCGGGCAGTGGCCCGCGCGGACCACGCGTAGGACACCGGAGCGGGGGTGGAAGCGGACGTAGCAGCAGCTGGCCAGAAGCGTGCTGTCCAGGTCGAGCAGGAGGCTGTTGGTGCTGGCGACGACGTCGCTCGGCTCATGGCCTGCCGTGACGAAGGCCCGCACGGCGCTGCGCAACTGGCCCATGGCGGCCGCCGCGGCGACATTGTGCCCCTCGACGTCCCCGACGATCAGAGCGACCTCGCTTCCCCTGGGGATGACGTCGTACCAGTCGCCGCCGATGTCCATGCCCCTGGTGCCCGGAAGATAGCGCCCGGTGACGTGCAGGCCCGGCAGTTCGGGCAGCCGGTGCGGCAGCAGCGCGTCCTGCAGGCCGCGGGCCACGGCGAACTCGGCGTCGTAGAGCCGGGCACGCCCGAGGGCCTGAGCGATCAGGCCGCCCAGCGCGGTGAGGACCGCGCGGTCCTCGTCGGGGAACCGGCGGGCGTCGTCGAAGCCGAGGGTGCAGACGCCGACGGGGCGACCCGAGGCGATCAGCGGCAGGAACACCCACGAGCCCGAGTCACTGGCCGGGATCCCGGGGTACGCCTCCAGGAGATCCTGCCGTGAGACGAACAGCGGGGAGCCCGAGGCCAGTACGTCGGTCACGGGCAGCCTGGCGTGCAGCGGGGCGCCCTCGTAGCAGGCCAGGATCCCCTCCGAGTAGCCACGGTGGGTGAGCAGGTGCAGGCGCTGCTCCTCCACCACGGAGATGGCCAGCCGTCGGCCGCCGAAGGCGGGCAGCAACTGTTCGGCGACGGCGTCGCACACCTCTCGTGCGGTGACCGCCTCGGTGAGGGCGCTGCCCAGTTGGAGCACGCGGTAGAGCGCGCCCAGGCGCGGGGCCGCGGGCGCGGACGTCAGGGAGACCGGAGAGCAGTCCTCGCTCACGGGCGTCCCGGCTTCGGCGTCGGCGGGCAGCGGCCGCCTCACGGGTGCCGCCCACCCGGTCATGCCCTGCTCACCCGGGTGGAGGGAGAAGACCAGCCACTCCTCGGACGGGCGGCGAACCAGGAATGAGACCGGTTGCTGGGAGATCGCGGCGGCCCGGTAGCGGTCCTCGTAGACGGGATCTGCCAGCCAGGGCAGGACGTCCCAGGGGCGTCGGCCGAGCAGCTCCTCCTGGCTGACGTGCAGCAGGCCCTCCAGGCTGTGGTTGGCGTAGGTGACACGTCCGTCAGGGGAGAGCGCGAAGAAGCCGTCCGCGAGTCGCTCGATCGCCGCGACGGCGGCCATGCCGCTGCCGGAGTCGAGCACCGCGCCGACCAGACGGGACGCCGCTCGCGGGCCTTCCGGGCTTTCCGGGCCTTCCGGGCCTTCGGGCACCCGGCCCCACAGCTCGACGGTGCGCTGCCCCTGGCCGAGGTCCCGGATGCGGAGGCAGTGCGCGAGCACATGGCCCTCCTGTACCGCGGCACGGGCGGCGGACCGGAAGCCGGGCAGATCGGCGGGCTCGATCCGGGCGGCCAGGGTGGCCGCCCGGCCGTCGAACGAGCGCGGTGGGATCCCGAAGATCGCGCACAGCTCGTCGTCGGCGGTGAGGGCTCCGGTGTCGAGGTCCCAGTCGAACAGGCCCACCCGTATCACCGGCGCGGACGGCGTCGGAACCACCACCGGAGCGGTTCTGTCGTCGCACTCGCCGAGTGCCCGGCGGTCGTCGAGCGCGGCGAGCTCGGCGCCCAGAGCGTCGGCCGTGGAGCGCAGGTGCCGGCACTGCGCCCTGGACAGTCCCGTCCCCTCCCGCCTGGGCCCCCACACCACGGCCATCGCCCCGAAGGTCCGCCCGCCCGCTTTCACGGGCACCGAGGCGGAGCCGAACGGGTAGGGCACGGCGACCGCGAACTGGGGGAAGCGCTGCATGGTCGCCTCCGCGTCGGCCAGGTGGACCATGCGCCCGGAGCGGTACGCCTCCGCCACCGGGATACGGCTGTTCACCGGAATCCGGCGCCAGCCGCCCAGCAGGGAGGGCGGTGTCCCGCACACCGCGGTCAGCACGAGCGAGTGACCGTCGCCGGACAGCAGGAACACACTCGCGGCATGTGCGCCGCTGGCCTCCACGGCCCTGACGACCGCGCGAACCAGCGCGTCCTCGCGCTCGGGCGCTTCGCCGACAGTCGCGGCGCCGAACGGGTACGAACTCACTGCTACGTCGTTGGCCGACACCTTGGCCTCGATCACCCGTGGGGCATTTGTCCCATATTAGGGTGATGAGCGCTCGGGTAGGTCCGCCGTCAGGAACCCGCCTTCTGGGACCTCGACGCGGCGGGCGCGGGCCATGAAGGCGCCGCCCGCCGACTGCAATCACCGGCCGGCGTGCCGCTTGGCAGCACACAATCCGAATTGCGCGGCTTTGGTGCAGGCCTAGCGTGGGAGGGAGCGGAACCCGCCGAGGGAGATGCGCTGTGGCCACTTTGATCTCCGTGAACGTCGGAATGCCCAAGGACGTCCCGTGGCAGGGCTCCACCGTTCACACCGGTGTGTGGAAGGAATCCGTCACCGGACCCAGAATGGTCCGGCGCCTCAACGTGGACGGTGACGGACAGGGCGACCTGAACGGGCACGGTGGCGAACAGCGTGCCGTACTGGTCTATCAACTCGACTCCTACCGGTACTGGCAGGATCAGCTGAAGAGGGACGACTTCACCTACGGGCAGTTCGGTGAGAACTTCACCGTCGAAGGAATGTCGGACCAGGAAGTCTGCATCGGCGACCGGTACCGCATCGGCGGCGCGGTCTTCGAGGTCACGCAGCCCCGGGTGACGTGCTACCGCGTGGGGCTGCGCATGGCGGAGCCGCGCATGGCGGCCCTGCTCGTGTCGCATCACCGTCCGGGCTTCTACATGCGCGTCCTCACCGAGGGGCAGGTCGAGGCCGGCGACGAGATCGTGAAGGTCGCCGATGGACCCGAGAAGATGACCGTCGCGGAGATGGACGCACTCCTGTACCTGCCGGGCCACTCGCGCGCGCAGCTCGAGCGCGGACTGCGCATCCCCGCGCTGAGCCCGGGATGGAAGACCTCACTGCACGACCTGCTCGAGAGCGCGGACAGCCCGGCCACGGGCAATCGCGGCCTCACCGGTGCCGCGACGAGTCCGCCACCCGCCTGGCCGGGGTTCCGTCCCTTGAAGGTGGCCCGCATCGAGCCGGAGAGCAGCAGCATCTTCTCCCTGGTCCTCGCCTCGCCGGAGGGCGATCCCCTGCCGCCGGCACAGCCCGGGCAGTTCATCACGCTGCGGCTGCAGCCCACGCCCGAGGGCCCGCCCCTCATCCGCACCTACTCGCTCTCCGGCCGGCCGGGCGCGCCCGCGTACCGGATCAGCGTCAAGCAGGAACCGCACGGGGCCGCCAGCGGGCACCTGCGCCACCACGTCAAGGCAGGCGATGTCCTCGACGTCGGCGCGCCACGAGGCACCTTCGTTCTTGCGGAAGGCGACAACCCGGTCCTGCTGATCTCCGCCGGCGTGGGAGCCACTCCCGTCCTCGCCATGCTGCACGCCCTTGCCGAAGCCTTCTCCCGGCGCCCGGTGTGGTGGCTGCACGGAGCGCGGGACGGTGCCGGCCACCCTTTCGCGCGGGAAGTTCGCGCGCTGCTGGAACGCTTGCCCAACGCTCACCTCCACGTCTCGTACAGCCGCCCGCGCGCCGATGACCGACTCGGTGTGGACTACACGGCAGCAGGCCGGCTTTCGGCGGAGCGGATAGGCGGACTCGGCCTCCCCGCTGACGCCGACGCCTACCTCTGCGGACCGGCCGCCTTCATGGACGATCTGTCCCAGGCGCTGGGAGGGCTGGGCATCGCGCCGGCCCGCATCCACACCGAGGTCTTCGGCGCTCTGTCCGCCGTCCGGCCGGGTGTGGTCGCGGGGGCCGCTCGCGCCCCTCACCTGCCCGCTCACCCGCCCGGCACGGGCACAGGGCCGACGGTCTCGTTCGCGCGCAGCGGCATCACGGTGCCCTGGGACCCTGGGTACGGCACCCTCCTCGAGTTGGCGGAGGCGTGCGATGTGCCCACCCGGTGGTCCTGCCGCACCGGGGTCTGCCATACCTGCGAGACCGCTGTGCTGTCCGGGCGCGTCGACTACGCGCCTGAACCGATCGACGCCCCCGCCGAGGGCAATGCGCTCATCTGCTGCTCTCAGCCTCCGGTGGACCTGGTCCTGGACCTGTGAGCAGCAGGACATGAGGCGCCACGTTGCGAGGAGACGCGAGGGCGGATCGCCTGCGGGGGTCAATTCGCCCATCTCGCCGCCCGCTTGTCCGTATCGCCGCCACGGCGCGGGCGGCCACCCCGTCGCCCGTCAGTCGGGCAACGTGCCGCCGTCGCGCCAGGGTTCGCGTGCCGGTACAGCGGCCCGCATCGACCTCAGCGCCAGCAGCAGGACGCCGATGTCGTCCAGGTACACGGGATCCGGCAGCAGGTCGGCGGGGAGCACCAGGTACAGGACCGCGCCCCAGAACAGCCAGCGCGGGCCGGTGGGCAGCCCGGCACGGCGCAGGTCGCGGCGCGTGCGGACCAGCCGTCGCAACAGGGCGAGGGCCACGCCGAGCAGGGCCGCCGCCAGTACGGCGGCGACGGCGAGCGCGGCCCAGGTCGTGGAGTCCATGCGCAGCTCCGGGCATCCGTAGGAGTCGTCCTCTCCTACGGATGCCCGCTTCGCGGCGGACTGTGCGCGTGCCGGGCCGGACGCCCCGGACGGCGGCGGAGGAAGGCGGTCGTGACGGTGCGTCAGTGCCCGTGGCGTGCCGGGCTGCTCTCCATCAGGGCCTGGCTGACGGCACGTACGCTGCGCGCGATGTGCTGCAGCTGCATGACCTCGGCGGCGTACATCCTGATCGTGTGCTCGATGACCGACTCCGGCAGACCCAGCGCCGGCAGCTCCGCGCGGGCCGTCTGCAGCGCGGTGCGGGCCACCCGCACCTCGTTCTGCACCTGGATCTGGGCGTGCCGGGCGAGCAGGACCGGGTGGCGGATCAGGGCCGGATAGCTGGCGTAGCGCGCGGGCACGAGTTCCCGCAGCCACTTGATCGCCGACCGCTCCCAGTCGTAGCTGCCGGGGGTTTTGACCTGGCACGGCCAGTCCGAGCTGATCGGCGAGTACGTCGTCAAGGCCATGATGTTCGCTTCCGGGTCACGTCGGCTCAGGGTGCTGCGGCGGCTTGGGGGCGGCTCCGGTCTAGGGGAGGACCGGAGCCGCCACCAGGGATGCCCGCGCAGCGGGGGCCCGGCCGGACACCCGGAGCCCGTGGGTAGGAGCGGACGACTCCGGCTGTCCGTACGGCGCGTCCCGGCTGTCCCGGTCCGCGATCCGCGAGAAGTATTTATATATACCGGCGGATACGCAAGGACATGAAAAAATTCATGTTCTGTTTGGGCCAAGAGATCCCCTTTGACGGGATCGTTGGTCCGCGCCCTTGCTCCGGCGCCCGGGCCGGTCAGTCCTTGAGGAAGAACTGGTGCTGGTCGGCGATCTGCTCGTACTCCTCCAGACGGGCCTGCGTCCGCTCCGGGTCGGCGTCGGTCATCGCCTGCAGCAGCGCCGCGGCCATCAGACCGGGGGCGGCATAGGAGTCGAACACCAGGCGGGAGCCCGTGCCGGTGGCGAACACGACGTCGGCCTCGTCCGCGAGCGGCCCCAGCCCCAGATCCGTGATCAGGGCCACCTTGAGTCCCGCGGTGCGCGCAACCCGCACCGCCGTCAGGCTCTCCTGGGCGTGCCGGGGCATCCCGAAGGCCAGGACCCAGGTGCCGCCGGCCTCCCGCGACTGCAACATCGCGTCGTAGGCGACGGTCCCGCCGCGCGTCACCAGCCGTACGTCGGGGTGGATGCGCCGGGCCCCGTAGGCGAAGTACTCGGCGAGGGAGGCGGAGATCCTCAGGCCCATCACGGTCAGGGGAGTCGACTCCGACAGCGCCCGCCCGACCCGGATCACCTGGTCCGGGTCGCCGAAGTCCCGGCGCAGGTTCTCCAGGTTCTCGATCTCGGCGTCCACGGCCGCCTGCAACTCGTTGGCCCGCTGTTCCGCCGGAGTGCCCGGGGTGCCCAGGGTGCCCAGGGCGATGGACTGCAACTTCTCCCGCAGCGCGGGGTAGCCGCTGAAGCCGACGGCCGCGGCGAAACGGGTCACCGAAGGCTGGCTCACACCCACCCGCTCGGCCAGATCCGTGATCGACAGGAACGCGGCCTCGGTGATGTGCTCGATCAGGTACTGGGCGATCCGGCGGTGCCCCGGGGACAGCCGGGGACCGTCGAACAACTCTCTGAGCTGGGACGTCGGGCTGGCACCCGCTTCCGGGGCCGTCTTGCCCGCAGTGATCGCAGATGCCTGCGCGCGTGCCTGCTGCGGCGATGGCACCGGACCTCCTCCGTTGTGTCCCAAGGCCTTCAACATAGCTCACGGACGGCCCTGACCAGGGGGCTTACCGCCCATATCGCGGACTGCTCCCCGACAGGCGGGCCGGGGGCACGCGCCGTACCGTCGTGCATGGGCCCCTTGGGGCGGGGTACCCGCGTCGGCCGTCCGGTCGGCCCATCGGTCTGCCATCGCGAGGAGAGGAGCGGCCGTGAACGCGTCCGAAACGCACACACCACAGGTCGAAGTAGTGGTCAGCGACTGCTCGGCGACGGACGCCGGGAACCTGTTCGCCGAACTGTGCCGGCACTTCGGCTCGGACCGCGCCGCCGATGAGGCGCCCCACGAGGCGCACACCTCCCGGCCCACGA
The DNA here is from genome assembly GCF_044764595.1 of Streptomyces sp. NPDC093984. Taxonomy (NCBI): domain Bacteria; kingdom Bacillati; phylum Actinomycetota; class Actinomycetes; order Kitasatosporales; family Streptomycetaceae; genus Streptomyces; species Streptomyces sp. NPDC093984. The sequence goes on along the minus strand of NZ_JBIWIM010000001.1, from coordinate 462 downwards.
TGTGGACCGGGACGTTCGACACGTCGGCCACGCGCGGGACGGCCGAGCGCCCGTCGCCGCCACCGCCGCTGTCCGGCCCGGTCAAGGCCGAGCTGCAGGGCGAGCCCAGGGCGGTGGAGCGACTGCGCCGCGCCCTGGACGAGCTGTACGCCGTCCACCAGCTCGGCGTCGTCGCCGGGGACCAGGAGGTCGACGTCGAGCTGCGGCTGGAGAGCCGGACAGGGCCCTGAGCGTCACATCCTGGTGCCACGCCGGCGCCGCCGCGGGACACCAGTAGGGCGGGCGCGGACGGGCGGGAAAACACCACCCCCCCCCCCCAGACCCCCACCCCCCCCCCCCCCCACGCGACCCACCCCGCGGCGCCCGCACCGCACTCCCCCACCCCCCACCCGCCTCGCCCAGCCTCCACCCGTGTCCACCCCAGACCACGCGCACCCACCCCCCACCAAGCCCGCCCCCAAT